>NZ_VJZS01000050.1 GCF_007097385.1 Flavobacterium sp. ZT3R18
CATAATTTTAAAATTTAGTTATTATTTGTTAATATTGTTTCTCACTAGCCACAACGACGACAAAGCCACAGGACGTTATGCCTCATGCTAAAAAAACCGACAGATGAGCGAAAATAAAAATCGTAAACTAAACAAAGAAATAAAAGTTGAAGACGTTGAATTTGACAGCGATGAAAATTTTGCTTTTATTGCGGGATACACTTCTGGTGGCGCATCCTATGGCGTGACACACGAAGAGATGAATGAAATTGAAAAAGAAAATCACGAAACTGACGATATAATATAAAAGAAAACAAATGTCATCTGGAGAAGCACATACAATTTGGTTTCCTGAATTAAAGCAACTTTTGCAAGAGAATTGGAAGACTAATTTGACAATTCCAAAACAGTTTAAACTTGTGGCTGACTTAGATAATAAACTGAACCAAATTAGAGCTGAAAGAAATATCCAACCTCCAATGATGTGGTGTCCGAAATGCCAAGAAAGGCATCGCTCAAAATTTAGGTCTATTTCTATAACCGCAATGTATTTTGCTTTAAAAAAATTTGATAATTGTACCGAAATTCAGTTTGTTGAATTAATAAAGAATTGGAAAATATATTCCAAAGAGAAAAACCTTGACATTTACGGAAAGGAAGTGGCTAAAACCAATATAGAAGAAAGCACGAAGGCATAACAGCTACTACAACGGATTTGGGCAATTGGCTTAATGGAAAGTGGGTTTTGTATTTGGGAGATTTGGCAAATCCGAAAATAGGGCTCAATTTAATCCCAAACCCGCTGTAGTAGCGGGACGTTGGTGGTCAGTTCGTGCCGAACTGACGCAGATAAAAATAATTTAATTTTAACCTTAATAATAAATAAAATGCAAAAAGTATTAGTTGTGAATATTTCGTCAAAAATCGGAAGCGGTAGTTCAAACATTAAAAATATAGAGTTCGAACTAACTGAACTAAATCAACATCTTTCAGATGGATGGTACATCTCAAAATACGATATTGTAACCACCCAAAATACTACTAATTTTAGCATTGTTTATCAGTTGTCTAAATAGTTAAAGTTTAAAAACTCTTTCTTTGGTTGACTTGAAAATTGTTAGCCAAAGAAAATAGTAAATAGTTACTTCTTTAGACTCTGTAAATTTTGTGTGTTTTGAAAACATAATTATAATTTTTAAAAATGATTCTGACTTTAAAACGGTGCAGAAACTAAACCGAAAATATTGTGGATAAAGAACCGAACCACCAACACACGCTTTGCAATAGTGGGGTTTAAGGCTAAATTTAATTATGGTTTTGTACTTGGAAAATTGGTACATAACCGAAATATAAGGCTTTCTTACCCCCACCATCGCAAGAGCGCGGGAACGTTGGGCATCAGTTCGTGCCGAACTGACGCTGATAAAAATAATAGAAAAATGAAAAAATATTTTTTAATCCCACAACCTCCAATCTCCGAAAAATTAACTTTTTTGGTGGACGAAATGAACGACCACAAAACTTTTGGTGTTACAGATGATTGGGATAAGTTTGAATACAATCTAAATCTTATAGGTAAAGATTTTAAACAAGATTTAGAAATCGGGTTAAGTTTTCTTGAAAAAGGTATTACCGAAGTAATAGATTTAGGAAGATACATAGCAGTTGTTGAATTAAAAAAAGACAAATCTAAAGGAGAAATAAATTTCTTTGATACAACAATAGATCTATCAAGAGAAGAATTATACAACAGAATAAATATTAGATATAGTAAAAACATAGCTGAAATTTTTATAAATATTTATGATTTAATGCGTTCTGGGTCTTCTCCATCTTTTGATAATGTAGAGTTGTTTCTTCCTTTAGAATCATAGAGTTGTTTTAATTTTTCGATAGATTTGTCTCTTTCGGGAGTATTCTCAATATATTCTTCAAGTTGAACAAATCCTTGTGATTTTATAATTTTTCTTATTCTATTTACCGACATAATAATTGAATTTTAATTTATACTTTTCACTTAAACGGTGGAAAAGCGAAACCGAAATATTGCGCATAAAGAACCGAATGCCCAACACACGCTTTGCAATAGTGGGGTTTAAGGCTTAATTTAAAGTTGATTTTGTACTTGAAAAATTGGTACATAACCGAAATATAAGGCTTGCTTACCCCCACCATCGCAAGAGCGCGGGAACGTTAGCGGTCAGGCTAAATCGACACAGCACAGTAAACAGAAACTATGACAGACATAAACATATACAAAGGCGAGTTTTGCATTTCAACCGACAAGGTAAAATTAGACCTTGACGCCATTCACGAATTTTTATCAACCAGAGCGTATTGGTGCATAAATATTCCGAAAGACAAGGTGCAAACTGCTATTGAAAATTCATTCTGCTTTGGTGTTTACCAAGACGAAAAACAAATTGGCCTTGCAAGAATCATTACCGATTTTTCAACGATTGCCTATTTGGGCGACGTATATATTTTAGAAGAATACAGAGGATTGGGGCTTTCTAAATGGTTAATGGAAACGGTTATGAACTATCCGAGTCTACAAGGTTTAAGACGTTGGATTTTACTCACAGGAGACGCACACGAGCTATATCGTAAATTTGGGTGGATAGACATTGCAGACCCAACCAAATGGATGGAACTTCATGATAAAAACGTTTATTCAAAGTAACAATGACAGGACAAAAACCAGCCCGAAATAAGCCCGAACCGCTAATCGAGTAGACGGCTCCGCCAGAAACTGACGGAGTGCGCCTCTCACACCACCGTACGTACGGGTCTCGTATACGGCGGTTCGCAAAGTGATGGGTTGAGTTCCATGTAAATTTCCAACATAGACTGATAGCCTCGTTTCTTGAGCCGTAGTAGGGTAATTGTAGTGTTTAGAATCGGACTTTGGGCTATGCGCCAGCCTCCTTTTCTTGTTCTGCTCCATGCATAAGCGTGGTCTTTGTCAACTCCTAGTCGCATCAGGTTTTTCCTTTTGCGTTCGGGTTTCTTCCAGTCCGTCCAGATGCAGTATCGCAGTCGGTTACGCAACCAGCCGTCAATATCTCGTAACTTTCCTTGAATACTCGTCCCCCGAAAATAGTTTAACCATCCTCATTGGATTTCGTTGATTTTTCGGATGCGTTCCTCGAAACTTCTCGGTGCGGTTTTGCGCGTCACTTCTTTTAGACTTTGCTTGAGTTTTGCCCAAGCTTTCTCCCCTACCGTGAGTTGATACCTGCCTTTTACGCCTTTTTGATAAGTTGATGCAAACGAAAATCCCAATATCGTGAACTGAATGGGTTTTCTAATCCCGCTCTTTTCCAGATTAATAGTCAGTTTCAGCTTGTCTCTCAAAAACAGAAAGATAGCGTTACCAACCGTTTTGGCTTGGGTTCTCGATTTGGTATAAATGCTAAAATCATCGGCATAGCGGACAAACTTCAAACCTTTTCTCGTCAGTTCTTTGTCCAATTCGTGGAGCAAAATGTTTGACAAAAGCGGACTTATCGGACTTCCCTGGGGGACTCCTTTTCGTCGTTTGACCAGTATTCCTTTGATGAGTATCGGCACTCGTAACCATTTGCGGATTAATCGCAAAGTCGTGGGGCATTTTACCTTTTGGTAAATCAGGTTCATCAGCAAGCAATGATCCACTTCGTCAAAGAAGGTTTTTAGGTCAATATCCACAATATAATTGTAGCCTTCGTGAATGTTTCCCAAGGCTTTACCTACCGCTTGGCGGGCGTTTTTGTTGGGTCGAAATCCGAAGCTGTTTACACTAAAATCCTTTTCAAATCTCGGCATCATCGCTTGCGATACGGCTTGTTGAAGCAGTCTGTCGACTACTGT
>NZ_VJZS01000051.1 GCF_007097385.1 Flavobacterium sp. ZT3R18
TATTATATATCCACCAATTGTTTTCTTTAAAGTAAGCAATGTATTTTCCTGTTGGAGAAGCAATACTATTTGTTAGGTTACCAGAATGGTTTTTTAAAAGAATGCTCTTTTCGAAAGTTTTAAGATTCATAATATAAAAATCCCTGTTCCCCTGATATTCAAATTGAGGCTCATACTCTTTTGGGTTAGATAAAATGGCATATTCTTGGTTACCAGAGAGCATCACATTAGGCAGTTGAGTTGTTGTAATCGGTTTAGACAGATTTGACAAGGGTAGCCATAAAGCCAATTTTGCATACTCTCGAAACTGCCCTTGTTTTTGTTTTTGAGGATAAATCCATTTATCATTTGCATTCCAAACTTCTACATTCGAATCTTCTTTATTTTGCGGAAGATTTGGTTTGTTTTTAAAAGCAAAAAACACTTTTTGTACATCATCTGAGATTAGTAATTCAAAATTTTGATCTAAGGCTATATAAGCATTGTTTGGAAAATTGGGATGAGTTAAAGAATTCAGTTTATACAATTTGTCATTCGCTAGAGTATAGTAGAAAAGTGTATTATCTGAAAGGTTTTCAGATTGCCCTAAGAAAGCCAGAGACTTTCCGTCTTTTTGCCATGTAAAACCATCAAACTTATCTTCACCACCCTTCAAAAGCGACTTTTCACTATTTGCCTGTTTAAGATCTATAAGTAGTAACGCATATTTATTATTTGAAAAAGTGCTGTACACCAGTTCTTGTTCATTAGGGCTTAACGTAAAATAGGTCACATCTTGAACTTCTTTTACAATTTTTCCAAGAGGAGTTCGAATTAGTAATTCATCTTTGTCTCTTTCGGAATGAAAATTAATAATCAAATGATCTGTGAATTGCGAATACGCATATTGGCTAACCAATTTTATGATTTCTTGCTTTCCTGTTTTTAAATTTAGTATCTGTAATCCTTGTTTAGTTAAGCAAACGAATGTGTTATTTTTAGTAAAGATTGAATTGTCTCCTGCGGGGTAACTGTATGTTTTATTAGAGATTGTGTTTCGGACAAAAAGGGTGTCTATGCCATTGTCATAGCTCATTCTATAACTGGCCCACTGCTGATCAGGCGCTATTTTATCTAAATTTAACTCTCCCCATAAATGGTAGTCAGATGGGGTTAATTCTTTTTTTTGCACCACCTGTCCCCACAAGGGACAGGCTACTAATGGCAAAATAAAAAATAAAAATAAAATTATGATTGGACATAAAGCTTTGAAATTCTTGCTGGAATTTTTGGTTGTAGTATCGTTTTTTAACATGATTACTTTGTTTAATATCCTGGGTTTTGAGGACGCAGATTTGGATTGGTACTTAATTCACTTTGAGGAATTGGGAGTAAGCTATCCGTAGTATTCCATCCTGGTTTTATCACTGCTAATACATTGTCAAGCTGATTAAAGCGCTTCAAATCAAAAAAGCGATGTCCATGTTCGGTAAAAAACTCCCACCTTCTTTCCTGTAAGATAGCTTCCAGAATTTCCTGTTGGGTAATGGCAGTTGTATCATTTAGTCCGGCACGATTCCTGATTTTGTTTAAATCTTCTTTAGCACCAATAAGATCACCTTGCTGCGCTCGTGCTTCTGCTCTGATAAGATATTGCTCTGTTAAGCGAAAGACAATGGAGTATTCTTGCGATGTAGCCGTAAAGTTTTCTTCTTTGTACTTATAGGCATGGTGCCAAGTCGTGGTTCCATCTGTTACTTCTTTTACCCAATTTGATTTACGTAAATCACCAATTGTAAAAGAATTTACTAAATCATTATTCAAGGCAACTAAGGATGGCGGTCCTGATACGAATATAAAGATGGCTGCTTCCTGAGTGTTTCGTCCCGCTGTTGCGGATTGTAATTGCCAGATAGTTTCCTTGGAATTAATTAAAAAGACCTGATCTATATTTTCTTCCAATAAAAAAAGATCTGTTTGGTTTAATACGGCGGAGGCTGCATTGGCTGCTTCAGCATACGATTTATTATAAAGATATGTCCTAGCCAATAATGCTTTTGCAGTAAATTTATTTGGACGAACTCTGTCAGTACTATTATAATTGTCGGGCAAAAAATTAATTGCGTTTTCTAAATCGGTTATGATATGGTCATAGACTTCCTTGGTTGGCATTCTGGTAACTACACTATTGTTTTTATAATCTGTTTGGGTAATATAGGGAATGTCTCCAAAAAGATTCACAAGATAAAAATGCAATAAAGCCCGAATAAAAAATGCTTCACCTTGTAATTGCTTCTTGTTTTCAATAGAAAGACTGGTACTTGCCCGAACACCTTCGATTACAGAATTGGCTGCATATATTTGATTATAGGTTGCATTCCAATATTCTGCAATATCTGGCGTTGAAGGCAGAATCGTATTGTTGTAAAAATTAAAACTCGGGTTAGAAGGGGTTCCGTAAGGTGTTATTTCATCGGTATAATTTCCCAATTCGATGGACATGCCCGAGTTCGTTCCTGTTAGCATTCCCTTATCTCTAATTTTTGAATATATATCTGTTAGGGCAGCGCTTGCGGTGGCATAATCCTCAAAGACGGTGACATTGGTCAGTTGCGATTTTGGCAGCTCAACATCGACGAATGAATCGCAAGAATTCATGGCAAAAAGTAGCATACTGAGCCATAAAAAATATTTTGTAGTAAGATGTATCGTTTTCATTTTTATTACATTAAAATGTTA
>NZ_VJZS01000052.1 GCF_007097385.1 Flavobacterium sp. ZT3R18
TACGAGACCCGTACGTACGGTGGTGTGAGAGGCGCACTCCGTCAGTTTCTGGCGGAGCCGTCTACTCGATTATGGGCAGTTCTTTATGGTAAACTATCAAAAATCTTTTCTAAATATTCAGCTTTCCATAATGCTCCATAAATAAACTCATATGAATGCGAAAAAACTCCCATAAACTTGGCTGTCCCTCCTCCGCTAATAAAGCCTTCCGCACCATCTTTAAACAATACTTTGTCGTTTGGTTTAAAATAAACTGGTGAGCCAGACATTCCCTTATATGTTAAAGCGTCAACCCAAACAATTGGTTTACCTTCTTGGTCATAATCGGGTTCAGATGCTAATAAACCTGACTTCCAAATTGGGAAAAAAGGTGCACTTTTCATTCCCTTTGGAAATCCTAGAATAAAAACTCTTTCAGATGTTGTAATTCTGACTTGTTCATACACAGATGTTTTATAATTTACGGGATAAATTTTCGCTTTTATAGTATCATTAAGCGGTAATTCAACTACATCAACCATTTCATTTTTAATTTTATTCTCATACCATAATTTATTCCCTTTTTTGTCAAATAAATTTTCTGTTGAAATAGTATAATTTCCTAATATGTTTGCATTGTGAACTATCTTTATTTTATTTGGAGCTATTGGAAATTTAGGATCAAGCCATTCATTGTTTGTTGGATTTCGATTTGTCACAACATGATAATTAGTTACAAGATAATTTCTTGTTTTTGATTTAATGACAAATCCTGTAGCAGAACCTAAAAAAGTTGAGTCATTAAATAATTCTATATAAAGACTTTGTACGGATTCTGGTTGAATAACCTTATTTTGTGAAAAAGCACTTGTCTGTGCAATGAAAGCTAAAATAAATATGTATTTTTTTTTCATGTCTTGATGATGTTGATTAGAATTGCCCATAACGTTCCCGCGCTCTTGCGATGGTGGGGATTATAGAAGCCTTGTTTTTCGGTTATTCACTGTTTTTTTCAAGTACAAGACCATTTTCAAAGTAAGCCTTAAACCCCACTATTGCAAAGCGTGTGTTGCAAGAGGTTTTTTTGTTTGTTTTTTTATTTTTTTTTAAAGCAGTTTTAGAATTGTTCTAAAACTGCTTTTTTTTAAAATTTGAATTATTTCAAAGAGTTGCTTTCTACTTTCAAATGTTTTCTATTTTCAGATTTCGCTATTGAGTCAAGCCATTTGCTATTATAAGTGCACAAACATTCAGAAAAAACATGTTTTCCATCTGAACCTTCAGCTTTTCTGCCTATCGAATTTAAAGAATCTAGTTTTATTTTTTTTGCCGTAATCCGAGCCAAACTATCAACAAAGAAATATTTCTCTCCTAATATTAATTCTCCATAACCGCTTTTGTCAATTTCAAAAAGTTTTTTGATTTCTTTTGAATTATCAAATCCGTGATTAAGACAAGCAGCAAAATAGGCAAACTTAAATTCTTCAATGTAAATATCTTTGTCTTTTTTACTGTTTCTAATTGTGGAACAGCTGAAAAGGAACAAAACGCATAATAGATAAGTTATATTTTTCATGTTATTTACTATTTAAGTTCCCAAAATAATATTTCTTTAACACCTCCTGTAGCTCCAAAATAACAACCACCATCACAACTGTTTGCAAAGAATAAATCGGCGTGTCCTGAAGCACTAAATCCTGAACTTCCTTGATTATTTGGGATTAATATATAAATACCTTCTTTACCTTGTAATAAAGTTGGGAAATTTACCCCATTAGTTCCACCTTGTGCACCAGTTAAATGGTTAGAACCAGTTGGGATGCCAAATGTCTTTTTCATCCATGCCATTAGATTCGCCGCACCTAAAAAATAGTATTTGTTATCCGCCCCTTTAAATGTCTTACCTGATATATTTGGAATAATTACTCCCGAATAGTTTAATGCTTTTGAAACTCTTATAGCACAGGTATTACCATTCGAAATTGGATTGGCATTATAGATACTTAAGGGCATCCCTCCAACAGAATTAAACATTTGAGATGGTGTTGTATACAAAGCGTCTGTATGGGATGGATAGTTCAATAGAAAATTGCTGAACTTTGGCAAATTCTGTTGTTGAAAAGTCAAATTAGGGTTTTCCCAAAATGAGGCATCATACTCTCCGTCTTGTCCCTCAGAACTTCCCATAAACCAGTTTCCGAATTGTTGTAGAGTTACATTTGGATTATTTCTAATAAAATCCCGCCCCCATATCGCAAAATCAGGATTAAGTATCATTTGAACAATAATTTCTACAGCAAACCTTTTAGCCTCAACCATATCATTATTAGCTAATTCTTGTGCTTTAAGAAAGTTCCAAAGCGGATTCACCATACTACGATTGTTGTTTAACCAATAAAACTCACCTGATCCAAGATTTAGCTCTTTCTCAAGTACTCGGAGTCTAAGTGATAAATTTGCAAATCCTATAAATCCTTCGGGCAGCAAT
>NZ_VJZS01000053.1 GCF_007097385.1 Flavobacterium sp. ZT3R18
GCAGTGGCTCCGCTTACCGTAGCCGTTGCGTTGGAACAGATGGTTTGACTACCGCCCCCCGCAGAAGCTTGTGGTAATGGATTTACCGTGATTGTTCCTGTGGCAGCAACAGTTTCGCAACCGCCTGTTAATAGGATGCTATAGTTAAATGTACCTGATATTGTTGGAGTACCGCTGATAGTAATCACATTGGATGTCCAAGCAGCCGTAACTCCAGTAGGTAAACCTGTTACTGTTCCAATGCCTGTTGCTCCTGTAGTTGCATGTGTAATGGTAGTCAAAGCGGTACTAATACACAAGGTTGGAGTTGATGATGCAGCTCCAGTGGTATTGGCTGGTGTTACCGTGATTGTTCCTGTAGCATTTACGCTTCCACAACCGCCTATTAATTGGACACTGTAGTTAAATGTACCTGATACTGTTGGAGTACCGCTGATAGTAATGACATTGGATGCCCAAGCAGCAGTAACTCCAGTAGGTAAACCTGTTACAGTTCCAATGCCTGTTGCTCCTGTAGTTGTATAGGTAATGGCAGTCAAAGCGGTATTGACACATAAGGTTGGAGTTGATGATGCAGCTCCAGCCGTATTGGTTGCTGTTATTATAATTGTTGCTGTTCCAGTTTGTGCTTGGGAACAAGTTGTAGAACTGGCGTCTTTAACACTTACTAAGTTATAATTGAATGTGCCGGCTGTTCCAGTTGGAGCTGCAACCGTTATTGAACTACCACTTGTGGTGACTACAGTAGTATTTGTTCCTCCATTAATGTTGTAAGTAAAGGTATAAGGAGTCGTTCCAGCTGCTCCAGTAAAGGTTACATTTGGTGCTGTTGCGCCTTTACATATAGCGATCGTTCCGCTAATACTTGCGGTTGGTAATGGATTTACTATAATTGTTGCTTCACTAGTAGTAATTTCATTTCCAGCGCATAAGCCTGAATTTGAAAATATTGCTCTAAATTTTGTAGTTTGAGTTAAAATAGCTGTAGTATAAATTGTTATACCAGCAGTATTAGGTATATCTATCCATGTTGAAAATGGACTAACAGCTGATTGCCATTTAGTAATAGTAGAACTACCAGTAATACCGGTTACTGTTAAAATACTACTTGTTCCTGAACAAACAGTCGAGCTAGATTCAACGGCACCTTTTAAAGGAATTCCAAATGTAAGAGAGGTGTTAACACATCTACTTGAAGAAGCTGAGTTGCCACTAACGGATGCAAATTTAGTAATATTGATTAAACCAGGATTATTTACATCACATATATTTATACCAATGCTTCCAAAAGGAATATTAAATTCTAAAAATTGACCACCTCCAGCATTACAACCGATAGCACTTCCATTTTTAGCAGCAAGTCCATTACTAATAGGAACTATAGTTTTAGTACTTCCACTTCCAGTATATAAAGTAAAACCATTGCCGTTAGCATTAATTTCTAAAATATATTCAGCACCAGCTACAGATAAGCTACCTCCAAATGTATCCGATGTTAGCCCAGTTAGAGGGTTGTTATCGGTGTCTAAATACAGTCGAAAAAGAGCAGAACCACCATTACCAATATTCATTCCTAATCTTAATACTTGATTTTGAGTATCTACTTTGGCGTGGATCGTTCCAATTTGGCATGTCGAAGATGGACTAGCTGATAATTGCTTACTAAAAACAGTTCCAGTTGAATATTCATCGCCACTTGCACCAGGAGCTGGACAGTAATCTCCATCATAAATATCTTGAGAATAACCATTTGTAATAGAAGCAAATAAACATAATAAAATAAGGGTAAACATTTTTGTCGAATGAGTAAAAATTGTTTTCATATTGATTTGTTTTAAATCGTTAGAAAGTATTTATGAGTATATATAGTGGAATTCACATATAATAATATGCGTGAATTGTTGAATGACTAATTTTATAAAACGATGAAGCTTTATAAAAATCAAATAAATAGTTTTGTAATTACTCAAACAAGTAGCAATGAATCTAAATCTTAGGGGGGATTTTGAGCAACGAATAGATGAAATATTATAGAAGCAATTCTATAGAAGAAGAATGCTTATAAGAAAAAAAAGGTAGTTTTTATTCCCATATTTTTTAGCGTTAAGTTAATACTAGATTAGGGTCTTTTAAATATTATGGTATCGAAATTTTTTGCTTTTTATATTTGTAACGTATTGAGTGTAATAAAGTTAAGTAATAATATTTAATTATGGTGCTAAAATTCCATTAATAACATAAAAACTCGTTAAAGAACGTTTTTTGTTAAATTTTAATGAAATTTATTTCATTTTTGATTACTATTTTTTTCTGAATAAATATTTCTTTCGACTTAAGAGTAGAGGGGAGGAAGATTTTATTAAAAGACAATTACACAAAAAAGTCCTCGATTTAGAGGACTTTTTTGTGTAATTAACAGTGTGTAAAC
>NZ_VJZS01000054.1 GCF_007097385.1 Flavobacterium sp. ZT3R18
GCCGTATACGAGACCCGTACGTACGGTGGTGTGAGAGGCGCACTCCGTCAGTTTCTGGCGGAGCCGTCTACTCGATTGGCGGTAGTTTTTTTTATTTAATTAGGAACTGAATCATTGATTTTGGATGTTTTTTATACAATTCAGCTATGTATTTATTTGCTTTAGCTAATCTGTCTTTATCAACACTATTTAAATATGAAAGCCAACCACCAACTTCATTTAATAATTTCACATTTCCCATTTCTATTGGTTTTGTCAAATGATGAATTTTCGCTCTTACGTTTTTATATTTTTTTTGTCCAATACCTATATTTTCATCAGAAATAACCAATCCTGTTACTATTTTTGCTCTAGCTGAACTTGCAATTCTAGTCTTTGAATGATTAATAATAAAATTTTCACTTTCAATAATTTTTGAAATCATTGGAATTATGCGAACAACATTTGCAGGATTTAATCCTGAAAAAGATAAATCATCAGCATATCGAGTGTAATTTATTCCACGTTTACCTACATATCCTTGTATTCTTAAATCCAATTTCCAAGCACATAAATTTGCAAGTTTTGGAGAACAAGGACTGCCTTGAGGTAAGAAACCTTTATAAGTACAAATATTTGTAAAGATGGTTGAAATTAAATCGTTATAGCCTAAAGTTTTAAAAATGTTAAAAACTTGTTTACTTGTAATATTTGGGAAAAAGTCTTTAAGATCTAATGTTAATATTGTATTTGCTCCTTTATGGGGTAATGCATTATCTAAAGTAGAACTTTTTTTTTCAAAACCTTTACAGGAATTAGAAACCTTTGTTTTGTCTAAAATGTTAACTAAAATCCAAGACTGAAATCCCTTGAGTTTTCTACTTGGTTGACATATTATTCTAGGTTTTCCTGATTTTTTAAGAATACTGTATGTACAGTAATAGAAATCAGATTTTTCAGATAATTGATATATTGTATATTTTGAAATGTGAGTGATTAATGAAAAATCATCTAAAGTTTGGATTACTGGTAATCCAAGCATATTAAGTTTTATAATTCCATTATTACTCATCGTAATCAATATTGTTATTATTAAAGGATATAGGGAAATATTTTACATCTAAATTCTTGAGCGAAATTTAAATAGGAAATCAAGGTTGATTTTCTGTTTAAAATTTGTGATGATAAAAATGAGTTTAAAACTCGATTGTCGGAACAACAACCACTCGTATTAATGAAAACACGTCTAAAATTTTTCTCCCTATACCTTTAATTTCTTTTTTCTATTCTTAAAATTTAATATTTCTAATCTTAAGTCGTCAATTTTTATTGTTTCAGTTTGTCTTTTATCTCTTTTACTCGCAACTGTAAATTTTAAAAAACTTTCAACGCCTAAAGTAGTTAATTTATATCCATTAGTAGTAAGTTCTATGTGTCTTTTTTTTGTTAAACTAGTTAATGCGGTAGTTGTTAACTGAAATGGATTTTCTTCGTCTTTTGTTGCAACTTTTACGAGTTGAATTAAAGTGTCTTTTGAAATTGGTTCCAATAAGTATATTGATGGTAACAAAAAATTATCTATTTGTAATAAAGAAATAACATCACTTTCTTTCGAACTCGTACTTTTCATCTTTCTTAATGAAGAATTAAGTTTAGTTATTTCTTCTTTTATATTATGTGGATCAATAAAAATAAGTCCGTGTGGATTTTCTTTTTTAACTAGTTTTAAAGGTCCTTGATTGATGAAACTTTTATCTTTTTTATATTTTACATCAACTAAACAAATTAATTTTTTTCTCAATTTTTCGTCATTAGCAAATGCGCCTAATTCGGCAAAAGAACCTGGACTTTCTGGAATGATAACAATTGCATCAACACTATTTGCTAATAAACCTTCTAATGATAATAAATCACTTTTTTTTGAGCTAAACAATAATTCATCAAATATATCTTCAGGGTAAATTATGTCATAGAAATAAGAAGATGGCCAATTTTGCTTTATTTCTTCTGCAATCTTATATCTTATTTTATCTTTTTGTGAAATATCCGCTCCGCATAAGAAAATTGTAGTCTTAAATGTATTTGCAGGTTTGTATACATTTTCTCTAATTTTTGTAGAGAGTATTATGCAATCTTCTTTTGTTATATCACTCATTTTTTCTGTTTTTAGGCAAAATTACCGCCAACGTCCCGCCGCTTGGCGAGGTTGGGGACTAAATTAAGATTTATTCTTCGGTTAAACACAAAATTCACAAATACAAGACCAATTTTAAATCCAGCCTAAAACCCCAATCTAGCCAAACGGCTGTGTGTGCCTTGTATGCGCTTCCATTCCTACAAACGTAAGGAATTTATCTAGAGGGTGCAAGTCCCTTATCGGCAAGTTGTTGATTTTAT
>NZ_VJZS01000055.1 GCF_007097385.1 Flavobacterium sp. ZT3R18
GCATTTGAACATTCTAGTGTAGCATCTAAACTTAATGCTGCAGTTTGAACAACTGGTTTGGTCGTGTCTTTAACGGTAATGATTTGAGTTCTGGTCACAGCAGCATTTCCACTACCATCAACTAGAGACCAAGTTCTTGTAATTACATGAGACCCTTGACAAGATCCATTCGCAACAACATCCCCAAAAGTGGCCTGCAATCCTACTGAACAATTGTCCGATTCATCAGTTACGTCTCCCGTTGCCGTTACCGATGCATCATAAGTACAAGTTGCACTGGTGAAGATTGTCATATTGGCCGGTGCCGTGAATATAGGCTTGATGTTGTCGCTTACTGTTACTGTAAACAAGCAAGTAGCATTACCACAAGAATTCACAGCTGTAATTGTTACATTGGTGACACCCTTGTCAAAAGTCGAACCAGAACCTGTACCGCTTCCACTTCCCGTTGTTGCTCCAGTAAATACATAAGTATATGTTGGCGCTGGCGCACCAGTTGCTATTGCAGAATAATTTACCCCTGCAGAACAAGTCCCAGCCGTTGTATTAGCGGCTTGGTTGCCTGGACATGTTGTAAAAACTGGCTGACTATTGACAGTTACAACCGCACTTCCCGAAAAAGTACCGGTACAATTTACATCACTCACGGAAGTTAAAGAATACGTTTTTGTGGTTCCTGGTGAAACCGGAAAAGCATAAGGACTTGTAGTAATTCCAGTGATAGTAACCGGTGTTATACCATCAGTATATGTAATAATCCATGGTTGAGTACCAGTTAAGGCAACGGATAAATTACTACTACCACCACAAATCGTAGTCGTCCCAGATAAAGTGGCCGTTGGCAATGCTTTGACATGTACCGTTCTAGTACTAACATCAAAGCAACCGTTACCATCAGTAACTTTATAATTAATAACAGCATCATTGTCACCTAATATACCAGTGACTAGTCCTGAATTATCGACAGTAGCAAAAATCGGATTAACACTACTCCAAACTCCTCCTGGTGTACTATTACTAAGTTGAAAAGTCATGTTTTCGCAAACTTTGATAGAAACGCCTATAGGAGTAATAGAGGCTACAATAGGCAAAGGATAAACTTCGTATTTTAACACATTCGATCCGGAGGTACAAGTAACCGAATTTAACGTTACCGTTGCTATACGCTTAAAAGAAGTTGTAACACTAAGTGAGGGTATCTGGTAATTCGAGTTACTCTCTCCTGGTATTGTAGTCCAACTGCTTCCTGCATCAATACTTTTCTCCCAGGAGTAAGTAACTGCCGCCAAACCTGAAGCAGAGGTAGTGTTTGTCGTAATAGTAGGATTCAATGGATCACAACCTGGTCCTGGATTAGTAGTACCTTTGTCAATCACTCCCGGATTTATTGAATTTACTGTTACAGTTGCTGAGGCACTATTTGCCAAAGCACAAACACCGCTGGTCAAAACTGCTCGGTAATACGTAGTTGTCGATAAGTTAGTAGCCGTTAATGTTGTTGTTGTATTCGCAATTGGAGTACCTGCAGTTGCAAAGTTATCCAATGATGACTCCCAACGTGTGATTGCTCCTATGTGACCACTTAATGTTAATGTTGTGCTGTTTATTCCCGTACAAACTGTTGCACTTCCTGCAACAGTTCCCCCTCCCGAAGCAGGATTTACCGTAATTTGAATTGCTACTGAGGTATCAGAACAACCTCCTGAGGTAACCGTTCTTCTATACCATGTTGTTGCAGCCAAACTTCCCGGTGTATAATTTATCGTATTGCTGGTTCCCGATGCCGTTGCAAATCCAGCAACAGCACTCGTGGTACTGCTTTCCCATAAATACACATAAGCACCACTTCCGCCTGTTGGCGTGCTTCCCGTTAATGCCACTGGTGTGGTTGCCGTACAAATAGTTTGCGCAGCACTTACCGTATTACCGGCGATTACCGGACTTACCGTAATTTGAATTGCTGCTGAGGTATCCGAACAACCCCCTGAGGTAACTGTTCTTCTGTACCATGTTGTTGCAGCCAAACTTCCCGGTGTATAATTTATCGTATTGCTGGTTCCTGATGCCGTTGCAAATCCCGCTACGGCACTCGTGGTACTGCTTTCCCACAAATACACATAAGCTCCGCTTCCGCCTGTTGGCGTGCTTCCCGTTAATGCCACTGGTGTGGTTGCCGTACAAATAGTCTGGATAGCACTTACCGTATTGCCCGCTATTACTGGACTTACCGTAATTTGAATTGCTGCTGAGGTATCCGAACAACCCCCTGAGGTAACTGTTCTTCTGTACCATGTTGTTGCAGCCAAACTTCCCGGTGTATAATTTATC
>NZ_VJZS01000056.1 GCF_007097385.1 Flavobacterium sp. ZT3R18
AAAAAGATCTTATGGATCGTGTCCAACAATGGTTTGGATTCTACCTCAAAGACGAATTACCAACTGCATGGATTAGTAAACAGCTAAATTAAATAGTGTAATAATAGCAATAAGCAATGCAGTTCCAAATTTGAAACTGCATTGCTCTTTTTGGTAAATCCTTAAATTACAAATTTAAGGACGATACACAATTTCATTGCAATTGCCTTGAGCATTTTTAGCAAAGGCCTGCGGCCCTGTTGCTCCATTAAGACGACATACCTGGTTAGGGATATCGCTGCAATTTACTTGAACATTACAAGCACCTTGCCCATTAAGAGTATATCCTAATTTAGGTGCATTGCTCTTTGAATCACTTTGCATGGAAGTGGTCAAAAAGGCTCCCGAAATTCCCATCACGACAACTGCGAAGGGCATCATCTTTTTTAAAAATAACGTTTTCATAATAATAAGTATTAAATTAAACTTTGACCTACTTTTTTCTACAGGTGTTCGATCTTTTTCCTGATACTAGCGCTAGTATATTTTTACTTGTCAGAACGCTGTCGATTCCAACATGTTTATTTCTTTTTTAAGAATGGATTTCAGTTCATAAACCACCAATTGATTACCTATCAATGCATACAAATGTGTAGTGGTGACAAAAAAAGATTGAAGCTTTTTATCCTCAATTCCATAGATCGGAAAACTCAATAGATAGGTTTTCTTTTGTAAATCATACACATCAATTATAGAAGCTTGATCCCATAATTTATCATCCTCGTATCGCCCTTTTATTTTGGAATGAACAAAAAGAAGACCCCCAGAAATGGTTGCATGTGCATTTACTGTTTGTGGCGGAGAAGCCATTTTTCGCTCAGTACCATTCTTAAGATAGGCAACCTTGATTTTTGCTTTTGTAATGGTATCTATTGTATGTCCTCTGCGAATAAGACCTGTATATTTATCCGCTACTGTAAACTCATTTCGATAATAATAGAGATAGACCATTTTTTGTAATTTCTCTCCATACAGCAACATCCCATCTGTATCAAAAACACCATCAAGCTGTTGTTGTAAAAGATCAGTATTGTACTTAATTTTCGAAACACCATCCGAAGTAAAAACACCTATTACATGTGCTGAATTTTTACCGTTGTTAGACCTAAATAATATTCTAGTGCTATCAACAGGTTCCGCCAAAGTAAAATAAGGACTTCCCTTCAATTCTTTCGTAATTTTCCAATCGGTTGTCTTTCCCCGAAAAATGGCAGGGACTCTACCATCCATTAAATAGACATAAGGTTTTCTTACTACTATCTTAACCATTTTAAAGGGAATGTTTTTTGGATCAAATGATATTTTTAAAACTTGTCGATGTCGTAAATTCGTATCTACTGATAACACATGCAACGGATCGGTATAATTGCCTAGATACATTCTATTATCAACATACCCTGCGAAATAATAGGAATTGAATTTTAAATCCATAGTACGAGTGAGCATTATAGGGTGCTGAGGATAACGCCTGATAAATGGATTTTCATGATGAATAATCTCTTCGGACGACAGAAATAAAATCGCCATTATAGCACCACCAGATAGAATTGAGATAGCACTACTTTTGAAGAATGTCAACCGCTTTTTCGCTATGCTATTATTGTTATTGGATTTGCCCTCCAATGCTAATGCCAAAACAGCCAATACTATAAATACGATATTAAAAATCAAATGGGCATTCCAACCCATTTTTTCTAATATTCCACCACAGGAGCAAGGAACAAAAGAGCTGTAATTCAAAATGATAAAAATATAACTGGTAAACATTGACATTAAGAACAAAGCTGCTATAAGACCAAAATTGCGACATTTGGGAATAATAAGTAACAATACTATACTTAATTCAATTATGGGAACTGCCCAAGAAACCCATTCAGCAAAAGCGCTCAACAAAGGCGATTGTCCAAGCTGTACCTGAAAATTTTCAAAATCAAGAAATTTACTTACCGCTGCGTAGACAAATAACAGGACATACAACAGGCAAATTGTGTCCAGAATTATACTCTTAATAATTACATTCGATTTCATATTATCGTAGGTTTAGTTTAAATTGATGCAATTATGAAATGCCCAATAGCATATAATTGGTATTAAAAATTTTATACACTGTTATTCATTTTTATTACTGCATTTGGGGCAATAAATTTTAGTCTCGTATTCAAATTCCATTAAATAAAAAAAACTGCTTATCCCCTTCGCACATGTTAGGGATAAATGTATCTTTGAAATAAAAAAAATGGCAATTGAG
>NZ_VJZS01000057.1 GCF_007097385.1 Flavobacterium sp. ZT3R18
ATTTTACATAATAAGTTTATAGTGCTTTTTCTGCACTATAATGACTTATTATGTAACATAGCTTGGGGCAGTTTGGGACTTTCGAGCGTTGGCAACAGCTTATTGCAATCCCGCCTTTTCGGCGGGACTTGCAATGTGCTGTAGGAGCGTTGGCAAAAGTCCCAAACTGCATGCGCGTTGGCTGTGCGTTGGGTTGGGCGGGACAAAAAAGTCAATCCCGCTTTTTCTGCGGGATGTTCCTATTTCCTTTTTTTTTACTTATTGTATTGGATGATGTTTCTCGATGGCATTCTGTAACGCTTTAATTCCGGTTTGTTTGTATTTTTCGGTCGTGTCCAAATATTTGTGTCCGGCAAATTCCTGAACCATTCTCAGGTCGTTTCCTTTGGTCAAAAGATTGGTGATTACACTTTGTCGGATGGTAATTGTCGTTAGTTTTTTGGTAAACTGATTTTGATAGGTTGACACTAAATAATTGATGTCACTTTGAGTAATTGGACTGTTTAATTTATTGATTAAAAACACATTTGAAGTATCTTTTTTGTATTCTAAATAGTTATAAAACAATAAGATTTGTTCCGCTTTTAATGGTAAAATTCGGTTGTTGGTTTGGGCTGTTCCCGTGATGTTTATATGTGCTTTCTCCAGGAAAACATCTGTTGTTTTGATTTGGATAATTTCGCCTATTTTCAAGGCTTGATGAACCAATAAGCCCATTATGATTTGGTTCCTTTTTGCTAATAACTGGTACCTTTCTTTTCTTGGTTCCAGTAGTTTTTGCAGTTCGTTATCGGTAAATAAATCTTGTAATTGGATTGGTTTTTTCTTGATGTCCCGCAGTTGTATGGCTCTGGCTGGATTGTCTTTTCTAATTCCTGTATTTACTAAATAATCATAGTACTTTTTCAAAGCTGACAGTATTCTAATAATGGAAGCGGGTTCGTAGTTTTTCCGTATTATCTCCACATATTCCATTACGTTTTGATAGTTGTAATTTTCTGTGTTTTTATTCAATAACTTGTATTTTGCTATTTCATATAAATAGTTTTCTACCGTTGATTTTCGCAAGTTTTCTATTAAATATTCCTCTAAAGTTATCATTTCATTTTTTCATTTTTTAAGTTATTTATTCGTGTATAAATCTGTGTTGTTGATAGTTGGCTATGTCCTAAAAAGTCTCGAACCATTTCCACACTCATATCATTTTCAAGCAAATGCGTTGCAATAGAATGTCGTAAACTATGTAAACAATAGTTGTTTGGTTCTATGTTTTTAGTTCTTTTTAAAAGGGTTTTAAAGATTCTGTAAATGGTGCTTCCACTCATTCGTTTTCCCAATTGATTGACTAAAAAAGGTTCACTTATTTTATTAAAGAAAGTATTGATTTCTATGTAAGTGGAAAAGTCTTTTATAATGGTTTCAGTGAGTGGCATTACCCGTCTTTTTTTGTTTTTCCCTTTCCGAACGTAGAGTAATTTTTTCTCTAAATCAATGTCTTTTGTGTTCAAATTTATTACTTCAGATCTTCGTAACCCACAACCGTAACAAAGGTGTAAAATGATGGTTTCTTCCAGTGTTTGAGCCGTTTTGTAGAGTATTTTTATTTCCGATTGTGTGAGTACAATTCTTTGCTGATACTTTGGACTTTTCAGTTTTAAAGTAAATGGATTTTGTTTGATTTGGTCTATTCTTTCCAGATAATCAAAAAATCCTTTTATGGCCAGTTGTTGGCTGTGGATATAACTCTCGCTTAACTTTCCTATTCGCCTTTGATTGGGTCTGTTTTGCAGATAATTGGAGTAGTTTTTTATATGCTCTTCGTTGATATTTTCCAGTAATTCTTGATTAAATTCTAAAAAATATTTCACATATTTTGGGTAATTGTTGACTATCGATTTGCTGTAGCCTAATGTTTCTAATTCCTTTCTATAATTATAT
>NZ_VJZS01000058.1 GCF_007097385.1 Flavobacterium sp. ZT3R18
AAAACTGCTTTCTACTTTTTATTATTTCTTATCTCAATATGTCAATGAACTTTAAATCAGTTTTCAGTACTCAGTCCCAGTAAGCAGTTACCTGCATACTGTAAACTGTGACTGTTTACTGTTTTTGTGGAGAATAACGGAGTCGAACCGTTGACCTCCTGCGTGCAAGGCAGGCGCTCTAGCCAGCTGAGCTAATCCCCCATTTTCAGTTGGCAGTGTTCAGTATTCAGTTTTCAGTAACTTTAACTTTACATCCAAATGACTTTGTGAATTGTCAACTCTAGAATTTCCTTATTATAATATGAACGTTTTTTTAATCTGCTTACTGTAAACTGTAAACTGATTACTTTTTTTTGTTGTCTCGGACAGACTCGAACTGTCGACCCCTACATTATCAGTGTAGTACTCTAACCAGCTGAGCTACGAGACACTCTTTTTTTTGATTTTTGAGTAGTGATTTTTGATTAACGATTTTAGATTTAAATCTGAAATCGAAAATCGTTAATCAACAATCTTAAATCTTTTTTTTATAAATTAACAGCAAGAGTAATATAATCTCAATAAATGTTTCCACTTTCTCTTTTCGTCTTCTTTCTTTAGCGTGCATATAGCTAACACTAAAGCTCTAGAAAGGAGGTGTTCCAGCCGCACCTTCCGGTACGGCTACCTTGTTACGACTTAGCCCTAGTTACCAGTTTTACCCTAGGCAGCTCCTTGCGGTCACCGACTTCAGGCACCCCCAGCTTCCATGGCTTGACGGGCGGTGTGTACAAGGCCCGGGAACGTATTCACCGGATCATGGCTGATATCCGATTACTAGCGATTCCAGCTTCACGGAGTCGAGTTGCAGACTCCGATCCGAACTGTGACCGGTTTTGTAGATTCGCTCCTGGTCACCCAGTGGCTGCTCTCTGTACCGGCCATTGTAGCACGTGTGTAGCCCAAGGCGTAAGGGCCGTGATGATTTGACGTCATCCCCACCTTCCTCACAGTTTGCACTGGCAGTCTCGTTAGAGTTCCCGACATGACTCGCTGGCAACTAACAACAGGGGTTGCGCTCGTTATAGGACTTAACCTGACACCTCACGGCACGAGCTGACGACAACCATGCAGCACCTTGTAAATTGTCTTGCGAAAAGTCTGTTTCCAAACCGGTCAATCTACATTTAAGCCTTGGTAAGGTTCCTCGCGTATCATCGAATTAAACCACATGCTCCACCGCTTGTGCGGGCCCCCGTCAATTCCTTTGAGTTTCATTCTTGCGAACGTACTCCCCAGGTGGGATACTTATCACTTTCGCTTAGCCACTGAGATCGCTCCCAACAGCTAGTATCCATCGTTTACGGCGTGGACTACCAGGGTATCTAATCCTGTTCGCTACCCACGCTTTCGTCCATCAGCGTCAATATATTAGTAGTAACCTGCCTTCGCAATTGGTATTCCATGTAATCTCTAAGCATTTCACCGCTACACTACATATTCTAGTTACTTCCTAATAATTCAAGTCTAGCAGTATCAATGGCCGTTCCACCGTTGAGCGATGGGCTTTCACCACTGACTTACTAAACCGCCTACGGACCCTTTAAACCCAATGATTCCGGATAACGCTTGGATCCTCCGTATTACCGCGGCTGCTGGCACGGAGTTAGCCGATCCTTATTCTCACAGTACCGTCAAGACATTACACGTAATGTTGTTTCTTCCTGTGCAAAAGCAGTTTACAATCCATAGGACCGTCATCCTGCACGCGGCATGGCTGGATCAGGCTTGCGCCCATTGTCCAATATTCCTCACTGCTGCCTCCCGTAGGAGTCTGGTCCGTGTCTCAGTACCAGTGTGGGGGATCTCCCTCTCAGGACCCCTACCCATCGTAGCCTTGGTAAGCCGTTACCTTACCAACTAGCTAATGGGACGCATGCTCATCTTTTACCGTTGT
>NZ_VJZS01000059.1 GCF_007097385.1 Flavobacterium sp. ZT3R18
TACGAGACCCGTACGTACGGTGGTGTGAGAGGCGCACTCCGTCAGTTTCTGGCGGAGCCGTCTACTCGATTGGCGGTTCGGTTGTTTAATCTTTATACAAATCGTCGCATAAATTTATTATTATCTCTGAATATATGCTATTATCAGGTACTCCAATAGAATCTAAAAATTTACCATTACTCATATCATTTACAGTTTTAACTAATTCGTAAAGTTCAGAATTATTATCGATTTTGTTTTTTAATTTTGCAACAAGTTGTCTAAAAGGATGTTGATTGTTGACGACTAACCAAAGTATTTTTTCGTTAACACTTAAGTTTTTGATATTGTCGTAATCGTTTTGGCTTGAACTTTTAATAGCTTCTTCTAATTGCCATAATGGTCTTTGAGATAAACTGTTTTTAGTTAAATTGTCAAAATCAATCAGAAAATTATTTAAATTAATTCTTATAGATTCTACATTCATTTAGTAGATATTTAAGTTTGCTTTCAATTGTTTCTAACTTTTAGTTGGACTTTTCAATACTAATTTTTATGCTTCTGCCATTCAAGTTCCAATATTTAGATTTCTTTTTTTGCTTTTCAATCATAAGATTCCAATTTTCACGTTTCTGCTTTTCACGTTCCAATTTTTACGCTTACTATTTCAGATTTTCCTGCGCAAAGAAAATCAATTCTTTCAAATTCTTTTCCTGCGTAAGTTCGGCTTCAACTGACCGCCAACGTCCCGCGGCTTTGCGATGGTGGGGATTTCGTAACCTTTCATTTTTCTGTTTTGCAGGATGATGATGCGAAACGATAATTCCACTAAAACCCCACTATTGCAAAACCGCTGTTATGGGCTGCTTGATTTAGACGAAATTACAATTAACCCGCAAATTCTTCAAGTTTCTGTTGGCAAAACCCAACTTTCACACTTTTTTTTATTTAATTTTTGTATTAAAACCTATAGCCTAAATGAAAACCAAATCTTGTAACTATGGTATGGTCAGTTTTATCAGCATTAAATAATAATTTTCCATAACCCGCATTAACTTCAAATATAATTCCACTTTTAGTAACCCATTTACTTCCTAAACCTAAACCAAGGGAAAAATCAATTACATCAGAGCCTTCAGTAAATATTGAATTATTATTTGTGTCATATATTTTTTTTCCGTCAGTTGAGCTTAACATTCCAAATCCTTCGGCAAAGAAACCAGAAGCAAATTTCTTTCCAAAGTATCTTCTATAATATGGTGATACAGAATAATTTACATCATCGTGTGATTTATCGTTATTGAATACTGTAAAAACAGAAACACCTAATGAAGATTTTTTGTTTAAGTTCCTTTCATAAGTTCCTTCAAGTGCACCAGTCAGAGGTAATAACACATTTAATTTCAATTCATTTTTTTTTTCATTTTCAGAGTTGTCATTTTGTGCATTAACAACAAAAATCGAAAACAACATTACAATTACTAAAAAGGGGGTCTTCATAAAGTATATATTTAATTTAAAGCAATATTATGGTAATTATCTTATGTTATTGTTAAATATGTCCAAACTCATAGTTAAATAAAACACAAAATTAATCTACAAGGTTCATTAATGAAAGTACTCATATTTTTTTTAATTTGATTAGTTTTTTTGAATGTTTTCAATTTTGTTGCGATAGGTTTTTGAATTTTCAAATTGTGGAAATACGCTTGAATTCAACTGCGTCATTTTGGCACAAGTTGCCCATAACGTTCCCTTGCTACAAGTGGTTTGGGATTTAATTAAGCCTTGTCTTCGGATTTACCTAAACATCCCAAGTACAAGACCATTTGTCCATTAAGCCAATTGCCCAAATCAATTGTAGCAAGTGTGTGTGCCTTGCATGCGCTTCCATTCCTACAAACGTAAGGAATTTATCTAGAGGGTGCAAGTCCCTTAT
>NZ_VJZS01000005.1:0-74697 GCF_007097385.1 Flavobacterium sp. ZT3R18
CCCTACCCATCGTAGCCTTGGTAAGCCGTTACCTTACCAACTAGCTAATGGGACGCATGCTCATCTTTTACCGTTGTAACTTTAATATTGTGTTGATGCCAACTCAATATACTATGAGGTATTAATCCAAATTTCTCTGGGCTATCCCTCTGTAAAAGGTAGATTGCATACGCGTTACGCACCCGTGCGCCGGTCTCTAAATCCGAAGACTTATACCCCTCGACTTGCATGTGTTAAGCCTGCCGCTAGCGTTCATCCTGAGCCAGGATCAAACTCTTCATCGTATATTATGCGAACTAAATAAATTTAATTCTTTTTGTATTTGACTGAAGGTCTAGTGGTTTTTTCTAATCTCTCGATTCTATTACTCTTATTCTTTTGTCTCGTCTTTTGGACGAGACGGCTGTCAATTCAATATGTCTAGGAACGTGTTTTCGACAAGCTCAAACACCTTTCGGATAATTTCTTTTTGTCTTTTATTTTTCGTCTCGTTTAACTCACATTGTGCGTTTCTCGAAGCGGGTGCAAAACTACAACTTCTATTTCTAACTGGCAAGAACTTTTTGAAGTTTTTTTTTGAAAATTTAATTTCGTTTTCTTCTCGTTTTCTTAGCAGTCTATCAAGGAACGTTGCGCGTTTAGCGGGGTGCAAAAGTAACTTTCATTTTCGAATCTCACAAGCTTTTTGAAATCTTTTTTGAAAATAAATTTCCAGTATTAATTCGTTTGGCTTGTCAATCTGTTAATGAACGTATGCGTTGTTGCGGGTGCAAAAGTAGTGGGTTTATTCGCGTAAACAATACTTTTCACAACCTTTTTTTAAGCTTTTCGTAAAGTTGTTTTTAAGCGGCTGGTTTGTTGGAGGTTACAAATGGTACTTTTAAGAGTTTACGATTGTTTTGTAGCCGTTTTTGACAATTCGATCCGTTTTGCTTGGGTTTGAGGATTGGACTAGGCTTACCGGAGTCTGGATGGGACGCGGATTTTGCGGATTCACTAAAGCAAAAACACGGATGGGCGCGGATTTTTACTCAAAATTGCTTCCCCTATATATAAGGTGTAGCTTTTTCATACTCTCCTATATATAGTACATCTTTTTTACAGTCAACTTTCTTATAAGAACTCATGCCCTAGCCCTGATAGAAGCGGTATCCTTTTTTTGAGGCGATTTTTCTTCGCCTCAAAAAAAGATACAAGCGAATAGCAGGAAATAGCTCCTAATCATTTAAATTCGGCTTTACATTCCAGTACACATTTAGCACCCAAATCGGTTTTTACACCTATATATAAAACAAACCTTATATATCTATTGTGTGTGTTTTGCTAATACTTTATATTTGCACTCTTAAATATATAAAACAATGATTAAGATTACTTTGCCCGACGGGTCAGTTAAAGAGTTTTCTCCCGCAGTAACTCCTATGGATGTTGCAAAAAGCATCAGTGAAGGATTTGCCAGAAATGTGATTTCGGCTTCTTTTGACGGTACAACTATTGAAACAACAACACCATTGACGACGGACGGCAGCCTTACATTGTACACCTGGAATGATGCTGATGGCAAGAAAGCTTTCTGGCACTCGACTTCGCACGTTATGGCGCAAGTACTTGAGGAAATATATCCCGGAATACAATTAACTCTTGGGCCTGCGATTTCGAACGGCTTCTATTATGATGTAGATTTTGGAGACCAAAAGATTTCGGACGCTGATTTTAAGAAAATTGAAGACCGAGTTCTTGAAATTTCAAGAGGAAAACACGAATTTAAATTACGTCCTGTTTCTAAAGCAGAGGCATTGGAAATATACAAAGACAATGTTTACAAAACAGAACTGATAACCAATCTTGAAGACGGAACTATCACTTTTTGTGATCATTCTACCTTTACTGACTTATGCCGTGGAGGTCATATTCCGAATACAGGAATCATCAAAGCAATGAAAGTGATGAGTGTTGCCGGAGCTTATTGGAGAGGTGATGAAAAAAATAAACAGTTAACTCGCGTTTACGGAACATCTTTCCCGAAACAAAAAGACTTAACTGAATACCTAGAATTACTTGAAGAAGCGAAACGTCGTGACCATAGAAAACTAGGAAAAGAACTGGAATTGTTTGCTTTTTCACAAAAAGTTGGTGCTGGTTTACCATTATGGTTACCAAAAGGAGCTGCTTTGAGAGATCGATTGGAGCAATTTTTGAAAAAAGCACAGAAAAAAGCAGGTTACGAGCAAGTTGTTACCCCACATATTGGACAGAAAGAATTGTATGTAACTTCTGGGCATTATGCCAAATACGGAGCGGATAGTTTTCAACCGATCAATACTCCCGCTGAAGGAGAAGAGTTTTTATTGAAACCGATGAACTGCCCTCATCACTGTGAAATCTACAATGTAAGACCTTGGTCGTACAAAGATTTACCGAAGCGTTATGCTGAATTCGGAACCGTTTACAGATACGAACAAAGTGGTGAATTACACGGTTTGACTCGTGTACGTGGGTTTACTCAGGATGATGCACATATTTTTTGTACTCCGGAGCAATTGGACGAAGAGTTTAAAAAAGTAATTGACTTGGTACTTTATGTATTTGGTTCATTAGGTTTTGAAAACTTTACCGCTCAAATTTCATTAAGAGACAAAGAAAACAGAGATAAATACATCGGTTCTGACGAGAATTGGGAAAAAGCCGAAAATGCGATTATCAATGCCGCTGCCGACAAAGGACTAAGTACTGTTGTAGAATACGGCGAGGCTGCTTTCTACGGTCCAAAACTGGATTTCATGGTAAAGGATGCTTTAGGCAGACAATGGCAATTAGGAACAATACAGGTAGATTACAACTTACCAGAGCGTTTTGAATTGACTTACAAAGGATCTGATAATGAATTACATAGGCCTGTGATGATTCACAGAGCTCCATTTGGATCTATGGAACGATTTATTGCCATTTTATTAGAACACACAGCAGGAAATTTCCCACTTTGGTTAATGCCTGAGCAGGCAATTATACTGTCTTTGAGCGAGAAATATGAAATATATGCGAAAAAAGTTTTAAATCTGCTAGAAAATCACGAAATTCGCGCCCTAATTGACAACAGAAGTGAGACAATAGGGAAGAAAATTAGAGATGCAGAAATGCAGAAAATCCCGTTCATGCTGATTGTAGGTGAGGAAGAAGAGAAAAACGGAACCATTTCTATTCGTCGTCATGGTCAAGAAGGAAAAGGCAATATCAGCGTTACAATAGAGGAATTTGCTTCGATTGTTGACGAGGAAATCAAAAAAACATTAAAAGTATTTACAGTTTAACTTAAATTATAAAGTCATAGCAATAAGAAGCAACAGAGGTTATCAACCTCGCGTAGAAAAAAAGGATGCACACAGAATAAATAATTTTATTCGTGGTGTACAAGAAGTAAGACTTGTGGGTGAAAACATTGAGCCTGGAGTTTTTAAACTTGCAGAAGCTTTAAGATTAGCTGACCAATTTGAATTGGATTTAGTTGAGATTTCGCCAAACGCAGAGCCGCCAGTTTGTAAAATCATGGATTACAAGAAATTTGTTTACGAACAAAAGAAACGTGATAAAGTCCTGAAAGCAAAATCTACTCAGGTAGTGGTGAAAGAGATACGTTTTGGTCCTCAAACTGATGAGCATGATTACGAATTTAAGAGAAAGAATGCTGAAAAATTCTTGAAAGAAGGAGCTAAATTAAAAGCTTTTGTATTCTTTAAAGGACGTTCGATTATCTACAAAGATCAAGGGCAAATCTTGTTATTAAGATTGGCTACTGACTTAGAAGAGTATGGTAAAGTTGAAGCTATGCCTGTTCTTGAAGGAAAGAGAATGATTATGTTTATTGCTCCTAAGAAAAAGAAGTAAGAAGTTGGTAGTCGCAGTTTTCAGTTTTCAGACTGTAAACTGAGGATCGAGACTGAAAACTAAAAAATAAGTAAGTAAGAATAAATTAAAACACTAGGAAAAAATGCCTAAAATGAAAACCAAATCTAGCGCCAAGAAACGTTTTAAAGTTACTGGTTCTGGAAAGATTAAAAGAAAGCATGCTTTTAAAAGTCACATCTTGACTAAAAAATCTAAAAAACGTAAATTAGCTTTGACTCACTCAGCGTTAGTTCACAAAACAGATATGAAAAGCATCAAACAACAATTAAGAATTATCTAAATTAGTAACTAGTAATTAGCCATTAGTAATTAGCTTCAAGCTAATCACCAATCACTATTTTCTAATCACTAAAAAATTCTTTAGGTTAAAACAAATTTAATAACCTTGGAGTATGGCTTTTAAGTTCCTTTGATTTAATTCAGGACGCCTGCTACAAAAAAAACAATACAATTATGCCAAGATCGGTAAATTCAGTTGCAAAAAGAGCAAGAAGAAAAAAAATAATGAAGCAAGCCAAAGGTTTCTTTGGTAGACGTAAAAACGTTTGGACAGTTGCTAAGAATGCGGTAGAGAAAGCAATGTGCTACGCTTACCGTGATAGAAAAGTGAATAAAAGAAATTTCCGTGCATTATGGATTCAACGTATCAACGCTGGAGCTAGATTGGAAGGAATGTCTTATTCTCAATTCATGGGTAAAGTAAAAGCTAACGGAATCGAATTGAACCGTAAAGTTCTTGCAGATTTAGCGATGAATCACCCAGAAGCTTTCAAAGCAGTACTTAATAAAGTAAAATAAACGTTTTATAAACTCAATTTATAATTACTTACTTATAAAAAAACCCAATCTCACGATTGGGTTTTTTGTTTCTAATAATTGAACGTTCAAAAGCTGTAGTTCTAAATAAGCTATTTATCAATAACTACCTTTGCAGTAAATGAAGAAATTACCGTGGTATCAGAGTCACTTTTAGTTCCATAAATTCCTAATACATTATTTCTGTACACTGTGTTCGCACTTGTAATACCTGAGTTAGGAAAATCAACATCAGTCCAATTTGCTTCCCCGAATGATCCGTCAGAATTTCGATTTACAGAGACAAACGAAGCACCACTACCCTCTCCACTTACGGCTAACCAATCAGCTGGCATATTATACCCTTTATCTTGCGAAACTGTAATTCCTTCAAAATGGGTAATTATAGACAAAATTGTTTCATTGTTATAACTAAACGATTTTAAATTACTTATACTTTTTGTTTTAGCATCATAATCCACGAGGAATGCTTGGCTCAATTTACCAAGTTTAAGACTGGAATAGCCTCCTGCTAATGTATAGCTATTGCCTCCATTATGCCAGATCCCATACAATGTGTTGGTTATTGAATCTGGCAATATAAATTCAGTGTATTCTTTAGTGGCAACATCATATATAAAAGCGTAACCGTTTTTATCATTCTCCACATCATAGTTACCAACGGCCAATCCTCCCATTATGCTATGAACAAAAACGTTATTTGTATTCCCTCCATTAGGAGATACCTGTATCCAAGTTCCAGAACCATCTATAGGCCCTTCATAATAAAACCCTAGGTTCCCACTTGGCGCTTTACCAGTAGCTGTTGTTGTTTTATACGAGCCAACTAATTGTATGGCTCCATTCGGCCCGTTATTTGGCCCATAACATGAAGTATTGGTAACTATTTCAGATCCTATGCTCGGAAAATTAACGACATGCCATTCCCCATCTTTACCGTTACCCTTAAGTGGTCCCTTATAAATTAATCCCTGCATAACATTATTTTGGCCTAACAAGCTACCTGAAATATATACATTTTCCGACTCTGAAACACCTCTTATTCCTTGAATGGTTGTTTGTCCAGTGGCAGGATTATTGAAATCCTGATAATTTACGGTATTAACTTCTTGATCTATATTTTGTGACATAATGTATTGTTTTTTAACGTTAATGATTTTCAAATTTCTCTTTGAATATTCTAGTTAAATTTCACGGTACTAAAAACATCTGAAGGAGCATTTACCCATAGTTTTTCTACTTCAAGTTCATGTAATTGTCGTTCTAAGTCCCTTCTAATTTCACTGTATGCTGGATCATAAGCAAGATTGGTAACTTCTAATGGATCGTTTACCAAATCATACAGTTCGTACTGTTTAAAATAAGCAGTTGATGCATCAAAATAATAATCGAATTTCCACTTTTCAGTTCTGATGCAACGAATACGGTTAGCAGCTCTTACGATTGTCCAATTGCTATTCGAACCCGCCTTAATGTCGTCATACGTAAACAATATGCTATCCTGAACAGACGTACCATCCTCCATTATAGGTAGTAAACTAGTACCGGCAAGTCCTGTAGGTGGATTTGATACATTTGCTATATCAATGAATGTTGGCATAATATCTGCCAGTGTGGCTAATGCCATAGATTGCTTTATACCGTGGTCTTTAAATAAAATAGGATTCGAAATTACTAGCGGTACTCTTAATGCTTCTTCGTACGCCACGAAAGTTTTCTGACGCAATCCACCATGAGCAAGTCCCATTTCACCGTGATCTGATGTAAAAGTAACAATTGCAGAATCCGCTAATTTTTCTCCATTCTCATCTTCTTTGTATAATTCTTTAATCAAATAGCCAATTTCCTTGTCAACATGGCTTAATAAATAACCATAGAAATTAATGTAATTCAGTTTTTCTTCTGGAGTAGCTATAGCGCCTAAACCTAGAGCCATGTTAATTAGAATTTGTTCTTGAGCCATGGGCTTTTTGCTTTCAAGCAAATTTTCATTTACTGTAGCAGGAAGTCCAATTTCTCTACCCGACCAACTATCCGGATGGTATCCTGAAGTACCTGCAGTGTTTGGATAAGCTAGAACATCATGTGGATTAACAAGCGAAAGAATAAGACAGTAAGGTTTATGATCTCCTTTAGCTCTTTTTGCCTTTACTTCTTTCAAGTATTGTATTGCTTCAGCAGTATACCTTGCATCATGGTTCGCATATCCTCCCCCAAAATTTAGTGGATTAACATCTTCCCCAGCATCTGGAGCTATCCAACCCATTGCACCAAATAAAGAAATATCTGCCGCAGTTAGATCTCCGTAATTGGTCTTAGTCCCATTGGGAGCAACTCCTTTACTCATGTGCCATTTACCTCTGTATTGTACATCATATCCATCTGCCCAAAGCGTATTCATTATATTCGGCACAGTATTAGCTAGTGTTGGTTCTTGAGGTGATAAAAGCCCTCCTTCTGTTAAAGTTTGGCTAACCCCATGTTTAGCAGGATATACCCCTGTAAATAAAGTTGAGCGACTTGGAGAACACATACAAGTGTTACAAAAAGCCCTATCAAAACTGAATCCATTCTTTTTAAGGAACGTAAGAGTAGGAAGGTTTTTTTCTTCCCATCCAGGCGGAAAATGTTGTGTGGCGCGTTGCTCATCTGTAATAATAAGAATCATGTCTGGCTGTTCGCCAACTTGCTTTAATTTTTGTTTAAAATTCATTGTTGATTGTTTTAAAATTATTAAATAAAAAGTCCATTTATGTATATCTTACTGTTTGTTTATATCATTTATGGTTTTTAACTAATCTAAAAAATCAGTTGCTTTTAAAATATTTTTAAGAAGTTAAACACGTATCCTCTGATAACTCCATGTGTTTTTCCTCTCCGAATAAAGAGTATATCAATATGGGATCGTTATCAAAATTACAATTAGATGTTTCACTACTCTTTCAGATGTTGTAATGGTGCTTTCGAAGGCGAAAAGAATAGTTTAAAAACTAAATGTAGGGAGTAAATATCTGTGTGTTCCTGCAAAACTAATGTGGGTACAATCGTTGCCCCATGGATTTTATACTATCAATATTTTTTGACAACCCCTAATTGTTATTTATCAGCATCAATTAAACAAGAATAAAGAAATAACAATTAAACCACCCCACATAACGTATAAATACCTGTTTTTCAGACAAAAAGATATAATTTACAAGCAAAATTAAATTCTCTTCAACTTCGAAACATATTTATATCTTAAGAAAACGATGTGAAAAAGAATTTTAATTAAGGAATGTCTTTCCTTAATTAACACGTAAAGTAAAAACTACAAGATCAATATCGAACGCAGGTTTAACAACCAATCACTCAGAAGCTTTCAAAGAAGTAGTTAATAAAGGAAGTAATGTTTTACAAACTCAATTTAGAATTACTTACGTATAAAAAAACCCAATCTTTCGATTGGGTTTTTTGCTTTATTAAACTTGGCAAACTATAAAACCAACAATGGCGCAATGAATCCAAAGCCTAAAAGACCAGTGGTATAATCTTTAACACCAAAAGCATTTTCAGCATATCGAGTATAATCATACTTTCTAGCCGTATAAGCTACATAAAATTTTATGTTGAAATCCTTGAAAGGCATATACTGAACCGTTGGGATAAGTCCATAACTCATCGATAGTTTTGAGTTACCATTTGGATCTGGATTATCTTTCCAAGAATGATTGCTATTCATTACCGTTAAAAGCAAATTGATTTTAGGGGCTACCAAATATTCTGCTCGCACCCAGTTTTCAACATAAAGAGCGTTTTGTGCTGCATATTGATATTGACTGCTAATAATACCCGAAACTATACCTTTGCGATCAAGCCCTTCGTCACTATATTGAAAATCATAATACAACACGAAATTTTTAGATTTAAACTTATTCCCTAATGCAAAATAATTCATGTGAGCACCTTTGGCTTCATTAAAAAAACTGTAGCTATAGGTAGTTTCAAATTTACCATCAAAAAAACTACCTCTCCAGTTAGCCACCATTGCCAAAGGGTATTCTGAAGGGTTAATGTTTGGTGGTGCAGAAGTTCCATATTGTTCTTCATACGTTTTTGTTCTTGAATTTAATACTTGAAAAGAAAATGAATTTTTTCCATCATTCAAAGTGTGTGATATTCCGGCACCTACTAAGAAATTATCCGCATTCTCAATCACATCATTATACGTTAAGATATCAATTGGATTAAAATCAAACTCAAATCCTCCCCAATCAGCACATAGTTTTCCAAAAGAAAAATTGGTTTTGGGAGACAAATCAATTCTTATAAAAGCTAAATCGATTGATCGACTAATGTTATCAAGATTCCCTGGGATAGGTTCTCTAGTGTATCTATTACGGAATCTAAAATACACTTTATCATGAATTTTTCCTTTCATTTCAAATCGAAGTTGGTTTACATTAAAGTCCGAAATGGTATGACTACCATCTACAAAATTACTATTATAAGCCATTCGCGAATTAAAAATCACATCAACATCCCTTAACAAAGATTGTTTTGAAATCGGTATTAAAGATTTTAAGGAGTCCTGGATAACAAAACCTCCTTCGTTTGTTTGTTTTTCTACTTGACCAAACGTTATAATTGGTAAAAAACCAATCATTAAATAAACAAAATATTTTTTCATAATCATCTAATTTTAAATTTATAATAAAAACGATCCTAACAAGAATCCAACAGCAATTGCTACACTAATGGCAACAAGGCCTGGGACCAAAAAACTATGGTTAATTACAAACTTCCCTATTTTGGTACTACCAGTTCTGTCAAAGTTAATTGCTGCTAAAAGTGTTGGGTAGCCCGGCAATACAAAATCACTGTTTACCGCAGGAAATATGGCTATAAGTGCAGGATTAGCTACTCCTAAAACCAAACCGAGCGGCATCATTGTTTTTGTCGTGGCTGCTTGACTAAACATCAAAATACCCATAATAAAAACAGCTATAGCAAAAGTCCAAGGATAAGCAGTAACAATACCTCCTAAAGTTTCTTGTATTACAGCATTATTGGCATGCATAAAGGTAGAGCTCATCCAAACCACTCCAAATACAGACACCACCGCAGACGCCATCGAGGTAAATAAACTGGCTTTAGTAACCTCCGTGGTACTTGTTTTGGTAATTAACATCATAGCAGCAGAAGCCGTAAGTGTGATTACACTAATTATCGTAACCATAGACAAAGAACCATTGGCAGCAACAGCAAGTGTTTTGTCACCTGGTTCAAAACTGGGTACTAAATTTGGGAAAGCTCCCGCAATTACAATCAAAACAATCGCAACTGTAAATATTAAAACAGCCGTTTTGGCTCCCGGTTTTAATGGTTTTTCTTCCCCTTCTATATCCGATTGCATACTTAATGCAAATTCAGGGTCTTTCATTTTTTCAATAAAAATAGGATCATCATTCAATTCGACTCCTTTTTTGAAAACAGCAAAACAACCAATTAATATACCGATAATACAGGCCGGAATACAAATCATCATAATATCTACCAATGCTCCTGGATAACCCAATATTACAACCATAGCTGCGGTTGCAGCACTCATAGGGCTTCCTGTTAAAGCTAAATGAGATGCAATAACCGAAATACTTAACGGTCGTTCTGGACGAATTCGCTTCTTTGCGGATACCTCCGAAATAATTGGTAATAAGGAATAGACAATATGGGCAGTTCCTGCAAATAAACATAAAAAGTAAACCGTAAAAGGGGCTATAAATGTAATATTTGAAGGATTGCTTCTAATAATTTTTTCAGCTAAGCTCACGAGATAGTCTAATCCCCCAGATGCTTGCAAGGTTGCGGCGGTTGTTACAATGGCCATAATAATCAACATGACATCAAGAGGAGGGTCTGTTGGTTTCATTTTGAATATAAAAATAAATATAAACAAACCAACCATTCCCATAACTCCTAGTCCAATTCCTTTCATTTGTGATCCGATGAGAATCATTGCAATGAGAACAGTAAATTCAAGCCAAATCATATACAGATTTTTTTAAGGTTACTACCATTTAGTTTAAAATTAAAAAAGGGAATCTTTGCATTTATCAAGATTCCCTTTTTTAAACAATTAATATTCAAAGAAATTTTGTTGAATTTTGACCCTATCTAATGTTTCTGTTAAGGATAACATTAATAACACTCTCGCTTTTTGTGGGTTTAAATCATCTGATACTACAAAACCAAGTTCGGCATCTTTTACTTCATTTTCCAGAGTAATTCTACCAGAACCAGCTCTCATTGAACGGCATACCAAAATTCCTTTTTTAGAGGCTTCGAGCAATGCTTTTCCAACCGGCTCACCAAAATTACCATTTCCCATTCCTGCATAAACAATTCCTTTTACACGTGAATTTGTTATACAAGTTACAGACACTGGACTCGCATCGGCATATCCATAAACTATTTCTACTTGAGGTAATACTGTCAGTTTAGTAACATCAAACTTTTTAGAAGGATTTCTTAAAGATTGATAGTAGTAATTTACTTTCCCATCATAAATTAAACCAATGGGACCGAAATTACGAGATTGAAACGTTTCCAAATTTGTAGTACTGGTTTTAGTCACATCTCTGGCGTCATAAATCTTTTCATCCATAGCAACAATTACACCTTTTCCTTGACTTTTAGGACTCGCGGCCACCATTACGGCATCTAATAAATTTCTATTTCCATCCTGACTCATCGCAGTAGATGGTCTCATTGCGCCTACTAAAACTACTGGTTTATCAGACATTACTGTTAAATCCAAGAAATAAGCAGTTTCTTCCTGAGTATCAGTACCGTGAGTAACCACAATCGCATCAGCTAAATTTTCTTTGAATATTTGATTGATTCTATTGGATAACTTCAACCATGTAACAACATTCATGTCTTGACTACCAATTTGAGCTATTTGCTCCCCTGTTATTTTTCCATAATCATGAATTTGAGGTACTGCATTTAACAAATCATCGATAGGTACTTTTCCAGCTGTATATGCCGCTTTTGTTGCTGATGCGCCTGCCCCAGCTATAGTTCCACCAGTTGCCAAAATAATTATTCTTGGCGCTATTTTTACTGGTTGATTTTGTGCCTGTATTTGTAATACAAAAACAGACATCATTACTAGTATAACAATTCTTTTCATCTTTTTTTTATTTGGTTAATATGTTTATAGGACTCGTTTAAATCCTAAACAAATATTTAAGAGGTAATAAATTTAGGATTGATTAAATTTTCAATCGAATAAATTTCATCCCATTTTATTTGAGTAATTAATTTGCGTTCTACAACTGCAATTTGGTGCACACTTTTACCCGTTTTTAAGGCCTCTCCTGCTATACTAGCACTTTCTTCATATCCTAGAATTGGGTTTAGCTGGGTTACAATACCAATGCTGTTCATTACCATATTGTAACAGTGTTGTTCATTTGCAGTAATGCCATTGATACACTTATCTATTAATGTTTCTATTGCATTCGACAAATAGTCTAAAGAAGTAAACATTGCAAAAGCAATTACGGGTTCCATTACATTCAATTGTAACTGACCTGCTTCTGCTGCCATAGTTACTGTTAAATCCTGGCCTATAACATAAAAACACGTTTGATTTACAACTTCTGGAATAACAGGGTTTACTTTTCCAGGCATGATCGAAGAACCTGGCTGACGTGCTGGCAAATTAATTTCATTAAAACCTGTTCTTGGCCCTGAACTTAATAATCTTAAATCATTACAAATTTTAGAAACTTTAACCGCAGTTCGTTTTAATGTCCCCATTATTTGAACATAGGCACCTGTATCTACCGTTGCTTCAATTAAATCTGGCGATAATGTTAAAGGAATACCAACCTCTTGTGCCAAATATTTTACACAAATTTCTGGGTATCCTTCTGGCGCATTTACCTTGGTTCCAATTGCAGTGGCTCCCATATTTATTTCTAAAACTAAACTTTGGGCATCTTTTATTCTTCTAATGTCTTCCCCAATAGTGGTCGCATAAGCATGAAACTCTTGTCCTAAAGTCATAGGAACGGCATCTTGTAATTGGGTTCGCCCCATTTTTAAAACCCTATTAAATTCTTTTCCTTTGGCAGAAAAAGCAATTTCTAGATTTTCTAATGTTTTAATGAAATGATTCATCTTTAAATACAGCGCTATTCTAAAAGCTGATGGATAAGCATCATTGGTAGATTGAGAACAGTTAACATGATTGTTAGGATGCAGAAAGTTATACTCCCCTTTTTTATGTCCTAAATATTCTAAACCAATATTTGCAATTACTTCATTGGCATTCATATTAACAGATGTTCCAGCTCCTCCTTGTATTAAATCGCTAACAAATTCTTTATCAAATTTACCTGCAATAAGCTGATCACTTCCATAACAAATCGCTTCGGCAATTTTTGCATCTAGCGCGCCACAGTCTTTGTTTGCCATCGCTGCGGCTTTTTTTACATATCCCAAAGCCTTTATAAATAAGGGCTCTTTTGAAATTGGAATCCCTGTAATATTAAAATTCTCTACCGCTCTAAAAGTTTGTATTCCATAATACAAATGATCTGGAATATTTAATTCTCCTAAAAAATCGTGTTCTTTTCTTGTATTTTCCATGGTATTTATTTGATGTTTGTTTTTATTGTAGTAACCTATTTCAATTAAAATTCCTCATACAAATTTTATGCTATTTTTCAAAAATAATAATGACAATTATCATTGGATTATAACTTATATTTATATATTTTTTAATAAAACATATTTCCCCTAACTCATCATAGACACTATAACTGGTCCCCAAGCTGTTAGAAGTATATTCCCTAAAGCATAGGGAATTGTGTATCCCAAAACAGGGAATTTACTAGCCGATGCGTCTTGAATTGCTTTCAGTCCTATGGTTGATGTTCCTGCACCTGTTTGAGCTCCCAATAAAATTATTGGATTCATTTTAAGAACATATTTCCCAAAATACAATCCAATAATATGCGGCACTATTGCAACGACTAAACCTGCCAAAATAATACTAAAGCCCATTTCTTTAAGACCTGATATAAAAGTTGGACCAGCTGCAAGTCCTACTAGTCCAATGAATGTGGCCAATCCCACGTTATCAAAAATCCACAAAGCAGCTTCCGGAATACTTCCGAATACAGGTGTTCTTGAATGCAACCAACCAAAAATCAATCCCATCACCAATGCACCGCCACTGGTTGTTAAGGTAATTGATATTCCGAAAACAGTAACCGAAAGTAGTCCGAAAAGTCCTCCCAAAAAAATACCTAAACCTATAAACACAATATCCGTAGCAGAACTAAGTCGATCTAAATACCCACTTTCCTTGGCCGCTTTTTCTATTAAAACCATTTTACCCGTAACTTTCAAAACATCACCTCTTAGCAAAACAGTATTTAAATTAAAAGGAATTTCTTGGTATTCTCTAGTAATCTTATCCAACATCAAACCATTCCCAAATCGTTTACGTAAATGGCGTATTGTTTTTCCAGCTATGTCTTTATTTGTGATTGTGATGTCCATGTGAGCCAATGGAAATTTCAGCAATTCTTCGTCTAGAACTTCGGGCCCTATATGTGAGAGACTATTCAAAATAATTCCATGTTGAGCCATAATTACCAAAACATCGTCTTTGTCAATAATTGTTTTGGGTGAAGGTTCTATTAATTCTTGATTATGTCTCATTCGCTGTATGACTAATCTCAGATCCTTATTCTTTTTTTCAAATTCTGAAATAGTCAGACCAACCCATTTCTCATTCGTTATTTGGTAAGCTCGTATAATCCATCTTTGGTAAGCTGATTGTATCCCCGGTTCATGCTCTGTTTCGCCTGTTAATGTCTCGCTCAATTTCTCACTTTCTTCTATTAAATTTATTCCCAATAATTTTGGGGCGATTGTAGTTAAAAAGAAAACAAAGGAAGTTGCGCCTATGAGATACGTTACAGAATAGGCAACAGGCATGTGGTTTATTAATCGGGCTTTTTCGATTTCAGAGATAGGAAGTTTATTAATTGTTTCTGAAGCGGTACCAATAAGTGTAGATTCTGAAAAAGCACCCGCCAAAAGTCCTGCAGCAGTTCCAGTGTCATAACCAAAGAGCCTAGAAACCCCGAAAGCTATTAACAAACAAGAAACACAAATAACTACCGTTAACATTAATTGAGGGAATGCATTTTTCTTGAGACCTTGAAAAAATTGAGGTCCAACTTTATAACCTGTAGCAAAAAGAAAAAAATCAAAGAAAATGACTTTTACTATAGAAGGAACTTGAATATCTAATTGACCTATTAAAACTCCTGCAAACAAGGTTCCCAAGACAACCCCAATTTTAAACGTACCAATTTTTATATGTCCTAATGCAAAGCCAAATGCAAGTGTTAAAAAAACAGCTAATTCCGGATGTTCTTGTAAAATCTTTGTAAAACTTGTCATAGTAATTGGAATTAAATTTATAAATAATAAATTGAATCAAACAACCATTTTTTCAATATTTTAAAAATTGAGAATTCTAAATTAGCATTAAATTTAACACTAAATATTTTAAAAAATCAGGGAAAAAAATTTTTTTTCTCTATTTTACATTTAACACGCAGAACGGTATCGACTATATCATACTGAAAATCAACAACTAAACAAGTTAAGAAATATACCTATTTTACTTTTGGGTTAATCCCTGTTATTTATAGCAACACTTTATATTCGAACACGACAACACCGTTTTAATTAAACCAGTTTAAATTATAACAACCCTTTTTCATTACTTATACTCCGGAATGTACATTTTACTTTTGATGAAATCACTGATGTTTTCTGGTTTTTCTACACCTGCTAATCCGCTGTTAAAAATATTCTCTGTTACCGTAATAGCAACTGCAATAGAGACTTTTAAAATATCATTCACATTTGGATAGATTAATCCGTTTTCAAAATCCTCTTGAGTTACTTGCTCTGCCACTGCCTCCGCCGCAGTCAACAACATATCATCAGTAACTCTTTTGGCTTCTGTTGCAAAAATAGCCAAACCTAAAGCTGGAAAAATAAAGACATTATTCCCCTGCCCTGGAGTAAATGTTTTTCCTTGGTATTGCACTGGAGCAAATGGACTACCGCTGGCAAAAATCGCCTTTCCTTTACTCCAAGTATATGCTTGCTCTGCCGTACATTCGGAATGTGATGTTGGATTGGAATAGGGGAAAATAATAGGTCTCTCATTGACGGCACTCATATTCTCGATAACCTGTTGATTGAATGCACCGCCCACGGTACTTACTCCTACTATTGCGGTGGGCTTAATTTTTAGTATAACTTCTGCAAAATTATCAGAGGGTTCACTATCGTGAGCAAATGTCAATTGATGATCAGCTAGGTCTTTTCGGCTATTCACCAATAATCCATTTACATCAAACATCCAAATTTGACTTAAGGCTTCTTCCTTGGTCAAACCGTCTCTTTGAAATTTTTCGACCAACATATCGGCTATGCCGAAAGCTGCTGCTCCAGCTCCTAAAAACAAAAAACGTTGGTCTATAAATGATTTTTTCGTCAAACGACTTATCGAGATAAAACCCGCAGTAGCAATGGCCGCAGTTCCTTGAATGTCATCATTAAAAGTGCATACTTTATTTCTGTACGTATTCAAAATACGGATAGCATCTACTCCAGGAAAATCTTCCCATTGGATGCATATTTTTGGAAAAACTTCATTCATTGCAACTACAAAAGCTTCAACGAAATCATCAAATTCTTTGCCTCGAATTCTTTTGCATTTTAAACCCGGATAAAGCGGATCATTCAAAAACTCTTCGTTATTGGTCCCTACATCCAAAATAATGGGTAATGTATATTCTGGAGGAACTCCTCCGCAACTAGTATATAAAATTAATTTCCCTATAGGTATTCCTAAACCAAAAATCCCTAAGTCGCCTAATCCTAATATACGTCCGCCATCTGTCACAACGGTAAATCGAACGTCTTTTTCTGGCCAGTTTTTAATAATTTCTTTAATATTATCTTTTTGAGTAATCGAAATATACAAACCTCTTGGCCTTCGTGAGACTTGCCCAAATTTCTGGCAGGCTTCACCAACTGTAGGTGTATAAACCAACGGCAAAAATTTAGCGGGTTCACTGGCAATCGTTTTAAAAAACAACGTTTCATTGTTTTCTAACAACTGCATAAGGTATATGTATTTGTTTATGGGCTTTGTAAAATTCTCTAACTGTTCTGTAATTCTAAAAATCTGAGTTTCTATAGTTTCAACCGCATTGGGTAGCATTCCTAATAATCCATATTTTTCTCTTTCTTCGTAAGTAAAAGCTGTTCCTTTATTGAGACGTGGATTACGTAAAATCGAATAACCGGTATTATCCTCCATTAAATATGCTTTTTTAATTAGTCCTTATTTATGATTTGTCTGAAACTTTTATTTCATCCCTATAATTACTACTCTTAATACTAAAAAAATATTCTAAAGAAAAACCACATTCCAAAAAATAAAATTACTATTCTTCTTTATGTTTAAGTTATAAATTTACTAAAGTACCCAAATCTAAACAATTAAACCATATTTATAAAATAATCTTCTTACAATTTAGCTACAGAAAAATAAGACTGTACACCTTATTTCTTTTTAATGGAATATGACTATCCGTGACTAGTACCATTTCACAGAATAAATTAGTTGTTGCATGTTTTCACAAACTTTATCCTTTCTGTTCTTTGCGTCTCTGCGACTTTACGAGCCCAATTTCACGCAAAGTCGCAGAGACGCAAAATTTATTTTTCAATATTTAGACTCTTGGTATGGGTTACGGACAGTCATATAATGGAATACAAAAATTACTCAAAAATAAAAATTACTCATCTCCAGAATGATGTTCTGGAGCTTTAGGTGTATTGTGTTTTATAGCCGAATTTAGATAAAAAAATAAGCGTATGGTATGATTCATATCGTATTGATAGCCGGAATATTTTTGTTGATAGACATTCATATACCCAAAATCGTAACTCAATTTGGGATTGATATTTTGCCTTATTCCAATAAAAATACGGTTTTGGTCGAATGTATTATAGACTACTTCCCTACCAAAATGAATTAACAACTCATCGGCTAAAACTAAAGAAGGTAATTTTTTGTTATTGAATACTGGGATGGTAAAACTGGCTAAATAACGCACTCTATTTGTAAATCGCCATTCTCCGGTAGGTTCGTCGTTGGCCATTTTTTCTTGCCATCGTTGTTCATTTCGCAATCGTTGAAGAACACTAACTTTTCCAACTTTGGTAACTAACTGGGCTTGCTGGTATATTCTATTTTCATCTGCGTAGGTTGACCATCCTTCTTTGCTTGACGCCAACCACATGTGGGCATAACCTCCCGTTAATGTCACAGACGTATTGGGCATATAAGAAAGTCCGCTTCTTAGAAAATAAAAATTATTGCTTTCAAAAACTCCATTTTCACGAATATGGGCGTCAGCAACTATCCCCCAATGGCCACTAAACTTTGTTACCGTATTCAAAGAAACCCAAGTTTGCACTTGTTGATTTACCTCTTTTACTTGCGGTGCTTGCCCAAATACTAAAAAGGGAAATAATAAAACTAGAATTGTAGATATGTTTTTCAAAATAGTAGCCGGATAAATATGTATTAAAATTAATTAAAAAAAAGATTAAAAACTTTATCTTGTAAAATTACTTTTCAATTTGCTTAATGAATATGATAATTATCACATCACTTAAATAATCGTAAATATTCTAAATGGAATACATTTGCAAACTAAACCAAATTCTAAGTAATGAAAATCCATTTTATAGTCGTATTCCTTTTATTTACATCCTCAATTGCATTTTCCCAAACCAAACTGCTATCTTGGAATATAGCGAATTTTGGCAAATCCAAATCCGATCAAGAAATTGCTTTTATAGCCAATACGATAAAAGATTATGACATTGTCACCATTCAAGAAGTAGTCGCAGGAAATGGTGGGGCACAAGCTGTAGCACGATTGGCAGATGAACTCAATCGAAAAGGGACGAAATGGGATTATCGAATAAGTGATCCAACATCTAGCAGCGCCTATAAAACGGAACGTTACGCCTTTATTTGGAAAACGAGTACCTTAAAACTAAAAGGCAAACCCTGGTTGGAGCAAAAATATCATTTGGAAATAGAACGTGAACCGTATTTTGCCACTTTTGAAATTAAAGGAAAAAGTATTACTGTTGCCTCATTTCATGCCATCACCAAAAACAAACAACCCGAAACAGAAATAAAACATTTCAAATTATTACCCCAAGAATATCCCAATCTGAATTTACTTTTTGCGGGTGATTTTAATTGTCCCCAATCGCATTCCGTTTTTAATCCTTTAAAGAAAATGGGCTATGCTCCTATTTTAGAAAATCAAAAAACATCTCTAAAATTAAACCGTAAAGGAGATAATTGCTTGGCATCTGAATTTGACAATATGTTTTATAAAACCAATTCCATAAACTACATTAAATCAGACGTAATTTTGTTTTATGAAAAGTTCGTTTCCTTAAAAGAAGCTCGAAAAGTATCCGATCACATTCCTATTTGGTTTGAGTTCTCTTTGAATTGATTATGCTATAAAAAACAGACGACTTCTTGTCTCTAAAAAATAGACATTCCGGTTTTGGTTGTCAATAATTCTAAAGCATTCATTCCCAACTCCGAGTTTCCTTTTTCATTAAGTCTCGGACTCCATGTTGCAACCACAAAATTCTTAGGGTATAAAGCAGCGATACCTCCGCCAATTCCGCTTTTTCCTGGTAAGCCTACTTTGTAGGTAAACTCCCCAGATTCGTCATAAAATCCACAGGTTTGCATTAAAGCATTCAATCTTTTTACTTGGCTTTTGGTCAAAACTTGTTTGCCAGATTTGGTAATCCCCTCATTAGCAAAAAAGAAAAATGAATGGGCTAGTTCTTCGCATGTCATTTCTATGGAACACTGATGAAAATAAAAGTCTAAAACCGTTTCTACATCATTTTCTATATTACCAAACGACTTCAAAAAATTAGCTAAAGCAGCATTTCTAAAACGCGTTTCTTTTTCGGATTGTGCCACTTTTAAATTAAAATCGATTGTTGGGCTTCCCGAAATCATTCTTATAAAATCTAAAAGATCCTCTTTTGGGTTATTCAAGTGTGTAACCAACATATCCGCAATCACAATGGCTCCTGCATTAATAAAAGGATTACGTGGAATTCCTTTTTCGTATTCTAATTGCACTAATGAATTAAAAGCATTTCCTGAAGGTTCAACTCCTACTCTTTCCCAAATTTTTTCGTCCAAAAATGAAAAAGCTAAAGCAACAGTTAGAGCCTTTGAAACACTTTGAATAGAAAATTTTTCGTTGCTATCACCAATTCCAAAATCCTCTCCTCCAATAGTTATCAAGTGGATACCAAATTTATCGGGGTCAACTTTAGTCAATTCCGGTATTGAAGTAGAAACATTTCCAATAGTTGGTAGTATTTTTACTTCTTGAAATACTTCTTGTAAAATTGTGTTGTAGTTAATCGTTTCCAAGCAAATGTGTGTTTATAAAAAAATTAAGTCTTCTGTTTTTTCTTTCTCGCCGCCGGAAACAATACATTATTCAAGATTAATCGATAGCCTGGAGAATTGGCATGCAAGTCCAAAACCGTTGGAGGATCTCCCACTTGATGCTGAAAATCTTCCGGATCATGGCCTCCATAAAAAGTAAACATACCTTTTCCTTTTTCGCCATGTATGTACCGTGATTCACCATTAAGCTCGCAAGTTCCCATTACCAAAACATTCGACTTTACCAATTCCGAATCAAATGCCGTAGTTTGCCCCATAAATCCTTTGATTAATTGCGTATGATTTTGGCACAGCATACTGGGAATAAAATCCCATTTGGCCGAAAATTCCATTAAAGTAAAATAATCTTTCTCCATGGGAATCTTTCTTTTTGATGTCATATCAATATCCGAAAACTCATATTGTTCTGGTCTTCGTTCTAAAGTAAAGTTTTTGAAAGCAAAAGTACTTCCATAATTTAGTTTCGATTGGTAATTGGCTTCGCTTGGATCCCCGTCAAACATAGGTTCGCATATATCAACTCCATCTGCTGCCAAAGCGATATCAAAACTATCCGTGGCTGAACACATGGCAAATAAAAAACCTCCTCCTATTACAAAATCTCGTATTTTTTTGGCAACAGCCCCTTTCTCTTGAGACACTTTTTCATATCCTAATTTTTTGGCCAAAGCCTCAGCATCTCTTTTTTGATCTATGTACCAAGGCACATTTTTGTAAGCCGAATAAAACTTACCATATTGTCCTGTATAATCTTCGTGATGCAAATGCAACCAATCATAAAGCAGCAATTGATCACTCAAAACTTCCTCATCATATATAGGAGTAAACGGAATTTCGGCATACGTTAAAACTAAAGTTACGGCATCATCCCACGGTTGCTTTCCTTTTGGAGTATAAACTGCAATTTTTGGAGCTTTTTCTAGAATTACGGTCTCCATATTTTGCGAAGGGCTAGAAATTTCGTTCAGTATAGCGGTTTGCTCAGCATCCGAAATCACTTCAAAACTCACGCCTCGTATTTGGCATTCTTTTCTAATTTCTTCGGCATCGGGCAATAAAAAAGAACCTCCACGGTAATTAAGTAACCAACTGGCTTTGTAGTTTTTGGCTAGACACCAATAGGTAATTCCATACGCTTTTAGATGATTTTGTTGTGTAGTTTCATCCATTGGCAACAAAACAAAAGATGCTTTGGATGAAATCGATAAAAGAAAAATAAATATAAAAAGCAGTCTTTTGCGTGTCATTTTAAAACTATTTTAAAGTAAAGATAAGGGGAAGCGAACTGAAATATTCCTTTTTTACCTTTTATAATCATGCAAAGTAAAACTTTTTAATATACTTCTAATTAAATATCTAGAAAAACTATTGCATTTTGAATGGCATAAACCACCAATCCTGCAATGTTTTTAGACTCCGTTTTTATCAATAAATTATTTCTATGCCCCTCAACCGTTCTGGGGCTTATAAATAATTTTTCGCCAATTTCTATGGTGCTTTTTTGTTTGCAAATGAGTTGCAACACTTCTAGTTCTCGAGAAGTAATAAAACTGGAATCAAAACTACACTTCGATTTCTTATTTGCACCAATGTCATTCTGAATAATACTCATAACATGATCTGAATAATAAAAACCTTTTCTAGCTACTTCCTTGATGGTTGATACTAATTCTTGAGGTGTCGCTTTCTTTATCAAATAAGAAACAGCCCCCACATCAATCATATTAGCAATAAATGATCTTGAATCATAGCTAGTTAAAGCAATAATCTTTATTTCCGAAAATTCTTTATTGATAATCTTGGTAGCTTCTATTCCGTTTATCAATGGCATTTTTAAATCCATTATAATAATATCAGGCAACTGATTGCTGTTCTTTAAAAAAGAAATAAGCTCTTTCCCGTTTGAAGCCTCAAAAATGATTTTAATATTCTTTTCTCGTCCTAATAAAAACGAAATCCCTTTCCTAAATAAGACTTCATCATCGACCAAAATTATTTTTATAGTTTCATTCATTTTGAAGATATTTATTGTTTTTTATTTGCGATATAGAATTTGATGCTTTTCAATTGTGATTTGGAATCGCGGTCAGTTTAAAAATTAAAAATCACAGAAACTCCGTTATTCAATTCCGACTCAATCTTGATATTTCCTTGTAGTATGACTATCCTGCTTGCAATATTCTTCATCCCAAAACCACTATGATTTTCTATTTGATTCAAATCAAAACCAATTCCATTGTCTGAATAAATACAAGTTCTTTTTCCATTTATTTTATCAAAAAGAACAGAAATAGCAGTCGCTTTTCCATGCTGTATCGAATTAGCTAACAACTCCTGCAAAATTCTAAAAATATGTATATGAGATTCGTTTTCTTCAAAATTAAATTTTAGTTTGTTTTCATATTCAATAGTGACCGATTCATTGTTGCTAAAATCGGAACACAACTCTTCTATTCCTGCATGAAGTCCAAATTTATCCAATACTGGAGGAAGCAAACTATGCGCCATTTTTTTAGAACTATTCAATGCTTTCGAGGTGTAATCAATGATGTTTTTCATGATTTCTTCCCTTTCTGTTGCAGACAAATTAGGAATCTTTAGAAGATGGCAATTCAGCGAAATAACATTCAATTTTGAACTTATATCGTCATGCAATTCATGCGCAATCCGTTTCCTGTCGGATTCTAACGTACGCATTACCGAAAATAACATACTGTTTTTAAATACAATATCTAAATTATTAAGTTCAAATTTCTTTTCCATAATTCTTACATTATAAAGTATGAGTAACTATCCCTTATCTATTTTATAAAATTATTTTAATTGCTTAACAAAAGAAATACAAATCACGTAGTAATTATCTCCCTTTTCGTCTAAAAACAAGCATTTTATCGCTTTTAAATGAATTACACAGTCAAATGTAAATAACAATTAGTCATTTTCCTAATAAAAATAAATTTTATTATACAATAAGTAAGATAATTATTTTGCTCTTTTTTAAATTATATTCATAAATCTTATTAAATTAGCGACTTAGAATCTCAACTATTTTATTCAATAGTTACGCTTGTTTTTTCAAACCTTAATTTTTCCCTTTCATGACATAAAAAAAGGGCTTGATGCCATTTCTATATATATGTAAAATACAGTTTCTTAGTTTTACAAACAGAGATAATTCTCTGTAATCAAACGCTCATTGGGACACAGTTATAGATTACTATCCTCAATTCTATTTTCAACAGTAAAATTTGGAATTAGAAATCATATAAAAACAGGTATTTATACGTGTTTTAATATAAAATAATACAACCGATTCAAACTTTAAAAAAAACTTTTAAAAAAAAACTTTATGGAACAACTTATTGGACAAATTCAAGCTTTTGGATTTAACTTCACCCCAAGGGGTTGGGCATTTTGCAACGGCCAATTACTCTCTATTTCACAAAATACGGCATTATACTCTTTATTAGGAATCACTTTTGGTGGTGATGGTATTACCAATTTTGGGTTGCCCGACCTAAGAGGCAGAACTATTGTACACCCTGGACAAGGAACTGGACTTACTAATCCTGTACTATGGGGAGAAAAAGGGGGGGCACAAACAGTAGTGCTTACTCAAACTAACATGCCAATACACAATCACGGCTTGGCAGGAACAGCTTTCGTAAATACGGTAATCAATGTGGGCCATAATGGTGCTTCAAACACAACCGAAAATGGAGAAAACAGTTTGGGTGCTGGTTCTGGATTTCCAAATATGTATAGCGAAGCCCCTTTGTCTGCCGATAAGTTTTCGGGTATTAGCTCAACTATTAGCGGTTCTACTTCGCTAGTAGGAGGTAGTGCGCCCGTATCCCTCTTAAATCCATATTTAGGAATCTATACTAGTATTGCATTGTATGGTATTTTTCCTTCTAGGGACTAATACTACTTTTTTGAAAAACCCACATTTATTTATTTTTTGAAGTATTTAAATGAAGGGGTTTTCTATTTGTGATAGCAGGGCAAACGCTTTTAAAAATTTTTAGCCACGAATTTCACGAATGAACACAAATCTAAAAAGAATAAAAATTAAATAACACGAATTTCTCTGTGTTTTTGAATAAATTAGTGTAATTTGAAAAGTATAAAATTCGTGTTCATTCGTGAAATTCGTGGCTACTTTTTTTCTGTTTTTAAAAGCGTTTGCCCTGTTTGTGAGAGAAAAATTTAGAAAAAATCAACTTGTCTTTGCATTTTTTTTAAGAATAATCTTTAAATGGCATTAAACAAATAATAAAGTTTCAAATTTACAATCAGAAACCATTTCATAACAGCAAACAACGATGGCTATGCTACCTAAAATAGGGGTTTTACTCCCACAATCTAAGCAGTTCAAAACCCTAGACCGTGATTTTATTCGAGGCCTTAAATTGCCATCCCTAGAAGTGTCCTATCGCATAGAGAGTATAAGTTTGGGTGCAGACGAAAGATTGATTATAGATAAAATGCAAAAACTCCATTATCAGGAAGAGGTCTCGATAATCATTGGTTTTTTTGGCCACCACAAGCTTTCGGATGTATTTGAATACGCCTCCAACCACGACATATTGCTTATTGCATCCGATTTGGGGGCGAACCTACCCTACCAATTGCCTACTCTAAAAGGAGTGTATTGCAATTCGTACGGACTTCACGAGTCGAGCTACTTACTCGGAAAATTTTTGCAGCAGCGGGAATACAAAAGCATCGTGAGTTCTAGTTCTTACTACGATGCGGGCTATGGTTTTCTGGATGCCCTAACACAGGCCTTTGAAGAAAACAAAACCTCGTTTTCGGGACATTATATTACTCCTTTTTTGCCTAGAGAAACCGAAACCCAACTCATGCTAGAGGACATTGAAAGCTATAAACCCGAGGTAATATGTGCCTTTCATTCGGGGCTATATACTCAAGAGCACACTCGCTTTTTGAACGAAAATAAATTACTCGAAAAATATCCTTACTACCTCTCGGCTTTTTGTTTTGACTCTGAATTAGAAAATGAAGCGAACAAAGACCATCTTTTTGTAGTGGGTTCTTGGCTAGGAAACGAAAACTGCTCGACTACAACTTCGGAAGGTGCTACAAATTTTGAATTTATTACCAACTACCATGAAAACCATTCCGAATTGCCTACTGTTTTTTCGCTTTTAGGCTACGAAAGTGGTTTGATTATAAAAGCACTACTAGAAAACACTCCGCAAAATACACCTACTCCTTTGCTTATTGCAACCATGAACCGCTTACACGTTGCAGGGCCAAGAGGGACAATACGGTTTGATCCAGAGACTCAACGAACCAACTTTGACCATTATATCTATACTGTTTGTAAAAGTGATACAGATTTACCTTGCCTGATAAAAACAGAAACTTTAACCAATACAGGAAATTTTATAAAAAAAATCATAAATATGCCTGCACCTCTTAAGGCTGGAGGCTGGCAAAATGCTTATTTATGTCATTAACTTAAAAAGAACGTATGAAATAACTGCAAAATTAAATTCAAAAAGAAAAATTTAAAGTTTGTTTAAGAGAACACCTCATTTAAGGACAAACTTCAACACGATTCTAAAAATACTTTTACAAATACGTGAAAGCATTCCGAATCAAAAATGAAAAAAAATGAAAAAAACAATACTTATTTATCTATTCTTATGCTGTGCTTTTTTTAGTTTTGAGAGCACAAAAGCACAAACCCTTCAAGCAGGAGATATTGCTTTTGTAGGGCTTGACTTTGCTGGTTCTGATGGATTTTCCTTCATTGCCCTAAAACCACTTCCTGCTGGAGAGACACTCTATTTTGCAGAAGAAGGTTGGCACACTGGAAACGTTTGGAATACTTTAGAAACTCATTTGCAATGGACCATTCCCGCTGGAGGTATTGCTTGTGGTACTATAATTTCGATTGTTGAGACAGCTGTAGATACCTTCACCATAACAGGAGCGACTGGAGCAGTAACATATGGTTATAAACCAGCTGGTCCTGGATTCCAATTGGGTGGTTCTGGCGATCAAATACTGGCATACCAAAGCGCGACAGGAGTAAGACCTACCAACCCTACATTCATTGCTGGCGTACATGCTGAAGCAGATGCAGTAAATTATAATGACAGTACTAAATGGTCCACTCAAGCAGTAGCAGGCTCCGAGAGTATTGTGCCATTAGGACTTACCAATGGAGTAGATTGTATCTCTCTTTTTTCAAAAGGGCAGCCCACTGAACCAGGATACAATAAATACACAGGTACCCTTACAGGCACTGCTGCAGCAATTAGAGCCAGTATCAATAATGTCGCCAACTGGGGAAATTCTACTACTGCAACATTAGGAATACTACCCAGTAATTACGCAACTCCCGTTATCAATTGTGCAGTTGCAACCACACCAACGGTAACCACCACCACCGCAACAGGCGTAGGTGCTGTAAAAGCCACTATGGGTGGTAATGTTACCGCAGATGCTGGTGCAGCAGTAACCGAAAGAGGTATTGTTTGGGCAACAACAGCAAACCCAACAACGGCAAATACCAAAATAACAAACGGCACCGGGACAGGTGTTTTTAGTGGTTTAGTATCTTCTTTACCTGCTGGCACTACTGTCAATTACAGAGCGTATGCCATCAATTCTGGAGGGACAAGTTATGGTGCTAATTTGAGTTTTACAACCGGTGCTGCATTATCGGCAATCACTAACAAAACTAATGTAACTTGTAATGGAGGTAGTAATGGTACGGCTTGGGTAACTGCTTCGGGCGGTGCGCCTCCTTATAGTTATTTATGGTCATCTGGGGGAACGGGAGCTACAGCAACTGGATTAACGGCAGGACCCTATACCTGTACTATAACAGATAGCGAATTAACTCAATTTACAACGGGATCTATTGCTGTCTCACAGACTCCGCCATTGAATGCATCAATTTCAAGTACTATTGCTACTTGCAATGGAGGAAGCAATGGTACAGCTACTGTAGTAGATCCTACTAATGTAACTGGTCCATTCTCTTACCTTTGGTCAACAGGAGCAACTGGAACTACAGCTTCAGGATTGGCTGCAGGCCCATACACTTGTCGTATAACTGCTCCGAATACGTGTTCTATTATCAAAAATTTTAATATCACTCAGCCACCAGCGATAACTGCTACAACTACACAAACTAGTGTGAGTTGCAATGGAGGAAGCAATGGTACAGCAACTGTAGTAGGTGCTACTGGCGGAACAGGAACTCTAACCTATTCTTGGAATACAAATCCTGTACAAACAACGGCAACAGCAACAGGATTAGCGGCTTCGGCAACACCTTATGTTTGTACAATTACTGATATTAATTTGTGTAGCATTACTAAAAATGTTACTATCATTGAACCACAAGCTATAATTACTAGTATTACGGGAGCAAATGCTATTTGTCTGGGATCCACAACTACCCTTTCGCCAACAACAGGCGGAACTTGGGCAAGTAGCAATACAGCTGTAGCAACAGTTACCGATGCTGGGGTTGTAACGGGGGTTTCGAATGGAACGGCTACTTTTACTTTTACTCAAACTAGTACGGGTTGCCCATCTGCTCCAACGGCTGCGGTAACTGTAAATGCAAATCCAACGGCTAGCATTACTGGTGCAAATCCTATTTGTGTTGGTGTTACTTCGGCTCTTTCGCCAACAACAGGCGGAACTTGGGCGAGTAGCAACACAGCTGTAGCAACGGTTACCGATGCTGGGGTTGTAACTGGAGTTTCGAATGGGACGGCTACTTTTACTTTTACTCAAACTAGTACGGGTTGCCCATCTGCTCCAACGGCTGCGATAACTGTAAATGCACTGCCAATTACTACAATTCTTGGTGCAAATGCTATATGTGTGGGTTCTACTACTACTCTTTCGCCAACAACAGGCGGAACTTGGATGAGTAGTAATACAGCTATTGCACCTGTTACCAATGGAGGCACAACAATAGGTGTTACTAATGGAATAGCTACTTTTATTTTTAGACTAAATAGTACTGGATGTAGCTCTGCTCCAACGGCTGCGATAACTGTAAAAGCATTACCGACTACAACTATTCTCGGTGCAAATGCTATTTGTGTGGGATCGACTACTACCCTTTCTCCAACAACAGGCGGAACTTGGGCAAGTAGCAGTGCAGCTGTAGCAACAGTTACCAATGCGGGTGTCGTAACGGGAGTATCCAATGGATCCGCTACTTTTACTTTTACTCAAACAAGTACGGGTTGCCCATCTTCTCCAACGGCTGCGATAACTGTAAACGCATTACCAACTACAACTATTCTTGGTGCAAATGCTATTTGTATGGGATCTACTACTACTCTTTCTCCAACAACAGGCGGAACTTGGGCGAGTAGTAATACAGCTGTAGCAACGGTTACCGATGCGGGTCTTGTAACTGGAGTATCTGATGGATCGGCAACTTTTACTTTTACTAAAACTAGTACGGGATGCGTATCTGCTCCAACTGCTGCAATAACTGTAAATGCACTACCAACGGCTAACATTACTGGTACAAATGCTATTTGTATAGGTTCTACTACTACTCTTTCGCCAACAACAGGCGGAACTTGGATGAGTAGTAATACAGCTATTGCACCTGTTACCAATGCAGGTACAATAATTGGTGTTACTAATGGATCGGCTACTTTTATTTATACTCAAACAAGCACTGGTTGCGTATCAGCTCCAACTGCTGCGGTAACTGTAAATGCATTACCAACGGCTAACATCACTGGAACAAATACTATTTGTGTTAATGGTACTTCTACTCTTTCGCCAACAACGGGTGGAACTTGGACTAGTAGCAATACAGCTGTAGCAACGGTTACCGATGCGGGTCTTGTAACTGGAGTATCTAATGGATCAGCAACTTTTACTTTTACTCAAACAAGTACTGGATGCAACTCTGCTCCAACTGCTGCAATAACCGTAAATGCATTACCAATTGCTACTATTAGTGGTACAAATGCTATATGTGTGGGTTCTACTACTACTCTTTCGCCAACAACAGGCGGAACTTGGATGAGTAGTAATACAGCTATTGCACCTGTTACCAATGCAGGTACAGTAATTGGTGTCACCAATGGATCTGCTACTTTTATTTATACTCAAACCAATACGGGATGCGTATCTGATCCAACTGCTGCGGTAACTGTAAATGCATTACCAACTGCAACTATTACAAGTACAAATCTTATTTGTGTAGGTACTACTTCGACTGTTTTGCCAAATACTGGCGGAACTTGGGCGAGTAGCAACAACTCAGTAGCAACCGTTACTAATGCGGGTCTTGTAACTGGTGTTGCTAATGGTTCAGCTACTTTTACATTTACTCAAACCAATACGGGATGCGTATCTGATCCGACTGATGCGGTAACTGTAAATGCATTACCAGCTGCAACTATTACGGGTTCAAATCCTATTTGTGTAGGTTCTACTTCGGCTCTTTCACCAACAACAGGCGGAATTTGGGCGAGTAGTAATACAGCAGTAGCAACCGTTACCAATGCGGGAGTTGTAACTGGTGTATCTAATGGATCGGCTACTTTTACTTTTACTAAAACTAGTACGGGTTGCGTATCTGATCCAACTGCTGCGGTAACTGTAAATGAGACAGCAGCTCCAACAGCTACAGCGACACAACCATTTTGTAGTTCGGCTATTGTTGCTGATTTAGTAGCAACAGGAACAGATACCAAATGGTACGATGCCACAAACAATGGGAATTTATTGACCAGTTCAACCGTTCTGGTTTCTGGAAATAAATATTATGTTTCGCAAACTTTAAACTCATGCGAAAGCATCAGAACTGAAGTATCAGTTTCAATTACAGTAATAAATAAAACAATTACACAAACAGGAAACACACTAATGGCAAATCAAACTGGAGCTAGTTACCAATGGTTCAAATGCCCTAGTGAACTATTGTCAGTAGAAACAAATCAAAGTATTACTCCAACAAGTACGGGTTCTTATGCTGTTGGGATAAGTTTGAATGGCTGTTTAGCAACTTCCGATTGTGTCACTGTAACCATATTAGGAAAAGATATCTTTGAGAAAGAAGAAGTTTTAACTATTTACCCTAATCCAAACAAAGGAATCTTGAATATCAAATCTGATTTTGAAGGAGTTTTCATAATCACGGATCAACTAGGAAAAACTGTAAAAACATTCAAAGTATTGAACAGTGATTACAACAGCATAAATATAGAGTCCCTAAGCGATGGAGCTTATTATTTACGTGCAACCAACGGAACTAAGATTGTTTCTAAAAAACTGATTATTAAAAAATAATAAAAGGAATTATTACTATTCAGCTATAGTTTTCAGAATTAACTACAAAGTAATTCTGAAAACGAACTGAATAGAAGTTGCAGAAATTAAAAATGAAAAAGGCTGTCCATCTAGGCAGCCTTTTTTGTTTTTCCTAAAAAGGAACATCCCCATCATCATCGTCATCATTATTAAAGTTACTTCCGAAAGCCTCATTTGCCGAAGGAAGATTTTTGGTAACAAACGAACTTTCGTCATGGTTCATACTAGATGGTAAATCATCATAACCACCGCTGTGATCATCTAAATTATCAAATTTACCCAAATGTCCAATAAACTTCAAACGAACGTTTTCTATACCACCATTTCTATGTTTGGCGATCATAATCTCGGCTTGTCCAGCAGTTGGAGACGCTTCATCATCATCCCATTCATCAATTTTATAATATTCGGGACGGTATAAAAATGAAACAATATCGGCATCTTGCTCAATCGCTCCAGATTCACGAAGATCCGAAAGCAAAGGTCTTTTACTAGAACCACGCGTTTCTACAGCACGCGATAACTGGGAAAGGGCTATTACAGGAACATTCAATTCCTTGGCCAATGCTTTTAAATTTCGAGAGATAGTCGATATCTCCTGCTCTCTATTTCCTCCACCTTTTCCGTTTCCTCCTGCCGTCATCAATTGCAAATAATCGACAATTATGATTTTGATACCGTGTTGTGACACCAAACGTCTTGCTTTTGCTCTTAAATCAAAAATGGATAAAGAAGGGGTATCATCAATAAAAAGCGGGGCTTTTTCTAGATTTTTCACTTTGGTACTCAACATTGTCCATTCGTGTGGCTCTAATTTTCCTGTACGTAATTTTTCTGAAGACAAGCCTGTTTCAGACGAAATCAAACGAGTAATCAACTGTACAGATGCCATCTCTAGAGAGAACAAGGCAACTGGATGTCCGTAGTCGATAGCTATATTTCTAGCCATAGAAAGTACGAATGCTGTTTTTCCCATTGCGGGTCTCGCGGCAATAATAATTAAATCACTAGGTTGCCAGCCTGAGGTAAGCTTGTCTAAATTAGTAAAACCAGTCTCAACACCACTAAGTCCTTCCTGTTTGCTAATTTCTTCAATACGTTTCTTGGCTTGTAAAACTAAGCTTTGAGCTGTTTCAGAACTACGTTTGATGTTTCCTTGAGTAACCTCATATAATTTTGACTCTGCTTGGTCTAATAAATTAAATACATCGGTGGTTTCGTCATACGCATCTTCGATAATTTCAGAGGATATCCGAATCAAACTCCGTTGAATAAACTTTTGAAGAATAATTCTAGAGTGAAACTCAATGTGAGCCGAAGAGGAAATTTTTTGCGTAAGCTGAATTAAATAAAAATCGCCACCCGCTAGGTCTAATTTGGCATTTTTTCTAAGTTGAGCCGAAACGGTCAATAAATCGATTGGCTGTGTATCGGTAAACAATTGAACTATGGCTTCAAAAATATGTTTGTGTGCTTCCTTATAGAAAGCATCAGGTTGCAGGATATCAATTACCTCATCTACTCCTTTTTTATCAATCATCATTGCACCAAGTACTGCCTCTTCCAGATCTAGTACTTGTGGGGGTAATTTTCCTTTTTCAAGGTTTATTATAGTTGTTTTATCCACTTTAACTGGACTTATATTCTTGAAATTTTCCATGTAGCGAAAGTAACTAAAATTATAAAAAGATGGCTATTGAGTTATTACTATTAATTGTTTATAAATACTTGTTTATTGTTTATAACCCAAAAAAAAATCCGTCTCATCCCATTTTTAGAACGAGAGGAAACGGATTAAGATTATAAAAAAAGATTTTACTCTTTGTATTCACCCATCTTACAGTATTTATCCATTCTTTGAGCAATTAATTCGGCTGTTGATAAATCTTTGAGTTCATTGTATCCTTTCATGATATATTGTTCCACTGTAGTAAAAGTAGTCTCTCTATCATAATGAGCTCCTCCAAGAGGTTCCGGAATAATATCATCGACTAATTTTTGCTTTTTCATATCGGCAGAAGTTAACTTTAATGCATCTGCAGCTTTTTCTTTATAGTCCCAACTTTTCCATAAAATAGAAGAACAAGACTCTGGGGAGATTACAGAATACCAAGTGTTTTCAAGCATATAAACGCGATCTCCAACACCTATTCCCAATGCGCCTCCCGAAGCACCTTCTCCAACAATAATTGTAATAATAGGCACTTTAAGACGTACCATTTCGAATATATTTCTGGCAATGGCCTCTCCTTGACCACGTTCTTCGGCTTCCAGTCCTGGATAAGCTCCCGGAGTATCAATTAAAGTAACTACCGGTACACCAAATTTCTCAGCCATTTTCATTAAACGCAAGGCTTTTCTATATCCTTCTGGATTTGCCATTCCAAAATTTCTATACTGACGCGTTTTGGTATTGTATCCTTTTTGTTGACCAATAATCATGAAAGATTGACCGCCTATTTTACCCAAACCACCAATCATGGCTTTATCATCTTTAAAACCCCTATCGCCATGTAGCTCCAGAAAAGTTTCACCGCACAACCCTCTGATATGATCTAAAGTATAAGGTCTACTAGGATGTCTTGATAACTGTACCCGTTGCCAAGCCGTTAAGTTTTTATAAATTTGCTTTTTGGTATCTTCTAATTTCTTATTGATTTGCTTACAGGTATTTGTAACGTCAACATCTGACTCCAGACCAATAACAACACATTTATCTAATTGCTCTTCAAGTTCTTTTATTGGAAGCTCAAAATCTAAATATTCCATAGTATTTGTGCGGTTTTATTATTGTTTTAATTTTTCGTTTTGGAACTGCAAATATAAAATTTAATATCGTTCTATACTTGTTTTTTTTAAAAGTGTAAAAATAATATCAACTCTTTACTCTAATTGATCTTCTTTTCTATAGTGTTTAATTACCCCATTTAATATAACTGTTATGACAATTATGACTGCACCAATGTAAAATGCCGTGCTCATTTTTTCTTTTCCTCCAATAATGAAAAAAGCTAACACAATACCGTAGACAGGCTCTAAATTTGTAGTTAACATCACTGTATAAGGAGAAAGTTGTCGCATTACCATAACCGAAGCCGTAAAAGCATAAGCCGTACAAACTGAAGCCAGAATTAAAATCAGAATCCAATTTTTTGTTGTCATCACAAAAAAGTCAGACGTGAATTTACCTTGAAATAAAAAATAAATTGTGATAAAGAAAAATCCAGCTAAAAATTCATAAAACGAAATTACCGAAGGATCATGATCTTTAATTAATTTACCATTCATTAAAGTGAATAAAACACCCAGTATTATAGACACCAAAGCCAATACCATTCCGTTCAAATAATGAATCTCTACTTGCATAATCAGTCCCAAACCAGCTATTATTATCATACCAAAAAACACTTCATACCAAAGTATTCTTCTTCCAAAAAAAAGAGGTTCCAAAAGTGATGCAAAAAATGCCCCCAAGGAGAAAACGGATAAAGTTATAGAAACCGTCGAAATTTTTATGGCTTCAAAAAAGAAAATCCAATGCAAAGCAATTAGTAAGCCTACAACAATCAGTTTTAAAAAAGATTTAGGAGATACTCGAAAAGATTTCTTTTTGATTCCTATAAAAACAGCTATAAAAACTGCGGCAAAAAACATTCGATACCAAACCAAAAAATCAGAATCTATCGTTATTAACGCACCTAAAATAGCCGTAAAACCCCATATAAAAACAATGAAGTGTAAACTAAGGTAACTTTTTAAATTATCGTTTTGCATTTCGTAATAAATAAATAGCTAAAATTCCAAAAACAATATTAGGCAACCAAACCGCCAAAAGTGGCGAAAACGATGATTTCTCGGCCAATACACCAAATATTTTATCCAAAAACACAAATGAAAATGCCACTGCTATTCCAATGGCTAGATTAGCTCCCATCCCTCCTCTTCGTTTCATTGAAGATACAGAAACGGCTATGATTGTTAGAATAAATGCCGATACAGGAACACTGTATTTTTTATACAAAACAACCAAATAGACATTAATATTAGACGATCCCCTCTTTCGTTCTTTATCTATAAAAGCATTCAAGTCTCCTAAACTTAATGTTTCTGCGATATAAACCACTGGCGCCAAATCTTCCAGATCAAAACTAAATTTCATCTTCTTTTCGGGTGCCTTTTCAATCACATCGCCTTCAATACCTACGCTTCTTTTGGTATAATCATATAAAGAATAAGTCTTGTCTTTTGGATTCCATTTGATTCTACTGGCTGTAATTTTATACTCTAATTTTTCTTTTTTAAACTTTTCCAAAGAAAAATTAAAAGCCATTTGAGACTCATTATTAAAACTATTTACATAGATAAACTCATTGTCGCTTATTTGCCTATACACATCCGTATTATTGCCCCGCATGAGTTCCTTACCGTTGTTTCTTAGATAAGTGTATCTAAAATTATTATATCCTTCGCTAGAAACTGGAATCACATAAAACCCCATCAGCAAAACAAAAACAGATATTATGGATGCCCCAATTATATAAGGTCTCATGAACCGCGTAAATGAAATTCCAGAGCTTAAAATAGCAATAATCTCTGTATCATTCGCTAACTTCGACGTAAACCAAATGACCGATATAAACAAAAATATTGGAAAAAGATTGTTCATAAAGTAAATCGTAAAATGATAGTAATAAATGGCAATTTTCAAAACTGGCACTTGATTCTCAATCATTTTATTGATCTTCTCCGAAATATCTATAATAATCCCAATAGGTGCAAATAACAAAAGCATCACCGAAAAAGTGGCTAAATATCTCTTAAGTATGTATTTGTCTATTATTGTTAATCTCATAATGTAGGAGTTGGAAGATGGAAGATGGAAGATGGAAGTTTAGGATAAAAAACAAATTTTAACCGTCAAACACTTCCCGCTTCAAACTTCCCGCTTCAATTCTTATAATCTTTGGTTCATATTTTTCACCATCATTTCTTTCCAGGTCACAAAATCACCGGCTAAAATATGTTTTCTGGCTTCACGAACCAACCACATATAGAAACCAAGATTGTGTATGGTTGCAATTTGTTTCCCCAAGTATTCATTAGCAGCAAACAAGTGACGCAAATACGCTTTGGTATATTCGGTATCAACAAAGGTAATTCCCATTTCGTCTACAGGAGAGAAATCGGCTTCCCATTTTTTGTTCTTGATATTAATGGTTCCGTTGGCGGTAAACAACATTCCGTTTCTAGCGTTACGCGTAGGCATCACACAATCGAACATATCAATTCCAAGTGCGATATTTTCCAGAATATTAATTGGCGTTCCCACTCCCATCAAATAACGTGGTTTGTCTTCAGGCAGAATTTCACAAACTACTTCGGTCATGGCATACATTTCTTCTGCAGGTTCCCCCACCGAAAGGCCACCAATAGCGTTTCCTTGCTGATTAGAATTGGCAATATATTCCGCCGATTGTCTTCTCAAATCTTTATACGTACTCCCTTGTATAATAGGGAAAAAAGTTTGATCATAACCGTACTTCACAGGCACTTTTTCCAAGTGATTGATACAACGATCCAACCAACGGTGGGTCATGTGCATCGAGCGTTGTGCATAGCGATAATCACACGGATAAGGCGTACATTCATCAAAAGCCATAATAATATCGGCGCCAATGGTACGTTGAATTTCCATTACATTCTCTGGTGTGAAAAAATGATACGAACCATCAATATGCGATTTAAACTTTACTCCTTCTTCCTTAATTTTACGATTTGCCGAAAGAGAATACACTTGATACCCTCCAGAATCGGTCAAAATATTACGATCCCAATTCATGAATTTATGCAATCCACCCGCTTTCTCGATGATTTCGGTTTGTGGACGCAAGTATAAATGGTATGTATTTCCTAGAATAATATCAGGGTTTATGTCTTGTTTCAATTCCCTTTGATGCACCCCTTTTACAGAGGCAACCGTACCCACAGGCATGAATATTGGTGTCTCAATCACACCGTGATCTGTGGTAATGCTTCCCGCACGAGCTTTCGATTGAGGATCTGTTTTTAATAAATCAAACTTCATAAATACTTTTTTCTCCCGACCGTTCGGGACGGCAAAGATAATTTATTTAAAATTTAAGAATTACGATTTAGTATATAATTATTCTTCATAACAAATATCTACCCAATTAATCCTAAAAACATCCAATTTAGCAGGACAAACGCTTTTAAAAAAAGTCCGCCACGAATTACACAAATTTACACGAAAAATCATACGTTTTAATTTCACAAATTCAATTAAAAACAGATGAAATTCGTAAAATTCGTCGCGAAAAACTTTAAACGCGTTTACGCTGTCCAATTTAGAAATAACAAAAAACTAAAACAACAGAAACTTTCTAATCATCCAAATCCTTCTTAGCATTAGGGTCTGTTTTTAAACCCAGTTGCTTGAGGCCTTTCCCATGATCCCCAAAATATTGGGATGGAAAAGGTTTATCTCCATGAATGGTAGACCACACATATTTACTAAACATCAGAGCATCCTTATCTATACGATCTGGTCCGGAAAAATCTAATTTTTCAGTTTTAGGAGCCAAACGCGACTGAGTTTTAGAATTCATGGCTTTCTTTTCAGGATTCATTTCGTTTAAAGCGATGTTTGACCCAAGAAAGGTATAACCTTCATAATTGGCCGTATCCTGAAAACATTCTGTCATTAGCGGAGACAGGGCCACCATTTGATTCATAGGCTGAACTCCAAATATTTGACAAATCGTATGCAATACCGAAGATTGATTGTAAAAATTACTTATTAGGGCATCGCGTTTTACATAAGGTCCCGCCAGCAAACAAAAGGAACGGTGTCCATCGACATGATCCGTACCCGTTTGTGGATCGTCTTCATTGATAAAAACCACCATGTCTTTCCAAAATGGACTTTTAGAAAGCGCATCGACCACCCGTCCCGTTGCCAAATCATTATCAGCCACGTAGGCTCTGGGAGTTGGATTGGCTGTGCTGTGACCATTGGTATGATCGTTGGGCATGTAAATCACAATAAATTCAGGTAAACTACCCGCCTTTTCATATTCTGATAAGGCATTGATAAAAGCATCTGCCCTGACTTGATCGGGAATGTTCATTTGCCAACCAGGGAAACGCAAATCACTGTACTTTCGTAGCATGTCCGATGAATACACACATTCAAATTCGGCCGTATTTGTTTTGTTTGCCCATGAGGAGTAAAAGTCTGTCCAAGTTTTCCCTTTGACTAAAACTGGATAATCAAGTTCCCCAAAATTTCTAAAAGATATTCCTTTTCTAAGGAGGTGATCCCAAATCAAACCACTTGCAGCATAACAAAGCGGATCCGTACCAAAATCGTATGAACAATGAACACTCGCATAATCTTTCTCGCGGTAAGGTGTCGTTATTCCTTGTATTGCCCATTGATGCCCATCATTGGATTGAATCCCATTACAATAATAATTATCCAGCAATACAAATTGGTTTGCCAAAGCATGCGTATTTGGGGTTACCTCTTTTGAAAATTCGACTAGGGTAGAATCACAATTTCCTTTTCCGATGTCTCCGAGTACTTGATCGAATTTTTTATTTTCCTTGATTATATAAACGACATGTTTAATTACCGATGGTTCCCCAACTCGGGTAGGTACAGGTTTTGGAGCCACATCAGATTGAGCCACAGCCTGCGCCCTGATGATATCGATGAGGTGAAAACCTTTTTCGGCATTCTGGGTGTATTTATCCAATTCGGTTTTGCTCGATGGTACTGTTACTTTTTGCAAGGCACCCCTCAACGGGACAACATTCCCAATAAACAGGTTGTTATTTTCAACACAAATGGCTCCGGGAAAACCGCCTGCAGCAATAAATCCATACGGCCCATCTTGTGGTTTTTTCGGGTTGATTAGTGCAATGGCGTTATTCCCGGCGTTGGCCGCAAACAGGATTTTCCCGTCCGAGCTAAACTCCAGTGCAGTTGTTAAACTACCGTAGGGCAAACTTGGGTTCGGTTTGGTATCAATTGTAGAAATCACTTTTTTCTTCACAACATCAATCACACTGATACCATCACCGCTGGCATCGGTTACATATAAAAGTTCCCCATTTGGAGACAAAACCATCGATTCGGGATGAATTCCGGTATTAATTTCGGCAATCACTTTTTTGTTTTTTATATCGATTATAGAAACAGACCCCCGCAAGGCTATAGAATTTTCATCAACCGCCACGTCCGATCCTGCCGATTTTTCGGTCCTATCGCCTCTGCCTGGAATTGGCCCTCCAAAATTACTTACATAAGCAGTCTGTTCATCACTACTTATGACAACGGCATACGGGCAAACGCCAACGGGAATGTTTCGCACTACTTTAGCGGTTTTCAAATCGACCACCGCCACCTGATTGGCTATTGCCAAAGCTACTAGAGCAATATTAGACTTATTGCACAAGCCAATGCCCAAAGGATTAGTAAACTTTTTATCTATGGATAAATCAATAGTCTTTGTGTGTGAGAAAGTTCCGTTTTTACTTACGGTTCCTATATACATGTTTTTTTGCATGCCCGTATAATAAACTGTAGTATCATCATTAGCCAAGGCAAGTCCATACATTGAACCACCATCCTCTTTATCGGGAAATATGTTTTGACTTAGTAGATTAAAATTATCGGCATCGACAACGGATAAATGACTGTCCGTTTTCAGCACCAAAAATTTCTTGTTTTGGGCTAAAACCAAACTCATTATGCGATCCCCTTTTTCTAATTCAATGGTAATGCCTTCGGGTTTTACCATGTGCCCAAATGAAGAAAGTACGTTACCTACTTTCATTTTTTGCCAAGTTGAATCTATCCCGGTCGGCTCCAAGACCACACGTCCCTTTTGTTGGTAAACATCCTTAACGGGGGCTTTGTTGTCTTTATGGCGATTCGCCGAATTATACCATTGGCTATTTTTATCCTCCTGTGAAAAAACTTTTGTTTCTATACCAAACGACAAAAAAAGAATGGTCAGAATACCAAAAACACTAATTGACTTCATGATAATTTTATTTGTAACAAATTCATTGCTAATGTACTTTTTCTGTTTTTTAAAAACAAATCTAACGATCACAACTTAGCAAATCTCTTTCGGTATAAACCAAACATTTCAAAGAAGTTACACAGTAACTTTATAAAAACACCTTCCGATAAATCGAAATACTAATTATCTTTCCTAACCTATCATCCTGAATAAAAAAAGCACTAATCTCATGGATAAAACCATCCGATTCTCATGGCCTTACTATTCTGTATCCCCTCATTACAATCACGCTATTCGCGTTTTCAATTAGTTAATTAACAGCTATTTAGTACACAATTTACTTGAATTCACATTATATAAATAGTAAAGCCCGAATCTATGAACTTTAAAATTATAACAAAAATAAAATTGTGAATTTATAAGACGTTACGAACGATTTTGTCTTATTCAAAAATTAATATTAAAAAACAACAATCATGGGAACTGCATATAGAAAACAAGAAGCTAAAGGAGTTGCGGAAGCAAAATTAGAAGCAGCACTAAGTTTAAGAGACTTATGTGAAGTTGGGTTGAAAGATATTTACTGCGCAGAAAAAACATTGATTAAAACCTTACCGAATATGGTGGAAAATGCTTCATCAATAGAATTAGCCAACACCTTAAAAAGTCATTTAAACGAAACGAAAGAACATGTTTCTTGCTTGGAGGAAATATTTGAAACTACGGGTATTAAAGCCACCGCAAAAAAATGTGAAGCTATCGAAGGATTAATAAATGTAAGCAGAGGCATAATCGCAAATACAGAAATAGGCAATATACGTGATGCCAGAATTATTACACAGGACAAAAGGTAAAACAATATGAAATTACTACCTATGATACTTTACAAGCTTATGCCAATACTCTTGGCGAAAATAAGGCCGCTAATTTGCTCGCGATGACGCTAGATGAACAAAAAAAGCAGATGCTACTTTGAACGAAATTGCTCAATCTAACATCAATATTAATGCTTCAGGGGCAAATTCCATTACAAATAGTAGACTGTAACCTTAATTGTAATTACGGTTTCTCTTTTTGATACAAAGCCTGCCAAATGCAGGCTTTTTTCGTGTTTAGTTAGGGTATCAAATGTTTTCATTAAATCCCTCGGATCTTCTGTTTCTATTGAAAAAAACATTTAATGAAAAACCAATAATTTCAATTAAATAGTTAACTTTACTCATTGTCTATTGAAACTTTCAATCGTAACGGGTTTCGTTTTATTAACAACCATAATTTTTGAAAAGACATAATGCAAAACATCGAACTTCAAGATTTTAAATATTCATTGCCTTTAAATATTCGCTGGAATGATTTAGATCCTTTAAATCACGTTAATAATGTCTACTATTTTGAATATTTTCAAATTGGAAGAGGATATTATATGCCTACAGCCAGTAAACAATGGGACTGGACAAAAAATATGTTTGTCATCGCACATATTGAGTGTGATTATTTCAAAGAAATAAAGATAACCGCCATAAAACCCTCCATTAAAATAAGAACTTCCTCCATTGGTTTTAAAAGTTTTGAAATTGAATATTTAATTACCAGTTTAGATAAAGACGGCAACGAAATCATTCATGCTAAAGGAAAAAGCATCCAAGTATTAATTGATACAACAAAGGGAAAGTCTATAGAAATCCCAGATTGGCTAAGAGCAGATTTAATAACATACGAACCTACTTTAGGTTAAGGAAATAAGTCTTTACAAAATAAATAATTTTAATAATAAAAAATCATGAACTTTAAAAATATAACTGTAGCTGGAAGCGGTGTTTTGGGTTATCAAATTGCCTTTCAAACTGCTTTTCACGGATTTAATGTCACCGTATATGATATTAATGAAGAAGTTTTGGACAAAGCAAAAGCAAAATTCAGTATTTTAAGTGAAGCCTATAAAAACGATTTGCAGGCAACAAAAGAACAATTAGAGGCAACTTTTGCCAATTTAAGTTATTCTTCGGATTTAGCAGAAGCCGTAAAAGATGCTGATTTATTGATTGAAGCCGTTCCTGAAAACCCAAAAATCAAAATTGACTTTTATGAAAAATTAGCCGCAGTTTCTCCTGTTAAAACCATATTTGCTACTAATTCTTCTACCATGTTACCAAGCCAATTTGCAGAAGTTACCAAACGTCCCGAAAAATTTGTAGCATTGCATTTTGCAAATGAAATATGGAAACACAATACGGCAGAAATAATGGGACATCCCAGAACTGCGACCGAAGTTTTTGACGCTGTTGTAGCATTTGCAAAAACTATAGGAATGGTAGCACTACCGTTATATAAAGAGCAACCTGGTTACATTGTAAATTCCCTGTTAGTACCTTTATTAAATGCAGCAACCAATTTATTGGTAAAAGGAGTTTCTGATGTGGAAACAATTGATAAAACCTGGATGGTAGCAACAGGAGCGCCTGTTGGTCCTTTTGGAATTTTAGATGTTGTTGGTATCACAACTGCTTATAACATCAACAAAATGGATGCGGATGCTACACAAGATCCAATAAAAATTAAAACTGTAGAATATTTAAAAGAAAACTTTATTGCCAAAGGTAAACTAGGCGTGGAAACAGGTGAAGGATTTTACAAATACCCTAATCCAGCGTACAAAAAAGATGATTTTTTGAAATAAAAAGTCATCTTTATTTTTTTTTTTTTTTTTATAATGCAATTCTTCCCATTACTTTGCTTTTTTATTAATCTATTTTTATTATAAAGTATTTGCTTATTTTGGAAGAAATTGAACTCTTGAAGTTCTATTGAACAGTTTGCATTAAATTGAACATTAAAACGGAATTTGACTAAAAAACACTTGTTTCGCATATATAAAAACACAATTTTTAAGATAAAAAATATAAACAGACGATTAAGAAAATGACTTATTTAACAAATAATTAACTTTCATTGTCGTTCAATCCTGCAAGTTGGGTTAATCTTAGTATTTATAGGGAATCATTCTCTTCGAGTTCTTTCTTTTATAAAAAAATGCTACCTTTCTTTATTTCCACACCATTTGTTTTTTTCTTCACCTCTCAAACAATACAGCCAAACCTACTGCTTTCTAAGCAACAACTTTGCATAAAAGAACTTGTGTAACAAAAGTTACAGTCAAACCTAATTGATTTTGTAATTTTGCATTATAAAACAACACTCTTTAAAACTAATCTTTATGACTTTAGAGAATATAATCAAAGAAAAACTAGGTACGATTATAGATGTGCGAACACGGGAGGAATTTATGGGAGGCCATGTTGTGGGATCCATAAATATTCCTTTGGGAGAAGTACAAAATCGAATCGAAGAAATGCAAAACCTAAAATCGCCCTTAGTGCTTTGTTGTGCATCGGGAAACCGAAGCGGGCAAGCGCAACAATACCTTTCCCAGAATGGAATCGACTGTCACAATGGAGGTTCGTGGTTAGACGTCAATTATTATCAATCCAAATAAAAAATAAGATGTTAAACAAACTAAAAAAAATATTCGGTTTCGGATCTACTGTGGATTATGCAGCACTCGTAAAACAAGGTGCCATCATCCTAGATGTACGAAGCAAGGTAGAATATGCCAGTGGACATATAGAAGGTTCTCTAAATATCCCTGTCGATATTTTAAAAAATAGTTTGTCTCAATTAAAAGACAAAAACAAATCCATTATCACTTGTTGTGCCTCGGGAATGAGAAGCGCAAGGGCAAAAAATATCCTTAAAACGCATGGTTATATGGATGTCCATAATGGTGATGGATGGAGAAGTCTTCAAAGTAAAATATAGTTTATAATGATTAGTGAAAAGTCCTTAGTAATTAATTAGCAATTCAAAAATGAGGGATTAAAACTATTCACTAAACATCTAATTTAACGGTTTGCGTGAGGGATAAAAGCTAGCTACCAAAGTAGTGCGGATAGCCCGACAGCATAAGGAAAAGGGGCGACTAAGCGGTAACATTAGTCAGCCCCTTTTTCTTATGGTGGCACGCCCAGATGATTTCGAATACAAAATTGCCCTTGAAATTGAATTTTCTTATCGAAATTGCCATTGTCATTGAAATTGCTATTGAAATCATTTGTCTTACGCCAAAATAAAAATTACTTTTGCAGCAGTTTAACTTTTATACACACAATGAAGCCTAACACACAACAATTAAACGATTTAACTATCCAAGTAAGAAGAGATATTCTTCGAATGGTTCATGCTGTCAATTCAGGTCACCCAGGAGGATCTCTAGGATGTACTGAATTTCTAGTAGCCTTGTACCAAAACCTTATGGATCGCAAAAAAGGATTTGACATGGACGGAATTGGGGAAGATCTTTTTTTCCTTTCAAACGGTCACATTTCACCTGTATTTTACAGCGTTTTGGCAAGAAGCGGTTATTTCCCAGTAAAGGAATTAGCAACTTTCCGTCTTATTAATTCAAGATTACAAGGACACCCAACAACTCATGATAATTTACCGGGAGTGCGTATCGCATCTGGATCATTGGGTCAAGGATTATCTGTAGGAATTGGTGCTGCACAGGCTAAAAAGCTAAACGGTGACAACCACATTATTTACACTCTTCATGGAGATGGTGAATTGCAAGAAGGTCAAAACTGGGAAGCGATCATGTATGCTTCTGCCAAAAAAGTAGACAACCTTATTGCAACTATTGACCTTAACGGAAAACAAATTGACGGAACTACCGACGAAGTTTTATGTATGGGAAGTATCCGTGCAAAATTTGAAGCTTTTGATTGGGATGTTCTTGAAATTACAGAAGGAAACAACATCGAGGCTATTATTGCCGGAATGACAGATGCAAAATCAAGAACAGGAAAAGGGAAACCGGTTTGTGTTTTATTGCATACTGAAATGGGTAATGGTGTAGATTTCATGATGAATACTCATGCATGGCACGGAAAAGCGCCTAATGATGCTCAACTTGCTGAGGCTTTAAGCCAAAACTATTGTGAAGACGAGATTGACTACTAGATTTTAGATTGAAGATTAACGATTTCTGATTTTAGATTTTAAAAACTTAGAGTCTTAGTAACTCAGAACCTCAAAAGAAACAAATGAAAAAATATACAAATACAGGAAGTAAAGATACTCGTTCGGGTTTTGGAGCGGGAATGACTGAATTGGGTCAAAAGAATGAAAACGTAGTGGCACTTTGTGCTGATTTAATTGGATCATTAAAATTTGATGATTTCAAGAAAAATCACCCAGAGCGTTTTTTCCAAATTGGTATTGCAGAAGCAAACATGATTGGAATCGCTGCAGGATTAACTATTGGAGGGAAAATTCCATTTACAGGAACTTTCGCTAACTTTTCTACAGGAAGAGTTTACGATCAGATTCGTCAATCAGTAGCCTATTCAGATAAAAATGTAAAAATTTGTGCTTCTCACGCAGGATTAACTCTTGGAGAAGACGGAGCTACACATCAAATCCTGGAAGATATTGGATTAATGAAAATGCTACCTGGAATGACTGTAATCAACACTTGTGATTACAATCAGACTAAAGCCGCTACATTAGCCCTTGCTGATCATCATGGTCCAGCATATTTGCGTTTTGGTCGTCCGGTGGTGCCTAATTTCATGCCAGCTGACGAACCTTTCGTAATTGGAAAAGCAATTCTTTTAAGTGAAGGTACCGATGTAACAATTGTTGCAACGGGACATTTAGTTTGGGAAGCTCTTATTGCTGCCGAAGCATTGGAAGCCAAAGGAATTTCTGCTGAAGTAATCAACATTCATACCATTAAACCATTAGACGAAGAAGCGATTCTGAAATCATTGGCAAAAACCAAATGTGTCGTTACTGCCGAAGAGCATAACATTCTTGGCGGTCTTGGAGAAAGCATCTCTAGAGTATTAGCATTAAACACTCCGGCTCCTCAAGAGTTTGTAGCGGTAAATGATAGCTTTGGAGAGTCTGGAACACCAGAGCAATTAATGGAGAAATACAAATTAAACAATCAAGCGATTGTTGAAGCTGTAGAAAAAGTGATCAAAAGAAAGTAATCTTTCTCTATAAATATAAAATCCCATCTCGTTGTAAAAAATGAGATGGGATTTTTTTATGCATCCCTAATTCAGAACTAAACGAATAGATAGCAAAAAAAATTCCCGTTTGATTAAACGGGAATTTTTTATTTTTACTTTTGATACGGCGGAAAACATGTCGGATCAAGATGCCTTCTTAATCTTGCTGGATCTGTAAAATCCTCAGGTTTAGGTTCTCTCGGATTAGTTTCAGACTCAGGCAAATTTGGATATTTAAGACTATACTTTCTAGGAATCCCATAAGTTTCATTAATATTAGGAGTTGAAGGATCATCTACTAAAGCACCGTCATATGGATAATACTTCCCATTGGCATCCTTGATTTCCCCTCTTGTCGCATAGCCATCACCATCATCATCAAAATCTAAAAAATCAGGAATCCCATCTTTATCGGTATCATCTTTATTCTCAACACCCTTTGCAAAAACATACATATAACCATCATGAAAAGGATCTACATCTTCCTGATAAGAAGGAATACCATCTGCATCGTGGTCAAACCTTTTTACGGAGTACAATTTAACACTAAACACCAAAGGAGAATAAGCGGGGATTTTTGTATCAGCCTTATTATAATACCCCAATCCCGAAGGAAGAAACATCATCCCAGATCCAAAATTAGCATACGCCACAGTTCCATTAGTATTTGACACAAGTTGCCCTGTTTTGAATTTAGGAAAAGCTTCCGACCATCCTGTTATCACAGGCGCACCACCGTCATGTGCTTTAAATCCGTCAAGATTAAATTGATTCTGTCCATTATCCGAAGAATCAAAAACAGTACCATCAAGTAAGGTTCCTTTATAAGCGGCAAATACTGCATCTACATTAGAAGGTGATTCTCCTCCAACACCACTAACATCTTTTATTCCTTCACGTATTACTAAATAGTATAATTTATAAGTTATACCATGAAGTTCAACATTTCTATATAAAAGTTTTGGAAAAGTAGGGCTATTTAAATAAGACCATATAGAAGGCTTAGTTCCCCCAACTAGTATCGCGTCAATTTTCACATCTTGATCAGCAGTTTCTCCAGGTTTCTCGGTAACAACAATAGAATGCGTTTTCAAATAGTTGTGTATAGCCAGACTATCTATAGGGTATTGCTCAGCAAAGGGCTTAGCCGGTACATTAGGAGTATCTTTATCATCATCTTTATTACACGAACATATTGTAACGACTGTTGCAATCAATAAAATAAAATAAAACTTAATTTTGCTCATTATAGGTACGGTTTAGGTCGCAAATATACATTAATGATTTACTTTTGTAAAGTATTTAACTTCGATTTTAGAAAATTCATGAGAATAGACAAATATTTATGGTGCGTTCGGTATTACAAAACCAGAAACATGGTAACCGAGGCGTGCAAAAAAAACCACATTACCGTAAATGGTATTGTTGCCAAACCATCCAAGGAAGTTTTTCCTACTGATAAAATTACGTTTAGAAAAGACCAAATCACTCAAATCATTACCGTTCTAGACATTCCAGATAATCGCATAGGCGCTAAACTCGTTGACATGTATCGCAAAAACGAAACACCAGCCGAAGTATATGCCCACTTAGAATTATTAAAACTATCGAAAGAACATTATAGAAAAACCGGAACCGGCAGACCTACCAAAAAAGACCGACGGGATATTGATGAATTTGGCAATGAAATTAAAACGGAGGAATAGGATTAAATTTAAAAAGGAAGAAGGAAGAAGGGCAATGTCATTAAGTTAAGAGATAATCTGTAAATTATTTAAGATTTTTGATTAACGATTTTTGATTGCAGATGTGATAGAGCCCGTAAAATCTAAAATCTTAATATTTACCAACACCAAATCATAAATCACAAATCGTTAATCTAAAATCTCTTAACTTAATAACATTAGGTAGAAAGCCAAATAAATTTAAAAATAAAACTTAAATTTATAATTTAGAGGATTCTAAAAAAATCTAAAATCAGAAATCGTTAATCTAAAATCAAAAATCTATAATTTCCATGAGCAAAAATATCATCCTTACCAATCAACAAATAGAACACACCATCAAGAGAATTGCTTACCAAATCTACGAAACCTTTGTAGAGGAAGAAGAGATTGTGATAGCAGGAATCACTTCTAATGGCTATACGTTTGCCGAAAAGATTGCTCAAGTATTGGCTACTATTTCACCTATCAAGATTTCGCTTTGCGAGGTTCACATCAACAAACAAAAACCAGAACTACCTATAACCACTTCCTTAACAAAGAAACAATACAGCAATAAAGGCTTAATCCTTGTTGACGATGTATTGAGTTCTGGAACCACATTAATATATGCGGTAAGACATTTTCTAGACGTTCCTTTAAAAAAGTTTAAAACAGTTGTTCTTGTAGATAGAAACCACAAAAAATTCCCCATAAAAGCCGATTTCAAAGGAATTTCTCTTTCTACCTCCCTACTGGAGCATGTAGATGTTGTTTTTGATGCCAATGGCGATAGCTATGCCAGTTTAAGCTAAGTAAATGTATCAAAATAAACCCTGCAATTTGTCTCGTTCTTTCGCCCTTTTTCTTCGTTAAAAAACCTTTCAATAGCCCAGCTATTCAAAGATTTTTTGCCTTGAAAAAGACCAAAACAACTTCGTCAAATTTCGCATAGTTTATTTCAATACCTTTACAATAGATTTAAAATATCATTTACCGTCTCTTCTATTGATTTGTCATCTACGCTCACTTTGTGTTGAGCGTGGTTGTAATAGAAACTTCTATCAAAAAGGTGTTTGGCTATAAACTCCTTCATTTCGGCTTCGTTTTTATCTGCTATAAGCGGTCGTTTGCTTTTATTAGCCACTAATCTATTAAATAAGGTATCTATTGATGCTTTAAGATAAATAGAAGTCACACCCTCTCCATTTAATAATTCATGATTATTGGCATAACAAGGCGTTCCTCCTCCCAAACCGATTATAATTTTTCCTGGCGTATTCAATAATTCGACAAAAAAGGTGTGCTCTAATTTTCTAAAATAGATTTCCCCATGAGTCTCAAAAATCTCTTTTATGGTCTGTTTTGCTTTTTCTTCGATATATTCATCTAAATCAACATACGGAATTTGAACCATTCTCGAAAGGGTATTGGCAATTGTGGACTTGCCACAACCCATATACCCTAATAATATAATTTTTCCCATCTGAATAAGAGCCTACGTACTAAGGCGTTAAGTTTTTTTACTAAAAAAAGACAAATTTATAATAAAATTGCTTGGAAACTTCAAAAAAAAGTCCTTATATTTGCACCCGCATTCAAGGAAAGAATATGACTCGATAGCTCAGTTGGTAGAGCACATCACTTTTAATGATGGGGTCCTGGGTTCGAGCCCCAGTCGGGTCACAAAATNNNNATCAGACTCGATAGCTCAGTTGGTAGAGCACATCACTTTTAATGATGGGGTCCTGGGTTCGAGCCCCAGTCGGGTCACAAAATAGTAGAGACGTTGCAGTGCAACGTCTCTACTTGTTTTAGACCATACCGAAAAACAACTTAAAAAACCTCCAATTAACAATTCAATCCCCACATACCAACCATAAGAGTAACATTTTGACGGATAAAATTGCTAATTAACTAAATTAGTGTACTTTAGCCGCCGATTTATTATTTAAACAATACAATCACAATAACTCAAAATCACATTTAAAACCATAGAGCACCAAAAAAACAAACTATTTTAAGAGACAATTAAGAATAAAAACGCCTCCAAATAGCTTTAACCATTTAATAAAAAATCTCTTCGTATGGAAAAGACTTCAAAGATCAATTTATTACTGTTTTTTAGTTTATCCTTTTTAGTTTTAGGACTGTCTAATGCCTATTCACAAAAAGTCCATTATGATTCCATTCAAAAACAAAAATATGTACTAATTGATGTCCATAAAACGTACGAAAGAATCACAAGCAAAGGCTATGAGTCTGTTGAAATGTTTGAATATTTAGGAAATTATTATTTCGATTGTAAAAATTTTAAAAAATCAGAATTATACTTCGACAAACTATTTCAAAAATACAGTTTATCTCAAATTTCACCAAAAAGTATTGAACGTTACAAAACAATCAAACTCTAGGTTGATTAAAAATTGAAACAATTACACTAAAAAATCCTGTCTTAAAATTAATTTTCAGACAGGATTTTTTATTTAAAAACTAATAAAGCCCCCACTAAAATCACTGTTTAATAATCAGTTACGATAAAACATTATTCTAACACCCCGTCAAAAAAACACTCCTATTTGGATCTAAAAAACAGAAATTACATTCAAAATAAAACTAATCGTATTAAATCAAAAACCCCTTAAAGTTAAAAAAAACTACAACGTCTTCAAAAACCATCATTAATTAGTAGCTAAACAACTGAAAACGAAGTGTATTAACACCATTATTACAAATAAAAATGTAAATTTGTTTTAAATATATATTTTATTAATTAACAACCCCTTAAATAATATAAATATGAAAAAAACTACACAACCTACAAAAACTAATTTATTGCCATTTTTTACATTCTCCTGTGTTTTTTTAGCGATATTCAATGCCAAAGCACAAAAAGTCCATTATGATTCCATTAACAAACAAAAATACGTACTGATTGATGTTCATAAAACGTATGAAAGAATCACAAGCAAAGGCTATGAGTCCGTTGAAATGTATGAATATTTAGGAAATTATTATTTCGAATGCAGTAATTTTAAAAAATCAAAATTATACTTCGACAAATTATTTGAAAAATATAGTTTGTCTCAAATTTCACCAAAAAGCATTGAACGCTATAAATCAATTAAATTTTAGCCCAATTTAAAATTGGAGCAATTCCAATAAAAAACAAAACCTGTCTGAAAAAAATTTCAGACAGGTTTTATTTTTTTAAAATTTAAATTCAGTTTTATTTCTTGATTAATTCCTGCAAGGGTTTTAATTGTTCCAAATCAATTTTTGACTCTTTTAGCACCGAAATCATATTCATAATATTCGTTGGATTCATGTCTTTTCCTAAAACTCGTATTACAGCAAAGCCAGCATCGTTTTTATTGGCAAAAAACACAAACTCATTAATATGATCATCAGCCCCAACATAACTTACCGAAGCGCCTTGTTTCCCAGAACCAAACTTCATCAGCTGTTGATAGATCGTGTCTTTTAGAATCAAATTAACTTTGGCACGTTCTGTTTCAAATTGAGCCTTGTTTCTATCATTCAATTTAAAAGCCAAAACATTCATCTTGTCAAAAGAATGCAAAGCTTCTTTCTGTCCTACTGTCAATTTTGCTTGATCAACATTCAAAATGTTTGATGAAATATCCAAGGCTACAAAATCTTTGTTCTCTGTATTTTCAACAAAGTATTTTTGTAAAGTTGGTTCTGATTTACAGCTTCCAAAAACCAAACCAACTAGCAGCGTGGTTATAAACAAAATAACTCTCATATTACTTTTTACCTTTAGTTGCTTTTTTCAAATCATCTCCACCTGGAATTCTCATTTTATCTGTCAAGACCGAAATCTCATTCAAATCGAAATCTCCCGTCAATGACATCAAGACCGTATCTTCCTCTTTTCCTCCCTCAATAAACATCAACAACTCTTTTATTTGTGTGTCTTTGGCTCCAGAACGCACCATGATTTTGATGTTTCTACCTTTGTCATTTACACGCATCAGCTCTTCTAAACCAGCGGTTTTAATGTATTTCTCGGCAGTCGATTTCATTTCGCTTTCAACCCTGGTACTTTGAGTGGTAAACACTTTCAAATTATCTAATTTCCTGATTAAGTTCATGTATTGTTGTGCCTCTTTATCGGAGGTGTCTACTTTTACTTTACTCATCAATTCAAACATCTTTTTGTTGACTACAATTGACGTTACATCATCTTGTCCGTCAAATTTATCAAACGCTCCTTGTGCAAAAAACGGACTTGATACTAATACTGCTACTAATGTGATTATTAACTTCTTCATTTTATTTTGATTTAATGATTATTTTTAAAAATTCAATTCAACTATTCGGCTTGAATGCTCTAGAATCACTCTCGCTTTTTTTATTCAACAAATGCTTTATTCTTGGTTACTTCATATACTTGAAGATATTGCACCCCTTCGATACCTACATTTACGTTATCAGACAACATAGCCAATGCTTTTTGGGTTGCTTCTAAAGCCTCCTCAGGATCATCATAAGTTCCTAATTCTTGATTTTCCTTCACTGTATTCACATTAAAATAACTGTACGTTCCAATTCCCAACATCATAACGATTGAAGCCGCTATCGACAACCATGCTACTTTTTGCTTTTTAGAAATTAGCGCTACATCATTCGTAAGCTTTTGTTCTTTTGATTCAGCAAAATATCCGAATAAAGGTCGATACTGCTCTAAATGTTCCGCTACATTCGATGAAGAAAAATAGTCTTTCAACACGTTTTCTTCGGCAATACTCGTTTCTCCTTCAAAGTATTTTTCTAAAAGCGCTTCCATTTTATTGAACTCCATAACTGTGTGTTTTTAACATGTATTCTCTAATTGTTTTCCTTGCTCTTGAAAGTGCCACTCTCACGGCAGTTTCATTCATCTCCACTATTTTTGCGATTTCCGAAAATTCGCATTGTTCTATATCCCGCAATTGAATGATCAATCGTTGCTGTTCTGGCAATTGATCGACAATTTTCTCGACCCAATCTAAACTATCATTATCTTCTACTTTTTTATCTAAACTCGGCTCTCTATCGGTATAATTAGTATGTACAATTTTAAGATTACTGGCTCTTTTCGATTTTAGCTGATCCAAACAATAATTTTTGGTCATGGTCATTGCCATTGCTTCGACACTATTGTACGCTTCTAAATTCTCATTTTTACTCCATAGTTTTACCAAAATTTCCTGAGTAGCATCTTCGGCTTCCTCTGTGCTTACTAGCAATCGCTTGGCCAATCGAAAGAGCTTGTCCTTGAATGGATTAATTAAAAGCACGAATTCATTTTGGTTCATAAATCGGTTTTTATTACTTCGGTTATACAATCAAGACGACACAGCATTATATTTGTTACAAAAAAACTTAAAATAAGACTAAAGTTAGTATTTTTGCGTTGTATACCAACATAAAACACTATATGAAGACATCTTTTAAAATTATACTTTTAGCATTCTTAGGCCTTTTTATTTTTCAGAGTTGTGAAGATATGGATGATGTCGCCCCTCCAGCCTCTTCAGAAGTCAATGATTTTATCTGGAAAGGTCTTAATTTATATTATTTATGGCAAGCCGATGTACCTAATTTAGCTGACAATCGATTTGCAAAACAAACCGATTTAAATGATTTTTTGTCTGGATACTCAAAACCAGAAACACTATTCGAAAGTTTATTATACAAACCTGTAAGTCTATATCCTAAAAAAGGAGAAGCTGTTGATCGTTTTAGTTGGATCGTTAGCGATTATCTAGAATTAGAAGGTATGCTTCAAGGAACCTCAAAAAATGATGGTGTCGATTATGGTCTTTACCTCAAATCTACAAATTCAGAGGAGATCTTTGGTTATGTACGTTATATTATACCCAATTCAGATGCCTCAACCAAAGCTATTAAGCGAGGAGATGTTTTTTATGGAGTAAATGGAACGCAACTCAACAAAAGTAATTACCAAACCTTATTAAACACAGAAAATTACACATTGAATTTAGCTGATTATGATAATGGTAAAATTACGCCTAACGGAAAATCAGTAACCTTGACAAAAACAGTTCTTGCCGAAAATCCAGTTTTAATAAATAATGTAATTGAATCGGGAACTCATAAAATAGGCTATTTAATGTACAACGGTTTTTATCCAAATTATGATACCCAACTGAATGATGCTTTTGCAACATTAAAATCCCAAGGCGTTACTGATTTGGTTTTAGACCTAAGATACAACGGTGGTGGGTCTGTGCAAACAGCAACCCGTTTGGCTAGTATGATAACTGGACAATTTACTGATCAAGTGTTTTCTAAACAACAATGGAATGCCAAAATCAATGCTTATTTCGAATCTGAAAACCCAGAAGCTTTGAAAAATTTGTTTACAAACAAAGTTGGAGCTGACCCATTGAACAGTTTGAATATGACAAAAGTTTATATTTTAACTTCAAAAAGCTCTGCTTCGGCAAGTGAATTGGTCATTAACGGTTTGAAACCTTACATTGACGTAGTACAAATTGGAGACTATACTACTGGGAAAAATGTAGGATCAATTACCATTTATGACTCCCCTACTTTCGGAAAAGAAAACAGAAACCCTAATCATCGTTATGCCATGCAGCCTTTAGTTTTAAAAATTGTAAATGCAGCTGGTTCCGGCGATTACCTTAATGGCTTAACTCCAACTTACGAATTAAAGGAAAACGTAGCTAACTTGGGTGTATTGGGTACAAGTACGGAACCTTTGCTGAGTACTGCCATCGGAAAAATTACAGGAACTGCCAAAATGATTAAAACAAACAAAGGTATAGTATTCCCGTATTTTGAAGATAAAAAATCAATAAACGGAGTACAAAACCAAATGTATCTTGACAAAGTTCCTGCGGGACTTTTGAAATCTTTGGATTAAAACAAAGTACTTAACTAATGATAGCAAACAAAATGAGGTTGCAAAAAATACAGTCTCCTTCTTATCAGAAATAAAAAATAATTCCATTAAAAAAGGCTTTCAGAGATGAAAGCCTTTTTTAATGGAATTTAGACAGTACACTATAACTAACAGCATTTAATCATATCCATGTAAGAAATATAAGTTCATTTAAGTTTAAGTTAGGATGTAAACAACAACTTATATTTCCTTATATTTCTTACATGGTAAACTTTTTAAATCGGCAATTTATAAAAAACGAATCAGTTTAAAACCGATACTCTTTTTAAAATCAGAACCGTGAATAAATAGTAGTTGAATGCACTTTTAGAAATTAACATTAAAACCAAATTTAAAGTTTCTTCCTCTGGTGCTATATCCTCTAGATTCAACAAAATCTTTATCCAAAATATTATCTGCTGACGCAAATATGTTGAGTGTGTTTTTAATTAACTCATAACGAACATTTGCATTTACCAATTGGTAATCTTTCAAAATTTCTGATTGCAACACAGGGCTATACGTTGGAGCTGGATAGATTGTATATTCAAAATAGCGATCTGAAACAAATTGATAAGAAGCATTAAATGCTAAACGAGCCGTGGCTTGAACATCAACAGCTGCATTTACTTTATGCTTAGGATTCAAGATGCTAGATTGTCTTTCTAATTCTGTAAAAGTATAATTAGCATTAAACTTAACCTTATCATTTAATGCGTAAGCAAGCATAGTTTCGATTCCTCGGGCTTTATTTTTACCAATTAAATTGTAGTATTTAGACGATATTAAATCAAAACCTATGGCATCTTGCTCTTCTCTCCAAAAAGCAACTACATTCAAATTTAGTTTTTTATTTATCAAACTTACTTCAAAACCAGCTTCAGCAGTACCATCTTTTTCCGAAGATAAATTCAAATCTCCATAAGGCGAATAAAGTTGATACAAGCTTGGTGCAACAAAAGCAGTACTATAAGAAGCTAAAACTTTTAATGGTAAATCTTGAAAAGCAAAAGAAGGATTAAAATTGTAAACCAAATTATTACCATATTTACTATGAATATTGAATCGAGCACCTGTATTAATATTCAATCCAAAATCTGAATTATAAACGGCAGTTACATACGGATCAATCATATTAAATTGGGCAACCTCCTTTGTTATAACATCATAAGGACTTTCGTTTGACATTTCGTGAAACTGAAATTGTGCTCCTGTAACAATAAAAAACTGTTTGCCAAATTCGTATTTATTAAACGCATCAGCAGAGATACTTCTGGATTTATAAAAATATAATGTGTTGAAGTTAAACATTGTTCTGTTCATTAAATTTGCTCCAGAATTAAGAACAAACTCTCCTTTATTGTATTTGTATTTTGGAGAAAAACCAACTCTGTATTGCTCAGACAAGCTATAATTTTTAAGATCATCTACAAAAGGCCCAGCATCAAAATCGTTTCTCATTCGGTCGTAGTTCGCGAAGAAATCTAATTTTAATTTTTTATTTGGGGTAAATCCAATTTTCATCAACGAATTCACTCTAGAGAATGCATCTTTTTCAAAATCAATAGCCTTACTATCCGATTTTGATTCGGATATACCCGTAGTTTCCGTGCTGTTCAAAGAAGCAAAATAATTCACTTTTTCGGTAGTCCCATTTACCGCAAAACCTTGATTAAAATCAGAAGCGTCAGTACTCGATTGTTTGGCCACTGATTGCGTACCAACATGCATATAGGCGCTACCTGCAATTGCTTTTTTGGCAGACTTTTTAAGAGTAATATTGATTACTCCTGTTCCTGCACCCGAGCCATACAAGGTACTCGAAGCTCCTTTCATAATTTCGATACTTTCAATTTGCTCAACAGGAAGCAAACGCAAATCATAAGATTGGGTAATCCCCGAAGCATCCGTTACTGGAACACCATCAATCAAGATTAAAACTTGGTGGTTTCTTCCTCCGCGAATGTAAAGTCCTAAATCCTTACCGTTGCGACTTTGATTTCCGTTAATTTCTACTCCTGCAACCGTACTCAAAATAGCCGCTACAGATTGCCCTACTTTCTTCTTTAAATCTTCTGAAGTGATTTTTGTGATTACTTTACCTGATTTTTCTTTGGATAAAGCAAATTTAGAGTCAGAAATTACAACCTCATCCAATTCAATTTTGGACACATTACTGTCTTTTTGCTGCGCAAAAATGCAGTTAGTTATTAATACGAATAACGCACTAATACGAACGATTTTGTTGTTCATTTAATAAAATATTTTTAATGATAAAAATGGGAGAAAAGCATGAAATTACCCACACCCAAACCTTTTTTCCCGAAAGTTTGATACTAATACAAAAAAAGGCAGGTCTCCTGGCTTGCGTCTTGTTGTTCACCTTCCCATTACAATTTTAGATTTAAAATTTTAGAGTTTAGATCTAAAATCTGTTCCGATAATTATCGGGACTAAAATCTACAATTTAAAACAGTGGTTTTGTAGATAACAACAAGCTTAATAGCTTACAGTTGCGGGAACAGCGCAAGATTTTTGAGTTATGATTTAGGATTAACGATTTCTGATTTAAATCAAAAATCGTTAATCTGCAATCTACAATCCTCAATCACTTGCTTCCCTTTTAATGTGTTTTCGTAAAAAGTAAAACACAACCTTAATTCGGGTGCAAATATAAAGTTAAAAATATTGAAAAATCAAATTTGCGCTGCTTTTAGAAAAAAAAATGAATAATAAACAGTATTTAACTACTTAAAGTAATTTTTAAATAAAAACCTATGCTATTTCAATTTTGATTACATCTCCGTAATTTACTTTATTCTGAAAAGCATCTTTTAGTGGTAAATCATTTATTTTACATAAAAAACTACGAATAACTCCAGCATGCGCTACGATAATCACTGGTTTTTCAATCCCTTTTGTTAGTTTGTTTTCCAAAAAATCTAAAATTCGGTCATTCAAATCAACGAATGATTCTCCATTAGGAACACGTACATTGACAAAGTCTTCCATCCAAGGATCTAAAACTTCTTGAGGAATGGCATCCCAACTTTTTAATTCCCAATCACCAAAATTCATTTCCATTAGTCTTGAATCTTCAATAATGGAATCGATTTTGGTGTTTTCTAAAATATGATTTGCCAAAATAACACAGCGTTGCAATGGACTAGAATACAAAACAGCGTCTTGTGGCAATTGGTTTAGAATGGATTTAAAAATAGCATCGTAAGGTTCTAGAATTCCAACGTCACTCTGCCCGTAGCAGATTCCTTTTTCGCAAACCGTTTCGGTATGACGCACTAAATAAACTTCCATATCCCAATAATTGACAGATAAAAAATGACTTCACATACTTGCTGCGTTGCTCCTAAACAATCTCCCGTATAACCGTCAATCCACTTCTGAAAAAAACGGGCAAGGAAAAAACGAGCGATAAAAACCGGTACTAACGCCAATAAGAGTTGCCATTGAAAAAAAGACAAAATCACAAGAGGCAGTAGTCCAAAAAACAAAGCACCTACAACTTCTTTCCAAGTGAAATTTTGGGCAATAGGTTTGCTCTTACTCGATGCGTCTTCTCTTGAATATTGATGTGTAAAAACAATTGAAATGGCAGCAAGGCGACTAACTGAATGGGCTGAAACAAAAAACAAAAGATTGCAGATTGTTGATTGTTGATTAACGATTTCAGATGTGTGGATCAGACTATAAAGAGCTTGGAATTTTAATAAAAATAACAAAACCAAACCAATGGCTCCATAAGCTCCAATCGCGCTGTCTTTCATTATCAGAAGAATTTTATCTTTCGTCCAGCCTCCTCCAAAGCCGTCACAAACATCGGCAAAGCCATCTTCGTGAAAAGCTCCTGTGGTTAGAATTCCAGCAATCATCGACAGTATCAAAGCAATCTCAGGAGTAAAGAAAATAGAAGATAGATAATAGACAAAAAAACAAATTCCGCCAACTATCCAACCAATTAAAGGAAAATAGCGAGATGCTTTGTTCAAATAATCTGGATTGTGGTCGATGTTTTTGGGACACGGAATTCGGGTATAAAACATTAAGGCCGTAAAAAATATATGTAATTGTTTTTTCATATTGAAATCTGTTTTCTGTTTTCTGTTTTCTGCTTTCTGCTTTCTGCTTTCTGCTTTCTGCTTTCTGCTTTCTGCTTTCTGCTTTCTGCTTTCTGCTTTCTGCTTTCTGCTTTCTGCTTTCTGCTTTCTGCTTTCTGCTTTCTGCTTTCTGCTTTCTGCTTTCTGCTTTCTGCTTTCTGCTTTCTGCTTTCCAACAGCTAAAGCTGTCGGCTATTCACCCCGGCAGATTCAAAACTGGCCATTTCATTCAAAAATGCCACAGCCGATTGAATAATTGGAAATGCAACCGCACAACCAGTCCCTTCGCCCAGTCGCAAATCGAGTTGCAACAACGGTCGAACATTTAAATACTCCAATATTTTTTGATGTCCTTGCTCTGCTGATGAATGACAGAATATCGCATTATCTTTTATCGATGGGTTCATTTTATACGCTACTAAAAAAGCAACCGTGCAAATAAAACCATCAACCAAAATAAGCATATTGTTTTGTTTCGCCTGTAGCATTCCGCCTGCCATTTGCATAATCTCAAATCCACCAAAATAAGCCAACTTGCTTTGTAAATCATTTGGGCCATTATAATTTTCAAGTGCTTTTTTGAGAATATTTTGTTTCTGAATTAACTTTTCGTCAACAACCCCCGTTCCGTTTCCAACACAATCTTCGATGGGTAATTCTAACAGAACACTCATCAAAACCGAAGCGGTAGAAGTATTTCCAATTCCCATTTCGCCAAAACCGATGCAATTACAACCTGTTTCAAAAATGGAATTCACTATTGCTGCCCCTTTAGCAAAACACAGATCCAATTCGGTTTGACTCATTGCGGGACCATGTAAAAAAGACTGTGTTCCCTTCCCTATTTTGGCCGAAACCAAATTAGCATTTGGAGGAAAATCATAATTTACTCCAGCATCTACAATGGTTAACGCGATATTATTTTGTTTACAAAACACATTAATGGCCGCTCCGCCTTCCAGAAAATTGGTGACCATTTGTCGGGTAACATCTTGTGGGTAGGCACTCACCCCATGATTGGCAATTCCGTGGTCGGCAGCAAAAACGACTATATTGGGGTTTGTTATTTTGGGTTCTGAAGTTTGAAAAACGGTTCCTATTTGTTTCGCAAGGCTTTCTAAAACGCCAAGAGAACCTGTTGGTTTGGTTTTATTATCTATTTTTTGTTGTAAACTATCAATCAGAGTTTTATCAACTTTATCGAATTTTGGGACTGAGACTGGGACTGAGACTGGGACTGAGACTGAGACCAAAATCTCTTCAACAAAAGGTCTTTCTGCTTTTTGCTTCCAATTCAGTTGTTGTAACATGGGTTGGTTGCCATAATTGGAAGCAGGTTTACCTACGCAAAAATACCCCAAAGGTTCTATGTTTTCAGGCAATCCCAAAAGTTGTTTGAACTGGTAATAATTTAGAATCGAAACCCAGCCCATAGAATACCCTTGTTCTGTTAATGATAGCCAAATGTTTTGCGCAGCACATACCGCACTGAATTTTATCGCTTCATTACTCCCCACCGTTCCAATAGTAAAATTATTCAAAACCGAACGGTCGTAACAAATCACCAATCCGAGTGGCGCTTCCTCAATCGCTTCCAGTTTTAAAGATTTATATTGAGTTTTTTGCTGTTCATCGTCGGTTAGATTTGCAGCCTTTTGATCATAATCTAAAAACAACTCTTTTATCGCTTTTTTGATTGCAACCGACTTGATCAGATAATATTTGGTAGCATCCGTCAAACCAACAGATGGCGCATAATGTCCCGCCTGTAACGCTTTTTGAATCACTTCTTCTGGTATTGCATCACTTGTAAAATGACGAGTATCCCGACGGGATTTTATAATTTCATCTAAATTGGACATCTTTAAATTATTTGATTTTCACAGGAATCCCAGAAACCATTAGCACAACGGTTTCCGCTTTTTGGGCAATGTATTGATTCATCCAACCCTGTAGTTCTGTGAATTTTCTGCCAATATGAGTATCTGCATGAACTCCCATTCCTATTTCATTGGTTACAATAATAATCGTTGCATTTTCTTGTTGTGCAATCGCATCCAATTCGGCTTTGGCTTGTTCCAAACTTAAAGCTACATCGTTCTTCGTATCCACAAAAAAATTGGTCAACCAAAGGGTAACACAATCCACAATAGCCACTTTTCCTGAAAAATCTATTTCACTCAAATACTTTTCCTTTTCTATGTTAACCCAGCGTTCATCACGGTCTTTTTGATGGCGGTCAATGCGTTTCTGGAAATCTTCATCCCACTTTCTGGCTGTTGCCACATACATTGGTTTTTCGGATAACTCTTTCGCCAAATTTTCGGCATAACTGCTCTTTCCGGAGCGCTCTCCGCCTGTTATTAGATATATCATTTTTGTTTTATAACGTATTTTGCAAAGTCTATTTTTTTAATAAGGACAATGTGTGCAATCGCTTTTGCAACAATATCCTCGTTTGAGATGAAACCAGGCTTTAAAAACATAGTTCCCATCTTCAAAATAATAATCAATTCCTTCTATTATGTTTGTGGTTTCTGGCAATAACGAAGCTTTGTTCCCTATTGCGGTTTCGGGAGTTATGGTTGCCACAAATTCGTCTATTGTATCAGAACAAGCCGTTGCAAAACAACTGGGACAAAGACAATCTGTTATATCCAAAGGATTAAAAATAGGAGGAAAATCATTGCACCAACATTTCTCTCCTTCTAGTGTATCTCCACAATTAAAAGGCATTTTACAAGTAGAACAATGCTTCACTTTTATAGTATTCATTTGGTAAAGATAACGTTTGTACCATTTTTTACTGCAAAAATTAAACAAGAAATTTATAAATTAATATACCTTTGTTGTCATTGAAAAAAATATAATATGCGATTTTCATTCTACAAAATTCTTTTAGTTACCATTCTCTTTTCTTTTATTGGATGCCAAAAAAATGAAAAAAAAGACACTATAACTGATGCCAACACTTCAAATAGCATTCAATATGCCAAAAGTCTAGCCATTTATAAACATGAAGGTTATACAGTCGTAACCGTATCAAACCCTTGGCCAGATGCAGTTAAAAATTTCACTTATATTCTAAAAGAAAAAGATGGAATTGTACCCGACAGCTTAAAAAAATACAATCAAATTTCGGTCCCTTTACAATCCATTGTAGTGACTTCTACCACTAATATTCCTTTTCTGGAAATGCTGGGTGCAGAAAAATCACTTGTTGGATTCCCTCATACGGATTATGTTTCATCCGAAAAAACGAGAGCTTTAATTGATGCTGGTTTAGTTAAAAATGTTGGACAGAATGAAAAACTCAACATCGAACAGCTTATTGAATTGGCTCCAGAACTTATCGTGACTTTTGGTATTGACAACAACAATCCTTCTATAGAAAATTTACAAAAAAGTGGTTTAAAAGTCCTCATCCAAGCCGATTGGATGGAGCAATCTCCCCTTGGAAAAGCGGAGTGGTTAAAACTCTATGGCGCTTTATTTGGCAAAGAAAAAGAAGCAGATATTTTGTTCTCAACTATTGTAAAAGAATACAACAATGCTTTAGCATTGGTTGCCACCAAAAAACCAACTTCAACGGTATTGTACGGTTCTATGTATCAAGATCAATGGTTTGTAGCGAAGGGCAGCAGTTGGGTTGCACAATTTATGAAAGATGCCAAAGCCAATTATCTTTGGGCAGCTTTGGAAGGAACTGGAAGTCTTGGATTGTCTTTTGAAAACATATTAGACAAAGCAAAAACAGCTAATTTTTGGATTGCAACTGGTTCGTTTAAATCATTATCCGAACTGGAAAAAGCCAACCCACATTACAGTCAGTTTGATGCTTTTACCAATAAAACTATTTATACTTTTGAAGGAAAAATGGGGGCTACTGGAGGAACTGTTTTTTATGAATTATCCCCTGCCCGACCTGATTTGGTATTGAAAGATTACATCAAAATTTTTCATCCTGAATTGCTTCCCAATTATACATTTACCTTTGCTCAGAAACTGAATTAAATACAACTCAACAGACCTAACAGGTTTTAAAAACCTGTTAGGTCTCTGCAAAAAAAGCTCATTGAACAATCAAAAACGAAATACGATCTTATTCTCATTACTTTTTATAGGGCTCATTGTCCTGTTTTTTGTCAACATCAGTTTGGGGTCGATTACTATACCATTCAAGGAAGTCTACACCAGTTTGAGTGGAGGTCAATCCAGTAAATCTACTTGGGAATACATCATCATCAATTACCGTTTACCCAAAGCAATTACGGCGGTTTTAGTTGGAATGGGGTTGTCCATAAGCGGATTGTTAATGCAAACTTTATTTCGAAATCCGCTCGCTGGCCCTTATGTTTTAGGACTCAGCTCAGGTGCAAGTTTGGGTGTGGCTTTCGTGATATTGGGCGCTAGTATTTTGCCTTCCTTTTTGAGTGGCATATTATTGTCGCCCTACGGAATCGTTTTGGCGTCAACTTTAGGCAGTACCACCGTTTTATTATTGGTATTATTGGTTTCACAACGCTTGCGAGACACTATGGCAATTTTGATAGTTGGACTGATGTTTGGTAGTTTTACCAGTGCCGTTGTGGGGGTTCTTACCTATTTTAGTTCGGCTGAACAATTGCAGAAATTCACTTTCTGGTCTATGGGAAATCTTGGTAATTTGTCCTGGTCATCGATTGTTATTTTATCAATTTGTGTGTTACTGGGCTTATTCCTCAGTTTACTTAGCATCAAACCGTTGAACGCATTACTCTTGGGCGAAAATTACGCTAAAAGCATGGGATTGAATTTCAATAAAGCCCGACTTATTATCATATTGGCAACGAGTATTTTAGCTGGGAGCATAACGGCTTATGCGGGACCTATCGCCTTTATTGGATTGGCTGTTCCACATATCGCCAAATTAGTGTTTCAAACAAGTAATCATACTGTTTTGTTCTGGAGCACTTTACTTTTTGGAGCCGCAATTATGTTGATATGTGATGTGGTTTCTCAAATGCCTGGTATGGAAATTACCTTGCCAATTAATGCCATTACTTCGATATTGGGTGCACCAGTGGTTATTTGGTTGTTGGTTCGAAAGAGAAGTTTTAAGTGATAAGTAGTTTCTGAACTATTCTCTTTTCTGAGAAGGATAAGGGCGCAGAACAAACTGCACTTTTAAAGAAGGATTCAAAAAATCTACATAAAAAATTGCACGCAGATTTCGCAGATTTACGCAGATTAAAATTAATTAATTCAACACACAACAATTTATATAGAGATGGATTAGAGTTTTTTTTTGAAAACAAGTATGTTTTGTCTAATACTCGAACAATAAGCACTATATAATTATTTCAAAAAAAGCACTATTTTAGACTAAAAATAAAATGGCAGTATGTTCCAAAATGGAACATACTGCTAAGAATATCAAAATCAAAAAAAATACAAAACTAAATTCCATAGTCTCTATAACTATTCATAAAACATAGATTATTTTAAATAAAAAACATATTATGCCACATTTTGTAATTGATTGTTCCGAAAACATACTGAATTTAAAATCTCCTGAAGAAATTATGCAAGCTGTTTATGATACCGCAGAAGCTACAGCTCTTTTTGATGTTGGCGACATCAAAGTTCGCATCAATCCTTTTCAATACTACAACATTGGGAATACCAAGGATGATTTTATTCATATTTTTGCTAATATAATGGAAGGTCGAACAACGGATCAAAAAAGCAATCTCTCCCACAAAATAATTGGTCAATTGAAAGTAATGTTCCCTGAGGTTCCGATTTTATCCATCAATATTAGGGATTTTGAAAAAGCAACCTATTGCAATAAATCTATGGTGTAAGTTTTCAAAATTATATTTCAACCTTACAGTCTTTAAATAAGAATTTTAGAATCCATCAAAATGAATACTATCCTTACCACTTCTAATTTAAGTATTGGTTACACTTCCAAAAAAGGAACTGAGACCATTGCCGAAAACCTCAACTTGACCTTGAAGACAGGGAAACTGATTGCTTTGATTGGGGCAAATGGTATTGGAAAATCTACTTTATTACGCACCATTACCGGAATTCAAAAACCTTTGCAGGGAACTGTTTTGCTGAACGATAAAAAAATAACCAGCTACGAACCTTTGGCACTGGCCCAAAATTTAAGTATGGTTTTGACCGAAAAATTGCCTCCCAGTAATTTAACCGTTTTTGAATTGGTGGCGCTGGGTCGGCAACCGTACACCAATTGGATTGGTACTTTATCGGATGCCGATATTCAAATCGTTCAAGAAGCGATAGAGCTGACACAAATTGGTCATTTGTCCCAAAAAAAACATTACGAAATAAGCGATGGACAGTTACAAAAGGTTTTGATTGCAAGGGCATTAGCGCAAGATACTCCCTTGATCATTCTGGACGAACCTACTACCCATTTGGATTTATTACACAAAGTTTCGTTGCTCAAACTCTTAAAAAAATTGACACACGAAACAGGGAAATGCATTTTATTTTCGACTCATGACATTGATATGGCCATACAATTGAGTGACGAAATGATTATCATGACTCCAGAAACTGTCGTGCAAGACGAGCCTTGCCATTTGATCGCCAAAGGAAGTTTTAATACTTTATTCAAAGACGAACATATTGTTTTTGACAGCGAAAAAGGGAAGTTTGTTATCACTTAAGAAAAAACCTCACCCCTTCCGATAGCTATCGGAACTATCCAAAGGAGAGGGAGTTAAAACTAGGTACTGAACACTAAAAACTGTCCCGATAATTATCGGGAACTGAATACTCCTTTCAATCTCCTTTCAACAAATTAATACTAACCGTCGCAATTTCTGAATCTGGGAATTTTTTAAAATAGTTAGGGTCTGGATGCAATCCCGCTTCGGCAGCTATTTTATGTAATACGTCAATCTCAACTATAAATTGATCCGAAAAACCATGTGAAGCATCATAGGCAGTAGCAGCAGTTTTTCCTAAGTTACTGGCTGTCAAATAAGGAACTACGGTATGCAACTCAATGATCAGCAATCCGAATTTCCGTACGTAAGGCGACCATTTATTGAAGTGTTCCAATAAATTATCCTCGACTAGATTATTGCTAATTCGCATTCCTCTATGCGCAAACGCCCCTGTGGAATTACTTATTCTACCCTTGGTAATTTGTTTTGGCATTTCCCAAATTCGGTTGTGATCCAGAAAAGTTCTCACATTCAACAAATCTTTCAAATCGATATTATAATTCTCCCGTAAATCTTCGGCTAGCAAATCGGGTCTGCCTATATCTCCCCAAATCACTTTGGCCCAAATATCGGCTTTGATCAAATTGGCTCTGGTTACTTTAAGAGCCGCTTCATTATAATCGGCTCCCACCAGAAACAAAGGATGGGTGTTTAGCATTGTTCCTCTCAAAGTTTGACGATCAATCACATTAAAAATATGCTCTAGGAAAGCACCGTTTCCACAGCCCATATCCAGTATTCCTTTGGGTTGTTCTTCTATGGGTAAATTAAATAATTTGATGATTATTTCGTCAATTACTTTAAAATAAGTATCGTGTGCGCCTCCACTTCCCCAAACATTCATTTCTCTGTCAACGTGAATTTCATCTTCTCCGTCCCCTACAATTCTTAAAACAGAAGGGTTACCAAAAATTAATTCATCCATTTTACTAAAGGTGGGCAAATACGAAACCGTTACACCATAAGCAGAAGCTCTTTTGGCAAAAAACAAACCTGCTTCGGTAAACTGATAATTGCCGTTTTTTTGGGTAAACCACCCTAAATAAGCCAAGAAATCGAGTATGATTTTGAAATGTTCGGGTGACTTATGAAACTCTTCCGGGCGGAAAGAAATTTCCATGAAATATTTATGAAACATGCCACTCATCCCAAGGCGCACCAGTGTTGGACCAACCAAAAAACCTTCAATATGCTTTAAAATTTGATGTTGTAGGGTATTGGTCAATGAATCGGTAGAGAACGAGATTCCATAATTGTCTTTGTATTTTTCGAAAATAGATTTTAAACGTTCAAAAGGAGCTTCCTCAAATAATCGGGGATGAAAATCCATAGAAAATTGCAATAACTCCACCACATCTTTGTATAATGGAAACAAGGAAAAAGCTATTTCACTTTTCTCATTTACGCTAATGGCAATTTCGTCAGTACTTGCATTAATCTGATAATCGAGAAAACCTTGAGAAGCCAATACTCGCAAACCCACATTGAGATAGCCTTCATTGGCTTTGAACTGGGACGAAAGTTCAGAAAGAGTTATTTTCTTTTTGTCCAAAATGCAAGCCATTATTCCTTTTTTATAAAGTAAATAGGCTACTGGCGCGGTTACTAAACCATCCAAATGTTTAAAAATGGTACTTCGTAAGGAAACGTTATCTATCATAAAAAGAAATTTAAGACAGGAATATAATATCTATCTCAAATATATGAAATTTCCTTTAAAAAAAATGATTGTTTTTATAGCAAATAGCGTTCAAACGTTTCGTATTAAACACTTAACCCAATCTGTCTCTTCGCCTCACCAACAACAAAAACAACCAAATTGGCAATATTAAAACTTCTGATTAATGGTGACATCGTAATGATCAGGTGCTTCTCGAATTATGCCAAACTTTGAGTGCTAAAACTCACACTTTCCTTCCCAAAAACCAACCAATCTCCTTCTTGGAAATGTTTTTTCAAATAAGACTTTTCGGCGTAGGAGGCATCAGGAAAACTAGTCATTTATCTGGAATTTTTAACAGCATATTGAAAGATGATTTTTTTTTCAATAAGGAAAAAGAAAATTTACTTTCAAAAATATTTCATAAGTTGTTTATCTTTGTAAGAGTTGTAAAAGCCTAGAGATGAAACACTTTCTTAAAATAACCCTGTTTTTTTGGATTGTCGTAAGCACAGCGCAGACAAAGTTGGAGCTGACTCCTAAGGGCTTTATTCCTCTGGAAATGGAAATGCCCAATCAACCCATTAATAAATTAATAGAGCAATCAAAAGAATGGGCATCTTATTACAATGAAAAAGGCTCTGATGTCTTTGCTGTTACTAAAAATTCCTTAACAATCGAAGCTCGTTATGAAACTGCTTATTATTACTGGAATTTAGCCGTAAAATATAATTTTGACATCAAGTACAGTCTTAAAATTGTGTTTGGAGAAAATCAAAAATATACCCTTACATTTATTGTAGAAGAAATCTCTATCGATGGGGTTCCGCTGAAGACTACAGTAACCGATTTTTTTACTCGCGAAGGAAAACTGAAAGAAGATTTCAAAGATGCAAAACCTTCACTGGAAATCACCGCAAATAAAATTATAAAATCTTATATTAATTTCCTAGCCCTATAATCTGTCTTTTCGCCTCTCCAATAACAAAAGCAACCGAATTGGCAATATTAAAACTCCTAATTAATGGAGACATAGGAATAGTGAGGTGATTTCCGAACAATGCTAGAACTTCATTGCTCAAACCCTTACTTTCTTTACCAAAAACCAACCAATCCCCGTCTTGAAATTCATTCTCCAAATAGGACTTTTCGGCATGGGAACTCATCAGGAAAACTCTGGAATGATCCGGAATTTGAGCCATCCATTCGGCTACATTTTGATATTCGGTAACATCAAGATGTACCCAATAGTCCAGTCCAGAACGCTTTAGATTTTTATCATTTATAACAAAACCAAACGGATGAATTAAGTGTAAACGGCTTTGGGTACCTACACACAAACGGCCAATATTTCCGGTATTATTAGGTATTTCGGGTTCTACGAGAACAATATTTAGCATTATGATTTAAGATTTTTGATTAACGATTTTTGATTGCAGATGGGCATCGATTGTTTGATTTTTAACATTGATACTGTCATTGCCATTGATATTGAAGTTCTCAACTTCTTTTACTTCTCCAGCTTGTAAATCCTTCAAATATACGTTTCCTATTCGGACTCTTACCAATCTCAGGGTGGGAAAACCAACAGCAGCCGTCATTTTGCGTACTTGTCGAAACTTACCTTCATTGACCGTAATAGAAGCCCAAGAGGTAGGACCATGACGTTCGTCCCGAATCTTTTTTCCTCTTGCTCCAAAATTAGGAATCTCGTTTACGATAAAAGCTTCGCAGGGTTTGGTGATGTATTTTGTACCATTAAAACCAATCTCAACACCATTTTTCAATTGTTCTATGGCTTCTGGCGTGATTACACCATCGACTTGCACATAGTATTCTTTATCGACTTTTTTGCTCCGAATGATTTCACTCATTTTCCCATCCGTCGTCAATAACAGTAAGCCTTCAGAGTCTTCATCAAGTCTGCCAATCGCCATCGTTCCAACAGGGAAATCATGTAATTCTCCCAAGAGTTTTTTCTTTCGTTTTAATTCGTAAATAAATTGACTTAAATAACCGTAAGGTTTATGAAGGATGAAGTGGTGGTGGTGGGGCATTATTCTGGCTTTATTTTGTGAGGACAAAGATAGATTTGTTTTTGTAGTATTAAAAAAACATTGTGACTTGAAGTCAAATAATTCGTATGTTGATGTTTATTGTTTTTTATAGGTTATATGTAATTGCTTCAGCTGTTCGCTATCGCTCGTGTTACATATCATCATTGGTGTTTATCTCATCGGTTACTATTATGTTTTGGTATTCGATGCTTTTCAATTGCGACTAATTTTCGGTCATTCTCATTTCATAAAACAAAGCAATAACTTTTCGATTTCATAATATTTACTTAATTTGAAAGCCTGTAGATTTGATTTCTAAAAACTCAATTTTTAAACAAATGAAAAACGTTTACCCAGCACGTCATTTAATGGCTTTTTTAACTCTGTTCTTTTGCTATTCTTTTTCCCTTTTGGCACAAACACAGCCAACACCGCAAAATTTACCCTATACTCAAAACTTTGATGCACTTCTAGCAACTAGTACTTCCTATCCAGCAGGGTTTCAAGGATGGACAGCAAGTGTAATTCCAGGTAGCACTTACAACACTGGTGCTACTCCTGTTGGAGACAAACCATTAACCGCCAATGGTACTGCAGCTACAACTAGTGGTAACATCCATAATTACAATGGGAAAATTGGTTTTCAGAATACAGGTTCATTAGACCTAACTCTAGGATTTGCTTTTGCAACCACTGGACAAAGAGGCATCACTGTACAATATGACGCTATGGTCATCCGAAATATGTATGATGGTTCAGCCAATACCCGCATATCCGAAATGGCGCTGCAATATAGAGTGGGTACTACCGCTGCTTTTACAACCCTTGCATCAACAGCTTATTTGAGCAATACTACAAAACAAACTACGGCAATTACAACCCCAGTAAATCCGCAAACCACGAAAGTGGCTTTACCGGCTGAGTGCGACAATCAAAGTGTGGTTCAAATCAGATGGATTTCTAAGCAAGTTTCAGGAACAGGTGCCCGACCGTCTTTTGCCATTGATGCGATTTCGATTCAAAACGATGTTACTGCACCTATAAATACAGCTGGTTTCCCAAAAACAGACAACGTTTTGTCTGATGGTTTTGATTTTTCGACTCAATTAAACGAAATTGGCAAAACCTATTATGTGCTATTGCCCGCTGGAAGTGCCAAACCAAATAATAGTCAAGTAAAATCTGGACTTGACGCTTTAGGAGATCCTGCATTTCAAGCGGGTATAGTTGATTCTCCTGATCCCTTTTTGGGGGCTGTAAATACCATTAGGGGGCTGACTTTGAATACCAGTTATACCATTTTCTCAATAGCCGAGGATAATGCTGGTAATACTCAAGCAGATAGCAATCAACTTAATATTACGACTGCCAATGTTCTAGTTCCTGCAATTACAACAACAATTAGCACGCTTGATTTAGGATTCTCAGAGCAAAACTTCGACTCCAATACGTTAAGTTATAAAGTACAAGCTGATAACTTAAGTGGTGCTGTGACTCTTACTGCAACGGGAAATTTTTCTATTTCTAAAGAAGTAAATGCCAATTTTCAAACTTCCTTAACATTTGACAAAACCGATTTTGATGCCAATAAAACGCCAACGGTTTATGTGCGTTTCACACCAAATAATACTGGCAATTTTTCAGGCCAAATAACCCATCAATCTTCTGGAGCTACGGATAAAATAGTTGCTTTGTCAGGTATTGGAATCAATCCATATCTTCAAAATTTTAATGATGCAAATGTGCTATCAAATAGTGGCTGGACGGCTTATAGTGTTGCGGGAAATAAAATAAAATGGGCCAGTACCAGCAGTCGTTTTAATAGCTCGCCAGCAGCCATTCAAATAAATGGATATACCGAAGTTGGCCCTAGTAACGATTGGTTAATATCGCCTAAATTACGATTAGATTCTTTTAATGCTTTCCCTATATTATCGTTTTACTCCCGTAAATTTTTTGCAGGTTCCGCTTTAAAATTAATGGTTTCTGTAGATTATGATGGTGTAAGTAGCCCCGAAACGGCTACTTGGACAGCACTCGAAGGCGATTTCCCTACTACTACTGGCGTTTTCAAACAAACAAACAACATCAATCTAACAGCTTATAAAACGAACCATACTTATTTGGCTTGGGTTTATGAGACCAGCACCAATACAGCTGACAATGTAGCTGAGTGGACAGTTGATGATGTAGCAATTGGCAACACAACTACTTTTCTTACGGCAAATCCAAATCTAAATTTTGGGGAAGTTGCCACAAATTCAACCTCATCCAGTCAAAATTTTGCTTTAAAAGCAGGAGGTTATGGAGCTATTACAGTAGCAGCCCCAACAGATTATCAATTATCAACAGACAATCTTTCGTTTCAAACTAATGTAACAATTTCTGAAGCTGATGCATTAATTGGTAAAACAATATATACACGATTCGCTCCTACGACAAAAGCCTTAAGTATATCAGGTTCTTTGACTGTAACTGCAACAGGACTAAACCAACAAACAGGTTCTTTGGTAGGTTCTTCTTGGCCAAAAACAGAAACCTTTGACATTGTAAGTTACAATTTGGAGTTTTTTGGTAGTGATGTTAAAAACGCGAGTAATGTTGAATTTGGTCCAACAGACGATGCTTTACAAATTGACAATGTAGCCAAAGTAATGAATAAATTAAATGCAGATGTTTATGTTGTGCAAGAAGTATCAGATGAGCCTTCTCTAGATCTCTTAATCCAAAAATTAAATATCAATGGTAAGACTTTTGACAAAAGCATTTCGCCAGTTTGGTCGTATTCTTTTAACGCAGCTGACCCTAATTTCCCTCCACAAAAACTAGTGGTACTTTATAATACTCAAACTACCAAAGTCAAAAAAACCAGAGTGATGTTTAGTGAGTTATACGATAATATTCGCGCCGGAAAGACTACTTTGAACAATTATCCAGGTGGTAATAACAGTAGTTTTTTCGCATCCGGTCGTTTGCCTTATATGGTTGATATAGAAACCAATATTGCCGGGGTTAAAAAAGATATTAAAATCATCGACATTCATGCCCGTGCCAATAGCGGAACTGACATCTCTAAATACAACATGCGAAAATACGATGCTGAATTTCTAAAAGACAGTTTAGATGTTCATTATCCAAATGCCGATTTTATAATTTTGGGGGATTATAATGACGACGTAAAAGCATCTGTTATTGCTGGAAATCCGTCTTCGTACCAAAAATTAGTCGAAGATACGGCTCGTTACAATGCATTAACATTAGATATTAGCAAAGCGGGTTCTTATAGTTTCTTGAGTTCAGGAGGTTTTCTAGATCATATTATTACTTCAAATGAACTAACGGATGAATATGTAACCAATTCTATTGCCGTTTACGATCCTCGAACTGATATCTCAAATTATGTGAATACCACTTCGGATCACGGTCCGGTTATTGCTCGTTTTGAATTAAAGAAAATGGAACAAACTATTACGTTTAATCCTATAGCGCCTAAAACTTATGGTAATGTTCCATTTAATTTAACTTCAAATTCAACCTCAAATCTAGCTGTTACCTATACTAGTTCAGACGAAAATATAGTTAAAATAGTAGATAGTAAAATAAAAATCACTGGGGTAGGAACCGCTACAATAACTGCTTCCCAATCTGGAAATGACTTTTATTTGGCAGCACAAGATGCCATGCAGTCGATTAGCATAAATAAAGCTGAACTGACTATTAAAGCTGATAATAAAACAAAAAAATACAAAGATCCAAATCCCGTATTAACAGCTTCATATATTGGATTTGTTTATGAAGATTCTGTTCAATCATTAACCACATTGCCTACAGTAAGCACTGACGCTGACATAAACTCTGTTACAGGTGAATATGTTATAACCGTTTCTAATGCTGTTGCCAAAAATTACACCTTTGGCTATGTTAATGGTAAAATGAGTGTAGAAAAATTGAATAATTTTCCAATAGTTAAAAAAGAAGTTACAACACAATCGGCAACGACTCCTAATCAAATAAAAATCAATCTCCTAGATGTATTTTCAGATGCTGATCTTGATGTATTGACTTATTCGGTAGAAGTAGCTGATGCTACAATTGCAGAAGTTACCATTTCTGGATCAACCCTTACTATTTTATCTAAAAAAGTGGGTACAACAACAATAACTATTACAGCCAATGATGGTTTAGGCGGAACGGTAAGCACTTCATTTACGGCAAATATCAGTTCTAGTTTATCGACTATAGATTTTGATTTATCCAAAAAATTATCTGCTAGAGCGTATCCAAATCCAGCCAATGATGTTGTTACTATAGCTGTTCAATCAAACAATGAAACGAACATTTTATTGAAACTTTTTGACCTAAATGGTCGATTAATTGGTTCTCCTATTGAAATCAAAGGAGCTTCTGACGGAAACAATGCCAAAATACCAGTGGGTCATTTACAGTCTGGCTTTTATTTTTATACATTAAGTATTGATAATAAAGTGGTGTTCAGAGACAAAATAATCATACAATAAATTACCTCTTTTAAATGCAAAATGCTAGATTCTCTCAGGAGTATCTAGCATTTTTTTTTATGATTAAAGTTTTAAAAATCGAATAATATCTTAGTATTTATCTCTAAAAGTTAGAAAGAAAGATTCAAACCAACATTAAACATCCATTGAAACTGATTGAACGTTTGATTTTCTAATGGATTGATGTAATAATTCATTCCAGGTTCTATAAAAAATTTGGTCTTTTTATAGAATTCATATTGCAAAGTACTGCTCAATAAAGTTCCATAAACGTATTGGTTTACATTTTTATTTTCTCCTATCGAATTTCCGTCCAATAAAAGATTATTTGAAATCAACATCCCTACAAAACCTCCCGTATTCATACTAATGTTGGTTTTCTTTTTATTCAACAGTGAGTATGAAACCTCCAAAGGCATTTCGAAATACTTTAAATTTTGAGTTACATTTCCTTTTTCAAAACCATTATCAGCATCAGAATTTGATGCAAACATATAGTTTTCATTGTTCGAGATAAGAACTATATTATAACTATTTTTTGATGAACTGAGGGATTCACTATCGCTTGCAATCGGTAATGAACCCGATACAGTTCCTGAATAGCTTTGTTGTTCGTAATAAGATACCCCAGCTATTTTTTGTCCAAGCTCATTAATTTTGAAGCCCGAACTTACTCCCCATTTTTTGTTCAGTTTATAATTGGTCTTCACACCATAACCGCTAGATTGTTTGGATGCTACAGTGTTTCCTAATGCTTTTTCGTTATTATAATTTTGGGAACTCATAACCCCAGCAAAAACTTGAAGCGACCATTTATCAATACTTTTAGAATCTTTTTTCTTAGTCGTTTTATCTTTATCTAATTGTACCAAAGCATTCTCTAATTGAGCAACCTCCATTTTTATTTTGTCTAGAGAATCTTTTGAACTTGTATTTGTTGCGACTCCTTTATTGGTATTCAATCCCGAAATGGTATTCTTTTCGCTACCCACAACTGATTTACTGTTGGTATTTGAATTACTAACTTGAAGCGATTTTGAACTTATATTTACAGCAACGGCTTTATTGGCATTTGACATTGAAATACTATTCTTTTCATCACTCACAACTACTTTATTGTTCGCATTTGAATTGCTGACCT
>NZ_VJZS01000005.1:74704-264109 GCF_007097385.1 Flavobacterium sp. ZT3R18
TTTATTGGCATTTGACATTGAAATACTATTCTTTTCATCACTCACAACTACTTTATTGTTCGCATTTGAATTGCTGACCTGAAGCGATTTTGAACTTATATTTACAGCAACGGCTTTATTGGCATTTGACATTGAAATACTATTCTTTTCATCACTCACAACTACTTTATTGTTCGCATTTGAATTGCTGACTTGAACAGCACTATCAATTGCTAATGCCGATTTAGAAATAGTAGCACATGAATTTTGATTCGCTACTATCGCATTTGATTTGGATTCATCCTTAACCTTTGGATTCATCCTTTTATTTTTCGGCTCATTGAAATTCTTAAATCCTGTATTTTTTTTCGTCTTAGAAGAAATAATCGGAACCGTTGTTGCGGCAACTTGATTACCATTATTCAAATCGATAAACTTAACATTTAACTTAACATTCTTATTGCCATTAACATTACTATTATTACTCCCATTGCTATTGTCATTGCCATTGACATTACTATTACTATTACTATTACTATTACTATTGCCATTGCTATTGCTATTGACATTGCTATTATTTTCAATACTCATTTCAAATCCATTTTCTGGATTAGAGTTAAAATACAAAATAGTTGGAACAGAAAGTCCAACTAATAAACTAGCAGCAATCGACCACCAAATAATGGCACGTTTCTTCTTTTTGGGTTGATCTAATTGCGCTTCAATTTTATCCCATAACTCGGGAGGCGGAATACTGGAGAAGTTTTCCAATGAAGAAAAAATAGATTTTGCTTCTTTATTTTTCATGCGACGTTAATATTTGCTTTTTTATGGAACATGGTATCGTCATTTTCTGTCTCTCTTTTGTTTTTGAAGCATGGCGATTTCATGCTATTTTACAGTTTAATACCACCAAAATTCTTTTCTTCAAAATACTCTTGGCTCTATTCAAATTAGATTTCGATGTGCCTTCCGTTATTTCAAGCTGTTTTGCAATCTCTTTGTGTTTCATCTTTTCAAAAACAAACAAATTAAAAACCATTCGGTATTGGTCAGGTAATTCTTGAATGTATTCTAATAATTTTTCCTGTTCAATTGGGGCCAATTCTAATTCTTCTTCCTCTATAACATCCGTATCAAAAACATCCAGAAACAAAATGTCTTTTTTCTTTTTCTTCAGCGTTTCCAATAACTTATTGATAAAAATTCGTTTGATCCAACCTTCAAAACTTCCCTCAAATTTATATTGTCCCATCTTTTGAAAAGCAATTACGAAAGCCTCCTGAAAAACATCTTTGGCATCGTCCTCATTTCTCATATATTTAAGACATAACCCATACAAAACAGGAGAAAACAACTGATAAATTTTCAGTTGTGCTTCTCTGTCGTTTTCGGCGCACTTTTTAATATATAGTTCTATGTTTTCTTTCAAGAAAATAGGTATTGAATTCGTTATTTTTTTCTTTTATTTTTAGTAAAATCGGCATTCACTATTGCATCTTTGAATGCTACTTTCTGATTATTCAAAAACAAATCATCATTATTATACATTTGCCAAATATCTTCAACAAGAATAGATTTATCTTTTATAGTATTCTCAAAATTATTTTTGACCTTCCCTACTGGTCTTATTTCCCCTTCATCTGTAAAGATAAAAATTTTCCAGGCCCAGCTTTCCATTATTTCTTTTTTAGACATTTGTTCAAAACCTGCATCATCAGAAGCGTAGGAACAAAAAGCAAAAAACACAACGCTAATCAATATTATTTTCTTCATAAATATACTTTTAAAATATTATACCATTGAAACAAAACATATAATTCTTTAGATTCTCTTATTATTTGGATGCATCCAAAAATGAAATCTTACTATAGATATAATCCATAAACTTGACTAAATTTTCTTGACCTTTCTCTGGGTTATTAAAATTTGTAAACTTAATATCGGTCACTACATTTCCTTGATGATATTCTATAAAACACCCGCCACCGTCTGCAATCAAATCATTTTTAAATTCTTTGGTTTGACCTTTAAGCGCTAGAAATTCTTGAGGAATGTGAGACACAAAACTGGAAAAATCTTCTTTTACGCCAAGTACTTCGTAACTCGCAGACGTTGTGTTCCCTATCAAAAACCGAATCGTTTTTACATCATCAATTCTATAAGTAGAAGAACAATTGCTTGGACAAAAAAAGCTATACCTCCCAATTACTACATAATCTACAATCTCTTTCACTTTCTTAAACAAAATGGGTTTATTAGATTTTGGAAGCAACACATAATCAGCAGGATACGTTATTGCAGTCGTTACGATTTCGTCTTTTTGTGGCTCTTTTTCAAAATACTCTACTGTGATTTGGCAATTGTCTTCTACAACAGCTTGTATTTTTATGGCATATCCGCCCGTTGGTTTTGGTCCTGCAAAAAGTCCCAATATTCTTTTCTGAGTAAAATCGGGTAACGCAACAGCTACAGTTTGACATGTAGTAAATAATTTTTGAACTTCTTCATTAGAATTTATAATTAAAAAAGAAGGTTGTTTTGGGTTTTCTTTTAAAACGCCACAATAACTAAAACCCTCATAAAGAACATTGGTCGTATCACCACAATTTTCTAGATTATTATCGGATGCTTCGGTACACGACCAAAAGGGTAGGACAACAAACAACATTAAAATTAAATTCTTCATGTTCTATTTTAGTAAGGTTATAATAGTAAGATGCACTTGTTATAAAAAGGTTGCGTGACAACAGTAAAAAAAATGTTGATTTGGTATCTGAATTGGAATAATTCGTGAAATTTTATTTTTTTAAAATTAAGTACTCCGTATTAATCAGTACTTTTACTTTTTTAAAAAAGAAAAATTTATGCTAACTATTCTTCCTTTATTATTGGTCTTTATTATTGCTCTCGCAATAGGTGTTTTTATGGGTAAACTTATATTTTCTGCCCGATTTCAGTCGGAAAAAGTAAGTCTTGAAGAGAAATTAATTGCGCTGAATTCTCAATTCAACCACCAAAAAGAACAATTTTTATTGGATAAAAACACTTTCGAAAAGCAACTGGAAGTATCCAATTCTGAAAAAGAAAACATCCGAAACGAAAAAGACAGTTTGGCCATTCAACTTTCTAAAAAAGAAGTCGATTTTGAAAATCTTTGGGAGCGCAACAAGGAACAGAAAGAAGAAGTCGAAAAACTTCAAGAAAAATTTACCAAAGAATTTGAGAACCTTGCCAATAAAATCTTAGAAGAAAAATCGAATAAGTTTACCGAGCAAAACAAAGAAAACATGAAAAACATCTTGTCCCCGCTACAAGATAAAATTCAGTTATTCGAAAAGAAAGTCGAAGACACACACAAAGAAAGTATCGATTACCATGCTGCTTTACGTCAACAAATACTTGGTTTGAAAGAAATGAATATTCAAATGAGCAAGGAAACCATCAACTTGACCAAAGCATTAAAAGGCGATAGCAAAATGCAAGGAAACTGGGGCGAACTGGTTCTGGAACGCGTTCTCGAAAAATCGGGATTAGAAAAAGGGCGTGAATACGAAGTGCAACAAAGCCATACTACCGAGGAAGGTAATCGTGTGTTCCCAGACGTTGTGATCAATTTACCCGATGGTAAAAAGATGGTCGTCGATTCTAAAGTTTCCTTGACTGCTTATGAGAAATACATTAATGAAGACGATGATGTAGTAAAAATAGGTTATTTAAAAGAGCATGTCAATTCGATAAAACGCCACGTAGAACAATTGGGCGATAAAAATTATCAGGATTTATACCAAATAGAAAGTCCCGATTTTGTTTTGCTTTTCATTCCAATGGAACCTGCATTTGCCATAGCGCTCAATGAGGACACTTCATTATACAACAAAGCATTCGAGAAAAACATCGTTATTGTGACGCCTTCTACACTATTGGCCACTTTACGAACGATTGATAGTATGTGGGCCAATCAAAAGCAACAGGAAAATGCGTTTGAAATAGCGCGTCAAGCGGGTGCATTGTATGATAAATTTGAGGGTTTTGTAGCCGATTTAATAAAAATTGGCAAAAAAATAGACGAGAGTAAAGTAGAATACCAAGGCGCCATGAACAAACTGGTAGACGGAAAAGGAAATTTAATCATTAGCGTTGAAAAACTTAAAAAAATGGGAGCCAAAGCCAAAAAAGCTCTTCCAGACAGCATATTAAAAAGAGCCGAAACCGATGAGAATTTACTTTTAAATTAAAACCGCCGTAAGTTTTCAGTCTCAGTTTTCAGTTTTCAGTACAAAAGGGTGCTGATTTTAAAAACAGTACGAATACAACCTTACTTTTTTACAAATATTGTTAAGAACGCGAATTACTATGTTTACAGACAACTCTGAAAACTGCGACTGCGACTGAAAACTGTGACCTTAATACAAATCTCCTTTTAACCTAAAATTAAGACCAATGGACAAAACCTTCAAAACAGTTGCTTCATCATATATTAGTATATCCGAGTTGATGCTACCATCCCACACCAATTTTAGCGGAAAAATTCATGGTGGATATATTTTATCGCTTCTCGACCAAGTTGCTTTTGCTTGTGGTTCTAAATTTTCAGGAAACTATTGTGTAACGGCTTCGGTAGATACGGTCAATTTCTTAAAACCTATTGAAGTGGGCGAATTAGTAACGATGAAAGCCTCCGTAAACTATGTTGGAAAAAGTTCTATGATCGTTGGTATTCGTGTAGAAGCCGAAAACATTCAAACTGGCAATGTAAAGCATTGTAATTCCTCTTATTTTACAATGGTTGCCAAAGATAATGAAGGCAAAAGCATGCCTGTTCCTGGTTTAATTCTCTCTAACCTTGATGATGTGCGAAGATTTTGCAACTGTCTGAAACAAATAGCTCTAAAAAAAGAACGAGACTTACATGAAGAAATCTTTGATTATAGTTCAGAAGAAACACTTTCTGCCTTAACAAAATACAATGTTCAACTCAAATTGGATTCTATTTAAAAGAACTAGACTGATTTTTCAATCTTTTCAAAACAAGAAAGTTAATCCTTGACTTAAGAATAAAAAATTCTTAAGTCAAGGATTTTTTTTACACTTTTTTAAGACTAATGTTACTAAAATTACGTAACTTTAAGAGTGATATCGATGTATACAAAACACATAGTCCAATGATCCTGAAAGTTTTCGAGTTTGTTAGGTTAAATAATGAATCCAATTAGTATGACCCTTTAATAGAAAAATTATGAAAAAAATTACTCTATTATTTTTACTGTTAAACATCTATTTTGCTGACGCCCAAGAAAAATTGACCTCTTCAAAATGTGTAATTCATTTTGAAGCGTCTGTTCCGTTTTTTGAAGCTGTTGAAGCAAAAAACGATGCGGTTAATTGTATTTTAATTCCAGAAAAAAGTCAAATCACCTTTGTGGCCATTATCAAAAAATTTCAATTCAAAAGAGATTTAATGAAAGAGCATTTTAATGCCAATTATATGGAAAGTGATCGTTATTCTAAAGCTACTTTTAAAGGAATTATCGAAAAATTTGATATGAAAGATATTAATGAAATCGAGAAGGACTATCAAATAAAAGGTAAAATAGAAATTCACGGCGAATCAAAAGCAATTATGGTTTCGGCAAAAATAAAAAGAGTAAAAGACGGCGTTCAAATCAATTCCCATTTTACGCTGAATTCAGATGATTTTAAAATTGAAATTCCTTCTATTGTGATCGCCAAAGTTTCAAAATTGGTAAACACAGAGTTGGAATGTCTATTACAATGAACTGTTTTTAGTGATTAGTGATTGGCCATCCACTTTTGGTATCGTTAACGGCTAGTTACTTTTTACTAATCACTTTGTCTTTTCCCCTTTGCCTTTTGCTCTTTGCTCTTTGCTCTTTGCTTTTTTTTCTAACCACTAAAAGCTAACTATTTGATACAATCTATAAGAGCTCTTTTCAAGTTTTTGAATTTAAATCTAAAACCTAGACTTTTTATTTTATCCGATGAAACCCTCCTACCGGTCAAAACAATCGAAGCCATTTCTCCCATTACCAATCGCAATACAAAAGCAGGCACATTTGGGAGCCAAATAAAATATCCATACTCTTTTGCCAATAATCTGGAAAAAGACGAATTTGTAGTACTATCATTGATGGTCGCATTATAGGCACCAATCATATTTTTATTTTTAATTGCTTCAAGATAAATCGCACACAAATCAGATATATGTATCCAAGGCATATACTGTTTTCCAGACCCCAATGCCGACCCAAAACCTGTTTTAAAAACAAAGTTTAGCTTTTTCAAAACCCCTTCATTCTTTCCCAAAACCAAACCCGTTCGGATCTTAACCGTTCGGATACCTAAACCAGCAATTAAATCGGCGGATTGTTCCCATTTCTGGCAAGTTATTCCAACAAAATCATTCCCCGGAAGCGTATTTTCGGTGCAAATCCCTTCTCCATTTAGAGCGCCATAGACTCCAATTCCAGAAGCCGACACAAAAGCCTCACTGTTTTTATTATGCTTTTTCAAAACCGTATAAATCAATTCAGCTGATTGTGTCCTACTATCGATTATTTCGGTCTTTCTTTTAGTAGTCCATCTTTTTTCGGCAATATTCTCCCCTGCCAAATGAATGATATAATCCGCATGGAGTACTGCTTCTTCATCCATACTTTGACTGGAAACATCCCAAACATAATAGGTAATGCCTTCAGTGTTGGGTTTAGGGCTTCTCGTTAATATAGAAACCGTATAGCCTTTATCCAACAACATCCTCGTTAAATGCTTTCCAATAAAACCAGTTCCTCCCGTTATTAAAACATTCTTGTTCATAGCCATTAAAATTTGGGGCAATCTATTATAATTATACAAATATAAGTCACTATACAGTTCGGCATTATTAATGTTTAGTTAAACGTCGCTATTTTCATACTCAAAACTAGCGTGCAACTAGTATACAAAATCATTTGGGCGTGTCACCATTAGGAAAAGGGGGCAACTCATAGCGTATATTTTCATTCAAAGCTGGAGGTAATTTAAAATCACTTCAAAATCCCCGCTTTATAAGTAGCAATAGCTCTGTCTCTGGCGAATGCGTGTTCTACCATAGGCTCGCAATAACCCAAATCAAATTCAGAAATCCATTTGCGGATGTAGATTCCTTTTTCGTCAAATTTTTTGAGTTGGATTTCGGGATTAAAAACCCTGAAATAAGGTGCTGCATCGCAGCCCGTTCCCGCAGCCCATTGCCAATTGCCTACATTGGCGGACAAATCGTAATCCAATAATTTTTCGGCAAAATAGGCTTCGCCCCACTGCCAGTTGATCAGTAAATGTTTGCACAAAAAGCTCGCTACCACCATGCGTACTCTATTGTGCATATAGCCCGTTGCATTGAGCTGACGCATTCCCGCATCGACCATAGGATAGCCCGTAGTTCCCGTACACCAACGTTTGAAATCTTCTTCATTGTTGCGCCACTGTATGCCATCATAAGCCGATTTAAAATTATGGCTGACAACTTTTGGGAAGCTAAATAAGATTTGCATAAAGAACTCTCTCCATATCAATTCACTCAAAAAAACATCGTTTTTACGAACCGCCCAATTGACTAACTTTCGAACACTTACTGTTCCAAAACGTAAATGAGGCGAAAGATACGAAGTACTATCGATAGCAGGAAAATCGCGGGTTTCGTGGTAATGGGTAATCTGTGTTAGGTTATACGGAATTACTTTTATGTCACTTTCTTCGAAACCTATTTGCTGCAAAGAAGGAAAATCAAAGTGGTTTTTGTAAAAATTGGAAAAGTAACTTTGGGTGTCATACTCCTGAATTGGCGCCATGGATTTGTATTTTTCCAACCATTTATTTTTGTATGGGGTGTAAATGGTATAGGGCAATCCATCGGCTTTGGTGATTTCGTTTTCTTCAAAAATCACTTGATCTTTGAATAAAAAACAAAGAGCATGGTTTGCTTTTGCTAAAGCATCAATAGCCAAATCTCTTTTGATGGCGTACGGCTCATAATCTTTATTGAAGAAAACACCCGAAATAGCAAATTCTTCAAAAAGGGATTCCCAAACCTCAGTTGTGGTTCCTTTTTTGATTAAAAGTGAACTCCCGATGGCATTCAGCTGTGTATTTATTTTCTGGAGAGATTCGTATATAAAACCAACTCGTGCATCATTTTTCGGCAAGCTATTCAAAATATCCGTGTCGAAAATAAACAAGGGAATCACAGGGTGTTTGGATTGCAAAGCATGATACAACGCCACATTATCATCCAGACGCAAATCGCGTCGGAACCAAAAAATAGATACTTCTTGTTTTATCATTGTTTTTTGAATTGGTAAATACCTAATTGCTTTTTTACTAATTGCTCCAGTCTGAATAATTCCAAAATATCGAAAATAGGTACCCCACACGTATAATCCGCTAAAATTAATAAATTGAATCCTTTTATATCACTAATTTCTTTGCCAAACCTTAATTTTCTGACCCTTAATCCCTAAATTCTCTTTATATTTGTGCCTTTCGAAAAAACAACAAAAAATGACTACATTAAACGAATTGAATGCTATATCGCCAATTGACGGACGTTATAGAAATAAGACAATGTCTCTGGCTCCTTTTTTCTCTGAAGAAGCTTTAATCAAATACCGTGTATTAGTTGAAATTGAATATTTCATTACTTTATGTGAAGTTCCTTTGCCGCAATTAAAAAACGTCAACCCTACTATATTTGATAGTTTACGTGCTATTTATAAAAACTTCTCTACCGAAGATGCCCTTTGGATAAAAGAAACCGAAAAAGTAACCAACCACGATGTGAAAGCGGTTGAATATTTCATCAAAGACGCTTTTGAAAAACTGGGTTTATCAGAATACAAAGAGTTTATCCATTTTGGATTAACTTCTCAAGATATTAATAATACGGCGATTCCTCTTTCGACAAAAGAAGCTTTTGAGAAAGTGTATATGCCATCGTTAATCACTTTAACCTCCAAGTTAAAAGACCTAAGCCAAGAGTGGAAAGACATTCCGATGCTAGCTCGTACACACGGACAACCTGCCTCTCCTACTCGTTTGGGTAAAGAAATTGGAGTTTTTGTTGAGCGTCTAGAAGAGCAAATGCGTTTGTTGTTTAACATTCCGTTTGCAGCCAAATTTGGTGGAGCTACCGGAAATTACAATGCGCACCATGTGGCTTACCCTCAAATTGACTGGAAACAATTTGGAAGTAAATTCGTGGAAGACAACTTGGGATTACACCATTCTTTTCCAACAACACAAATCGAACATTACGATCATTTTGCCGCATTTTTTGATGCTTTAAAAAGAATAAACAGTATCATTATTGATTTGGATCGTGACATTTGGACGTATGTTTCAATGGAATATTTCAAACAAAAAATAAAAGCAGGAGAGATTGGATCATCGGCTATGCCACACAAAGTGAACCCAATTGATTTTGAAAACTCCGAAGGAAACTTAGGAATAGCAAACGCTATTTTCGAACATCTATCGGCAAAATTACCAGTTTCGAGATTGCAACGTGATTTGACAGACAGTACCGTTTTAAGAAATATTGGTGTACCAATAGGGCACACTTTAATTGCTTTTGAAGCTACGTTGAAAGGATTGAACAAATTACTATTGAACGAACCTAAATTTCACGAAGATTTAGAGAAAAACTGGGCTGTTGTAGCCGAGGCGATTCAAACGATTTTAAGACGTGAAGCCTATCCAAATCCGTATGAAGCCTTGAAAGGTTTGACCAGAACGAATGAAGCGATTGATAAAAAAGCGATTCATGATTTTATTGCAACACTCGATGTTTCGGATGAAATTAAAGCTGAATTGATGCAAATTACTCCAAGCAATTTCTTGGGGATTTAAAAAAAATAAAAACACCTACAAAGTACAAAGTCAATTATGAACAGAAAACTATCTACATTCATATTGCTTTGTACTTTTTTTTTATTTTCATGTGAAAAGGATAAGCCTACTATAAAACCCCAACCCGCACGTCCTAATGCCGGAGTAGTCATCACTTTTGACGACACTAGTGTTTACGAATGGTTTGAAACCGACAAAATATTAAGCAAGTATTCTTGGAAAGCTACCTTTTGCGTTTCTAAAATAAACACTTTAAACTATTCCGAAATAAATGAACTCTTGAAATTACAGCAGGAAGGACATGAAATTGCAGGACATGGTTTTTATCATTTTGATGCTCCTAAATTTGTTGCCAAAAATGGAATTGACAAATACATTGATCAGGAAATAAATCCGATGTTGGATTTGATGCATTTTTATTCCTTTAAAGTAAACTCGTTCGCCTATCCTTTTGGTTTTAGAAATTCAGAGATTGACGCAGCTCTTTTTAAAAAATTTAAAATCATAAGAGGTACCACCTATGGCGCAGAAGATCCTTTTTTTCAAAATTGCTATTTCAATAACTCCAAATTAGTTTTCGCAACAGGTATTGATACGGATCATCCTAATTTTAGTATCCCGTATCTTATCAAATTATTGGATTACGCCAAACGAAAGCATAAAATACTGATACTTTTTGGTCATAAACCAGTATATAAAGTAACCGCCAATTACCAAACCCAAATGGAAACATTAGAACTGATTTGCAATTATGTCAAACAACATAATATGACATTTTACAGTTTATCTGAATTGAGTACTTTAAATTAAAATATCGTTTCATTTCATTTCAATCCTAAAATGTGTTATTTTTATAAAAACACAATTAATACTGGCAGTTTCAGGGCTAACGCATCATAAAAAGTTAACACTAATTACACTAATTAGCACTAATTTTAGTAATTCTAAAAATAAAATTACACTTATTTCATCTACGCTTGGCAGATTCGTGACCCGAGCAAAGCGAACAGACGAAATAATATCCCATCCAAATTCGTGCTAATTAGTGTAAAAAAAACTTTAATGCGTTTGCCCTGATAATTTAAAGTCTGCATTGAAAAATAAAAATCTATGAGTGCAATAACTGAGACAACACAACACCTAGAACCTTTAATAACCGACTTAGGATTAATTCTAATGACGGCTGGAATCGCTGTTTTGATTTTCAAGAAGTTAAAGCAACCGCTAGTTCTGGGCTATTTAATAGCAGGATTTTTGGCTGGAAATCATTTTAATTTTTTTCCGTCTGTAACGGATATGAAAAGCGTTGAAGTTTGGGCTGAAATTGGGATTATCATTTTACTGTTTAGTTTGGGACTCGAATTCAGTTTCAAAAAATTAATGAAAGTGGGCGGAACTGCATCTGTCACTGCTATTACTCAAATTATTACCATGACCATTCTGGGATTTATGGTTGGTCAATGGATGGAATGGTCTAAAATGGACAGTATCTTTCTAGGAGTTATGCTCTCTATTTCGTCGACAACCATTATTCTGAAAACATTTGATGAATTGGGGGTAAAAGCTCAAAAATTTGTCGGAAACGTTATTGGCTCCCTCATTGTTCAGGATATTATTGCCATATTAATGATGGTTTTATTATCGACAGTTGCGGTTAGCGATCAGTTTTCTGGTGGTGTCTTAGTGCAATCGATTTTTAAATTGTTTTTTTTTCTAGTCCTTTGGTTTTTGGCAGGAATATTTATTATTCCAACCGTTCTAAAAAAAACAAAACACTTACTTTCCGATGAGATGCTGCTCATCATCTCACTCGCCTTATGTTTGATGATGGTAATGCTGGCTTCAAACGTTGGGTTTTCGCCTGCACTGGGTGCTTTTATCATGGGGTCTATCATTGCCGAAACTACGCAAGCAGAACATATCGAGCATTTGGTAAAACCCGTTAAAGATTTATTTGGGGCAGTTTTCTTTGTATCGGTAGGAATGTTAATAGATCCGGAAACTTTGTTTGAACATGCGATTCCGGTTTTAATTTTATCCTTTGTTACTATTTTTGGACAATCCATAAGCTCTACTACTGGTGCATTACTTTCTGGACAACCCTTGAAAGAATCCGTACGAACTGGAATGAGTTTGTCTCAAATTGGGGAATTTTCGTTTATCATTGCCACATTAGGCATGACGCTAAATGTCACTAGTTCGTTTCTTTACCCAATTGTTGTGGCGGTTTCGGCGGTCACTACGTTTACTACTCCTTTTATGATTAAACTTTCGGCGCCTTTTTCAGAGTATTTATCTAAAAAATTACCCCGAAAATGGACCAAACGAATCGAACGCTACAGTGCCAACACACAAGCTATAAAAACCGTTAGCAATTGGCGAACTGTTCTTAACGCCTATTTGACACAAGTAATCGTGCTATCCGTAATCATTATGGCGGTAATTTTATTATCCTCAACTTATATTTTGCCTATGGTAAAAGAGTATCATTTAGGAAATGCCATGGGAGCTTTGATTACGTTGGCTATTTTATCTCCTTTTTTATGGGCGCTCTCGTTACGAAGAGTGGCGGTAAAAGAAGTGGCTATTTTATTGGAAGAACGAAAATCCCGTGGACCAATGGCCATGCTGTTTTTATTCCGAATTCTACTCTCTACCTTTTTTATTGGTTTTTTACTGAATATCTTTTTTTCTCCACGCATTGCATTTATCGCATTCCTTATTGCTACTGCTCTTTATTTTGTTTTTCAAAAGAAACTCAACGCGCAATACCATAAAATCGAGAATCATTTCTTGGCCAATTTAAACGAAAGAGAGATCACCAAAGCCAGAAGAAGCCGAAGTGACTTATCGCCTTGGGACGGACATATGGCCTACTTTGAAATTGCAGCAGAATCTAATATTGCCGGAAAAACATTGCGGAAACTACAAATTAGAGAGCAAATGGGAATTAACATTGCTTCCATCAAGCGAGGTGATATCATGATCCACATCCCTATTGCCAACGAACGTCTTTTCCCGGGAGATGAGATTTGTGTTATTGGTACGGATGCTCAAGTACAGGAATTCAAAAAATATTTAGACCAACACGAAACGGATGTTTCCCCAGAAATTACAGAACCTGATATTGTTTTACGCCAGATCGAATTAAAAAATCACACCTTTCTAGGAAAAAGCATCAAAGAATCTAATTTACGCGAAAAGACAAAAGGTTTGATTGTGGGGATTGAAAAAAGAGGAAAACGCATCTTAAATCCAGAGTCGAATGTTATTTTAGAAAAAGACGATATCCTGTGGATTGTTGGAGATAGAAAATTATTAGGGGAATTGGTTCATGATTAAAAAAAAGAGCCTCACCCCTCCTGATAATTATCGCGACTCCCAAAGAAGAGGGAGCTAAGAGCGAGGAATTTTGAATGATTTACTACAAAAAAAGGTGTAAGAAATGAATCTTATACCTTTTTTATTTTCTATTTTCTTTTTTCTATTTTCTAAATTCTAATTTTTTATCTCGAATAATTCGGAGCTTCTTTTGTAATAGTTACATTATGAGGATGACTTTCAGTTATTCCGCTAGAAGTAATACGAACAAAACGTCCAGTCTCTTGCAAAGTAGGAATGTCTTTAGCACCACAGTAACCCATACCTGCACGAAGACCACCTATGAATTGTTGCATACTTTCGTTCAACTCTCCTTTATACGGTACACGACCCACAATTCCTTCTGGAACCAGTTTCTTAACATCATCTTCTACATCTTGGAAATAACGATCTTTTGAACCTCCTTGCATGGCTTCTACAGAACCCATTCCTCTATAAGATTTGAATTTTCTTCCTTCAAAAATAATAGTTTCCCCTGGAGATTCCATTGTCCCTGCTAGTAACGAACCTAGCATCACACAATCCGCACCCGCAGCGATTGCTTTAGGAATATCTCCTGTGTAACGAATTCCACCATCGGCAATTACAGGAACTCCTGTTCCTTTTAACGCAGCAGCTACTTCTAATACCGCCGAGAATTGTGGAAAACCAACACCCGCCACTACACGAGTGGTACAAATAGAACCAGGCCCTATTCCTACCTTTACACCATCAGCACCATTTTCTACCAAAACCAAAGCTGCTTCTGGGGTAACAATATTACCAACAACTACATCTATTTGAGGGAATTTAGTCTTCACTTCTCTCAATACATTAGCTACTCCTTGATGATGACCATGGGCAGTATCAATAATAATAGCATCGACACCCGCTTTTACAAGTGCTTCAGCTCGTTCAAGAGCATCACCAGTAACTCCAATGGCTGCAGCTACTCTCAAACGACCAAATTTATCTTTATTGGCATTTGGTTTTTGAGTCAATTTGGTAATATCTCTAAAAGTGATTAAACCAACTAACTCTTTTTTATCATTTACTACAGGTAATTTTTCAATCTTATGTCCTTGTAATACTACCTCAGCTTGTTCTAATGAAGTTCCTTCGGCAACGGTTACTAGATTTTCGCTAGTCATTACCTCAACAATAGGTCTTGCTCCATTTTTTTCAAAACGTAAATCTCTATTGGTAACAATTCCTTTTAAAATTTTATTCTCATCCACAATCGGAATACCTCCAATACCATATTCTCTCATGGCATTTTTAGCATCAGCAACGGTAGCACTCATTAATAAAGTAACAGGATCGATAATCATACCCGATTCCGCACGTTTTACTTTACGTACTTTGGCAGCTTGTTGCTCGATTGTCATGTTTTTATGCAAAACACCGATTCCTCCTTCTTGCGCCATAGCTATAGCCATTGCACTTTCGGTTACGGTATCCATAGCTGCGGATACAATAGGAACATTAAGCGTTATATTTCTTGAAAATTTGGATTGGATACTCACTTCGCGAGGAAGAATATTTGAGTAATTGGGAACTAATAATACATCATCGTAGGTTAAACCTTCACCGATAATCTTAGAGTTGTGTGCTTTCATGTTGCAATTTGTAGTTGAATTGCGTGCAAATGTACACAATCTTAAGCAAAAAAGCATCTTACTCCCCGAATTTATTTTTAAATTGCAGTGTAAACTAAACTCTTTTTCAATAGTTTCCTTTATTTTTTCATTAAAACTAAAGAAAAAATTCTCTTTTTATTATGACTCCAACAAACCACTCCATAATAGGCCTAACAAATACTGAAGTTGAACAATCCCGAATCCAAAATGGAATCAATTCAATTGAACATCAAGACAAAAACAATTTACTTTCCTCTATCATTGAAATGGTAAAAGAACCCATGTTTTTGTTGCTGTTAACAGCCACCGCTATTTACTTTATAACAGCCGATTATGGTAACGGAATATTTATGGGAGTCGCTATAGTATTAGTCTCCACTATTTCACTTTATCAAGAATCCAAGAGTCGAAATGCTATTGAAGCACTCCATAAATTATCACAACCCAAAAGCAAAGTCATTCGTAATGGCGAATTGGTAGAAATTCCAAGCGAAGAAATAGTATTGGGCGATTGCATTCAAACCGAAGAAGGAACCTTTATTCCTGCTGACGGAATCATTATTCAGTCTAATGATTTTTCGGTAAACGAATCCATAATTACGGGGGAATCCTTGGCTGTTTTTAAAAATGAAAAATCCGAAAATAATACTATTTTCCAAGGAACCATCGTCGCTTCTGGCTTGGCCATTTGCAAAGTAACTGCTATAGGAAACCAAACCCAACTGGGAAAAATAGGAAAAAGTTTAGAAAACATTGCCGAAGAAAAAACACCATTACAAATACAGATTGGGAATTTCGTCACTAAAATGTCCATTATAGGATTAATTATTTTTGCAATTGTATGGGGAGTAAATTATTACAACTCCAGAATTCTTTTAGACAGTTTGTTAAATGCATTAACTCTGGCGATGAGTATTATTCCCGAAGAAATACCAGTAGCTTTTGCCACCTTTATGGCTTTGGGAGCATGGCGATTAATGAAAATAGGAATCATTGTCAAACAAACCAAAACGGTTGAAACCTTGGGAAGTGCCACCGTAATTTGCACTGACAAAACAGGAACAATTACTGAAAACAGAATGAGTTTGGCACAATGGTATCTTTTAGAAACAGATTCTTTCAATGGCAATGGCAATAATTTCAATGGCAATTTCAATGGAAATGGAAATGGCAATGGCAATGGCAATGAAAATAACAACTTATCTTTAAACGAAGAAGAATTACTGAGCCTTTCTATGTGGGCCAGTGAACCCATTCCTTTTGACGCTATGGAAATTGCTTTGCACGATGCTTACGCAAAAATAGGAATCAAAGATGAACGTCCCAATTACAAAATGGTCCATGAATATCCTTTAAGTGGGAAACCACCCATGATGACCCACATTTTTGAAAACAAAAAAGGGGACCGAATCATAGCCGCCAAAGGAGCTCCCGAAGCCTTAATTGCCTGTTCTCATTTATCCGAAAAACAAACCAATCAAATTCTAAAAGCAATGCAATCGATGGCAGAAAAAGGGTATCGCGTTTTAGGTGTTGGTGTTACTAATTTCTCAGGCAACAATTATCCAAAAACACAACAAGAATTTTCATTTGATTTTAAAGGACTTGTTGCCTTTTATGACCCTCCAAAAGCCAATATAAAAGAAGTCTTTGAAACTTTTTACAAAGCGGGAATTCAAGTGAAAATTGTTACTGGAGATAATGCTTTAACAACAGCAACCATTGCCAATCAAATTGGTTTTAGAAACTCTGGAAAAATCTTAAACGGAGACGAACTTATGACTATGGATGATGCTACTTTGAAAGAGAAAGTTATGGAAACCAATATTTTTACCCGAATGTTTCCCGAAGCCAAATTAAAAATCATAAAAGCTTTAAAAGCAAACAACCAAATTGTAGCCATGACTGGCGACGGGGTAAACGACGGTCCTGCCTTAAAATCGGCTCATATTGGTATTGCGATGGGCAAAAAAGGAACCGAAATAGCCAAACAAGCAGCCAACTTAATTCTTATAGACGATGATTTTTCAAAAATGACCGAAGCCATAGCAATGGGGCGAAAAATCTACATCAATCTAAAAAAAGCTATTCAATACATCATATCCATTCATATTCCAATTATTTTGATTGTCTTTATCCCGTTAGTTTTGGGTTGGATCTATCCCAATATTTTTTCACCCGTGCATATCATTTTTCTGGAGATTATTATGGGCCCCACTTGTTCCATAATTTACGAAAACGAACCTATGGAGAGTTATCTAATGTCGCAAAAACCGCGTCCTTTTACCAATACCTTTTTCAGTCTAAAAGAAATTACCATCAGTATTATTCAAGGAATTGCAATTACTGTTGGACTTTTATTTATATACCAATATGGGGTACAAAACACTCTTTCTGAAAATAACACACGAACCATGGTTTTCCTAACATTGATAGCGTCCAATGTCTTTCTGACACTTGCTAACCGTTCTTTTTACTATTCGATATTTACCACTTTAAAATATAAAAACAATTTGGTATTGCTTATTATTGGATTAACGATAGCGGTCACCACTTCTATATTGTTTGTTCCTGTTTTTAGAACGTTCTTTATGTTTGACAACATCACTTTCCCGAAAATAGTTTTAAGTATCGTAGTTGGTTTTATTTCGGTATTTTGGATAGAAATTTTTAAAATGTTCAGAAGAAGAAAAGAGAAATCAATTTCGTGAATCGTTATCGATTACTCCCCCCAGAGATTATATTAAATCCTATTTGAAAGGACAGAGCATTTGCCTTGGCGAGATCCGTATAAGCCAAAAGATTATCAGCGAGTACATAAAAATTTGCAATCCCAATTTTAGTGTACAATCCTAAACCAATATTTTTATAAGAATAAGAATCTAATGTATATGTTGCTTTCATTTGTAACCCATTGAAAAACCTTCTTCTATAATAAGCTGTCAAAGCCATCATAGGCGCTCTTGGAGTAGACATAGAAAAAAGCTGAGCTCCAACGGCGCTTCTATACCAAGAATCTTCATCGGTATCACAATTGCATTCCGTTTGCCTTTCTTCCTCGAATGAATATTGATAGGAAGAATAAAACTTTAATGGTCGCTGTGTTGCATAAGCTGTATATAATGTGTCTAACGGAATTGCATCTTTAAAATCTTGATAGGCACTGTTTATCGAGCCATTAGAATTAAAATCGGTAATGACACCTTTAAAATCATAATTCCCCTTCAAAGTATAACTTTTTACTTCCTGTGTGTGTTTTATATATCCAATATCTACTAAACTAGCAGTAATCTGAATATTTTTTTTCGGATAATAGGTTAAACCAACATCAAAACCCAATCCTAAATTCCCTCCTAAAAGTGCTTTCTGCTTCACATCTTCTACCATATCACTTCCAAAATCACCATCATAATTTTCGTCTAGATACTTTGCAGCTCCCGAAGTATTCAGTGTTAAATTGGATCGGATAGACTGATCGTAGATTAAATTTTTGCCTTGTACCGTGTGAAAATAACCTGAATTATGAGTTGATGTAGCATTAAAAATACTGGAATAAATTTTCCCTCGTACTCCAAAAGTCATTTTTTTATTGATTGGTTTATTGAATCCAATATGAAGCACCGATAATAATTCGGCTTTCACACTCAAATCGCCCAGATTAAATGATTTCCCAACATAATCTTTATTCCCATAAACACTCAATATTGCAATGTCTGTTGGAATGTAAATAAACGAATCAAACTCTTGATACATCCCAAAAGAAACATACGATCTATCCTCCGGCTCCCCTATTCTAAATCCTGCACTAAACAGTTCTAATTGCTGATTGGCCGTAACATAATCATTCCTATTTGTTTTTGCAATTACCTCTTTTATCTTGGTGTTAAAATCGACTCCATTATTAGCAAACAAATCATAGGCATTGATGCCTTTAGAACCAATATTAGCCGAAATACCAGATAATAATGGCACGCCAAGAAACCATTTGTATTTTACATCAGCTCCGGGATTTGTCAATAATGATTGAGGTAATGGAGTGAAATTATATAATATTTCTTTGTTTTGAGAGGAACAATAGAAAGAAACAGACAGGTATAAAAGGATTACTATTTTTCTCATTTCACATCAAAATATGCAGTTATACTTGAGCTTAATTCAACCCTTCCTGTACTATTTGCTGTTAATGGTGGTCCAGCAAGCATCTCAATAGAAAAAACCATTTTGGTTGTGTTTTTTAAAATATCGACATTAGTACCCGAAAATATTTCGTTTCTTTCTACCAAAATTTCAGTACCATTAGAGGCTGGTACATTCATTGGAGACATACTATAAATAGGCCTATCCATTTTATCCAAAAAAGTAACATTCAAAACATAAGCTCTAGCAATGGTGTTTTTGATTCTAAAATACAAATCAGCTTTTACCAAATCATTTTCGATAAAAGAAGTAGTGAAAAAATCGACATTAGAGCTATAAGAAAAAACAGATCGCTCTACACCATTTATAACAAAATTTGGAGCTTTTGCTTCAAAATAGGCTAGATTCGTGGTGAAAACGGGCTGTACATTAAAATCATTAGCTTGATTAAAGTCTAAATCACTACTACACGAAAAAGAAAGCAACAGTAGTAGAATGCCAATCATTCTTTTAAAAAATGAGTACTTCATATCCTTGTTATTTAGTTATAGAATAGTATTACATACAATCTTGAAACTAAAATAAAGAAACGACAAATATTCTATTTTATTTAATTTTAATCTGTTTTTTTTAGAGCAACTTGAGTGCTTTTCTTTTAGTGAAAATCTCCAAATAATTTAGAAGCTTCATTATAAGCACTTTCAAAACTCATTGGACTGCAATTGGTATTTTCCTTTTGGACAGTAAAATAGGACAGTAATTTTTCTGTCGGCATATTACCCGTCAAATTATCTGTAGCCATAGGACAGCCTCCAAAACCTTGAATGGCACCATCAAAACGATGACAACCTCCCTTATAGGCAGCATCAACTTTTTCATACCACTTATCGGGCGTGGTATGCAAATGCGCTCCAAATTCAATTTGAGGATATTGTGGAATCAGACTGGAGAATAAATATTGAATCACATCAGGTGTTGAGCTACCTACCGTATCCGAAAGGGATAAAATTTTGACACCCATAGCGGCTAATTTTTCGGTCCATTGCGCTACAATCTCCACATTCCAAGGATCTCCATACGGGTTTCCAAAACCCATAGAAAGATAAGCAACTACCTCTTTATTGGTTTTATCGGCAATATTTAAAATTTCTTGCAGAGTTACCAAAGACTCCGCAATGGTTTTATGCGTATTTCGCATTTGGAAATTCTCTGAAATCGAAAAAGGAAATCCTAAATACTGAATTGCATTATGTTGTGAAGCCAGAGTTGCTCCTTGCGTATTGGCTATAATGGCCAATAACTTGCTTCGGGTTTGAGATAAATCAAGTTGTTCTAAAACGGCAGCAGTATCTTGCATTTGAGGAATGGCTTTTGCCGAAACAAAACTTCCAAAATCAATAGAATCAAAACCAACACGCAATAAGGACTGAATGTACGCTACCTTTCTTTGGGTAGGAATAAATGATTTTATGCCTTGCATAGCATCTCGTGGGCATTCGATAATTTTTATTGGCTTCATAACCACCAAATGTATAAAAAAGGTTTTGACTTACAAAGAAAGAAAATTCATCATCCTACTATTTTTTTGACAAAATTGCCTTATTGATTTTCTTTATCAATGCAGGTCCTTCATAAATAAAACCAGTGTACAACTGAATTAAACTTGCTCCCGCTTCTAATTTTTCTAAGGCATCTTCGGCAGAATGTATTCCTCCCACTCCAATAATAGGAAATGATTTATTACTCTTTTGAGAAAGAAAACGAATTACCTCGGTAGAACGTTTTGTCAAAGGTTTTCCAGACAATCCACCCATTTCTGTTTTTGCTTCCGATTGCAATCCTTCACGAGAAATAGTCGTATTGGTTGCGATTACACCCGCAATTTTTGTTTCATTAACAATATCAATAATATCCAACAATTGGTCATCCGTAAGATCGGGAGCAATTTTTAGTAACACTGGCTTTTGCTTTGGCTTAGCCAAATTCTTATTTTGCAAGGTTTGCAACAATTGGGTAAGCGGTTCTTTATCCTGTAATGCTCTCAAATTTGGAGTGTTGGGAGAGCTCACGTTTACTACAAAATAATCTACATAATCGTATAAAGCGTCAAAGCAAATCTCGTAATCTGATGTCGCTTCTTCATTTGGAGTCAATTTATTTTTGCCAATATTACCTCCTATAAGAACACCCTTATTTTTCTTTAATCGTTCTACCGCTTCTTGAACTCCTCCGTTATTAAACCCCATTCTATTGATAATAGCCGAATCTGCTTTAAGACGAAACAAACGTTTTTTAGGGTTTCCTTCTTGTCCTTTTGGTGTGAGTGTTCCTATTTCTATAAATCCAAAACCTAGATTAGAAAGCTCTTGATACAAAGAAGCATCTTTGTCAAATCCAGCTGCTAAACCAACCGGGTTTTTAAATTTTAAACCAAAAACCTCCGTCTCTAATCTTTTATCATTGACTTCATATAGTGATTTAAAAAGAGTTGGGAATCCCGGTATTTTAGATACCGTTCTTATCAAGGAGAAAGTAAAATAATGCACTTTTTCAGGATCAAAACAAAAAAGTATAGGACGAATAAAAAACTTGTACATGGTTCAAATATTGATTTGCACAAAAGTAAAGAATAGTTTTTAGTTTTTAGGTATGGATTACCCTTAAAGCATTTCAATTTTTAAATAGTTGGTCTTTTAATTTATTTTATATGACTATCCGTTAAGTAGACCATGATTGATTTTCTTTACACAGATTCCACAAATTTCCACAGATTAATTTGTAGAAATTTGTGGAATCTGTGTAAAAAAAATACATTCAAATTTCTACGTTTATTTAATAATTGGCCTATTAATCTTATTGGCATTAGTTGCGGACACACATATTATTTTATTTAGATACAGAACAATTTGATTGAGAATTATATTTTTAACAAAAAGAAAAATCGACGCTCTGGAGTGTCTATTTTTCTTTTCAATCAAAGATTTCGAAAATTTACTTAGCCATAGCCGCATTAATTACAGCTCTATCAACATATTGATGTACTTCGTCAATTTTGTCATTGCCATCAAAATGGAAATCAGTATGTATCCATTGCGTCATCGATTTCCCCCCTTTGTATTTGGCTGTTGTTTTATACCATGCCAATAACCAAATTCCTTTAGTTTTTACATTTTCCAGACTGTTCACTTTTATGGGCAACCAAATATCATTTTCGAAAGTGATGGTTTCAATCACATTTGCTCTTCTGTCTCTCCAGTATTTATCAATGGCGGGTTTCCCAATTAAGCTATCGCCACTGTTCCAATAATATTTAGCATTGTCGGAGTAATTGGACATCCAGGTATCCATATCTCCTTTTTCTAAAGCTGCTAGACTTTTTTTGCCCTTCTCAGTATATTTAGGGTCGGCAAATTCGGCGGGTTTACTTATGGTATCAACAGAAGCGGATTCTGCTTTCTTTTCGGCAGTTTCTTCTTTCTTGCAGCTTACAAATACTGAAGCGCACAAAACAAATAAAAAAATCTTTCTCATAGTTTTAAACATTTAAATTAATATTAAAAAATAGTTTGATTTTCGGACTAACAAAAATTTTACACGAATTTCACGAATTAACACGAATTCCGGATCAAAATTGAATCTGATTTCAAAAAAAAACAATTTCACAATGCAATTTGTGCAAATTTGTGTAATTCGTGTCTGCTTTCCTTTAAATCCTACGTTAATTTTGTGTAGGCTGAATAGTAACAAAAATTGTTTGATTTTCGGCTAAGTCTTATTTTGAAAAGGAGCATAAATTTAACCATAAAAAACATACCATCAATTAAATACGAATAAAAATAATTATAAAACACTAAACATCAGTAACTTTACTCTACATCTTCATTAAATTCAAGACCATTGAAAATGTATAAAAACAAACTTAAAGACAGGAAAGAAGCTGGCATTTTGCTTTCGGAAAAACTAAAAAAGAACCAAGATGGTAACTCCATAGTTCTCGCCATTCCTAGAGGTGGAGTCCCTGTAGGCTATGAAATTGCCCAAAAGTTACATCTTCCCTTAGACATTATTCTTTCAAAAAAAATAGGTCATCCTATGAATAAAGAATTTGCCATTGGAGCAATGACTATAGATACAACAATAATAGACGAGCATCCGGGCATTCCCGAACAATATATAACCGATGAAATTATTCGGCTAAAAAAATTATTACGAGAAAAACACCAGCTTTATATGGGTAATCGCGAACCGTTAGCTGTAAAAGGCAAAAATGTGATTGTGGTGGATGACGGCATTGCAACTGGCAATACTTTATTAGCATGTATTAGCATGTTGAGAAAAAGAAAACCAGCAAAAATAATCGTTGCCGTGCCTGTTTTACCTTTGGATGTTCTAGAAATATTCAAACAGCAAACGGATGAGTTTGTCTATCTCATTACCTCAAGCAATTTCAGATCCGTTGGCGCATTTTACGACCAATTTTACCAAGTTGAAGATGACGAAGTAATTCAAATGCTACGAATCATAAACCCTATTGCTTAAAAAAATTACTGCCTCATGAAGAAATCAAATATAGATGTCTCTTTCTCTACCGTTCCGTTGAAGGGAGATTTGAACATTCTATTTACCGATACCAAAACAGGAAAGCCGAAAACTGCATTTTTGAAAGAGTAGGCATTAATAACTTAATACTATGAAAAAGACTCTTATTTTTCTAATCCTTTTGCTTTTTACAGCTAAAGGCTTTAGTCAGACAATTCCAAGCACAGAATTTTCCAAAGAAGATTATTTGCAAAAAAGTAAAACCCAAAAAACCACTGGCTGGGTATTTCTTTCGGCCGGGGTGGCCATAACTATAGTAGGAGTCATTGGCTTTAGTAATACTTATGACGACTGGAGCGACAACTCAACAGACACTTATGGTGTTTTAATTCTTAGCGGCCCGCTCATTGCCTTGGGGAGTATTCCTTTTTTCATAAGCTCCGGAAGCAATGCGAGAAAAGCGGCAACCCTCTCCTTAAACTACCAACCTATTCTTATTCCCAATCAAGGCTCTTTAGTTCAAAGTTCGCAGCCTTCTTTATCAATAGCAATCACTTTTTAACGTAAAAAGCCCCAAAATGGGGCTTTTTCAATATTATAAATTTAAGTTTATTTACTCAAATACATTTTTCTTCTAGAGTACAATTCGTAGAATTGATCATCCTTTAAGTCATCAATAAACAAAATGCTTTCTCCTGTCGATTTCATTTCTGGTCCTAATGCTTTGTTCACATTATGGAATTTACTGAAAGAGAAAACCGGTTGCTTGATGGCAAATCCTTTTAACTGTGGGTTAAAGGTAAAATCGGTTACTTTACTATGCCCTAACATTACTTTTGTTGCATAATTTACATACGGCTCGCCATACGCTTTTGCAATAAAAGGAACCGTTCTAGAAGCTCTAGGATTGGCTTCAATGATATAAACCGTATCGTCTTTTATAGCAAACTGAATGTTGATTAAACCAACCGTTTTTAGTGCCAAAGCAATATTATGAGTATGATCTTTTATTTGTTGCATCACAAATTCACCCAAGTTAAATGGTGGCAAAGTCGCATTACTATCACCAGAGTGTACTCCACAAGGCTCGATATGCTCCATTATACCTATGATATAAACATTTTCACCATCACAAATCGCGTCAGCTTCTGCTTCTATCGCTCCGTCTAGGTAATGATCCAAAAGCAATTTGTTTCCTGGGATCGTTTTCAATAAATTGATTACGTGTTCTTCTAACTCTTGCTTGTTGATTACGATTTTCATTCCTTGACCTCCTAATACATAAGAAGGACGAATCAATAATGGAAAGTCTAAAGTATCTGCCAAGGCTGAAGCTTCATCAGCCGTTTCTGCAATTCCAAATTGTGGAAAAGGAATTTTTAATTCAGTCAACAAATCAGAGAAACGTCCTCTATCTTCGGCTAAATCAAGTGCGTCAAAACTCGTTCCTATAATTTTAATACCGTACTTAGATAATTTTTCGGCTAATTTAAGAGCCGTCTGACCTCCTAATTGCACAATTACCCCTTCTGGTTTTTCATGTTGAATGATGTCGTAAATATGTTCCCAGAAAACCGGTTCAAAATACAATTTATCAGCAGTGTCAAAATCAGTCGAAACCGTTTCTGGATTACAGTTAATCATGATAGTTTCATACCCGCACTCTTTGGCGGCAAGCACTCCATGTACACAAGAATAATCAAACTCGATTCCTTGTCCAATTCTATTTGGCCCTGAGCCTAGAACAATTATTTTCTTTTTATCAGTTACGATACTTTCGTTATCTACATAACGTGTTCCATCAGCTTTTTCTATTTCAGCTTCAAAAGTAGAGTAATAATAAGGTGTTTTGGCTTTGAACTCTGCCGCACAGGTATCAACCAATTTAAATACACGGTTGATGTTTTTTGCAGTACGCAAATCGTGAACTTGACTTTCAAGACAACCCACCATGTGAGCAATTTGTCTATCGGCAAAACCTTTTTGTTTGGCTTCAAGCAACAATTCTCTTGGCAAGGTATCCACTTTATAATTAGAAATTTCTTTTTCTAATGTATAAAGCTCTTCGTATTGTTTTAAGAACCACATATCAATTTTTGTGATTTCATGAATGCGACTCAACGGGATTCCCATTGCAATAGCATCATAAATCACAAAAACACGATCCCAACTCGCAAAAGTTAGTTTCTCGATAATTTGCTCATAATTTGTATATCCTTTTCCATCGGCACCTAGACCGTTTCTTTTTATTTCTAATGACTGAGTCGCTTTGTGCAATGCTTCTTGGAACGAACGTCCAATTCCCATCACTTCCCCTACCGATTTCATTTGAAGTCCCAACGTTCTGTCGGCACCTTCAAATTTATCAAAGTTCCAACGTGGAATTTTCACAATCACATAATCCAACGTTGGTTCAAAAAGAGCCGAAGTAGATTTTGTAATTTGATTTTGCAATTCATCTAGATTGTACCCCAAAGCTAACTTAGAAGCAATTTTTGCAATAGGATAACCCGTTGCTTTTGATGCCAATGCTGATGAACGAGACACACGAGGATTGATTTCGATAGCTACGATATCTTCTTTTTCGTCTGGAGAAACAGCAAACTGTACATTACATCCTCCAGCAAAGTTCCCGATACTTCGCATCATTAATATAGCGTAATCACGTAATTTCTGGAAAGTTTTATCAGACAGCGTCATGGCTGGCGCAACAGTGATTGAATCTCCAGTATGAATTCCCATTGGATCCATGTTTTCGATAGAACATATAATAACCACATTATCGTTCTTGTCTCTCAATAATTCCAATTCGTATTCTTTCCAACCCATTAAAGCTTTATCGATTAAAACTTCGTGAATTGGCGATGCTTCTAAACCTCTAGTTAAAAGCTCATCAAAATCTTCTTTTTTGTAAACAATTGCAGCTCCAGTTCCACCCAAGGTAAAAGAAGGACGGATTACCAGTGGAAAACCGAACTCTTGCGCAATTTCTTTTCCTTGAAGGTAAGAAGTAGCTGTTTTTGCAGGTGCAGTAGGAACATTTATTCTTTCTAACAATTGTTTAAATTGCTCTCTATCCTCAGTAATATTGATTGCATTCACATCAACCCCAATCAATTTCACTCCAAAATCTTGCCAGATTCCTTTTTCATCCGCTTCTAAACACAAGTTCAACGCCGTTTGTCCTCCCATGGTTGGAAGTACCGCATCAATTTGAGGATGCTCTTTTAGGATTTGGATGATTGATTTAGTAGTTAAAGGCAATAAATAAACATGATCCGCCATAGAAGGGTCTGTCATAATTGTAGCAGGATTCGAGTTGATCAAGATCACTTCGATTCCCTCTTCACGAATAGAACGTGCAGATTGAGAACCCGCATAATCAAATTCACACGCTTGACCAATTACAATTGGACCTGAACCTATTATTAAAACCGACTTTATAGATGTATCTTTTGGCATTTTATTATATATTGTAGTTATTATTTTTATCACTTAAAGCTTGAAGTTTGTTACATTCTTCAAATCTTAACTTAAAAAGTTCATTACCGCTTGGGTATAAAAAAAGGCGATACTAAAAAAAAGTAACGCCTTATTTATGTTTATACAAACATTATTTTTTGTGTCTTGGTTCACAAGAAACAGTCAATTTATGTCTTCCTTTAGCTCTTCTACGCGCAAGAACTTTTCTTCCATTAGCAGAAGCCATTCTGTCCATAAATCCGTGCTTATTTCTTCTTTTTCTTTTCGATGGTTGAAACGTTCTTTTGCTCATTGCTTTGTATCTTTAAAAATCTTAATTATGTGTCTATTCGTTTTGAATAACCGTTATTCTAAAACCGAGTGCAAATATACAAAGAGTTTTTTTTCTGGCAAGTAGTTTTTTAAAAATATTTTTAATTCCTTTTACTATCTTTGCTCTCTTAAAATCATTATACATTATGTTTCACAAAAATATCAAACTTATTATCGCCGGACTTATCATAGTTACTGGCATTTGGCAATTTACAGAGAGCAATATCGGGAATGGGATTTTCCTTATATTATTAGCTGGAATCCCTGTTTTTTTATATTTCAAAAACGAATTTATCCTACTTGCCTTCTTAAAATTGAGGAAACAAGATTTTGAAGGAGCAAAAAAATGGCTAGCTTACATCAAAAATCCAGAAACAGCTTTAGTAAGAAAGCAACAAGGTTACTTTAATTACCTACACGGAATCATGCTTTCGCAAACGAATATCAATCAAGCCGAAAAATACTTCAAGAAAGCTATCGAATTGGGTTTGTCTATGGATATGGATTTGGCTGTAGCCAAATTAAATCTTGCAGGAGTCGCCATGACACGTAGAAGAAAACTAGAAGCCACATCCTTATTGAACGAGGCTAAAAAATTAGACAAGCAAAACATGCTAAAAGATCAAATTGCCATGATGAAAGAACAAATGAAAAAAATATAAATTTTTCAGTTTTAAACATTAATTTTTACCATATTCAAAAAAACCACTCTAATTTTAGGGTGGTTTTTTTTACATTATAAGCATTACATCGGATTAATATGTAATTTAACGTTATTTTTGCATTAATTAACAGAAGAATGGTATTTTTGCTAAACAGCTAAAAACCAATGATTTATGCGTAAATTTTTACTTACATTAATTTTGTCTTTATCCTTAACAGCTTCATACTGTCAAGACACAATTAAGTATTTATCTGATGCAATTAAAGAAAACATAAATCCCTACAAGAAAGCAAGCAACAGCGCCTACGAAAAAAGGAATTTTGAAGAAGGCAAAAATCTTTTTGATACATTAGTAAAAAACAAACTTATAGGAACTAAATTTGATGATTTTAACATAAAAGTTTACAAGGACAAAAATGTAAAAATAAACAGGATCAACAAGCCTATTTTTATAATTACCTATGCCTCTTGGTGCGTAATTACAAAAGGAGAGATTCCTGCTTTAAACATACTAGCTAAAGAACACCGCAATGACATGCAAATTATCGTGATTTTTTGGGATAAGAAAAGTGATATTAAAAATATTGCCTATAAATTTAGTGACGACATTAAAGTTTGCTATGCCAATGAAAACTATGCAAAAGATGCTCACCTTGTTTCTACCATTAAACACACATTAGGATTTCCAACTTCAATATTTATAGATGAGAATAAAAATGTAGTTAACATAAAACATTTTGAAAACGTCATTAAACTAAAAACTCCTATAAAACAAGCTATCATTACTAGTTATAATTACTTTAGCAAAGACATTAATGAAAACCTTGTAAATACTATATCCAATAACAAGAGATTTACCACTAACTAAGTCCTATATTTCTCATAACACTTCTTTACCCCTAATCTAAACTGTATTACCCATAATTATTGAAGGCAAGTTGGCATTCAACCATTTGTATTTATTAAGAATCATAATATGTGTTCCCCCACTTACAACAATACAGTTTTTTATGTATTTAATTGGAAAAACATCATCCGAATCCCCATGTATGTGAATCACATTTTGATCAACAACGGTTCGATCCCACAAGACAACCTGTTCTATTGCCCAATCTAAATAACGCTTATCTCGAACCGAAAGGAATTTTTCGTACAATTTAAGCCTTTGATTTACTTTTTCACCAAATGAAAACTTAGCCAAACTTTCCATATTTTGAACCAAACTTAATGGGATCAGTTTATAAGCCTTAGTACTTTTTGCAACAATCATCCTTCTTGGAAATTCGAGATTGGTTTTTACACTAGAAATAATAATTATTTTCCTAGCAGCTACAAAACCTGCTATTTCCTGAACTAAAATGCCTCCAAACGAGACTCCAATCAACACTGGATTTTCATGTTTTATCTTTAGCGTCATTCGTTTAGCATACTCGGCTAAACTTTCTTTTTCAAAAGGAATTTCCCACTCCAAAAACACCATCTCAAATTGATCAGTAGGAAGTTTAATCCTCTCAAAAATAGAAATGCTTGCCGCCAAACCTGGCATAAAATACACTGGAATTTTACTCATAACTAATTTAAATCATTTATTGTTTTTCTATGCATAAATTACTGCAATTTATTAAAAAGAGTCTCAAAATACTAATTAAAGACTTTATTTAAAACACAAAAATATTCAGCTACTACAAAAACCAATTAGCATCCTTTAGAATCAAAAAAAACAAGATTGACTCTTCAATAAATAAAAGATAAATCCTATCTTTACCATTACCCTATCTCGAGGAAGATAAAATTAAATTTTAAAAGAGTTTGATTTATAATTCGAAACTAAAACAAGATGATAAAATACCCTGTACTTTCATTTTTCTTCTTTTTTTCTATTACCTACAGCTATTCACAAATAGAAACATCGGCTTCGTTGCATGACGCGATTTACAAGGCAATCGAAATAAACACCTCCATTAAAAACAAAGTAATCGAAATTGAAAAATTAAACCTGCAAGAAAAAGGCGTTCGCAACAAATACATCCCAACCGTTGAAGCCAATGCCCTTTATTCCTATTTCGACAGCAACTTAACCCTCGACCTGCCTACTTCAACAATACCTATCGTCAATTATCCTTTATTCGACAAAAAAGCAACTTATGATAATACCGGTAATTTTTTTATCGGAAGTGTGATGGCCAAAACCGTTTTATTTAGCGGTTTCCAAATCCCCAATGGAGCCAATGCCATTAAACAAAAAGCAATAGGTACCACTTATTTAAAAGATTCCGAAAAAGATGCAATAATAAAGGACGTCATTAATACTTTCGACCAATTAAAACTTCTAGATGAAACTGAAAAGCTCATAAATGACAGCGATAAAAGGTTAAAATCCGAAACCAAAAGAGTTTCAAAAGCTATTGAACAAGGTCTTGCAGTTCCTTATGATAGAGATAAAATAAAATTGGCACTATTAGAATTAGAATCCAAAAGAGTTGAATTTACAGGGAAACGCACCTTACTTTATAAAAAATTGAAATATCTAACTGGTTATTCTGACGAAGAAATTAATGCTGTTCAATACAATCTAATTCCTTATTTAATCGCTGAAGAAAAGTTAAGCACCGAAAACAAACAAGAAATCAAAGCATTAGAATCATTCAAACTAGCTAGCGAGTACCTCCTAAAAAAAGAAAAAGGAACCTATCTTCCTACTGTAGGGGCTTTTGGAGGAATTGTATATTCTAGCTTATTTAATGTAAATGGAACCACTTCGGTTGTTCCCGTTATCAATCAGCCTTTAAATCTAGGTTTAAACGAGTTCTCTTTAAGTCCACTTTTGACAGTAGGAGCCGCACTGAAATGGGAAATTTTTGCTGGTTTTGAAAGGGAACACAAAGTACACGAAGCCAAATTAAACATTGAGCAGATTCAAAATCAAATTGATGACACCAAACAAAAACTGCAATTACTGCTCGAAAACAACCTTGTGAATTATTCCGTTTTATTAAAAAAAATCGAAATATCAACACAACAGGAAAAAATAGCCAACAACAATCTCAATCTAGCTTTGAAACAATATAAAGAAGGACTAATTAATGTTTCAGAACTTTTGGAAGCAGAGAATGACTATTATAAAGTATCGGTAACCAAACTAAATACATTAATAGAACAACGATTATCAGCTATAGAAACCATAATTACTACTGGCGAATTATCTAATAAATTATCTCAATAAAAAATCAATGCTATGAAAAGAGCTCATACCATATTATTCCTAACACTTATTGCAATTAGCTGCAAAAATCCAAAGCAGGACACCCTTATTCAAGGGAAAGTTGAGAATGAACAAATTGCAGTTGTAAGCAAAATTCCAGGAAAAATTATAAAAATACTGGTAAAGGAAGGAGATTTTGTAAAAAAAGGAGATACCCTTGCCATTCTTGATATTCCTGAAGTGGATGCTAAAAAAAATCAAGCCGAAGGGGCACTGCTATCCGCAAAAGCACAATACACAATGGCTGTAAAAGGAGCAACCAACAATCAGATTCTACAACTTGAAGCCAAAAAACAAGGACTAAAAGAACAATATGAATTTGCTCAAAAATCGATCAAACGATTAAGCAATATGCTCAAAGACTCATTGGTTTCGCAACAAACTTACGACGAAGCATTTGCTAAATACCAAGGAGCCCAAGCGCAATACAACGCCGTTATAGCCGAATTGGATGACGCCAAAAAAGGAGGTCGCATCGAACAACAAAACATGGCGTTGGGACAACAAGAAAGAGCTTTGGGAGCTTTACAAGAAGTGGAAACAGCCAACAAAGAACGCTATATTATTGCCCCGCAAGACATGGATATCGAAACCATAACCCTAAATATAGGAGAACTGGCATTGCCTGGATATACCTTATTTAATGGCACTATCAGCAGTGGCACTTACTTTCGATTTACAGTGCCGGAAAGCAAATTGAACAAAATAAAAAAAGGCCGAGAAATTACCGTTTCAATTCCCTACGCCAAGAAGAGTATTAAAGGGATTATAACTTCCATAAAACAATTAGGCGCTTACGGCTCTATTGCCACCGCTTATCCCGATTATGAAATGCAGGAAAGCTTATTTGAAGTAAAAATAACCCCAATAAACAGTGCCGAAAACAAAGATTTGATCACAAAAACAACGGTCACTTTATCCTTATAACTATGCGAGACTTCTTTTCTTTACTAAAAAGAGAATTTCAATTCTTTTGGCAAAATAAAATTCTCCGAGTGCTTTTTATTGGAGCGCCCATCCTGTATGGCGTTTTGTTAGGCTACGTTTATGGCAAAGGAAAGGTCACTGATTTGCCCATCATCGTTGTCGATCAGGACAGAACTGAAATGAGCGCCAAAGTCATACAAATGTTTGAAGACAATGAAGTCATCAACATTGCCACTGTCTTATACGATCAAAACAACCTTTCTGATATCGCTATCGAAAAGGAAGCCAATTGCGTAATCATTATTCCTAAAGGATTTCAAAAAATGGTGTTTACAAAAAAATACCCCGAAATTATCACTATTGTAAATACTGCCAATGTTTTAACGGCAAATTACGCCTCATCTGCCGTACTATTATGTCTTGGCACTTTAAAAGCGGGCGTTCAACTCGAAACCCTCCGTAAACAAGGCACTCCAGAAAAACTATTAGAGACCCAATACGAACCTTTCAAAACAACCTTCCTAAAAAAATACAATCGAAGCACCAATTATATGTATTTCCTTTGGCCTGGAGTTCTGGCAACTGTTTTACAGCAAGTATTACTTTTGGCGTTAGCACTCTCCTTTGCCTCTGAATTTGAGAATAACACTTTCAAAGATTTAGTAGATAAATGCCCTTCAGTTGTAAAAATGATGGCCGTAAAGATCATTCCTTATATGATTATGAGCTTTGGGATATGGCTTTTATATTGGGCATTTGCAACTTGGTTCCGAATACCTTTCTTCAACAATTTAGGCACCTTAACATTTGTCGCCGGAATTTTTGTGCTCTCTGTATCTTTTATCGGAATATTGGTTAGTATTCTAATTCCAAACCAATTGAAAGCAACCGAAGTTTTAATGGTTATAGCAACCCCCAGTTTTATTTTGAGTGGTTTCACATGGCCTTTAAGCCAAATGCCGGTTTGGGTACAAAGTATAGCAAATGTAATTCCACTTACCCATTTTCTAAAAGCATTTAGAATCTTAAGCGTAGAAAACGGTAAACTTTATCAAACTTATGGATCTATTTGGAATATGATAATCATCGGAATTGTATGCGCCCTACTCTCCTATCTTGCGTTGTATTTTAAGAAAAGAACCATCTTGAAAAACGCATAAAAAAAAGGCAAGAAGCATAAAACTCTTGCCTTTTTCACTATTTGAAAAGAAATTAAAATCTATTTCTCAATCTCTTTCATGCTATCCATTTTCTTGTGTGCCAAGAAACCAGTAATATCTTCAAAATGCTCAACTACACGTTTGTTTCCAAATTCAAAAACCTTAGTAGCCAAACCGTCAAGGAAGTCACGATCGTGAGAAACTAAAATTAATGTCCCATCAAAATCACGCAAAGCATCTTTGATAATGTCTTTGGTTTTCATATCCAAGTGATTCGAAGGCTCATCCAAAATCAACAAATTAACAGGTTCCAACAATAATTTAATCATTGCCAAACGCGTTTTCTCTCCACCCGAAAGCACTTTTACTTTCTTGGTAACATCATCGCCATGAAACATGAAAGCGCCCAAAATATCTTTAATCTTAGTTCTAACATCACCTACGGCAATATCATCAATAGTTTCAAAAATAGTGGCATTTTCGTCTAATAGAGCCGCTTGATTTTGGGCAAAATAACCAATTTGAGAATTGTGTCCAATTTCAACAGAACCACTATCAATTCCAATTTCTTTCATTATGGCTTTGATCATAGTCGATTTTCCTTCCCCATTTTTCCCAACAAAAGCTACTTTTTGACCTCTTTCAATCACAACATTGGCATCTTTGAAAACCACATGATCTCCATAAGATTTTGACATCTCTTTTATAATTACAGGATATTGTCCGGAACGAGCTGCTGGTGGAAATTTTAGTTTCAATGCCGATGTATCTACTTCATCCACCTGAACAATAACCAGTTTCTCTAACATCTTAACTCGAGACTGAACCGCATCTGTTTTAGAAAACGTCCCTTTAAAACGATCGATAAAAGTCCTATTATCGGCAATCATACGTTGCTGCTCGTCGTATGCTTTTTGCTGGTGCATACGTCGGTCTTTTCTAAGTTCTAAATAGTGAGAATACTTGGCTTTATAATCGTAAATCCTCCCCATTGTCACTTCAATAGTACGATTGGTAATATTATCCACAAAAGCTCTATCGTGCGAAATTACCACAACCGCTTTGGCTGAATTGATCAAGAAATCTTCCAGCCATTGAATACTTTCGATATCCATGTGATTGGTTGGCTCATCCAATAAAATCAAATCTGGTTTTTGCAAAAGGATTTTAGCCAATTCAATTCGCATTCTCCAACCTCCTGAGAATTCAGAAGTTTGACGAGTGAAATCTTCACGAACAAAACCTAAACCAATTAGAATTTTTTCTACTTCGGCCTCATAATTCACTTCTTCAATCGCATAGAATTTCTCGCTTAAGTCCGAAACTCTTTCGATTAATTTCATGTAAGCGTCACTTTCATAATCGGTACGAATGGTCAATTGCTCATTGATTTCGTCGATCTCGGCTTTCATTCCAAAAATTTCTCCAAAGGCTTTTGAAGTTTCCTCCATTACCGTTGCTCCATCTGTCGTTAATAAATGCTGTGGCAAATAAGCAACAATGGCATCTTTTGGTGCCGAAATATTTCCGGTGGAAGGTTTGCTTTGTCCTGCAATAATCTTCAAGAGTGTTGATTTACCTGCTCCATTCTTACCCATAAGGGCTATTTTATCATTTTCATTTATAGCAAAAGACACATCACTAAAAAGTGTTGTTCCTCCAAATTGAACTGAAATATCGTTAATTGTTATCATTTTAAAGTTTAGAAGGTTTATAAAGTTTAGAAGTTTAGCTTCTACCTTTTTTTTGAAGGTGCAAAGATAGATTAATTAAAGAATTGGACAACACAATTAGATTCTTAGACTTCTTAGATTTTTCTTAAAACTAGAAATTCGACAATTTACATAGTAATCTATGCAAATCATCGAATTAAAATATTTAGGTATAATCAATAAGTCTAAGAAGTCCAACCAAACTACTCTTTCCTCCATTTTTTTGTCAACTCAAAAACATGTTCTAAAATTGCGGCTTCTCTTTCGTCGAACTCTACATTTCTGCGGCTCATAACTATCCTTGCGGTTTCGAAAGCTTTTTTGGTTATATATGTGGTAAATCCCGAAGCTCCTCCCCAAGAAAAACTAGGAACGAAATTACGAGGAAACCCACTTCCAAAGATATTGGCACTCACTCCTACCACAGTACCGGTATTAAACATGGTGTTTATCCCGCATTTGCTATGGTCTCCCATCATTAATCCACAAAACTGAAGTCCTGTTTTCGCGAAACCTTCTGTTTCATAACTCCACAATTTCACTTCTTCGTAATTATTTTTCAGGTTTGAATTGTTGCTATCCGCACCAATATTACACCATTCCCCTAAAACAGAATCACCTAGATATCCTTCATGCCCTTTATTGGAATTTGCAAAAAGAACTGCATTTTTAACTTCGCCCCCAATTCGGGAATGAGGTCCAACTGTAGTAGCTCCGTAAACTTTGGCGCCCATTTTTACCTGCGCATTTTCGCATAAAGCAAATGGTCCACGAATTACGGAACCTTCCATAATTTCTGCATCTTTGCCTATATATATTGGTCCCGTTGACGCGTTTAAAGTCACAAACTCTAATTTCGCCCCTTCTTCTATGAAAACATTTTCGGATGCAATAACATTTACACTTTTGGGTATAGGCTGTGATTTTCTATCTTCGGTTAAAAATTCAAAATCCTCGCGAATAGACTCGTCATTTTTGGAGAAAATATCCCAAGTATGTTCTATGGTTATACACTCTTCATTATATTCAATGATCTCATAAGTATCAAAATCTACCGATTCTTGATCTTCTTGAGTATAAAAAGCAATCACTTCATCACCTTTGAAAATAGCTTGATTCGGCTCTAAATTACTTACCATTTCAGCCAAAACATCATTAGGAAGAAAAGAAGCATTTATCATTACATTTTCTTCTAATTCTACCATCGGATATTTGTCCGATAAATACTCTTCGGTTAAAGTTGTTGTAGTGGAACCTAAACGCATTTCCCATTTTTGACGAATCGTCATAATTCCAACAAGAATATCTGCAACAGGACGAGTAAAGGTAAAGGGTAATAATGCATTTCGAGCGGGGCCGTCAAAAAGTATGTAGTTCATAAATTGGATTGTAAATTGTTAAAATATGATTTGGTTATCACGGCAAAGTTACAAATATTTTTATATGTTTATCGAAATGGAATCCTCCTTAATGCAGGGATTTCTTGTATAAATTCCATAAAAAAAGCCTCGCAAATTGCGAGGCTTTAGTGTATTTGAAAACAAGTTAAAATTATTTAACGTGTTTCGCGTATTTAGTTTTGAATTTATCAATACGTCCTGCAGTATCGATAAGTTTAGATTTACCTGTGTAAAAAGGGTGAGAAGTTCTAGAAATCTCCATTTTTACAACTGGATATTCAACACCGTCAACTGTAATAGTTTCTCTTGTATCTGCAGTAGATTTAGTGATAAAAACATCTTCGTTTGACATGTCTTTAAAAGCAACTAATCTGTAATTTTCTGGGTGTACACCTTTTTTCATCTTGAATCTTTTTTATTTGTTAATTATAACTTGTCTTGAAGCTTTTCTTCTAACAGAAAAGGTATAAACGCATTATAACTTTTTGTTTTACAATATTATTTTGAGTTTGCAAATTTACACTTATTTTCCAATATACAAACCTTTGCGTGACTTTTTTTATATCATGGTAAAAAACATTTTTTGCACGCCATTATATTGGGAATTGTTATCTTTGTTGATTAATAAAAATAGTCTCTATGGAAAATAATGTATCGCCAGCAAAATCTGGTGTTTTGTATGGTGTTTTATTCGGTATTATAATGGTATTGGAATTCGTTATTATGTATGTAGTAGGAATGAAATCATTAATCAATACAAGTGTTGGATCAATTGTAAACATTGCTAACTACATAATACTACCTCTGTTATTTGTATACATAGGTTGTACAAATTACAAGAAAAATATTAACAACGGATTTATATCTCTTACAGAAAGTCTCAAAACAGGAATTTCTATAACTTTTCTCGCTGCACTTATATATGCTGTTTTTAATGTTATTTTTAATTTCATTTTTCCTGAATTCATTGATGAAATGATAGCTATTACCAAAGAAGGTATGCTAGCCAAAAACCCAAATATGACAAGTGAACAAATTGAAATGGGACTTTCAATGGTTAAAAAATTCATGAATCCTTTAATTGTTTTACCTGTAACATTAGCCATGTATTCTTTCTTTGGCTTGATTTATTCCCTAATTATAGGTGCAATAGTAAAAAATGAAAAACCACAAAGCTTCTAAATTAATGAACTTATCTATACTCATACCGCTTCTTAACGAAGAGGAATCCCTGCAAGAATTGTACACTTGGATCATTTCGATTATGAAATCGAACAATTACAGCTACGAAATCATTTTTCTGGATGACGGAAGTACTGATGAATCTTGGAACATCATAGCAGGATTTGCCACTGAGAATCCAAATGTAAAAGGGATTCGATTCATGAAAAACTTCGGTAAATCTCAAGCGCTACATGCTGGTTTCGCTAAGGCAAAAGGCGATGTGATTATTACCATGGATGCCGATTTGCAAGACAGTCCAGACGAGATTCCGGGTCTGTACGAAATGATTACCACTCAAAAATACGATTTGGTTTCGGGCTGGAAAAAGAAACGTTACGACTCTGTTGTCGCCAAAAATCTACCTTCAAAACTATTTAATTGGGCGGCCAGAAAAACATCTGGAGTAGAACTGAATGATTTTAATTGCGGACTGAAAGCCTACAAAAACGTAGTGGTAAAAAACATTGAAGTATCCGGAGAAATGCACCGATACATTCCAGTTTTGGCAAAAAATGCCGGTTTTGGAAAAATTGGCGAAAAAGTAGTGCAACATCAAGCGAGAAAATATGGAGAAACTAAATTTGGAATGGAACGTTTCATCAATGGTTTCTTGGACTTGATAACGATTTGGTTTCTTTCCCGATTTGGAAAAAGACCAATGCATTTATTTGGTGCTATGGGTTCCTTTATGTTTATTGTTGGTTTTTTATCGGCTGGTTATATTGGGATTTCAAAACTATACCACATGTATATGGGGATGAATTACAATTTAGTAACCAGTAATCCTTGGTTTTATATTGCATTAACGACGATGGTTCTAGGAACACAATTGTTTTTGGCAGGATTTCTAGGGGAGATTATTTTGAGAACCAAAAATAATGAGGAGCGCTATAAAGTTTCTAGTGAAGTGAACTTTTAATTTTTTATTGGTTTAGAGAATAGAACAGTAAAAAACTATTTGACAGACTAAATTTTAAATAAAATTAATTATAAGAACTGAGTTTCTCGCTTTACGGGTCTAGCCCTGATAGTAGCGGCATCCTTTTCTTGTCTCCTTTAGACAAGAAAAGATACAGCGGATAGCAGGAATTAGCTCCTAATGAAGCTAATGTTCTTCCTTAACAAAACAGAATAACAATTTAAACTAAATATTTAAGATGCACATAGCACAAAACATTTTAGACGCAGTAAACGAATGGTTAACCCCAACATTTGATAACGAAACACAAGTAGCCATCAAAGAATTAATGACTACCTCGCCAAAAGAATTAGAAGAGAGTTTTTATAAAAATTTGGAGTTTGGTACTGGTGGGATGCGTGGTGTAATGGGCGTTGGAAACAACCGCATCAATAAATACACGTTGGGTAAAAATACTCAAGGACTTTCTAATTATTTACATACTGTTTTTCCGGAGCAAGTTTTGAAGGTTGTAATTGCCTATGATTGCCGTCATAACAGTCAATCTTTGGCCAAAGTGGTTGCCGATGTTTTCTCTGCCAATGGGATTCAGGTTTATTTATTTTCGGACTTGAGACCTACTCCAGAATTGTCTTTTGCACTTAAATATTTAGGTTGTCAATGCGGGATTGTACTAACTGCTTCGCACAATCCACCAGAATACAATGGTTACAAAGTGTATTGGGAAGATGGTGGGCAAATCGTTCCGCCCGAAGATGAAGCTATTATTAATATCATTGAAAATTTAAATTACAACGAAATCAAATTTTCGGCAGACGAAAGTTTGATACAGTATATAGATACAGAAATTGACGAAGCTTTTGTAAAATCGTCTGTTGATAATGCTAGTTTCAATACTCCAAAGGAAGCGAAAGACAACCTGAACATTGTATTTACTTCTTTGCACGGGACTTCTATTATGTCGGTTCCTGCAACTTTGGAAAAAGCGGGTTACAAGAATGTAAACATCGTTCCGGAACAAGCCAAACCGGATGGAAATTTCCCAACCGTAAAATCGCCAAACCCAGAAGAACCAGAAGCATTGACGATGGCGCTTGCTTTGGCAGACAAACTGAATGCTGATATTGTTGTGGGAACCGACCCAGATTGCGACCGTTTGGGAGTGGCTGTTCGAAACAACGAAGGCAAAATGATTTTGCTAAACGGAAATCAAACGATGATTTTGATGACCGCTTTCCTATTAGAACAATGGAAAAAAGCGGATAAGATAAACGGAAAACAATTCGTGGGTTCTACTATCGTTTCTACTCCAATGATTATGGAATTGGCGACTGCTTATGGTGTAGAATGTAAAGTGGGATTGACAGGCTTTAAATGGATTGCCAAAATGATTAAAGACTTCCCAGAGCTAGAATTTATTGGAGGAGGAGAAGAAAGTTTTGGATATATGGTTGGCGATGCCGTTCGTGATAAAGATGCCGTTGCTGCTACTTTATTGATTTGCGAAGTTGCGGCACAGGCCAAAGCCAATGGCAGTTCAGTGTACAATACTTTGTTACAATATTATGTAGATTACGGTTTCTACAAGGAGCATTTGGTTTCTATCACTAAAAAAGGAATAGAAGGATTGGCCGAAATCAACCAAATGATGGTTTCCCTACGCGAAAATCCATTAAAAGAAATCAACGGAGAAAGAGTGGTTATGATGGAAGATTACAAGTCATCAATAGCAAAAAACTTGTTTACAGATGAGGAAGAAACTATGAAGATTCCTAAATCTGATGTACTAATCTACTACACTGAAGATGGTTCGAAAATATGCGCCAGACCAAGCGGGACGGAGCCTAAAATTAAATTTTACATCAGTGTAAACACCCACTTAGACAGCGTTGACAATTTTATCGAAGTTGAAGAGATATTGAACGAAAAAATTAAAAACATAATTATTGCAATGCAATTGAACTAAATCAATAAATGGACAAACTTGACACAAATGACACTCCTCAACTATTAAATTCGATTATCGATTTAATAGATCAAACGCGTCATTTTGTTGCCAAAACGGTCAATCAAGAACTGACTTTACTGTATTGGAATATTGGTAAAAGTATCAATGATGAAATTCTAAAGAACGACAGAGCTGATTATGGTAAGAAAGTAATTTTAGGCTTAAGTCAAGAACTACAAATCAGATACGGAACAGGCTTTAGTAAAAGAAACCTACATAGCTTTATAAAACTAAGCACTGTTTTTCAAGATATTACAATTGTGCAGACACTGTCTGCACAATTGAGTTGGTCTCACTTATATTCAATTATCAATATAGAAAACCAGATAAAAAGGGAATTCTACATACAAATGACAGTTCACGAAAGGTGGAGCGTAAGAACTTTGCAAGAACGAATAGACAGCATGCTTTTTGAAAGAACGGCTATAAGCAAAAAACCAGAACAAACTATTGTCAATGAATTAAAAACATTAGAAACCGAAAAGAAAATAAGTCCAGATTTAGCTTTTAGGGATCCTTATTTTTTAGACTTTTTAGGTTTACATGATAGTTATTTTGAAAGAGACTTAGAAAGTTCTATTTTGGCACAGCTTCAACATTTCATAACTGAGATGGGAAGTGAGTTTGCTTTTTTAGCCCGTCAGAAAAGAATAACTATTGATAATGAAGATTTTTATATCGATTTACTGTTTTACCACCGAGGATTAAAAAGTCTAGTCGCCATAGATTTGAAACTTGGAAAATTCAAAGCTAATTACAAGGGTCAAATGGAATTGTATCTTCGTTGGTTAGAAAAAAACGAGCAAAAGGAAGGTGAAAACAAACCCATTGGCCTAATTCTTTGTAGCGAAAAATCTCCCGAGCAAATCAATTATTTAATGCTTGATAATCACGAACATATCAAAGTAGCAGAATATTTGACTCAATTACCCGAAAAAAAATTATTGCTAGAAAAATTGGAAAAAGCCATAGCTATAGCAGAAAACAACAACAGAAAATAAATGAACAATTTTAAAAGAATATTCCCTTTTGTCATTCCGTACACGAAGTATGCTTATATGAACATATTTTTTAATGTACTATATGCCCTTTTTAGCACGCTTTCTTTTGTATCCTTGATTCCGATGATGCAGGTTTTATTTGATCAAACCAAAAAAAATACGACAATGCCAGTTTACAAAGGTATTTGGGAGCTAAAGAAATATGGCGAAGATTACTTAAGTTATTACATTACCCACACTACTGATACGTTTGGTGTAGGACGCACCTTGACTATAATGGTCGTGATAATCATTTCTATCTTTTTACTTAAAAATTTATGTGATTATCTAGCGATGTTTTTTATCACCTTTTTACGAAATGGCGTTTTGAGAGACATGCGAAATGCCATGTACAAAAAAACTATTGAATTGCCTTTGGCTTTCTATTCTGAAAAAAGAAAAGGAGATGTGATTTCTAGAATTTCTGGCGATGTCAATGAGGTTCAAACTTCTTTCTTGTCTATTTTGGAACTCATTGTAAAAGAGCCCCTTACGATTGTTTTTACTTTGATTACAATGGTTACCATCAGTGTGCAATTGACCCTATTTGTATTTATTTTCATTCCTGTTTCGGGTTATGTTATTTCCCTTATCGGAAAACAATTAAAAAAACAATCGACTAAAGCACAAGAAGAACAAGGAATCTTTTTATCGACTATCGAAGAAACAATGGGCGGATTGAAAGTGGTAAAAGGCTATAATTCAGAAAATTACTTCAACCGCATTTTTCAAGAATCGACTCAACGTTTTTTCTTGTTATCGAATAGTATTGGTAATCGCCAAAACCTAGCTTCTCCAGCCAGTGAGTTTATGGGAATTATGGTTATCGCTATTTTGCTTTGGTATGGCGGACACATGGTTCTGATCGACAAAACACTGAATGGCGCATCGTTTATCGCCTATATGGGATTGGCATACAACATTCTTACCCCTGCAAAATCTATTTCGAAAGCATCATACGCCATCAAAAGAGGAAATGCAGCTGCAGAGCGTGTTTTAGAAATCTTGGATCAAGAAAACCCAATTACCAGTAAAATCGACGCTGTAGAAAAATCAACTTTCGAATCCGAAATTGCGATTCAGAACATCAACTTCAAATATGAGGATGAAAATGTTTTAAAAGATTTTTCACTTACCGTAAAAAAAGGACAAACTATTGCTCTTGTGGGACAATCTGGAAGCGGAAAAAGTACTATCGCCAATTTGCTAACTCGTTTTTATGATGTAAATGAAGGAACTATTGCTATCGATGGAATTGCCATAAAAGATTTGAATTTGCAGTCGCTACGTGGTTTGATGGGATTGGTAACACAAGACAGTATTTTATTTAATGACACTATAAAAGCCAATATTTCATTAGGAAAACTAGACGCAACCGATGAGGAAATCATCGAAGCTTTAAAAATAGCCAATGCTTACGAATTCGTAAAAGACCTCCCAAAAGGCATTTACACCAACATTGGAGATAGCGGAAACAAACTTTCTGGAGGTCAAAAACAACGACTATCCATTGCCCGTGCTGTTCTGAAAAACCCTCCAATTATGATTCTGGATGAAGCTACATCGGCATTGGATACCGAAAGCGAAAAATTCGTTCAAGTCGCACTAGAGAACATGATGCAAAACAGAACTTCTATTGTGATTGCACATCGTCTTTCGACTATTCAAAAAGCCGATTTGATTGTCGTAATGCAAAAAGGAAAAATCGTAGAGCAAGGAAAACACGAAGACCTTATTGCTATGAATGGGACTTATAACAAATTGGTAACGATGCAATCCTTTGAATAGTTTAGAAGGTTTATAAAGTTTAAAAGTTTAGTTTCTATGCTAACCTTTTAAACTTTATAAACCTTCTAAACTTTTAAACTCATACCCCTTAATTATGTACCTGAACAATCCCAACATAAAACTTCCGCAAGATCCAGATACCATTGTATGGAAATATCTGGACTTGTCGAAGTTTTTGGATTTATTGCTTTCGCAAAAACTGTTCATGTCACGGTCGGATAAATTTGAAGACCAATACGAAGGCACTTTTAGCGAACCTACATTTGAGGAAATCAAAAAACTGGCTACAAACAATCCTGACTTTTTAAATTACTACAAAACCCATCGAGAGAAAGTCGCCATTAGCAGTTGGCACATCAATGAATACGAATCGTTTGCCATGTGGCAAATTTTCACTCAAAACAGCGAAGGATTAGCCATACAATCTACAGTAAAAAGACTTCAGGATGCTTTGGTTCCCGAAAAAAATTACAAGCAATTCATTGGCGAAGTCAATTACATCGATTACAAAAAAGAGTATATTCCGTTTGATGATCTATTTTTTCCATTTTTGTTCAAACGAAAAAGTTTTCAGTACGAACGTGAAGTACGCATCATTACCGATGTGGCAGATAACAACATCAAATTAAATGATGGTTTAAAAATAAATGTGGACATTAGCCAACTAATCGAAAAAATCTACATCCATCCCAAATCCGAGAATTGGTATAAAAAACTGGTAATTCAATTGGTAACACAACTAGGATTTGATTTTGAAATCGAAAAATCAGATTTAGAAAGTGATATTTTGATTTGAGATTTTATAACTCCCAACAAATTATTTTGTTATGAACGCTATTCGACAATTTATTGAAGTAAAAAACAACTCTTTTAATGTTGTGCTTCCGGAAGGATTTACAGCCAAAACAGTCGAGGTAATTATTATGCCAACCGTTGAAAATTACAGCATTCTAGATTCTCACAAAGATATAGTTTTAGAGCGAATTAAAAACCCTCAAACTCCTGTTGATGCTTTTGAAATGATTGCTCAACTCGAAAAAGAAAATCTTGATAAGTTATAAAAGACAAGCCGACCCCAAGAGTTAAACCGTTTTGACGTTAAATTTACTGGAATAGCAATTAGGAGTATTTGTCATTTCGACCTTTTGGGAGAAATCACATAATGTGAGCAACTAATGTGATTCCTCCTTCGTCGGAATGACAAAATACGAGTTTTTTATTCCAGTAAAAACAAAGAGATAATTATGTTATTTCTACTTATCTTGATCCTGATGATAGTTGGATAAACAACATTTAAGCATAAAAACCCTCGAAATTGCGAGGTTTTTTATTGTCTTTACTTGTTTTACTTGACTTTGTTTGTGGGCACAGATTGCAAATCTGCGCTATCGTTGCGAACACATATCCGAGCCGTTGGGGCTTTTATTCATTCTACTTAGGGCTTTTTCGGCTATTTTTGCTAGATGTTAGCTGCCGTTTTTTGACTTGTTTTCTTTTTCAACAGTTAATTCTTCAATTAATTCCTTAAAAATTCTATTAAATTCATCAGGTTTTTCAAGCATTGGGTAATGTCCTGTTCTTGTGATGATTTTGTAATTATAGTTCTTAAAATATTTTAGATTGCTTTCTATATTTGTTGGCGTTGCATCAGAATTAATTGCTCTTACAGGAATATCTACCAATTTTGCTATTCTTTTAATATCCATTTCATATAAAGGCTTGAGTGCATTTATTGCTAAATCAAAATTATTTTGAATAAATTCGTTTTGAAGTTGATTTTTTATAGTTATAGGAGTTTCTGCAACAAAAAGATATTGTGGCAAAATATTTTCAACCGCTGATTTGAAATCTTTGCGATAATTACTAAACATAAACTGTTCGGCTTGTTCTGGAGTAAATTCTTGGTCTAAATCTTTTAAAGTGTCGACCAAAATAATAGCTTTTACTTTGGGTAAATCTTTAAACGCTTCAATTACATATGCTCCTGACATTGAATGACCAACAAGTATAATTTCGGAAGTGTCAATTTGATTTATAACCGTTTTTATATCGTCTGCGTATTGTTCGCCAGTCCAATTTCGTCTTGTTTTGTCAGATTTTCCGTGACCACCTAAATCAATTTTAACAATATTATACTTTTCTTTAAAAAAAGATTCTTGACTATTCCACCAATTTACGTTACCGAGCCAACCATGCACAAAAACTATGGAAGTATTTCCTTTTCCTGTTTCTGTATAGTGAATATTTACGTTGTCTGTAGATGAAATGTATTTTTCCATTGATTCGTTCTCTTTGTTAATTTCTTGAGTTTTATTTTTAGTTGTCGGTCTTTAAACTGGCAGCTAACTTGTAAATTGGCACATTACATAGCTAATTTTTTCTTTTATACTTAAAAAAAATTAAATAGGATTATAGCTTTCCACTTTCCAATCCTTGCTTGACAAATCGATGTAATTGTAATGCACTACATCTTTACTGTCGAATTTTCCGTTTTTATTGGTGTCCTCAACGGTTCTGAAATACAAACGATTTTTGGATTCGATTAAATTCCAATCGATTAATTCTTGAAAATCAGTGGATACTTTCGTGAATTTATCGCCGCTTATTTTACTTAGATACAATGCCTTAATATCGCTAGTGTCGAGTTTCCCGTCTTTATTAGAATCCATATCATACATCGTATAAACCATAATTTGATTTTTGGTCTTATCGGCAACCGTTTTTAAGTAAGTTGCTGTTTGAATCAAAACAGGTTTATCCGTCAATGCTTTTATAGAATCGGAGTCTATTCTTTGGAATTTCATATTTTGCAAATAGCCTGTAATTTCATACTCGGATGCATTTGATATGGTAAAACTCAAATCATTCACACTCGAAGAACCGTATTTATTTTTGGTTCCTTTTTCATAAACACTCAAATCTCCTACGGGATGAATCAGATAATTAGTCCCTTGCATTTGTATAGGCAAATCCGCAATTTTTATTTGAGTCGAATCGGCTTTAGTGAGTTCTCTCGTCACTTTTGAGGCATCATAAATCACTTTCGGCTTCTCTGATTCTTCTTTACAGCTTGCTAAAAGTAAAAGTGAAATTCCTATATAGACAAAATGTGATGTTCTCATAATAATTTTAATATTAAAAAATAAACTCAAATGTAATCATTTTTAAAAATGGAAAGGGAAATATACCGCAGATTTATTCAATTGCAATATCAATTGCAATATCAATGGTAAGGCAAATTCAAAAAAATCTAAAATCTAAAACACTCATTACAACCTCGCACTTAACTTCAAATTAAAAACGCGGGTTGTCATATAATTCGGAATAGCATATTCTGTTTTGGTGTACACATCTCGAACCCAAGTATTGGTTATGGCATTTTGATTGTTAAAGAGATTGAAAATTTCAAAACCTAAAGACAATTCTTTTAGATTCTTCAAAAATTTCTTACTGGACATCCCCATTTTTTGATCGATAAACACTTTGGAAAACCCAACATCTACACGGCGGTAATCATTCAATCGGTTTTGGTACAAATACGGATCTGCATAAGAGGGAGAACCTCCTGGCAATCCTGTATTGTAAACCAAATTAAGATACAATTTTACACTTGGAATCTTTGGCATATAATCTTGGAACAAAAGACCAAACTTCAATCGTTGATCGGTTGGTCTGGCAATATCCCCTTTGTTATCGATATTCTCTTCGGTTTTTAGATAGCCAAAACTAATCCAAGAATCGGTTCCGGGAACAAATTCCCCATTCAATCGAACATCAAGCCCTTGCGCATAGGCCGTGGCATTATTGGCAGCCGCATAACGTATCCTCACATTATCAACCGTGTATGGATTTACATCTGACATTTTTTTGTAATAGGCTTCGGTTACCAATTTAAAAGGTCGTTCCCACATCTTGAAACTATAATCATTCCCCAAAACAACATTTATCGATTTTTGAGCTTTCGTATCGGGTTGCACTACGCCATTATAATCGCGCAACTCCCTATAAAACGGCGGCTGGTTGTAAACCCCAACTGTAAACCTAAAAAGCATATCTTTTTTCCAATCGGGTTTGATAGCAAATTGAGCTCTCGGACTAAAAACAGTTTGAAGATTACTTTTCAAATTATCGCCTGTAACCTCCCAACTTTGCATTCGTGCACCCAGATTGCACCATATTTCATTTGAACCTAAATTGTCTTTTCTTCCCCATTGTGCATAGGCCGAAAATCTATTGATATCCGTAAAATTAGTAGCGCTTACATATTGGTACGGAACCAACAATCCCGCAAAAGGTTGGTAAGGTTCATCTTTTTTAGGCAAAAAAAGTGGCGGTCGTATGGAGAAGCCAGCCGAATCGATAACTTCCCATTCTGATACTCGATCCCGAATAGATTCTTTGGTGTATTTCACTCCCCATTCGATTTGATTTTGCTTCCAATTTTTAAAACCTTTTACTTCTAAATTAGCAATTAAGGCGTCCAAATTATTACGGGCATGATTGAGCTGAGAACCAATCCCTCTCGAAAAGGCAACATCTCCATAAGTATCAGATCCGATATTAGCATCCACTTCACCCAATCGATATTGGGCATAAATATCAAAATATTCTTGTTCAATGGTATGAAATACAGATCCGATAAATTTCAAGGTAAAAGTATCACTCACTTCATAAGTACTTTTTAAAGCACCGAAGTACGTATCGTATTTATCTTTTTCCCTACCTTCATAATAAACCCCAAGAACCATCGGCGCACTAGCAGTCCCAAAATTGGTCTGACGAGTAAGCGGTTGGTATAAATATTTATTTTGAGAAATATTCCCCAAGAAACTCCATTGCCATTTGCGAGAAGCTTGATAATTGATATTGGTTTGAATATCGGCAAAAGAAGGAGTGTAATTCGTCTGGGTTTCTTGGCTGTTGACCAAAAGGCTATTATTTCTATATCTAATACCCGTAATTGCCGTCCATTTTTTATCTTTAGAAACCGCATCAACAGCTAGGCTTCCGCCAAGAAGACTCATTTCGAGAGAAGTTCCAAACTGTGTTGGATTCCTATAGGTAATATCTAAGACTGAAGACATTTTATCGCCATACTTCGCCTGAAATCCTCCAGCCGAAAATTCTATATTTTGAACCAGATCCGTATTGATAAAACTCAACCCTTCTTGTTGCCCCGATCGAATTAGGAAAGGACGATACACTTCGACTTCATTGACATAAACCAGGTTTTCGTCATAATTTCCACCGCGTACTGAGTATTGTGTACTTAGTTCATTGTTTGAATTTACTCCTGGCAATGTTTTTAAAACGTTTTCGATACCTGCATTGGCACCAGGGATAAACCGTATGTCTTTGGCATCAAAAGTAATAATCCCTTGAACCGCTTTTTTGTTTTTACTGTTTATTATAACCTCACCCATTTGTTCCTCCTGATCATTCATGTGTATATTAAAAACATACACTTCCTTTGGTTTCAAAGTGATTTTAAGACTACTCTTTTTCAAAGAAACATGAGTAAACTCTATAACCACTTTTTGATTGGATGGAATAGCAATTTTATAAAAACCACTCTCATTAGACTGGCTCTTATTATTCAAACAAGAAACATTTACATTCTCTAATGGAAGATTGTCTTTGTTCAAAATAACTCCTTCTACATAAGACGCTTGGGCTGATGAAGTAAAACCAATACAGAAAAGTGCAAAACAAAATAGGATTCTTAAATTATTCAACTGCTGTGTTTTTTATTGTTTTTGATTTCTTTGAAAATGAGTTTCAAAGATAGAAGAATTCCCTACATTATCAACTACTACCACTTTTAATTCATTGTCACCTTCTGCTACAATTCCGTCATTAAAATCGTGGGTCAAAAGTCTCGTTTTGTTATCATATTCCATCAAAATCCATTTTCCATTAAGATAGCCATTATAGAATTTTATTCCAGACAAACTATCGGATATACTCACTTGAAGTAGTTTTTGATTGTCTAATTTTTTCCCTTCAATAGACTTTGCAATCGTAATGACTGGCGGAATCGTATCCAAAACTAATTTATACTGACCTAAAGTCTTCACTTTCGTCTCATAAACATTGTCTTTTCGACGGGTCGTATTGTAACCTACCTTCCCCCCATTTATTCGTCCAATAAAAACTTTATCTTTTTGATCGGCAAGATAACTGTCATTTTCCATAGTAATGGTAAAATTGATATGCACAGGAACCGTATCGTCATGTACCGTCAAAATAGTATTCTTCACATCAAAATTCAAATTAAAGTCATCATAAAATGTCCCTGCTGGAAAGAAAACGGAATTTTTATCTTTTTCAAAAAGGCAATCTTTTGACGCTTTTACCACATAATTCGAGACAACTTCTTCTTTTTCTATTATGGTCGAAAGCGTATCATATGCTACAGGAATAGTAATCGTGGTTTTATTTCCATAAAAATCTGAAACCTCCAAACGACAAACCGAAGTCAAATTGGGCAGTACTGTAATAACACCATTGGTTTCATCTGTTTTAATTACACTCAGATTATAGGATGGATTCATAAATAACTTTTGAATCCTTTGCTGTGTTTTTTTGTAAAAGGAATAATCGATAAATGCATTCACATACCGCATTTCATCAAAAGAATAGGTATTAAATTGATATCCAAAAATAGATTTTCCGTTACATGATAAGTCCACATTAAAAACTCCATTTTTGTTAAAAGAAACATCATCATAATCGAAAGTGGCGATGCCAAAACCAATTTTCCCGTTGGCAACCACTTTGTCTGCCAAATAAGTTCCGTCTTTCTGCAAGGACAAATTGATTGCGATAGGGCGTTGTGCATGATTGACCGTAGTTTTTGGATCTAAAGGGTAAGCATACAAATTTGAAACTATTGGTTTCTTCGTGTCTTTCATTAAAGCATCAAAACCAAAAAACATGGGGTTAATGATTTTCTCCGTTTTTGTATCTCTAAATTCAAAATGCAGATGAGGCCCTTCGGAAGCCCCTGTATTTCCTGAAACTCCAATTAATTGTCCTTTTTTAACGGGCATTTCATTGGGCTTGAAATACATCTCGATTTCAAAAGACTGCTCTTTGTAATGCGTTTTCTTTATAAAATTTTGAATAGAATCAGCAGCTTTTTGCAAATGGCCATACACCGAAGCAAATCCGTTTGGATGATCAATATAAATTGTTTTTCCGTTACCAAAAGTGGAAATTTTAATCCTTGAAACATAGCCATCAGCCACAGCATACACGTTTAACCCTTCTCTTTGCTGGGTTTTCATATCAAAACCCGCATGAAAGTGATTCGGTCTCAATTCTCCGAAATTCCCGGATAATTGCATCGGAATATCAATTGGAGAACAAAAATAGTTTTTGGGATAATCGGTTTGAGCAAAAAGAGCACTAGAGAAAAGGAACAGGAAAAAAGAAAATTTCATTTGCAAATATTTATTGTATTTTATCGGTCAAATGTAATTCGCATAACATCATTAGTGCTTGCGACCGATTTTGGAATATGCTCATTTCATAGAATACATTTTTGCTAAGATAAAAAAAGCAACTAAAACTCACAAGACAAAACAAAACCAAAATACAATAAACTGATTTTTAACTAATTGGTTTTTTTAATGTAAAAAAATCGATAAAATATTGTAATAATAAAAAGGAATACTAACTTTGTAAGATTAAGTAATGAATAGGAATTATAATGAGTGTGATTGCAGAAATAATTGATACTCTTGAAAATAAGGTTGGAAAACTTTTTTTTAAAATTAAAACTTTAGAAAAAAACAATCAAGATATAACTTTAGAATTAAGAAATGCTGCAGTGTTACTACAAACTCAATCAACAGAGATTGAATCATTAAAAACACAATTAGAAACACTCAAGATAGCCAATACATTATTAGGCAGTGACGAAAATAAAAGAGATACAAAGCTTAAAATAAATTCAATAATTCGTGAAATTGATTACTGTATAGCACAGCTATCAGATTAGTAAAAAATATGGATGAAAAGCTTAAAATTAAAATATCAATTGCAGACCGAGTGTACCCGTTAACGGTAGATTTCTCTCAGGAAGAAGGACTTAGAAGTGCTTCTAAAAAAATTGATGCTATGATAAAGCAATTTGAAGAAAATTATGCCGTTCGAGACAAACAAGATGTATTGGCCATGTGCGCCTTACAATTTGCTTCTCAAGTAGAACAAAAACATATTGATAACGCTATAAATGGAGATGAAACCATTGAAAGATTAAACAAAATCAATACAATTTTAGATCAATATCTCGAAAATTAAACGTTCTTTACACAAACTAAGATACTGCCTACATTAGTTCATATTTGGTAAACTCAACACTAACAATTTAGAATGAGCAAATCATCACTACTAAAGCATGCCACGCTTCGGCGAGGAAACTTGAACAGTGAGTTAGCTCAAAACTTGTCTTTCCGAGTTTATACAAGCAATCTAATGTAGGCTTTTTTATATATAAATTTTAACAAACATGGACATCTTAACAATAATTATTTCGGGAATTACGGGTATTGCAGCAGGATTTGGTATCGCCAAAGTCATTGAGAAAAGTAACATCTCTAATTTAATTAAAAGCGCAAAAAAAGAAGCAACTTCTATCCTAAAAGACGCTAATCTTGAAGCAGAAAACATTAAAAAAGATAAAATTCTTCAAGCAAAAGAAAAATTTATCGAATTAAAATCTGAACACGAACAAGTAATTCTATCCAGAGACAAAAAAGTAGCCGAGGTAGAAAAAAGAGTACGTGACAAAGAATCTCAAATTTCTAACGAATTATCAAAAGCGAAAAAGGTAAATGATGATTTTGAATCAAAAACTAAAGAATACACTTCTAAAATTGAAAATTTAGACAAAAAACAAGTAGAAGTAGATAAACTTCATAAAAGTCAATTGCAACAATTAGAAGTAATCTCTGGATTATCTGCTGAAGAAGCCAAAAACCAATTAGTAGAAGGCTTAAAAGCCGAAGCTAAGAGCAAAGCCATGTCGCATATTCAAGATACTATCGAAGAAGCTAAATTAACGGCACAACAAGAGGCAAAGAAAATCATCATTAACACCATCCAAAGAGTTGGAACTGAAGAAGCAGTAGAAAACTGCGTATCTGTTTTCAACATAGAATCAGATGACGTAAAAGGTAGAATTATTGGTCGTGAAGGAAGAAATATTAGAGCATTAGAAGCTGCCACCGGCGTAGAAATCATTGTAGATGACACTCCAGAAGCTATTATCCTTTCTTGTTTTGACCCTGTACGTAGAGAAATTGCTCGTTTGGCATTGCATAAATTAGTTACTGACGGACGTATTCACCCAGCTCGCATTGAAGAAGTAGTTGCCAAAACAACCAAACAAATTGATGATGAAATCATTGAAGTTGGAAAACGAACTGTTATCGATTTAGGAATTCATGGTTTACACCCTGAATTGATAAAAGTAGTAGGTAGAATGAAATACCGTTCTTCTTACGGACAAAATTTATTGCAACACTCTCGTGAAGTTTCTAAACTTTGTGGAATTATGGCAGCCGAATTGGGATTGAATGTTAAACTTGCCAAAAGAGCAGGATTACTTCACGATATTGGTAAAGTTCCAGATGCGGAAAGTGATTTACCACACGCTTTATTAGGAATGCAATGGGCTGAAAAATATGGTGAAAAAGAAGAAGTTTGCAACGCCATTGGAGCACACCACGACGAGATAGAAATGAAGTCATTATTGTCTCCAATCATTCAGGTTTGTGATGCTATTTCGGGAGCTAGACCAGGAGCCAGAAGACAAGTATTAGACTCTTACATTCAACGTTTAAAAGACCTTGAAGAAGTAGCTTACGGATTTAGCGGTGTAAAAAACGCTTATGCCATTCAAGCCGGTAGAGAACTACGTGTTATTGTAGAAAGCGAAAAAGTTTCTGATGATAATGCAGCAACTTTATCTTTCGAAATTTCACAAAAAATCCAAACTGAAATGACGTATCCAGGTCAAGTAAAAGTTACGGTAATTAGAGAAACCAGAGCCGTGAATATCGCGAAGTAAAATTCTAAATCTCAAAATTTTAAATTCCAAATTCCAATTATTACAAATTGTAATTTGGAATTTTTTATTGAATTTTATTTGAAATTTAAACTAACTTTGTTTAAAACTATCTAATATGGGACTTCCTGAAATAAAACATATAACTGAAAAGGAATATTTGGATGCTGAACGTTTAGCAACAGTAAAGCACGAGTATTATAAAGGAGAAGTTTTTGCTATGAGTGGAGCTTCGTTTTCGCATGCCAAAATTTCGATGAATTGCTCGTTTGAATTAAGCCTTAAATTAGATGGAAAAGATTGCCAACCTTATGGTAATGATGTTCGAATACATATTCCTAAAAACAGCTTATATACCTACCCTGACCTCACTATCATTTGCGGAGAAATAGCAGAAACGGATGATCATTTTGACACCGCTACAAATCCTTCTGTTATTTTTGAAATATTATCTCCTTCTACAAAAAATTATGACAAGGGAGGTAAATTTACTTTATACAGAAATATTAATACTCTGAAAGAATACATTCTAATTGATTCTGAATGTATTTCTGTCGAAAAATTTACTCGAAATCAAGACAACACATGGACTTTTGAAGAATATATTTCAATAGAAAATAGCCTTCCTATTTCAACTGTTGGTATCGAAATGCAATTATCTAAAATATATAAAGGGGTTAAATTCAAATAAAAAGATTGTAGATTAACATTTTTAGATTTCTATCGAAATAACACACCCTTACCATGCATTTTTACAACACAGATTATACAGTTTTCCTTGGATGAAAAGTATTAAGGACTTCGGTTAAAAATTTTCTATCCAAATGGACATAAATTTCTGTTGTCGTGATAGACTCATGACCCAGCATTAATTGAATCGAACGCAAATCAGCTCCGTTTTCTAAAAGATGGGTAGCAAAAGAGTGCCTCAATGTATGAGGACTTATGCTTTTATTCAAATCAATTTTTACAGCCAAATCTTTGATAATAGTAAAAATCATTGCCCGAGTCAATTGCCTCCCTCTTCTGTTCAAAAACAAAGTATCTTCAAATCCTTTTTGAATATTGAGCTGGGTTCTAATGTTGTTTTTATAAATTTCAATAAACTTTTGAGTTAAATCTCCAACAGGGACAAAACGTTGTTTATTCCCCTTCCCTGTTACTTTGACAAAACCTTCCTCAAAAAACAAATCCGATATCTTTAAGGCTACCAATTCTGAAACTCGAAGTCCACAGCCGTATAAAGTTTCCAGTATTGCACGATTGCGCTCTCCTTCATTCGAACTCAAATCAATTGCCGAGATAAGCGCATCAATTTCGACAACAGCCAATGTATCGGGTAACTTACGTCCTGTTTTTGGAGTTTCTATCAACTCCATCGGATTATCATTTCTAAAATCTTCGAATATTAAATACGAAAAAAAACTTTTCAACCCTGAAATTATCCTAGCCTGAGATCTAGGATTCACTTCTTTAGAAACGTTATAAATGAATTGCTGTACTGTTTCTTCCTTTATGACAACAGGCGAAACCTGAATCTCATTTTGCGCCAAAAACAAGCACAACCGTTCCATATCAAAAGAATAATTATCAATGGTGTTTTTTGATAATCCTCTTTCAATTTTCAGATACGACTGATAACTTTTTATATACGACTGCCAATTCATAGCAACAAAGTAAAGACTTTTTTGGCCATAAAAAAACCTCCCGAGCAAGGAGGTTCATATAATTTTACAACTATTTTAAACTACCATTTGTATAGCAATCCAAATTTTGGTTGAGCGAAAATATTGTTAAACAAATTCACATTTACAACTAAGTCGCTACTACTAGACCCATTTTCCGGTTTGGCATTATTATAACTTAAAATTTCAGCTAGCGTAAATGTAGCAGCCCATTTAGGCGCGAAGAAATAGTTGATTCCTAAATCAATATTGGCTTTGATGTCATTATTCATATTAGTCGTATTATTCAAATATTCTAATTTTGTATGATTGTAACCTAAACCTGCCTCGCCATAAGCCTTAAAATTACCTAAACTCAAGAAATAATATCTTGCAAACACTCCAATTCCGAACGAACTTGATTTATCAAGGTTATTGCTATTGGGCAAATAAGATACCGATGAAATATTAAAATCTCCACCTATAGCCCATTTCTCATCTAAAAAACAACCAAACTTAGGTGTTAATGCAAAATAATCATTGCTACTATCTCCTGTAGTTAAAGTAATCCCGCCCTCAAGCCACATATTCCCTTTAGAAAAAGTCGCTTTGGGCATTCCAGAATCTTGTGCATTTGCATAACTAAACGCAAATATCGCTACTAATAATACACTAATTTTTTTCATCTTGTTTGTTTTTTGCTTGTTTATACAAAAGTAAATGTACGAAATACTAACCAAAATGCGTTAACTAAAACTTAATTTAATCATAAAAGAAGGTTTGAGTTCCTTAATCTTAAAAAATAAACAAAAATATAAACGACTAAAAACAAAATACTTAACAGAATAGTATCAAAATAAAAACACACAAGACTAGATTGTATAAGGTTTTTTCTTAATAAAATAAATCCACGCCCGCTTTATTAAAAAAACAAAGGTTTTTTGATAAAAATGTCATCCATATTCACCATGGATTAATTATTTTTACAAAAAACAAACCTTATGAAAATAGCCATCGTTAATGGTCCCAATTTAAATCTACTCGGAAAAAGAGAGCCCGAAGTTTACGGTACTCAAACATTTGAAGATTATTTTGAAATTTTAGAAAATAAGTTTCCTCAAATACAATTGACTTACTACCAAAGCAATATTGAAGGAGAATTAATTGGCAAAATACAAGAATTGGGTTTTACTTACGACGGTATCATTCTTAATGCTGGTGCCTACACCCATACTTCTATTGGGATTGGAGACGCTATCAAAGCAGTAAGCACTCCTGTAATCGAAGTTCACATTTCGAACACTTATGCTCGTGAGAGTTTCAGACATCAGTCTTATATCTCAGGAAATGCAAAAGGTGTAATTCTTGGTTTTGGTTTAAAAAGCTATGATTTGGCAATACAATACTTTTTGTAATACTTTTTTAACAAAATTTTATTAAAAGCCGTGCATTATTATATGTAACATCCCTTACAAAGAAGCGTCAAACATAAAACTACATTTATGAAAAACGCTTTTTTGTTGCTATTCCTATCTATCAGCTTATTCAATTTTGCTCAAATTAAAGGAAAACTATCCGATGAAAAAGGGAATCCTCTGCCTTATGTTACCGTATATGAAGATAATACTTACAATGGAACTACTACAAACGAACAGGGATATTACGAACTAAACATAAAAAAAATAGGCAGGCACTCGATTGTGTTCCAATTTTTAGGCTTTAAAACTCAAAAGATAGCCATCGACGTCCTCACATTTCCTCATAGTTTGGATGTAAAATTGATCGAAGAAAGTCTTTCTTTAAATGAAGTTGTGATTAATTTAAAAGACAATCCCGCGAACCAAATTATAAAAAACGCTATTGCGAATAAGAAAGTAAACATCGAAAAAACGGCTAAATACAAAGCCGATTTTTATTCCCGAGGTATCTTCCGAATCAAAGATGCTCCCAAAAAGATTCTAGGGCAAAAACTGGACATGTTTGATGAAGTGCTAGATTCAACCCGAAGTGGCATTCTCTATTTATCGGAAACCGTTTCTAAAATTGCTTTTCAGAAGCCCGATAAAATGAAAGAGACTATTATTGCCTCCAAAGTAAGTGGCAAGGATAATGGGTTCAGTTTTAATAATGCCGCTTCTGCTAATTTTGATTTTTATGATAATTATTTACCTTTTGATGTCAATGTGGTTTCTCCTATTGCGGACAATGCTTTTGGTTATTACAAATACAAATTCGAAGGGTCGTTTTACAATGAAAACAACCAACAAATCAATAAAATAAAAGTCACTCCAAAAAGAGCGTCTGAGCCTGTCATGGAAGGCTACATTTATATCGTAGAGGACAGTTGGGCTATTTATGCTGTCGATGTTTCTATTAAAGGAGATCAAATGCAAAATCCCGCTTTGAATTTATTGACTTTAAAACAAAATTTCAGTTATAATACTACTTCTAAAATTTGGATAAAAAACACTCAATCAATCGATTTTACTTTTGGAATGTTAGGCATCAATATATCAGGCAGATTTACTTATGTCTTCTCTAATTTTGAGTTTGATCCTCCTTTTACAAAAAAAACATTTACTAAAGAGATATTGTCTTTTCAAGAAAATGCCAATAAAAAAGATGATGCGTATTGGAATACCATCCGTCCCATTCCTTTAACCATCGAAGAAAGTACAGATTACACCAAGAAAGACATTCTTCAAACCAAGAAAAAATCACAGGTATATCTTGATTCTATCGATAAAAAAAAGAATAAATTTCACTTTCCAGATATAATTATGGGCTACACCTATAAAAACTCCTTTCAAAAATGGTCAGCCAATTATGGAGGCTTACTAACTGGAATCAATTTCAATACCGTGCAAGGCTGGAAAATTGCTACCGGGTTATCCTATACAAAAACCGACCGTGAAAAAGGGAAATACACTCGATTTGGGGCTGATTTTGATTACGGCTTCTCCGAAGCTCAATTCAGAGCAACAGGAAGTTTTATCCATAAATTCAACAATATCAATAAAAGCGAAATTCAAATTTCTGGAGGAAGTCGTATAGCGCAATTTAACGGAGATAACCCAATATCAGAGTTATTGAACTCTGTTACCACTTTATTTTTTAAAGAAAATTTCATGAAGATTTATGAAAATAATTTTATTTCTTTATTGTATCAACGGGAAGTTACAAATGGAATTTTCCTCAAGGCCAAAGTTGATTATTTAGAAAACAAACCTTTATTTAACAACACGGATTACACTTTTTTACAAAAAGACAAAGACTACACTTCTAATAATCCATTGGCTCCAAATGACAATATAACACCAGCTTTTGAAAAATACAATTTAGTAAAAGCCAAAATAGAAGCTAATATTAATTTTGATCAAGACTACATTTCCCGCCCTGACGGAAAGTACAACCAATCAAATGATAAATATCCCGTGTTGACTTTTGGATTTGAAAAAGGATTTGCGGGAAGCGAAAAGAAATATGAGTTTGACCATGCAAAAGCCAAGATAACTTATAACGCTACCTTAGGAAACAAAGGTATTCTATCTCTAAACGCAAAAGGAGGTAAATTCTTTAATGCCGACCAAATCTCATTTATTGATTACAAGCATTTTAATGGAAACCAAACTTATATCGGGTTGTCAGAAAGCTATTTGAATGTGTTTAATTTAATGCCTTATTATACCAATAGCACCAATGACAGCTATTTTGAGTTGCATACCGAACACAACGACAAAGGCTATATAATGAATAAAATCCCGTTATTGAATAAGTTAAAATCGAATTTAGTTTTAGGCTATCACTTACTTGCGGTACCACACACAAGTCCTTATGCTGAATACAGTGTAGGTTTGGACAATCTTGGTTTTGGAAAGTTCAAAATATTTCGACTGGATTATGTGCGTTCCTACCAAAATGGATTTCAAAAAGACGGTGTAATCGTTGGATTGAAGTTTTTGAATTAAACTTACCTCTTAAAAATAAAGAACCCAATACATTTATAAATTGTATTGGGTTTTATTTTTTTTTGGATTGAAATCATTTTCAGTTGGGTTCAATATGAATTAAGACATGTCCCAACTCTGGTATTTTCTCTCTCAACGTATCTTTGAGTTTATGTGATAAATCGTGTCCTTCTTTTACCGTTATCGTACCATTTACTCTGGCATGAAGATCGACATGATATTTCATTCCAGCTTTACGAATGAAACATTTTTCGGTATCGATAATTCCATCTACTTGAAGGGAAACTTTTCTAATTTCTTCGACCAAATCATCATATAAATGTTCGTCCATGATTTCGCCAAGAGCGGGTCTAAAAATGAGGTAACTATTATAAAGTATGAAAACCGAGGCGAACAAAGCAGCCCAATCATCTGCGGCTTCATACCCCTTTCCTAAAAACAAGGCGATAGAAATCCCAATGAAGGCCGCTACCGAAGTTATCGCATCACTTCTATGATGCCAAGCATCGGCTTTGAGAGAAGAACTATTGGTTTCCTTGCTTCTTTTCATTACCAAACGAAACGAATACTCTTTCCAAAGAATAATAGCTCCAAGCACAAAAAGTGTCCAAGGTTTGGGTAATTGGTGCGGCGTTTGAATGTTTATAATACTTTCGTATCCTATAATTGTTGCCGATGTAATTAGAAATCCAACCACTAAAAAGGTAATTAATGGTTCGGCTCTTCCATGTCCATACGGATGATTATCATCTGCTGGCCTGTTGGAGTATTTTATACCAAATAAAACCAACAATGAAGCAAAAATATCAGTAGTTGATTCTATAGCATCTGCAACCAAGGCATAGGAATTCCCAAAAAAACCAGCTAATCCTTTTATAAGAGCCAATGCAGTATTCCCAATTATACTAAAATAGGTTGCCTTTATGGCTTTTTGCTCATTCGTTTTGTCGTCCATTTTTTTATTGTACTAAAAATCGCTTAAACAAACTAATTTTAAATGAAAATTAAATTTATTTAAGCGATTTTAAAAATTGATTATTTATTGTTATTCTCGAACTATTTTGGCTCCAATAGCTCTTAAACGTTCGTCTATACGCTCGTATCCTCGATCTATTTGTTCTATATTTTGAATAATACTTGTTCCTTTGGCCGATAATGCTGCAATCAATAACGAGATTCCTGCACGAATATCTGGTGAAGACATTGTTGTTGCCTTAAGCTGTGATTTGAAATCATGTCCTATAACTACAGCCCTGTGCGGATCACACAGCATGATTTTTGCTCCCATGTCTATCAATTTATCTGTAAAGAACAAACGGCTTTCAAACATTTTTTGATGAATCAATACATCTCCTTTGGCTTGCGTAGCAACTACCAAAACGATGCTCAATAAGTCTGGCGTAAATCCTGGCCATGGCGCATCGGCAATGGTAAGAATTGAACCATCAATATCTGTTTTTACTTCATAACCATCTTTGTGTTCTGGGATAAAAATATCATCTCCTCTTCTTTCTAGTGTAATTCCTAATTTTCTAAAGACATTTGGAATCACTCCTAGATTCTCCCAACTCACATCTTTGATTGTAATTTCGCTTCTTGTCATGGCCGCAAGACCAATCCAAGAACCAATTTCAATCATATCTGGAAGAATTCTATGCTCGCAACCACCTAGTTTTTCAACTCCTTCTATGGTTAGTAAATTAGATCCAACTCCTGTAATATTGGCTCCCATGGAGTTCAACATTTTACAAAGTTGTTGCAAATAAGGCTCACAAGCAGCATTGTAAACCGTTGTTTTTCCTTTGGCCAAAACAGCTGCCATAACAATATTAGCAGTTCCGGTTACTGATGCTTCATCCAATAACATATCGGCACCCACTAGCCCATCGGGAGCTTCTACTCCATAAAAATGGTCTTCTCTGTTGTATCTAAATTTGGCACCAAGATTAATAAACCCTTCAAAGTGAGTATCTAATCTTCTTCGTCCTATTTTATCTCCTCCTGGTTTTGGGATATATCCTTTTCCGAAACGTGCCAAAAGTGGCCCAACAATCATAATAGAACCACGAAGTGATCCGCCTTCTTTCTTGAATGCTTCGGTTTCTAAATAATCAACATTTACTTCATCTGATTGAAAAGTATAAGAACCAGAACCTATTTTCTCGATTTTAACGCCCAAATTACCTAAAAGCGTAATCAATTTATTGATATCAATAATATCTGGGATATTATTGATTGTTACTTTTTCTGGGGTTAAAAGTACGGCACACAAAATTTGTAATGCTTCATTTTTGGCTCCTTGTGGTGTGATTTCTCCTTTTAGACGAATGCCACCCTCTATTTTAAAAATTCCCATGTGTTTGTTTTAAGATTCTTAGATTCTAATTTTCTATGTTTCTAAGTTCCCTATGTACTTTTTTGTTCAGCAACTTAGTGACTTAGTGTCTTAGTCTCTCTTTTTAATTAGTTATTTCTTGATAAACGGTTTTGGTTTCCCCGTTTTAGTATTTTTATTACTTTGAATTTTAGGTTGTCCAGCAGGAGTTATCTTATTGGAAATCCTTTTATTGGTTCGTAATAAATCGGTGGTGTTTAATAATTCTTCTGAACTTTGAATTAAATTCAATTTCCCGTCTGATAATTCATAAAGGTGTTCAAAAATCACATCGTCTTTTACGGTGTCTTTGTTCCAGCTTAAATAGGATTTTTTCATGTGATTGGCAATTACTTTTACCAATGCATTTTTCATTTCGCCATCTTCCCATTTATTGGCAACATCAATCATATATTTGATATTGTTACCATAATACCTGTATTTTGGAAAATTCTGAGGGTATTTTAAAACATCGGGTTTGAGTTGTAAAACTTCTCGCGATGGAATTGGATAAGGCGAATTGGCTGCCAATTTAAAATCGGACATGATGAAAAGTTGATCCCATAGTTTATGCTGAAAATCAGGCACGTCTCTAAGATGAGGATTCAAACTCCCCATTACTTGAATGATGTATTTTGCCGCTTTGTTGCGTTCTACATCATCTTCTATAACAGTTGCCTGCTCGATCAATTTTTGCAAATGACGACCATATTCTGGAATGATTAAGTGCTCTCTTTCAGAATTGTATTCTAAATTAAAAACGACATCATTCGCTATTTCTTTTTTATATTTTTCGACCATAATTATAGGGAAACTATACCTTTTATTGTAGAAACTTCTTGGTACTTATCTATTATTTCTTGTGAATCTTTGACCTCTAAATCTATTGAAATACTGGTAAATTTTCCTGTTTTTGACTTTGTTGTTTTAATTACAGCTCCCATACAATCAAAAGCCTCTTCGACTTTTTTGATGTTTTCGTCGGATGTGGGAACTATGAATTTAAACAAATATTCTGCGGGCCAAGTGTTACTATTATCTAACTCAACCTTCAGTCTTTCGTAAAATTCTGCGGTTTCTCTTTCTTTATCGTTGTCCATTCTTAAATTAAAATAAAAGCAAATATACGGTTTTGAATTTAGAATTTAGAATTTAGAATTCAGAATTGCGTCTAGAATTTAGGTTTTTTTAAAACCAAGATGTGTATCAACTTATTTTGAGTTTAAAAGCAGCTTTAATCCAACAAAATATCTCCAAAAAAAAACAATTACTTCCTTTTAGCCCTGATGGAAACGGCATCCTTTTTATAAGGCTATTTTTCTTAGCCTTATAAAAAGATACAGTGTACAGCAGGAACCCATATCTCCCGAAAATGAAACAATCATTCGCTCCTGAACAAACTGATAAAAATCCTAGGGTATTTTTTTTAAAATAACGATAACTTTAAGTATTTTTGCCGTTTAATTACAGAAAGTGCAGAAAGAAATTATTGTTATCATTGGTGGCCCTGGTACGGGGAAAAGTTCTATTATCGATAGTTTGGTTGCAAAAGGCTATTGTTGTTATCCCGAAATTTCTCGTGAAGTAACGCTTGAGGCTCAAAAAAGAGGGATTGAGCAATTGTTCCTAGAAGATCCTTTACTGTTTAGCCAAATGCTGCTTGATGGCAGAGTTAAGCAATACAATAATGCTCAAAATGAAGCACATACAATGGTGTTTATCGATCGTGGCATTCCTGATGTTGTAGCCTACTTGGATTATATTGGGGATTCTTATCCAGATCATTTTGACTTGGCTTGTCGCGAAAATAATTACACTAAAATTTTTATTCTTCCGCCTTGGGAAGAGATTTACCAAAGTGACAGCGAGCGCTACGAAAATTTTGAACAAGCAAAAACTATTTACAAACACCTTATAGAAACCTATCAGAAATACGGGTACCATCTAATTGAAGTGCCAAAAGATAGTGTAGATAACAGAATTCTTTATATATTAGATAAAATTTAGCGTTCTCTGAAACCTGAACTCTATGCAAGAAGCATTAGCTATTCTTCAAAAATATTGGAAACACGACAAATTTAGATCTCTTCAAAATGAAATAATTGATTCGGTTTTGAGCGGTCAGGATACTTTTGCCTTGATGCCAACAGGAGGTGGAAAATCAGTTTGCTTTCAGGTTCCTTCCATGATGAAGGAAGGAATATGCTTGGTGATCTCGCCATTGGTAGCGTTGATGAAAGACCAAGTTGCTAATTTGCAAAAGCGCGACATTAAAGCAATCGCTTTAACAGGTGGCATCAAATCTGACGAGATGATTGATTTGCTAGACAATTGCCAATTCGGGAATTATAAATTTCTGTATGTATCTCCAGAGCGATTACAATCGGATTGGATTATGGATCGGATAAAAAACCTCCCCATAAACCTGATTACTATCGATGAGGCGCATTGTGTTTCGCAATGGGGACATGATTTTCGACCCGCTTATTTGAAGATTTCTGCTTTAAAAGAACATTTCCCCAAAGTTCCGTTTCTGGCACTTACCGCAACGGCAACCCCAAAAGTAAAAGAAGATATTATTACCGAATTGGGTTTGCACGAACCAAAGCAATTTAAAAAATCTTTTGCCAGAAAAAATATTGCCTATATGGTTTTTGAAGTTGAAGATAAACTTTTTCGGGTGGAACAAATCCTTAAAAAAAATCCGCAACCTTCTATCATTTACGTTCGAAACCGAAAATCATGCCTGGATATTTCGAGTCAATTGCAATCCTTAGGATTTAAAGCTACTTATTATCACGGCGGTCTTACCTCTAGAGAAAAAGACAAAAACATGCAGCTGTGGATGGAAGAAAAAGCCCAAGTTATCGTGGCTACAAATGCCTTTGGAATGGGAATTGACAAAGCCAATGTAAAAACCGTTATCCATATTCAGCTACCCGAAAATATTGAGAATTACTACCAAGAAGCGGGGCGTTCTGGCAGAAATGGAGACAAAGCTTTTGCGGTATTATTGACAAGTCCATCTGATATTATTCAGACCGAAAATCAATTTATACAAGTGCTTCCCGACAAACCGTTTTTGAATACCATGTATGTTAAACTCTGCAATTATTTCCAAATTGCTTATGGAGAAGGGATTGACGAACAGTTTACTTTTAACCTGCATCATTTTTGCTTAAAATATGGGTTTTCTACGTTAAAAACCTTTAATGCCCTGCGTTTTCTGGATGGACAAGGTGTTATTACTTTATCTCAGGAATTTTCGGAAAAAATAACGTTACAATTTCTAATTCCATCCAAAGAGGTCATTCGCTATACGAGCTTAAACCCCAATGACGAGGAAATCATTTTGGCCATACTAAGAACCTACCCTGGTATTTATGAAATGCAAACCGCTTTTAATCTTCCGTTGATTGCTAAAAAATCCCATCATTCTGAAGCAGAAGTTCAAGCTGTATTGCACAAATTAAAAGACAAAGAAATTATTGAATACCGTTCGAAAAACAATGATGCTACTTTAATTTTTAATGAGATTCGGGAAGACGAAAGAACTATTAGTAAAGTTTCAAAATATTTAGAGAGACAAAACCAGCACAAAAAAGAGCAGCTTCAATCGGTACTTCATTATATTAAAGAGAAAAACGTTTGCAAAAGCAAAATGATTTTAGATTATTTTGGAGAAAAAGCAACTACTGATTGCGGCATTTGCTCCTATTGCATTACGAAAACCAAATCCCAAAAAGACTACAATACGCTTTCAAAAAAAATAATCAAGCTATTAGAAAGCGAAGATTTAAATTCAAGAGAAATTCAAAATAAGACCAAAGATACCTCAGACGATGTTATCTTTGTGCTGCAACAATTATTAGAAAATGGGAAACTAATAATTCAAAAGAACAATAAATACACCTTAAAATCATAATGGAAAAATTAAGAATTATATTTATGGGAACCCCAGAATTTGCTGTTGGAATTCTGGACACCATAATCAAAAACAATTACGAAGTAGTAGGCGTAATCACCGCTGCAGACAAACCTGCAGGTCGCGGACAGAAATTAAAATACTCCGCCGTTAAAGAATATGCATTAGAAAACAACTTAACATTATTACAGCCTACAAACCTAAAAGACGAAAGTTTTCTTGAGGAATTAAAATCGTTGAATGCTAATTTACAAATCGTAGTAGCCTTTAGAATGCTGCCGAAAGTGGTATGGGAAATGCCTGCGTTGGGCACATTCAATCTTCATGCTTCTTTGCTTCCTAATTATAGAGGGGCCGCCCCTATCAATTGGGCAATTATAAACGGAGAGACCAAAACCGGAGTCACTACCTTTTTTATAGATGACAAAATAGACACTGGCGCTATGATCTTGAGTTCCGAAACTGAAATTTCTGCATCAGAAAACGCAGGGCACCTACACGATCGTTTGATGCATTTGGGAAGTGGTACCGTTATAGAAACATTGAAATTAATAGAAAGTGGAAATATAACTACAACTATTCAAAATGATTCGGCAGAAATCAAAACGGCTTACAAACTAAACAAAGAGAATTGTAAAATCGATTGGACAAAATCGGCCTCAGAAATCAATAACCTCATCCGAGGATTAAGCCCCTACCCTGCGGCTTGGTGTTTTTTTAGTGATAAAAATGAAGAGTGGAATGTAAAAATATACGAAGCCAAAATCATTTTGGAACAACACGAACATCCTACTGGGACTTTATTATGCACCAAAAAAGAGATGAAAGTTGCCATTGCAGAGGGCTATATCCAAATAGTAAGTTTGCAATTTCCTGGTAAAAAGAAAATGAATACCCATGAATTATTAAATGGAGTTGTTTTTTCTGAAAGTGCAAAAGTCTATTAAAACCAATAAAAACGGGAGCTAAGTAATTTTTTGAAAGAAAAAAACCTCGTTTTATGAACAATAAAACCAAGTTATCAACAAAAAGCGCTAAAATCGAACAAAATCCTTGCAAGAAACATAATTCCTACTAAATTTGTTGTAATAACAATTCTTTTAACCAACAATTAATACCTTATTATTATGAACAAATCAGAATTAATCGACGCTATCGCTGCTGATGCAGGAATCACAAAAGCTGCTGCAAAATTAGCTTTAGAATCATTTTTAGGAAATGTAGGTGAAACTTTGAAAAAAGGTGGAAAAATTTCTTTAGTAGGTTTCGGATCATGGTCAGTATCCGCTAGAGCTGCAAGAGACGGAAGAAACCCTCAAACAGGTAAAACGATCCAAATCGCTGCAAAAAATGTTGTGAAATTCAAAGCTGGAGCAGATTTAGAAGGAGCAGTAAACTAAATATAGTTTATTTTATATAATTAAACCTTCCTATGGAAGGTTTTTTTTATACTTTCAACGATTATATTTGGAGTTTTTACTGTTTTTTTATTAAATTTAATAAAAAATAAAGCCTTATGATTTCCGAAAAATTAAAAAAAGGGTATTTACTTATTGCAGAGCCATCTATCATTGGCGACTTATCTTTTAACAGATCTGTAATACTTTTAGCTGACCATAACGAGGAGGGTTCGGTAGGTTTTATCATTAACAAACCTTTGAAATACACCATCAATGATTTAATTCCTGAAATTGATGCCACTTTCAAAATTTACAATGGTGGACCTGTTGAGCAAGACAATCTTTATTTCATCCATAACATTCCAGAATTAATCCCTAACAGCATAGAGATTTCAAACGGAATTTATTGGGGCGGCAATTTTGAGTCCACCAAAGAGCTGATCAACAGCGGTAAAATAAAAAAAGACAATATTCGTTTCTTTTTAGGCTACACTGGTTGGGATGAGCACCAATTAGAAACAGAAATGGAATCCAATTCATGGATTATTACCCAAAACAATTATGAAAACAAAATAATTGGCAAATCAGCTACCCATTTCTGGAAAGAACAAATCATAGAACTTGGAGGAGAATACCTTATTTGGTCTAATGCTCCTGAAAACCCCTATTTAAACTAAGTTTGTAGCTATTCAGCCCTTAGCAATTAGTGAAGAGTGATTAGCTCTTGTGCACACTAAAAAAGAAGTGTCCATAATTAAAAGCTATTTGGTTTATTTTTTTTACACAAATTTCGCTTGTATTTACGCAGAATCTACGATTTTTAGCTAATCACTAAAGGCTATTCACTAATTACTGAATAATTACCTAAGTTTAAAAATTCATTCAGCCTTGCAACTAAAACTTTAGAAATTTCAATCGAAAATTCTTTTTTTCTATATTTTGTAATTGGCTGAATACCTTTAATGACATTGGTCACAAATAATTCATCTGCTTTTTGAATATCAAAGGGAGAAATTATCTCTTCAACTACTTCAATACCTTCTAGTTTTTCGGCAATTTTTAAAATTTGTTTTCTCATAACCCCATTCAAACAACCTTCTGAAACTGGCGGAGTGATCAAAACTTTCCCTTTCAGCATAAAAACATTTCCTTGTAACGCCTCTACGACATTTTTACTGTCGTTTAATAAAATACAATTATCCAATCCGTTTTCACTGGCATAAATACTTCCAGTTACGTTTATAAGTCGGTTTGTCGTTTTTATTGAAGATAGTAAATGCTTGGTCACATAAAAATCTTTATACAAATCAACTTCATATTCTTTTTCGTCAAGAGCATACAAAGTATTTTCAAGTGAAATTGCCTGTATTAAAAAAGAAACTGTATTATTTTGAGGTAAATAATATCCTCCTTCATTTCTATATACCGTTATTCTGGCGCGTGACGACGATTCTAAGCCATTATTCTTTACCAAAGCTACAATTTGCTCTTCAAGGTACTCCATCGTGAAATTCATGGGGATTTCCATTCTAATCACACGCATGGAGGACATTAACCGAAAATAATGATCTTCTAAAAATAGAATTTTTGAATTCACAATTTTTACAGTCTCAAAAACTGCATCACCATATAAAAAACCACGATTTTGCGCTACTATGTTTGCATCCTGAGACACTAAAGTTCCATTAAAATTTATCATAAAAAAAGCCTGAATTAATTCAGGCAAATATAAGTTATAATATACAATTTTACTACACGGATCCAATTACATGTTTCAAGTCTGAAATTTGGTTTTCCCACAGTTGCGTAGCCTCTTCGATCTCGTCTTTACGAGCAAAATCTACTACCATCAAAGAAACATCCTTGGTAAGTTCATCTACCAAAATATTTAATTCAAAAAAATAGTCGGTATCCTTATTATTATCATCGACCCATTTAAATTTTACTTTTTCGCCAGACTTTTTGGAAGCAAGCCTAGCCTTTTCCTCAGAGTCATTCCAAATAAATGTAAAAAACTCGCCCCTCGAATTAACATTATCTGCAAACCATTCTGATAGCCCAGAAGGTGTTGAGATATATTGATACAACAATTGAGGAGAAGAATTTATGGGGAATTCGATTTCGTAACGTACTTTTAGATCCATGAACATCTTTTAATTTTTTGGAAATATATAGAATATTACGACAAGAAAAAAGCATTTTTAAAAATATTTTTTTTTATCATTTTTACTTGCACACTCAAATTATTGTCTTATATTTGCACCCGCATTCAGGGACAGGATTTGTCTCGAATATGGCGAGGTAGCTCAGTCGGTTAGAGCGCAGGATTCATAACCCTGAGGTCACGGGTTCAACTCCCGTCTTCGCTACAAAAACAAACCCTTAAACATCAATTGTTTAAGGGTTTTTTATTGGAATTATGTATTAAAAATATCAACTTTAAATTTTTCGAGTGAGGACTCAAGTGAGGAACTCGAGTAAGGTATTTTATAAATTGAGACGAGAACATTGAGCGAAAAAGATATAAATGAAATCTATTTTTTCGTTTTTACTGTTTAAAATTCACTCAACTATTTAAATTTTCGAAGCAGATAGAACTTGTTCGAGCTAAATAATACTCTTTTAGAACAGCATCGGTTGGATTAGAGGGAAGAATTTAGCATCCTTATATTATCAAAGGATTTGTGTTTATATCAAATCAAAACACTATTTTTAGCAAGTAATACAATAGAGAACAGACAAAGATTTGCAATACAAAAAGAACAGAACTCGATAAGAGAATGTCAAATACCTAAAAAGAGCAATGGAACAATATGGATATAGTCAAATTTAAAATCACGGCAAAAACAATAAAAGTAGAAGTTCGCAATTCGAATAATTATGTTTTTAATTTTAATACCGCTTTGGAAATTGAAAAAGAGGATAGAGACGTTTTATTAAGACTCTACAATGCGTTAGACCTTCTTTTTAAGAAAGAAAATACTAGCGAAGTGAAAAATTACATTTCGCCCAATCAAACGAATATACTCGACCAGATTGCTGCTGTTGGCGATTTAGAAAAAAAAAGATAGGCTTTTAAGTTCCTATCCTTTTTTAAACTCCAAAAGAGCATTTTCAAGCTAATTATTTTTCTATTTTCTAGCAGGAATAATGTCAATTATCACAGTACGATTGTAAAAACGTTCTTCAGGAAATTTATTTTCAAAAGGAGATACATTTTCATCTTCTCCAAAACCATGTACTTCGAATGTAACATCTTTTCTACCTGTATCCAATAATGCTTTTTCGATAATGCTTTTTACTTCATTTGCTCTATCCAAAGACAAATTTAAATTATAAGACTCTTCTCCAATAATATCAGTATGACCATGAATGACAACTACTCCGTCTTTAGGTATTTTAGTCGTAACAACCTCAGTCAAATATTTCTCATACATAGCAATTGCTTTTGACTTATTAAACTCAAAAATTATGCTATATCTAAGTCCTTCTTCAGTTTTAGACGGTGTCCAAAGCACCATGTGTGCAGTAGTTTCTTTTTCTACAATTAGACCACTTTTAGTTTGTCCTATCAACTTTACTTTATAATCACCTTCAGGACGAGTTCCCATAATATCTTTACCCGCAATACTTACTTTTTCTTGAGTATAAGGACCAAAAGGTTTTACCTGTCCATCTGAACCCGTAGTTTGCAAAGACCATGATGAATATGCTTCACTTGCACCAACGGCATCAATTGTAACATAACTGTCTATGGGTGCTTCTTGAACTGCAACAAATTCTAATGGTTTTAACGGAGCATCCGGGCCACTTTGAAATTCCATCAATAATTGAGGTGAATTACTTTCTATAGAAACCCTACGATCCCCCTCACGAAGTAACACTAATTCTTTTTTTCCTCCTGGTTGTTCAGATGGAATATTCGGTTTTAACTGTCCTTTTATATTTATTCTTGTTGCATTTATTCCGAATACATTAACCAAGTACGTTTTGATAGATTCAGCCATCAAAACACCATCTTCCGATCCTTTTTCTGAAGAGCCTACAAGTGTAATAGAACTTGAAGGATCTTTTACCATTCGACTACCAAGTATGTTAATTACATTATAATACACAGTCATTTGACGAGCAGAACGACCGGATGGATTTACAGAGGCTGTAATTCCTACTTGATCTTCATTAAAATCTTTCACATCTTCTTTTCGTAATAATTTGTAACGAGTTGGTATTTCATTCGATCCAAGATCATAAAAAACATAATTTCGTAATGGAAATGTTTCTCTTACGTTACGTTCACCTGGAATATTCTTAGGTGCGTATACCGAAAATTGCACTTGAGGCTCTACTGCTTCAGGAACCACAATTTCACTCCCTTGTCCAAATTTAAGTGCAACACCTGCTCTAACTGTAGTTATGTTCCAAGTTTCTACAGAACGTGGATTTTGCCCATAATAAGGTTGAAAAGCAATAAAAGGAGACAAAACAAATTGTGTTTTATGATTTTGTGAGGATAACGGAATATCATAACCTGCTCCAATTTGCATTGAAATAAGCGTTTGGTCTATAGCGTCAAAATCTCCTTCTACTTCAGAGGCTACCTCTTGATTTGGAAAAGCAGGATTGACTCCTAACGCATACGTAAATGATTTATCCATATTGAAAGCCAAACGTGGACCTCCATACAAATATAAATTAGATTTGAAAGGCGCAAAACGAATACTTGGCTCTACTGTAATATAACTTAAATCGGTAGACAAGTCAGCAGGACAATCACAAGGAGTAATTTTCTGATCAAAGGATCCTTTTCTACTATCATAACCGGCCTGAAACATGAATCCCCATCTTGTGTCTGGTTTATGAAATTCAATAAGTGGTGCTAAATAAAGCCCCACTCCATCTCCATCATGAAAAGTAACTGCAGGAGTTAAACTCGAATTGAGCTGATGTGTTGAACCGCGATAAAAATTAAAGTTAGCACCACCTGCAACACCAAAGAACCAAGAAGGTTTTGTGTACTTAATTTCTTGTGCCTGAACTGGTCTTTGTACGTTTAACCAAAACAAAGTCAATAGCAAAAGACTTTTAAAGGAAAGATTATTGGGAGTCCCTGTCATGCATAACTCCTGTTTGTAATTAATTTTAGCTTTCATTTTATAACTATTTTGTTGTTAAATTTTTATTGAGATAAATCCCGTTCTAAAACGGGATATACTATTTAGTGTTGTTGTTTTATGGGACATTAATGGTTGTATTTACCATGGTCACAGACGAGATTAAAGATATCGCTCTTCCGTTGAGTACGGTTTGATTTGCATTTCCTGGAGTAGAAAATGAAACACCTGAATTAGCAATAATAGTTCCAACCATCGTTCCACCACCAGCGCCATTAATAGTTGCAGCACTACCTACATACCAGAAGACGTTTTTAGCCAATCCTCCGTTTTTCATTATTACACTTTTCGCACCTGTAGGCCCGGAAATTCCAACAGTAAGACCAGCAGCAGTTTGAAAAATCCAAGTCGCATTTGGGTCACCTTGTGCGTCAAGCGTAAGATCACCATTACTAATTTTAAAAGTACCACTTGCTGATTTATAAACCCCAGGAGCTAATGTTAATCCTCCTAATTCACCGGCATTCGGATCAGAACCACCAGGTTTTGATGCAGGCGAAATACTTAAATACGCTGCATTTGCATCAAGCAATCCTTGTTGTGCAATTGCAAATGAAGTAGCTGTCCCAGGAGCTGGTGGCGCCGCAAATATATCACCGGTCACATTTCCAACATTTAGAGGTGTCTCGGTATAAATCGCAACCCCATCATGAAATCCTGTAATCAAAGTTGAAGCAGCGGTTGTGCCTATACTTCCATTATTGATTACTGTGTTCAATCCTTGATTTGTTATTCCAGCGTTACCGCCAAAAGCTCCAAATACAGATGCAGTACCAAGATCAATTATCACAACTGCTGCAGGATCCAGTATAGTAGTAAAATTCCAAACATAGTTGCTATCTAACTGTGTTCCGGCTACATTTTTAGCCCCATTTGTAATTGTAGCTGTATAAACAGTTCCTATTATAAGTGAATTTGTTGGATTAAAAGAAGCCGTAGTACCTGTATAAGAAACCGTACCTGGAATTGTTGTTAAGCCCTGTTTCAAAGTAAATGTGGTCGCATTGATTGTAGAAGCATCCATTATAGTACTAAAATTAGCTGTTACAGTTTGATTTAAGGCCACATCAATAGCGTTATTAACAGGATCTGTTGCAGTCACTGTTGGTATAGCATCCGTAGTAAAAACCCATATATAATCTACTGCCATTGCAGTATTCAATGAATTTTTAGCGCCATTGGTTATGGTAACAGTATAGACTTTATTAGCCGCTAAAGGATTTGTTGGGACAAAAGATACCGTTGACCCTGAATAGGTAATTACTCCCGCTACAGCATTAGCTCCTTGACTTACTTTAAAAGTTGTGCTATTTAAGGTTAATGGATTCATAACCATATTAAATGTTGCCGAAATTGTTTTATCAAACTTCACAGCAATGGCATTATTAATAGGGTCTGTTGTGATTACTACAGGTCTCAAAAACGTACCTGTAGAAAATGCCCACACATAATCAGCTTGCAAAACATTCCCCATTAAATCTTTGGCTTTTGTGGTAATTCTAGCAGTATAAGTAGTGTTTTCTTCTAGCGGAAGTGTTGGAGTAAACGATGCCGTTTTATCAGAGTAAGTGACCGTTCCAGCAATTGGTGCAACTCCTACTACTGTAAATGAGGTTGAAGTAATCGAACTTGGATCCATTTCTTCATTGAATGTAGCAGTAATGATTTGTCCCAACGGAACATCTAATGCATTACCCAAAGGAGTCGTCGACTCCACTATAGGACAAACTCCAACGACTTCTTCGAAATCATCTTTTTCGCAACCAGAAATTAATGCAATACATAATATTGCAAAAGTGAATAGTAAAATTTTAGCTTTCATTTTATTTTTTTTAAGAATTATTTCATAAGACAAAGATGGCTTTGTTATGCCTCCGAAACATTATACAATTTTTACTAAGAGTTATATTATTCACGCTTTTAAAATAAAATATTAACAATCAGGTATTTAGCATAGCACGAGCATTTCTAATATTAATCCTTTTAGTCAAAAAAAAAGTCATCCCCTATAATTGAATTATTTTGAGGAGTGTAATTAATACCAATTATTTATTTCAAATTAGTTCGAGTAATTCTTTTTGGAAAGGGTAAATAAAAAACACAACCACATTAACTTAAAACCATCAAACAAGAATTAAACTCCAAAAAAGCTGGTAGCATTGATCATAAAAACTTAATTTGCGATCCCATATCAAAACAACAACCCCAAATTAATGCGATTTCACATTCTACTTTACCTATTTATTCTTTGCGCCATTCCGACAGCACAAGCACAACTAAAAGCCATCACAGATCAGACCGACTATCCTTTCTGGATCAATCTACCCAATCAAGAGGTATTGGATAAAAAAGCACCAATCATCCTATTTTTACACGGAAAAAGTCTCTCGGGTACCAATTTGAATCGAGTAAAACGCTACGGTATAATCCGAGCCATCGAAAGAGGAAAAGAAATCCCCGCCATCGTGATTGCTCCACAAGTAGCTTCGGGCGCTTGGAATCCCGACAAACTCTTAAAACTTTTGGAATATGTGCAAAGCAATTACAATACCGATTTATCGAGGGTCTATGTATGCGGAATGAGTTTAGGAGGCTATGGTACTTTTGATTTTGCTGGTAAATATCCCGATAAAATCACAGCAGCAGTGGCTATTTGCGGAGGCGGAAACCCCAAAGATGCTTACAACCTCGCAACGGTTCCGTTATGGGTCATACACGGAAACAAAGATTACATCGTCCCGATTTCGGAATCCAAAAAAATGGTCAAAGCGATCCAGACCTGCAATCCCGATGCTAACCTAATCTTTACCATCGTTAAAGGCGGCAATCATGGTAGTGTCGAACGTTATTTTAGAGAAGATAAAATCTACGACTGGATGCTGAGTCAGTTTAAATTTATTCCATAAAAAAAGGCAACCTATTTTGGAGGGCACTGAAAAAGTATCTCTTTTTAATAATTAGACATTTTAAGGCGATTAAGGAAAATTCGAATTTTGCTTAAGCACTTCATTTTCACGATAAAAAAGAGTAGAAAATCTTATTTTTCTACTCTTTTAATGAAATCTAATTCTTTAAAGACTTTTTCAGTACCCTCCAAATAGCAACTCTCTTTTTAGAGCCAGTTCTCCTTTAACCGACTTTTCTTTTTGTGATTTTTAAAAACAGTATTCAATATATGTTGGCATACGGAGCTGCTTTCTATTTTATCTGCTACAGCTACTTTACTCATAAATATGGGTTTATCTCCATCACTTTTCGGAATACATCCATGAGAGCCATTGACCAGTGAGGCATCTAATGGAATAACATTCATAAGTGTACGGAATCCTAATTTTTTTCTAATTAATTTAAAAATAATTCGCGGCAAAATGAATTTCTTTTTAGGATCTAAAAATAGTTCTACAGGGTCATAACCAGTTTTTTTATGAATTTCTACCGTGCGAGCAAAATCAGGCGCTTTGCTGTCATCCAACCAATAATAATAGGTAAACCAACTATCTTGTTCTGCCACAAGGATAAGATCCCCTGAACGTTCGTGATTGAGACGGTATTCTTTTTTTCCTTCATCATCCAATACCTTTGCTACTCCAGGTATTTTTTCGAGTACTTTTTTGAGTTCGAGAAGGTCGTTTTTGTCTTTTACATATAGATGAGCTATTTGATGATCTGCTAGTGCAAAGGCTTTGCACTCGCCAGTATCTAATAATTCTAACCCACGTTCTTCTCTGATTTGTAAATAGCCTTGGGTACGCAGGAACCTATTGATATGTATCGGGTTAGTTACCTTAGTAATACCATATTCAGATAAAACAATGGGTTGCACTCCTTTGCTTTCAAAAAATTCAATTAAATCTTTACAGACTTCATCGATAGCTTTTACTGCTGCAACAATTTTTGGTGAATCAGGCTCAAATTTTTGACAGCAATAATCTAAATGTGGCAAATAAATTAAGGTAAGCGTGGGATTGTGCCATTTATAAACCAGTTTTGATGCTTCGGCGATCCATTGACTAGAGCGGATGGTGGTTTTAGGCCCCCAAAAATCAAAGAGTGGAAACACACCCAGTTTATCTTGTAAGCGATTCCGCAAATCGGCTGGTTTTGAATAAGAGTCTGGCTTTTTTTGTCCATCAGCCCAATATTGTGGACGAGGAGTAACCGTAAAATCGGCATCCGAATACATATTATACCACCAAAATAAATTGGCGCAGGTAAAATTTGGATCAATATTTTTTGCCAAATCCCATATTCTTGGAGATTGTATGAGTTGGTTTGACTGTTTCCACATTTTTACTTCGGCATCTGCTCTATCATACCAACCGTTACCTACAATGCCGTGTTCAGATGGCCACTTGCCTGTTAAATAAGTAGTTTGAGCAGAACAAGTAAGCGCTGGAAGTACGGGCTCTATAATACTTAAATGTCCATTTTTTTTCAGCCATTGGTGCAAAAATAAATCTGGATTTTGGAGTAAAGTAGTTGTGAGTCCTACTACATTAATAACGGCTGTTTGTTGCATTGTTTTGGTGTTTTTATGCTCTTTAAAGTATTTATTTCATTGGCGATCGTATTTATAACCCATTCTAATTCTCTTTCGATAGATTCGGTTAAATCAGTTTGCAAATGCGACGGCAAAACCTGCCATGTATAGGTTTCTATTTCTAAATGTTGGGTAAACTCATTTTTACACCAACTTTTCAAAATACTAATAATATCATTTTGGGTGGACTGTAATAATTGGTAATCTTCAATAAATATTGGAACATGAAAATGTGTGCGAAGCTCCATAAAATCAACACGATTCATAGCGTCTATTCCTTTTTCTAAATCATTAAATTTAAGTAACTCCCCCCCAATAGTTTTTATTACTGCTTGATGCAAATAAGTAGGCTCGTCAAAAACACGTAAGCATTGTTGTAATTCGGCAATCGAGCTAGTATCAGAAACCATGCATTTAAGTGCTGCACTAATTTGTAATTTTCCGATTTTAAGTCCGTGGTCATCCATTTTTTGCAAAACATCTTCACTTTTTTCAAAACCAACCGCAAAATGACAAACGTCATAACAAAGTTGTATATGGGTACGCATGTACTCTTGTGCCTGCAAATAACTACACGCAAGATTAGAAGCCAGCAAAGAAGCACCCTCTTGGAGCAAATACTCTTCAAAAAAAGCAATATATTCGTCGCTATTCTCAATCACTCCATCGGGTTCTGGCTCAATATTTAAATGCATTTTTTTACCCCTAGACTCATACGTTTTCACCAACTGCGTAACCACCTCTACGAGCTGTTTTGTTGCCGCCTGTTTGACTTGAATTACCTCATCGGCTGTTGTGTGCCAATGTTTATACGAAAGCGGAGAGGTTGAAATACCACCTTCTATGCCAGATGGCAAAAGTTCGCATAAGATTGTAAAAAGCAACTGGGTATAATTTAACCTCTCGATGCTCGTCCAGTCAGGCAAATGGACTTTATCCTTTACCCCTTCATTATGAAAATTTCCATACGGAAACCCATTTATAGTAAATACATACATTTCATTTTGCAGTAACCAAACTTTAAACATCAAGAGATTACCATCAAGTAATAATTCGGTGGCAGCTTGGTACGAAAGACGTAAGCCAATACCAAAAGACTCATAAGGAGATACCTTTTTTTTGATAGGAACACAATAGGAAACGATACTTTTAAAAACAGCTTCCCATGATTCGCCTGCGTGAATGTTTGTACAATAACTCAAATGACCGTTTTGACTAATTAACATAGTACAGTATTTGAATAATGAAACGAAGTAAGATATCCAATTGAATCGGCTATTTGAGTGTTGTTGAGTGAATGTACTTCTTCCCCTTTGCCAATCTCACTTAACAACATGATGGTAAGTTGTCCACCCAAATGTTCTCTAAATTCATCTAGCCCTTTTAAAACTTCTTCTAAATGTGTTGTAAGAATTGGGTGAGTAATAGAAAAGCCCAATGCTATAAAACAGTTCAAGATTCGATTTAAACTATGTTCATCAATTTTTTGTACTAAAAAAGAGTACGTAACATCTAGCGCTATACCAATTGCCACTGCCTCTCCATGAGTAATTTCATAGTTAGTGAGTTGCTCTAATTTATGTGCAGCCCAATGTCCAAAATCTAGCGGACGAGATGAACCTTTCTCGAAAGGATCCCCCTCTTTAGAAATATGATGGGTATGCAAGGCCGCACAACGAATAATTAACTCTTCCATAGCCAGAGTATCTCTATTGTTGAGTACTTGAGTGTTATTTTCTATCCAATCAAAAAAGGCTGCCTCTTTAATAAGCGCTACTTTTATGGCTTCAGAAATACCTGACCTCCAATTGCGTTGACTCAGTGTTTTTAGGAAATCAGAATCGTTGAGTACAGCATAGGGAGGAGCAAATGTCCCTAGGAAATTTTTTTTTCCAAAATAATTCATACTATTTTTTACCCCAACACCCGAATCATTTTGAGATAAAACCGTAGTAGGTATCCGAATTAGGCGTACCCCTCGATGAGCTATAGCTGCAGCATAACCCACAGCATCAAGCACTGCTCCTCCACCAATGGCTATAAGAAACGAATGCCTGTCTATTTTGTTGTTGTTGATTAATTGTAAAACGGATTCGATAGCAGCAGGATTATTTTTAACAACTTCACCTCCTTCTACTACAAGAAAACTAGTTTCGGTAAGCAGAAATTGATGGTATTTAAAATAGTCGATAATCTTTGCAACCAACTGGTTTGCAGTTTCAACAACTCCTTTATCAATTACAATTGCTATTTTGGGTTGCTGAAAAAAAGATTCTTTTTTTATTACATCAATAAGTGATGAATTGCTAACATCAAATATTGAACGACTAAAAATGATGTCATAATTAAATGAGACTTGAAAATTTTGTTGAAGTATGTGTTGGTGTTTCATTTTTTTTGTGAGGTGTAAGTAAATGTTTCAAAATAAACCTTTACTAATCAAGTGACGGCAAATTTTTTGGACAATAAAATAGATAATGGTAATAAAGCGAGAACGGGCAAGGCATAAAACAATCCTGCCGAGCCTGCCACATAACTTGCATTAAGCGGAATTAGCGACAATACTCCTGTTTTCACAGCCTTTTGAATGTATAAAGGCTGGTTATAGATAAAAGCTTTGTATTTCGCAAAAAAATTAATGCCATACCAAAAAAGCATAAAGGGTAATAAAACCCAAAATCTAAACCCAATTAGGTCTCCTATGTAAAAAAACAAGGCTACTACAATGGCATCTAAAACCAAAGCAACAAGTATGGCAGATTTGTTATTGCCGAACGCTTCTTTTTTGGCAGTAAGCGTGATGGCTGCAATAAAAATAATAGGGATAATACCAATGTACCAATAATTAGAAACAGCATCATTGCTAATACTCATTCCTAAAAGCAAATTACCTCCCCGACATAGTCCCATGTTTATTGGGCCAACAACAGGATAATGTTTGCTTATTTTGTCATAACTAAGTGCCAACAGACTAATAATAAGTGCCAAAATCCCACTAAGTAGGGATACTACAAAAGCAGTTCCAACACCCATTAACAACATCATGCATCCTAGCAAAAGGGCTTCTTTTTTACTAACTAAACCACGAGGGAGTATTCTTTCTGGACGGTTTAAAGTGTCCGATTCCAGATCAAAAATATCATTAAACACAATTCCTCCACCATATAAACCAATGGTGGAGAGTATGAGTAATACTAAATCAAGTATAAAATCAGTACTTAAATTATTGAAAATTAAGATTCCTGATAGGGCAACACCCGCAATAATATCTGACACCGCAGTAACGACATTAGCGGGTCGTAATAAAGTAAGTAAATAAAATAGTTTTGGAGGCATTTAGTTTTCGATAATAATATTAGGATACACAATTTCTTGAGCTTCTTGTCCTCTGAGGATACTGCTTCCTTCAAACAGTGAATCTTGTGTTATTGTCATCTCATTTTTCCAATCCGCTTCGTTTATTTGCCCGCTTTGAGAGTAAGCGGTTAATGCATTTTTATAACATGTCAAATGAACATCTTCTTTAGCTATGCCCCTTTCGAGCATTAAAGCTGCCGTTTTAGGGACAGATAAAGGATCGCTAACGCCCCAATCGGCAGAACTATCTACAATGATGCGTTCCGATCCGTATTGTTTTACTACTTCAACCATTCGCTCATTCCCCATTTTGGTATTAGGATAAATCGTAAAAGCTGCCCAGTATCCTCTATCCAAAACGTGTTTAGCTGTTTCTTCGTTGTTGTGGTCTATCACTACCATGTGAGGAGCAATCCCGTGTTCTTCTAACACATCCATACTTCTAATGGTTCCATTTTTTTTATCTCTGTGAGGTGTATGAACCATCACCGGTAATTTTAATTTCAATGCCAGTTCGATCTGCAATCTAAAATACTTATCTTCTGCAGGAGTCTGATCATCGTACCCAATTTCACCAATAGCAACAACTCCTTCTTTTGCGGCAAACAGAGGCAATAACTCCATTACCTTTTCTGCCAAAGCTTCATTGTTTGCTTCTTTTGAATTTAAACCTATCGTACAGTAATGCTTAATCCCGAATTGTGATGCTCTAAACCTTTCCCAACCCACTAGGGTACTGAAATAGTCTTTGAAAGAGGAGGCTTCTGTTCGGGCTTGTCCTAGCCAAAAAGCAGGCTCAATAACAGCCAGTATTCCTGCGGCACGCATGGCTTGATAATCGTCAGTGGTTCTAGAAACCATGTGAATGTGTGGATCTATATAATACATAAACTAAAAATTTAATTGTGAATAATGTTGTTCTCCTATTTCCTTCCATGAAGCTTCACTATTTAGTATTGCTTCCTTCTGAATTTTATTTTGATCATAAAATAAACTCTCTTTTAAGGCTTTTGCAGCTGCTTGTTTTGTTAAAGTATCTCCTGAATGTATGACACTTAATAAATCAGCTGCTATTTCTTGATTTACAAAGCCAACGACTAATCTCCAAATTTCGGGAGATACTAATCTTCCAGCTGACCAACGTTCGTGAATATAATCGTGTATTGTTAAGGCTAATTTTTCGTTTTTACGCAAATCTAAATCGATAATTTGGTAAAGTGGACGCCCCATAAAAACCGCTTTTAGAACCAACTGATTCCAAGCATCAGTTGGCAAATATTTTGCAGCAAAAGGGTTTGCTACTGCAATAGCATCAAAAACAGCCACCATATTGGTTCTAATTCCTTCTTGAACTAAAGAAACAAAATCCTTAGCATTCTCTAAAAAAAACAATCCTTTATACAAACAGACAAGCTCTTTTATATCTGCCATTTCAGCTAATCTTTTTAATACTTCTGTGTTTTGATGCATCGGAATATAAACCATTAACAAACTGCGACACAGTTGTTGCATATCCCAACTACTCTTAAAAAAACTAGGATATAATTGTTCGAGTGCTATTTTTTCTTGTATTGTCAACTCTGGAGTAGTTGACGTAATGCATCTAGAAATCAATCCAAAAGCTTGAAAAAACAGTGCGTCATTTTCAAACGTGATAACACTTTCGAACCAATTTAATTCAGAACTAGAAAGTTTACTCTGAATTATCGCATGTAATATTTCCTTTGAATTTGTTTTAATTGATGTTTCTAACATTTTTTTGAATTTAGAATTAAACACACAACAAACTACAAGTATTTAGACTGTTTAATAGGAGTGTATTACACAATATAAATACTTGTAGTTTGTCTAGTATATTAGAATCATAGGCCTCTTTATAATGCTCATTATTTGCATTCGCCTTTTCGAGTATCTATACCAACTGTTCTACATATCCTGTCTAATGACTAAAGAATTGTTGTCTGGATCTCTAAAAAAGAAAAACCGATCTGTGTATCCTTGATCAGAAGTATTCGAAATAATGATCTCACCCTCTATTTCATCAATTACTACTTTCTCCTTTTTGAAATAATCCAAGGTTGCTTCGATATCATCCACAATAAAAGTAGGTGCTGTTCCAGTTTGAGGCAATGGATCAAAAGGTGCATCAATGTCTTTGTATAACCCCAGCATAAATCCAATTTTACTTTTTGAATCCAAATACAATTGTATAAAAGACTCCATTCCGTAATTTCCACCCGAATTCAGTGTGTATTTGTCATCCGTTTTAAATCCAAGAATTTCTTCATAGAATTTCTTGGATTTGAGTACATCACTCACCGATAATTTAACAACAATTCCCTTTGACTTGAATTTCATATGTAGATAATATTGTTTTTGTTGGAATATGGTATCGCCAGATCTTCATTGGTATTTGCGACAGCTTCTATCATGGCGATTTCATATTGTTTTTAACTGTTTTATTTTTCCGAAAAATATTTAAATTTTGGTTGTCAGGAAACTATTTTCATTTTACAGGAAGAAAATTTCTTAATGACAGTTTCTATAAATTATTCCCCAGCTATATATTCAAAACTAGGCCCAGCCACATAACCTGGGTTATTTGGATCTGGAATGGCCAGTAGTTTAAGCGCATACAATCTTAAAGAAAACATTATTCCCATTGCCGCATTAATTTGATTAGGTTCCCCATTAAAAGTTAGATGTAAACTATTTAGTAACGAAGTGTAGTTGTAATTAAAAAACTTGCTATTAATGTAAGCCTGCGAATCCTTAGGATAATCATTCATCTTAGGATTTGGCCACATATTAGGAACTAATTCCGGATAAAAAGGAATCAGGGGTTCACCATACACATATCCACCAGAAGGATCTTTTTGTATCGTTTTACCTTTATAAATTTCCTCAAAACGATAATAGTGCGCCAGTTCTGTAGTATCGGCATCATCAATAGGAGTAACAAATGGATCGGTTGTTGTCCCTTCGCCTTGATCAATAATAATATCTATACCTCTTAAAGCAGTTTCTTCGTCTATAATGGGAAACAATAATGAGGATGGGTAAAATTTTTCAAAAGTCATCTGATTTTTTGGATTTCCAGTAAATATTGTTTTACCAATGGCTTGTGCATCGGCTTCAAGCGAACTGATCATATCCTTTATATTGGCATAAAATTCTCCAATGGTCAACACATCAGGACTTACCATGAGATTTTTAATCTCAATTGGATTTTCTGGCTCTTCTATAGTCATAAAAACATCATATACAAGCTCCAAAGAGAATTTTTGCAATGGTACTTTTAATCCATATTCTACACCTCCGGGTAACACTCCTGGATAGGTTGGAATAAAACCAGGTTTGTTCAACACTGGATTTCCTTCAATGGCGTTCAAAATATTGCAGGCAATAGATAAGTGAAGCATTTCTTCTCCAACTACTGAACCTATTAGATTCGATATTTGATCATTTCCCGTATTAAAAAGGGTGAAATTTGCCGTTAAATAAGGTGGAATTGTTGCATGTTCTAATTCAATTGCTGTTTGTAGCGCATTTTTAAGATCTGCAAGAGTTTCTATTTTTATTGTATTAAGTAATATCATAATTAAAATTTTTAGATGCTTTTATTTGCTATATTTTCTTCTACAATTTCCTCTTGTTGGTCAATAATATCTTGTAGGTAGTTCAAAATAACGGTTCTTTTATAGGCTGACAGGTCTCTAGTCGCTGGCATATAATTGGGATCATAAGGGTCTTTACCAAAGACCAATTTTAATATTTGAGCGTTATCTTTAAACACCTTCTTGTCAGCTAGATTAAAAATTCCTTTTGACATTAGTGGATACAAATTGGCATATTGCTTCATGATGGGCTTGATGAAGTTTTCCCAATCAGGTTCAATTTCCGAAAGTGTTTTAGGTCCATTAAAAACTAGAACACTTAAAGAATTAGATGGATTTATGTTATTTGGAAAATTTGTTATTTGACTATCTAAGCAATAATTAACACTATAATATTGCCCATCCATAAACTGTGACGGATCATAATTAGTTAACTGATATTCCGTTTGATCGCTATTTAATGCATAATATTGAAATTCGCGCACAAACCCTGGGTCATTATAGGGTATCGTAATTGAAACAAAACCATTGTCATCTGTTGTAGCGGTAGTAGTAGGGCTACTTTGGTCAGATGAAATATCCAATGCAGTTGTCGGAGAGCCATTAATTGGACTTGGAGCTAAATTTGAGAATGAATATGGGGGTAACAACAGAATTTGATCAGGAGTAGTGGGTGGATTTGGAATACTCGGAGGATAACCATTGTCGTTAATACCTGTTTGAAATAACGCAATTGTTGCATTTGGCAAAGGTTGTCCTAATGAGGTTGCATAAAAATTAACAACAAATGGTTCAGGCATCTCTTGGTCTGGATTAAGTCTGAATACAAACTTATCCGCACATACATACTCGGAACATTCATTATAAACAAAAGTAATAGTATCCGTTGGTAAAGTAAATACATCAATAGTTGCACTTGAGCTTTGTGTTATACCTAGAGGATATTGACTCACAAGACTCAATTGTTCGTCATTGAGTGTAAAAGTACAAATCCCAGATGTCCCCATATACCAATTAAGATCCGAATACTTTATTTTTCCAATAGCTACATAACTTGGCGAAGTAGGGCTACTCGTATTGATAACCAGATGCAGATCTCTGGTTTCATTTACCAAACCTCCTGTTTTAAATTGTAAAGCATTTCCAAAATCAAGTACTACTTGTTTCAATTTTTCATCAACCAATGCTGTGGCATAATTACAATTTGTAACATTCCCTGATGGAAATAATTGTCTACCCAAAACAAAATGCTTAGGTTCATTTGCTAAAGCCGGCCCTATTGAACCTGCAATTCTACCTAATGTAAATTGAGGTGAGGTATTATTGCCATTATATCTGTCTAGAGTAAACTGTATTGACAACTGGTCAGAACTGGTGGTTTTTAATTCATTTAAATATCGTGAATTCGATATTCCAAAGTTCCAATTAATATTCTTTATAATTGACTGGTATGTAGCCGCCGCAGCCGAATCACGAGTCTTATCTATCGATCTCGAGAACCAGATATTACTGAATGCCGCTACCTCATATTCTCCTTTCAGAAGTGTATTTCCTTCATTACTTACTATCCTTACGATGAGTCCCCAAAGTTCGGATACCATTTGTTGTTGACTATCTAAGTCCACAATTTTGGCCGCTGTGCGACTATCGGTATCCATTATTGACATCCCTATAATTGGATCTAATAGCGGATTGTCTGTACTTGTTCCATCCAGATAGGTCACACTAGTTATTTTACAACCAATAAATCGCCAGTTACCCGTACCATCTGGATTCCACCAACCGTTTGGCGCATCTGCTGTCTGGTAATTTTGATATTCTGATTGAAATGTGTCGTTGTTAAAATGTGTAGGATCATTATTTACAGTCGATGGATCGGCTTGGAACTGTCCTGAAAAAGTAAGTCGTGGAGTGTTTAAATATGACATAGTTCTATTTTTGGTTTATAATTAGTTCAATAGTTATCGTATAAAACTGATGTACAGAATTCGAATTGTTTTCGATACTTGTATAAACCAAATCTAATTTTTTTAATAGTTGAAAAAGCAAGTATAAATACCTGTTTTTATCAAAAAAACTTTAAAAATATCTCCGCTTTTATTCCTTACTTTAATTAATAGTGAATTGGTAAACTAAAAAAGGCCATCCATTACAGATAGCCTTTTTGTTTATTTTAAAATTTCCTTTAATTCCTCGAGTCCCACTTTTCTTTGTTCTCCAGAAACCAAATCTTTCAAACTATACTGATTCTCTTTTATTTCTTCCTCTCCTACTATTACCACATAAGGAATAAATCGTTTGTCGGCGTGCTGAAACTGTTTGGCTACTTTGGCATTATCGGGATACAATTCTACTTTTATATCAGCAGCACGCAATTCCTTGATGGCTTTCATTGAATAGAACGCTTCTTTTTCGCCGTAGTTGATGAACAACGCTTTTGAGGTAGACGTTACCGTTTCTGGGAACAACCCTAACTCTTCTATAACCAAACAGATTCGGTCGAGTCCAAAAGAGATGCCTACTCCGCTCATATTTTTTAGTCCAAAAATTCCAGTAAGATCATCGTAGCGTCCACCGCCTCCAATGGAACCCATTGCAACTGTTTTGGGAGCAGCCACTTCAAAAATAGCTCCTGTATAATAATTCAATCCTCTGGCTAATGTCACATCTAAATCTAAACTTGCCGTTGACAATCCTAAATTGATAACATTATCGCAAATAAAACGAAGTTCTTCAACTCCTTTCATTCCTTCGGCTGACGAAGACAATAAAACCGAAAGCTTTTCGATTTTCTCCGAGATCGTTCCTGTGAAATTGAATAAAGGCTGTACTTTTATGATTGCTTCTTCAGAAATTCCTTTTTCGATCATTTCTTTCTTTACTCCGTCCTCGCCTATTTTGTCGAGTTTGTCTAACGCTACCGTAAAGTCAATCAACTTATCGGATGCGCCAATGACTTCGGCAATTCCAGAAAGTATTTTTCTATTGTTGATTTTGATGGTTACGCCTTCTAGACCCAAAGCGGTAAAAACGGAATCATACAATTGCACCAACTCTACTTCTTGCCACAGAGATTTTGAACCTACCACATCGGCATCACATTGAAAAAATTCTCTGAAACGCCCTTTCTGCGGACGATCGGCACGCCAAACGGGTTGGATTTGGTATCTTTTAAAAGGGAATTCAATTTCGTTTTGGTGTTGTACTACGTAACGTGCAAAGGGAACGGTCAAATCATAACGAAGCGCTTTTTCCGAAATACTCGAAGTTAGTTTGGTACTGTCTTTAGCCTCTAAATGAGCAGCATTGGCTTTTGACAAAAAATCCCCCGAATTCAATATCTTAAAAATCAATCGGTCTCCTTCTTCTCCGTATTTTCCCATTAGGGTTTCGGAGTTTTCGAATGAAGGAGTTTCTATAGGTTGGAATCCAAATTTTTCGAAATTGCTTTTTATAATTTGGATAATGTATTGTCTTTTTGCCACCTCAGCTGGTGAAAAATCTCTGGTTCCTTTTGGAATACTCGGTTTTGATGCCATTTTTTTAATTTAGAATTTTAGATTTTAGATTTTAGATTTTAGATTTTAGATTCAAGCAAAGAGTATTGAATCCAAAATCATCCTTTTAAATCATCCTGCAAATATCTTACTTTTAAAATAATTCCGTTTGATAAATTTGTGATTTAATTTTAAAGCTCTTTAATACCGAAATGCCCTAGCCCAGATAGAAGCGGTATCCTTTTCTAGTCCCGTTTTTTCTAACGGGACTAGAAAAGATACAAGCGGATAGCTGGAAATAGCTCCTAAAAAACATTTAGAGGAATTTCTGAAACCATAATTGTAACAAAATTTGTATTTTCGAGTCAAACCATCATGATGCTAAAACTATTTAAAGAAAATATCCGAATTGCGATTGGTTCGATCCGAACTCAACTGTTGCGAACGATACTAACCGTAATGATTATCGCTATTGGCATAACGGCTTTGGTTGGAATTCTAACCGTTGTATCTGCGCTAGAAAATACATTGTCGTCTGATTTTGCTTCTATGGGATCCAATACTTTCAATATCAATCAATACGAAAACAACTCTCGACGACGTGGCGGAGGCGAACGCGAAATCATAAATCCTATTATTTCCTATCCCGAGGCGGTGGCTTTTAAGAACAAATACAGTTACCCGCTGACCGAAACATCGCTATCCTTTACCGCAACCACGACTGCCGAAGTAAAATATGAAGCCACCAAAACCGATCCCGAAATAAGCGTCTTGGGGGTCGATGAGCATTTTTTGACCAATTCGGGACTCGAAACCAATTCGGGCAGAAACTTTACCAATTTTGACATCTCCAACAATACCTATACTTGCGTTGTAGGTTCCGATTTTGAAAAAGGAATCCTAAAAGACGTAAACCCCATTGGCAAAACGATTTCGATACGAGGTGCCAAATTCAAAGTCATTGGAGTCCTAAAAGAAAAAGGATCCACCTTTGGGAACAGCCAAGATTTAAGGGTTTTGATTCCCATACAAGTCGCCCGTTCCCTCTTTACAGCCCCCAACATCAACTACACCATGAGTGTTATGGTTGACAAAAAAGAGCTGCTCGACCAAGCCATCGACAACGCCAATAGTACCATGCGCAGAGTCCGAAAATTAAGTCCAATAAAAGACAATAATTTCGCCATAGTGCGAAGTGATGATTTGATCAATAAAATCCTAAGCATTACCAAATACCTCGGATTTGCATCATGGCTCATCGGGATTATTACCATCTTAGGCTCGTCTATCGCCTTGATGAACATCATGATTGTTTCGGTTACGGAACGCACCCGAGAAATTGGAGTCCGAAAAGCTTTGGGAGCCAAGAAAACAACCATTGCCTTTCAGTTTTTCATAGAAACATTACTTATTGGGCAATTAGGCGGTTTGGTCGGAATAATTTTCGGAATCTTAATTGGCTATGGCATATCAACCGCAATCGATTTTGTATTCGTCATTCCGTGGGGAGCGATTATGGCGGCATTTGTAACCAGTTTTATCGTAGCGCTAGTTTCTGGTTTGTATCCCGCCATAAAATCGGCAAATCTGGATCCTATTGAGGCGTTGCGATATGAATAGTTTTCAGTCTCAATTTTTAGTTTTTACCTTCAGACTTTTGCCTGTCGCCCTTTGCCTTTTGCCCTTCGCCTTTTGAAAAAAAACTGCTTCTAAGAACAATCTGGGCGTGACCGCATTAAGGAAAGGGGCAACTAGCACGTATGCTACGTTAGCCCCTTTTCTTAATGTGGTCGGGCTATCCACGTTACAAGGTAACTAGCTCCTATCCCTCACGCAAACCCCGTAAAACGAGAAATTTAGTGTATACAATATCTTTTCTTGAAAATAAAATTCAGGGAAAAGTCGGGAGTTTTGCTTCTAAAAAAAGTAATTGCCATAACCCAAAACTAAATGAATTCAGAGTCAACAATTTTTTTGATTTGATTGAGTAAAACATCATTTTTAGTTTCTTTTCCTATTTGCTTTAGAAAAGCGCTATAGGACAAAAATACATTTCTAAAAGCGGAATCAATATTCTTGGTATTCTCCTTGCTTTTTCCTTTTGAATACAGTGTCGAAAGCAAGAAACAAACCGTTCGGGTGTACATATTCTTCGCACTTTTATAATCTTTTAATTCCAAATAAGTATTCGATAAATTGGTGTACGAAATAACCATTATTTGCACCGAAGGAATGAACTTCAGGTTCTGAGAACCATTGCTGTTTAACACTTCGGCTCTCGCCAAAGCTTCTAAATACCCCAACAAGGCGAGATCATAAATTCCGTCATTAAAATATTGATTGGCTATCGTTGTTTTGACTTTCCAGGCCAACTCAACATGTTTTACACAGGCATCACTCATTTTTTTAGATTTAGATTAGCAAAATCCCAATTTACAATTTCCCAAAAACCATCGATAAACTTGGGTCGTGCGTTTCTATGGTCTATATAATAAGCATGCTCCCAAACATCAAGGGTTAACAAAGGTTTTTTATTATAGAGTAATGGTGTATTGGCATCTTTTAAGGCAAGTATTTCCAGTTTTCCGTCTAAGTCTTGCACAAGCCAAGTCCAACCAGAACCAAATAATTTTGTTGCTTTTTCAGAAAATTCACTTTTAAAATTCTCATAACCCCCAAAATCTCTCGTCAGTAAATCATCTATTAAACCAACCGATTTTCCGCCACTATTGGGACACAAACATTTCCAATAAAAATCATGGTTAAAGTGCTGTGCAGCATTATTAAACAAAGCCGTTTGATTTTCTTTGGCACTCCAGTCGATAATTTCTTCTATCGATTTCATTTCCAATTCCGTATCCTTTATCAGATTATTTAAATTGGTAATATAAGTCAAATGGTGTTTTCCGTGGTGATAGTCAAAACCTTCTTCTGTAATTATTGGTGCTAGTTCATTTTTTGCATAAGGCAATTCTGGAAGTTGATACATAGTCGTTATTTTTAAAATTTAGATTTACAAAAATATAAATTTAGTTTAGACTAAAAAATATTTTAGACGTGTTTTTTTATTATAGCCTATGTGCTAAGCAAAAGCTAACCGACTATGGTATAATGTAATTAAGTTAACAAATAAGTAAATTATGTTTATACCTAAACAGGTTAAAAAAAAACCTGTTAGGAAACGCTATCCAAACAGTTTTTTTTAACCTGTTAGCTATCAACTATTAACTTGATAATATTTGGACTATGACACACACGCTGACTACACAAAACAAATTCACAATCAAACTGATAAAGTAACAATCTAATTATTTTGTCGTTTTCATAATTCTAGAAATAATCTTTAATTCACATAAATCTTTATAAAAAAAGTTGGGAGACTCTTATTTATGTTTAACGTTTTTAAGAAACATAAAAAAAGCGCAAAAGTCGGAAGACATTGCGCAGCGTAAGTAAACCTATTAATAAGACAAGACGGTCTTTAACCAACTCATAAATTTATTTTATAAAATACATCGTCAACAGGATTATTAACAAAATCAGTCGGCAATGCATTTTTACTTATTTTTTGAAATCCATTTTTTTCATAAAATTTATGAGCTGCTTTAAATTGATCCATTGTTCCGAGATAAATATAATTTATGTTTTCATCCTTACACCAATCAAATGCTTTTTGCATCAGCAAACTAGACACACCAAATTCTCTTCCACGAAAAGTTTTCTTTACAAACATTCTTTTCAAAACGGCATTTCTATTTTTTATTTTTAGAATACCAATAGTTCCAATTACTTCATCGCCTTTGAGTGCGACCCAGTATTCATCAATTAATTTGGCTGTTATTGCTGCGCTTTGGTTAGAAATAGGAATGTCAAATTCATTGGCAATTTCACTTAACATTTTGTCGATATCATTTTGATTATCGTTACTATATACTTTTATTTCAATCATTTGTCTCAAGGTTTCTTGGTTATATGTTTGCAGCTAACTATCTGAATTATTTATTAAGGAATCTGCCTTCTCCCCTCATCATCCTATCATTCCCATAAATATCTTTCCGTAATTCGATATCCATAAAATCCATCCCTTCCAATAAATCAACCATTTCCCTCCCTAAATATTGGTTGATTTCAAAATACAATTGTCCTGAATTGGATAGGTTCTTCTGAGCCAACTCCCCAATTTTTCTATAAAAAATCAAGGCATCATGATCCTCCACAAAAAGAGCCAAATGAGGTTCATGCTCCAAGACATTTTTCTTTATTTCCTCTTTTTCTAGATTCCGAACATAGGGCGGATTCGAAACAATAATATCAAACTCTTGTTCTAACCCTTCGACTGTGCTCAGGGAGACCACTTCAAGAATATTTTGCGCTATAAACGTAACATTTACTTCATTGAGAATCGCATTTTTTTTGGCAGTAGCCAAAGCTTTTTCAGAGACATCAATCGCAAAAACCTTAGCATTCGGAAGATTTTTTGCCAACGAAATGGCAATGCACCCGCTTCCTGTCCCAATATCTAGAATTTTTATATTTTGCCTTTTGCCTTTTGTCTTTTGCCTTTCTAAAATCCAATCTACTAATTCTTCTGTTTCGGGTCTCGGAATCAGAACATTTTCATTCACTTCAAAATCCAATCCATAAAAACTCGTTTTCCCCAACAAATACTGAATCGGAATCTCCATTTTTAATTGTTCCAAAATCGCGTTCCAAACCTTGATTGCTGATGCCGAAAAAACCAAATCAGGTTGCAAAGCCAAATCGATTCTTTTTAATTGTTGCTTTTCTTCTAATATCAAATAGAAAAAACTCTCCGCTTCACCTGCATCATACATCGAAGTAAGTTCTTGAATAAATTGAGTTCTGTATTCTTTTATTTTCATGTTTTTTTCCAAATAGGAATATTTTTTATTTTTTCAGCTTTCAGTCATAAATCTGAAATCAATCCCGATAGCTATCGGGACGTTAATCAAAAATCTAAAATCATAATTCTTTCAGCATCCAAACCGGACAACTTGTATGCCCTGTACTTCCCATTGGAGAACAAATATTTTCGAAACCTACTTTCCTATACAACTTTTGGGCATCGAGCATAAAAGGCATGGTTTCCAGATAACATTTTTCGAAACCAAAATCACGGGCACTTTGCAAACATCGCTCCATCATCTGGCTACCTATTCCCTGTCCGCGGGTTTCTGGCAGAAAATACATTTTTTGCAATTCGCAATACATTTCGGCTTCGTTTGCCAGTGGCGCCACTCCTGCCCCACCAATAATACGCCCCTCTTTTTCGACTACAAAATAAGCAGATCTTGGTTTATTGTATTCCTCAAACATCAAATCAAGATACGGGTCTTCATAAGCCGTTCCTACTTTCGGAATGTTCAATTCATCAAAAACGGATCGTATTAATTGAGCAACCGATTGATTGTCTTCTTTCTGTATTTTTCTAATTATCCAATTATCCATGACGTACACTATTATTAATTCTAACCGCAAAAATAGAGATTGTAAATGGTAAAACATCCAAAGCAAAGCATTCACTTAAAAAAAACTACTTCTTAATCTATAAAGAAACTTATGCTTCAATATTTTTACTTTTAAATCTGCCAAATCTGCGTAAAAAAATTGGCACGCAGATTCCGCAGATTTTCGCAGATTTAAAATTCTAGTATACTGACACAACTATTTATTACTTAATCCTATAATAAACAGCAATTTTAACTTACATTCCTTTTAAACCGATATTAAAAAAACACTCCCGACCCCCGATCCCGACGCTTCGAGCGTATAGATCGTGATGAAAAGGTTTACCATATAAGAAATATAAGAACAGATAAGTTATTGCTTTTTCATCCAGCTTAAATGACCTTATATTTCTTATATAGTTAAAATTAAATGCTGTTTCTTTTAGAATACAGCCCTATTGAATTAAAAGCGAATAAGCTACATCCTAAGTTTAAAACTAGCCCTTAAGCTTCGGAGCTAATTCCAAAATTACTACTTTTGCAAAGTGAAGATACATGAAAAATACATGAGCCGTTGCATAGCCTTAGCCAAAAACGGACTAGGAACCACCTACCCCAATCCCATGGTTGGGAGCGTCATTGTTTATGATGGAAAAATCATAGGCGAAGGGTGGCATAAAAAAGCAGGAGAACCCCATGCCGAGGTCAATGCCGTAAATTCGGTACAAGATAAATCATTGCTAAAAAAAGCGACTATTTATGTGAGCTTGGAACCGTGTAGCCATTTTGGAAAAACACCGCCTTGCTGCGATTTGATTATAAAAAATAAAATTCCAAATGTAGTTATAGGCACCGTAGATCCCAACATCAAAGTGGCGGGAAACGGAATCAAAAAACTAATCGAAGCAGGGATTCATGTTACTATTGGTGTACTTGAAGACGAATGCAACGAACTCAACAAACGTTTTTTTACTTTTCATCAAAAGAAGAGACCTTATATTATATTAAAATGGGCCGAAAGCCAAGATGCATTTATTGCCCCTCTTGAAAAATCTGAAAAAAAACCAGTTTGGATTACCAATGCCTATTCCAGACAATTGGTTCATAAATGGAGAACCGAGGAACAAGCCATTCTGGTGGGAACGCGAACTGTTATTGATGACAACCCAAAACTGAATGCGAGAGATTGGCACGGTAACAACCCCGTCCGATTAGTATTGGATCAAAACAATCGCATTCCAGAAGAAAACGCTGTTTTTGACAATCAAATTAAAACTATTGTATTTACCAAGTCAACAAATGCAGTCAACAAAGAAAACACTATCTTTGAAGTAATTGATTTTAAACAAAATGTAGCGACCCAAATCGTAGAAGTCTTATTCCAACATCAAATTCAATCGGTTATTATTGAAGGTGGCCTTCAAACGTTGCAGACCTTTATCGATGCCAATCTTTGGGATGAAGCTCGACTATTTATTGGGAAATTGACATTTGGCAATGGAACAAAAGCCCCACAAATCTCAAAATCAATCTACGAAAAAAACGCAATCAGCGATGATGAACTTATAATAGCTAGAAACCATGATTAATACTATTATTTTTGACTTTGGAGATGTATTCATCAACTTAGACAAGCAAGCCTCTATGGATGGCTTAAAAGATCTCGGCATATCCCATTGGAATGAAGACTTAGACCAACTGAACTTACACTATGAAGTAGGAGCTATTTCTGGAGAAGAGTTTTTGTCTGGAATTCAAAAACATACTTCCAATGCATCCATCGAAGACATTTCGAAAGCTTGGAATGCCATACTGCTTGACTTCCCACTGTACCGATTAGAATTCCTTCAAATGCTTTCCAAAAAATACCGATTGTTTTTATTAAGCAATACCGATGCTATTCACATTGAAACTTTCGAACAAAAATTCGGAATTTCTTTTTACAGTGCTTTCTACCAATGTTTTGAAAAAATTTATTTTTCTTATGAAATTGGAATGAGAAAACCCAATGCCGAAACGTACAACTATGTACTCGATCAAAACGGACTACAAGCCAAACAAACCTTATTTATAGATGATAAAAAAGAAAATACTGATGCAGCATCAGAGCTCGGCTTTCAAGTATGGAATCTACAGGTTGGAAAAGAAGACGTGGTTGATTTGTTTGATAAAAAAATTATTCAATAACAATATCAATGGCAAAATTCAATTTCAATATCAATGGCAATGAAAAAATAAAAAAAATAAAACTCACTAGCCTCCTAGTATTTAAATTTTAAATTGATTTTTAATTTCAAATTGATTTTTGCCATTGAAATTGATATTGCCATTGATTTTAGCCATTGAACATGAAAGACACCTACAATACCATTGCACTTCCCTCTGAAGAAACCCTTTTCAAAGAAAAAAACAGCAAATTCTTCGGTTATGCTTTTCCAATTGAGTTGGAGGATGAAGTAAAACCCATTATCGAAACCTTAAAAAAGCAACACCCCAACGCTGGTCATCACTGTTATGCCTATCAAATAGGCACTGAAACCATTCAATACAGAGCCAATGATGACGGAGAGCCAAGCAATACCGCAGGCACCCCTATTTATGGCCAAATACAATCTTTTGGACTTACCAACGTTCTTGTAGTGGTGGTTCGAATTTTTGGTGGCGTAAAACTGGGAGTGGGCGGATTAATTTCGGCGTACAAAACATCAGCACAAATTACCTTGGAATCTTCTGAAATCATCGAAAAAACAATTGATATTCATTTTCAAATTTCGTTTGACTATAAAAACATGAACAAAGTCATGCGCGTGATCAAAGAAAAAAAATTAGATATTGTATCCCAAGAAATGGAAATAAATGAAGATACCAATTTACCCATTGGCAAAATTGTAATAAAAACCAGAAAAAAAAATGCCGAAATGGTATTCGACATTTTTAAATCTTTGTTTGAAATTGACATAATAAAACTATAAATTCTCATTAAAAAGAACTCCTTTTGATTATTATTCAAAAGTTTTTAGTAGTTCCAAAATGTAATCAGGAGGAGCCGTTGGTCTACCCGTTTTTAAGGACACAAAAACCAACATAAATTGGGCAGTTGTTAATAACTCCTTTGCTTCATTGTAAATCGCACAATCAAATTCAATCTTCACAGACGTCTGACTTTTAAAAACCGTGTGTACCGTCAACAGCTCATCATACACTGCCGATTTTTTATAATTGATATTCATATTCACAATAGGTAATGCGATACCACTTTCTTCCATCTTTTTATATGAAATCCCTTTGTTTCTAAGCCATTCAACCCTTCCTATCTCAAAATAGGGTATGTAATTTCCATGATAAACAACCCCCATTTGGTCTGTTTCTGAATAACGAACACGAACTTGAATTTGATGATCTTTCATTAATTATGTATTAAAAATTTAAAATTAAAAAAGCGCCTTACAACAATATTTCTAAAAATTATAACCTAAATTATTTTTTTTTACAGATAATTGTTCACATATTTGTTATCCCGAAAAAAGAATATTATTTACATTCTTTTAATAAGAGAATAAGTACCCTAATAAGAAATAATTTAACTAGAATATGAACAAAACTGCACAATCAGTATGGGAAAACTGTCTGTCCTTCATAAAGGACAACATTCAGGATCAGGCTTACAAAACTTGGTTCGAGCCTATCAAATCAGTTGAACTTACCGATAATGCATTATACATTCAAGTACCTAGTAAATTTTTCTACGAGTGGCTAGAAGAACACTATGTAAAATTACTAAAAGTGGCCCTAACCAAAGAACTTGGCAAAAACGCAAAGTTACTTTATAAAATCAAAATGGAAAACACTTATGGCAATAAACAACCGTTTACGGAACAATTGCCAAGTGCCAATAGAGCTCCAATGAAAGCCCAAGAGGTAGATGCTCCTTTTAAAAACCTAAACCCTGAGTTAAAAAACCCTTTTATCATTCCTGGGATTCGTAATTTGAAAATCGAATCACAATTGAATGCGAACTATAGTTTTGATAATTTTCTTGAAGGAGATTCTAATAGATTAGCCCGTTCTGCTGGTATGGCTGTTGCCAACAAACCAGGAGGTACGTCTTTTAATCCGTTATTGATTTTCGGAGGTGTTGGATTGGGGAAAACACACTTAGCTCACGCTATAGGTGTTGAAATCAAAGATAAATATCCTGAAAAAACCGTTTTATATATTTCGGCCGAAATTTTCACTCAACAATATATTGACTCGGTTAAGAAAAATAATAGAAATGATTTTATTCATTTCTACCAGTTAATCGATGTTTTAATCATTGACGACGTTCAATTCCTATCTGGAAAATCAGGAACGCAAGATGTGTTTTTCCACATCTTCAATTACTTGCACCAAAACGGCAAACAGGTAATCCTAACTTCAGACAAGGCTCCAGTTGACATGCAAGATATTGAACAACGTTTATTGTCTCGTTTCAAATGGGGATTATCTGCCGAGTTGCACCAACCCGATTATGAAACTAGAATTTCTATCTTAAAAAACATTCTATATCGTGATGGAGTTGAAATTCCAAACGAAATCATAGAATATGTAGCGCGCAACATCAAATCGAATGTTCGTGAGCTTGAAGGCGCCATTATTTCTTTGATCGCACAATCTTCTTTCAACAAAAAAGAAGTGACTATCGAACTTGCCAAAAGTGTCGTAGAGAAATTTGTGAAAAATGTAAAAAGAGAAATCTCTATCGATTACATCCAAAAAATTGTTTCCGATTATTTCCAATTGGATTTAGAGACGTTACAATCCAAAACAAGAAAAAGACACGTTGTACAGGCTAGACAACTGGCTATGTTTTTTGCCAAAAAATTCACTAAAGCCTCATTGGCCAATATTGGTTCACAAATAGGCGATCGCGATCACGCAACCGTTTTACACGCCTGTAAAACAGTAGACAACTTAGTAGCTACCGACAAACAATTCAAAAAGTATGTTGAGGATATTAATTCAAAATTAACGCTATAAACGCAGTATGCCTGTCAAAATTTTAATGGTTTGTTTGGGTAATATTTGCCGTTCGCCTTTGGCAGAAGGCATATTAGCCTCTAAACTTCCCAAAGGAAAATTTCTTGTAGATTCAGCAGGAACCGGTTCTTGGCATATTGGTCGTGCTCCGGACAACCGTTCTATAGACACCGCCAAAAAAAATGGCTTAAATATCTCCAATCAAAAAGGACGACAATTTCAAAAATCGGATTTCGATGCTTTTGATTACATCTTCGTGATGGACAACAACAATTATAATGATGTAATTGAATTGACCAAAAACGAATCGCAAAAAAACAAAGTACAACTCATTTTGAACGAAATCTTTCCAAAAGAAAATGTAGACGTCCCAGATCCTTACTACGGCTTGGCAAATGGTTTTGACATGGTCTATAAAATGCTAGACGAAGCCTGCGAAGTCATTGCCCACAAATTGATTGCCAAACATTCCTAAGAAAACTAAATAAGTTTTTTATAACTTTGCTCAAAATGGACTTCTTATGCCTGTAGTAAAAAACTTTTCCGACTTGGATTTATCCAAAACCTATAGCTATTCTGATTATTTGCTTTGGCAATTTCAAGAACGTGTGGAACTCATAAAAGGATATATTCGCAAAATGAGTCCTGCACCAAGTTCCAGACACCAAGGAATATCACACAATTTGAATGGTTGTTTTTACATCAACTTTCATAAAAAACCTTGTCGCGTTTTTGAAGCCCCATTCGACGTTCGTTTACCCATAAAATCGGCAAAAAAGGACACTACAGTCGTACAACCAGACCTTTGCGTTATTTGTGACGAAAGCAAAATAGACGAAAAAGGATGCAATGGCGCACCCGATTTGATAGTCGAAATTATTTCTCCAAACAACAGTAAGCACGACATACACACTAAATTTAATTTGTATTTAGAAGCAGGAGTTAAAGAATATTGGCTAATCGAGCCCGCAGACCGAATGATTTTAATTTACTCTTTAAAAAATGGAGAATACATTGGCCAAAAACCATTAGTAGAAGGCGAAAACATAAAAAGCCCGCTTTTTCCAGAATTGGATATTGCCATCGAAGATATTTTTTATAGAGTCCTATAACAAAAGCTTCTTATTTCTAAAACCCGAAAGTTACCCCCTTTATGAAATCGCCATGATTCAAAAAACACTAGAATCATATAGAATGGCGATACCTCCCGATAGCTATCGGGATCCATTTAAAAAACAAATATCATCTCGTATGAAACCAACACCTCTTCTTGGAAAACTATATTTAATCCCAACAACCATGGGCGATTGCGACCCTATGGATGTATTACCACAAACCATTAAAAGATGCGTTGATCTAATTGACTACTACGTGGTCGAAAATGACAAAACAGCTCGAAAATCCATCAAACTGACCAATCCCGAGAAAAAACAATCGGAATTAAAGCTTTTTGTCCTCAATAAATATACCGAAACCAAAGACCACCAAGAGTTCATCAAACCTTTATTGGAAGGCAAAAACATGGGACTCATGAGCGAAGCCGGATGCCCCGGAGTAGCCGATCCAGGTGCTGTAATTGTAAAACTGGCCCATGACAAAGGCATACAAGTGGTACCGCTTGTTGGCCCATCATCCATATTGTTAGCCATGATGGCCTCAGGAATGAACGGCCAAAGCTTTACCTTCAATGGCTATTTACCCATAGACAAAGGAGAAAAGAAAACCGCTCTAAAAAATTTAGAGAAATTATCTTTAGACAAAAATCAATCCCAGATTTTCATAGAAACACCTTATAGAAACAACAAAATGTTGGAAGATATTCTCCAAGCCATCAATCCAGAAACCTACCTCTGCATTGCCACAGACATCACACTCCCAACCGAATACATCAAAACCAAAAGAGCCGCAGCCTGGAAAAAAGAAACCGTCGATTTACACAATCGCCCTACTATTTTCATCATTCATAAAATGTAAAAACATAAATTAGCTACACTCAAAATCATTTGGGCGTGACCGCAATAGAAAAAGGGGCTACTTTAGATTATCTAGAGACGCCCCTTTTTCTATTGTGGTCGGGCTATCCATGCTACTTCGGTAGCTTACTCCTATCCCTCACGCAGCTCACAAGAACTTTTGTTTTAAACCAAAACATTTATTTTCTCGAACATCATTTATCAAGAAACGAGGATTTTCAAAACCACATTCCGAATTAAAACCCCTTCATTTTTCACTCCTAAAAAAGCAAAATAAAGATAAATCAACTATATTTATACTCCTAAAATAAATTCATTTATTACATGAGTAAACTACCCAATGTAACAACCAGCATCTTTACGGTTATGTCCAAAATGGCTGCCGAATACAACGCAATCAATCTTTCGCAAGGATTTCCAAACTTTCCTGTAGACGAAAGACTGACTCAAATTGTTTCCCAACTGGCTCACGAAGATGTACACCAATACACTCCCATGTCCGGCTATCCGCCTTTGTTAGCCAAAATTGCAACATTGGTAAAAACGGCTTACAACCGCAACATCCTACCCGATACCGAAATACTCATTACAGCCGGTGCCACTCAAGCCATTTTTACAACTTTGCTGGCTTTATTAAAACCAGATGACGAAGTCATCATACTGGATCCAAGCTATGATTGCTACGAAGCACCCATTCTATTAAGCCAGGCAAAACCCATACATATTGCCCTCAACGATGATTACACACCCAATTGGAAAATTATTGCAAATGCATTTTCGGATAAAACCAAAATGATTATCATCAATAATCCACATAATCCCACAGGGAAAATTCTAAACGAATCCGATTTTGAGAACCTGGAAGCACTTTTAGAAAAATACCCCGATGTCCTATTACTTTCAGACGAAGTTTACGAATACATCACTTTCGAACAAAAGCACCTTTCGACTCACACTCGAACAAAACTGCTCGACCGCTGCATCATGGTTTCTTCTTTTGGAAAATCATTTCATGTCACGGGTTGGAAAATCGGCTATCTTGTAGCGCCCGAATACTTGATGAAAGAAATCAAAAAAGCACATCAGTTTTTGGTTTTTAGCGTCAACAGTATTTGCCAAGTGGCTGTTTCCAAATACATAGATCTAGTTGACGTAAACGAAATCGGCTCATTCTATCAGGAAAAACGAGATTATTTTAGAGCATTATTACAAAATAGCAAGTTCGAGCTAATGCCTTGTGAAGGGACCTATTTTCAAGTAGTATCGTATGCCAAGATATCTAACGAAAATGATGTAGATTTTTGCAAACGATTAATTACGGATTATGGAGTTGCCGCTATTCCCATATCCACTTTTTATGCCGATGGAAAAGATTTAAAATTAATACGCTTTTGCTTTGCCAAAGACAATCATACTTTAGAAGAAGCCGCGAAGAGGTTGTGTGAAATTTAGTTTTCAGGTGCAGTCTCAGTTATCAACTCAAAAAGAGTGTTAACTATAAAAACAGCTCTAAAATTGAACCCTTTTTTCAAACATTTTTAAGAAACAAAATTACAATATTAACAACCAATTCTGAAAACTAAGACTGAAAACTGAGACCGAAAACTGAGACTGAAAACTAAATTTTATTGATTTTTATTATGCATGCATACTATTTTTTATCTATATTTACAATCCAAAAAAATATAAATTATGAGTTATACCGATAAAATGTTGAGAGACGATGCCCTGAAAGGCAAAGTAATAGTAGTTACAGGAGGCGGAAGTGGCTTAGGAAAAGCGATGACCAAATATTTCTTAGAGTTAGGTGCACAAGTGGCCATCACTTCTAGAGATTTAGAAAAACTGAAAAACACGGCAAAAGAATTGGAAGCCGAAACGGGTGGTACCTGCTTACCGCTACAATGTGACGTTCGTCATTATGAAGAAGTAGAAAACATGTTGCAAGAAGTGTTGAAAGCTTTTGGTAAAGTAGATGTTTTACTGAATAATGCCGCTGGGAATTTCATTTCGCCAACTGAACGCTTATCAGCCAATGCTTTTGACACTGTAATTGATATCGTTTTAAAAGGGTCCAAAAACTGCACCCTTGCCTTTGGAAAACATTGGATAGATACCAAACAAACTTCAGCAACCGTTTTAAATATTGTTACTACTTATGCCTGGACAGGTTCGGCTTATGTGGTACCGAGTGCTACTGCAAAAGCGGGAGTCCTTGCCATGACCAGAAGTCTTGCTGTAGAATGGGCAAAATACGGAATCCGCACCAATGCAATTGCACCAGGACCTTTCCCTACCAAAGGAGCTTGGGATCGATTGTTACCCGGAGATCTAGCCGAAAAATTTGACATGGCCAAGAAAGTACCTTTGAAACGCGTTGGCGACCATCAAGAACTAGCCAATTTAGCCGCTTACTTAGTTTCGGACTTTTCTGCCTATGTAAACGGAGAAGTAATTGTTATTGATGGAGGCGAATGGTTGAAAGGCGCAGGACAATTCAATTTACTGGAAGCCATACCCGAAGAGCTTTGGGATCAATTAGAAATGATGATTAAAGCAAAGAAAAAAAGTTAGCAGTGTTCAAGTTTACAGTGTTCCGAAAACAGTAATCAGCTATTGGTAAATTTAAATTAAAGAGAACTATTCGTGTAGTTCTCTTTTTTTTCAGCTATAATAGTTACCAAAAAACAAAGAATAAACGGTATTGTTGCGATTAACCAAATAGCACACTAGAATTTACTCCAACCCTGAAAGGGTGTCATGATTATAGAAATTTCATGGTGTTGCATATAAACCCCGAAGGGTGTGAAATAATTTAGCCTTTTTAAATTTAAAAAACAGCCTCCGTGAAATTAAACATTCCCACGTGAAAATACCACCCCTATCGGGGTTTTTGAAAAATGGAATTTTTTATTTCTATAATCATGACACCCTTTCAGGGTTTTGAAGACTAATACTGTTGTTAGCATTATCTGTTGCGGAACATGCTGTAACTTTTTTTTATCCCATAATTTGGTATTAATTGGTGCATGTAAAAACTATTTGTTTTTGTTAACAAAATAGATTTTCAAAACCCATAAATAATTGTATTTTTACCGTTCAAAATTTAGAAAATAAATGGGCAAAATCATAGCGATTGCGAATCAGAAAGGTGGAGTTGGAAAGACTACTACTTCTATTAACCTAGCGGCTTCGTTGGGTGTTTTAGAAAAAAAAGTATTACTAATAGATGCTGATCCTCAGGCAAATGCCACATCAGGTTTAGGAATTGATGTAGAAACGGTTGAGATTGGGACGTATCAAATTCTCGAACACAGCCACACTCCATTGGAGGCGATCATAAAATGTTCCTCGCCAAATGTAGACGTAATTCCAGCACATATTGATCTTGTTGCGATTGAAATAGAATTGGTCGACAAAGAAAATAGAGAATATATGCTTAAAAAAGCATTAGAAAGCGTAAAAGACAAGTATGATTACATCATCATTGATTGCGCGCCATCTCTTGGACTATTAACTTTGAATGCCTTGACAGCGGCCGACTCAGTGGTTATCCCAATTCAATGCGAATACTTTGCCTTAGAAGGTTTAGGTAAATTATTGAATACCATCAAAAGTATCCAAAAAATTCACAATCCAGATTTGGATATCGAAGGTTTATTATTGACGATGTTTGACTCTAGATTGCGTTTATCGAATCAGGTGGTAGAAGAAGTTCAGAAACACTTTAACGACATGGTTTTTGACACAGTGATTCAAAGAAATGTAAAATTGAGTGAGGCACCTAGTTTTGGCGAAAGCATTATAAACTATGACGCTACAAGCAAAGGAGCTATAAATTATTTACACCTAGCTCAAGAAATTATAAAGAAAAACAGTAAATAGTTCTATGTCAAAAGCAATAAAAAAACAAGCCTTAGGAAGGGGTTTATCTGCATTATTAAAAGATCCTGAAAACGATATTCAATCTGTAGATGATAAAAATGCCGATAAAGTTGTTGGGAATATTATAGAGCTTGAAATTGATGCTATAGAAATAAATCCATTTCAGCCCAGAAGTAATTTCAATGAAGAATCGCTTAGAGAACTAGCCACCTCCATTAAGGAATTAGGTGTTATTCAACCTATTACGGTTCGTAAATTAGACTTCAACAAATACCAATTAATCTCGGGTGAGCGCCGTTTGCGTGCCTCTACTTTGATTGGTTTGACAACCGTTCCTGCTTACATTCGTATTGCAAACGATAATGAATCGCTTGTTATGGCTTTGGTTGAAAACATCCAACGTCATGATTTAGATCCAATAGAAATTGCGCTTTCTTACCAGCGATTAATTGACGAAATTCAATTGACTCAAGAACAAATGAGCGAAAGAGTGGGTAAAAAACGTTCTACTATAGCCAATTATTTAAGACTTTTAAAACTAGACCCAATCATTCAAACTGGAATTCGTGACGGTTTTATCAGTATGGGTCACGGTCGAGCGATCATCAATATTGAAGACCACGATGTTCAAACGGATATTTATCAAAAAATTGTAAGTCAAAATCTTTCGGTTAGAGAAACAGAGACCTTGGTAAAAAACTACCATGAAAGTTTAAAACCAAAACCTGTACTTCCGTCTAAATCATCTTCTTTTGTAATTGAAGATGAAGATAAAGATACATTTAATCAGTATTTTGGAGCGAAAATTGATGTAAAAGTGGCAGGAAACGGAAAAGGTAAAATTACCATTCCATTTCATTCTGAAGAAGACTTCAATAGAATTATAAAATTAATAAAAGGGTAGTGAATAAAATCATTTCCATAGGCCTACTTCTTTTTCTTTTTGGAAACGCATCCCTTTTTGCGCAAGCAAAAACAGACGATGCTGTCCTAAAACCAAAAGACACAATAAAATCAGACAAATACGACCCCTTAACACCTGCAAAAGCCGCTTTTTACTCGGCAATTTTACCAGGTTTAGGCCAAGCCTACAATAAAAAATACTGGAAAATTCCAATCGTTTACGGTGCGATTGGAACCAGTGTTTATTTATACATTGACAATACAAAACTCTACAACCAATATAGAGAAGCTTACAAAAGCAGGTTAGCCGGTAATCCAGACCCATATTACGCAAATCAAACCGACACACAACTAATTAGCGCTCAAAATTTTTACAAAAGAAACGCCTCTTTATCGGCTTTATTTGCATTAGGATTTTACGTTTTAAACATTATAGACGCCAATGTTGATGCGGCCTTGATACAGTTTAATGTCAGTGAAAATTTATCGTTACGACCAGAATTTAATCCAAATACTGTAACATTAAAATCAAATTTGGGACTAACCCTTAATTATCGTTTTTAGATTCGAAATACCATTCGTTTCTTTTTAAAAATCAAAAACAAAAAACAAATGAAAATTGCGCTTTTAGGATACGGAAAAATGGGACAAGTGATCGAAAGAATTGCTTTAGAAAGAGGACATGAAATCGTTTTGAAGAAAGACGAATTCAATACGTATGACGGACTTTCTACTGCAGATGTCGCTATTGATTTCAGCGTACCTTCAGCTGCCGTTAGTAATATTTCTAATTGTTTCAACGCCAATGTACCTGTAGTTTCTGGAACAACTGGCTGGTTGGAACATTATGATGAGATGATTGCACTTTGTAAAGCTAAAAATGGTGGTTTTATCTCCAGTTCAAACTTTAGTTTAGGAGTCAATTTATTCTTTGAATTCAACGAATATTTAGCCAAAATCATGTCTAAATTTGATCATTACAAAGTGGATATGGAAGAAATTCATCACGATCAAAAACTAGACGCACCAAGTGGAACAGCAATTTCATTAGCCAAAGGTGTTATTGAAAACAGTCATTATACCAATTGGACATTAGACAATCCCAAAGAAAACGACCCGAGCGACAGCGAACAGGCGAAGCAAATTCACATTGAAGCCATTAGAACAGGAACAGTTCCCGGAACTCATACCGTAACCTATAACTCTGAAGTGGATGCTATCGAAATAAAACACACCGCCCATAATCGTGAAGGTTTTGCCTTAGGTGCCGTAATTGCCGCCGAATGGCTGGCTGGAAAACACGGTGTCTTTACGATGAAAGATGTATTAGGCTTAAATTAAAGTCAAATTCCAAAAAAGGAAATAAAATTAAATTTTAACCCTGAGCTAAGCCGAAGAGCCAAAATCCAAATTAGGGAAAAATTAAATTCAAAATAAAAATCCCGTCCCGATAATTATCGGGAGCTATCGGGACTAAAATCCAATTAGAAAATAGTCTAAAATCTAAATTCTAAAATCTAAATTCTAAAATCATGACACTATCTCTTTGGTTTATATTTTTCTTAGCCGTTCAAGCTATTCATTTCTTAGGAACTTGGAAATTGTACGAAAGTGCTGGAAGAAAACGTTGGGAAGCTGCAATTCCAGTTTACAATGCAATTGTTTTAATGAAAATAATCGGACGACCAACTTGGTGGACGATTTTGTTTTTTATTCCTATTATCAACCTTATCATGTTTCCGGTTATTTGGGTAGAGACTATTCGTAGTTTTGGTAAAAAATCTTTTATAGACACATTGCTTGTGATTGGAACTTTAGGATTTTATATTTTTTATCTTAATTATACCCAGACTTTAACGTATGAACCGGATAGAAATTTAAGTCCAGACCATAAAGCCGCAGATACTGTTAGCTCTTTACTTTTTGCAGTGATTGTAGCTACTATTGTTCATACCTATTTGATTCAACCGTATACGATTCCAACCTCGTCATTAGAAAAATCCTTATTGGTTGGAGACTTTTTATTTGTAAGCAAGATGAATTATGGAGCAAGAGTTCCTATGACAACTGTGGCAATGCCAATGGTACACGATACCATTCCTATGACCAAACAAAAATCATATTTGACTTGGCCTCAATTGCCTTATTTTAGACTTCCAGGTTTGCAAACTATTAATCGCACCGATATTGTCGTTTTTAACTGGCCAGCTGATACCGTTTTCAAATTCAGAGACCGATCTGGACTTAGAGTTGACAAACCTATTGACAAAAAATCAAATTATGTAAAACGTTGCGTTGGGATTCCTGGAGACAGCCTATCAATAAAAGACGGGTTAGTGTACATTAATGGAAAAGAATTGATTTTGCCGGAGCGTGCAAAACCACAGTTCTCTTATAATATAGCTTTGAATGGCAAAACTCCTATTGATTTTGAATACCTATTCAAAGATATGGACGTTACCGATGGAGCAGGATTTATTAACGAGTCAAGAGACACCCTTTTTGCAAGTGCCTTAACTGCCGCTGGAGCCGAAAGATTAAGGAATGTTCCTGGAATCACTTCAGTAAATAGAATTATTTCTAAAGAGGTAGAGGACGGTATTTTTCCGCATATTCACAAATGGAACCGTGATAATTTTGGTCCAATTTATATTCCACAGAAAGGAAAAACAGTCGCTTTAACAACCGAAACATTGCCTTTCTACAAAACCATCATTACCGATTACGAGAAAAAAGATCTGAAAGTAAATGGCAATGAGATTCGAATTGACGGTAAAGTTGCCACAACCTATACCTTCGATCAAAACTATTATTGGATGATGGGAGACAATCGTCACAACTCTGAAGACAGCCGTTATTGGGGCTATGTTCCAGAAAATCACATCGTAGGAAAACCAATCTTCATTTGGATGAGCTGGAATACCAATGGTAAAGGTTTAGGGAAAGTTCGTTGGGAAAGAGTATTTACCACCGTTAGCGGAGAAGGACAACCACAACCGTACTTTAAATTTTTCTTGATTGCTCTTGCAGCCTTTTTTGTTGGTGAGTATTTTTGGAAAAAAAGAAAAGAGAAAAAAGAATTATAAAAAAAGTAGATTATGTCACTATACCAATGGTTTATTTTTTTTATAATTATTCAAATTGTCCACTTTTTAGGAACATGGAAATTATATGAAATTGCAGGAAGAAAACGCTGGGAAGCTGTAATTCCAGTTTACAATGCAATTGTTTTAATGAAGATCATTGGTAGACCTACTTGGTGGACTATACTGCTTTTTATCCCAATCATCAACCTGATTATGTTTCCTGTTATTTGGGTTGAAACATTACGAAGCTTTGGGAAAAATTCAAGTTTAGATACTTTTTTGGTCATTATTACTTTGGGTTTTTATATTTATTACATTAATTATACGCAAAAATTAAATTACAAAGCAGAGAGAAACTTAACCCCAGAGAATAAAACTTCTGACACCATTAGTTCCTTACTTTTTGCTATAATTGTTGCTACTTTGGTTCACACCTATATTATACAGCCCTTTACGATTCCGTCTTCTTCATTAGAAAAAACATTGTACGTTGGCGATTTTTTATTTGTGAGTAAATTAAATTTTGGAGCAAGAACTCCTATGACAGCAATTGCGCTACCTATGGTGCATGATTCAATTCCGTTTTTAGGGGTAAAGTCATACCTATTCAATGATGATATTACGAAAAAGGAAACTTCACTTTTAAACAAGTTTCAATTACCCTATTTTAGATTCCCTTCGTTTGAAACGATTAAACGCAATGAAATTGTAGTCTTTAATCAACCCGCGGATACTTTATTGGATATGGATAATTTTAAACCAACAAGAAATTATTACAAACCGATTGACAAAAAAACAAATTTAGTAAAACGCTGTGTTGCTATACCTGGAGATTCTTTGGAGATTCGTGAAGGAAACATTTACATCAATGGAAAACCGAGCAAATTGCCAGAAAGTGCAAAACTTCAATATAACTTTTTTGTAAATACTCAAGGTACTAGTATGGATCAGAGTTCCCTAGTACACATGTATGGCGCTAGAGATGGTTTGAAGGACGGCAATGGAGATTTTGCATTGACCAATAACGGAGAATATGTATTGACATTAACCGACAACGAAGCAAGCAGAATAGCGAATAATCCAGTGGTTAAAGGCGTCAAAAAATATTTACTTCCAAAGGGAGAAGATGGAGATGTATTTCCTCACATCCATTCGTTAGGATGGAACATAGACAATTTTGGACCTATTTATATTCCAAAAAAAGGAGAGACAATTAAATTAGACAAAAAAACACTTCCATTTTATAAACGCATCATACAGGAATACGAAAAAAACACATTACTGGTTAACGGTGACAAAATTATAATAAACGGAAAACCAGTTAGCACCTATACTTTTAAACAAGATTATTATTGGATGATGGGAGACAATCGCCAAAACTCTTTAGACGCAAGATTTTGGGGATATGTTCCTTTTGATCATGTGGTTGGCAAGCCAGTATTCATTTGGTTTAGTTGGGATAAGGATGGGAAAGGAATTCAGAAAGTAAGATGGAATCGAGTTTTCTCTTTCGTAAATGAAAATGGAGAGCCTAAATCTTATTTAATTCATTTCTTAATTGCTCTTGTAGCCTTTTTTGTTGGCGACTATTTTTGGAAAAAAAGAAAAGAGAGAAAAAAAGTTTAGAAGGTTATATCGTTTAGAAGGTTTAGGTTTTTAGCTAAACCTTCTAAACGATATAACCTCATAACCTCAAAACCTTAAAAACAATGAATATTCTACTACATCCCTCCTATTTCCCTTCCATAAGTCATTTTGCGGCTATGGCTCAATCCGACAGTATTACGTTTGAAATGGAGGATAATTTTCAGAAACAAACCAATCGCAATAGAACTTATATTTATAGTCCAAACGGAATTCAATTATTAAACATCCCAATAAAACATTCTAATTTAAGCCATCAGAAGACCAAAGACATAAAAATTGAGTCTGAGTTTGATTGGCAGAAACAGCATTTCAAATCGCTGGAAGCAGCTTATAGAAGTTCCCCTTTCTTCGAGTTTTTTGAAGATGATTTACTTCCCATTTTTCAAAAAAAACATACTTTTTTGATGGATCTCAATTTTAAAACTTTAGAGGTACTGTCAAAATGTTTGCGAATGAAAATAGAATTTAGCACCACAACCGAATATTTCCATGAAATAGATCCTAAAATAGTTACTGATTTTCGGTATTTAATAAATGGAAAAAAAGATGGTTCAGTTTTTGAAAACTACACTCAAGTTTTTGATGACAAACACGGATTTATAAATAATCTAAGTGTCTTAGATTTATTATTCAATGAAGGGAAATATGCTATGGATTATTTGAAAAGTCAAGTGCTGATTCGATAAACCTCCAAGTTTCTTAGAAGAAGATACAAATTTAAGCTTCCTACACTAATTGTGTGCTTTATTTGTCATTCCGACGAAGGAGGAATCACATTTGCTCACGTTATGTGATTTCTCCCAAAAGGTCGAAATGACAAATACTCCTTATTGCTATTCTAGTAAATTTAACGTCAAAATAATATTAATTGCCGTAATGGTTATTTTTTTACTTTTTATAAAGGAATAAGTACAAAAACTATTTCATAGACAATTTAGCCATAATAGGATAATGATCCGAGTTTTGGAATTCTGGAAAACTCTCAAATTGTTTGACTTCCATACTTTCATCGGCAAAAATATAATCAATTCTGGCGGGATAGTACTTGAATTTATAAGTGGCTCCAAAGCCTTTTCCAGCTTCTTCGAAACTGTCTTTTAGTTTTCCTTTTATATTGCGATACACATACGAAAAAGCACTGTTATTCATATCACCACAGATGATAATAGGGTATTTACATTCCTTTTCATGCTCTTTAAAAATAGCCGCTTGCTCCTGCTGTTGCTTGAATGCTTTACTGATTCGAATAAAAAGAGACTTTGATTTTTGTTGGTCAATAACATCAATGTTCTCCGCTATTTCATCTACATCAGGAGAAATTTTTATGGACTGCAAATGCATATTATACACCCTTACAATGTCTTTTCCTTTTTTAATATCTGCAAAAACAACATTATTGTTCGAATTTGGAAATACAATATTTCCTTGATCGATAATAGGAAACTTTGAAAATATCGCTTGACCCGTTTTTATTTGCTTTCCTTCCATCAAAACATACTTATAACGGTAGACTTTCAAATCAATATTAGCCGAATTTGAAAACTCTTGAATACACAATATATCAGGGTTCTCCTCATTTATAAATTTTAAGATTACTTCCGGAATATCATCACGATCCAACCATTTGAACACATTAAACAATCTCACGTTATAACTCATAACCGTAAAATCTTTATCGTTTTCTTGAAATTCCTTGGCAGAGAACTTATAAAACTTATTAAAAAAGGTAATCCCTATCAAGAGGACCAAACCCGATAATATCATTCGCTTCTTAAACTGAATGGCCCAATAGAGAAAAAACAGTCCATTCAACAAAAAAAACAAAGGCATAAACAATGTAAATACCGACAATAACGGGAAGATTTTTGGCGCTAAAAACGGAAGCAAATAAGCACTGAATGTTAGCGCAATAAGCACTAAATTCAAGACAAACATTCCTTTATTAAACCATGAAAGGTTCTTCATTATCAATAAATTTCAAACTTTATTATTACAAAGTTTACGTTAATCAATTAAATTATTCGTAACCATTCAGTCCCGATAGCTATCGGGAGTGAATAGCCTTTAGCAATTAGCTAAGAATCGTAGTTTATAGCATAAATGCATTTAGAAATTTGTGCAAAAAAAAAAACAAATAGCTTTTAATGATGAATGCTTCTTCTTTAGAATACACAAAAGCTAATCACTCTTTACTAATTACTAAGAGCTGAATAACTACAATTATTCAAATAAAAATACGCTATTTTCCGGCTTGAAACAAAAATTCTTTTTCTTCTTTATTCAAGCTATCATACCCAGATTGGCTAATTTTATCCAAAATCTCATCAATTTGTTGTTGTTTTTTGTCTTTTACCACAATTTTTGAAGTTGATTTTTCGACTGGTTTTTTGTAATTTTTATGCACTTTTTTGAAGGGTGTTGCTGGTTTTTTAAAGAGATTAGTAAAAAAATCTAAAACAGCACTCACTATTTTACTCAAATCAATTCCGTTTTGAAGTAATTTAACAAAAACAAAACCGAAAAAAGCACCCGCTAAATGGGAAATATGCCCTCCTGAGTTCTCTACTCGAAATTGCATTAAATCCAGAATAAGGATCACAGCGGTAATATGCCATAATTTCACATTCCCAATAAGCAACAATCTCACATTCATTAAAGGACTATAGGTTGTGACAGCAACTAAAATCGCCATTATTGCCGCCGAAGCTCCCACTACAGCACCACTTAAATGCATTAGATTAAAGCCTAAAGTAAAAATTAATCCCGCAAAAATGGCGCTTAAAATATACAAACCTAAATATTGCTTTGGATTAAAAAACGTCAAAAACAAGGAGCTGGCAAAATTCAGCACCATCATGTTAAAAAACAAATGCAAAAATCCATCATGAAAAAAAGCATAAGATATAAATGTCCAAGGTTTTAAAGTGAATACAGCTGGTTCTGATGATAATGCAATCCAATTTGGAAAATTGAAAGCACCCACCTTAAATTGATAAAAAAACACCAGAGAAATCAGAAAACAACCTATATTCCAATAGATCATTTTTTGGGCAATTCCACCTAATTTATATTGTAATTTTAAATCGTCTATGATACCCATTTTAGATTTTAGATTTTAGATTTTAGATTTTGACTAAAAATTTAGCAGCAATGACTGCAAACTGCTACTGCCAACTGAACACTACTTATTAGTTCCAACGATTACTGTTAAATTGGGTTTTCTTCCAATACCACATCATCAAAAAGCCAACCAGTGCACCTCCAAGATGGGCAAAATGAGCAATTCCGCTTGAACCACCAAAAAGAGAACCTCCAGAAACACCCAAATATAAATCAATTAATAATAATACAGGTACAAAATATTTTGCTTTTACAGGTATTGGAATAAACATCAATGCCAATTCAGCATTTGGAAACATGAAAGCAAAAGCTACTAGCAAGCCATAAATGGCACCAGAAGCCCCTACAACATTCCCTAAATAAGCTCCCATAAAAGACTGAAAGTCCGAAGCTGTTAAAACTTCTTGCCATCTGGTGTCAAACTTCCCTTCACTTAGTACTTTTAATATTTCAACCTTTTGGTACCCATTGGCTACTAAGGTATTGATTCCATTTTCAAAAAAATAATAATTCACCCCGGTATGCAATAACGCTGCTCCTAATCCGCAGGAAATATAAAAGAACACAAACTTTTTGCCTCCCCAAAAATGCTCCAATGCAGATCCAAAAGAATACAGAGCAAACATATTGAAAGCAATATGCATAATATTAGGCAATGGTGCATGCATAAACATGTGCGTGAAGATTTGCCAAAAATGAAAATCTGGACTTTCAAAAAAATACATGGAAAGCAATTTATAGGCCGGCTCTCCAACGATCATAGAGCCAATAAAAAACAACACATTTATTATTAACAACTGCTTTACTGTAGGCGTAATATTCATCATAATGCAAACTTTTTATCTAAATCTTCCACACGCATGGTGATGAAAGTGGGTTTTTGAAATGGGGAAACATTGGGATCTTTGCAAGCAAAAAGACCATTCACTACGTTTTCTTGTTCTTTTTCGGTTAAATAAGTACCTGTTTTTACTGCTAAACTTCTGGCCATTGATTTGGCAATAGTATCGTTCTGACTGAAACTGTTTTCTGGAATTCCGTTATGTAAATCGCTCAACAATTGATCCAAAACCGCCGCCACTTCGCTCTCGGTACTATTTACCGGAATGCCCGAAATCACGATATGATCTGGATTGGATTCCTCGAAAACAAAACCTGTATTGACCAATGATTGTTGCAACTCGGCAATAAGCTCCATTTCACTTGCCGAATAAAACAAATTAATAGGAAACAACAATTGCTGACTCGAGGCATGTTGCACGGTCATATTCACTAGAAATTGCTCATACAAAACACGCTGATGCGCTCTGTTTTGATCTACAATTACCATTCCCGATTTTATAGGAGAAACAATGTATTTTTTATGAATTTGATAGGTTTTATGAACCGATTGCTCTACTTCCCCATCATTAAACAAAGACGAGGTAACCTCTTCATTCTCAAAAGCGAATTCATTATTCTCAAAAGTATATTCGTTATTGCTTGAAGCAAAGGCAGCGCCACCAGAAACAATACTCGTATCGTGTTTTACATCAACATACAAACTTTCCCAACTGGCGGTTGGCTCGGCTCTTTTATACGTTGGAAAAAGCTTATTGGGTTTATCTTCTGCAAAAGGATTGTAATTCCCATCGACTTGAATGGTCGGTACTTCTCCTTCTAGATTTTTATAATGATAAGGCGTATCTAAATTGGCATCGCGTTCAAAATCCAAAACGGGCGCCACATTAAACTGCCCCAAACTGTGTTTAATAGAAGCTCTCAAAATGGCATACATCGCACTTTCGTTATCAAACTTGATTTCGGTTTTCGTAGGATGTATGTTGATATCGATAGTATTGGGCGGTACCGTTAAATATAGGTAATAGCTGGGTTGCGCACCATCTTTCAAAATTCCATCGTATGCAGCCATAACGGCATGATGCAAATACGGACTTTTTATAAATCGGTCATTGACAAAGAAAAACTGTTCTCCCCTGCTTTTTTTGGCAAATTCAGGTTTGCTTACAAAACCCTGAATGTTCATCATTTCCGTATCTTCAATAACGGGTACTAATTTCTCATTGGTTTTTCCACCAAAAAAATTAACAACACGCTGTCTTAAACTCGATGGCGGCAAATTGTACATATCGCTACCATTATGATAAAACGTAAAATGAATTTTGGGGTGTGCCAAAGCAACACGTTGAAATTCATCAATTACATGACGGTATTCCACCGTATCCGATTTTAAGAAATTACGTCTTGCCGGAATATTAAAAAATAAATTTTTGACCGCAAATGAAGTTCCTTTGGGCAAAACCGCCACATCTTGAGACACGAATTTACTACCCTCAATAATAATGTGCGTTCCTAATTCTTCCTGTTCCAATTTGGTTTTCATTTCCATGTGGGCAATCGCCGCAATAGAGGCCAACGCTTCTCCGCGAAACCCTTTGGTATGCAACGAAAATAAATCCTCGGCTTGACGAATCTTGGATGTCGCGTGACGCTCAAAACACATACGCGCATCGGTAACATTCATCCCCGAACCATTGTCAATTACCTGAATCAATGATTTCCCAGCATCTTTAATGATTAATTTAATATCGGTTGCTTTGGCATCAACAGCATTTTCTAGTAGTTCTTTAACCACAGAAGCTGGTCTTTGCACCACTTCACCAGCGGCAATTTGATTGGCAACATGATCTGGAAGCAATTGAATTATACTCGGCATTAAGATAATTTTAGATTTAGGATTTTAGATTTTAAATAAAGGATTAAAACCAAAGAGCACAAATTTAAGGAATTTCTATTGGGTTTTATAGCTTTCATACTCATAAAAAAAACCAAAAACACCGCAACAATTCTAAACAACTTTTCATCAATACAATACCATGAACATGCTATGCTAAAAAACAAAAAAACCTATACCATTCAGTGAACAGTATAGGCTCTTTTTATAGTAATTAGTGGATAGCAGTCAGTAATTAGCTTTTCACTAATTTCTAATCACTTGAAATAATTATTCCTCAATTTGCAAAGGTAAATTTTCGATTCGCAAAGCACCCGGAGACAACAAATGTTGGTTATCAATTTGATGAGACAACGAAGCCTGTTGACGAATATAAGCCATTTTTATGGCCGCAATTGCCGCTTCTGTTCCTTTGTTTCCGTGAATTCCACCGCTTCTATCAATAGATTGCTGCATGGTATCATCAGTCAGTACACAAAAAATAACAGGAATATCCGTTTGAACATTCAAGTCTTTAATCCCTTGGGTTACACCTTCGCATACAAAATCAAAATGTTTTGTTTGCCCTTGAATCACACATCCAATAGCGATTACAGCATCAACATTTTGAGTTTGCAACATTTTCTTTGAACCATAAATCAGTTCAAAACTTCCAGGAACATTCCAACGGATAATATGATGAGAAGGAACTTCATTTTCTAATAAAGCAGTAATTGCCCCTTTAAAAAGCCCTTCTGTGATGGTATCATTCCATTCTGAAACAACAATCCCAAAGCGAAAATCTTTCGCGTTTGGGACTGTGTTTTTATCGTAATCAGATAAATTTTTATTTACGGTAGCCATTTTTATTTTAGAATTTAGATTTTAGAATTTAGATTTTAGATACTAAAGATAGAACTTTGAAATCCATAAACCAACATTCCTAAATCATTTTTTACTCTTGTGACAAACCTATCAAACCATCAACTGTAGCAGCTTCTGGAGCGTTTTCGTAATTCTCTTTAATATCTGTAAAATATTTCAATGCATCTGCTTTATTTCCTAATGCCAATGCTACTTTACCCGCTTTCATCAAGAAACGTGGTGTAGTAAAATCATTTTTGCTAGCGTCAACAGCTTTCAAATAAAAATCTAAAGCCTCTTTTGGTTCATTTTTTTGAGAGTAAGCATCTCCTATCGCACCTTTTGCCAAAGCACTTAAGATAATGTCTTTTGAAGAGAACTTACCTAAAGAAGCAATCGCTTCATCATATTTACCGGTGTTCAAGTAAGCGATACCTGCGTAATAGTTAGCCAAATTTCCTGCAGCTGTACCAGAATATTCGTCTGCAATTTTTACAAATCCGAATTTACCTTCTGAACCATTCAATGATAATTTATACAATGAATCGCTAGCCACACCGTTAGTCGCTTTCTCAAAATTAGATTGCGCTACAAACATTTCGCTAGCAGCATCCTCTTCTTTAGGAGAGGCTACAAATTTTTGGTATGCAAAATATCCTACAGTAACTAGTGTAATAGCACCAACAACTCCAATTATAATTTTCTGATTTTTAGCAACCCAATCCTCTGTCCTAGAAGCTGTTTCGTCTAATTTCGAAAAAACCTCAGCCGTAGCACTGTCCTTTTCGTCAATCGTTACATTCTCAACTGCATCGTCTTTTACTTCTTTTTCTTTTGGTGCTTTATATCCTCTTTTACTGTAAGTAGCCATTTAAAATTTAATTTAGTGAACGGCAAAAATAAAATTTTTATTCTAATGCACGTAAAAAAAACTGATTTTATATTAAAAATTAAAAAAAATATTTTTCCGAAGTGATTTCATCTACAAAAACCCTCCCCAACATTCGAATAATTTGGGCATGCCACCAGCTAGAAAAAAGGGCTATTCTCTTTGTCGTCAGGGCCCTTTTTCCTAGCTGCTGTCGGGCTATCCACGCTACAAGGTAGCCAGCTCCTATCCCTCACGCAAGCGCACGAACGTAGTAAAAAAACGAAAACACAAATTCCCATCCTTTATATCGATATTTTTCAATAATTTGCACCCTCTTTAAAACGGCCCATAAAAAAGGCTTCAAAGTCAACAATTCCAGCAAGAACTTCAGATGTATCTAAAAAAAATATCCCTATTCAATTACAAAAACTTTTCCGAAGCCAATTTCGAGTTTGACAGCAAAATCAATTGTTTTGTGGGCAAAAACGGCATCGGAAAAACCAATGTACTGGATGCCATCTACCATTTGTCCTATGGAAAAAGTTATTTCAATCCACTGGCCGTTCAAAACATCAAACACGGCGAAGAGTTTTTTGTCATTGATGCCGAATTTGAAAAGAACGAAAGAACCGAGCAAATTGTCTGCAGCCTCAAAAAAGGGCAAAAAAAAATACTGAAACGCAACGGAAAAGCCTACGATAAATTCTCAGACCACATCGGATTCATTCCCTTGGTCATCATATCGCCAGCCGACAGAGATTTAATTGTAGAAGGAAGCGAAACCCGAAGAAAGTTTATGGACAGCGTGATTTCCCAATTAGACTCACACTATTTACAGCAACTCATTCATTATCAGAAAGTAATGAATCAGCGCAATGCCTTATTAAAGTACTTTGCCTTGAATCACACCTATGACAACGACACCTTATCTATATATAATGAGCAACTAACCGAATTTGGCCAATCCATTTTCGAAAAAAGAAAAGCGTTCATTGCCGAGTTCATTCCTATTTTCAACTTTCACCATCACAATATAACAGGTTCACAGGAATCGGTTCAGTTGATTTATGAAAGCCATTTATTCGAAAATGATTTACTCACGCTGTTACAACAAAACATCAACAAAGACCGAATGCTGCAATACACCAGTGTCGGAATCCATAAAGACGACCTATCTTTTGAAATAGATAATTATCCGATCAAAAAATTTGGCTCCCAAGGACAGCAAAAATCATTTTTAATCGCTCTCAAACTCGCACAGTTCGAATTCCTGAAAAAACAAAGTGGCGTAAAACCCATCCTGCTTTTTGACGACATCTTTGATAAATTAGACGAAAGTCGCGTGTCTAAAATTATAGAAATGGTCAACAACGACGCCTTTGGACAACTTTTCATATCAGACACCCATCCCGAGCGCACGGAAACAATTGTAAAATCGACACTACAGAGTTATACTATTTTTAATTTGTGAATTTTATTGTGATTAGTAAATAATAATCAGCTGTAATAAGTAATAGAAATAAAATAATGTCGTATTTCGATTTAATAAAGACCTAAATGCTTACTGAAATTTATCATTATAAAATACGACAACATATTTTTCTTATTACTTAAACCACATATTGAGTTAAAGAAATCCTTTTTTTAAACAATCCTCTACGTATGAAGCAAATTTTATCATTTACAATCTTTATTAATTTACTGTCAAAACTTTGTTTACGTATTTCAATACTATTTCTTTCGGGCTACATTATTATTTACGGATATGAAGGTATAAATCTTCAAAGATTAACTATCGTAATTGGAATACAATTATCAGTTTTAATCGCTACCTCAGTTATAATTAAAAAATTACGAGCTTAAATTCAAATATTGTTATTCTTTTATTCAATTTATCTTAAAATTTGAATTGACTCTAGTAAAAGTTCAATATGCTTAAGTTAAAGATTCCTATGACCTTGGAAAGGTCAAATGTTTATAGAAAAATTCGCAACGTGCGCGTTCGACCCCAGCGGGGTCGTAGGAACGTATATGAATGTCACGATTTCTATAAACATTGAAATCCTCTGGATTTCTCTGAATCTCAATAAAATCAGACTTTAACTAAAAGCAATTTAAAATCCGTAACAAACTGAATAGTCGCATATTTTTCACATTTACGAGCATTTATACCTGTTGCATCAATCTAACTCAGATTACAAAAAAACAACCAAAAGGGTTTTCAAAAAAAACATTCATTTTAGCATTACATACGGCAAATCACTTTTAACTAATCACTATGGACTGAATAGCTCCAAATTGCTTAATTTTACACCATATATAAATCAAAATCAAATGAACTTTAAACACTTTTATTTATTAGCGATATCCTTCATCCTGTTTTCTTGCAACGGACAAACATCCCCAGCTGTTAAAACCATTGATGTAAAAACGTATTCAGAAAAAATAAACGCCACGCCAAAAGCCCAAATTCTAGATGTTCGTACCCCCGAGGAATATGCAACGGGACATATTGAAAACTCTGACAACGTAAACTGGCTTAGTGATAGTTTCACTTTAAGAACTGACAAATACGACAAAACAAAACCAGTTTTTGTGTATTGCAAAAGTGGCGGAAGAAGCATCAAAGCAGCCAATAAATTAGCCGAATTGGGTTTTACCACCATTTATAATCTTGATGGCGGAATACTCAAATGGGAGGCCGCAGGATTATCTAAACCCGATGACAAAATTATAGGTGTTTGCAGTCAAGAATATGCCGAATTATTGAACACCGACAAGGAAGTATTGATTAATTTTTATGCGCCTTGGTGTGCACCCTGCAAAAAAATGGAGCCCTATATCCTAAAAATGCAAAAAGAAATGGGAGATAAAGTAGTCATCATCCGATTGAATGCCGACGAAAACAAAACCATCATGCAGGATTTAAAAATTAGTGAACTCCCTACTTTATTATTGTATAAAAACAAAGCCATAAAATGGCAGAATTCAGGATTCATTAGCGAGGACGATTTAAAAAAACAATTACTATAATCGGCTTATGCTCTCCAAAGACACCCTACAATTCCTGGAAGATTTAAAAGTCAATAACAATCGCGATTGGTTTCTTGAAAACAAAAAACGCTACGAAGCCGTAAAGGAAGACTACCATCAACTGGCAGCTTCTTTCTTAGAGGCCTTGAAACCACTAGATTCTTCGCTTGAATTGCTCGAGGTAAAAAATTGCACGTTCCGAATCAATCGCGATGTTCGATTTTCCAAAGACAAATCACCATATAAAACAAATCTTGGAATATGGATTTCTAGCGGCACCAAAGGATGGAGTCGTTCGGGTTACTATATTCAGATCGAAAAAGGGGCTAGTTTTGTAGCTGGTGGATTTTACTCGCCAGAAATGCCCGATTTGAAGAAAATTAGAAAAGAAATCGCTTTCTTCCACGAGGATTTAGTTGAAATTTTGAAAAACAAAACCTTTCAAGAAGAATACAACGGTTTGGACATTACCGAGACCAACTGCCTTAAAAACGCACCAAAGGATTACCCAAAAGATCATCAGGCAATTGAATTTCTGAAATTAAAAAGCTTTACCGCAAGCCATCAATTCGATTCGAAATTGGCTTTACAAAAAGACTTTGTCTCCGTCATGGCAGCCAAGATGATTACTTTAAAACCATTAAATGACTTTATAAATAGAGCCTTAACCTCCGAATAAACTCAAAGTCGAACATCTATTTTTATTTATAAAACAAAATCCGAATGGAAATATTACACCATTTTTCTTTAAAAAACTACAATACATTTGGCATTGAAGCCAAAGCCCAGCAATTTGTTGCCGTTCACACTGTACCCGAATTAAAAAGCATTTTAGAACAAAACAAATCCGAAAAAAAATTCATTCTTGGCGGCGGAAGTAACATGCTTTTGACAAAAGACATCGAAGCTTTGGTCATCCACATCGATTTAAAAGGAAAAAAGATTCTGAAAGAAGATGATGACTTTGTTTGGATTGAAGGTCAAGCGGGCGAAAACTGGCATGAATTTGTGCTTTGGAACATCGATCAAAATTTTGGCGGACTAGAAAACATGTCTCTTATTCCCGGAAACGTAGGCACCACGCCAGTACAAAACATTGGTGCTTATGGCACCGAAATGAAAGACACCTTTGTTTCCTGTGAAGCTATCAATATCGAAAATCAAGAAACAAAAACGTTTACCAAAGAAGAATGCCACTTTGGATACCGAGAAAGTATTTTTAAGCACGAGGTAAAAGATCAATACGTGATAACCTCCGTTGTTTTCAAACTAACGAAACGCAATCATAAAATCAATACTTCCTACGGAGATATTGCCGCCGAGTTAGTCAAAAACAATCCCGAAACTTCGGGGCAAGCTCCAACTTTAAAAAACGTGAGTAATGCGGTAATTGCCATTCGAAAAAGCAAATTACCCGATCCAGCCGAATTAGGAAACAGTGGTAGTTTTTTCAAAAATCCAATTCTTTTAAAAACTAATTTTGAGAAAATTCATCAAAAATTCCCAGAAATGAGATTCTTTGACATTTCAGAAACAGAAGTCAAAGTTCCAGCGGGCTGGTTGATTGAACAAGCAGGCTTAAAAGGAAAACGTTTTGGAGATGCCGGAATACACAAAAATCAAGCATTAGTTTTAGTGAATTATGGAGGTGCAACCGGACAGGAAATTTTGAATGTTTCCAAAACTGTACAGGATACTGTTTTCAATACATTCGGCATTCACATTGAAGCGGAAGTGAATATAATTTAGAAGTTGGAAGCTTTGAATTGCCTTCAGCTTTGAATTGCCTCCTGCTTCAGCTGGAGGAATAAAATAAAAATTGCATTATTGGCTTTAGCCAAAATAGTATCTTTTTGGCTAAAGCCAATCAAAAAAACATCCATTTTCCTCCAGCTGAAGCTGGAGGCAATTGATTTAAATCCACAAGACATGTATATCCCAGATTTATACAAAAACGAAGACAAAGAGTCTATTAGAAAATTCCTAAAAGAAAATGCTTTCGGTCTTCTCATCAATCAAACCAATGGAAAGTTATGGGCAACCCATATTCCATTGGAATTAGATTATAATAAAGAAGGTTCAGCAATTTTGATGGGACATATTTCAAAAGAGAACCCACAATGGACTGCATTTGAATCGAATGATCAAATTCTGGCTGTTTTTATGGGACCTCATTCCTATATTTCTCCGTCTTGGTACGATCACGAGAATGTTCCCACTTGGAATTACACCGCGGTTCATGTTTATGGAAAGATAAAAATCATAGAAGGAGATGCCGTAATCGACTCCTTAACCAAATTGGTCGACAAATACGAGAAAAACTCCAAATGCCCCGTTCGAGTAGCCGATTTATCCAAAAAAACAATGATGCAAACCCGCGGCATTGTAGCTTTTGAAATTAAAATCGAAGAAATACAAGCCCAAACTAAAATGTCACAAAATAGGGATGACAAAAATTACACAAACATTATTTCCGAACTTGAAAAGACTGAAAACCAGCAATCTATGGCTGTAGCAAAAGAAATGGCAAACTATAGAAAGTAATTATCGATTTTACATTGATAATTCACAATTGGTAATTACATTTGCAGTCGTTTTTAAAAGCCAAAAATACTATGATGCTAACCTTTACTTTATACTTTTTTATTGCAATAGTTGTCATTCAACTTTTTTATTATTTGGTTGTTTTTGGTAAATTCTCTTTTGCAAAAGCACAAGAAATCAATGCCAAAAATATTCCGATTTCTGTAATTGTTTGTGCCAAAAACGAGGAAGAGAATGTGATTAAATACATTCCATTACTTGCCGAACAAAATTATCCCGACTTCGAAATCGTATTAATCGACGATGCTTCTAGCGATAATACGTTAGAAATTTTTGAAGAATTTGAAAAAACATATCCTAATATTCGCTTGGTAAAAGTAAAGAATAACGAAGCTTTTTGGGGAAACAAAAAATACGCTTTGACATTGGGTATTAAAGCCGCAAAAAAAGAATATTTATTATTTACAGATGCCGATTGTTATCCTACTTCAAAAGAATGGATTGCTGCCATGAGTACTCAATTTTCAAGAGAAAAAACAATCGTATTGGGTTATAGTGGTTATGAAAAAACAGAACGTTCATTTTTGAACAAACTAATCCGCTTCGAAACTTTACTCACTGCTGTTCAATACCTTTCATGGGCAAAAAGAGGCAATCCTTATATGGGAGTAGGTAGGAATTTAGCCTACAAAAAAGAGGAGTTTTTTAATGTAAACGGTTTTATTGACCACATACAAATTCGTTCTGGAGATGATGATTTATTCATTAATCAAGCAGCCCATTCAGACAATGCCACTATCAGCTATAGCCCTGAAAGCTTTACGTATTCAATGCCTAAAACCACTTTTAAAGATTGGTTCATTCAAAAAAGAAGACATGTGACTACTGCCAAACATTATAAAGCTTTTGACAAAGCACAATTAGCTCTTTTCTTTAGTTCACAATTGTTATTCCTTATATTACCTATTATTTTGTTAGCCTTCCAATTTCAATGGATTTTGGTATTGAGCCTAATTGCTTTTAGATATTTATGTACTTGGATAGTTCTTGGATTTGCCGCTGGAAAATTAAAAGAAAAAGATGTGATGTATTGGTTTCCCATTATAGAATTTATACTTATATTCACACAAATTAATGTCTTTGTAACCAACATATTCTCAAAACCTGCGCATTGGAAATAAACAAACATATAGAAAAAGCCAAAAAAGGCGATCAGGTTGCCTTTACTTTTCTATTGGATTATTATTGGAATGAGGTCTATGGTTTTATGCTTAAACGCACCGAAAACGAGACCACTGCCGAAGACATTACTATAGAAACTTTCTCTAAAGCTTTTGATAAAATAGCATCCTACAATTCAGAATACCAATTTAACACTTGGTTAATTTCTATTGCAAAGAATGTTCATATCGATTTGATACGTAAAAACAAGTCGAGCCTTTTTATAGAAATTACAGACGAACAAGACCAACAGGCTTACAATATTGCCGATACCACGCCCTCTGCGGAAGACGTATTAATCACAGAACAAAATCTTTCGCAATTATTGCAATTCATCAAAGAATTGAAACCCCATTACCAAGAAGTTATTCAGTTGCGCTATTTTCAGGAAATGAGTTACCAGGAAATTGCCAATAAAATAGACGAACCCTTGAGTAATGTAAAGATCAAACTACTTCGCGCCAAAAAACTACTTTCTGAAATCATTCAGAATAGACGGTAATTTTATTCATTCCATTTTTTCCTCTCAAAGTGGTTTGTCAAGTCGATCGCTAAATATCATTAAGTTAAGCTTTTTTACAAGTATTTTCAATACTTGAGAGCTGCTCGTGTTCTTATATTACCCGATTCATCCAATTTAAAAATGACAAAATAAGATAATTTAGATATGCAATATCACGTAAGTTTGTCATCTCGACGAAGGAGAGATCTCCACAAGTAGCTCGACAATACTTGTGAAATAAGCTTTTTTTCTTAATCTTAATGACATTGCATTCGACTTGACAACAATAGTGATTTTAAACAACATCTTAAAAAAACAACTTTAATTGTTAATTCAATTTAGTTTCCTTAAGAATTTAATCGCCTCCAGTTTGTCATTTCGACGAAGGAGAAATCACACATAAATTACGTAATGTGATTTCTCCTTCGTCGAAATGACAAAAACAAACCTTAAGGGAACGATATCAATTGTTAATTCCACAAACATTAACTCGCTAAAAATCATTAATTTATCGTGTAATATCAACTATTTAACAAAATAATTAATAAATACTCATCTTTCTATACACTAAAATTCCTGTTATTTACGTTAAAAGTTAAAACCCTTATAGCTTATGATTTAATTTCTACTTAACCATTAAATCCATAAATTATGTCTAGACTAAGCATTTACGAAACCAATTGGATTGACGTTGTTTTCGAAAACAGAAACAGAGAGTATGGCGCCTATTCTTTACGCCAAGAAAACACCAAAACCTCCTTATTTGCTCTGTTTATAGGAGTGTTACTTTTGACCTCGGCCATTAGTGTTCCTGTGGTTTATAATTATCTAAATCCAGATCATAGAATACCTTCATTAGTTCCTGATTTGCCGCCAGTCGTTGTTGTAGATATTACGCCTTATGAACTGCCTGAAACAAAAGCAGAAGAAGCAATTGTACCCGAAATTAAAAACCCCATTATAGAGAATAGCAACACCCAACTTATAAATCCAGAAATCGTTCACGCCGCGGTAGCAACTCCAGAAAATATTGCCACAAACACTGAACTTAAAAGCAATACTAGTGACAATCCAACAGGGGCGGCTAGTACAGGATTAGGTCCAACTCCGTCAACAGGCACAAATATAACAAGTACTGTTGGTATTACGGAAAAAACAATTGTACCAACCTCAGCATTAGATAAAATGCCCGAATTCCCAGGAGGAATCAAAAAGTTTTACACTTATGTTGGCAATAATTTTGAAAAACCAGAAATCGATAGCGAAAATGCTATTCGCGTAAGTGTCTCTTTTGTGATTGAAAAAGACGGAAGCATGACCGATATAAAAGTACTAAAAGACCCCGGTTATGGCTTAGGAACGGAAGCCATTCGAGTTTTGAAATCTTTAAGGATCAAATGGGCTCCAGGAATTATTGACAACGAACCAGTTCGAACCGCCTACAATTTGCCAATTACAATACAACCTAATTAGGTTGGAAATATAAAAAGAGAAAGCTGAACTCCAAAAGTTCAGCTTTCTCTTTTTATAAATTAACGGCAATACAAAAATAAAAATCTATTATTTCTTTTTAGCAGTAGTCTTTTTAGCAGTTGTTGTCTTCTTTGCAGCTGGTTTTTGTTGCACATACGGCTTGTACAAACCATCTTTCTCTGCTCTTGCTTTGGCATCATCTGCTCTTTGATTAGAATCAGGATGAGAACTCATCATTTGATCGATAATAGTACTTTGAGCCCCTTGACTCATTTTTGCCAATATTCTAAAAGCAGACTCCTCGGCATTCACATTATACCCATTTTTTTTCATGAAATCATAGGCAAATAAATCGGCTTCGGATTCTTGCGTACGGCTGTGCTTGCTATCGATCATGGCACTACCAATTTTTGCCAACTGACTATCGGTTATTGCCGCAACCTTATTAGATTGTGAAGCCGCTGCATCAATCAAAGCTTCTTTTTGATACAAGGCTTTCATGGCATCTCTTGAATCATGGTTATTAACATGACCTATTTCATGACCAATAACGGCAATTAACTCATTATCGTCCATCATATCCATCAAGCCCGAAAAAACACGTACACTTCCATCTGCGGTAGCAAAAGCATTAATATCTTTAGTAAGATATACTTTGTAGTTCAAGGTATAAAACTCTCCTTTGGTGTATTTTCCAAAAACTTTATCCAAACGAATCGCATAAGGATCAGTTGGCCCAGCCACTTTATTTTCGGTATCCATTTTATCAACTGCAGGTTTAGATAAAGCTGCGGCATCTGTATCGGTAAAAGTCAATCCTGTCATTCCTTTTTGAACAGCACCTAACGCTCTTTCACCAAAATTAATTTGTGCTTGAGCTGTAGAAATTCCAAACAATAGTAAAGAAACTCCTAATAGTAATGATTTTGTATTCATCTTTTATTTTGTTTATTTTAAAAGTACAAATATACTACAAGTTTAAAAACAACGGAATCCCGTTTAATTTTAATATTTAAAATTTAACACCTAATTAATTTAGTAGTAAAATCAATTTTTACTGCGAAAAACCAAAAAATCACTTGATAACCAAACAAGTTTTATCAAAATTCATAAATAGGGAACTCTAATTCTAAAACTACATTCCATATCTTTGCAGTCTGAAAATTAAAATATGGAAACTGTTTTAGACAATACATTACCCGTTGGAAAGCCAAAATGGCTGAAGGTAAAACTCCCAATAGGACAAAAATACACCGAGCTTCGTGGTTTGGTAGATAAATATAGCCTGAATACTATCTGTACTTCTGGAAGTTGCCCGAATATGGGGGAATGTTGGGGAGAAGGAACGGCAACGTTTATGATTTTAGGGAATGTCTGCACCCGTTCTTGTGGTTTTTGTGGTGTAAAAACCGGAAGACCCGAAACGGTAGATTGGGATGAACCCGAAAAAGTGGCACGTTCCATAAAAATTATGAATATCAAACACGCAGTAATTACAAGTGTTGATAGAGATGATTTGAAAGACGGTGGTTCTATTATATGGATTGAAACCGTAAAAGCCATCCGAAGAATGAACCCGAATACTACCCTAGAAACTTTGATTCCTGATTTTCAAGGTATCGAAAGAAACATAGACCGTATCGTTGAAGCCAATCCAGAAGTGGTTTCTCATAACGTAGAAACTGTTCGTAGATTGACTCGTGAAGTACGCATACAAGCCAAATACGACCGAAGCTTAGAAGTTTTGAGATACCTAAAAGAAAAAGGCATCAACAGAACTAAGTCTGGAATTATGTTGGGACTTGGCGAACAAGAAGAAGAAGTTTTTCAAACCATGAGAGACTTACGTACTGCCAATGTAGATATTGTAACTATTGGTCAATATTTACAGCCTAGTAAGAAACACCTTCCAGTAAAAGAATTCATAACACCCGATCAATTTGCGATTTATGAAAAATTTGGTTTAGAGTTGGGCTTTCGCCATGTAGAGAGTGGTCCATTGGTACGATCTTCTTATAAAGCGCAAAAGCATATTTTATAAATTAGTTTTCAGTTTTCAGTCTCAGTCTCAGTTTTCAGAGCTGTCTATAAATATTGAAAGTTGCATTCTTAACAAATTTTTTAAAAAAGTAAGCAGCAATGTACTGTTTTTAAAATTAACACCCCTTATTGGACTGAAAACTGTGACTGAAAACTGTGACTGAAAACAAACTTGAAACAAAAAATATTGAAAACAAGAATCGCTATAAATGGATTTGGAAGAATTGGTCGAAATTTATTTCGCTTGCTTTTAAACCATCCCACTATTGAAGTAGTCGCCATCAATGACATCGCCGATAAAAAAACCATGGCGCATTTAGCAAAATACGACAGTATTCATGGTGTTTTGCCTTTTGCGGTAAGCGTAGATGAAACGGGTATTTTTGTTGAGGGGAAACATTTTTTATTTTTCCATGAAAAAAGCATTTCAAACCTAGACTGGAAAAGTTTAGACATTGATATCGCTATAGAATCTACAGGAAAATACAAAACTTTTGAAGAGATAAACGCGCATATTCTAGCAGGAGCCAAAAAAGTAATTCTTTCAGCTCCATCAGAAGTGGATACTATAAAAACTGTTGTTCTAGGTGTTAATGAATCTATTCTTGACGGAACAGAAACCATTATCTCTAATGCCAGCTGCACTACCAATAATGCTGCACCCATGATCAAAGTCATTGATGAACTTTGTGGTATTGAGCAAGCCTACATTACCACTATTCACTCCTATACTACCGATCAAAGTTTACACGACCAACCCCATAAAGATTTACGTAGGGCCAGAGGCGCAAGCCAATCTATAGTTCCAACTACCACGGGAGCAGCCAAAGCATTAACCAAAATTTTCACAGCACTTGATGGAAAAATGGGAGGTTGCGGAATTCGAGTACCCGTTCCAGATGGTTCACTAACGGATATTACATTCAATGTAAAACGTGCCGTTACCATAAATGAGATAAACGATGCCTTTAAATTGGCCTCTCAAACCTCTTTAAAAGGATTTTTAGAATATACCGAAGACCCAATTGTTTCTGTAGATGTAATTGGCAATCAAAATTCATGTATATTTGACTCACAACTTACTTCGGTAATTGACAAAATGGTAAAAGTAGTAGGTTGGTATGATAATGAAATTGGATATTCTTCTAGAATCATTGATTTAATTCTATTAATAAAGTAATAATAGAACATACTCTCAAATAAAAAATGAGCATGATCAAAAATTGGTCGTAAACATTAATTATGGCATAAAAACCAACAAATAGTACCGTATGAAATCGTCATGATTTCATACGAAATCGCCATGACAGCAGTTGTCGCAATTAAAAATCATCGAATACCAAAATAAAATATTATCTGATGAGATAAACACCACTGAAGATCTGGCGATACCATATTCAAATAAAAAGCAAATATTATCTTCATATGAAATACTTTTTATTATTTATTATTTTTTTTCATTCGCTACTCTATTCCCAGAAGAGAACTACAGTAGACAGCGTCGCTTACTACTCTAATTTAGTAGCGGAAAATATAAATAACAATAAATATAAAGAAGTTCTATTCTATACCCAAAAATCAATAGATTTTTGCAAAAAAAACAATAAAACAGAAGCCGAAGCTACTCAAACTTACAAGCTCGGAAAAATTTATTTTGACCTAAAACTTTACAATGATGCTATTGAAATTTTAAACAAAAGCATTCTATTATTCAATACTATTTCAACAAAACCAAACAAAAAAGTAGCAGATGCGTATTATTATATAGGCTTGTCCCATATAGCGAAAAAAAATTATGCGCTTGCAGAAAATTGCATTTCTAAGTCGGAAGAAATCCGAAAGAAACTAGGCATTAGAGACAAAGCCAATTTAATCAACCTTCAAAAAGGAATACTTTCAAAAATAAAGGGAAATACCACTTTGGCTTCTACTATATTCAACGCCATCATTGCCCAACCAGATAATAAAGTTACCACGAATACTCGAACCGAAGCACTGTATCAAATAGGAACCATTGAAGCATCGGCTAAAAGATATAATTTGGCTTTAAATTATTTCAACAGAGCCTTAGAATTAAATAAAAAAACCAAAAACCTCGATCAAAAATCGAATCTTCTATTGGCAATCAGTTCTATTTATGAGAGAATGTTAGATAAAACTACTGCCTATACCTACCTAAAACAATATTTGAACTTAAAAGAGAGCATTGCCCTTGCCAATGATGAAAAATTAGGCATCAATGATTATGAAAATTTCAAAGAAACTCAACGATTACAAGAAACTTTACGCCACGAAAAAGAGAACAAAGACAAAGAAAAGTCTGAAAAATTCTCTAAACTCATAAGCATTCTTGCTATTGCCATTATTTCAATTTTATCTCTATTGAGTTTGTCTCTTTATAAAAACAATATCATTCGTAATCAAACTAACTTATTATTGAAAGAAAAAAATAATGAATTAATTCTAGCAAAAAACAAAGCAGAAGAAGCTTCAAGAGCGAGATCTGAGTTCTTATCAACCGTAAGCCACGAATTACGAACACCCTTGAACGCTATAAATGGAATTACCCATTTATTATTGGAAGAAAATCCGAAAAAATCACAAATGCACTATTTATCTTCTTTGAAATTTTCCGGCAACTATCTGACTACATTCATCAATGACATTTTAGAGATCAACAAAATCGAGTCTAATAAACTAGAAATAGAATACATCAATTTTAATCTAAAACAATTATTAGGAGACATTCAAAACTCTCTCAAAGAAATAGCCACCATAAACAACAATACATTCTTACTCAAAATTGACTCCGCAGTTCCCGAAAATTTGATTGGCGATCCTACTAAATTGTCTCAAATCTTCATGAACTTAATCAACAATGCCCTAAAATTCACCAATAACGGAACCGTTAGTGTAATTACCAAATTACGATCTTATCAAAATGATAATGCTATTGTTTATTTTCAAATCATAGATACTGGGATTGGAATTCCAGAAGATAAGCTGAAAACGGTTTTCAAAAGTTTTTCTCAAGGATCTGTAGAAATCAATAGGAAATTTGGAGGGACTGGATTAGGACTTACCATTGTAAAAAAACTAGTTCGAATACTTGGAGGACAAATAAAACTAAAAAGTATAGTTGGTCAGGGAACGACTTTCTCCTTTGAATTGAATTTTAAAGTAGATTCAAAACCCATTGCTATTAAATCCAAAATTAAAAATTACGATCCAGCAATATTCAAAAACAAAAAAATATTGGTGGTTGAAGACAACAAAATCAACCAAATGATTACGCGAAAAATGTTGACAAACAAAGAAATTGAATGCACTATTTTAGACAATGGCGAAGAAGCCATACAAATCTTGAAAGACAATACATTCGATTTGGTTTTAATGGATGTGCATTTGCTTGGCATCAACGGAACTATTGCTACCCAACAAATTAGAGAATTTGACACCACAACTCCAATCATTGCTCTTACTGCCATTTCATTAGATGAGAATAGAGAAATGTTACTCTCTTTTGGCATGACCGATGTAATCACAAAACCATTTGCTCCTGAAGATTTTTATACTATCATTGCCCAAAACATAACCAACTCCTAACCTCTTACTATCAATTCTTTGATCAGATTCCGTAGATTAGGTTCTGCTTTTTTAGCGGCTTCTAAAACCTCTTGATGAGAAACCGTTAGAATACTATCCTCATCGCCCATATCGGTTATAATGGAAACCCCAAAAGTCTCTAACTCCATGTGTCGTGCCACAATTACCTCGGGAACGGTAGACATTCCTACACAATCGGCACCCAAAATCTTAACCATTCTATATTCGGACAAAGTTTCGAAAGTAGGACCTTGCAAACCTAAATAAATCCCATCGTGAACTTCAATGTTTAACTCCTGCGCGATTTCTTTGGCCCTAGCGATCATTTCTACCGAATAAGGTTGACTCATATTGACAAACCTTGGTCCAAAACGTTCATCGTTTTTTCCTCGTAAAGGATGCTCCGGCATAAAATTGATATGGTCTTTGATAATCACAATCGAACCCACTTTGTAATTCGGATTTACACCACCGGAAGCATTAGAAACTATTAATTTTTCTACGCCCAGATACTTCATCACCCGAACAGGAAAAGTCACTTCCTTCATAGAATATCCTTCATAAAAATGGAAACGACCTTGCATCGCAATCACTTTTTTTGTGCCAATGGTGCCAAAAACCAATGCGCCTTTGTGTCCTTCAACAGTTGAAACGGGAAAATTTGGTATTTCCTCATACGGCAAGGTATGCTCTATAGCAATATCATCAGTAAATCCCCCCAATCCAGATCCTAAAATCACTCCATATTCTGGAGTAAAATTTATTTTCCCTTTAATAAAACTAACTGTTTCTTGTACTTTGTCCCACATAATTTAAAATATTTTCATTAAAACTATCTTCATCAGAAAGAAACGTACTTTTTATAGGCAAAAAATAAAGCTGTCCACTTAAGATACTTCCTTTCAATCGCACATAATCTTTTTCGGTTGTTACTATAATTTTATTGCTTGCTTTTTTCTTAATTTCCAGCAATTCGCTTTCGCTAAAATGGTGGTGATCGGGAAAAGTCAAACATTCGTCATTTTCTTGTTTCAAATGGGCGAAAAATGATTCGGGTTTGGCTATTCCAGCCAAAAGTATCTTATTTAGACTTTTAATCCCCTCCACTTTTAGTGTTTCCTTTTCAGAATAAACCACCTCATCATACTCTATAAAGGTAAAGAACAAATTTTGATTGGAAGAAAGACGAAGTTGTTTTTTTATTTTATTTTGAGCATCCAACGAAAGATTCGAAGGGCATTTTGTAACAATAACAACATTTGCTCTTTGCACTCCACTCCTACTCTCTCTTAAGTTTCCTGTGGGCAACATAAAATCATCACAGTACAAATCTCCATAAGAAGTCAACATAATATAAAAACCAGCTTTTACTTTTCGATGTTGAAAAGCGTCATCCAATAAAATAACTTCTGGGGCATTTGAATTGGAAAGCAACTGCTCGATTCCATTTTTTCGATTGGCATCAACAGCCACCTGAATGTTCTTGAACTTTTGATAGAACTGAAACGGTTCATCTCCTAATTGCAGTGCATCCGAACTATCATTCGCCAAAACAAACCCTTCCGATTGTCTTTTATAACCTCTACTCAAAGTGGCTACTTTATATTTACCAGATAGCAACCGAATTAAATATTCAATTTGAGGCGTTTTTCCGGTTCCGCCCACGCTAAGATTCCCAACCGCAATGACTGGCAAATCAAAAGAATAGGCTTTTAAAACCCCTGTATCGAAAAGATAATTACGAATACTCGTAATGAAGCCATACAAAATGGCAAATGGGAACAGTATTTTTCGAAGTAAATTCATTTTACGAAAGTATAATATTTTATCTTTGGACGGAAATTATTAAAACCAAACTAATGTTAACTTTACAAATTAACACCAAATAGTTTATGTTGTTAATTTCATAGAGTACAGATTAATAAATACCCAAAAAGATTAAAAAATGAGTACAATAAAAGAAATCCTTTCTATACTTGAAGAAATGGCTCCATTGGCTTATGCCGAAGATTTTGATAATGTTGGTTTAATAATAGGAAACGAAGACTCTGAAGCAACGGGTGTTTTAGTTTGCCACGATGCTTTAGAAAATGTAATTGACGAAGCCATAGCCAAAAACTGCAATTTGATAGTTTGTTTCCACCCTATTTTATTTTCTGGAATAAAGAAAATAACGGGAAAAAATTATGTAGAGCGCTCCCTCCTCAAAGCCATAAAAAACGACATTGCTATATATGCCGTTCATACCGCATTAGACAATCATCCAGAAGGGGTTAATAAAATATTCTGTGATACTTTGGGACTCACAAACACCCAGATTTTAATTCCAAAACAAAATCACATCCGAAAATTAGTTACCTATACCATAAGAGATAATGCCGAAAAAGTCCGTAATGCTTTGTTTGAAGCAGGAGCGGGAAGCATTGGCAATTATGACAAATGCAGCTTCAACTCCGAGGGAACTTTTACCTATCAAGGGAATGAAAAAAGCGAGCCTACTATTGGCGAAAGAGGTGTGTTATCTACAGGAACCGAAACCAAAATCGAAGTCGTTTATGCCAAACATCTGGAGGCAAAAATCATAAAAGCGCTAAAAGAGAATCATATTTACGAAGAAGTGGCTACCGAAATCTACAATATGAAAAACACCTTTAATCATATTGGTTTGGGAATGATTGGCGAACTGGAAGAATCTATGGATGAAAAAGATTTTCTGCTGTATGCCAAAGACAAAATGAAAGCCAACGGAATTCGTCATTCTGCCTTTGTAGGAAAAAAAATAAAAAAAGTGGCAGTCTTGGGAGGATCAGGTAGTTTTGCCATAAAAAATGCAATTCAAGCCGGTGCCGATGCTTTTTTGACTGCCGATTTGAAATATCATCAGTATTACGAAGCCGAAAATCAACTTTTATTGGCCGATATTGGACATTTTGAAAGCGAACGCTATACAAAAGAGTATATTGTTGATTATCTTAGGAAAAAAATCCTTAATTTTGCAATCATTTTATCGGAAGAAAATACAAATCCAGTTAAGTACTTATAGAATATGGCGAATACGAAAGAATTAAGTGTTGAGGACAAGTTAAGAGCAATTTACGATTTACAGCTAATTGACTCTAGAATTGACGAAATCAGAAACGTTAGAGGTGAACTTCCTTTAGAGGTTGAAGATTTAGAAGATGAAGTTGCAGGTTTAAGCACTCGTTCAGAGAAATTGAAGGGAGAACTCGAAGTAGTCGAAAATCTTATCAAAGAAAAAAAGAATGCAATCGACGAGCACAAAGAAGCTGTCAAAAAATACACTAAACAACAAGAAAGCGTTCGCAACAACCGCGAATTCAACTCTTTGACTAAAGAAGTAGAATTTCAAGAATTAGAAATTCAACTAGCCGAAAAGCAAATCAAAGAAATGAAAGCTTCTATTGAGCATAAAAAAGAAGTAATTGCTACTTCAAAAGAGCGATTAGAATCTAAATCATCTCACTTAAAACATAAAAAATCAGAATTGGATGCTATCATGTCTGAAACTCAAAAAGAAGAAATCTTCTTATCTGAGAAATCAGCAGAATACGAAGCACTAATCGAAGACCGTTTATTGGTAGCATACAAAAGAATCAGAAGCAGTGTTCGTAACGGACTAGCAGTTGTTTCTATCGAAAGAGGAGCATCAGCAGGATCATTCTTCACTATTCCACCACAAACACAAGTAGAAATTGCTTCTAGAAAGAAAATCTTAATTGATGAGCATTCAGGAAGAATTTTAGTCGACAGTGTTTTGGCTGAAGAAGAAAGAGAGAAAATGGAACAATTGTTTTCTAAATTCTAAAAATAAGTAAGTCCCGATCTAATCGGGACTTTTTTTATACCCTATTATTTTGAGCCTAAAAAAAAGTATTCGATTTCTAGTTGTCAAGTCCGTTGGTCAATACATCAACCTGCTTAGTTTTGTGCACCCCAAAAAAGCCTTGCATGTATCTTATTCTCTTTTTAGCCAGCCAAGAGTAGGCAAACTTCATAAAGAAGACCTGCCAACAATTCTACAAAACACCATCAAAGAAACGTTCCAACACAACGAACACCATTTTCAAACTTATACCTGGAAGGGAAATGACACCAAAATCCTGTTGGTTCACGGCTGGGAAAGCAATTCGGCTCGCTGGGAGAAAACCCTACCGTATCTGCAAAAATCTGGAAGCACCATCATCGCCCTAGACGCACCCGCACACGGACAAAGTAGCGGCAAGGAATTCAACGTACCTCGCTATGCCGAGTTCATTAACAAAGCAGTCGAAAAATACAATCCCAGCATCATCATTGGTCACTCCATCGGTGGTTCGGCCTGCGTTTATCATCAGTATTTACATCCCGAATCCAGCATTGAGAAAATGGTCATTCTAGGCGCTCCCTCCGATTTGAAAACGCTCATCGACAATTACATCCAAATGTTGAGTCTCAATCGCAAGATGTTTACCCTTTTGGAAAAACGCTATCTGGAAAATTTCAATTTCAAGCTAGACCATTTCTCTGGCGGCACATTTGCCAAACAAATCAAAATCGAAGGAATTATTGCGCACGACACCACCGACAAAATAGTGGATTTTAAAGAAGGTCAAAAAATCGCAAGCGGCTGGAAAAAAGGACGCTTCATCACAACCAAAGATTTAGGTCATTCCATGCACGACGATAAATTGTATCAAGAAATATATCAATTTTTATTTGAAGCGAAAAAATAGGCTTCCTTGTTAGTATGGGTTCCCGCTATCCACTATATCTTTTTTTCAGTCAGGGTAAAAAAAACCCTGACTAAAAAAAAGGATGCCGCTTCTATCGGGGCTAAAGAGGAGAAATTGGTTCTTTTTCAGTTATCACTTAAGTCAAGAATCTAATTTAAATTCTCCAAAAGAAACTCAGGCGAGAAATCAGCCCCATTTTCCCACTCCAAAGTCCAAGAATTAAGTTTAAACTTTCCGAAATTATCGATTTCTTTAAGAGGTTCAAATATTTTTTTATCAAGATGTCATTTCAAATCAACTACTCCCTTTTTATTGTTGTTAAATTCAATCTCTATCTGATACTCTTTCAAATAATTTGCTTTTGTAACCCAAACTAAACTCATAGTAGTATTATTTTACAATTATTCAGATTAATATTTACGCTAAAGAATCAATATTCACATAAAGACACAAAGGGAGCACAAGACAAAATACACTTTTAAATAAAACATTATGAAGTTCAAAAAAATCTGCGAAAATCAGCCTAATCTGCGTGCTAATTTTACATAGTAGATTTCAATATTTTTAAAAATCATGACATTATCGTTGTTCCTACGACCCCAGAGGAATCGAAAGCAATCTCATTAAGATTAGTATTATATTGACCTCGGAGAGGTCAAATGTTTATAGAAATAATATTCGATTTCCACAACGACCCCAGCGGGGTCGCATGTTTCCCTTCATAATACAACCCCGCTGGGGTTGGTGGTGTATGATATCTTGGTTTCTATAAACATTGAAATCCTCTGGATTTCTCTTAACCTTAATAACATTGCGATTGAAAGTACACGTTACGAAATCTTTCTATAAACAACTACAAATCTATGCACATTCTAAAAGAAGAAAATCCAAGAAGTCTAAAAAAAGACTACTTTTGCAGTATGGAAGAAAATCTAAAACGCCTCAATAAATTCATAGGAGAAACGGGCTATTGTTCCCGACGCGAAGCCGATAAAATCATCGAAGAAGGTCGAGTAACCATCAATGGCGTCGTACCAGAACTTGGGACTAAAGTTTCGCCAGATGACGAAGTGCGTATTGACGGAAAACTAATTCGGGAGAAAAATGAAAAACCCGTTTATCTTGCTTTCTATAAACCCGTAGGAATAGAATGCACCACAAACCTCGATGTTCGCAATAACATTGTGGATTACATCAATTACCCTAAACGTATTTTCCCTATTGGAAGATTAGACAAAGCCAGTGAAGGTTTGATTTTCATGACCAATGACGGCGATATTGTCAACAAGATATTGCGTGCCAGAAACAATCACGAAAAAGAATATACCGTAACAGTAAACAAACCCATAACCGATCGTTTTATAGAACGAATGGGAAATGGAGTTCCTATATTGGATACTGTAACCCGTAAATGTAAAGTAGAACAAATTAGCAAATACATTTTCAAAATCATCCTAACGCAAGGTTTGAACCGTCAAATCCGTAGAATGTGTGAGTATTTGGGCTATGAAGTAACGGCTTTGAAACGCATCCGAATTATCAATATTTCGCTTGATGTTCCTGTAGGTCGATATAGAGATTTAACCGATGCCGAAATAAAAGAATTGAACGAACTTATTGAACCTTCCAGTAAAACAGAAGAAGCGAGTTTACCTAAAGCGGAACCCGCAAAAAGAAGAACAGAATTCATCAAAAGAGATGATCCAAGGTTTAAGAAGAGAGGGGATTATTAATCCCGAATTAGAAAACACGGCTGTATTCTAAAATAAACAGCATATAATTTTAACCCTTTAAGAAATATAAGGTCATTTAAGCTGGATGAAAAAGCAATAACTTATATTTTCTTATATTTCTTATATGGTAAACCTTTTTATCAGAATCTATACGCTTCGGAAGTCTTGAGTGAATTTTAAATATCTGTTTTAAAGAATAAGCTAAAAAAGCTGTCCATTGTAGAATTGCGGAAAACACAAAAAAAGCTTATTCAAATCAAATAAGCTTTTTTTTATTGGGTAATGAAAGATCAATTTATTCATTTCTGGCAATTCTCATTTCTCTTGCCAAAAGTGTATTTTTCAACAACATCGCAATCGTCATTGGCCCTACTCCTCCAGGTACTGGAGTGATAAAAGACGATTTTTTGCTTACATTTTCAAAATCAACGTCACCGGTAATCACATATCCTTTAGGATTTGTATCATCTGCAACACGAGTAATACCAACATCAATAACAACAGCCCCATCTTTTACCATTTCAGCTTTTAAGTAGTTGGGAACTCCCAAAGCAGTAATAATAATATCAGCTTGTGTTGTAATTTGGGCAATATTTTTGGTATAACTATGCGTTAATGTTACCGTTGAATTTCCAGGAAAACCTTTTCTTCCCATTAGGATACTCATTGGTCTTCCTACAATATGACTTCTCCCTATTACTACAGTGTGTTTTCCTTGAGTTTCTACACCATATCTTTCTAGCAGTTCCAAAATTCCAAAAGGCGTAGCAGGAATAAAAGTAGTCATATCTAGAGCCATTTTCCCAAAATTCTCAGGATGAAATCCATCAACATCTTTTCTTGGGTCAACCGCCATCAAAACTTTTTGCTCATCAATTTGCTCTGGAAGAGGCAACTGAACAATAAAACCATCGATTTCATCATTCTCATTCAACTCCTTAATCTTTTTCAGCAATTCTGTCTCCGAAGTTGTACTGGGCATTTTCACTAAAGTAGACTCAAAACCTACACGTTCACATGCTTTTACTTTGCTCCCCACATAAGTCAAACTGGCTCCATCATTACCAACAATCAAAGCGGCTAAATGAGGCACTTTACCCCCTTGAGCTTTGATCTTTTCTACCTCGGCAGCGATTTCGCATTTAATATCTTCCGCAGTTTTTTTTCCGTCTAATAGTTGCATTTTAATTTAGTTTTAGTTTTTCAGATTTCAAAGTTCACGTTTCAAATTCACGTTCCAACAACTTGAAACCTGAAACTTGAAACAAAAAATTACCTCATTCCAGGCATTCCTTTCATTCCGCCCATCATTTTCATTAGGTTTTTTCCACCTGGGCCTTGCATCATCTTCATCATTTTGCTCATTTGGTCAAACTGTTTCATCAATTGATTCACTTGCTCAATTTTTGTCCCAGAACCTTTAGAGATTCTAGCTTTCCTTTTTACATCAATTATAGCAGGCTTACTTCTTTCTTCTGGAGTCATCGAGTGAATAATGGCTTCAATATGTTTGAAAGCATCATCTTCGATTTCAATATCTTTCATGGCTTTTGAAGCACCTGGTATCATACCCACCAAGTCTTTCATATTACCCATTTTCTTTACTTGCTGAATTTGTGACAAGAAATCATCAAAACCAAATTCATTTTTGGCAATTTTCTTTTGGATTTTTCTGGCTTCGTCTTCGTCATATTGCTCTTGTGCTCTTTCTACCAAAGACACAACATCCCCCATCCCAAGGATACGTTCTGCCATACGAATAGGATAGAATACATCAATAGCATCCATTTTCTCCCCTGTACCTACAAACTTAATAGGCTTGTTTACTACCGATTTAATAGAAATTGCAGCTCCACCACGAGTATCCCCATCTAATTTGGTCAAAATAACCCCATCAAAATTCAAGATATCGTTGAAAGCTTTGGCTGTATTAACTGCATCCTGACCTGTCATCGCATCCACAACAAATAAAGTTTCTTGTGGCTGAATGGCTTTATGCACTTTGGCAATTTCGTCCATCATTGCTGCATCGACCGCTAAACGACCAGCAGTATCGACAATCACGACATTAAAACCATTGGCTTTGGCATGCTTGATGGCATTTTGTGCAATTTCAACTGGGTTTTTATTTTCTGGTTCGGAATACACCTCAACACCTATCGAATCCCCAACAACATACAATTGTTGGATAGCCGCTGGACGATAAATATCACAAGCCACCAAAAGTGGTTTTTTATTCTTTTTCGTTTGAAGATAATTGGCCAATTTACCAGAAAAAGTAGTTTTTCCAGACCCTTGTAATCCCGACATTAATATCACTGATGGAGTTCCGGAAAGATTGATTCCTGCAACATCTCCACCCATCAATTCAGTAAGCTCATCTTTGACTAACTTTACCAATAATTGTCCCGGTTGTAATGTAGTTAATACATCTTGACCTATTGCTTTCTCTTTTACTTTGGTAGTAAAATCTTTGGCAATTTTAAAATTGACATCGGCATCAAGCAAGGCACGACGCACTTCTTTCAAAGTTTCGGCTACGTTTACTTCAGTGATTTTCCCGTGTCCTTTTAATATATGAAAGGCTTTGTCTAGTTTATCGCTTAAATTATCGAACATAATTGTATTTCTCTTTAATTAAGCCGCAAATTTAATGATTTGATATTGAAGTTTAAATAGTATTAGAAATAAAAAAGCAATTGTTTTAAAATAAAGTTCAAAACAACAAAAAGAGGCTGAACAAATCCAGCCTCCTTTTCCCAAAAATAAAAAAACCAACTAACTATAATTAAAAATTTGTAGTATTACTCCCTTGATAAACAAATTTAAAAGTAAAATTCCTTGATACCGAATTGGCATCTGGTGTTGCTGGAGCATCTTTATAATAGCTCAAAATTTCAAATTTTGCATATTTACCATTGTGTGTTTTTACAACAAACACTTTTCCAGCTTTTGCAGAAATAATATGTGTGGTAGAATTGTAGTCATACCAAGCATTATCCCCCGAAGTTGGAAACGCGTATGTCTTTGCTCCGTCTTGCGCAAATGTACCCGCTGCAGGAATTGTAGTGATAGCACCTAATGTACCCGAAACAATACTTACCGCCCCAGTTCCTTTTCTAGCTGGCTCATCTGCAAGACCAATTAGGGTTCCGCCATTTACAATAATAGTTGTCCCTCTGAAAGCAATATCCCAATTATCATTAGTAACTATAGCATTTTCTGAAAAACTAAATTTTGTAAATGCCCCACCAGCTAGCTGCCCTTGAGCACCTGTTTGAGGTGCAGCTAAATTGGAAACCGTTTTGGTTTCTAATACCACAGCAACAGGTGTGTCATTGTCTTTGTTGCAAGATGCTGTAAATAGTACTACTGCTAAAATAGAAAGTTTAAAAAAATTTGTTGTAAATCTGTTTTTCATAATAAAAGTGTTTAAAATAATTAATAATTGAATTGTAATCTTCCAAAAATCTGTCTTCCTGAAACGGTGCTAATTTCTTCTGGATTTGTAAAATCAAAAAGATTGTTTACACCCATTTGGATAAATAATTTTTCTTTAATTTGTTTTGAGATTGAAAAATTGGCTGTTGCATAACCATCGACAAAATCATCATATTTATCTAAAATTTGGTTGCTATTAGAATCCGATAAACCATATTTGCTTCTATAAAAAACTTGTAAATTGAAATCGGTTTTTAGCTTTGGAATCGTATAATACAGCTTCACATTTGCCGTATTTTTCGAGCGATTCAACAACCCAAAATAATCGGCTTTTTTAATCTGAAAAGACTCTAATGTGGTTGGATTTCTGGCAAAAACAGTTCCGTTTTCGATAGCTCGAACAACCGATTGATCTTTGGCAATGAGGTACTGATATCCCAGAGAGACATTAAATTGATCTGAAAAATTATAAGCAGCATTCAATTCTAATCCATAAGTAAAAATTTGATCGATATTAAAGTAGCTAAATACGTTTTGCCCATTTGTTTTTTGAGCCACCACCCGAGTGTCAATTAAATTAGAAATAGAGTTATAAAACAAATTGGCTTCTATTTTTAATTTCTCTTTTTTATAAAAACTTCCAAAATTGAAGTTTATAGAACTTTCCGGTTTCAATGGATTTTCAAAACTAATTTCCGGAATTCGAGACAACAATTGTCCTTGACTTTCTAATACATTTAATCTCGATTCTGCAACATTGTAGCCCAAAACGGTATATCCTACCGATGAATTGGTAAAATCAAAATACAATTGTCGAAAATCGGGTGCTTTAAAGCCATATCCTATCGATGATTTGAGTGATAAATGGGTATTGAGTTTAAAGTTTATGGCTAGTTTTGGACTGAGCTGTGATTGATATTGATTGTTATTATCGTATCTCAAACCCGCCAGAATATTCCATTTATCCGTTGGATTATAATCATATTGAAGAAATGCGAATTGCGAATTAAATATTGCCTTTTCGGCAAAATAAGTTCTATTCAGCGTTTCATAATTCAGACCAATTCCTGTAGTTAATTTGTTTTTATTGATCGAAAAAGTAGTTCTAATTTCGGGACGAAAAAGCCATTGATCATAAAAATTCTCTTCAAAAAGCACATTGTTTGGATTATTCAAAAAAGATTCGTTTTTATAATTGGTTGTATATAATTCATAATCAGTACTTATTTTTGAATTCCATTTTTGTTCCACTTTTGTATTAATATCCCATTCGTTTATAGTCGCATCTCCATTGTAATTTAGTTCCTGAATAACCGTTTTATAATCTTGTTTCTGATGGTAATATCTTGTCCCTAAAGTCAATTTGACCCCCTGCGAAAAATCAAAATAGAATCTGGGCTGAATCGTTATATTCTGATAAGGTTCAACTGTTTTTAGTGCAGTAGTTTTATCTAAATCATACCCATCGGATTTAAAATAATCTGCAAAAACTGCCCCCGAAAATTTTTTCTTTTTCCAATTCAAACTAGCATTAGTATCCATCGTATTAAAGGTTGCATAGCGATACGAAAAACTCCCTGAAAGCAAATCTGTTTTTGGTTTTTTGGTAATAATATTAATCACTCCTGCCAAAGCCTCCGATCCATACAAGGAAGATGAAGCTCCTTTTACAATTTCAATCCGTTCTATATTCCCAACACTAACTCTCGATAGATCTAAAGTTCCTGCGCTTCTCCCCACAAGCGGCACTCCATCCATTAGAATCAAAGTATAAGCAGCGTCCAAACCTTGCATCTGAATCCCTTCGACACCCCCAAAATCAGCCGTTGTGATGAGTCCTGTTTGTTGTGCCAAAATCTCGTTTAATCTTGTCACTCCAGCTCTTTCAATAGCAGTCGCTGTTATCACATAAGTAGGCAATGGCAAAGTCGAAAGCTGTCTTTCAGTACGTGTTGCCGTTACAACGACATCATTTAACTGCTCCGTTTTTAAACTAGTATCATTTTCATCTACTTGAGCAAAACCCAGTGTTGGCAACAAAATCAAACCTATAAACTTCATTTTATTTAGAGACATTCTTAATAATTTTTGACAAATATATATCTTATTTTTATTTGTTCTAAATAAATATAGTATTTTTGTCCAAAATAATTATTCATTAAAAACTAACCTTATGAGAATCAAAGCATTCCTTTTTTCCATTGTATTATTAACAAGTCTAACTGGTAAAAGTCAAGATTTGCAACAGCAACAAGACATTAATTCAATCAAAGCAATGTGTGGTTGTTATGAAGTGAAATTTAACTTCACGGAAACTTTTAAATATTCAAAAGATAGCGTCAATTACAAACCCTCAGCAACCAAACACGATAGTGGGCTCGAATGGATAGAATTAGTAGAAGACCAACCCAACAAAATTGTTATGCAGCATTTATTAATAGTTGGAACTGGAGAAAATGACATTGTAAAACACTGGAGACAGGACTGGCTGTATGAAAACACCGATTTGTATTCTTATTTCAAAGACCAAACTTGGAAATTCAACAAATTACCTGCCAAAAATGTAAAAGGACAATGGACTCAAAAAGTATATCAAGTAGATGACAGTCCGCGATACGAAGGGACAGCAAGCTGGGTTCATGTTGACGGAACTGATTATTGGAAAAACACAACGGATGCTCCCCTGCCAAGAAGAGAACACACCAAAAGAAACGATTATAATGTACTCAAAAGAAGAAACATTCAGGAAATAACGCCGTTTGGATGGATTCACGAGCAAGATAATGACAAACTGGTAAGAGATGCTGACGGAAAAGATGTGGTATTGGCACAAGAAAAAGGAATGGACATTTATACCAAAGTAGCCGATAGCAAATGTAAATTGGCTCAAAATTGGTGGAAAAACAACACCGAAGTTTGGAAAAAAGTAAGAAGTAAATGGGAAAAAGTCTATGCTACTAACAAAGATTTATCGTTACAAAACAAAGTTGATAAAAAATCGCTTTTCGCTGTTTTATTTGCTTTAAAACCAACCGCAACCCAAGCAGAAGTTGATGCTATCATTGATGCTTTTGTTGTTAAATAATTAAAAATTAAGCTTATGTGCAATCTAAAAATATTAAACCGTACCTCGAATGGAATTTTACTGCATTGCCAGCATAGGGATATGTATCAATTGCTGTTTAACAATTTGACCTTTGATCTGAGTAGTGTCGAAATGACGAGTTTCGCCAATTATTTGGATCAAATAGACATTGATTATTGGGAAACAGAATATAAACACTCCATTTATGAAAAGAAGATTCCAATCCCTACTTTGCAGACCAATTTTATAATTTTGTTAAACAGAAAAGAACTGGAGGAATTGCGGTTTTTGGTAGATGGTGTTAGTGAATACAAAATTCTAAAACCCTTTGAAATCAATTATATGATGGTTTCAAATTGATAGATAGCGGCAATTAGCTCCTAGTAATTAGCTCTTAGTGATTAGCATTTGGTGTGCGAAAAACAAGAATCTATCGCTAAAAATTATTTCGGTTATTTTTTGTACAAATTTCGAATACACTTACAATACTATTCACTAAAAGCTACTCACTAATCACTAATTATGTTTTAGAAATAGCGCATAAAAAAATCCGAGCTTTTCAGTTCGGATTTTTAATTTTATGTTTCAACATTACATTCGCTCTGGCACATTGATACCCAACAATTGAAAAGAATCTGCAATAACTTCTGCCACTTTTTTGGACAATTGTACTCTGAATGTTTTTTTGTTCAAGTCCATTTTTCCAAGTATAGAAACGGTTAATGACGTGTGTTAGGCGACAGCAGATTTTCGGGTTTTATTTTTCGTTTGCAAGTTTTAGTGCATTTTCAATAAAACTATCACTTAACCAAACGTTTTTTGTTCTTAGTTCAAAAAGCAAAGGTTTTAGTTCAGTTATATGTCCAAGTTGTTTCGCTTTTAAAAGTATTCCAATTGTTCCAGTAACTTTTAACCCTGCATGTTTAGCGTGAAATCTTCCTAAAGATTCATCAAGAATTATTAAGTCAGCTTCTTTTTCAGTTGCTAAAACAATTGCTTCGGCTTCTCCCTTATCTAAATCTAAAAAGTAAGACAAAGACTTTTTATTAATTATTTTTTCTATTTGAATCCATTCAATTTTAGATAAATCGGTGTAGAATTCTTTATTCTTTCCTGCTTCGATTTCATTAAATACTTCTTGAGGAATAAAAATTTCCCCATACAAATCTTTAAAGATTTTGAGTTTACCAATTTTTAAAAGTGAAATAATAGGTGTGGTATTTGAAACAACTTTAAGCATTTTGTAAATCTTCATTTAAATCTTCAACATTCAAAAACCCAACATTATATTTAGCTAATAATTCTAAAAACTCAATTCTAGATAATTGTAAAACTTTCGAGGCTGTTCCAGATGAAATTTTCCCCAATTCGAAAAGCTTTACAAGTGCAGAAATTTTAATTTCTTTTCCAAATTCGCTTTTATTCATTCGCATTGAGTTTGCCAAATAGTCCGGATATTCTATAGATATGATTTGTGACATCTTTTTTATATTTAATATTCCAAATTTACTAAAATTTTCTGTTGATTTAGCTTTCTGTTCGTTAATTGTCCGTTTTTTGGACTGCTGTCGCCTAACTTACCGCTTGGCGAAGTTTGAGGCTGCTTAAATTGAAAACGGCCTCCAATGGAAGCCGTTTTTTTGTATGATATAATTGGTATTACATTCTCTCTGGCACATTGATACCCAACAATTGAAAGGAATCTGCAATAACTTCTGCCACTTTTTTGGACAATTGTACTCTGAATGTTTTTTTGTTCAAATCCGTTTCTCCAAGTATAGAAACGGCTTGGTAAAAAGAATTGTATTCACGCACCAACTCATAGGTAAAATTGGCAATCAAAGCCGGACTGTGATTGTGAGCGGCATTCTGAATCACTTCTGGAAACAATTCAAGTTGTTTTACCAATTCTTTTTCTTTCTCGTGCATCTCGACTACGCCCGATGCGGCATTAAGATCAAAATCCGCTTTTCTTAATATCGACTGAATTCTAGCGTAAGTATATTGAATAAAAGGCCCTGTATTTCCAGCGAAATCTACAGATTCTTCTGGATTAAACAAGATTCGTTTTTTAGGATCTACTTTTAAAATATAATATTTAAGAGCTCCTAGACCTATTGTATTGTATAATTTTGATTTCTCCTCTACCGAATAAGTGTCTAATTTTCCTAAATCTTCGGCAATTTTTTGAGCAGTGTCTGTCATTTCTTGCATCAAATCATCGGCATCAACTACAGTTCCCTCACGGCTTTTCATTTTTCCAGAAGGTAAATCTACCATTCCGTATGACAAATGAAACAGATTGGAAGCCCAGTCAAATCCTAATTTTTTCAGGATCAAAAACAATACTTTGAAATGATAATCTTGCTCGTTACCCACCGTGTAAACCATTCCGCCAACATCTGGCATGTCTTTTACACGTTGAATCGCCGTACCAATATCTTGAGTCATATAGACCGCTGTTCCATCAGAACGCAATACAATTTTACGATCCAATCCTTCATCAGTCAAATCGATCCAAACCGAACCATCAGGATCTTTTTCGAAAATCCCTTTTTCAAGACCTACTTGAACGACATCTTTTCCTAATAAATAGGTATTGCTTTCATAATAAAAACTATCAAAGTTTACGCCTAGATTTTTATAACTTATTGCAAAACCATCATAAACCCATTGGTTCATGGTTTTCCAAAGCGCAATTACTTCTGGCTTTCCATTTTCCCAATCCAAAAGCATTTGTTGCGCTTCCAGAATGATTGGAGCCTGTTTTTTAGCTTCATCCTCGGTTTTACCGGCATCCATTAATTCGGCAATTTCTGCTTTGTAGGCTTTATCAAAAGCTACATAATAGTTACCAACCAATTTATCGCCTTTCAATCCTGTAGATTCCGGAGTTTCTCCGTTACCAAATTTTTGCCAAGCCAACATGGATTTGCAAATATGGATTCCTCTATCGTTGATGATTTGTGTTTTGTATACTTTTTTACCCGAAGCTTTGATGATCTCGGCAACCGAATAGCCCAATAAATTATTACGAACGTGTCCTAAGTGTAAAGGCTTGTTGGTGTTTGGCGAAGAATATTCTACCATCACCGCTTTGTCATTTGCCGAAGGCGTTACAAATCCGAACTTCTCCGTATTCTTGATTTCGTTGAAGAAATTTAAATAATAAGAATCTGCAATTACTATATTCAAAAAACCTGAAACCACATTAAAACGGGCTACTTCGGGAACATTTTCCACCAAATAATTTCCGATTTTATTTCCTAATTCTACGGGATTGCTTTTTACCAATTTAAGTAGTGGAAAAATAACCATCGTAATATCGCCTTCAAACTCTTTTCTGGTAGTTTGAAACTCTACTTTATCAATGGTTACTTCAAACAAAGTTTGAATGGCTTTCTCTATAGATGGGGTAAGAATATTGGATAATGACATGTGTACTTGCTTTTTTTAAGTGTGCAAATATAAGGCTTATTAGCCAAATATAGAATGTGAAAAATAGCATTCTCATTTAGAATATTCTTTTTATCTATAAAAATAGGGCTTTATATTTTTTTCTTTGAGATCTGTTAGAGCTGCGTAAAAAAAAAGGCGCGCAAATCTCGCAGATTTACGCAGATTTTTTCTCAAGCGAATGCTCAGAAAGCATTCTGTTTTTTGAGCATTTACACCCTTAAAAAAAATAAAAAAATTATTTTAAAACAAGCAAAACTCAAAAATGCTTCAAAAAAATTTCAACTACAAAGGGCTAAAAATCAAAGCGGCACAAAACAATTTCAAAAAAAATAATAACTTTTTCATGAAATAGTGTTACAAAACAAGAATAAAATAGTCTTATGGGAAATCATCAATCAAAATCGATCAATCAAAAAACAAATTATGAAAACTAAAGTATTAGTATTATTCCTATTGAGTTTTATAGGAATAGCACAAGCAGAAAACCCCGGTATTATGTCGGGAAAAGTAGTCAACAAAACCACAAACACAGCTGTTCCCTACGCATCAATTGTAATCAAAGAGGCTGGCAAAATAATTAATGGAGTTGTAGCTGACGATAACGGAGCCTTTTTAATTAAAAACTTAGAATTAAAAAAATACACTTTAGAAGTAGAATTCATTGGATACAAAAAATACACTACCACTTTTGAATTGAATACTTCGAAAAAGACTTCCAAAATAGAAATTCTTTTGGAAGAGGAAGCTACAGAACTCCAATCGGTTGATATTGTCAAAGAGCGTTCGTTGATCGAACAAAAAACAGATCGAAAAATTATCAATGTAGGTAAAGATTTACTGAGTGCTGGAGCAACTGCTGCCGAAATCATGAACAACATTCCCTCTGTAAGCGTAGATCCTCAAACCAATGCAGTAAGCCTTAGAGGAAATTCAAATGTGCGGATTTTTGTAGATGGCAAACCGAGTACTGTAGATGCAGCTCAGTTATTGCAACAAATTCCATCGACTTCTATCAAGCAAATTGAGTTAATCACCAACCCATCGGCCAAATACAATCCCGAAGGAATGAGCGGAATTATCAATATCGTATTAAACAAAAACGCTAAAATAGGTTTTAACGGAAGTGTAAATAGTGGTGTAACCTTTGGCGAAACCCCAAAAACAAATTCTTCTTTTGACATGAATTACCGTAGTGGAAAAATTAACATGTATGGAAATTACGGCTTAACTACAGGAAAACACCACAATTACGGACATGTTGAAACGCTTGATCCTAATGACCTAAACACTCAGAATTTTGATTTCTCAAACAGCAACACCTCACATTTAGCCAAAGTGGGGCTTGACTTTTATCTGAATGACACCAACACCATTTCTATTTACACTACCCAAAATGTTAATAAAGAAAATGGCCGCTCAGAAGTAATTGTAGATTTTCCAAATAAATTAAAACCTTGGGAAATTGACCTGTCAAAACGTATCACTCAATTGTTAGACAGTAAAAACGATAATTATACCCAAACCTATAATTTAGATTACAAGAAAAAATTCAAAAAAGAAGGACATACCCTTGAATTTGAAGGTAATTACAGTAACAATAATAATACCGAAAACAGTGTATTCAATGATCCTAAAACAAATGATATCACCAACAAAGGAGAGAATGTTTTACTGAATTTAGATTACACTAATCCCTTAACTGAAACCATAAAACTGGAAGCAGGATTAGAAACCAGAATAGAAAATACAAAAAATAATTTTCTCTTGAATGGCGCTTATAATTCAAATTTCAATTACGAGAGAAACATTTATTCTGCCTATACTACGATCTCGAAACAGTGGAAAAAATGGAACGCGCAAGTTGGCGCTCGTTTTGAAAAATACACTGCCGATGCTTTATTCAAAAAAGTGAATGAAGCCGATGGTACTTTTAATGACAATTTATTCACGGTTTATCCTTCTGGTTTTTTAAACTATGAGCCAAATGATACTGATTCCTTTAATCTTAGTGTTTCAAAACGTGTGGACAGACCAAGTATCGATCAAGTAAATCCTATTCGCGAATGGAGTACTCCTCTGATAGACTCGGAAGGAAATCCAAATTTGTATCCTCAATTTACCAATTCGGTTGAATTGAATTATACTCGAAAAACCAAAATAGGTTCTATCACTTCGGGAGTGTTTTACCGTCAAATCAACGACGAAATTTCAAGAACTCTTACTGAAAACCCAAATGATTCCAAAAAGCAAATTTTATCTTATGCCAATTTGGGTGACAATAATGCTTTTGGAGTAGAACTTTCTGGAAATTTAGATTTTACAAAATGGTATACTGCCAATATTAGTTTTGATGTATACAATAAAAAAACCAAAGGGTATGTGGGAACTGATTACGTAGAGGCAAACGTTACGACCTTTAATTCTCGCATAAGCAATACCTTTAAAGCCAATAAAAATTTACGTTTTCAATTGACTGGAATGTACCGCGGTGAGGATTTAGGGCTACAATTCCTTAGAAAACCAATGTGGAAAATAGACTTCGGATCTAGTCTTACGGTACTTAAAGGAAGCGGAACCATTACTGCTAGAGTAAGTGATATATTTGACAGCATGCATTTTGCATTTGATGCTACAAATCCAAAAATACAAACTGGAGAATTCCACTGGGAAAGTCAAACTGCCTATGTAGGATTCAATTATCGTTTTGGAACAGGAAAAAACAAAGCTATTCAAAGAAAAGCAAGAGATAAAAATGAAACCCAAGGAAGTGGCGGGTTTTAAAGATTAGTTTTAATAATAGGTTGCAAAGAAAGAAACCCCAGAGTATGCCAACTCTGGGGTTTTTTATTTTTAACGTATGAATATTGAAACTTATTTCAATAATTATGCAACACTTATATTCTCAAAACAAAGCAACTTTACACCCTCGCAAATACGCATTCAATTGAAAAAATTATTCAATAAAAAAAAGTAAAGGTTTCAAAAAAATGTTCAAGATATCATAAAATGGAAACCTTTTGTGCACGACGTCGAAATTGTTCCTGATGGAGTAGTAACTACATCTGGCGAGATTGACAATAATTTAAAAAACATAAAACCGAAAACAGTATCAAAAGTATATCAGGTATAGCTACTCTATAATTCGAAGAGGGTTGGCTAACTTTATAAGGCGAATTACATTGAAATTAACAACTTGAATCGGCCAAAAATATTTTCAGCATCCCAAAGTGATACTTAAAATGAACTTGGAGTCTGGAGTTTGGCATTTAAACAGCCAAATAACAGTTGCTTTTTTTGCAAATAACAATCTGCCATACAAAACAAAAAACTTGTCTATCAAGCATTTACAATTAATAAAAACAATACGCATTTCATTTCTTAAATTTAAAAAAAACAATATGATACAGAGTAAAGAAAAAATTCAAGCTTATTTAGTAGGTGGTGGTATTGGGTCTCTCGCGGCGGCCGCTTTCATGATTCGTGATGGTGGGATAAAAGGATCAAATATTACTATATATGAGACTTTACCGCTACTAGGCGGTAGTTTGGATGCAGCACTTAAAGACGAAGGATACTCCTTGCGTGGCGGACGCATGTTAACAACAGACAATTATGAATGCACTTGGGGATTATTTAAATCCATTCCGTCTCTTGCGAAACCTGACACGACAGTTTATAAAGAAACCATTGATTTTAATGAAAAAATCAAGGCCCATTCTAACGCTAGACTAGTTGATCGTGATTGTGCAATTGTTGATGTAACTTCAATGGGTTTTACAATGAATGACCGACTTGAACTCTTCAAACTGACTGAGGCGAGCGAGGAACATTTGGGTAAAAGTCGCATTAACGAATGGCTTTCGCCAGCGTTTTTTGACACAAAATTTTGGTACATGTGGGCAACTACATTTGCTTTTCAACCTTGGCACAGTGCCACAGAGTTTAAACGTTATTTGCACCGTTTCATGAAGGAATTCTCTAGAATTGAAACGCTCGCTGGAGTCAAACGCACGGTTTATAATCAATATGATTCACTGGTTCGTCCGTTAATGGCTTGGCTTGAAGCACAGGGAGTTAATTTCTTGACTAATTGTACCGTTACAGATTTCGAACTAAAAACCGAAAATGGCAAAGTTGCAGTTACTGGTATAATCTATGATCAATCTGGAAACAAAAAGACCGCCACAGTAAATGAAGATGATTTAGTGTTTTTCCAAAATGGCTCCATGACCGATGCGTCAAGTCTTGGTTCCATGACAAACGCACCAAAACAGCTAACAAAAAAAGATAGCGGTGGTTGGACACTTTGGGAAAAATTAGCAAAAGGACGCCCTGAATTTGGTAATCCAAGCGTTTTTAATTCAAGTATACCCGAATCGTATTGGCACTCTTTCACAGTTACACTAAAAGACACGGCTTTCTTTGACAAAATGGAAGCATTTTCAGGAAACGAAGCAGGAGTTGGCGGATTGGTCACCTTCAAAGATTCCAACTGGTTTATGTCGGTGGTATTGCCACACCAACCTCATTTTGCGGAACAGCCTTCGAATCTTCAAGTTTTTTGGGGATATGCATTGCATCCGGATCGCATTGGGAATTTCATTGCTAAACCAATGTCTGAATGTACAGGAAGCGAAATTTTGCAAGAACTTTGTGGCCATCTAAATTTCGACATGAATAGCACATTCAATGCAGCGAATTGTATTCCTTGCAGAATGCCTTATATCACTAGTATGTTCATGCCTCGCATAAAAGAGGATCGCCCGCTACCCGTGCCAAAAAATTCAAAAAATCTTGCTTTTGTGAGCCAATTTGTCGAAATTCCGGAAGATGTAGTTTTTACGGTTGAATATTCCATCAGAGTTGCACAAATGGCTGTTTATGAACTGCTCAATATTGACAAAGAAATTCCGCCAATCTCACACCATGATAAATCGATCAAAGTAAACTTTGATGCCGTCATTAAAGCATTTGAATAATGGAAGCAGTGGGGCTTATATTTTAAATAATTCTGCCCCAAACCATACAAACCATTAAATCCTTGTCGATTAGCATACAACACATGTAGTATTTAACTTTTGAACTTAAACCAAGCATCCGTAAATGGATTCTTTTATTCCGTTAGGTAATTCAACACAAAGTGTTTTTTGAATTACCTAACGGAATACTTTTTGATTCTAGCACGAATTGAATAGGTATTGTAATTATTTAAAAAAAGTTAGACACAAATCGCACACCCAAGCGACAGCGAACTCAATGTCATTAAGTTAAGGAATAATTTGTAAAATTATTTAAGATTTTTGATTAACGATTTTTGATTGCAGAAGTTTTAATTCTCGTAAAACCGACAGATTTTGTATTTATCAACACAAAATCTAAAATCTGAAATCGTTAATCATCATTCAAAAATCTCTTAACTTAATGACATTGACAGCGAACTGACGAAGTAAATTTACACGAAAAATTGGTGTTTCAATTTCTCTAATTCAAGTAAAAGCTAGGAATTAGAATAATTCAAATTTTGAATTACTCTAATTTGTGACAATTCGTGTAATTTGTATCGAAATTTTTTACCCGCACAATTCATGGTAGAATCTTAATAAAAGATGGGGTTGATAGATTGCAAATTGGTTTTTAAGGCTTTTACCTCCTCTTCATTTGCTGTTTCGCCAAAATCAACAATGGCGGAAGAATGATAGAAAATAGCAGTTGTTCTTTCTTTTAATAACTTAATATTAGTGGAACGCAAGCCGCCACCGGGCATAATGATAATTCGATTGTTCCCCTTTTCAACCAATTCTGCCAATACATCAATGCCTTCAACCACATTATTGGCTTGTCCGGAAGTCAATATGGTTTTAAAACCGCATTCGATTATGGATTCAAGCGATTGATATATATCTTTAACCACATCAAAAGCACGGTGAAATGTACATGGAATTGGGTTGGCCAATACCACTAACTCCTTATTTTGTTTTTCATTAATGCTTCCATCTTCTTTTAAAATTCCGAAGACAAAACCATCTACTTTTATCTTTTTGAACTGTCTGATTTCATTTTTCATTTGTTCAAACTCATCATCCGAATAGACAAAGTCTCCACCTCGCGGGCGAATCATTACATTTAATTCAATCTCCAATTCTGCTCTAACACTTTTTGTGATTTCAAAATTTGGTGTTGTTCCTCCTTCGTTCCTATTGTCACATAATTCTACTCTATCGGCACCGTTTTGTTGGGCAATACTAGCGGATTGTGGATTAAAACACGCTATTTCAAGTTTTCCTTTTTTCATTATTTTAAAAAATAGTCGGAATCAATTAATCGGTTTCCAGTGGCGTCATTGACGGCATAATTGAAACCTCCTTGAATACAATAAGAGCCATACTCCCCTTCTTTATTCAGGGCAATAAAACCAACTTGTATGTCTTTTAGGTTTTTATTTCTATTTTTCGTCAATTTTACAATTCGGGCAACCGCTTCTTCACACGCTTTTTGTGGCGACTTTCCTTGGCGCATCAATTCTACAACCAAATGGCAGCCCGAAATCCGGATCACTTCTTCTCCATGACCAGTTGCAGTTGCAGCGCCTATTTCGTTATCGACGTACAAACCAGCTCCAATAATTGGAGAATCGCCTACTCGCCCGTGCATTTTAAATGCCATTCCGCTAGTGGTACAGGCTCCAGAAAGATTTCCATTGGCATCCAAAGCAATCATTCCTATGGTATCATGATTTTCAATATTGGCAATCGGTTTGTATTGACTAGTTTTTAGCCATTCTCTCCATTCCTTTTCTGATTCTTCGACCAATAGATTTTCTTTTACAAAGCCTTGTGATAACGCAAATTGCAATGCTCCATCTGCAACCAACATTACGTGGGGTGTTTTTTCCATAACTGCTCTTGCTACAGAAATAGGATGCTTAATATATTCCAAACAAGCCACAGCCCCAATATTGGAAAACTCATCCATAATACAAGCATCCAGAGTTACACGACCGTCTCTATCGGGTCTCCCTCCATAGCCCACACTCCGTTCTTTCGGATCTCCTTCTGGGATTTTAACTCCCGCTTCTACTGCATCCAAAGCGCGGCCGCTCCTTTTTAATATGTCCCACGCTGCTTCATTAGCTTGTATTCCAAATCGCCATGTAGAAAGAACAATTGGTTTTATTTTTTTATTTGATACCACCAATTTTTCCTCCTCGGATTCTCCTTTGAAAGAATTCAATGCCACTGCTACAGACGCTATCGCTGCTGTCTTTATAAAATTTCTTCGATTTGTCATATCCTACTTTTTATCAATTCTAAATCCTTTTTTATATTCATCCCAAATATAATTCAAAACTACAATGTGTAAAGCAGACTTGAAGCTCCTAATAAAGCAGCAATTTCATTATCTGTAGAAATTAACACACTAACTTCACAGCTAGCCTCCTTAATCTTTTTTTCGAAAGAAGGCAAGAAGTAAGCACTTGCATTAGCTATCTTCCCCCCAATAATGAAATGATCAACCGAAAAGTTTTTCAACCAAGGAATCACAATTTCGGCTAAATCTTCTCCCATCTTTGCAAAAGCAATTATAGCCAATTCATTTCCAATCGTAGCAAGATTAAATAGCTCCAATCCATTTGCTACTTTAGTTCCACTCAAGTGAAAATAACTGGATAAAAGCCCACGTGCTGACACATAATCTTCGGCTATCCCCTTTTTATAGGGAAGGTCATATATTTCCCCTTCTTTTGGCACTAAACTTCCCGAATTAATTGAAATTCCCTTGTCTATAAAACAGGCGCCTAATCCTGTCCCAATCGTAATTGCCATCACGCTTTTTAAAAGATTATTTTTATCTTTATAAACTTCCCCTTTACCAAAACAAACCGCATCATTTTCAAAATAAATAGGGAAATCATCTGAAAAAGGGAATCTTTCCTTAATTAAATCCCGAATACTTAAACCATAAAAATGTTCATATTTTGACTGTCCTTTTATCCAGCAAATGCCTTTTTCATAATCAAATGGCCCTGGTATACATACTGCTGCCCCCATTACAGTTTCTACCCCTGATTTTTTTAAAGAAATACGAATCACTTTTTCCCAAATATCCATAACCTGGTCTACTGGTAAATTAGAATCAAAAGACTCTTTGTACAATGAAGATTCAAGGACTTTCATGTCAATAATGTCTATAATTGCAGCTGTAATATGGGTCCCTCCAATGTCCAATCCAATGGCATATACTTTATTCATTTTCTTTTATTTATCTTACTATTTGTAATTTTATTCCACTATCAGTTCATCTACAAATAGCCACCCTGATTTTCCTTCGCCACTATGACCTAGAGGACAGAGACTATTTTTTGCAGTCACTCGAATATACTTTACCGTTTGAGGGTTAAAAGCCGCAACAAAATCATACTTCATGTTTTTTAGATTGGCATCGATCGGGTTGTTTACCGTTTTTATTTCTGCATAATCCGTCCCATTTGACGACCCTTCAAATTTTACAGATTGGGGTAAAAAAACCCAGTCGTTATAATTTTGCAAACATCCCAAAGCTATGCTTTTTATACTTTTCCCCTTTCCAAGATCAATTGTTGCCACCATATCTTTTGCAAAAAAACCATGCCAATATTTACCATTTGCATTAGTCCCCCTGACCCCATCCGTTAAAGAATTAGGTCCATCAGCAAGATAATATTCACTTACCGGATTAGTGTAAACTACTGGACTTCCCATTGCTTTATGCATGACGAAATTTTGTTTTGCAGCCTGAACACTCCTAATCTGATTATTTACTACGGTAGCTGCTTTTAATTCTAAAGATGAATTAATTTTTATAGGCTGTTCGTATTTCAGACTTTGCAAAGTCGGTTCAGATCCATCAGTTGTATAAAGTATTTCTCCATGCAACGCTTCTGTAAAAAGAGCTACCTGCAATTGTTCGTTTTGAAAAGAAGGTTTTATACTAACCGTAAAATTCCCGGGAGAATAATTTAGCCCTTTTTGATCATATCCTCTAAAATGATACTGCAATCGTTCCTTAAAATCATTCCAATTTTTAGTGTCTTTTGGAGACCACAACACTTCGGCTAATGCGGCCATACGGGGAAGCACCATATATTCTAGATGTTTGGTAGTAGCTATGTATTCTGTCCATACATTCCCTTGTCCGCCCATTACATATTGCTCTTCCTCTTTATTTAATTCTTTAGGAATGGGTTCGTAATCATACACTTTTTTTACGGTATTGAAACCGCCTATAGCTAATGGCTCTCCCTCTGGTCCCGCTTGATAATGGTCAAAATAACAAGGAGAATTGGGCGTCATAATTACATTGTGTTTCATTTTGGCAGCCTCAATTCCACCAGCTTCTCCACGCCAGCTCATCACTGTAGCTTCGGGTGCTAACCCCCCTTCTAATATTTCGTCCCAACCAATCATTTTTCGGTTCTTTGAAACTAAAAACTTTTCTATTCTTCGTATAAAATAACTCTGCAATTCATTTTCATCTTTCAAATTTTCGGCTTTCATTCTAGCTTGACATCTAACGCAGTTTTTCCAGCTTGTTTTATCAACCTCATCACCACCAATATGTAGGTAAGCAGATGGAAAAATAGCCATTACCTCAGTCAATACATCCTGAATAAAGAGAAAAGAATTATCATTTCCTGCACAGTAATTACCTTCCATTTTACTGGCGAAAAAATCACCAGATTGACCAAAATTGGTTGCAGAATTACAAGATAATTCAGGGTAAGCGGCCATTGCAGCTTCAGAATGACCTGGCATTTCTATCTCGGGAACTACGGTAATATTTCGGGCTTTGGCGTAGGCCACAATTTCCTTTAGCTGTTCCTGTGTATAATATCCTCCATAAGTTGACTTGTTTCGGTCTGCATTAAACGCTACCTCAGCCCAGTTCCATGGTTTATTTAAGTCATCTACTCGCCAAGCCGCTTGTTGCGTAAGTTTTGGATACTTTTTGATTTCCAAACGCCAACCTGCACCATCAACCAAATGCCAGTGAAAAACGTTCATTTTATAGGACGCCATGAGATCGAGGTATTCTTTTATCACTTCGGTACCAAAAAAGTGACGGCTTACATCGAGCATCATTCCACGCCATTTAAAACGAGGATAATCATTCACTTCCATAACAGGTACTGCTAATGCTGCATTGGTTCGTACCACAGGAAGTATTTGTAATACGGATTGCATTCCATAAAAGATGCCTTTATGACTGCTCGCTTTTATTACTATTGAATTAGGCGAAACCTTTAATTTGTACCCTTCATCTGGAACTCCTTTTTCGATTACAAATTCAATTTTTTTGGCTGTCTTTTTATTTATTTTCAAAGATAATCCTGAAATGTTTTTAATACAGCTAGCCAAAAAAATAGCATTAGGATTTAACTCTTTTTGGGATTTATGGTAATGGATAGCTGTATTCTCATCAATTATAAAATTGCCTATACCCATTTTTATATCCCCGGGTTTCGGGATAATTGGAAGTATTTGTTGCCCTTTCATTAGCCCTGAAACGAATAAAAGAAGTAGTAAAACTATTTTTTTGAATGGCATAACGGTTTTTGTTTTTTTAAGAGTGATTCTAATTTTGAAAGACACATTAATTTCTATTTGAACTATTTTGCAATTTTTATTTGGTATATCGCATCGACCATGCCATTGCGAGGGCTGTCTAAAACCAGTTCCCAAAACATAATTCCTCCAAGTTTGTTTTTTATTACATAGGTCGTTTTTGCTTTAACAGAAGGGATATCATCCCCAGTAGCAAATAATTTCTCTTTTTCATTATACCAATAGGCTGCCATTGCCTTTTGGTCCCAAAAATAATTCCAACCGTTTGCTGTGGTAAATGATGTGGTATATTCTTTGAAATTTACACCAGCAGTTGGTATGCCTGATTGGTATAAACCATTGTTGCTATTAGACACCTCTTTCCAAACTCTTGTATAAAAGGCAGCTCCAATAACTATTTTTTTTGCAGGTATTCCTAATTTCAACAAATAGGTTACCGCTTTATCCGTAGATTCTTCATCCTTTTTAGTACTAAACAATGGGGTATGATGTCCTGTAACTTTTGAATAACCATTTACCAAATCATAACTCATAATGTTTACACGATCTACCAATGGCATTATTTTTTTCCACTCAACGGATTCGTCCAAATATTTTTGAAAGCCTCCAGAAGCAAAACTTAGTTCATTCTTGTTTCCTAAAGTTTGCCGAAGTATTTTAATAAGTTCCGTAAAGTTCTTTTTGTCGGCTTCTTGATAATGATGCTCTGGAAATCCTTCTATAGTTGGATATTCCCAATCCAAATCTAATCCGTCGCAATTAAAATAGGCATTAACTTCTTTTACCGATTTTGCAAAATCCTCTCTTCCTTTTGGGGTAGAAAAGACATCAGAACAGGTTTCACAACCTCCCCAACCTCCTAAAGACAACATGATTTTTAGTTGAGGGTTCTTAGCTTTTAGGGAAACTAAATGTTTAATAGTCAAGGAATCTTTAGCAGTATCCACACTTAACTTACCATCCTTCAAATGACAAAAACTATAAATAATATGAGTTAATTTATTTACCTCAAATTCATTTATTTGTTTATCATCGCCTGTATAATATGCGATTACAGCTAGATTTTTATTGCTCTGAGCAGTTATACCAGTAGTGATAAGAAGTAACAAAAAAAGGAGTTTTATGGTTTTCATTTTTATATTATTTATTGATTTCGAACACACATTATTGATTTTCACATTGCCATTGCCATTGTCATTGCCATTGATATTGATATTGCCTAAATGTTTTTATCCTTTAAGATTTGAGGATATTTCACACTAGTATGTACAATTAACTCTCCAAACAATGTATTCGCCCACGCAAACCATTTGCGAGTAAACTTTGTGACATCATCTTTATGAAATGACTCGTGCATAAAACCTGTATCGGCATTTGTTTTTATCAAATTGCTAATACACATTCGGATTTCCTTTTCGTCAACACTAGTTATTGCTCTTAGAATAATACTCATTGGCCAAATGGTATCAGCTCCCGTATGTGGCCCTCCAACTCCTTCGCCCGCTTTTCCTTTATAAAAAAACGGATTATTCTCAGAGAGTACCACTTTTCGTGTATTTAGATATAATGAACTATCTGGTTTAATGGCTCCCAAATAAGGCAATGACAGTAGAGAAGGTACATTAGCATCATCCATAAAGTGAAAACTTCCATATCCGTTTACTTCAAAGGCAATGATTTTTCCAAACTTAGGGTGGTCTATAATTCCATATTCATTCAATCCCTTTTTTATCTGATCTTGCAATTCTTTAGCTTTGGCAACCATGTCCATATCCTTCATTTTTGGAGAAGAGAACATTTCGATCAAATACCCAAGCACCTCAATAGCAAACATATTACTTGGAATTAAATACGGAAACAAGGTACTGTCATCGCTTGGACGAAAAGTAGAGACAATCAATCCACAAGGTTTTACAGGATAACCATATCCAGACAACGGTACTCCATCTGTTGCCCAAGCCGTTTCCCGCTGAAAACTATACGGCCCTTTATCCGTCCATCTTTGTTGTTCCTTGAATGTTTGCAAAATCAGATTCATTGCCCCTTTCCAATGGTTGTCGAACATGCTTATATCGCCAGTTTCTTTCCAGTAACCGTGAGCCAATCGAACAGGATAACACAGGCTATCAATTTCCCATTTTCGTTCATGGATGCCTGGTTTCATTTTGGTTATATCATTTTTCCATTCGCTAATTTTATTAAAATCTTTGTAGAAAGCGTTTGCATAAGGATCTAATAAAATACATTTTGTTTGGCGGTTTATTACTCCTTTTACTAGTTCGCCTAATTTTTTATCTGCTGCCACAAAAGGAATATAAGGCCAAATCTGTGCCGTACTGTCTCGAAGCCACATCGCATCAATATCTCCCGTAATTACATAAGTATCTGGCTTACCATCTATGATTTCAAAATCGACTGTGGTATCTAATGTATTGGGAAAACAATTTTCGAACAACCAAGCTAACTCAGGATTCGCAATCTGTTTTTTGATGCGAACAATAGCCGCTTCAATTGCATCACTAGTGAATTTCCTTTGTGCCAAAGGGGGGCGTTGACTCACAAAGTCTTTTAATCCTAAATCAAAAATCGAATTCGAATGTAAAGCAAAAGCATCACTTTGCAAGGCTAGAAGTCCAGCTGAAAAAATCCCTGTATTTTTTATGAATTTTCGTCTTGATTGCATACTATTTTATTTTGATGTTGAATAAGAATAAGGAAAGTCCTTTGCTGAAATTCCTCTTTGTTTATTAGGCAAATTACTCATATCGAAATGCAAGTCGGCACCTTTTAATAATTCGAAATGATTGATATAATTCTTGCTGTAGGTTGCATTATTCCATTTTAATTCCTGAACATATTTATTCTCTTCAGAATTACCAGGAGCATTGATTATAACTTGTTTCCCATTTTCTAATTGCAACGTCATTTTTTTGAATAATGGTGCGCCAAGAACATATTCATCCGTTCCAGGACAAACAGGATAGAATCCCATGGCAGAGAAAACATACCAAGCAGAGGTTTGCCCATTATCTTCATCCCCACAATAACCATCCGGAGTTGGTTTGTATAAACGATTCATAACTTCTCTGGACCAGTATTGCGTTTTCCATGGTTCGCCTGCATAGTTGTATAAATAAATCATATGCTGTATCGGTTGATTCCCGTGTGCATATTGCCCCATATTCATAATTTGCATTTCACGAATTTCATGAATAACCGAACCATAATAACTGTCATCAAAAACAGGAGGCAAAGTAAAAACGGCATCCAATTTAGACACAAATTGTTTTTGTCCTCCCATCAAATTAACCAAGCCATTTATGTCATGAAACACACTCCAGCTATAATGCCAACTATTTCCTTCGGTAAAATCTCCTCCCCATTTGAATGGATTAAAATTTTTCTGAAAACTTCCATCTTTACCCCTGCCACTCATCAACTTAAACTCTGGATTGAATACATTTTTATAATTCATCATACGTTTCTCGTACAATTCAATTTCTTTTTTAGGTCTTTTTAACACTTTGGCCAATTCCCAGATTGTAAAATCATCATAAGCATATTCCAATGTTCTTGCGGCGCTTTCGTTTATTCCAACATCATTAGGCACATATCCTAATTTATTGTAAAATCCAACACCTTTTCTTCCCGTGGCATCAGGCCCTTCGTTGTTTGCTCCTTTTAAAAGTGCTTCGTATAAAGTTTGAATACCCTCAATTTTCACTCCTTTTAAATAAGCATCTGCAACTACTGAAGCCGAATTATTACCTACCATACAATCTCTATATCCAGGACTCGACCATTCTGGAAGAAAGCCCCCCTCTTTATAGACATTTACCAATCCTTCTTGCATTTCTTTATTTATGGAAGGATAAAATAAATTCAGCATTGGGTACAATGCTCTAAAAGTATCCCAGAAACCAGTTCCGCCAAACATATAACCTGGCAAAATTTTACCAGTAAATGGACTGTAATGAATAATTTTCCCGTTCGAATCAATTTCGTATAGTTTTTGTGGAAAACAAGCGGTACGATACAAACAAGAATAAAAAGTTTTAAGTTGTTCGTCAGTTCCCCCTTCAATAGTTACTTTTCCTAAAACATTATTCCATTCCTTTTTAGATTCTGAAACTGTTTGCTCAAAAGTGGCGGTCCCTAATTCCCGTTGCAAATTTAATTCTGCTTGTTCCATACTGATAAAAGAAGAAGCCACTTTTACGTTTATAATTTCTCCTCTACTCGTTTTGAATCCGACTACAGCTCCTGCATGATCGGCCTTCATTTCAAGTTTTGCTTTATCTAAAACTGACCCACTCCAAGTATAATTTGAAGCAAATGGTTTGTCAAAAATTAAAACAAAATAATTTTTAAAATTAGGGGCTACACCACCACTATTACGAGTAGTATAACCCATAACTTTATTCTCGGACGGAATAATTTTTATATAAGATCCTTTATCAAAAGCATCAATTACAATTGAAGATTGGTCATTTTGTGGAAATGTAAATTGAAAATGAGCGGCTCTTTCGGTAGCGGTAATTGCTGTTGTCACATCATAATCGGCAAGATAAACACTGTAATAATAAGGGGTTACTATTTCTGATTTATGACTAAACCAGCTTGCACGATCCTCCTCGACAAATGCCAATTTACCCGTTACAGGCATAATGGAGAACTGTCCGTAATCATTTATCCAAGGCGATGGCTGATGCGTTTGCTTGAAACCTCGAATCTTTTCAGCAGTATACGTATAGCACCATCCGTCTCCCATTTTACCAGTTTGTGGCGTCCAAAAATTCATTCCCCAAGGTCTACAAATAGCGGGATAAGTATTCCCATTTGAAAGGTTAGGCGCAGATTGTGTTCCCATCAAAGGGATTACATAATCGACTGGATCGAACGTTTTGGTTTGTGCTTTTACTTGGACGCAAAGTAATAGTAAACTCGAAATAATTAAACTCTTTATTTTCATATGTAGCTAATATTTGTTTTTTATTTGAATATGGTATCGCCAGATCTTCATTGGTGCTTACGAGAAATGATGTCATAGCGATTTCATAGTTTTAATATAAAATAGTTTTTAAAAACCTCATCCCCAACCCCTCTCCAAAGGAGTTAGATACATGCGGCCGATCACTGAAAACTGCGACTGAAAACTAAAAACTTCTACAAAGGTCTATCCACTTTCAACACCCCAAAAGTCTTTGAAGGCTGACTCCCCATATACAATTTGAGTTCTCCTCCTTTTATAATCATGTCATGGGTGATGTACGATTTGGTATATGGCTTCCCATTATATGCTGCTTTTTGAATGTATTTATTCGCTTTGCTATTATCCACAGCCAGTATTTTGAAAGAAACATTTTTTTTATAGTGGATTGTGGCTTCATCAACAGCTGGGCTTCCCATAACGTAAATGCCATTGGCAGGATTTACAGCATAGAATCCCATAGAAGAGAGTACGTACCATGCTGACATTTGACCCACATCTTCGTTACCACAGATTCCATCAGTTTTAGTGGTATAGAATGTATCAAAAACTTCACGGACAATTTCGGCGGTCTTCCAGGGTTGTCCCACATACGCATAAAGATAAGGGATATGGTGACTTGGTTCATTTCCTTGAGCATATTGACCTATCAAACCACTGATGTCGGGAGACGCTTCTTCGCCTGCTACTTTTTCGTTAATTTTAAATAATTGGTCGAATTTTTGGATAAAGGGATCATCTCCTCCAAACAATTCAATCAAACCATAAGGGTCTTGAGGCACCAGCCAAGTATATTGCCAAGCATTTCCCTCTACATAATCGTCTTTACGATGGGCAGAAGAAAGCGGGTTGAATGGTTCTCGCCATTGCCCATTTTTTAATTTCCCCCTCATAAATCCAGTATTTTTATCAAAATATTGTTTGTACAACGCTGCTCTTTTAGTGAAATAAGCATAATCGTCCATTTTATTCAAGTCCTTTGCCATTTTGGCTATGCAATAATCGTCAATGGCGTATTCCATTGCATTGGCAACAGATTCTAGTTGGCTGTCGGCAGGTATATACTGAACTTTCTGAACATAATCCATTCCAGCTCGAGTTTGCATAGCCGTTTTCTTTATGGCTTCAAAAGCCAATGCTACATCATAGTTTCTGTACCCTTTAAAATAAGCATCAACAATAACAGCTATAGAATGATTCCCGTTCATACAATCGGTTTCATTCCCCATCAAATGCCAAACTGGCAATCTCCCTTGTTGCTGATAAATCGCTAAAAACGTTTTGACAATATCGTTGATTTTATCTTCTTGGGTAATCGTATAAAGCGGATGTAAGGCCCGATAGGTATCCCATAAAGAGAAAGTGGTATAGTTTACAAATCCTGCGTTTTTATAGACTTTCTTGTCTGTTCCCCTATAATCACCATTTGCATCATTAAAAATCGAAGGCGCAAACATAGTGTGATATAAAGCCGTATAGAAAATTGTTTTGGTATCGGCATCGCCTTTAATATCGATTTTCCCCAAAGCTTTATTCCATTTGGCAGCTGCTTGTTGAACCGATTGAGCAAAATCCCAAGTAGGAATTTCAGCTTTTATGTTCGTCAAAGCATTTTCATAACTCACGGGGGAAAGCCCCACTTTTACCAGAATAACATTCTTTGATTTGTTTTTAAAATCAAGTACGGCTTTCATTTTTAACCCTTTCCCGTCGATTCCTTTTACAACCGAAGTGCTGTCATAAAGCGAAACATTCGAAATATCTTCTGAAAATTCCATGGCAAAAAACAAACGCTGATCAGCAGCCCATCCTTTAGAATGACGGTATCCCACTAGGGTTCTGTTTCCAGTTTTTTTGATGAAAGTTTCTTTTGGACTATCCCATCCCACACCATCTGCCAAGTCCAACAATACGTGTGCTTCGTCTTTCGAGTTGAAAGTATATTTATGAAAACCGACTCTTTCAGTAGTCGTCAACTCGCCTTTTACATTATATTTATCCAAAAGAACACTATAATAACCTGGTTTTACCACCTCATTAGTATGAGAAAAGGTAGAACCATAGCCGCTTGCCTCTTCTTTAGTTGCTTTTTGCAGGGGTACTTTTCCCGTAAGGGGTAAAAGCAGAATATCATTCAAATCGCCAATTCCAGTTCCGCTCAAATGCGTGTGGGTAAATCCCAAAATGGTGTTACTCGAATAATTGTAGGCACTGCACCAGTCCCAACCTTCAAAAATTGTAGAAGGTCCCAATTGAACAGCACTAAAGGGAACATTGGCTCCAACAAAAACATGTCCATGTCCTCCAGAACCGATATACGGATTCACGTATTGGGTGTAATTTGCATCCGCATTTTTGTTCGTCTTCCCTTGAGAATAGGTTGGAAAAACCGATAGTACAAGTGACACAGCAATAATTGCGAATGACAATTTATTTTGTTTCATCTTCTCCATTTTATATGTTATTTTGGCTAAAGCCACTACAGATTAATTCATTTTCCTCCAGCTAAAGCTGGAGGCAATTTAAAAACCTCCATAATCAAAATTTAATACAAATTATCTGTTTCTCTTCAACACCTCATACAAAGATGTAATAGTGATATTTGGTTTTGAAATTGGACTTTCGATAATAATCGTCTTTTGTTGTCCAGCTTTCAGATCAAAATAGTTGTCGCTCAATCTTCCGGTGTACCCTTTGATGTCTATCCAAACATATTTTGCGTCTTTATTGGCTATCAGCACTATTTTACTTCCATTTATTTTAAATTGTATAGCTGGATTTTCTAGCTTTAAATGTATGGGGCGAGTCAAATCGACTACTGGTTTGACATCATCCCGATACGCTTCTTTCACGGCATACCAAGCCGCTTTTGGCTGACGGTTGTAGTAATCTGTAATACTCCAACTTGCCACAGGCCAACAATCATTGAGTTGCCACAAAATGGTCCCCATATTGTACGGTGCTTTTGAACGATGGATTCCGATTATATTTTTAAAAGAATAATATTGTAAACATTGTGTGAGATAGGTATAATCTTTGACTGACCACGTTTTTACATAAGTAGTATCTTTGAAATAGCGTTGCAAATAGGAATTCAGTTTATGAAAACCTTTACCCGCTTTTTGATGCGCTTTCAACACATCCGAATACAAATGGCGATCCTCTTCAATAGTTATTTTCTCCGTGCTAGCATAATTCGGCATCGCCTGCATACCGTATTCACTCACAAAACGACCCGTTTTTTTTAGGGTAACTTCAACATCTTCCAGTCCCCACCAAGTGCCCCAATAATGACTATCGCCTTGGGTAATACTCGCTGGTTTTCCCCACCCAAGCAATGGGGAACTGCTTACGTAAGGACGATTAGGATCTACTTCTTTAACCCATTTTGGAATACTGTCCTGAAACAATCGTTTGTAATCATTCCACAAGCGAATAGAATCCTTTTGATTCATTTTGAATGTTTTTTGCCATCCCCAATTTTTAAAAGCTTCATCAATTTCATTATTCCCACACCAAACCACGATCGAAGGATGATGACGCAAACGCTTCACTTGGTATTTTACTTCTTCTTTTACATTGTCAAAAAAAGCTTTATCTCCTGGCACCATCGTTCCAGCAAACATAAAGTCTTGCCAAACATAAATTCCGTTTTTATCGCATAAATCATAGAAATAATCATCTTCATAAATTCCACCACCCCAAACACGTAACATATTCATATTGGCCTCTTTTGCCATCAAAATAACTTTTTCATATTCTTTATGGGTCACTCTAGAAAGAAAAGCATCCGAAGGAATATAATTGGCTCCTTTCATATACACTGGGGTACCATCAATTTTAAAATAAAATGACTTCCCTATAGTATCGACATCTTGAACCAATTCGTATTGGTGTGGCACTTTATATACTTTCTCGGCTTCTTTTTCATCATAAGCTTCTAACCGAACCGATTTCCAAATGCCACAAGTGGTAAATTTAGGTCCCCAATCCCAACCAAAATGATACTGCGCTTTACGCACATACGCGCGAGGGTTGTCAGGAATTACAAAAGGAAGATCCTTTTTGGCCAGCGAATCAACTACATTTTGTGCCGATTGAAACACAACTACTAAATCATTCTTGCCTGGTTTTATTATTTTTTTTACGTCTACTCGCCATTGACGAAACATATTATCGGCTTTTAAAACTAACTGTTTATTCAAGTACACCGTTGCATAGGTATCTAATCCATCAAAAACGAGTGCTGCATATACTTTCTTTATCGTAGCAGGGGTTACCAAAAAAGTGGTTTTATATTCCCAATTTTTTTTTTCTATCCACTGTAATTTTTTCTCATTATCACGATAAAAAGGGTCTGATATTAATTTATTTTTCAATAAATCAGTATGCACTTCTCCTGGAACTGTGGCCGAATACCACTTTAAAGCACCCGCTTCTCTGTATTGCCATCCTTTTTGAATATCAATATTTTGGGCACTGACCACAAATGAAAAGTTTGCAAGACAAATGTAGAAAAACCAATATAAGTGTTTTTTATATTTCATTGTTACTGAGTTTACTACCATTATTACGGTGTGTTTATATTTTTCTAGAATAAACAAAAGTGCTTTAGTAAAGGTTTATTTTGAAACATTTACTTAATAGTTGGCAGCGAGAGAAGGATTGTTCTTGCAGCACAATTAATTCCTTCTCTTTTCAGGGTTGCATTTCAGAATAACTAACAAAAATATTCAAAAACTATCTCCTTTTTCCTTCTGCCAAGCTTATTCCAAGCTTTATATCTTTTATTATTTTCTACCTGAGCGGTTTTATATTCTCTTAAAACTTTAAGGACCTTACTAGGCTATAATTTGTTGGATTAATTAATTTATAAAAAAATAAATTTTATTTCTAAATCATTATAAAACAACCCAAATCAGCTTTGTGTTACCACGAAAATACTTGTAATTAAAGATGTTAAATTAAGTATATTCATCTAATAGTTTGCTGAAGATAACTCCATTTTTTTCAGCAGACAGTAAAAATTATCTGTTGCGAAAAAAGAGGTGATAAAAGCAATAAACCAAACCTTAAAAAATAACAACTCTTTTTATACCTTAGTAAATGTTTAAAAAAATACAAAACTAAAAACTTAATAGTAAGCCGGGAGGAACAACCTACCCGACTTATATTAAGCTAACCTAACCCAAACTTATTTATCCCACCAAACTCTAGTTGTCATTAAATCTAAACCTTGACGTTGTATCGCTTCCTTATAATTGGCACTATTTGTAAAAAGCTCAGATTGATCATAAACCAATCTTCTAGGAATAGTTCCGTTAGTTACCCCAGCTGGAGCGTTAACAGGAACTAAAACTGGAAATCCTGTTCTTCTATACTCTGAAAAAGCTTCAATCCCATTAAACAATAGAACTATCCATTTTTGAGTTCCAATTTGCTTTAAAGCATTGGGAGCATCAAAAGCGATACCAGGAGTTGTTATATAAGCATTATACTCAGCAGTAGTAACCGCCGGAACCTTGTCTCCAAATATTGTTAGTATCTCCATTGCAGCTTTTACCCCATCTTCGTAATGCTGTTTAGCGGTTCCGGTAACATTCCATCCTTTTACGGCTGCTTCGGCAAGAAAGAATTGAACCTCAGCATAAGATATGATTAAGGTAGGAGCATCTGTACGCAACACCGTTGAAGTGTTTGGATCCGAGAAAAGTTGACTGTCACCACCAGGAATTACTTTTGCATCATTGGCTAGTCCTTGTTGATTTGCTGGATTGTTGTCTTGTGTCGCTTCCAATTTAGCATAAATTCTCAAACGGGGATCATTGTTATTCTTCAACAAATCAATAAAGGTTTTACTGAATTTTATGTTTCCTTTTCCATTTTGCAAATCATTAATTACCCAAGTAGAAGTAATTGGATTGGTTTTAACACCTTGTGGACTAGAATCATGTTTTAGAACTAAGCTTTCAACATTAGACGTAAATACTCCTTTAGCAAAAGCTTTTTCTACGTAGAGTTTCGATTTAGCAGCATCTGCTTTAGACAAACGCATCGCTACTCTTAACATCAATGAATTAGCCATTTTTTTCCACTTTGCAACATCGCTTTGATAAAACAAATCAGCATTACCTACAAAAGGCTTGTTGGCATCTAGTGCGTCACCTGCCTCGTCCAACTCTTTCAAAAGATCGTTGTAGATTGCTTGTTGGGTGTCGTATTTTGGAGAAAAAATATTCCCATTATATCCTTTACCTGCCTCAAAATAAGGAACCTCACCATAAGTATCGGTCAATTTTTGGAACATAAATACCTTCATTATTCTGCAAGCCTGAATCATATTGGAATTTTCGGTCGTATTGGGTAAAACCGACATTAACTGAAAAATTTGACTCAACCCTTTACCATACGATTCTCCAAAAAGCGACCCTGAATACCCTCCATCATAGGAGTATACTGAACCAGATCCTCCTATTGAGGAAAATTGCTGTACAATTTGGGCTGCATATATGTTATTGGCCCTGGTATTCGAATAGTCTTGTCCATCCATATACACCTCTGCTAGCGTAAACATAGATTTCGGTGATGGAGTTGTTAAAGCATTTGGATCCGTGTTCATTTCTTCGAATCCGTTTTCGCATGAAGTTAATGTCATTGCACTAACAATTGCGATAGAAAATAATTTTATAAATTGATTTTTCATCTTAAGATTTTTATTATTAGAATTTAACATTAAGAGTTAGACCATAATTCCTAGTCAAAGGCAAAGTTGCTCTTTCAAGACCTTGAGCATTACTATTAGAATAGTTTGATTCTGGATCTATATTTGGAGTTGCACTATATAACGTCCATAAATTATGAGCAGAAAAAGCTACGTTGATTGCTTGAAATCCTGTTTTCCCTATTAATTCTTTTGGGAAAGCATAACTTAAAGAAACTGATCTCAATTTGACAAAATCAGCGTCATAAACAAAATTTGATGATATCTGACTATAACCCGCTCTCCAATAATCATAAGCTGGAACTTGTTTGTCTACGCTATTACCGTTAACATCAGTTCCTGTAACATGAATTCCTCCTTCACGACCTTCTAATGTCATTTCGGTTAAACCCCAACGTGTTCCCAACTGATTTGTAGCAGAATATATTTCTCCTCCAAATTTTGCATCTATAAGAGCCGAAAGTGTAAACGCTTTATATTTAAAATCGTTAGTAAATCCCATTGCCACTGGTGCAACACCTTGCCCTGCTATAATTAAGTCACCTCTTTCAAATCTTCCGCTTGCGTTAAGCAGAATAGTACCATTTTTATCTCTCAAATAATCATAAGCTTTGATAACTCCAAAAGGCTGCCCTACTTCTAAAGCTACAGTGGCTCTACCATCTCTATTCCCATCTAATGTCTTAGTGGTTATTCCATCGGCCAAGCCAACTACTTCACTATCATTATACCCAATATTATATCCTATAGTCCACGTAAAATTTTCTGTTTTGATAGCTTTTGCATTTATGGCAAACTCCACACCTTGATTCAAAATTTCACCCACATTAATTTTTGTGGTTTTATAACCAGAAGCAACAGAAACATCTGCATCAGTGATATCATTAGTAGTTCTCTTGCTGTAAAAAGTCAAATCGGTACTAAGTCTATTATTGAAAAATGTATTCTCAAAACCAAATTCAATAGTACTTACATTATAAGGTTTCAATTTGCTATTCGGAATAGTCTCTCCTTTAATTCCCAAAATTGGTTGCCCCTGAGCATCGGTTTGCCCATTGGGAGTAGCATAAGACAGATTTAAAGCATAAGCATCAGGCAATGCTCCCCCAACGTTACCCCAACTACCTCTCAACTTACCATACGACATCCATTCTGGTAAGTCTATCACATCAGAGTAAATAAAACTTGTACTCACAGAGGGATAAAAAGTACTATTATTTGATGGGTCCAAAGTAGAAAACCAATCTTCACGACCTGTTAAACCTACGAACAAGTAATTTTTATATCCAAAATCTGCCGAATAAAACACTGAGTTTACTTCGCTTTCTGAAAACAGTTTTTCAGTTCTGTCTGGCGTGGTATTTCCATAAAAATATTCAAACGGTACTATAAAACCATTTCCTCTCGTTTTTATTCCACTATATCTATTATGCTGGCGGTTTGCACCAACAAAAGCATCTAATGTAAGATTTTTAACTAAATCTCCTTTATACCCCAAGAAAGCAGAAGTGTTTAACTCTGTACGGTCTTCAATTCTGTTTTCGATACTTCCTGCTGGATTATAGGAAATTCCTGTTGGTTCAACTTCTTCAAATTCATAACTAATGTCGTCAATACCAATTACTGCTTTTGCATAAAATTTATCCGTAATATTATAAGTTAGATTAGTAGAACCTATAAAACGTTTTCTAAGGTCATCATTCAAATCTTGGGAAGTAGCAAAAGACGGAACTGTGTTGTAATCATTTCCACCTAAGTAATCCGCCTCTCCTCTATCTGCATTATAGGGATTCTTCATCCAATTAATGTCAGTTTGCGGACTCAAAAAAGTAACCACATAGGCGGCATTTCTCGGGCCATCATTCAAATAAGGTCTGTTGTGAGATTTTTCAGAAATATACTGAGCATTTGCTTCTACACTTACTTTTGTATTTGGAGTAGAAGAAAAATTAAAAGCTATGTTATTTCTACCAAAAGTTGTGCCTGGCATGATAGACTCATTTTTAGTATTTCCAAAAGACACTCTAAAATTAGAAGTTTCGTTTCCTCCAGAAATTGCCAAAGTGTTGGTAAAGTTCATTCCTGTTTGATAGAAATTTTTGATATTATTATTCCCATTAGCTGAATAAGTATGTGGCTGACCGTCTACACCGATTATTGAAGAACCATCATATTTATCTCCCCAAGTAAAATTATAAGCATCTCTAATATTATCCAAAGTGGTTTCTCTTGTAGGAATACCCGCATTACCAGGCGCTCCTATTCCGTACTGATCTTGCCATTTCAGATGGTTTATGGCCGTACTAGCGACAATACTTGTACTAAAATCAACTCCTATTCCTTTACCTGACTTTCCTTTTTTGGTGGTAATCAAGATTACCCCATTAGAACCTCTATAACCATACAGAGCAGATGCTGCACTCCCTTTTAATACTGACATAGAAGCGATATCATCTGGATTGAAAGAAGACATACCATCTCCTTTATCGGCCCCGCCATACAAACCGACATTACCTTGCTGAGTATTGTCAATAGGAACACCATCTACCACATACAAAGGCTGGTTTGATCCAGAAGCTGAAGTAGCCCCACGAATAATCACACGGCTGGAACCTGATGGCCCAGTAGCTGGTGCAGAAACATTTACACCCGCAACTCTTCCTTGTAATGCGTTCGCTAAGTTTACCTCTTTGGTTTTTGTCAAATCATCTCCTTTTACCTCACCAACAGCATACCCCAATGTTTTCTTGTGTTTCATTACCCCAAATGAGGTAACCACTACATCCTTTAATTCTGTTGTGCCAATAGCTAGCAAAACTGTAATATTATTTTCATGGGCACCAACTTCTACAGATTTTGAAATAAACCCAATAGAAGATACTGTCAAAGTAATTTTTCCCTCAGGAACTGACATCGTAAAATGCCCTTCAGAATCCGACATTGTACTAATAGACATTCCTTTTACCTTTATATTTGCAGTGGCAATACTCTTTTTTTCTGCATCTGCGACTACTCCTGTTATTGATCGGTTTTGCGCAGCTACTCCTATGCAGCTAAGCATTACCAGACCTAACACTAATATAATTCGTTTCATAAGCAATTGTTTTTGGTTTGTTAATTTGTTTTTGGTTTATTTAAAAATTATTAATAAAAAAGAATTCAATTTCAATATATCCTTTCATTAAGGTCACTCCTTTAAACTTTTACATTTTAAGAAGGTCAATATGTTATTTACTAAATCGTTTTAGTAAATGAATTAAAAAAAGCAACCCTGTTCATGTTTGATTTACAAAAACGATTTAGTAAATCATCTAAAAAAAACTAATCCTAAATTTGAGTGTTTCAAGCTATCGTAGTAAAGGTTTTGAAGTAAAAAATTTACTTATGTGGCATTTCTAGATTATTTTATACTTATTATTAAATTTATAAAAAAATTAAAATCACTCCATTCACACTGATTCTCTAATCACCAACTTTCCTTTCTTCATTACTTTATGAACCTCACCTTTTTTTTCATCAACCATTTGACCCATAAGAATTTCAACTGCTTGCACGGCTATTTCTTCTAAAGGCTGCTCTACAACAGTTATAGTAGGTGTGTTGAGTCTAAAACTATAATGGTCATCAAAACTTACTATAGCTAAATCTTTAGGAACTTGTAACCCCATATTTTTAACCACATGAAGTCCAGCAAGGCCTAAATAATTTGTTAAAAAAAGAACGGCATCAATCTTTGGATTCTTCTTTAAAAATTTCGTGATTTCCGAAACCCTATTTTCTTCTTCATTTGGATAATCAATATAAAGAATATTGGATTCATTAAAAAGATTATTTTTTTTAATCACATCAGTATACCCTTTTTCTCTTAATTGCATTTGTATCATTCCTGATGAATTGTTAACCAGAGCAATGTTTTGATATCCAGAATTAATTAAATATTGTGTTGCAGAATAAGCCGCTTCGTAATTATCCATGACAACATGACTAACATTTTGATTGGCAAAATATCTATCTATTAAAACTACTGGTTTATTTAATTTCAACAGATTGTCAATGCTCTGCTCCATTAATTTGGTAGGAGTTATAATAAATCCATCCACATTTGCCTGAAGAAGACTCTGTACCAATTCATCAGATTCGTTATCATCATTACCAATACTACAATAAAAAACTCTATAACCAAGTTTCCCCGCCTCGTTTTCAATAACACGTGCTAATTGCGAAAAAAAGTGATTGGAAATATCCTCTACAATAAGCCCAATAGATCTTGTTTTTCCAGTTCTAAGACTACTTGCAATCATACTAGGTCTATAGTACAGCTTTTCGGCAATATCTTTTACTTTTTTGATAACCGCGGCACTAATGCCCATTTTCTCGCCTTTATCATTAATAACAAAAGACACCGTAGAGATGGAAACTCCAGCTTCATTTGCGATATCTTTAATTGTGATTTTTTTCATCTAACGAGTTAATTTTTTCTTAAACAGTTACTAATTCTGTCACAAATATAATTAAAAATAATTACAAAATCGATTTAGTAACTATTTTTTTAAAACAAATGTTTTTTAAAAGTTAATAAACCAATAAAATCATAGTAATTGAAACTATATACAGAGATATTCTTATAACTGAACGATAAATAATTCCGTATTAAAATTTGATTCTCGACTAATCATTGATTTGACAAAACAACACTTTCTTCCAGTGAGAATAGCTACTTATGAAATAAATATTTCTAAAACTGAAGCTTTCCCATTGAGGCCAAATGCATTCATGGTAGCAGGAACTAAAACCGTATCCCCTTTTTTATATTGAAATTTCACATTGTCAAACTCTATCTCAAAAGCACCATCCACACACATATAAACCGTAAATGTTTTGTCTGTTTTATTAACCGTAATTTCTCCATTTAAGGGAATAAAATTAGTTGTAAAATAAGGGCAATCTACAATTCTATTTGATTGATTAAATACGCTATCGTAACTCTTATAAGTGTCAACTTTATTGTAATTAATAGCTTCCAGAGCCAAATCAACGTGTAATTCTCTTGTGTTTCCTTGCGAATCTACTCTGTCAAAATCATAAAGTCGGTACGTAATGTCAGATGTTTGCTGAATCTCAGCTACTACCAATCCTGCACCTATTGCATGAACAGTGCCGGTTTCCAGAAAAAAAACATCCCCTGCTTTTACACTTACATCATCCAGAATAGTTAGTAATGTATTGCTTTTTAAGTTTTCTGAAAAATTTTCTGCATTCGATTTTTCTTTAAATCCAACTATTATTTTGGCATCATCATCGGCTTGCATAATATACCACATCTCCGTCTTTCCAAAAGAATTGTGTCGCTTTTTAGCCAACTCATCATTAGGATGCACCTGAATCGATAAATCTTCACGAGCATCTAAGTATTTTAACAGCAAAGGAAACTGTTTGCCAAATCTATCATAAACTGCTGCTCCTAAAATCTCAATGGGATATTCATCGATAACTTGGGTTAATGATTGCCCTTTTAATATACCATTTGCGATACAACTTACCTCTCCTTCTACCGTTGATAATTCCCAACTCTCTCCAGTTGTTTTTGAAGTAATTGGTTTATTGAGGACGGTATTAAGTTTTTCTCCTCCCCAAATTCTTTCTTTCAGAATGGGATCAAATTGCAATGGATAAAATTTCATACTCATTTTTATTTTCTTTTAAATTATTTTATTGAAATAGCTACTCCACCACCCGCAGCCAATTGTTGTTTTAGTTTAGTTTTACTGTTTACAATTACTTTTCGAATGTTGTACGATTGTGGATTGGTTTGATAGTGCGCCCCTTTCCCATCTTCGTATAGGGTTGCTACATATGAATTTCCAAGAGGCAAGAAACTAAAATCAATCGTTGCAATTCGGGGATTCTCGTCTGTGATACCCCCCACAAACCATTCGTTTTTGCCTTTTGCTTTTCGAGCAATCGTAATATAATCACCCGGTTCAGCTTCTAGAATATAAGAGTTGTCCCAATCTAATGCCACATCTTTTATAAATTGGAAAGCATCGTTAAAACGCCTGTAATTTTCGGGTAAATCGGCCGCCATTTGTAGAGGACTGTACATCGTTACATACAATGCCAATTGTTTGGTAAGCGTAGAACTCAACTTGTTTTTTTTAGCCCCATAAACTGATAAATCTCCTTGAAAAATTCCTGGAGTATAATCCATAGGACCACCCATCAATCGTGTAAAAGGCAGGATGGTAGTATGATCTGGATTGTTCCCTCCAAAGGATTCAAATTCAGTTCCTCGAGCCGATTCCTGGGCAAACCAATTGGGATAAGTACGATTTAATCCCGTAGGTCTAACCGCTTCATGAGAATCTACCATAATCTTATGTTTTGCAGCCTCACATGCCACATAACTATAATGATTAACCATGGCTTGACCATCGTGATGTTCTCCTCTAGGAATAATTGGACCTACATATCCCGTTTTTACAGCATTATAATTGTTATCAACCATAAACCGAAGAGCATCATCCAATTGCCTTTCATACTCAACGGTAGAGGAGGTCGTTTCGTGATGCATAATTATTTTAACTCCTTTCTGAGTGGCATATTTACTTAATTCTTTGACATCAAAATCAGGATATGATTTTGTAAAGCTATAAATACGCTCTTTCTTGAAAGCAGTATTATCTTCCCAACCTTCATTCCATCCTTCTACCAGTACGGCATCAAAACCATTTGTTGCAGCAAAGTCTATATATTCTTTTACATGCTTAGTATTTGCTCCATGAGTTCCGTTCGGTTTTAATTTAGAAAAATCTGTAGTTCCTATTACAACATCCTGATCATCAGAATATGCCCATGTCGAACCTTTTCCTATGAAATATTCCCACCAAACCCCGATATATTTAACTGGTTTTATCCAAGAAGTATCTTCAAATGTGCAGGGGTCATTAAGATTCAAAATCAATTTTGAAGCCAAAATTGTGCGAGCATCATCACTTACTACTATAGTTCTCCATGGTGTATGACTTCCTGTCTGCATGTACCCTTTATTGCCTACTGCATCTGGAGTTAGGTGCGAACTCAGCGCAAATGTTTTACTATCTACATTTAGAAATAGGGCTGAATAATTTGTTAGAGCAGCTTCATGAATATTAATATAAAGTCCTTCATCGGTTTTCATCATCAAAGGAGTTTGAACGGCTAAATTTTTAATTTTTGTTTGAGCTGCAAGAGATTCGTCATAAGCATGAACCATTAAAGCTGGAATGTCAGAAATTTTAGAAGTAGTGTACTTATATTCATTGCTATCATAATCTCCTGGCAACCAAAAAGTCTTATGGTCTCCAACCAAATTAAACTCACTTGTTTCTTCCTGAATAATAAAATGTCTAAGATTCTCCTGAACTGGAAATTCGTAACGAAATCCTAAACCATCATCAAACAAACGGAAACATATTGTGATTTTCCTTTCACTTTTGCTCTGTATGAGTTCAACTTTCATTTCATTGTAATGATTTCTTATTTCCTTTTGTTCTCCTAATACGGGTTGCCAAGTACTATTCTCCGTTTGAAAATGAGTGCCGAGAAGATTAAAATTTTCATTAAATAAAATATCCGACTTTAAAACGAAGCCCATTTTACTTTCCTTAATTACCGCTTTTAGTTTATATCTTAACGAATAAATTGGTGTTCCAACTTCATTGAGATGAAATGACAACTTCAAATTCCCATCAGGTGATTTCAGTTCTTGCGCATCCACAACTGAATTGAAAACAAAAATAAAAAAGCAAACAAAAAATATTTTTTTCATATATCCTAAAAATTATTATTTACTAAATCGATTTAGCAAATATATTAAAAAATGTTAGATCCTTTGAAAATTGGCAAAATATATTCTTGCATTAAAAATAAAACCCCAAAACTAACCTATACTTTGACACCTTTCTTCTACTTTTTAAAAGTAAATCATTTCATCAACTCTATCAATTCAACCTAATACAATAAGGCAAATGAATAATTTTCCATATAAAAATTAAAACAACCTATGAGGATGTTATTTTTTAATTTTATTCCAAAAAGAAACCCCGAAGTATGGTACTTCGGGGTTTCTTTTTGGAATAAAATCTATAAAAAATCAGATAATTACCATTTTATAATAGCACTTGCCCAGGTAAATCCACTTCCAAAAGCAGCTAAAACCACTGTATCTCCTGATTTTATTTTCCCTTTTTCCCAAGCTTCGGTCAAAGCAATCGGAATAGAAGCTGCTGTTGTGTTTCCGTATTTCTGAATGTTGTTAAATACTTGGTCATCATTCAGTCCAAATTTCTTTTGTATAAACTGCGAAATTCTCAAATTGGCTTGATGCGGAATCAACATATCAATATCCGAAACTTGCAAATTATTGGCTTCGAGCCCTTCATTAATCACCTCGGCAAAACGAACTACTGCATTTTTAAACACAAATTGCCCATTCATGTAAGGGAAATAACTTTCGTCGTTTGGATCATTGTCCGCTATAATGTCGGTAACCCAACGACCTCCCATGCCTGGCGCTTTTACGACTAATTCTTCGGCGTGAATCCCTTCAGAATGCAAATGGGTAGATAGAATTCCTTTAGACAAATCTTCTTCTCTGCTTAAAATAGCAGCTCCTGCCCCATCTCCAAAAATCACTGAAACTCCACGTCCTCTCGAAGTCATATCCAATCCTGTAGAATGCACCTCAGATCCAATCACTAGAATATTCTTGTACATTCCTGTTTTGATATATTGATCCGCCACAGAAAGAGCGTACACAAAACCGGAACATTGATTTCTTACGTCTAATGCTCCAACGGTTCTCAAACCTAAATCACGTTGTACCAAAACCCCAGGTCCTGGAAAATAATAATCCGGACTTAGTGTTGCAAAAACCACAAAATCAATATCCTCTGCAGCAACACCCGAGCGTTCCATAGCAATCCTGGCTGCTTTTACTCCCATTGACGTGGTCGTATCTTCCCCACGGATGATATGGCGTCTTTCCTGAATCCCTGTTCTTTCTTGAATCCATTCGTCATTTGTATCAATGATTTTAGACAAATCATCATTAGTCACTACATTATCTGGGACATAATACCCCAATCCCGTTATTTTTGAATGGTACATACTTTTATTATATTATTAAAATGAAGGTTGCAAATTTAAATATCTTTTAAAATATTCGATGACAAATTACTCTTTTTTTAGCAATATCCAAATTATTAGTTTTTTGCAGCTATTTTACTATCGGGGCGGTATCTTTTTTTATAAACCTGACGGGTTTTAAAAACCCGTCAGGTTTAATAAAAAAAGATACCATTTCCGTGAGGGCTCTAGACATCCTACTAATGAATAGCTTTTCCCTAAATGTAACAAAATTGAATTATTACGACCTATTACGAGACTACTTGTTATTAATCAACAACAATTTAAATTTATGAAATGAGCATGACCGTAAATTGGTCGTTAACACCAATGATAGTATGCGAATTACATAAGACCTATAAAAAAACAATAAATATCAACTTATGAAATTAAGAGTTTCCTTATTCGTATTCCTATGCATGGGTTTATCCGCCATTGCGCAAGAAAACTTAAACTATCAAAAACCCTCCAAATCGATTTTAGATCTGGCTGATTATCAAAGAGCCCCTTCCGTGTCTTTAGATACCAAGAAAGAATACATGCTCTTGAGCTATAGAGCTACCTACAAAACATTAGACGATTTAAATCAAGAAGAATTACGTTTGGGAGGTTTACGAATTAACCCAATAACCAATATTTCGAGTACGGTAACCTACATCAACAATATCAAATTAAGAAAAGTTGCTGACAAAAACGAAATACAAGTTAGCGGTTTGCCAACCAATCCCCGCATCAGTAATGTAGTATGGTCGCCAAACGATAAAAAGATATTATTTTCAAACACCATTACTACTGGAGTTGAATTATGGGTTTTGGATGTAGCTTCCGCAAAAGCAACAAAATTAACCGAAGCAACCCTAAACGCAAATCTGGGCACACCTTTTAGCTGGTTCAATGACAACGAAACTATTTTGGTAAAAATGCTACCCAAAAACAGAGCTGCATTATTAGATTCTAAAAAAGATTTGCCAACGGGACCAATTACCTCTAATTCGGAGGGGACAAAATCACAAAACAGGACTTACCCTGACATGCTGAAAAACAAAAATGATGAAATCAATTTTGAAAACATCATTACGTCCGAATTATATAAAGTGACCCTAGACGGAAAAGCAACTTTATTAAAGAATGCTGCTATGTTTGCAGGAGAGAGAATTTCGCCTGACGGAAACTTTTTAATGATAACTACCATACAAAAACCATTTTCTTACATTGTTCCTTTAAATCGTTTTCCTTCAAAAACGGTCGTTTATAACAAGAATGGTATTGAAATAAAAACAGTAAATGAATTGCCGCTAAACGAAATTATGCCGAAAGGGTTCATGGCTGTACGCAAAGGAAAAAGAGAAATGAGCTGGAGAAATGACAAACCTGCGACATTAGCCTATGTAGTGGCTTTAGACGAAGGAGATCCAGCTAATAAAGTTGATTTCAGAGATGAGGTTTTTCTATGGGAAGCTCCTTTTGCTGCAAACCCAACTTCAATGCTAAAAACACCACAACGCTTCGGGGAAATCATTTGGGGGAACGAAACTGTTGCCATTGTTTCAGATGAATGGTACGACACTCGAAATACCAAAACCTATTTGATAAATCCATCCGACTCAAACCAAAAAGCAAAAGTAATCACGGATAGAAACTCACAAGACATTTATGCTGATCCTGGAAATTTTGAAACCAAAAAAAACCAGTACAATAAGCATGTGTTGGCTATAGAAAACAATAATGCTTTCCGTATTGGAGAAGGATTTACCAAAGACGGACAATTTCCGTTTATCGATGAATTCAATTTAAAGACACTACAATCAAAACGACTGTACACTTCGCTTTACAAAGACAAAAAAGAAGATTTATTAGAAATTGAAGATTTTAAAAAGGGAAAAGTATTGGTTCAGATTCAATCTAAAAATGAATATCCCAATTATTATTTTAGAAACATCAAACAAAAAAATAGCCTAACTCCCATTACTACTTTCGAAAATCCATTTGAAAGCATCAAAAATGTCAGTAAGGAAGTGATCAAATACAAACGAAAAGATGGTGTAGAACTATCTGGAACTTTGTATTTGCCTGAAGGTTATGACAAGGTCAAAAAAGAAAAATTACCATTATTAATTTGGGCTTACCCAGCTGAATATAAAGATAAAAGTAGCGCTGGACAAAGCAATCAAAACCCAAATGAATTTACTTTCCCTTATTATGGTTCTTTTGTATATTGGGTAACCAAAGGATATGTCGTTCTTGATGACGCTTCGTTTCCTATTATTGGAGAAGGAACCACAGAACCCAATGATAATTTCATTACACAATTGGTAGATGATGCCGAAGCCGCAATACATGCCGTAGATGCTTTAGGATATATCAATACCAAAAAAGTGGCTATTGGCGGACATTCTTATGGTGCATTTATGACGGCTAATTTATTGACACACTCCAATCTATTTGCCTGTGGCATTGCCAGAAGTGGTGCCTACAATAGAACATTAACGCCGTTTGGGTTTCAGAGCGAGCAACGCAATTACTGGGAAGTTCCTCAAGTGTACAATACAATGTCGCCTTTTATGAATGCGGATAAAATGAAAACTCCATTGCTTTTAGTTCATGGTGAAGCTGATAACAATCCTGGGACTTTTACGCTACAAACAGAACGTTATTTCCAAGCTTTAAAAGGATTGGGAGCGCCAGTTAGAATGGTACTATTACCCAAAGAATCTCACGGTTATGTGGCCAAAGAAAATATTTTGCATTTACTCTGGGAACAAGACCAATTCTTGGAAAAACATTTGAAAAACTAAAGTGGAAATCCTGACTTTCATTTAACAAAAAAAGAGACAGCCTAAAAAAACTGTCTCTTTTCTGTTACTATTTTGAAGAAAGCGAATTACAATGTTTGCAGATAACTCTGAAAACTGCGACTGTGACTGAAAACTGTTCCCTTATTTTTAGATTCCAAATCTCTCTAAGAAATCTTCAACAGCACTTCTTGATTTAATTCTAAAGCAGTTTCATGCTCAAAGAAAATAGCTTTTCTGTCAAAAGCAGCTTTTATCAAATAACGGCTACCCTTAAAAAAGGATTGTTTTACAATCGCTTTCAGAGAACCGTTTACGTCTATTTTTAATTGATGTGGATACAACAAAATAATCTCATCATCCCCTTCGATGGTCATCAATTGTGACAATTTTAGTTCATTTACTTCTCCAAAAAGAGAGGCAACATATTTATTCAAAGGATAAGTATAAACCTCTGCCGAAGGTCCTTTCTCAATAATTCTTCCTTGATGCAAAACAAGGGTTTCATCAGAGAAAGAAAGCGCATCGGTACTATCATGAGTCGCAATAAAGCAAGTGATTTCTTTTTTCTTTAAGTAAGCAAATAGGTTTCTACGCAGTGCGTTTTTTCTAAAATTATCAATATGGCTAAAAGGTTCATCGAGCAATAACACCTCTGGCTCTAAAGCCAAAACTCTAGCCAATGCTACCCGTTGTTGTTGACCTCCACTCAATAATTTAGCTTTTACATTGGCAAACTCCGTCATTTCAACCATTTCCAATAATTCTTGGATACGGAGTTTTTTTAAGGGCAAAAACCCATTCGAAAGAAACTTACCTACATTTTCGGCAACAGTTTCATAAGGCATCAAATCAAAATCTTGCGCCAAATATTTCATAAATGGCATTCCTGGAATCAAATTATATTTAGGTCCGCGAATCTCCGTTTCATTATAAAAAATACGCCCTTGACCTAAGTCATACATTCCATAAATCAGTTTTAAAAGGGTACTTTTTCCACAACCGCTTTCGCCAAGAATAGCTATATTTTGACCTTTGGCGACTGTGAAATCCACATTCTGAATAATGATTTTTTCGGTATAGCCGAATGAAATATTTTGAACTTGAAGCATTCTATAACATTAAAATTTGTGAGAGCAAATATAGTTCCTTTGCTAAAAAAACTATGTTGATAATTCATTTATATCCAAAAAAAAACTGCTTTATGATAAAGCAGTTTTTAAAACAAAAATAAAATTTATCTATTGTTTATTTTTGGCATCTTCCACCATTTTCGCATTTGCAGTAATAGCAAATTCTACACGACGGTTTTGACTTTGACCTTCTTTGGTATCATTAGAAGCAATTGGATCTGCAATTCCATAACCAGATGTTTTGAAACGACTAGCCATTAATCCTTTTGAGGTCAAATACGCTTTTACCGATTCGGCTCTTTTTTGAGAAAGCGTCAAGTTGTATTCTGGTCTTCCCGTATTGTCTGTATAACCAAAAATTTCAATATTAGTATCTGCGTAAGAATTAAACACAGGTACTAATTTATCTAAATTGGCTCTAGCTTGGGCAGTCAAAGTAGCTTTATTCACATCAAAACGAACGGCATTTTCGTTCAAAACTAAGTGAATACCTTCTCCTACACGCTCTACATCTGCTCCTGGCAAAGCTTGATCTATTTCTCTAGCTTGTTTATCCATACTGTTTCCAATTAAGGCTCCAGTTCCCCCACCTACAGCAGCTCCAATAGCAGCTCCTAAAGCAGCGTTTCCTCCGTGACCCAAATTATTTCCTAATACAGCTCCAATAATACCTCCAGCAACAGCTCCTATTCCAGCTCCTTTTTGAGTATTATTAGCATTTTTCACCGAATCACATCCTGTAAAAAACATACTTAATACAAGCAAACTACTTAAACCTAATATCGCTATCTTTTTCATTTTTATCTCTTTTCTAATTAATTAATTCTTTGAAACTGGTACACTACATCTGTTGGTTTACTACCCACATTAATTTTATCAATCAATTGAAAAGAATTTTCAGATTGATTGGCAACACCTAGAACAAAACCAGTTTTTACCTTTTTAGATTTTAATCCTTCATCCAATATCTTAAGAACAAATTGCCCTTCTTTATTGACATACCATGTAATATCAGACGTAAAACCAGTACAATTAGGACTGTTCAAAGTCATATTTCCTTTATTATTGTTTGAAATAAATTTCCATGTACTTCCCACAAAACATTTTGAATCGGCAAGATTAAAAGAATTTACTTTAATGTAGTCTGATCCTGGATAAGCTACATTGGTAATTTGCCAATTTCCTTTCATCCCAACTTGAGAGGTCTTATCTAGTTTGTTCATTGGAGCATTAGATACTGGTTCTGGCGCAGTGGGAGCTGTAGTCCCCGTTTTACATGCAAAAACCAAAATGGCCATAGTGCATATCAATAGAATTTTTCTCATGTTTTTCAATTTTAAATTAATGTCGATACAAAGGTACATATCAAATAGGTTAAAAATTATTTTTTTATTTATATAATTTACTTACGACAATTTGTCACTTCTATAGCAATTGGTATCCTATTTGAAAGTTAATTTATCCGATTGTAAAACCATTAATAAATATAAAACATGACAACAGGTAAAATTAATGTTTCGGTTGAAAACATCTTTCCTTTAATCAAGAAATTCTTATACAGTGATCACGAAATTTTCTTGCGTGAGTTGATTTCAAACGGAACCGATGCCACTTTAAAACTAAAACACCTTACCAGTATTGGTGAAGCCAAAGTTGAATATGGTACACCAATTATTGAAGTTAAAATTGACAAGGAAGGAAAAAAAATCCACATCATTGATCAAGGATTAGGAATGACTGCTGATGAAGTAGAAAAATACATCAATCAAGTCGCTTTTTCTGGAGCGGAAGAATTTCTAGACAAATACAAAGATTCAGCCAAAGATTCAGGCATTATTGGTCATTTTGGTCTTGGTTTTTATTCTGCTTTTATGGTTGCCGAAAAAGTAGAAATTATCACCAAATCATACAAAGACGAACCAGCTGCACACTGGACTTGCGACGGAAGCCCTGAGTTTACACTAGAGCCAGCGGACAAAACTACAAGAGGAACCGAAATTATTTTGCATGTAGCCGAAGATTCTCTTGAATTCTTAGAAGATTCTAAAATCTCTGGTTTGTTGAACAAATACAATAAGTTCATGCCTATTCCAATTAAATTTGGAACAAAAAAAGAAAAAATCGAACAAAAGAAAGGCGAGTTTGTTGAATCTGAAGACAAAGAAAATACTTTTACAGAAGTAGAAGTTGACAATATCATCAACAACCCAAATCCAGCTTGGACCAAACAACCAACAGAATTATCGGATGCAGATTACAAGGATTTCTACCGTGAAGTGTATCCAATGCAGTTTGAAGAACCATTGTTTCATATCCATTTAAATGTAGATTACCCATTTAATTTAACGGGTATTTTATATTTCCCAAAATTGGGTTCTGATATGCAAATTCAGAAAGACAAAATTCAATTGTTCCAAAACCAAGTGTATGTAACCGATAATGTAGAAGGAATTGTGCCTGAATTCTTAATGATGCTTCGTGGTGTTGTTGATTCTCCAGATATTCCTTTGAATGTTTCTCGTTCAGGATTACAGGCAGATGGTGCGGTAAAGAAAATATCCAACTATATCACTCGTAAAGTTGCCGATAAATTGAAATCTTTATTCACAGAAAACAGAGAAGATTTTGAGCAAAAATGGAATGACATTAAAATCGTTCTGGAATACGGAATGCTTTCTGAGGATAAATTCTACGAAAAAGCAGGAGCGTTTGTTTTGTACCCAACAGTAGATGACAAATACTTCACACTGGAAGAATTAAAAGAAAACCTAAAAGAAAAACAAACCGACAAAGACGGAAAACTTGTTGTTTTATACGCTGGAAATAAAGAAGCACAACACTCTTATATCGAAATTGCAAAAGACAAAGGATATGAAGTTTTACTTTTGGACTCCCCGATTATCTCGCATTTAATTCAAAAAATTGAAGGCGATAACAGCGGTATGCATTTCGTTCGTGTCGATTCAGACCATATTGATAATTTAATCAAGAAAGAAGAATCTACAATTTCTAAATTATCGGAAGACGAAAAAGAAAGTTTAAAAATCGTTCTTGAAACTATTGTACCAAAACAAACTTATACTGTACAACTAGAAGCTTTGGATAGCGAAGCGGCTCCATTTATCATCACGCAACCTGAATTTATGCGTAGAATGAAAGAAATGAGTCAGTCTGGTGGTGGCGGAATGTTCGGAATGGGAAATATGCCTGAAATGTACAATTTGGTTGTCAACACCAACTCTGATTTGGCTACCAGTATATTAAACAACAAAGACAAATCAGCTCAAGAAAGCTTAGTAAAACAAGCCTTAGATTTAGCTAAATTATCTCAAAACTTATTAAAAGGAGAAGCTTTGACCGCTTTTGTAAAGAGAAGTTTTGATTTGATAAAATAAAAATGAGAATAAAACTTTTTCAGTATTTATAATTTCGAAAAAGTAAACCATTAAAGCCTGCGAGTAAAAACTTGCAGGCTTTTTTTTTATAAAACTCCCTCTCACACAAAAAAAAGAAAACCAACCGATTAAAAAACAAGTATTTACATCCGTATTTTATGTTAAATATTTTTCTAACTTTAGAGTCTAATCCATTGTAGTGAAAAACGCTGCTTAAGACTAAAAACGCTTCAAAATAAACACTTAAATCTTTGTACCTATGAAAAACGACAATGATCAAGTTGAAAACCAAAAAGAAATAGAAGAGGCAAAAGTAATCGTTAAAGAGGCAGAAACATACATCACTCTTACGTTATACATGGGACTATTTTTAGGATTGGTGCCTGTTGTCGGCTATCCAATATTCATTCCAGAAATAGGCGGTCGCATAATATTTATTGGACTATTATTGGCTTTGGCTTCATTTATAGCTTGCTTTTTTACCGGTACTTTATTTGGTATGCCCAAAAGAAATAGTAAAATTGGCTCCGAAAATGATTATGCCCTCAATAATAGTTTAGTCGAAATATCCGATTGGTTAACCAAAATAATAGTCGGACTTGCATTAGTCAATCTAAAAGAAATTCCGAGTTATTTTCTTGATTTAGGCGAATATGTTAGCGCATCTACAAAATACAAAGGCGAATTATTAAATATTTACACCATAAGCACCGTTATTTATTTCGGTTTTTTAGGATTGTATATAGGGTACAACTATATGCGCTTAGTACTGTCTAATAAATATAAAAAAGTCGATAATCGTTTAATACGTAAGGCGCTTGAAGAAGAAAAAACAAGATCACATAAGTTAAAAGAAGAGAGCAATCAAAAAGATTTAAAAATAAATCAGATAGAAAGTATTATAAAAGACAAAGAACAGATTGCAGAAACACTACTAAAAAAAATTAATGAACCCGAAATACTCCAAACTAATATAAAGTCAGCAGTTCAAAAAATGATGCATTCTAAAGATGTCAATGACTACAAAAAAACCATTGAACAATACATTGATAAAATGATGGCCAATGCAAAATTAAAACTTCAAAAAGGATTAACCTTTAATAATAGCGACCCTCAAAATGGGCAATGGGGACTACATGCCATCAATAATGAAAGAGAATTAACCGCAACTGTCATTGAAGAAACAAAAGGTTTGTATAAAATTAAACTAAAACTTATATCAACAAATCCAGACAACAATCCTTTAGATTCATCCGATTTAGTACTTTTTGCACTATATAACACATTTGGCGATCCTCCGATCCGTCTTGTCAAAGTAGAAAACCAATGTGCCGAACTTGAGTTGTATTCCTACGGGGCGTTTACCGTTGGCGCATTTGTAGACAAAGGCACAACCGAATTAGAACTTAACTTAGGCAATTTACCAGATGTATCCTATTATTTCAAAACAATTAATTCCATAATTTAGAAAAAGAAAGCTTAGAATAAATAAACAAGAAAAAGTTATCGTTGCGACAAACTATCGCTGCTATCTTTAAATTTTGGCTTTGGAGTCCCAAACATAACCGACATAACATCAAAATAAATTCAACTATTTACCAAATAAAATAAAACACATATTTACCTACATTTGAAGCACATACTACACATTTTTCATCTCAAAATCTTTTTTTTTCTAAAAAAAAATTATATTAGCACACCCAAATAATAAACTTAAACCTAAAATTATTTTTTATGAGAAAAATTAGATTTTTATTTCCAGTATTGAGTATTCTTACTTTATCAGTTGTTTCCTGTACTAAAGAAGATATCGTTGCTGCATCAGACACAACTCCTGTAGTAGCATCAGCAACTATTGATGTCATAAATGAATTGGATATTCAAACTGGGACTCAAGTCTCTTTTGAAAAATTAACTTCCAAAAAAACTGAAAAATCATTAACCAGTTCTTGTGCAATAGTTACTATGGATCCACAAACAACAACTTTTCCTAAAACATTTTATGTTAATTTTGGAGACGGATGTATTACAAACAGTATCACCAGAAAAGGAAAATTGAAAATCACTTTTTCTGGCTTAATAACTGTAGCTGGAAGTACAATGACCGTAGAAAGAGTAGACTACTCTGTAAACGGGAACAAAGTAGAAGGCAAAATAGTTTACAAAAACACAACTGCGAGTCAAAATGTACCGCAATGGACAAGAAGTATAACCGATGGTAAATTCACAAACAGCAAAGGAGAAATCTATTTAAACTCGGGAACACATACCGTTAAACAAACAGCAGGTGTTTCAACTCTTTCGTTAGACGACAACACCTATGAAATGACCGAAGGAACTCACACCGTAACTAAAGGAAATGGTGCAAAAATTATCTTAACTATTTTAGATCCAATTGTTAAAAATCATTCTTGCGATTATGTTTCAAAAGGAAAATTAAAAGTAGAAAGTACTCTTTTAAACGGCGTAATCGATTATGGTAATGGCGATTGTGACAACAAAGCTACCTATACACAAAATGGCATAGCTTTTCCAATTACATTGTAATTATAATACTTAAAATACTTAGAGAGGCTGTCGAAAAGACAGTCTCTTTTTTTATAAGCAATTTCAGCACAGTCCCAATTATAAGGTATAAATAAGTCTTATAATTTATTTTTTTAAAAAAAGTTCATTTAAGTTGGATTGCTTCGAATACATAAATGTCATACAAAAATTACGTAGAAGTGTTTATACCCACGTAACACATAAATTCTCTTCATTACATCTAACTCAGCTTTTTACATCTACAAGGAATGGGACACAATCACTAGCACAAATCTATGCATCATTTGGGCATGACCACAAGGGTCGGGCTTCCCGAAAGCTTTCGGGACATTATATCTTTTCTTTTCCTAAAGGAGGAAAAGAAAAGGATGCCATTCCCATCCCTCATGCAATTCCGTTTTCAGAACAAGTTTTCTGTAATCCAGATCCCATATTAGCCTTTTAGAATTGATCCCAAAATGTGTCAAAATAGAAATAAAAAAAAACTCCACTTAGCATTAGCTAAATGAAGTTTCTTGTACTCAGAGCGGGACTTGAACCCGCACGAACATTGCTGTTCACTGGATTTTAAGTCCAGCGTGTCTACCAATTTCA
>NZ_VJZS01000060.1 GCF_007097385.1 Flavobacterium sp. ZT3R18
TCAACAATATTATTGTATGATGAAAGGAAGTATTTTTCTATTGGAAAACCAGTAGCCAACACACAGATTTACATCCTGGATGAATTTATGGAGCTTGTTCCGATCGGAGTTCGAGGCAAACTTTATATCTCAGGCGCAGGATTAGCAAGAGGTTATCTAAACAGGGAAGAACTGACCAATGAGAAATTCATAAGCAACCCTTTCATTTCAGGCCAGAAGATGTATGATACAGGCGATTTGGCGAGCTGGCTTGCGGATGGCAATATAGAGTTTTTAGGTAGGAAAGACAGCCAGGTGAAGATCAGGGGCTTCAGGATTGAGCTTGGAGAGATAGAGAGCGCAATTCTTGAGTATCCGGGTGTAACTCAGGTTGTGGTAGATGCCAGAAATATAAATGATGATAAGGTACTTGTTGCTTATATGGCAGCAGATAATCTGGACAAATCGCTGTTAAGGTCCTTTCTGGAGGGTAAACTTCCTGATTATATGGTTCCTAGTTTTTATGTTGAGATTGATGCTGTTCCTTTAACGCCAAACGGCAAGGTTGACCGAAAGGCTCTTCCAGAGGTTTCAGGAGCTGATATTATAAGGAAAGAGTATGTTGCTGCTCGTTCCAAAGAGGAAAAAATACTGGTGAGTGTCTGGCAGGATGTTCTTAAACGTGAGAATATCAGTGTAAAAGACAGCTTTTATAATCTGGGAGGCGATTCTATAAAAACCATTCAGATCGTATCGCGATTAAAACAGCAGGGCTACAGTTTAAAAATCCAGCAGATCCTTCGTGTGCCAGTGTTGGAGGACTTGGCTAAATATGTAGCGTTAAGTACCCGTGATATCGATCAGTCACTGATTCTGGGAGAAGTGAAACTTACCCCTATCCAGCATTATTTTTTCAATGACCGGGCCTTTAAGACGCATCATCATTACAACCAGTCTGTGGTTTTGAAAAGCAGGGAAGTCCTTGATATGCAGATTATCTCTAAGAGTATAACTGCTCTGCTTGGACACCATGATGCGCTTCGTATGGTTTATAAATCGGAACAGGGTGTATGGAAGCAATTCAATGAAGGTTTGCCGGAACATGATTTTGCTGTTGATTTTTACGATTTTCAAGATCAGGATAATGCCGAGGATTTAATGGCAGAGAAAGGCGGGGAACTTCAATCGAGTTTTAATTTAGGAGAAGGACCTTTGTTTAAGGCGGCGCATTTTCGATTAAAAGACGGTGACCGTGTGGCATTGATCATTCACCATTTGGTTGTAGACGGAGTTTCATGGCGTATACTGCTGGAGGATTTCTCAGCTGTTTATCAGCAATACCTTTCAGGGGTTAAGGCTAATCTGCCATTAAAGACGGATTCTTTCCAGCGCTGGTCTTCTCTGCAGCAGGAGTATGCCCTGAGTGATAAGCTTCAGGCAGAGAAGCCTTATTGGGAGTCATTAAGCAGTGAAGCTATAGCTTCTTTCCCTGTAGATAAAGCAGTATCAGGGATTAATTCAAAGCTTGACAGCAGTATTTCTTTTGCATTGGACAGCGGGATAACAGAGATGCTTCAGACTCAGATTCATGGTGTTTACAGTACAGAGATCAATGATATATTATTGACCGGTTTGGGTCTTGCCTTACAGGATGTTTTTGGACTGGATCGAAGTGTTATAAAAGTTGAGGGACATGGAAGAGAGGATATTGTGGAAGATACTGATATCAGCAGGACAGTGGGCTGGTTTACTTCAGTTTATCCATTTGTGCTGAGTGTATCAGGATCAGATTCTTTGAATGCTTTAGTTGCCGTTAAGGAATCATTAAGGAAAATACCA
>NZ_VJZS01000061.1 GCF_007097385.1 Flavobacterium sp. ZT3R18
TATCTCAGAACGCTGCCAAACCGAATAGTCTGCATATTGGAAACTAAGAACCGGTAAATCAGCTGCGATTCCGGATTTATAAAAAGCGTATAATTCTTTAAATTCATTGACAATTAGTGACGATGACCATCCATCGGTAGCGATATGATGACGCACCAATACTAAAATATGTTCATTGTCTGATATTTTGATCACTGTGCCACGAAGCATATAATCTTTAGAAAGATCAAAAGCCCTGCTTACTTCTTTGGATATAAAAGATTCGTAATCCTCCACAGAAGAAAGAACATTAAGCTCCCAACGATCAGCAGATTGTATTTCCTGATAAGCCACACCATCTTTTTCTACATAAACCGTACGAAGCGCTTCATGACGCTTAACAATGGTTTTTAACGCTCGTGAAAGAAAGTCAATATTAAGATCTCCTTTAAGATTTAATAATACAGGAACGTGATAATGTTCACTTCCTTTCAACTTATCAATAAACCATAAACGCTCTTGCGCATAAGATAATGGAATAGCTGCAGGCAACTCTTGTTTGGTAACCAAAGGAAGTGCCGAAGTATTATCCTGTCCTTCTATAAAAGTAGCTAAAGCCGAAATATTAGTATAATCGAATAAATCTGTAATAGTCACCGCAACATTCATTGTACTTTTAATAGCCGATAATAAACGAACCGCTAATAAGGAATGACCTCCTAATTCAAAGAAATCATCAATAACCCCAACTTGTTCTACATTCAATATATCTTGCCAGATTCTAACTAAATCTTCTTCTACTTTTGTACTCGGAGCAACATAAGTACGCTGGTTTGTAATTTCAGGATCCGGCAATGCTTTTCTGTCTATTTTTCCATTTGATGTTAATGGCATCTGATCCAAAACAACATAAAGCTGAGGAACCATATAATCAGGAACCAATCCGGCAAGGTAAGATTTCAATCCAGACTCTGAATAGCCGTCTTCTGCAACCAGATAACTCACTAATCTTTTGATGCCTGTTGAGTCTTCTTTGAACAAAACTTCACTTTGTACAATACCCTCATAACCTTGTATTACTCGGCTGATTTCTTTTAGTTCTACACGATAACCGCGTATTTTAACCTGATCGTCTACTCGGCCTAAAAATTCGATTTCTCCCAGCGAGTTTCTGCGTGCTAAATCTCCTGTTCTATATAAGGTTGAACTCTTGCTATTTGAAAATGGATTAGCAATAAATTTTTCCTGAGTTAAATCTTCACGGTTTAAATATCCTTTTGAAATTCCTGATCCTCCCAATAATAATTCTCCCGAAACTCCAATTGGGCATAACGACATATCACTGCTCACAATAAAGGCTTCACTGTCAGAAAATAATCTTCCAACGGGGATTCTCACATAATCAAAATTAGGATCTACCTGATGCATTAACTTCCCAATTGTACTCTCGGTAGGACCGTAATGGTTCACGATTGCTACATTGGCATCTTGAGCTGCGATATCTTTTACAAACGAAATTGGCAATACATCGCCTCCAAATATTATGGTACGGGTTGGCAATAACAATTCAGTATCGAAACGCAAGGCCTGCCAGTGACTAGGTACGATTTTGATACAATCTATTGGATGGTTTTTAAAATACGATTGTAACTTAATCCCGTCCATTAAAGTTTCTTTGCTGAATAGATGTAAACAGCCCCCACTCAATAAAGAACCATACAACACGGTGTTCCCTAAATCTGCTGAAAGCGAAGACATTAATCCAAAACTTTTATTATTGCTAATAGCAATTCTGGCTTCCAATCCCTG
>NZ_VJZS01000062.1 GCF_007097385.1 Flavobacterium sp. ZT3R18
CAATTATGAAAAAATTGGCTATTTTAGCTTTTATAGTGAGCGCAGAAGAGAAGGCACTTCGCAAAGCCGCAAACGTTGGCGGTCAGCTGAGGACAGAACTTACGCAAGTAAAAACCAAAATGAATTCAGCCTAGAGCTTAACAAATTCTGAACTTACGCAAGCATACGGAATGTGGAACATCAGATATTTAGCTTATTATGTTTTGAACTCATGCAAGACAGCAGAAACTCGAGTGTTGGTGGCAATAGTAAAAAAATAACCATGAAAAATATTTCAACAACAAAAGTTGAACACGACAAAGGAAGTTTTTCGATAAGACAAGAAAAAAAAACAAAACTACATGGATGGTGGATTGTATTTAATAATGACAATTCAAAACAATGGGAACGCTTTTACATAAACGGCAAACAAAACGGACCTGAAAAAGAATGGCATACTAATGGGAAATTAAAGTCGGAATATTCGTTTGTCGATGGAGAATTAAATGGCTCTTGGAAAACTTGGTTTGAAAATGGACAGCTAAAGAACGAGACTTGGTTTACTAACGGAGAACAAGATTTATTTTCTAGATGGTATGACCAATCTGGAAACTTAATAGCGGAATCAATTATTTTCAATGGTATAAAACACGGAACAGAAATTGCCCAAATAATAGTAAATGACGTGACTTATAGTACAACTAGAGCAATAGTAAAGTATGACAACGGAAAATGGAAAGGCTACGAACCAATTTCAGAAGAAGAAAAATAACTACAGCCACGGGGTGAAAGCTAAATCAAAACTGGATGTAAACTTGAAAAAAAAATATTCTCCGACGAGTTCGGATTAACAATAATTAACGCAGCCGAACCGCCAACAGGCGTTTTGATATAGTGGGGTTTTAGTGGAATTACCGTTTCGCATCACGTTTTCGTTAAGCAGAAAATACTCGGTTACGAAATCCCCACCATCTCAAAGCGCCGAGACGTTAGTGGCTAGTTAAAACCAAAGAAACGTAAAAAAAGAAAATTATGAAAAAGATACTTTTTATTGCAACAATACTTTTATCAATTAATAGTTTCGGGCAAAAACTGACAGGAAAAGTTCCAGGCTTAAAAATGACAAATCAAGAAATTGTATCTGAAAACGATACAATTATTAAAGTTGTCTATAAAAAAGAAATTGAAGATAAAAAAAAACCTGCATATTTCATAAATGGTAAACTTACTAACGAAAGTATTTTAAGAACTATAAATCCGAATGAAATTGAAACAGTAAATATTGAAAAGGAAAATATTGAAATCGAAAATGTAAAATATTACGGAAAACTTTATATTGTAACTAAATCAACCTATAAGCCTAAATTCATTTCGTTGAACAATCTGAAATTGAAATATACAAACCTAAAAGACAATTCAACAATTTTCAAAATTGACAATGAAATAATAAACGCTAACTATGAAAACTATTTAGTTGATGAAAATTATATTTTAAAAATCATTGTTGAGAAGTTTGAAAACAAGATAGAAAAACTGAATGTAAATTTTGTCAGTTTGATAACTAAAACCGAAGAAAATATTAAAAAATCAAAAGAAATAATATTACGTGGGAAAGATGAATTTGCGGTAAATAAATAACCAGCCACTAACAGCCGTTTTGATATAGTGTGTGATTTAGTGGAATTACCGTTTCGCATCATATTTTCTGCAAAGCCGAAAATTGAAAGGTTACGAACCACA
>NZ_VJZS01000063.1 GCF_007097385.1 Flavobacterium sp. ZT3R18
GCAGTTATGTGGGAGAGTATGTCGTCGCCTTTCTTTTGAAAACCCCGTTTCTTACGAAACGGGGTTTTTTTGTTTTAGAAATGTCCCGTCCTGAAATAACGATACTGCTTGTGCTTATGCCCAAATGGGAAGTATATTAGAGATTAATGAAATTCTATATATTGGCTTTTTCTTGCTTGTAAGGTAGTGTAAATGTCTTTAAGAGTAGTTTGTGAGATGGAGAAATATGCTTACTCTTGCTCTTGTGTTTAGTTAGAATTGCTTTTATTGTAAGTGAGTTAGTGTCTTAAATATCGGTTTGAAGTTGCTTTTGGGTAAATTATAGCAAAACATTAGTTGAATATAGCGAGCTTTATTTTGTTATAGTTGTATTCTAGGAATTAATCAGGCTAAGTAATGGCTGTAATTAGAGTAGGAAAGCTATAATTTTGAATTCAACTAGGTTTATTATTTCTATCGACTGTAAATTTATAGTGTGGTTTCTCTTTTTTTTAGTTGAAGGAGTTAGTTAGGCTTCTTTTTTTTGATAGGGTATTGGATTATGTTCGATTTTATTTTAATTATTAAGATGTTAGTTACTAGAGATGTATATGCTTTGATGAAATAAAAAGAAAAATTTCTTTGAAAATGTTTTGTATAAACGAAAAACTAGCTTATATTTGCACACGCAATGACGACAACGAAACTTGTTAAGCTGCGAAAATAGGGCGATTAGCTCAGCTGGTTCAGAGCACCTCGTTTACACCGAGGGGGTCGGGGGTTCGAACCCCTCATCGCCCACCATAAGGGACAAGGAAGAAAAATTCTTCTTTGTCCCTTTTTTATTTGTATCTAATTCGCTGTTAATCAGATATATAAGCCGTACCGCTTCGTTGATTCTTGTGGTTCGAAATTCAATTCCGTCGAATGTCAGATTTTCGGGATAGATTGAACCAATTAGATCCCTGCACTCTACAAATGTTGTTTCGTTGCACACAACATTCAGTCTTAATAGATTGTCAATCCCTGCGTTAAGTAGTCCTTCGATATCTTCTTTATTGCTGCTTATTGTAGACAGCTTTGCTTCGAGCCTAGTTACCATACCACCATAATCCGATTTCATATCTCTGTAATCCGATGCATCGATTTGATTTGTCGCAAGTAAATCCCTCGCATTAGAAAGCCTACTTTCATAATCTTTTAACTGAGCAATTATTTGTCTTTTTTCTTCCTGTACGCCTTTAGTTTGCTCTGTATAGGCTTCTGTTATTAAGATTGTGTAAAGCTGTTTATACTCAGGACGCACTCTGTATTTTTTTAATTCACTTATAAACATTTCAGTCGCTGGCTCTGCTCTGAAACGATGTGTGCAACCTCCAAAACAATGGTAATAGGCATAATATCTGTTGCGCCCTTTAGATTTGCTCCCTGATAGGATTTTTGAACATTTAGGACATATCAGAAAACCACGAAGCGGAAGTTCTACAATAGTTTCTACTTTTGGACGGCTCGACCTGCTACGACCATCAAGTACATCCTGTACGCTATAAAATAAGTTTTCTGAAATAATAGCTTCATGTTGTCCTTTGACAAATTGGCTTTCCTCGTCTTTGTATTGAGGAACGAATATTTTTCCACAGTAAAGCGGATTGCGTACAGCCAACCAAAAGCTATT
>NZ_VJZS01000064.1 GCF_007097385.1 Flavobacterium sp. ZT3R18
AGGTGGGGTGTCAATTATGCGGCTTTTTTAATATTTTTTTTCACCCTTATTTCTTTATAAAGAGCTGCTCTTTTTTTGAACAAACTCTCTCCTATATTTTCATCGCTCCATTTTTTGACATCTTTGGTTTTTGTGTTTTCCAAAGCTTTTTTTAATTCTTTAATCTCCCCATTATTGGTCAAACAAGATATAGATAAGCAAATATCCGACACGCCAATTGTTTTGTTTAATTTGACAACTTCTTTGTATTTCCCAAAACAGGACTCAATGACATCTGAACTACAAACCACTTGCCGATTAGCATCGAATTTTGCCATTGTGTTTTCAAAATAGCTTCTCATTTTTTCTGCTATCATCAGCCCTTTTTGACTCTTTAATTTTTCTAATTCTAAAAGACATTCACGTATTTGAACTTGGTTAAAATGATTTATTTTCAACTTTTTTTGTGTCAAATTTAATGTGTTCAAAACCAACAATGTATCCGTTACAAACTCTTTGTAATTTAATAAAAAAGCAACTTTTTCAAGCTCTTGATTATCTAATTTTTTATTTTCTATCAGTCTTAAAGTCTTTTCTCCCCAAACAAACAATGGTGTCAAATTCATGAATCTACTTACAATTCTTTGATTTGGAGGTATCAAATGAGCAACTTTACTTAAAGATAATTTCCCTCTCAATCCTGATAAATGCTTGGTATAGCTTTCAAAAACAGGGTCATTTTCATAAACGTTTTTTATAAATCCAGAAATCTTATGATTGACATCCTCTACATGTATTAAGTCTAAAATATTGCATGTTGATTTTAAATTATTTCCATTATCACACACCACATATTCAACATCTTTTACATCAATAGAATTAATTATCTCTTGTTTAATCTGTTCTGCTTTCCAACTTGTTGAAGATTTTAAAACCAAGGGAATCAAGTCCAAATAAGTCAGCGCCTTCTCCCTTACAGAACTTGACAAAACCGCCATAACTGCTATCAATTTTTTATTGCCAAATTGAATACTCTCATCAATAATCAAGAACCATTTGTTGTCTTCGAAAAAGGATTTTTCTTTAAAATTTGCGACCCCTTGTTTTTTCATCCAAAGCAACACCGTTGAGTGTGTAGGCTCTTTTAAACCCAAATTCAGGCTTTGATTCAATGCATTAAACACCTTGGGTATTGATCTATAGCTTATGTTTGCTTTACTTACTAAAGTCAAAGCTAACTGAATCACTACCAATGAATAAGTATAGCCATAAGCCTTTTCACAATTCAAATGTCTTGAGAAACAATCTTCTCGATTAAATTTTTCGTTTTTTTTAGACTGTTTTCCAAAGCAATGCAACGAGATTTATTCATAATCGATTTCTCTTTCCATGAATCCCTACTTAATTTTAATTCAATTATTCGCTTTTTAAGTTCCTTGTTTTCTTTTGTTCTTTCAATCGATTTTGCTTTCCAAATATTGTCTTCCATAATAAAACATTTTAGTCGATAAAGTTAAAAAAAAAGACCGAACTTATTTTATATATTTTGCCTATATTTTACACCCCACC
>NZ_VJZS01000065.1 GCF_007097385.1 Flavobacterium sp. ZT3R18
GAGAGGGGCTGCTCCTAGTACGAGGGGACCGGAGTGGACGAGCCTCTGGTGTTCCGGTTGTCACGCCAGTTGCATTGCCGGGTAGCTATGTTCGGAAGAGATAACCGCTGAAAGCATCTAAGCGGGAAACTTGCCTCAAGATGAGATCTCACTGGGATCTTGAATCCCCTAAAGGGCCGTCGAAGACTACGACGTTGATAGGTTGGGTGTGTAAGCGCTGTGAGGCGTTGAGCTAACCAATACTAATTGCCCGTGAGGCTTGACCATATAACACCCAAGCAATTTGCTGACGCAGATTGCGGTGGTGAAGATGATACGAACCGAAAGTTCGCAACGAACCACAAACATCACATATCCGGATTCGCTGGGCTGTTCATCTGGACATTCTGGCTACAGAATTTCTTGACGACCATAGAGCATTGGAACCACCTGATCCCATCCCGAACTCAGCAGTGAAACGATGCATCGCCGATGGTAGTGTGGGGTTTCCCCATGTGAGAGTAGGTCATCGTCAAGATTCATTTCGCAAAACCCCTATCTGCGCATGCAGGTAGGGGTTTTGTCTTTGTGGGCAAAAAATTCAGCCCAGCTCGAATCCCTGTGGGAGCGGGCTTGCCCCGCGAACACGGGCGAAGCCCGTGCCATCCACACGGTGTCTTCTTCGCGGGTAAACCTGCTCCCACCCTGATTTGAGCTGCGCTATGTTTTCATGGCTGCGGTAAGTCATCCCGCCACGGCGTGCCCGATCTGAGCATCGCGTTGAGGCGCACGATGAAGATTCTCATGCAGGCCACAATCGCAACCTTGGCAAGTTTCCCCCGCCCACGCAGCGCTTCATATCGGGCTTTGAGCGTTGTATTATGTTTCACCGCCACCAGGCACGCCATGTACAGCGCACGCCTGACCTCAAATCGGCCTCCTGAAATAAAGCGCTTGCCCACGGACTTTCCGCTGTCGTGCTTGAAGGGGGCCACGCCGACCAAAGAGGCTATTTCCCTGGACTCCACATGCCCCAGTTCCGGCAAGAGCGCTACCAGCTTGGTCGCGGTTACCATCCCGATGCCTTTGACTTCGTCCAATTTGGCAATCCGTTCATCGTTGAGCACTGTGGCCTGCTGCTTGATCGCTTGCTCCACCAACTTTATCTGCGAGGCAAAGTGCTGGAGATTGGTGTTCAGGAAAATGGCGACCATCGCTGACTGAGCCTGCTTCAGGCGCCGCCGGTCGTCATCTCGCTGTTGGACTAGGCGATCACGCTGCTGAAGGAGTTCCCGTAACAGGGCCCTTTCAGGGCTTGTCTTCAGGGTTGGCTTGTCTGGAATGACCTCAGCGAAATGGGCCAGCACTGCGGCGTCGATGGCATCGGTCTTGGC
>NZ_VJZS01000066.1 GCF_007097385.1 Flavobacterium sp. ZT3R18
CTGCAGTTATGTGGGAGAGTATGTCGTCGCCTTTCTTTTGAAAACCCCGTTTCTTACGAAACGGGGTTTTTTTGTTTCTATACGGTTTTGAGGTTGTTTTATAACATAAAATTATTTAAAAAACTAAGTATTGCAGTCATTCTGTATGGAATCTATTGATCTCTTTTAAAAAAGATATAAACTCCTGTGTTACCCGAGTTTCGTCTGTCGCTAAATTCCAATCTCTAAACACGACTTGTCTAGTATCTTCATTGAGTCATCTTCTGCGTGCGATATGAAGGTATACTTGGTGTTTACGAATGGGGAAATCCTGAACCGTTATCTCATCAAAGAATCCTTTAGAACTTAATTTATGTTGACGATATTCTTTTGGAATGGAATTGACTTCTTTTAAGTAAAGATAAAGTTTCTCTTCTCCTTTTTTTTTTTGCATGATGCTAATTCAAAGTATTCTACTATGATTTTGGGTAATAATAATTTGATTAGTATACTAAAGGAATCTTACATGGGGCGTTTTTATAAATACAAACATTATATTTTAATATTTCCTCACAACTTTTAGGATTGGCCTTAAATCTGTGTTTCGTTTTAGTGAATTAGCTTTATCCTTGATTTATTCAGATGGAAAAAGCTATACCTTATATGTAGGAGGAGTAATTTCAAGATAAAATCCACATCCATCCGTGTGTTCGCTTTAGCGAATCTGTGTAATTCGGGTCCCATCCAGGCGCAGGTGAACACAGTCCAACTCCTAAAAGCTGACAAAGCGGATCAAATCGTCAAAAACGGCTACAAAAAAAGTACAACTCCTTAAAAAGCATCATTCCTAACCGCCAACAAACCAATGGCTTAAAAACAACTTTAAGAAAAGGTTAAAAAAAGGTTAGAAAAGCTATTGTTTCCCCGCATAAAGGGGCTACTTTTGCAGCCGCAACAACGCATACGTTCATAGAAAACCTGACAAGCCCGCCGAATTAATACTGGAAATTTATTTTCAAAAAAGATTTAAAAAAGCTTGTGAGATTCAAAAATGAAAGTTACTTTTGCACCCCGCTAAACGTGCAACGTTCCTTGATAGACTGCTAAGAAAATAAGAAGAAATTGAAATTAAATTTTCAAAAAAAACTTCAAAAAGTTCTTGCCAGTTAGAGATAGAAGTTGTAGTTTTGCACCCGCTTCGAGAAACACACAATGTGAGTTAAACGAGACGAAAAATAAAAGACAAAAGAAATTATCCGAAAGGTGTTTGAGCTTGTCGAAAACACGTTCCTAGACATATTGAATTGACAGCCGTCTCGTCCAAAA
>NZ_VJZS01000067.1 GCF_007097385.1 Flavobacterium sp. ZT3R18
ATAAACGGATACCAAAGTGCCACCAAACCTTTGTTTAATGAAAAAGTTTTCATAATATTGGGTTAGTTAAATGAAATGTTAGTTTTGTTTGCTATGGTCCTCTATGCTAGTTTTCCCGACGAGTTAGAGGGCCTTTTTTTGTTTAGTTTTAAAGTCAATAAATTGTGTTCTTATTTAATCATAGGCGTTTTTTTTGAAGTTTAAGGTATAAAATTGAACATACGTATCTACTACCAGCTAAGAAAAGACTCTTTTCTTCGAGGGAATTTTCGTGGCTTACCGGCTGAAGCCACTACTAACACAATGCTTAGCGTGTATTTAAGGGTATGATTTTATTTTACTCATAGGCATGCGTGTTTTAGCTGGTTAAACTGCTGCGAGACTATGAAAAATGAAGAAGCGGTGCTAAGAATGTTAAGCGGAGTATTGAGCCAAGAGAATAAAAAAATGGCGCAGAACTCAGCTTATATCGCTTTCAAGGTACTAGTATACCCACACACGAATAAGTGAGCCCACGCCATGGGACGTGAGCATCTTACTTATCATCTCGCGTGTTAAAAGTACTAGTTTTTGAAAACGAGATTCAAAGCGAATGCTTCAAATATTTTATATGAAGAATCGCAAAATTACATTTTTAGATGTAATTATTTTTACAAATATAGTAAATAATTTATTCGATACAAATTTGTATCGAATAAATTAAGCTTTTTTCTCAAATTTTACTTTATGGAAAAGGATAATGAATTAGAACTAGAATTATTAAACATTCAAATAGGATGTATTCTTAGATTAGCTAGATTGAAAAAGGGTCTATCTCAGAATGATCTTGCTGTACTATTGGAATATAATCCAACTATGATAGGAAGAGTGGAACGATTTGAAAATATAAGTGCCTGGGATAAAGTGTTTTCAATAAGTAAACAATTAAATATTGATTTTTGTAATCTATTTATTTTACGGAATAAAGATGAGCTGTTGTCAATTGTTGAAGAATCTTTTAAGTTTGAAGTCAAGCTGACTCTAGAAAAGAAGGACTATTACAGTTTTCTGAAGAAAACTATTGTAATAAAATATAATTTATTAGCTAAATAATTAGAAGAAAAAAGATGATTGGACAGACATAAAAAAGTAAATCAACATCTGGACTTACAAAGTGAACAAATAAAATTGTGAGAAAATATTTTAATTATATTTTTTTTATTTAGAAAAAAAACTATATTTGTAGAACTTGTTCTGCGAAAT
>NZ_VJZS01000068.1 GCF_007097385.1 Flavobacterium sp. ZT3R18
TGAAAAAATTGGCTATTTTAGCTTTTATAGTGAGCGCAGAAGAGAAGGCACTTCGCAAAGCCGCAAACGTTGGCGGTAAGTTAACCATCAACAAACAACTAATAGGAAACAACAACCAAATGAAAAAGATAATATTCAGTTCTTTAATAATTAATTTATTTGCTTGTAATTCGCAAACCAAAAAGGTTGAACCTAAAAATGAAAGTTTAATTCAAAAATCAATTGAAAAAAGCTCAAATAATGAGAAAGAATCAATTGTTGACTATAATCTGATTTTAGAAAATAAAAAAATTGACGGTATTGAAATTTCGCTACTGAATATTGGAAATTTAAATTTACCAACTGGAAAAATAATTGTTTGCGACCCTTTGGTCTATACAGAACTGACTCCCTTATCTAAAAGTGTAAACCCTGGGAATTATCCAATAAAAATCTATATAGCTAAAACAAAAAAATCGGGAGATAGATTTGCGTTGGCAAAATTGGAAATCACTGACAAAAAAGCCGTTAAATGGATTCTTGCATTAAGAGAAAACGAAAACAGCAATGAACTAAAAGAAGATGATTCCTTTTTTGGTTTTCCTGTTGATGCAGGTTTAGCAAGTTTTTTTGATTATAAAACAGGTTTAGAATTTGATAAATTCCAAAAGGAATTTTATGAAAGAGATCCTACCAAAAATATTTATGATGATTTTTTTGAAACTGAATTTAAAAAAAATGCAGTTAATAAAAATGACCCAAAAGATGTTGGGAATTGGATTAATTACAAGTTTCCTAAAACAGAATTAAATATCCCAATGTTTCAATCAGGTTACGGCGATGGTTTATATCCAGCGTATTGGGGAATTGATGCAAATGGAAAAATCACATCATTAATAATCGATTTCTTCGTTGTAGAATTACCAGAACTGAAGAAATAACCTACCGCCAACACTTGCTCACAAGAGATTTGGGCATTTGGCTTAATTTGAAAAATAGTTTGTATTTGGGATGATTAGGCAAATCCGAATATAAGGCTTAATTAAACCCCAAACCTCTTGTAGCAAGGGAACGTTAGCGGTAACCGTGATTAAGCGACTGCAAAAATCCTTTTTTAAACGGAAGTGTTTCTTTGCTCATTCGTTGC
>NZ_VJZS01000069.1 GCF_007097385.1 Flavobacterium sp. ZT3R18
GTTTCGCATCATATTTTCTGCAAAGCCGAAAATTGAAAGGTTACGAAGCACACACCATCTCAAAGCGGCAAGACGTTGGCGGTCAGCTGAAGGACCGAACTGACGCAGGAAATGTCCATAACAAATTGGACGAAACCTTAACAAGTTCTAAACTTAAGCAAGCTAGCGAAATCTAGAATCGCAGTATTTTGGAAGCTAAACATCCGAAAGACAGCGGAAACGGGAGTGTTAGCGATCATTGTAAGGCGACACTTAGAGATAGACAACAGAATAAAAAATTTAATATGGAATTTAGACAATATAGCCTTGACTATGCAGACACATTTGCACAAATGCGTAACAACCCTAATGTTTTAGATAATGGTTATGACAAAACACCTAATCCATTTACAAAACAAGATGCAATAGATTTTATAAACATTCAGCTTGATAAAAATCCTTCTCAAAGATTTTTTATATTCTATGACAATGAATTGGCAGGAGAAATAGGAATTACAATTCAGGATGATGTGCATAGACTTTGTGCCGAAATAGGTTATTTCATAGCAGAGCCATTTTGGGGCAAAGGCTTAGCAACACAAGCTATTGCAAAAATGACTGAATATACTTTTGCAACTTTTGACATTGTGAGAATTGTAGCTGGTGTTTTTGATTTTAATAACGCATCAATGAAAGCATTAGAAAAAAACGGATATTATTTAGAAAGCATAAGAAAAAAAGCTGTTATCAAAAAAGGGCAAATTATTGATGACTACATTTGGGTGAAATTAAACGACTGACAACATAAACAACGAACCGCTAACAGGCGTTTGGATTGTCAAAAGCTAAACTTACGCAAGACAGAAGAAACGTGACAGCTGGACGGAATATTGAAAAAAAATATATGCTCCGAACTATTTCGGATAAACAATAATTGACGCAGCCGAACCGCCAACAGGCGTTTTGTGACAGTGGGGTTTTAGTGGAATTAACGTTTCGCATCACGTTTTCGTTCAACCAAAACGTTCACGTTTACGATTTCCCCACCATCACAAAGCGCCGAGACGTTGGCGGTAATTATTTACAACATTTGAACTAAAATTGAAAATATGGCGACACAAAGAAAAAGAACTGAGCCAGT
>NZ_VJZS01000006.1 GCF_007097385.1 Flavobacterium sp. ZT3R18
GTTTCAACGAATCCTACCCCAATTAATGAGCTAACCAAAGAAAAAACAGAGCTACATGTGTAAAGGGGATAAGCAGTTTGTTTTTTTACCACATAGGAACACATAATTTATAGTATTTGAAAAGAGTTTGATAGATGTTTTACTTTTTACATAGTCAATCTATGTGAAAAAAGTATTATTTTCTATTCATTCTTTAATTATTAGTTATAAATCTATATGACTATTCGTGACTAGTACCATTTCACAGAATAAATTAGTTGTTGAATGTTTTTCACAAACTTTATCCTTTCTGTTCTTTGCGTCTCTGCGACTTTGCGAGCCCAATTTCACGTAAAGTCGCAGAGACGTAAAGTATATTTTCAATATTTAGACTCTTGGTATGAGTTACGGACAGTCATATAAATCTATGTGTCTATGTGGTTCATTTTTTATTTAAACAGAATTACACCCAACGGGTTAGGTATAACATAAAATTGGTAATTTTATAAAACAATAAAAAATGTTTGGGTTAAAAAAATCAATAGTAAAGAATGTCCAACCATTCAAAAGACAGCAACATGAGCAATAAAAAAGTAATAGAAAACTATATGGAAGGTTTTAGAAAAGGCGATCATGGTCAAATTTTATCCTGTTTGACAGACAATGTGGTTTGGGAAATGTCGGGACTTTTCTATAAAGTAGGTAAGGAGGCATTTGATAAAGAAATAGAAAACGATGCTTTTACAGGTAAACCTAAAATTACATTAATTCGAATGGTTGAAGAAGGCAATATTGTAGTTGCCGAAGGTTCAGTAACCTGCCAAATGAAAAACGGTGAACTCTTGGATGCTATGTTTTGTGATGTATTTCATTTTGAAGGAGATAAAATCAAACAGCTAACTGGGTATTTAATGCAAAATAAACAATTGTAACAATAAAATTCCACGTTTCTTGTAACATCCTCCTAATACTTCGATAAACTTTGTAGAGAATGCATGCCGAATTAATTAATCTATTTTAAAAATAATATTGTTGAAAAACGGAATGCCCCTAGCCCTGATTACTTCACTACACTTTTATTTTAATTGGAGTTCAGTGAACTTCGTTTGCAGCGGTATTCTTTTTGTCTCGTTTTTTTACGAGACAAAAAGATACAAGCGGATAGCAGGAATAGCTCCTCCCTTCGGCTATGCTCAGGATAAAAATTTATTTATTCCCCTTTATTTATTCCAATCAATTTTTCTGGAGAAATACATTACGGCTGCGAGTATACCAAATAAACCGATGCTTCCCACCAATAGGGCATAGTTTTCCAGTTGAATAATGACATAGATAAAGGTGTATAATCCTGTGAGCGATGCGGCAATAAACATGGGGAATTTACGGCCTTTTAGGATCGAAACGGAGTATAGCGATATCAATGTGATGACTGCCGTTGCCGCGATTAAGTAGGCTTTCATGAAACTGCTGTGCTCGGTGATGGAAATTAGTAAGGTGTAAAATAAAATCAGTGCCAACCCAATCATTGAATATTGAAAAATATGAATCCTGATTTTGCTAATCGATTGGATTAGGAAGAAAATCAAAAACGTTAAGCCAATTACTAGAAAGCCATATTTTGCGGCTCTTTCGTTTTGTTGGTATTGGTTTACGGGAATCACAAAATCGACTCCAAAAGCATAGGTGCCTAAATCGGGTAAAATTTCAAAGAATTGTTGCGAAAAGGCTCTGTTGATGTGAAGGATTTTCCAATTGGCCATAAAACCGTTGGCATCTATTTTTTTTGTTTTATCATCGGGAAGGAAATTGCCAGTAAAACTCGGTGAACTCCAGTTGGATTGCATGTTTAGCTGTGTGGTTTTGCCAATAGGAACTATTTTTATTTGTTTGCTTCCATTGTAGGTAATGTCAAAACCAAAGTTGGTTTTGTCGGTTTTTAAAACAGTTTTCAAGTCGATAAAACCCGTTTCTAAGGCTTGTGTAGTATCGTTTAAGTTGGTGCTGTAAACGGGTTCAAAAGTGAATTTGTTTCCGCCAAGATTGATTTTCACTTCGTCTTTGATGCTTTTCAGATTAGTGGTTTTTATCAAAATAGTAGCTTTGTTCCATTGAATATTTTCGGTTGGGATATTTTTGCTGCTAAAGTCGGGCTGAATGTAATGACCTTCAAAATTCATTTTGGAGCTGTACACCACCGATTCATAGTTATTTCGATTGAGCACTTTGGTCGTAACATTAGATTTGGCTTTCAAATCTTCTGGGAAGAAATAGGCGTATTTGGTAATGGCTTTTCGTTGTTTTACCGTTTCATTCGTTTTTTGGTTGATGGATAGCGTTTCATCAAAAGTAGTGTAAGGGACTTTTAATATTGGGCCGTAGAAAAAGACGCTTTCGCCCCATTTGTCATTGATTTCGGTGATGACTTCTTCCTGACGATTGGAGCGTTCGAATATCAAGCTTTTGACAAATTCCAGAGGAATAAGCAAAAGGAGTGTTAGCAATCCTACCATGATCATTTTGGCAGTATTCGATTGAAAAAAAGGGGTTGGAGTGGGATTTTGATTTTCTGGTGTTTCCATGTTTTTTGTTGTTTAGTAATTAGTGATAATGCTATAGAGGTATAGTGTTGCAACAGGAATATTGCACAATAAAAGGATGATTTTTAGCGCTAAATTTTCTCGTTCATCAGGTAAAATGATACAAAGGAAAATGAGATAAAGTAGCATTATAGAATTAATGACGATTGCAAAAAAGACATAACATAAACCGATCATAAAGATCATGTTCTTATTAGGTATGGCTTTGTATGCAAGAAGCAGTAAAGTTCCAATGGCAAATGAACCGATAGCCAATTCATTAGAAAAAGCCCATTTGTAATAGGATTTTGTTCGGTTTGGTGTTTCCATATTTGGATTTTTACAGTTAAGAATTATAATAGTTGAAGTGTTTTTAGAATATTGAAGTATACGAATGCGATGGGAACGTTGCTCAATAGAATTATAATTTTTACTCTAATGTATTTCCGCCGTTGAGGTAAAATGTAAAAAGAGTATAGTAGATGAGTGAGCATTATGGCATTGAGCGGTAAAGCCAGAATAATAAAGATGCACCCAATGATAAAAATAAAAGAAGTGTCCTGCAGCGTTAGAAAAAGAGTGAAAAATAGTGTGCCAATGGTAAAGCAGCCAACAGCAAGTTCTGTAGCAGTTCTGGCTTCAAAAGGTTCTTCTTGGGTTAGGGTGGTTTGCATGATTTTAGATTTTAAAAGTACTTTGAATTTCAAAGTAAATGATTAAAAAAATAGGTTATCGTTTCTGTATTAATTTTTCGAGTGCTGTAATGTGATCTTGGAAGGCTTTGCGGCCATCTTTGGTTGTTCTGTAGCTTGTATTTGGTTTTTTACCTATGAATTGTTTTTCAATGGCAATGTAATTTTCCAGTTCTAAGGCTTTGGTGTGACTGGCCAGATTGCCGTCAGTAACGCCCAGTAATTCTTTCAAAGTACTAAAATCGGCCGATTCATTGACCATCAAAACCGACATGATTCCAAGTCGTATGCGATGATCAAAAGCTTTATTTATATTTTGAATAATGTTTTTCAAATCTTAGTAAGTATCAATTATGGTGGTTACTATTTTAGAGTTTTCAAGGCTTGATGGCGCAACTACGCTTTCTTCAAGTGGAATATTATTTCCATATCTTTCGGCTAATATAGCTTGAACTCTAGTGTCTTTTAGATTAAAATCTTTTAATTTTTGGAGTGGACACAATTCGATTCCAGCTCCGTTTTTGTATATTTTCCAGATCAATTCGGAACAATATATTTTATCGTCAGACCATTCAAAATACAGATCGTAATCTTTATTTTTCAATTGGTTTCCGTAGGTCTTCATTTTTTGAATCGTTTCAGGATTCAAAACTACCGATGCATTTTTTAGTCTTGTTACCACAAAATGGTTCTCTTTTCCGTGGGTAATCCAGGCTTCGAGCGGAGTATATTTTATGGGTTGTACGGCTTCAAAAACATATTTTTTGCCCTTCGCAATAAGGACAATACCACAGTGAGAAAATTTGGAGTTCGTTGCAATCCGAATCGCTTCACACTGTTTGGATTGAGAAGTTTGAAAAATCATATCGCCCTCTTGTATTTTATCTAATACGCTAACGGCTCGAGTGCCAAAAAGAATGTTCCCAAACATCGAATTGGCAATGAATAAAGCACATCCAAAACTCATCAGAAAGGTAACTGTCGCAAAAATATACTTTGTCTTTTTCATATTTGTTCTTGTTGAATTCTACTTCCAAAATCCAAAATCTAAAATCTGCAATCTAAAATCTAAAATCTAAAATCACTCTCTGTCGTACTTAAAATACATCATACTACCATAAAGGATATGACAAATTCCAAAACCCAAAGCCCAAAATTCTAAGGCATAACCAGATAATTCGGTAGCAATAAGACCAAGAATGATAATTGTAATTCCTAGATAGCGAACATCTCTGAGCGTGTATTTACTGGCGTTTACACAAGACAATCCGTAAAAAATTAAAGTGACTGGCGCTATTAAACCATAGCTTCCGTTTCGTAACAATAACAAACCAAAAATCCCTCCAGTAACTAGTGGGATCATAAAGTTGGCCAAGAGCCTTTTTGAAGCGGTATTCCATACTGTTTCTCCTTCTCTTTTTGCTTTATTAAAGGTTAGTAATGCAGCAGTAGTGATCGACAAAAGTAATACAACAAAAGCTGTTAAAATAATAAGCTTGAAAGTGGTGCTTTCTAAAGTAATGATAGCGTCTGTATTGCTGTAATTATCGTAACCATTGTTATTATTCTGAATCAATTCATGGGCAATATAGGCGCCAATCAAAGCATATACGCCAGCCATTACCCCAGCCAAACCACTCAATGAGATAAACTGTGAGGATTTGTTCATCATGTTTTTGATGTCGCTAATGTCTTGTAAATATTTATCTTCCATTTATAAAGTACTTTGAATTGCAAAGTAAAGGATAATATTTAAGAATACCAATATTTTTTAATTATTTTTATATAATGAAAATAACAGACGAATACATCTACCGCCAACCCGAAAAGTATCAATCAATAGTTTTACACTTAATAAGTGTGTTTGAACGGGCTATTCCTGAATTGGAACTGTTATTCAAATGGGGAATTCCATATTTTTATTATAAGAAAAAGCCTTTTTGTTATTTGGCTCCCAATCATAAAAAAGGTTTTGTAGATGCTGGTTTTGCTCGCGGATTTCAATTAAATAGAAATCAAGATTGCCTTGTTGACGAAAAAAGGAATACCGTAAAGTCACTTCGTTATTTTGGTTTAGAGGAGATAGATAATACTGTATTGGAAGATGTGATACGAGAAGCAGCAACTTTGTATAAATAAAAAAATCCCCCGAAGGAGATTTTGATTTCAGGTATTAAAAGAATTATAGTCTAAAGATGCCTCCAAAAGAAACGATAGTTTCTCCGTACCAAAAATGGTGTTGAGCATGATCATTTTCATAAGTTGTTCTTACATCTGTCATGTTAATATAACCACCTTTTAATTCGGTTTGCATGTAAAAATGTTTGAAGAAAGTAAAATTTAAACCAGCATCAGCAGAAAAACCGTATCCTGAAATATGAAACTCATCGTGTCTTGGTTTTTGTAAAACTGTAGCGTCTGTTCTCGGAATCAATAATCCCATTCCTACTCCTTGTGTCAAATTTAGTTGAAAGATATCGGTATTTGAAATGCCAAAAATTGAAGAGATATCTGTGTAATAAGCTACTTCAGTAAAGACATAATTTAATCCATTTGTATGTTCAAACTTTAAAAATTTACCGTCAGTTAAATCTATTGGTTTGTTATTGTAAGTTCCGTTAAATTGAGAACCGACTTCAGCCAAAGGCAAATTAATAGTTCCATTAATCATCGCTGTTTGATTTTGAGTCATCACATATTTCATGTGATCAACCCCAATAGAAACATTAAATTTGTCGTGGAAAAAATACCCGATTTTCCAATTGGTCTGTGATGAAGTTAACTTTCCAGGCTTAATATAATCGATATTCCAACCTTTTGGTAAATCATGAGATTGTGCATTTTCTACTGTAAAATTGTATCCCTCTCCTTCAAAATGTAAATCAGAAGTGGTGTAATAACTTCTATTTCCTCCCCAATGTGCAAATAACTTCCCTTTGTTGTGTGCAGTGTATCTTTCAGTAGTCGATATGTCCTCTTGGGCAAAAGCGCTAATAGATGTAAAAAGAGCTAAAAAGGCAATGTGTAAAAAGCTTGTTTTCAATGTATTCTGTTTAAATTTAAAATTGATTTATGGTTTGTCTAATAGCAACCAATTTGGTCATTAGCGCTTCAAAGTAATCTAAATGTAACATATTGGCACCATCACTTTTAGCATTTGCTGGGTCAAAATGAGTTTCTATAAAGATTCCATCTACACCTACAGCAATACCAGCTTTGGCAACAGTCTCAATCATATCGGGTCTTCCGCCAGTTACACCTGCCGTTTGGTTGGGTTGTTGTAACGAATGGGTAACATCTAGAACCGTTGTAGCATATTGCTGCATAGTAGGAATCCCACGGTAATCTACAATCATGTCTTGGTAGCCAAACATAGTCCCGCGATCCGTAACCATCACGTTTTGATTGTTGCAATCCAATACTTTTTGAACCGCATGTTTCATGCTTTCTGGACTCATGAATTGCCCTTTTTTCAGGTTCACTATTTTTCCGGTATTGGCAGCAGCCACCACTAAATCCGTTTGTCGAACAAGAAATGCTGGAATTTGCAACACATCTACGTATTCTGCAGCCATAACCGCATCTTCATTAGTATGAATATCGGTAACAGTTGGTACACCAAAAGTTTTAGAAACTTTTTCTAGTATTTTAAGTGCTTTTTCGTCTCCAATTCCAGAGAAACTATCTATTCTAGAACGATTTGCTTTCTTAAATGACCCCTTAAAAACATAAGGAATTTGTAATTTATCGGTAATGCCTACTAATTTTTCTGCAATTCGCATCGCCATTTCTTCGCCTTCAATAGCACATGGGCCAGCCAGTAAAAAGAAGTTACCGCTCTCAGTATGTTTGATTTGTGGAATATGATGTATGTTCATAAGGTGTGTTTTTTTGAAAGTGCAAAGGTAGTTAGGAATTACGATTTCCTAATTACTTTTTGTAAATATTTTTTGAATGATTACTTCGCCAGTTTGCTATCGCTCAATGTCATTAAGGTTAAGGATTAATTGACAAAATGATTGCTGATTTTTGATTAACGATTTTTGATTTAAGATGGGGTAAACCTTGTAAAATCGAAAATCTTAATTTTCACCAACACCAAATCTGAAATCAAAAATCGTTAATCTTCAATCTTTAAATTTCAATTATATTTTCTTCAAACTAAGACCAACCGGAATCATCAACAATCCTCTTTCGTAGATGTTCAAATATAAAATCACTGGTTTTTTCAAGCCTTCCCAGTTCAACTCGTACACATCCAGAAAACCTGCTCCCATGTCACTGTTTTTGGTTGGGAATGGGCAACAGTTTTCCATTTTGGTATAGGTAATTTTTTCTCCTTTTGGTCCAGCCAAAGCATTCAAGAAATACTTTTGGTTGATCGTGTCATTTTTGGTACCTCTGTAGTAGATATTGATCGGGTAATCTTTATCATAACCGTATTTTTTGTCTTTGCTGTATTGTGTAATAATAAAGGAATTGTTTTTACCCACAACAGGCTCAGGAGCACTATTGTCTATGTTTTTTAAAGAAGATTTAATACTTCCGCATGAAGTTATAATAAGTAGTAAAGCAATAAAAAGAACTGTTTTTTTCATGTGTTTAGAGTTGATTATTATTATTATTATTCTAATTTAAAGGTTTAGTTGCTATTCCAAAATTAATCAAATGGTAAGTATCATTTAGTTGGATATTGAACTTTATGATTGATATTATTACTATTACCACGAATTGAGTTAGTTTTGGAAATTATTAAAAAACAAGGTAGCCACGATGGTTATCGGGATGCGCTAATTTACACGAAAAACGGAGTGTTTTAATTTTACAAATTTCTTTAAACCAGATAAAATTTGTGCAATTCAATTTTAAAATTGAATATAATTTGTGACAATTCGTGAATCGCGATAACCATCGGGACGTGGCAAAATTTTTCTCCCATTGAATTCGTGTTAGAATCTTATTGTTTTTACAAATGTAACATTTCTCACATTAGGATTGCTTTATCCTTTTTATCTTTGTTCAAAAAGAAACACTATGAATATTATTTTTCAAACATGGCCTTGGTATGTATCGGGGTTTTTAATCGGGATGGTAATGCTGTCTCTCATTTATTTCGGAAAGAATTTTGGTATGTCAACCAATCTTCAATCGTTATGCTCCATGACGGGATTGGGAAAACGGATTGACTATTTTAATTTTGATTGGAAAGCCAATCGCTGGAATTTTCTAGTAGTGCTAGGCGCTATGGCAGGAGGGTTTGTGGCCGTTCATTTTATGGGGGATCCTTCTAATGTTAGTATCAATCCCAAAACGATAGTGCAATTATCCCAGATGGGTATCGATGCTCCCAATGGTCAATTAATGCCCGACGCCTTATTTGGAAGCCAAGTTTGGCAATCACCCAAAAGTATTTTCATCCTTCTTATTGGTGGGGTTTTAATTGGTTTCGGAACGCGTTATGCTGGCGGATGTACATCGGGACATGCCATTTCGGGGTTAAGTAATTTGCAATTGCCTTCTTTGAAAGCGGTTATTGGTTTCTTTATTGGCGGATTGATTATGGCTCATTTTTTATTACCCTTACTTTTTTAGACTATGAATGTATTAAAATATTTTCTCGTTGGATTCCTTTTTGGAATTGTTCTCACAAAATCCGAAGCGGTTTCTTGGTACCGTATTTACGAAATGTTTCAATTTCAATCCTTTCACATGTACGGAATCATTGGGGTTGCCGTTGCAACAGGGGTTATTGGTGTTCAAATCATCAAAAGGAAAAACATCAAAGATATAAATGGCCTGCCTATTGAAATTTTGGATAAAGAAAATAGTTCTATCAGATATTTGGTAGGAGGGATTTCCTTTGGATTGGGTTGGGCATTGGTAGGTTCTTGTCCCGGACCTATTTTTATATTGATTGGAGCAGGATTTCTGCCTGTAATTATTGTACTTATTGGTGCATTGATTGGTACTGTTATTTATGGCGCTTTGAGAAGTAAATTACCTCATTAATCCTAACAATCTTTTATGAAAAAAGCATTTTCTAATCGGAAAATGCTTTTTTTTGGGAGTTGTGTTATTTGAATGAATGTCTTGTTCTACGTGAGCGTGAGAGATAGAAGCTAGCTACCGAAGTAGCGCGGATAGCTCGACAGCATTAAGGAAAGAGGCCGAATAAGCGGTATCTATAGTTGGCCTCTTTTCTTAATGGTGGCACGCCCTAAATGACATTTTTATTTCACCCCATTCAACTTTAAAATCCCTTTCACGATTAAATATTGCGCCATGCAATAGGTAGCCATAATGAAAAACGAAGCATGTGTTATAGGAGCATAAAACTTATTGAAAGCCAAAATACTATCCGAACTCACAAATACAATGGCTCCGATAAGAATGTAATTATTTGCGGGTATGGACCATTTTAAACTGCCTTTGAAAGCAAAGAAAAGCATCGTGGTAATCACAAGGGCATAGACCAAAACGGGAATTTTTAGAGCACCCAGTTTAGGAAATAAAGTGTTGATCATGATAAAGAAATAGGTCAGTATGGCTAGACTTCCCAACCAGAACACCTCTTTTTTATCGTTGGTTCTCGTGTTTTGTTGTTTGCTAAAAAGTACAATATAAACCACATGGGATAGGAGGAAAGCCACTAGTCCGAAGATGAAATACAGTTCACCTTTGTCTGTAAATAATAGAATAATGTCGCCTATCCAGGAAAAAGTCAATGCCATTAACAGAATTTTTTTGGTGGGAAAACTTTCAGCAACAGCAACAGCCACTAGTAAAATAGGAAGCAAAAGAGGCTTCATATACCAATCGAATCCCTCTAAATTGAGGAAAAGGATAATAAGATAAAGAACGGTAAAACCAATATAAGTTTTGAGAAGTAAAGATGTTTTCATGCAGTTATTTATGAGATTGGTATTGCAATTTTTTTTGTTTTAAAATTGCTGTTTACAAAGTAAATGGTAATGAACAATGACAGAACAAGGTAACCTATTATAATCGAACTAGCAAAAGGAAATAGTGTGTTCATTCCAAACCAATCACCAAGATAAACGATAATAGCGATGCCAAATAGAAACCGAATCCCTTCCCAAAATACTGCTATTTTTCGAGTATCCATCAATTCGGTATAGCTGTAAACGGTTAAGAAAATAAAGGCACCATAAATAAATACGTTGGGTAAACCAATAATTGCTATTGATTTGTACATATAGGTAATGAATAATAATGTGGTTATGACTTGGAATAAAGACCAATACATTAATTTATTAGAATGTTGTGCGCCGTATTTTTCAAACGCATAAACATTGGTAATTTTGTTTACTGGGTATTTTTCTTCAAAGTTTTCAGGTCTCCAACCTGTAGGTTTGAACCAAATGGTGAGTTTGTCTTTCCATTTTTCGGCTCGCCAGGCATCGGTAATCAATAACCAGAGGTGTTGGAAATTAATGCGGAAGGGATTCCACGTTTGAGCGGGTCTCGTAATGCCAAAAACTGGAGGGACAGTATCTAATTCTTCTTGAAAAGTACCGAAGATTTTATCCCAAATAATGAATATTTGCGAATGGTTTCTGTCCATATAAATGGGATTGATGGCATGATGCACGCGGTGGTGGGAGGGAGTAACGAGTATTTTTTCCAGAAAACCCATTTTTTTGATGTGCTTGGTATGGTACCAAAACTGTAAAAATAAATGGATAGGAAGTATAATGGCAATTACTTTTGGCGGTACACCCAATAGTGCTGCAGGAATCAATAAAAAAGTAAATAGATTGACAAAACTGGAAACCGTTTGGCGCAAAGCACAAGCCAGATTAAATTCTTCGCTGCTGTGGTGAATGGCGTGTTTGTTCCATAAAAAATTAATTTGGTGGGACAAGCGATGACTCCAATAACCATAAAAATCAATAACTATAAATCCGATGATATAGGCCAAAAGGTTGGATTCCAAATGCATTATGGCAAACTTACTTTCAAACCATTGATAAGAAATAAGAGTAATGCTAAGACCTAAAACATCTTTTACAGAATTAACCATTCCAGAGCTTACACTTGATACTGAATCCATAGTTGGAGCTGTGTCTTCTCCTTTATAATGACCGTATATTTTTTCGATTACAATTAAGATCAAAAAAATAGGCATAACAAAAACTAAAATTTTACCGTATTCTTCCATTTTTGGGATATTTTTTTTCAAATATAAAATAATTGTTGGTATTGTTATGAGGTTTGATTAATATTTACATTTTGTTTTGTGTATTTAATAATGATATTTTTTTGTTTGTAGCCATTGTCGGAAATATTTTTCAGTTTTGATACTGACAAACAATAAAAAAAAACCTATTTAAGATTGGTGATATCTTAAATAGGTTTCATCAAAAACTCATTTTTTGGAAATGGTATAACTTATATTATTTCGGCATTTAAGCCAGCAGCCAGTAATCTGGTGCATTGTGCTTTTAACTTATCGTATTCGCCTGTTTTTACGGTACATTTTCCGTTGTAATGTACTATTAGCGAACATTGTTCTGCTTGAATGGCGGTGTGACCACAAACCCGAATTAAAGTGTCGATAACGTGGTCAAAAGTATTCACATCATCATTGTACACTATTATTTCGTTATTGATAGTAGTTACATCTTCTACTTTTACTCTTTCTCTTATTTTTTCTTTGGTACTCATGTTTTTAGGTTTTGTACTTCTGTTGATAATAAAAAAACTATGTCTAATTTACGTATTTTAATGATACCCAGTTGTTTCTTTGAAATTTTTTAACATAGGTTAATCCTTTTTCGGTGCAAGATGCATCGATATACGGAATGTCTTCTTCGTAAAAACCGCTAAAGAGTATGGTTCCTTTTGGATTTAGACAATCTACATAACTTTGCATATCGTTTAGCAAAATGTTTCTGTTGATGTTGGCTATGATTAAATCGTATTTTTTGTCTTTCAGTAAAGCGGCATCACCTTCATAAACGGTAATGTGCTTGCAATTATTGCGTTCGGCATTTTCTATAGAGTTCAAATAACACCAGTTGTCAATATCAATAGCGTCTATAGGTTGAGCTCCTTTCATTTCGGCAAGAATGGCAAGAATCGCAGTTCCGCAACCCATGTCTAGTGTTTTCATGCCAGTAACATCTATTTCTAATAAATGTTGGATCATCATGTGTGTCGTCTCGTGATGTCCTGTGCCAAAACTCATCTTTGGTTCGATTATAATATCAAATTCGGCATTGGTTTTCGGATGGAAAGGGGCGCGTACATGACAATTTCCCTCTACATCTATCGGCTCAAAGTTTTTTTCCCATTCTTCATTCCAGTTTACTTGCTCGATTTCTTCAAAAGTATAATCGATTTTGAATTCTTCTGAATCTAAAATTTGAATACCATCCAATATCATTTCGTCCCAAAGGTCTTTTTGTACAAAAGCAGAAATTCCAGTTTCGGTTTCAGTAAAACTTTCAAAAGCTTTTTCGCCCAACTCTGCAATTAAAATTTCCGAACCCAACTCTTTTGGTTCTATGGTAAAATGATACCCGATATAAATGTTTGACATGTTTAAATTTTTTTGCAAAGGTAACAATAGGATGCAATCCTTTTTTGAATTTTTTCAACTATTTTAGGACTGCTTGTAATGGGCTTTGGAATATGAAGGATATGTTACCTTCTTTGAAGAGCTGTTATGGTGTTGTGAAAGGGCTCCGTCCGTTAGTTTTTGGAGGAACCATCTACTTGATTAGTGATGGCTAATTTTCACTATTAACGTTCCGATAATCAATAGTGTTGTTATGAATGATAAAAAACCTAAAACAATAGCGATACCCGATTTAATATAATTAATTATTTTTCGTTCCCCATAAAATTGTCCAATTGCCCAGATAGTGTAAATAATTAAAGTAGGCCCAACCAAATTTCCAATAGTAAAATTTTTGGTTATACCCATTCCAATTAAAAATACTGATGATATAAGCATTCCTTCGCCTATAACATAGCATAATAAAACTGTGATTTCAACAATATTGTATTTTGGCTTTCTAAAAATAGGTTTAACCCATAATGCAATGAAAAGTCCTAAGATTAAATTTGTATAGCCTAGATGTGCTTATAACCAATTATCTACGAATGTCAAATCAATATTTTTTTCTTTTAACTGCATATCATTTATACTGAGATATTGATAGCTAAGGTGAAAATAATGCACGACAATTGTAAAAATCAGTGAAGCAAAAATCAGAAAAATTACCGGTTTAACCTGCTTGACTCTGTCTTCAAGAATGTATTCTCTTACGACTTTACCCGGTCTAATTAATAATTCTTTTGTTATAAGAAAAAAACCTTTTTCAAGATGAAATAAATGTTGAATTTCGTGAGAAATGTAATGGAAGTCCAATTTCTTTACTATAGCTGACTGTCCACAATTGGAACAGTAGTTTTCGAGTATTTTAGTATCACATTTTCTACAATTATTCATTTTAATTTAATTCGTTTTTTGTTAATAATTATTGCTAACTCGTATAGGTCTGGTACCCGTCACAAAATAGCATAGATCTACCTTGTTTTAGGTGATTTTGTGATAGAATGATATTTCTCACTTATAAAGTAAGGTTGCGTGTAAATGTATAAAATAGTTTTTATTTAAGGAATCAATTTTTATTTATAACCAATGATTTTACTTACCAATAAGAATGTCAAGCTATTTTGCATTAAAAAAAAACATTCTTTTTTGTTTGGTAATGTTGATGTAAATTTTAGGTTTTCTTATTTAGTAATGAGGTTGTTGTGCTCGCAAGAGGGATAGAAGCTAGCTACCGAAGTCTTGCCCAAAAGATGATGTGAATTTGGATTGAAAATGGTCGGAAAAGGCTTTTAATTTTTAGGGATTGGGGGTGAAATATAAAGGAATTAGTATTAATTTCGCCTTGGTATAAACAGTTATAGTAACTTATGAAAAAAGCAATTTTGATCTCTTTTTTGTTTGTGATTTTAGTGAGTGGTAGAGGGGTGAAACCAGAGGTGGTGCGGTCTTTTTGTTACTGGAAAACCACTCACGATGCAAATTCAACGGATGATTCCTTGGTAAAATCGATGCGGGTAAAACACCTGTATGTTCGGTTTTTTGATGTGGATTGGAATCCTTATGCCAGCGAACCGCAACCCGTGGCGACGGTACGTTCTGTGAATTGGGATGTGGAGCAACTGGAGATTACGCCTAGTATTTTTGTGACGAATGAGGTGGTGCTTCTAGCCAGTAAAAAGCAGCTGGACTCGCTGGCTGATCGCATAAAAAACAGGGTTGCAACTGTGATGGAAGAATATCAAACGGAACAGGCTCGTGAAAAGGCGTATAAAATAGCCCATGAAAAATATGATTCGGGGGCTGCTAATCATAAAGTTTGGCTCAATACGGATTCTATTGCTAAAATCGAGAAGGGGAAAATAAAGCTGAATTGCAAGGAGATTTTAATCGATTGTGATTGGTCTGAAAAGTCGAAGAAGAACTATTTCTATCTCTTGCAAAGGCTGAAATTGAGTTTTCCGCAGTATGCACTTTCGGCTACGGTACGGCTTTGGCAGTACAAATACAGGGAGAAAGCGGGGATTCCGCCTGTGGATAAAGGCTTGCTGATGTGTTATAACTTGACGAGTCCTACGGATCATACCACCGAAAATTCTATTGGCACGAGCAAAGAAGTCGAGGATTATATTACTCAGGATGGGTATGCATTGCCGTTGGATTTGGCATTGCCGTTGTACAGTTGGTCGGTGGTTTTTAGAGGGAATCAGTTTAAGGGGATTTTGTCTGATTATGATGCTTTTGTGACAGATACGCTTCGTTTTAAGAAAGTGAGTGCGAGTCGCTACGTGTTTCAAGATGATATTTTGATTGGCGATTCTTATTTTAGAAATGGAGACGAGATTCGGATTGAGAAAATCTCGGATGTCGAAATCAAAAAGATGATTGGAGTCTTGAAATCTAAAATTACGATTACCGATCAAACCAAAGTGACCTTTTTTTCATTTGATAAAAAATACATTAACGATTATGGAATTGAAAATATATCCAACTATTATTCGCTTTTTTAGCCTTTTATTTTTTTTATTAGGGTTTAATGGTGCTCTGGCTTGCGGTTGGTCTGAAAGTCCCGAGATTTCGCGATTGGCATTATTCCGTGCGGAACGGAACGATTTTTTGAAACTTCGGTTTTTGACGTATTCGGCAGATAGTTATGCGACTCCCAATGTTTTTTCGACACTAGATCAAAAGCAAAATTGTCTTGAATGGCAAAAGCAATTGAGTCTAGACATCAATCCAGATGATGTGTACGCGATTCTGTACGAAACGGATTCGGAGGTATTTCAGTCGGCGTATCAATCGAAATCGCTTGCCACTGTTTTTGCAAAGAATACTTTTGTTGGGAAACTTTTACTATCTAAAAACAAAAAGTTTCTAGACTATTTGGTTTTTGCCAAAAAACTAGAGTACAACAATATGGGCGGGTACAAATGGGAAACTTGGAATAATCTGAATTACGGATACGATTCGGAAAATAAATTCGTAGCCACTTTGGGGGATTATGATAAAAAACTAAGCTCGACCAAGGATGGGTTCTTGAAGCAGCGTTATGCTTTTTTGTTGCTTCGAATGAGTTATTACGATGGAAAGCCACAAGAAGTGACTCGGTTGTACGAGACTTATTTTGCGACTAAACCCAATACTATTTTGACACCTTGGGCTTTGTATTTTAGAGCGTTGTGTGCAGATAACCAAGCGTTACAAAACTATTATTTGAGTCAAGTTTTTGTTTCCTGCGATGAGAAAACCAACGCTGTGATGCAACATTATGATCGTACTTTGACTGCGCAAACTTTGAGTTATGCTCAAAACGATACCGAAAAAGGAAATATTCTTGCGCTCGAATGTATGCGTAATCCCGCGCCACAACTGGAAACTTTGAAACAGATTTATGGGTACAATCCCGATTCGGTTTATTTTAGTTTTTTGGTAGGGAGAGAGGTCAATAAACTGGAAGATTGGATTTTTACTCCCAAATACACTCAAAGCAGCCCTTCGGTTGTTTTGGATAATGAGGAATGGTATCAAGATTATGAGAAAGCGAAAGCCAAAAATTACGCCAAGGATATGGGGTATTTAAAAGAGCTGAGACTATTTTTTACAGAAATTGCGACTTCGGCTAAGGGGGAGCAGCAGGATTACCTTTATTCGGCTATTGCGCAGTTATGTTTTATTGAGGACCAAGTAGATTTGGGGAAGAAATACGTGAATATGATTTCAAAAGAGGCCAATGCTTCTATTGCGTTGCAGTCTAAAATCCAGTTGGCTTTGGTGGCTTTGAAACAAAATGATATTCAGAGTGAGGGGACAAAAAAACTGTTGTTTGACTGTTTTAATTCGATTGAAAATGCGGTAGATCTAGATCACGGCCTTTTTAAAAGTATGTATAGTTTTTATAGAATTGTAGCTGTGGAATATGCCAAAAAAGGAGATGAAGCCACTGCTGGATTGTTATTTCTAAAATCGAATACTAAGAAAGCGAATGACGAGGATGGTTGGGGGTTTTATCCCTATTTCTATAATTATTTGGGCTATTTTGATCGTTTTGCTACGATAAAAGACATGGATAATTTGATGGCTCTGATTACAAAAAAGGACAAAACGCCTTTTGAAAACTACATTTGTACAGGAACGACGACTGCCGATATCAATGTATATCGAGATTTGAAAGGTACGATTGCTTTTAGGGATTCTAATTTGGAATTGGCGTACAAAACTTTTGCGGAAATGCCGAAGAATTTTTGGATTCGAAATTATGAGTTTAAAAACTTTTTGAACGAGGATCCGTTTTTTCCTAAAATACTGGTCAGCACCAAAGAAAGGAAGTTTGATTATGTTTTTAATAAAGCCGAATTTGTAAAAACACTCTTGGAACTTAAAAAGAAAAACACGGCAGAAAGTAACCTAAAATTGGCTCATGCTTTTTTTAATGTTTCGTATTGGGGAAATGCCTGGATGATGACTTCGTATGGTTGGACGAGTAGTTTTGGTGATGAATATTCGGATTATATTTTTGGAGGTAATCGATCGGAACGCGAAAAGAAGTATCAAAACGGGAATTATTTCAATTGTAATTTGGCTAAAAGTTACTATCAAAAAGTATTGTTTCTTTCTAAAAGTAAAGAAGAGAAAGCCTTGGCGAGTTTAATGATTTTTGAATGTGATTATGTGAGTTTTGCTACAACGACCAATTTATTAGGTGTTGAAAATGCTAATTTTAATCACGGAAAAGAGATTTATAGTTTTAATTCTATTTATAGGAATACCCAAACTTTTAAGAAATACAATTGCCCTTTGTTGCAGGATTTTATTAATATTAAATAGTCTATTTTATAAAGAATTTTATCGTGTAGAGCTAAAGGAGTTGTGTTCGCAAGAGGGATAAAAACAAACGTCATTAAGTTGAGCTGTTTCAATCGTCACTTCGAGTGATTTTGTACATTAATGCGATAGCTTTAATGTTTAAAATTGTATCGAGAAGCCTTCGAAACGTAAGGTTCTCGATACTTCGTAATAATTTTCTATCGCAAATTATTACTCTTCCGATAACTGTCGGAATCGAACTGACGAATTTATAACTTATATGGTGTTGATATAGAGGCAAGTAATCAAAGTAACGTAAGTGGTAAGACCTTATTAGAGATAGGCGATTCTGATATATAAAAAAAGCGGTAGAAATGATTTCATACCGCTTTTTGTGTTCTAATTGTTTTTGAGATTATCAAATACTTTTATGAGGTCGTGAATGGGTTTTAGTGAAATCTCTGTACCACTTTCACCATTTTCGGCGTAATCAAAAGGATTGTCAAGATCTTTGATTAATAAAAACATGTAGGAGATTAAAAAGGTAACCAGTAAGGTAAAAAATAAGGAAGCATAAAAAGGGTCGATTTTGATGATGATTAAGCAAAATGCAATTAGGAACCCCATGGCTTCTAAAATGGCGTAAGCCGATCCGATAAAGTCGGTTTCCCTGATGGTATCAATTCTCAAAACCATTTTTCGGATGTTATTTTGTTCATTTTTCATTTTGATAACATAACCTGCTTGAATGCCTTCGTTATCTAATTCGATTAGAAAATCGTTTATTTGGCTTATCTTTTCCAGAACGGATACTGTTGTTTCTCTTTTGTAAAACCAGTCCATCAAAGAATGAATAAATTGTTTTTGGAATTCGATAAATTCTAATGCATTTTGAGAGTTTTTGCCTTTGTAAACGGTATAGGCATCATCATATAGTGTTTTTATGGAAGCCGAAAGTTCACTAGGTAATTTTTCACTTTCCTTGTAATCTGAAAGAACACCGCTGATAAGAAACCCAATTAGGAAAATGGTACCCGCTATTAAACTGGTAAATAGTGCGTTTAATTCGATTAGCTCGAAGCCAAACTTATGGGATAAAATTTTTAAAACAGCAATTGATAGAATTATAGGAATGATTCGGAATGCAATAGACCATTTTTGCCATATTTTATTGGACTTTTTTTTAATCGTTTTTGGGACTTTCATAAATTTTTTATTGTTGTTTTTTGTTCTGTTTTTATGATTTATGACAGGGATTTATTTTCGGCAAATTTCGGGATTTATCTATGAAATTCAAATTTATTGTTTCCGTTTAATTCAGGTTTTGCAAAGCTATTTTTGAAGTAAGGCAAAATAAAAAAAACCTATTCATTTATAGAACAGGTTCATTTAGTTGTTTACTTAAAAAGTAAATTTAAAATAATAGAAACTATTATTTAGATTGAAGTTACAATTGCAATAAAATCTTTTGCATTAAGAGCTGCACCACCAATAAGACCACCATCTACATCTGGTTTAGAGAAGATTTCTTTGGCATTGTCTGGTTTTACACTTCCACCGTAAATGATAGAAACATCTTCTGCAATATCGCTTCCAAAAGCTTTACGAACCGTTTCTCTTATAAATAGGTGCATTTCTTGTGCTTGATCTGGCGAAGCCGTTTCTCCTGTACCAATAGCCCAAACAGGCTCATAAGCTAAAACAATTTTCTCCCAATCTTTGGCTTCTATATGAAATAAACCGTCTTTCAATTGGTTCTCAACAATATTAAAATGATTTCCAGATTGACGATCTTTTAGCTCTTCTCCAAAACAGAAAATAACGGTCATGTCATGTTGCAAAGCAGTATTTACTTTGCTTGCAATCAATGCATCTGTTTCGTGAAATATAGCTCTACGTTCTGAGTGACCTAAAATTACATTGCTTACTCCAACGCTTTTAAGCATTTCCGCAGAGATTTCACCTGTAAAAGCACCACTTTCTGCTTGGTGTACATTTTGTGCAGCAACAAATATATTAGAGTGTGTTAAGTTTTCGACTGCCGAAGCCAAGTTTACAAATGTTGGCGCAACGATTACTTGTGCAGAGGTTTCCGCTGGAATTTGAGATAATAATTCGTTTAATAATTCTTTAGTTTGTGCTGCATTTTTATGCATTTTCCAGTTTCCTGCTACAATCTTCTTTCTCATTTTTTAGTTGTTTTTAGTAGTGTTTAAATTTGTATAATTGTTTTAAAAAAGCAATAATAGAATTCCAAATTTCATTGCCATTGGAATTGTCATTGAAATTCCCATTGCTATTGAAATTGTTTTAGCGTTGCATTTATTTGATCAAAATCAGTTTCTATAGCGCGATAGAGTGCAATTTTTCCAGTTTGATCAATGATAATGTATCTTGGAACCCAATCAAGATCTATAGCTTGTCCAAAAACTCCTTTCATACCATCATTGGCCATATAATGATCTCCTTTGAGTTCATGCTTTTGAATTCCTTCTTTCCACTTGTCTGCAGTTTTGTCCATAGAGAGAAATACAAAAGAAACATTTTTATTTTGTTCTTGCAATTCTTTTATTTTTGGCATTGCTTTTACACAATCGCCACACCATGAAGCCCAAACTTCTATGACGGTAGTTTTACCTTTATAATTTTTTAGAATATTTTGAAAAGAGGTTTGTTTTCCAGCAGTGGTTAGCAAAGTTTCGGAAAGTGCTTTTTTAGAAAACGCTGTTTTCTGAGCATTAGTACAAGAAAATGTTACAAAAGCAATAATTAATAAGGCAGTTTTTTTCATTTAATATATAATTTACACAAAGTTAACCAAAGAATTGACAAAGGGAGAGGTGTAATTAAGAATTTTGACGTCAAAATCATTAAATGTATTAGCAATATCGTTATAGTTACTATTTTTTTTACAAAATTAAAAAAAGAAAAATTCAATTAGCATTAAGGAATAAAAAAAACCTTGCAGAAATATGTGATTGCTGCAAGGTTGAATTATTTTTTTTAATAGAAAACCAGTTTACTCAAAAACTAAGTCATCAACATCATTGTAATGCACTTTTTGTTTTACAGTACCTTTTTCTAGAATGACAAAACTAGGATTGGCTCTTTCGATTGTTTTTAGCGGAATAGCATCACAGAAATAAAAATTGAAAGTTAGTCCGTATTGTTTTTTTATTTTTGCGATTTCCTCTGGTGCCGAAGCCGTCATTCCGATCACTTTATATCCTTTTGCGGAAGCGTTTTTATTGATTTTCTCCATCTTTGCAAGACCATCAACATTGGCAAGAGCCAAATCATAGGCAACCACCATCAATAATTTAGGTTCATCAAGTAGCTCTTCTTTATAATCGGATCCGTCTTTTTCCATTACAAAATCATGAATAGGAGGGACGTAGCCTTCGGTGATTACTTTGTCTTTTCGATCTACAAAAGTGGCGCCAGCTGGAATGTTTGCCAAATTTTTCTCTGTAAATTCTTTGTCAACACCATTTACTTTGTAGATAAAAATCATTTCGACTACCGATTTTGGAGCATTGTCAGGAATTCTCATCCCTTTCTGGATGTTATTCCCCACTTTGAAAGCGCGAAAATCTTTTAGTGGTAAATGGTTTATTACCCAATACCCCATAAAAGCACAAAGAAATACAGTTAGTATTGCCAGACTATTTTGAATTTTACTAGAAAAAAGAGGCTTTACCAATTTCATATTAATAAAGAGAATCAATATGAAAAACAATAAAATAAGGTCTTTGGTAAAGGATTGCCAAGGCGTAAGGTGCAAAGCATCTCCAAAACAACCGCAGTCTTTTACCACATCAAAATAAGCGGAATAGAAGGTTAAAAAGGTGAACTTCACAATTAATAAAAGTAGCAGCCAAATTGTTAGTTTTGATTTATAACCAATGAGTAGCATCACCCCCAAAACTACCTCTAGAATTACTATAAATAAGGCTATAGCCAAGGAATAAGGAACAAAAAAAGGCATATTGAATACGGGCTCACTAAAATATTCGGCTAGTTTATAGGAGAATCCCACTGGGTCATTTAATTTGATTAATCCAGAGATTATAAATAGGACACCAACAAAGATTCGGGAGAATTGGGTAATGATGTTTTTCATTTTTTTATATTTTAAACAAAGATATATGTAGGTGTTTTTATTTTTGTTAATGAGTTGTTATTTCTTAAACTCCATTAAAATCAAAGCGAAAATCGAGTAATTAATCATATCCTGGTAATTGGCATCAATTCCTTCTGACACAATGGTTTTTCCTTTATTGTCTTCGATTTGTTTCACACGAAGTAGTTTTTGCAAGATCAAATCGGTGAGTGAACTTACTCGCATTTCGCGCCAAGCTTCCCCGTAATCATGGTTTTTGTTTTCCATTAATTCCTTGGTCAAAGTAACTTTAGCATCGTATAATTGAGTCGCTTTTTCGGTATCTAAATCGGGTTGATCGACCACGCCTAATTCCAATTGAATCAGCGCCATAATCGAATAATTGATGATGCCAATGAATTCGCCAGTTTCGTCTTCATCGATTTTACGGATTTCATTCTCTTGTAAACTTCTAATTCTTTGGGCTTTTATGAAAATCTGATCGGTTAGGGACGGAAGCCTCAAAATGCGCCAAGCACTACCGTAGTCTTTCATTTTGTTGATAAATAGTGAGCGACAAAGGGCAATCACGTTGTCATATTCTTGCGAAGTATTCTTCATTATTGGTGTATATTTGTATAAAATTGCATCAAAAATAAGATTTTTTTTTGATTTAAATTGAAGCTTGAATTTAAGACAGAGTAAAAACGTTTAAGTATAGCTATCTTCAGGAATTCAATTTATTATTTTCTGCGTAAACCTGCGAAATCTGTGTGCCTATTTTTTCACGCAGATTTAAAATTATCGAATAAGGATTGACAGTGCTACAAAAAACTGCGATTAAAAATTTAAAAAATATGACTATAAACTGTAAAGGACAACTCATAGATCTATCAACGCCAAAAGTAATGGGGATTTTGAATGTAACGCCCAATTCTTTTTTTGATGGTGGGAAGTACAACAACGAAACCGAACTCCTGGAGCGTGTAGAAAAAATGCTAACCGAAGGGGCTACTTTTATTGATGTGGGAGCCTATTCGAGCAAACCCAACGCCGAGTTTGTATCAGAAGAAGAGGAGATCTCGAGAATTGTCCCCGTTGTGAATTTGCTACAAAAGAATTTTCTAGATATTATATTGTCTATAGATACCTTTCGGGCGGCAGTGGCAAAGCGTTGTATAGAAAACGGAGCTGCCATTATCAATGATATTTCGGCAGGAATTTTAGATGATAAAATGCTGGAAACCGTTGCAGAATGTAAAGTTCCGTATATCATGATGCACATGAAAGGTACTCCACAAACCATGCAAACGTTTACTCAGTACGAGGATATAATCAAAGAAATGATTTTCTATTTCTCGGAACGCATTGCTGCTGCAAGAGCGTTTGGAATAAATGACTTAATTGTAGATCCTGGTTTTGGTTTTGCCAAAACATTGGAACAAAATTTTGAAGTCATGCAAAAATTAGAATTGTTTCAAATGCTGGAATTGCCTTTATTGGCGGGTATTTCGCGAAAATCGATGATATATAAAACATTGGAAGTGAATGCAGAAATGGCTTTGAACGGTACCACAGTTTTGAACACGATTGCTTTGACCAAGGGAGCAAAAATCCTTAGGGTTCATGATGTGAAAGAAGCGGTAGAATGTGTTCGTTTATTTAATAAAATGGAATTATAATGATAAAATATTTACTTAGAATTGTACTGTTGATATGTGTTTCTTGTGGAAATAAGGAAGATGTTTTATTGCCAAAGTCGAATACTACTATTGTAAAAGAGGTGGTTGATCTTTCGCCTATTTATATTTTTTTTAGAGTAAAAGGCAAAGATACTTTGGCCGAAGTCAATAGAAAAAACAGCATTATTACCACGAATTGGATTTTGAATATTGACAAGCGTTTGCCTTTGCGTTTGGTGATTCCAGAAGTGATGAAACTACAACAAAAGAAGCGGGAGGAAAAAGAACACCGAAACGAATTGGCACTCAATTATTATTCGTATGCAGACAGTATTGGCAAAAATCTAGCCTTTATCCCTTTTACGGAAGTGTATTATAAAATGGAAAAGCCGAAGTTTGATGTTAAAATCTATTTTGATAAAGAAAATAAAATTTGGGTAAGAGGTTTAATGATCAAGAATGATGAGTTAGAAAATTTTATTACTGAATTTATTGATATAAAGTCAGAAAATTATTTTTTTTGTTTTTCGAGGGATTTATCTTACGGGGAATATATTCAAGACAAAATTTTAATTAAAAAATTAGTTGTAAAAAAGAAAGGGATTTGGATAAATCATAATAAAGAGTTTGTCTATTGATTTTATTTTAAATAATTAATGCCTTTCTATTTGATTAGAAAGGCATTTTTTTTGCGGGTTTTTTTGGTATTAATAGCCACCACCGCCTCCGCCCCCGCCAGAGGTTCCGGTTTTGATAAGTGTTCCGCTTATTTCTCCATTTGGAAATGCAACACTGTGTACATTTACATAATAATGGTTGGCCATAAGTTCCACTATTTGAGCATCATTTATTGTAGTAGAGAGCTTAATTGGTGAAGTTAGAGGAGTTGTGTTAGTTAAAGGAAATACAGGTGCTCCGTCAGCTCCATGTATATGGGCAGCTGTAGCCGTTAGTCCTGAAAAGTTTACGGTAATTTCAAATGTTTTAGCAGTCTGATTAAATTCGAGTTTTGCATCACCATATGCCGCTGAACCAGTACCAGCAACGGGCGTTAATGCCGTAGTAAAAGTTACTATAACTGGGGTAGGAACTGGAGCAGGGTCATCATCTTTGGAACAAGAAATGACGCCAAAAAACACGCATAAAATAGCTAAAAATGGAAGTAGTGGTTTCATAATTATATATTTCTTGAGTTAATAAACGATTAAAAAATATAATTATTAAATGGTATCTTGATTTAATAAAAATATAGTAAAGTTACTATTTTTTTTTTGACTGTTGGTTTTTTTATGTTGTAAATAATTGATTTTAAGTCTTGTATGCGTGTTTTGAGTGCGGAGAATAGAATTTTTAAACAGGATAAATTATCAATATAACGTATGACTGAAAACTGAAAACTGCGACTGAACACTATTTACTGATGATGATATGGTTCGTTTCTTAAAATAGTAAACCCACGATATAACTGTTCGATAAAAAACAAGCGCACCATTTGATGCGAAAAAGTCATTACCGAAAGCGATATTTTTCCATTTGCTTTAGCATAAACCGTATCCGAAAAACCATAAGGACCGCCTATGACGAAAACCAATGTTTTTACACCCGAGTTCATCTTCTTTTGCAATTCGGATGAAAAGGCAACACTAGAAAAGGTGTTTCCGTTTTCGTCCAATAAAATAAGCTGGTCTGTTGGAGTGATTTTAGATAAAATAAGTTCGCCTTCTTTTTCTTTTTGTTGACTTTCGGATAAGTTTTTTACATTTTTAATATCTGGGATAATCTCCAAATCAAATTTGATATAAAAAGACAATCGCTTGGTATAATCGTCAATCAAAGTTTGTAATGATTTATTGTCGGTTTTACCGATGGCGATAAGTTTGATATTCATCTTGGTAGGGTTTCAAAACTGCAAAGTTACAAAAAAGGACTTTACTTTCTATACCATTACTTCGCTTATCGAAACGATAATTGCTATTTATGCTGACGGTTTTGTTTGTTTTTAATAGGTTTTATCGTTCTATTTTAGATTCTGCCGAACTTTTTCCGTGTTTAGTTTAGAGGTAAATTCTTATTTTATTTATTTTATTTTATATTTTTTCATTAATTCTATATAATCTATTGAGCCTATAGGGTAATTGTTGAATTTTTATGTTTTTTTAGAAAAAAAAATGAAATTCTACGATTTTAGTCGAATTTAAAACTTTTTTAATAATGAATTGCTTTTTAAAGGTATAATGATGAATTTTTACGGCTGTTATTTTATGCTAAAACAGCCAAGTTAAGCAGCTGAATAGTAATTGTTGAGGTGGTAAGATGGCTGTAGTATTAGTGGTTTTCTTTATTTTTGTCTAAAAAAATCAAAGTATCTTTTTATGGATTTTCAAATAGGATTAATAGTTGCGGGTTTAGTGGTAGGTTTTATAGTTGGGATGACTGGAGTAGGAGGAGGTTCTTTGATGACTCCTATTTTATTGTGGTTTGGGATTCCTCCAACAACTGCCGTTGGTACTGATTTATTGTATGCTGCTTTTACCAAAATGGGAGGTATCTATGTTCATAACAAGAAAAAGAATATCAATTGGAGCATTACAGGTTGGCTTTCTCTTGGGAGTATTCCAGCGGCTTTACTAACATTATGGGGACTTCATAGTTTAGATACCGATGTTACGGCTCTGAACGCTATTATAAAGTTTAGTTTGGGTTGGGCGCTACTTTTTACCTCGGTTGCTGTTATATTCAAAAAGAAACTCTTGGTGTTTTCACAAAAACACGCTGGAGATAAATTTCACAGCGAAAGTAAAACCCAAAATTTACTAACAGTTGCCATTGGGGTTCTATTGGGAGTGACTGTAACACTTACCTCGATTGGAGCTGGAGCGTTAGGAACGGTTACGCTTTTCTTTTTGTATCCTCTTTTACCGACACCACGTTTGGTAGGGACTGAAATTGCCCATGCTGTGCCGCTTACGCTTGTTGCAGGATTAGGACACGCCACAATGGGGAATTTGGATTTGGCTTTGTTAGGGCAGTTATTGATGGGTTCTCTTCCGGGTATTTATGTTGGTAGTATGTTGAGCGGAAAAGTACCTGATTTGTTTCTTAGAAATGCTATTGCGATAATGTTATTTTACGCGGGGTTCAAGTTGGTTGCTTAAATGATTTTAGTATAGAAATTTTGATATAAAAAAAGGCTGCCTCTTATTGAGGGCACTGAAAAACTACCTGTAAATAAAAGGGCTTAAACTTTAAATCAGTTTAAGCCCTTCTCTTTGCTATATTTTCAAACTTAAAAGTTTTTAAACTCAATTAAGTGATTCTCAGAGCGTTTATTCCGTTTTTCTATCAAGATTTTGTCTCAATTTTTTCTAGGGGGGACTTTTTTAGTGCCCTCCTCTTATTGAGGGAGCCTTTTTAAATTGTTTAAATGGAGAAAAATTTAAGGTAAGTATTGCAATTTTTAGCAGCAACTTATTTTTTCTCTCCATTTGTTCCAAACAACTGCTGTTTTGGGAATAATTACCAGAATATGAATTAATCCTATTAAAATGGCACCTGGTAGGATATTGAGCGCAATTAATTTGAAAATATAAAAATTTTGATAACCGTAGAAATTGGGCACTATGGTTATTCCCTCTTTAGTAAGTCGTAATTTTAGTGCCATAAAAACGGCTACAGCGGCAAAATGAAATCCATTTACAAAGAGATGTAAAATATACTCCCAACGAGGCAAACCACCCATAAAAACACGGCTGTCTTTTTCTATATAAGCATCTATACCTAATACAGTCAGATCAATTAATACAATTGCCAATCCTAAATAGAAACTAATGATACAGTCTTGTTTTAGAAACAAGAAATAGACTATTGCGGGGAATAAAACGGCTCTTATGGTGTGAGTAAGATGTTCGTTTTTACTTTGAACTTGATTTTGCAATTGGTATTTAAAAATATGAAGATAAAAACCATCATATAAAGCTAACAAAGCAAATAATACTAATAAAATTGATAAAATGACAAAAGCGATTTCCATAATGTAAAGTGAATTTAGGTTTAAAAGGCACTGCTAAATTATGGAGATTTCACTTTTATAGAAAGGACAAATGTCCTTAAAATCATTTTATGATTTCCAGTCTAATTCTACTTAAAGTTCTAGTGGTAACCCCAAGATAGGAAGCAATGTCTTTGATAGCCGCTTTTTGTATAATGATAGGTTGTTCTTTTAATAATCTCAAATACTTTTCTTTGGCAGTTTCGTTGTTAAGCGTTGAGGCGTATTGTTCCATTACTAAATATTCCCTTTCGGCAAAAGCTCTTCCTATGTTTTGCCAAACGATACTTTTGGTATATAATTTTTGTAAACTCTCGAAATCAATGACTAATAGTTCTGTTTCTTCAATGGCTTGAATAGTTTGAGATGAAGGGGTTTGCAAAATAAAACTTTTGTATGCGGTTGTAAAATTATTCTCTACACAGAAGCATGAGGTTGTTTCTGAGGATTTGTCATTACTATAAAATGTTTTTAAGATTCCTTTTTTGATAAAAGCAATGTGTTTACAAATCTTACCTTGCTCTATGAAGCAATCTCCTTTTTTAAGCTTGAGTTCTTTGAAATAAATTCGTGCTTCCTCAAATTCGGTATCGGTTATAGATGCAATATTCTGTAAAAAAGATTTGAATTGATCCACTTTTTGATTGAGTTAATTTGAAGGTAAAGATATTATTTATGGATTGAATGGTACGTTCAAATAGTGATTGTTTTCGATAAGTTATGTAAACAAAATTGTTTGTATTTGTATTATGAAATGAGCATGACCGTAAATTGGTCGCAAACATCAATGAAGATATGCGAATTCCATATTTCAATAAAAAACAAATATTATCTTCATATGAAAACACTAGACATCGTAAAAGGAGTTCATCCTGGTAAAATGGTAGAAAGAGAATTGAAGAAAAGGAACATTAACCAAAGGCAATTTGCTCTTTTGATTGATGAGTATCCTCAAACTTTGGGTGCTATCATAAAAGGGAATAGAAGGATGAATGTAGATTTGTCTCTTAAAATAGAAAAGGAGTTAGAAATGGAAGAGGGTTTTTTGATGACGCTCCAAGTTTTTTACGACATTAAAGAAGCTAAGAAGGATTCTAATTATAAACCAGATTTGTCAAAATTTAGAAAAGGTGTATTTTGGGATACTACTTTTGATAAAATTGATTGGAAATTAATGAAGATTTCAATAGTGAAAAGAGTTTTTGCTTACGGGAATAAAACCGAACAAGATGAAATTATTCGTTTTTACGGAAAAGATGAAGTTGCTAAAATTAATTTGCTACACCCTGAACGACTAACACGATAAGTATGTATTGGAATACAGTTTCTCCATTTAAAAAGGATACCCAATAGCGATATTAAAAATCAAATTTTCATTTCGCCAACTTCCGCTTCCAAAATCAATAGCGTCAATTACCCAGCGATTTCCAGCGGGCAAATATGGTTTTCGGATAGGAAAAGCTAAATCAGTTCTAAAGACCAAAACAGCTAAATCAAAGCGTAATCCTGCACCAACTCCAACAGCTAATTCGTTCATGAAATCCGAGGTGAATTTGGCACCCGGTTTGTTCGGATTGTCATTTAGTAACCATATATTTCCAGCATCGACAAATACGGCTCCCTTTACCATTCTATATATTTTGCTTCTGTACTCGGTATTCATTTCTAATTTGATGTCACCGGATTGGTCTTGGGTGTAGTCATCGGTATTGATTGCGGGATCATAATAGATTCCTGGACCGATAGAGCGTGCTCTAAACCCTCTGATACTGTTTGTTCCGGCAATGAAAAATTGAGAGATAAAGGGCATTTCATTTGAATTTCCATAAGCAAATCCAGTTCCAACAATGATTCTACTGGCGAGTTGGGAATCTTTTCCTAACTTTAAATAATGTTTAAATTCATTTTCTAATCGAATAAATTGACTAAAAGGAACGCCAAATACTTCAACGGTGTCTTTCTTTTTTATATCGGCCGAAGTAATTAAACCCGCAAGATTACCTGAAAGACTGATTGATCCTTTGTAGTATATGGTGTTTCTCTTCTCTTTTTTCATGGTATTACTATAGATATAAGAATAGGTAGGGCCAAAAACTAACTGTTGCTCTACTACATTTGCTAGAGAAGGGTTTTTATCTACTTCTTCTTGATACAATGCCGTAACGTCTTTGGGTCTGGCAAAAGTAATTTCGGCGATGTTTAATTGGTGTTCTTTTCGTTCATTTGATTTCCATAAATAACCAAAAGCGGCTTTCATGGTTTGCAGGGAATACAATTGTGTCCTGTTTTGGTATTCATATCCTGCAGTTACTTTTGTTTTGGACATATATCCACTAAAAGGTTTTGTTTTAAAAGGAGATAGAATTTTTGGCCATAACAAATTGGCTTCGGTACCTGCTGTGTAGACATTGTAACCCGTGTTTTGTCCCGAAACTTGCACTTCGAAACCTCCATAAATAGAAATATTCAACAATTCGGCTCCTCCAAAAGCATTTCGATTACTCCAGTTTAGATTCAGTTCGGTTCCATTATAATTGGCCGAATTGGTTTTGGCTAAGAGTTCCAATCGGACTGATTTTTTATCCAATGGTGTTAAATAGTAGTAGGTGTCTAAATAATTACCAATAGTATCAGCTGCCACGAATTTGTTTTTTACAAATTTAAATGCGCCTAAGTTTTCTAAATTTTTTAGGGACAAATTATGATTGGTTCTATTGTATAAATCTCCTTTTTTGAAAGTCAAAGCCCGATCGAAAATTTCGGGTTTAAAAAGCTTTTCTGAATCATAAATGGTAAAATCATGGTGTTTTATAACAGCATCAATAGTTGCTTTTGCCGTGTCGGAGCCAACTGTGAAATTGGGATAAATAATAATATTGTTTATTTTATACTGATTTTTTGATTCAGTTGGTGCATCGTTTTTTACTTTTACAATAAGATCTACTTGATGATCCGAAACGGTGCTGTCTACTTGTATTTTTAGATAATCGGGGCTAAAATAAAAGAATCCGTTTTCTTTAAGGTAATTGTCAATCCGAATGCGTTCCTCTTTTATTTTATCAAAACTGTACCCCTCATTTACTTGTAGCAAACTTTTCGGAATCAAGTTGCGAATAGCAGTTGAAAGTGCCGATGAATCAATAGGAAATTTAACGGTTCTGATGGTGTATTGCCTCCTTGGTTTCAGGGTGTAAATTGCTTTAACTGTTTTTTCTTTATGAATGGAGTCTGCCATTGTTGTCGTATTGAAATAGCCTTCGTTTTCGGAATAATTTTGAAGTAAGTCTTTGTTGTGTTTCAGATCAAGTTGACTTGCCAAAACAGGTGGTTCTCCGATCTTTGTTTTCAGCCAATGCTTAAATCCTTTTTCTTTTTTTACGGGGCCAACGATATTATAGATATACAAACTGGGTCTCATACCTAGAATGACAGTATTGGGTTTTGGGCGTAAGAGTTTTTCCAATTCTGTTTTTAACTGTCTGTATTCTTTTGTGAGGGTATCTTTATCTTCTATTTTGACTTTGGCACCTGTATAGAGCATTTCGCCTTCCTGCAAATAGTTGAGATTGCTGCAGGAGGAGATAAATAGTGCCGAAATAAGGAAATATAATAAATACGTCTTATTCATCCTTTTTCTTTTTTGAAACTTTTAATCTTTCTTTTTTGTCTTTCTTTTTTTGAAACAGTTCTTTGAAATGGTTATAATCCATAGTAATGGTAAAACCTATTCCTGTTTCCATAACCTCTCCCTGTAGCGCCACTTGGTATTTATTGACACGGTAAGCTTTTAGCTTGTATTTTCCGTCTTTTGAGAGTAGATAATCCAATGTCACATCTCCAGCAAAATTAGTGGATTGTTGATTGGGGTGTTGAGGTCCTTCCAATCCAAAACTGCTTCCTACTGTAACTTTTAGTCTGTCATTCAGTAACTTTTTTGTAACCCCAACATTCAAATCTGTTTTATCTTCTCTTTGTCCGCTGGAATACACTTCGGTTGACTTTAAATCAAAATTAAGTTCAACCCCTTGAATTAAATCCTTGGTTAGATTATTCATTTGATTGGTCAGTATTTGGCTGGCACTCGATTTTGCCATAGCCGATACCGAAGTTCCTCCTGCTTCGGAGCTGAATGGATCTTCACCAATAAAGCGATTCATTAATAACAATGATAAAACTTGCTTATTCAGTTCATTTGGATCTTGGCGCAATTCTGATAGTCTTTTTTGTGTTCTATTCATAACATCAGAGGAGATCGTATTGCTGTTTTCTGTTGGCAAAATGATGTCAAAAGTAATGTCGGGTTTCATTAATTCGCCTTTTATTATCAATTTAGTTTCAAAAGGTATTTTTTCCTTAAAAGTGTTTTTTACTTCATCTGAAAAATTCGCCAATTGTTTTTGTAACAAATCAATAGGGGCGGTAGTTGTTTTATATATTGCTGTAATATTGATGTCTGCTGATGTTGGTTCGCCGTTCCATTGAATGTAACTTCCTTTTTTGATGTCAAATTTTCGTTTAATGGTGCTAAATGTCATTTCATAAGCCCCTTCGTCAAATTCAAATTTCCCGGTTAAGGTAGTTTTTCCTGACGGGTCTATACCTCCATTTAGAAACGCATTTCCTTTAAATCGAATGTAGTCTCCACTTGATTTGTCTATAATGATAAAGAATTCGGCGTCTTTGTCTATTTCTATATTTACCGATGCATTAAGGCCTTTAATAGTCGATTTTATTTTGGGTTCCTCTGCTTCAACAGTTTTTATAATTTGTATTTGATCTTGATCGATAAATTCAACAATTCCCTCTCGACTGGCAACCGAAGGATCGGATTGGGGCAGTACCATCGTTAATTTAGTGTCTTTGTTTATTTTGATATTTCCTTCCACTACAGGATTATCCAAAGTGCCTTTTATTTTTAAATGATTGTCTATAAACAATACTCCATAATACAAATCATTGTCTTTGGCTTTTGAATTCATGGCCATAAAATTATCGGCATCTACGGTTAAATCAAATTCCAAATTCCTGAAATTTTTACTGTCAATGATTCCGTTGATCACAAGATCGTTGTCTTTTTCGTCTTTAATGGTAAAATGATCGAAAGCGATAGTATTGTTGTTAAATTCAATTGTATCGTTGATGGATTTAAATTTGGAGTTTAGTTCTTTTACCTTAAAACCAACGTCATTAAATTTCAATTCGCCAACAACTTTTGGTTGGCTTGCATCTCCTGTAATTGAAATGGTTCCGTTCAAAAAACCAGTGCTTTCCGTTAAATGATTCATCGAGAAACCTTGAATGCTTTTCATGTTTAGCTTTTCTACGATAAGATTCATGTCAAGACTGTTATCCAGAGGTTTGTAATTTCCCTCTAAATTTACTTGATTGCCTTGACCCGTAATCGAAACGGTAGCGTCATATTGATTAGCGATTTCATTATTGACTTTTATGCTAATGGTACCCACAGTATCCTTTTTAAAACTAAAATCTTCAATTGTTAAATCGGAGGTAAATACTGGTCTTTTATTCAAGTCTTTCAATAAGGCGTTTCCATTAATTTTTCCGCCCATCTGTAAATCACTTTGTCCGAGCATATTTGAGATAGTTTCGATTTCGAAATTTTCAAAATTTACGGACAAAGGCGCATTTGGAGCTTCAGATTCGGATTGTAATTTTAAACGATTTCCATTATTTCTCAATTCAAAGTTATTGGCATAGATGCCATTTTTGTCCAAACGGATTAGGTTGTCGGGCGTTATTTTCCACTTCTCATAATTAAGGAGTAGGTTTTCGGGATTCAAACTAATTTCGGAATCGCCTTTTTCGGTTTTTAATGTTCCTGCAATGGTGTATCTGTCTTTGTCGTTTAGGTCTTTTAACAACAAATGATAATCAATCGTATTGTCTTTCACTTTTCCGGTTAAGGAGGTATAAGGCAATTTGTAATTGGGACTTTCGATATCATCAATGTTAAGGTTATAAACCAAAGCCTTATCTTGAGTGTCCACTTTTAGAATGACATTGCTGATCGTGTTATTTTTATAAATTATTTTCGGAATCGTTCCATTTATAACAATAGAATCGTTTTCGGAATTATAACGACCAGTTATGGTAAAAGGATCTATGCTTTTGAGTTCAGGAATAAATTTCGAAAATAAAAGGCTGTTTTTTACGTCAAGGTTGAAGTTTACTTTCTGATTGGCTACTCTTTCTTTTTTTGTGGCCGGAGTGGTGTCATAATAGTTTGCGACAGTATGTGACAATGCAGCGGCTAATTTGGAGAGTTTGTAATGGCCGTTTATTTCAGCATCCAATAATGGGGAATATAGTTTTATTTCGTTTTTTTCGGATGACGTTATTGCTGTTACTTGAATTGAATCTAGCGTAAAGGATTCTTTTTCATTTTCGATCTGTATGTTAGAGAATAAGATTTTGCCATTTGGATAATCAATATCGGCCGTTTGTATATCCGCCAGTACTTCGCCTCTTAATTTCAAAGGTCCTGCATGGAGATTCAATTTTTCCAAATCAGCAATATCCACGTTCAATTTGATGTTTGCTTTTGGGTATTTATCGCCTAATGCGCCGTTACTTTCTAAGTTGAAAGTCAAATTAGGGTCTTTTGCGTCAGCGGTACCATTGAAATTTCCTTTGTTTAGATTTCCTTTTAAGTTTAGATTTTGATACGTGTATTTGTTAAAATACGCTTTTTCGATAGATCCATTAAAATCTGCAATGGCCGTTTTAGGATTCAACCCAATTCCTTTTACATTTGCTTTCAAAGTGATTTTCCCGATGGAGTCATTTTTTATAAATTTCCCTAGATCAAAATTGGTCAATTCGGCTTGAGCGTCATATTTCTCCCTGTTTTTTCGGGTCTGGTCAAAAGAGGCTTTGACTTTGGCATTGCCCAAACTACTCAATAGATTTACATTGGTATAGAAATTCGTCAGTGTTCCTTTAAAAGTTCCACTAGCGCTTAATTGAGAAGGTATCACAAACGAATTTGGAATCGTTCCTTTTGGCACAAACGAATTGATGTCTTTTGAACTTGATTTAAATTCTTTTAGCTTTATATCAAAACGAGCTTTCTTCATGTCAGGTAAACCGACAATTTTTCCACTGGCATGAATCTTTGTTTTTCCCAATCCACTGACTTCTAAATTTGGGATTTCAATATTTTTTAATTTCCCTGAAATTTTACTGTTGATTAGTAGTATTGCATTGGGATTACTTTTGAAAGGATTGCTATTTGCTAAGGTTGGGGCAAAAAGCAGTATATCTTTGAATCCCAATCGGCTTTGTTTTAAAGATGTCTTGATGTTCACTTCCCCTGGATTTTCAGTAATCGATGAAATAGAAGGATATTCTAAAATAAGTTTGTCTTTGATTAAAGTTTGCGGTGTTTTTAAATACAAATTTTTAAGGAACGTCACTTTTTGACCGTAAAAGAAATCAGTTTTGAAAGATTCAATATTCAAACCGCTTTGTTCTTTTGTAGATAATGAAAGAATAGTGACAGCCGTAGATTCAGGAGTGTAATTGAGTGTTTCGGCGCGTAGATTGAAATGTTCTACGTTTAAGTGATTGTAATCAATTCCTTTTGTCAAATGAACTACATTATTGTTGTCAAATTTAAAACCGACCTCTTTGATATATGTTTTGTTTATTTTTACTTCCCAATTGTTTGGCGTGCTAGCCACCGTTGCTTTTTTGGTTGTTGTTTTTGTGATTTTGCCTAAAGTCAACGCGCCTTTAGTGTCGCTCAAATCAAGATTCTCTATAGCTATGAAATGACTGCTTAGATTAATGGCATTAAACTTTACAAGCATTTTTTTCATCGAAAGAGAAGAGACCACTTTTGAATTTTCGGCGGTATAATCAATCAGTAATTTTGAGAGATCAATTTCTCCTAGTTTTAGTTTTAAGTCTGGTGTTGTTGGGTTTACAGAAGTAGTTTTGTTGGTTTTAATTGGGGTCTTAGCTATTCCTTGTTTGATTTTCAATTGCAATCCATTCACTTTTATTTTTGGAATTTCAAAGCTCATTTGCTCCAAATCAAAGTTTGTTATATGGGTACCCAAATGTTTTAACCCAAAAGAAACATCATTTTGTGCTATTGCATCGGAGTATTTTAAATGGATGCGGTTGAGGTCTATTTCTTCGAGAGAAAATACCATTGGCTTACTGTCATCTTTTGGTTTTTCACCCGTATCGAAAGCTTTAATAATGTAATCAAAATTATAAACAGCGTTTTTGTCCTTCTTTATAGTTGCAGTGGCGCCTTCCAGCTCTACCGAATTAATCTCAATTTTGTTATTTAGCAATTGCAATAAACTAATGTCAATAGCCAGTTTTTCGGAAGATAATAAGGTGTCTTTTTTTCGGTCTTCAAAGTAAACGCCCTTGAGTATTATTTTTTTTGTGATTCCAAAGGAAAGGGAGTCAATAGAAACTTTGGTTTGAATTTTATCCTGTAAATAGTTGACTACTTTTTCTTTAGTGAAATTTTGAACGCTGGGAATATGAACAAGAATTAGTAACAGTATCAACAAAACTATCATGGTAGCTACTGTCCATCTAAAAAAGCTTATGATTTTTTGTAGGGTTTTGTTCAAAAGGAATTGTTTTTAAGGTTTAAAAGTAGCCATTCTATACCAAAATTGCAATCTAAAATCTAAATGACATCCTAAAATGTCAGTTTGTCATATTATTTTGTGCCAATTATAACGGAAACTGACAATTTACTCGGTTTTTTGTATTGGCACAAAGATTGCCTTAGAGTCTTCGAGTCGTTAAAACAAGTATACAATAAAATTAAATATATTAAAAATGGGTAAAATAATCGGAATTGATTTAGGTACAACAAACTCTTGTGTTTCTGTAATGGAAGGTAATGAAGCAGTAGTAATCCCTAATGCTGAAGGAAAAAGAACAACACCATCTATCATCGCTTTTGTTGAAGGTGGAGAAATTAAAGTAGGAGATCCTGCAAAAAGACAAGCGGTAACTAATCCAACTAAGACTATTGCTTCTATCAAACGTTTTATGGGTCATTCTTTTGCTGAAATTACAAATGAAGCAAAAAGAGTTTCTTATTCAGTAGTAAAAGGGGACAACAATACACCACGTGTGGATATTGACGGTCGTTTATACTCTGCTCAAGAATTGTCAGCTATGACACTTCAAAAAATGAAAAAAACAGCTGAAGACTATTTAGGTCAAACTGTTACAGAAGCGGTTATTACTGTTCCTGCTTACTTTAATGATGCACAACGTCAAGCTACAAAAGAAGCTGGAGAAATTGCAGGTCTTAAAGTAATGCGTATTATCAACGAACCAACAGCTGCGGCTTTGGCTTATGGTTTGGATAAAAAAGGTACTGATCAAAAAATTGCTGTTTACGATTTAGGTGGAGGTACTTTTGATATCTCTGTTCTTGAATTAGGAGACGGAGTTTTTGAAGTATTATCTACAAATGGAGATACTCACTTAGGTGGAGATGATTTTGACCACGAAATTATTGACTGGTTAGCTGACGAATTCAAAGCTGAAGAAGGTATTGACTTGCGTCTTGACCCAATGTCATTGCAACGTTTGAAAGAAGCTGCTGAGAAAGCAAAAATTGAATTGTCTTCTTCTGCTGAAACTGAAATCAACTTACCTTACGTAACTGCTACAGCTTCAGGACCAAAACACTTAGTTAAAAAATTAACGAGAGCTCAATTTGAAAAATTAACTGACTCTTTAGTAAAACGTTCTATGGCACCAGTTGCTAAAGCGTTGAAAGATGCAGGTTTAACTGTAAATGATATTGACGAAGTGATCCTTGTAGGAGGTTCTACTCGTATGCCAAGAATTGCTGACGAAGTGGAGAAATTCTTTGGTAAAAAAGCGTCTAAAGGAGTTAACCCTGATGAGGTTGTTGCAATTGGAGCAGCTATTCAAGGTGGAGTTCTTTCTGGAGATGTAAAAGATGTATTGTTACTTGACGTTACACCTTTATCTTTAGGTATCGAAACTATGGGTGGAGTTATGACTACATTAATTGAGTCTAACACAACTATCCCAACAAAAAAATCTCAAGTTTTCTCTACAGCTGCTGATTCTCAACCAACTGTTGAACTACACGTTTTACAAGGTGCTAGAGCAATGGCTGCTGATAACAAAACTATCGGTCGTTTCAACTTAGACGGTATTCCACCAGCACCAAGAGGTGTTCCACAAATTGAAGTAACTTTTGATATTGATGCTAATGGTATCATCAAAGTTTCTGCAACTGATAAAGGAACTGGTAAATCTCACGATATTCGTATCGAAGCTTCTTCTGGATTGACTTCTGAAGAAATCGAAAGAATGATTAAAGATGCTGAAGCTAATGCTGAGTACGACAAAATAGCTAAAGAAAGAGCTGAAAAATTGAACGAAGCAGACGGAATGATCTTCCAAACTGAAACTCAATTGAAAGAACTTGGAGCTAAATTAGCTGATGATCATAAAGTTGCTGTAGAATATGCATTAACTGAATTGAGAATGGCTCACCAATCTCAAGACATTCCTGCAATTCAAACTGCTCTTGACAACATCAATGCAGCTTGGAAAACAGCTACTGAAGCAATGTACTCTCAAGGAGAACAAGGTCAACAAGCTGCTGAGCCACAAGCTCAAGCGCAAGGAGACAATGTTGAAGACGTTGAATTCGAAGAAGTAAAATAATTATTTCTCGTACAGACGCGATTTATCGCGTCTCTACAACATAATAAATGAAAATCCGAGCTAGCAATGGCTCGGTTTTTTCATTTTAGACCTGTCGGGTTTTTAAAAACCGACAGGTCTAAAATGAAACACGCTTATAGGTTTAAGGATTTCTCTAAATCAGAAAAATCCTCATTCTGACTATGAACCTGTTTGAAGTTTTCTAAATTACCAAAAATAGAAATCACTTCATTCCTTCTCAATTTGGTAGGCTTATGAGAGACACATGTCAGATAGGAACTCCAAGGGTATTCTATGGGATGGTCACAGATACCGTGTTTAACAGGATTGTAGTGAATGTATTTTATGACGTTCTGTAAATAGGTGTTATTATCAATCAATTTTCTTTTGAAAGGTCTCTCAAAAAGAGCTCCATGTCGGTCATATCCTTTATTTATTGCTTTGGAATAGGCATTGAACAAATTGCCAAATGATTGATGTGGTGCAATTATTTTCTTTGTTACAGGAGGATTTTTGGATTCTTGAAGCAAGACTATTTCCTCAATAGTTTTGATTCGGACCAATAGATGGAAATGGTTTTTCATCAAGCTCCAAGCATAAGTGTCAGTGATTGGTTCTATATGAGTACTGTATAGATTTAGAAAATGTTCATAGTTTCGGGTTTCTTTGAAAACAGTTTCGCTATTGTTACCACGGTTATAGATGTGGTAATAATTTCCAAATTCTAAAGGTTCGATTATTTGCATGGGTTCTAATTTATTATTTTAGACCTGTCGGGTTTTTAAAACCCGACAGGTCTAAAATAATAAATTTTTCGTAATATTACTGTACAAATTATTTTATGAGAAAGATTAAATACAAGAAAGGGAAACGATTACAGCCTTATAGTTTAGAATATACAGGTTTGCATAGAAACAAAGAAATTGAAATGCAATTGTTTGTATATGATAATTATACGGTCATTGAGCATGAGAATGGTTCTATTGCAAATCTAGAAAAACATATAGATTTAGAAAAGACCAATTGGTTAAACATTCACGGATTGAATGACCTTGATTTGCTTAAAGAAGTGGCAAGCCATTTTAATATTGACAATTTTATGTTGGCTGATATTTTAAATACCACCAAGAGAACCAAACTCGAAGAGGAAAAAGACGTTCTGTTTTTTAATATAAAATCAATGCTGCCTGCTGAAAACTCCGATGATATCAAGGTCGAGCAAATTAGTTTTTTGATAAAAAAAGGAATTTTAATTTCGTTTCAAGAAAAAAGGAGTGATTTTTTTACCCACATACGCGAACGTATTCGAACTAATTCTGGAATTGTAAGAACCAAGAAAGCAGATTATCTATTGTATATTTTGCTAGATGCAATTATTGGTAATTTTTATATAACACTTGAAAACGAGGAGGATAAAATAGAAGAATTGATAGATTTCACCAAAAATAGTGCCGATCCCATTATTTTGGAGAAAATAGAAAAACATAGGGATAATTTTAATTTCTTAAAACGTTCTATCATTCCGCTTCGGGATTCTTTATATGACATCAAAAGTATAAAAGAGGATGATGTGTTTAATGAAATAGAATCGGATAATTTTAGTTTTTTTACCCGTTTGCATCAAAAATGTTTAGAGCTTTTGGAACAAATAGAATCGGATATGGGTTCTCTGGAAAGTGCGTCTAATTTCTTTTTTGCGGCGCAAACGCATAAGATGAATGAGATTATGAAAACGCTGACCATTATTTCGGTTATATTCATTCCACTTACTTTTATTGTGGGAGTTTACGGAATGAATTTTGATAATATGCCTGAACTGAGGTATAAAAATGGATATTATACTGTAGTGGCAATTATGTTTTTGGTGGTAATTGGGATGGTTTTTTATTTTAAAAGGCGAAGATGGTTTTGATTTTTAGAAGTATAAAAGCAAGTTTATTTTCTAAGCTGATTTTGGTCATATTTAAAAGAAAATTAAATATATAATTTTGCATAAAAAGTATGAGTGATTAAATTTTAAAAGGGTACATATGAATAAAGCTATATATATTGCAACTATTGAAGGAAATTGCGGTAAAACAATAATTACTTTGGGTTTAATGAGTACGCTTTTGGGAAAAACTGCCAAAGTAGGTTATTTTAGACCAATAATAGAGGATGTAGAAGAGGGGAGAAAGGATACTCATATCGATATGGTAATTTCGCATTTTGGTCTAGATATTCAATATGAAGATGCTTATGCTATTACAAAAAGTAAGTTAATCAAGAAAAAGAATAAAGGAAAACTAGGAGAGGTAATCGATTTAATTATTGAAAAGTTCAAAAAATTAGAGGAACGCTTTGATTTTGTTTTGGTTGAAGGAACCAGTTTTTCGGGCGAGGGTACTGTTATCGAACTAGATATGAATGTGCTTATTGCCAAAAACCTAGGGATACCGACAATTATTCTGGGTTCAGGAGTGGGGAAAACCTTAGACGAATTAATAGATAATTTAAGTTTAGCGTATAATTCATTTAAAGTAAAAGAGGTCGAAGTATTAGCCGTAATAGCCAATAAAGTGCAACCAGAAAATTTAGATTTGGTAACGACTGGATTACAAAAAAACTTACCAGAATCCATTCTGATCAATTCAATTCCTTTAATTCCTAGCTTGAATAATCCAACGATTCAAGAAATTGTAGAAGTGTTGGATGCCAAAGTTCTATTTGGACATGGATATTTAAACAATCAAACGGGTAGTTATAGTATTGGTGCGATGCAATTGTGTAACTATTTGTTGCATCTAAAAGAGAATGGACTTATCATTACCCCGGGAGATAGAGCCGATATTATTCTTGGAGCATTACAAGCCAATGAATCCGCTAATTATCCTTCGGTTTCAGGAATTGTTTTAACAGGAGATATAATTCCAGAGGATAGTATCTTAAAATTAATTGAAGGTCTTTCCACTGTAGTTCCCATAATTACAGTAGAAGGTGGAACCTATCATATTGCAAATAAAATTGGAAGTATAAAATCAAAAATATATGCCACTAATTTGCAAAAAATTGAAACTTCAATAAATACGTTCGATAAATACGTTGATATTGACGCATTAACAAATAAATTTAACGCTTTTGAAGCGGAAGGAATGACTCCTAAAATGTTTCAATACAATTTGGTAAAAAGAGCCAAAGAACATAGAAAGCATATCGTTTTACCCGAAGGCAGTGATGAAAGAATCATTATTGCAGCCTCCCGTTTACTAGCAATGGACGTAGTTGATATTTCAATAATCGGAAATAAAAAACAAATTGAAAATAAAGTAGCCGAATTAGGTCTGGATTTTGATTTTTCTAAAGTGCCTATTATTAGTCCTATAGATTCGGAGCATTATGATGATTATGTAAACACCTATTATGAATTACGAAAAGCCAAAAACGTAACGCTAGGAATGGCCAAAGATCTAATGGAAGATGTCTCTTATTTTGGGACTATGATGGTGTATAAAGGACATGCTGACGGAATGGTTTCGGGAGCGGCACACACTACCCAACATACTATTTTGCCCGCTTTGCAGTTCATTAAAACCAAACCCAATTGCTCTGTTGTGTCATCCGTATTTTTTATGTGTTTAGAGGATAGAGTTTCTGTTTTCGGAGATTGTGCCATTAATCCTAATCCTACCGCAGAACAATTGGCAGAAATTGCTATATCATCAGCCGATTCAAGTTTAGCTTTCGGAATAGAACCAAAAATAGCCATGCTTTCTTATTCTTCGGGTTCGTCCGGAAAAGGAGATGAAGTAGATAAAGTGAGAGCGGCGACCGAAATAGTGAAACAAAAACGCCCTGACCTTAAAATCGAGGGACCTATACAGTACGATGCAGCAGTTGATTTGGAAGTCGGACAAAGTAAAATGCCAAATTCTGAAGTAGCAGGTCATGCCAGTGTTTTGATTTTCCCGGATTTAAATACGGGAAATAATACCTACAAAGCGGTTCAAAGAGAAACGGGAGCATTGGCTATAGGTCCAATGTTGCAAGGTCTAAATAAGCCCGTAAATGACTTAAGTCGTGGTTGTACCGTTGACGATATTATTAACACAGTTGTGATTACGGCGATTCAAGCACAGGGATTGTAAAGGAAGTTTAAAAGTTTAAAAGTTTAAAAGTTTAGGATGTTTAGAGGTTTAAAAGTTTAAGCTTAAAAGAGGTAAAAAAAATAAACACAAAGCATATCCGTCCAGTCTCCCTCTCCTTTGGAGAGGGTCGGGGAGAGCAAAATCCACAAAATAAATGAAAATAGTAATAATAAACTCGGGAAGCTCATCCATAAAATATCAATTGATTGATATGCCTGCCAATGAAGTAATTTGTAGTGGTATGATCGATAGAATAGGCCTAGAGATTTCAAATCTTAGTTATGTGACGAATTTGGTTAAGCTGGAAGAATCATTGCCTATTGCAAACCATAAAATTGGGCTGGAAAAAATAGCCCAATTGCTAATGGATGAAAAAGTTGGGGTTATCAAAAGTACACAAGAAATAGAAGCCGTAGGCCATCGCGTGGTACATGGCGGAAGCGCTTTTACGGATACGGTTATTATTAACCAAGAGGTAAAAGCTAAAATTAAAGAACTATTTGAATTGGCTCCTTTGCATAATCCTGCCAACTTGGAAGGGATAAAGGTTGCCGAAGAAATTTTTAATGCGGCTCAACAAATCGCTGTTTTTGATACCGCTTTTCATCAAACTATACCGGTTGTGGCCCACAAATATGCCTTGCCCAATTACCTTTTGACAGAAAATAAAATACGCTTGTATGGTTTTCATGGAACCAGCCATAAATACGTGTCGGAGAATGCGATTCAATTTTTAAAAACCAATTCGTTAAATACGTCTTCAAAAATCATTACCATACATCTTGGGAATGGTTGCAGTATGACTGCCGTAAAAGATGGAAAAAGTATTGATCATACTCTTGGATTTGGTCCTATGAATGGATTGATTATGGGAACTCGTTGTGGAGATGTAGATCAATCAGTAATTTTCTATCTTGTAAAAACTTTAGGTTATACAGTAGATGAAGTCAATACCATGTTGCAAAAGCAAAGTGGCATGCTTGGCCTGACCGGTTATAGTGATTTGAGGGATATAGAAGCCAATGCTGAGAAAGGAAATACCGAATGTCAGTTGGCTTTAGCCATGAATGCGTACCGAATTAAGAAATATATAGGCTCTTATACAGCGGTACTGAATGGTTTGGATGCTATTGTTTTTACAGCGGGAATAGGAGAGAATTCGTCCTACATCAGAAAATTAGTGTGTACCGATATGGATTATTTTGGTTTGGAATTGGATCAAGCCAAAAATGAAATTCGTTCCAAAGAAATACGAGAAATAAACACTCCAAATTCAAAAACTAAGATTTTAGTGATTCCTACCAACGAAGAAATAGAAATTGCGAATCAGGTGTATGAGTTGCTTTTGAGTTAAAACTAGAACAATATATTTGAGAGCTCCTTCAGTGAGGAGCTTTTTTTATGCGATTAAATTAATGTTTTAATAAGTTAATTCTTGAAATTAAAAACAATTTATTACAACTACAAGGTTGTAGTTTTTTTTTAATAAAATAGTATTAGATTAATAATTAGTTTTGATTTAATAAATTAACAAATAACCAAATGAAGTATTTATTTTCTATTTTTTTCGTTTTTGCGACGGCATTGCTCCATGCACAGAGCGCACAATCTCCTTCCAATAAAATTGTAGTAAATTTTAAATTACTACCGAGTGGACAACCATCTTATACGGTAAATTATAATGGTAAACCCGTTATTCTAGAAAGTGCTTTGGGTATAAAACTCAAAGAGAAACCAGCCTTAGATGCTAATTTTGAAATCCTATCTTCAAAAGTAACTGTTTTTAGTGAGTCTTGGAAACCCGTTTTAGGGGAAAAAGCCAATATTCTAAATCAGTATAATGAGCTTACGATTTCTTTACAGCAAAAGGAAACGAATGTAAAAATGAATGTCATTTTTAAATTGTATAATGAAGGAATTGCTTTTAGATATGATTTTCCAAAACAAGAAAATCTAAATTATTTCATTATTTCGGATGAGGTGTCTCAATTTAATTTAACCGAGGATTATAAAACATTTTGGATTCCTGGCGATTTTGACAGTAACGAATATGTGTATAATGAGACCAAACTTTCTGAAATTGACAATTCTAAATTGGACTTAAATAACGGAATAGGAGTAAAATCTATTCCTAGTAAATATGCGGTTCAATCACCATTGATGATGAAATCACCAACAGCTTTATATGTCAATATTTTTGAAGCTGCGGTAGTCAATTATCCCGTAATGCATTTGAATGTTGATAGAGCCAATTTTAAATTATCTTCTCAATTGGTTCCAAATGCAATAGGGGATAAAGCATATTTGCAAACACCTTGCGTATCGCCTTGGAGAACCATTATGATTAGTGATGATGCCAGAGATATTGTGGGTTCACAAATGATTTTGAACTTAAACGAACCTTGTAAAATAGATGATGTTTCGTATATAAAACCAATGAAATATGTTGGAATTTGGTGGGAAATGCACGTAGGGAAATCAACTTGGGATTTAAGCGGAACACAAGATGCTTCCCAAAAGAGTGAGGGCAAAAAACCGCACGGAGCAACTACAGAAAACACCAAAAGATACATTGATTTTGCTGCTAAAAATGGTTTTGATGGCGTTTTGGTAGAAGGATGGAATACTGGTTGGGAAGATTGGTTTGGCAATTGGAAAGAAGAAGTTTTTGATTTTACAACTCCTTATTCAGACTTTAATATTGCCGAAGTTTCGGCTTACGCCAAAGAAAAAAACGTGAAAATGATCATGCATCATGAAACTTCAGGATCTGTTGCCAATTACGAGCGTCATTTGGATCGTGCTTTCGATTTGATGAAAAAATACGATTATTCAGCCGTAAAATCGGGTTACGTGGGGAAAATTATTCCACGGGGCGAGTTTCATGACGGACAAACGATGGTAAATCATTTCAACTTTGTAGCAAGACGTGCTGCCGATTATAAAATAATGATCAATTCACACGAATCTTCCCGTCCTACTGGGTACAGCCGTACGTATCCGAACTACATAGCTGCCGAAGCCGCTCGTGGTAACGAATTCAACGCTTGGAGTGTTGGGAATCCGCCAAGCCACGAAACAATATTACCGTTTACGAGACTTCTTGGTGGACCAATGGATTATACACCGGGAATTTTTGAAATCAAAATGAGCTATTATGACAAAAGCAAAAAAGAACAAGTTCATACTACACTGACCAAACAATTGGCATTGTATGTAACGATGTACTCTCCTTTGCAAATGGCTGCAGATTTATTAGAGAATTATGAAAAACGTGCTGATGCTTTTCAATTTATAAAAGATGTGGCTTTAGATTGGGATGACACTAAAATTCTGGAAGCAGAGCCTGGGGATTATTTAACCATTGTCAGAAAAGCAAAAGGAAAGGAATTGTGGTTTCTAGGGGCAATCACAGATGAAAGTGCCAGAAAATCAGAAATAAAATTAGATTTTCTTACCAAAGGGCAAAAGTACAAAGCCATTATTTATGAAGATGCCAAAGATGCCGATTGGAAAAACAACCCAATGGCGTACAAGATAAAAACAGTCGAGGTTACCAGTAAATCAAAAATAAACCTGGCTTTGGCTCCAGGCGGAGGAACGGCCATTAGTTTTGAACCGATTAAGTAAAGATTCTAATTAAGGTTGAATTAAATCCTGCATACATTTAAAAATGTGCAGGATTTTTTTTTAGCACACACAACTCTCTATAATATCTTTCGATATAACTACGTCATTAGTTCTTTTGATTTTCATAATTCTATAGTAAATGTTTGGTCGATAAAGTCATAAATACGGGTTTGTCCATCTTCATAGAATGTTTTTTGCGCTAGTTCTTGTACGTCCTTTGTAGATAAATAAGCAATTATTTTACCATCCTTAAAATTTATAGTTTCTCCTATTTGAGACAATTCAAACATCTCGAAATTAACTCTAGCAGTAACGGAGTAATTGAATGTTTTATTCCCGTTTGAATCACTGAAACTTATTCTGTTTTGCTCTTTATTGCAAGTGTATAATGCTTTATTTTTTTTATTATGGAGCATTAAGGTTACATCGTTGTCTATAATTGTTATTTCTGAGGTTGTTTTAACCATGATTTTTTTAATTTATATAGAATGTCAAAAAGAAAAACCCGTGCCCATTCCAATTATCAAACCCAATTTATTTTTTTTATTCCTTTCTCACTTTATCGATTTACTGTGTGGGCATGGATTGCAAATCCGCGCTATCGGGATATAAGCAAAAGTAAAACGTACAGCTAAAAAGTAATATCTATACCGTTAATTTAAATCCTCTTTTTTTAGAAAAAAACCTTCTTGCTGTGGGCCCGAAATAGTAGTGTTATTTATCTTATATGCACTCAAATAACATTGATATGGTTTACATTTTAGCCAATAATCATTTTCAAAACTATGAATATAATAAACATCATTTTTAATGTTTACCTCCATAGAATCCGATTTCATTAAATTATCATATTCGAAAGAAAAATAATCTTCTTTGTTATCTTCCTTGTTGAATGTTTTTATAGTTTTTCCTTTACGAATAATATTTACTTGTAAATTTATTAATTCCTTTAAAGTATATTGATAAAGCAATATTTTAAAGTATTTCTTAGCTAGAAAAGGACTATTTTCACACTCTGCATTGTCAATAATGTCTTTTTGATTTTGTCTATAAAGCCCCAAATACATCACAGATAAGGCACCTATTAATATTAAAATTAATACGGTTATATTTTTTTTATTTAACTTTGACATAACCATTATAATTATTCATGAAATGATTTACATTTATAGGTCTTTTTAAATACCTAGAAGTATCAAAAGGATTTGTGCCGTAAGAATAAACTCTAAAATCTAATAATTCTTCTGTTTGACCTTTTTGATTAAGCATTTTAACTTCTATTATTTCACTTTCTAAAACAATCCAGTGCAAATCTAAGCTATTAACATCCCAAACATTTTCTATTAAGTCGGAGTCAATCATTAATATCAATTTATAACCAGCCCTTATTTGTTTATTTATATCTTCAATTTTATTTTGTGTTTCTATACTTGTATAAACAATAGGTGAAATGGGGGTATACACTCCTTTTGATGATACTTCTTTATAGCCTAATAAATCTTCCGATAAACTAGTCATTAACGGAGGCCAGTTTATGGCTTGAAACTCCTCTTCTCCTCCTTTGTAGCTTGGATTATCAGTATTTCTTGTTCCAGCCATTGTGATATAATCAACTAATGGCATGTAAATACCACCATTAATTGGAAATCCTTTTGTATTAGGTTTTTTCTCCAAAACTTCAATACTAGGTTTAACGGTATATTTATTAAAAGTAGCTTCGCCCGTTCTAAAAAGTTCTTTTGCGAATTTTTTATATGCTTGAGGTTGATCTTTTGCAAATAAATAAAAGATACAGGTCATGCCGCAGAGCGAAGTCCCTGATTGGTTTACACGCCAAGGTTTCTTGTCATCTGTTCGCTCTTTTATTTCTTCCTCAACAAGCATTCTATCAAACCATCTAAATCGATTATGTTTCCATATTTTAAGTACACCTTCGGTTTCTGAATCATCTATGTAGGCTTTTACAGAAACAAAACGACCACACATCTCTTTTTCATTCAGTGTTATTTTTACGTTATCTCCTTTTACTTTTAAAGGTGTTTCTATCCATTTGTTTTGAGCGGGTTTTTATTTAATTCCTTCGTATTTTTTGCCATTTATTCTTATTTCATCATAATCAAGATAACAATTATTATCTCCTAAATACCCAAACATTCCCCAGTGTCCACCATCTGAAGAATACCCAAAATCAGAAATTTTATAGGTTAAATTTTTAGCTTTTACTATTACAATATCTGTTTTAAAAAATTCATCAAAAGGGATATTAAAAATAAAATATTCATTTGTATTTTGGATATTATTTACCAGTATGGTATCTTTTATTTTTTTATTATTTCTTAGCAAATAAATATTTAGTTCTAATATTTTTCCATTTGATTCCTTTTTCAAACAAAATGAAGGCTTCTCGGTAATCACTATTGTTTTTTCACATTCGTTGATATCATTATTTTGCCTCTCTCGACTAGTAGTCATTTTATAATAAAACCATCCAATAACTAATATAATTATTAAAAAAAATATAAAAAAAATAATGAAATAGCTTTTAGTTTTTTGTCTCATTTTACTTTATTTTAATATACCCATTATAATTATTCATAAAATGTGTTTTAGTAATTGGCCTTTTCAAATAACGATATTCTACATTCTCTTCCATTTTACCTGTTTTAGTGTTTAAAATTAATGCTTTATCGCCATTTGGATTTGTCCCCCAAGAATAAACTCTAAAATCTAATCGATGAACCGTTCTCCCATTTTCATCTAACATTTCAACTTCTTTGATTTCACTTTCTAAAACTACCCAGTGTAAATCTAATGAGGAAACATCCCAATGGTCAGCAATTAAATCAGAATCTATCATCAAAATAAGTTTATAACCATTTACTATCTGTTTATTAATGTCTTCAATTTTGGATTCAATATCAAAATCCGTATATACTAATGATTTCACAGGATTATAAATTCCTTTAGATGAAACATCTTTATAACCCAATAATTTTTCACATAAATCAGTCATTAATGGAGGCCAGTTTATAGCTTGAAATTCTTCCTCTCCTCCTTTATATTTAGGATTGTCTGTATTTCTAGTTCCTGCCATTGTTAGAAAATCAACCAATGGCATACCGCCCGTATTTATGGCAACCACTTTTTTCTTTAATGTTCCAATATTTTTCTCCAAAACTTCAATACTTGGCTTAACGGTATATTTATTAAAAGTAGCTTCTCCCTTTCTAAAAAGTTCTTTTGCAAATTTACTATATGCTTTTGGTTGATCTTTTGCAAATAAATAAAAGATACAAGCCATGCCACAAAGCGAAGTACCGGATTGGTTTACCAACCATGGTTTTCTATTATCTGTCCTTTCATTTATTTCATCCTCAACTAGCATTCTATCAAACCATCTAAACCTATTATGTTTCCATTTTTTTAATTCTCCTTCGGTTTCTGGATCATCTATGTAGGCTCTTACAGAAACAATACGCCCACACATCTCTTTTTCATTCAGTGTTATTTTTACGTTATCTCCTTTTACGTTTAAAGGTGTTTCTATCCATTTGTTTTGTGCGGGGCTATGGTATTTTATCAACCATTTTATCAAACTAGTAGCTACAGGTGCGCCATTTGAATAACTCTTAACTTTAAACTCGTAGGTTTTATCAAAAACAAATCCTTTTTGCAATCCTCCGCTTTTGTCATTTTTAGAGCCATCATCGAGTGAGGTTAAGAGTTCAATTTCTTTTACTCTGGTTTTTGACACTTTCTTTGGCGGATCTTCGGGCTCTCCATGGGAGTGTTTTGGGGCATTATAAATAATATTTTTATTGGAGCTAATTTCTATTTCATTGGCAAAGATTTTCGTTTTTCCTCCAACAATATTGACAATATTTCCTTTTACATATCTAAGTTTTGTCATTTTTATATTTGGTTATTTAGTAGTGAAAGATATTTTCGTTTGCAATTCAGCAATCGCGAACGGCAAAAACTATACTCTCAAGCAGTTGCCGTTTTACTAACAGACTTTTGTCTTAATTTTGTTTTGTTTTCTCTGCGCTATTATTTTTCAACTCTGTTTTAGAATGAAACTCATGGTTGTCTTCGCTATGATTACTTACTTTTTTCTCACTAATGGTTGTGTGTCCTTGTTTACTCTCACTATGTACATCACCCTCAATAATTTCATGTAATTTCCCTGTCACATTCAGCATACTATCTCCACCTACAGTTGTATGGAGTATTGCTCCAACAGTGGTAGATTTATCAACTCCTGCACTTTCTACAATATTCATTACAGCAGTAGTCCTAATGTCTTTTCCAGCACTGAAAACAATATCCTCCCCAGCTTCAAATTCTATATTCTTGGGCGCTTTAAATCTTATGTTTCCATCACCATGAACTACGGCTATTGTTTTTCCTTTTTGGCTTTCTATGGTAATATCGCCTGTGTCATCATTAGAAATAATACGGTTTCCGCTTCGGGTATGTATGACTTTCATATCATTCTTTGCCGTGTCGTACCCGCTTTTGTTCTTTCCATTATAATGCGATCCCACAACATACGGTCTCTCGGCACTGCCGCCTACAAAATCTACTAGGACTTCGTCTCCTATTTCTGGAGTCATATAAAATCCTCTTCCCTCCCCCGCGTAGGGTTGCAGTTGTCGCATCCAGTCGCTCTTCATGTTGCCACCAGCCCAGTGAAATTCTACTTTTACACGCCCCATACCCTCGGGGTCGTTGTTGTCTATTACTTTGGCAGATTGAGATTTAGCTTTCGCATAAGCGTGTACATTGGTGTAATGTGGCGCGCCAACATCCGAAGGAATGGCTCTAAAATTGCAACTGTAATTCCCGTGAACTTCGGAGTTATGTGTAACTTCTATAACGACCAAGTTGTGTTCTACGGTTTTGTTTTCTATGGTGAATTTTTGACCAATTCCAAGCGGAAGATAGGACAAACCGCTGTAAATAACACTCTTGGCATCTTTGCCATTGGTTTGTAGTTTGACCATTTCGGCAAGGGTGCTAGAATCGGGGGCTTGTGCCGTATAGGCTCCTACTTCTAGGTCGGGTTGTCTTACTGCGCCTTGTCTGTAGCCTACTATTGTTGCAAACCTATCGCCACTGCCTGTGGTGGTTTTTAATGATGAATTCTTGATCTGGGATGCACTATTATAGTCATAACCACCCAATGATTCTTTGTGCGAGAATATCGAGGTTTCTATTTTAAAATGATGCAATGACCCGCCGTTTATTAGTTTTATTTTACTGGGTTTTAGCTGTCCAAATTGCATGCGCATACCATCCGAGTAAAACCATTGTCCGTAACGCTTGGCAAGTCGTTTTAGGAATTTAAAATTGGTTTCGTTGAATTGCGGCATATAATCTAGGTTGGGGTCGTAGGTAGGAACGATGGCATCACGGTTAAAAAAATCTGTTGGGCCTTCGGCAAGTACTTTCTTAACAATGGTTTCGAGATCTTGCTCCATAAAAGTTCGTGAACGTTTCATATCATCAAGAAAAATCGTGTGACTTATTCCTGTTACGTGCAATCCCGCTGGACAACCATGCAAATCAACCGATTTTAACGTGTTGATAACACCTTTAGCCATTAGCTTATTTCCATCAAGACCTGTGAAAGTAAAGATTACCTCATTACCATGATAATCACTTATGGCTTGGGCTTGTGCGCTAGGTTCTATAATAGGTGAGGCGGTGTATTGCCATACAAACGAAAAATGATGGTGGTCTGCCATCTTTTGTTCTAACTTCAAATCATAATAAACGACATTATGAGCGAAACCGCTAATATCTAAATGGACTTGCTGCGCAAAATTACTCATAGGCTTGTAGGTTAAGTATTGTTTTAATATTAAACTATATAATTTATTTTTTACAAACCTAACTCGTTTAATAATACAAAACAATACCCACTTTTAGTGATATTTAAGTTTTTACTTAGACTCCTTAACTATTGTGTTTTTTCAAACAATATGTGGCTTAAAGGCTTAAGCTAATACACAAACAGTCACAGTAACTCAAATGAACACTATTATTCAATTAGATCTTGCAAGCATTCAAAAATGAACAGGATTTTTTTTGTTTTTAACTTTGATTTTATTTTAGAATGCCGAAATTGCAGCACCAATAAACCAAAATTAATTTTAGACTAAATCAAAAATGAAAAAGAATCTATTGCTTTCCCTGCTTTTTATAAATAGTGTTGCTGTATTTGCCCAAGCGAAAGACGAGCAAATTTTTAAGGAAATTTACAAATCAGCACTTACAAATTCTAAATGTTATTCGTGGTTAGATCATCTTTCTAACGATATTGGATCTAGATTGTCGGGTTCAGCTGGTGCTGAAAAAGCGGTTCAATATACCAAACAACAAATGGAAACATTGGGTTTTGATAAAGTATATTTACAAGAAGTAATGGTGCCTAAATGGGTTCGTGGCGAGAAAGAAACAGCCTATATTCAAGATAATTCAACTAAAATAAAAGTGCCAATTTGTGCTTTGGGTGGTTCAATTGCCACACCCAAAAATGGTTTAACTGCCGAAGTAATAGAGGTTCACAGTTTTGAAGAACTGAAAACTTTGGGTGTTGATAAAATTAAAGGAAAGATTGTTTTTTATAATCGTCCGATGGATAATGCCGCAATTGAATCTTTTGAAGCCTATTCAGGAGCGAATAACCAAAGATATGCAGGAGCAAAAGAAGCTTCAAAAATGGGAGCTGTAGCCACAATTGTTCGTTCTATGAACTTGCGATTAGATGACTTTCCACATACAGGAGCACAAAGTTATGGCGATATTCCAAAATCACAATACATTCCAACGGCTGCAATCAGTACCAATGGAGCCGAATTATTAAGCAAGACTTTAAAAAGCAATCCAAAATTGAAATTTTATTTTAAGCAAAGTTGTCTGCAATTTGATGATGTTTTGTCTTATAATGTGGTAGGGGAAATCAAAGGGAGCGAACATCCTGAAAATATAATGGTAGTAGGCGGACATCTGGATTCATGGGACTTAGCTGATGGTTCTCATGATGATGGTGCAGGAGTGGTACAAAGTATGGAGGTGATGAATACTTTTAATAACATAAATTATAAACCCAAAAATACGCTTCGTGTTGTTCTTTTTATGAATGAAGAAAATGGGTTAAGAGGCGGAAGTAAATACGAAGAGTTGTCTTTAGCGAATAAAGAAAATCACATTTTTGCTTTAGAAAGTGATTCAGGAGGATTTACCCCTAGGGGCTTTTCTTTAGAATGTGACGATGCGAATTTTGCTAAAATTGCAGGTTGGAAAAATGTATTTGAGCCTTATTTGATTCATAGTTTTGTGAAAGGACATGCAGGATCAGACATCGGGCCATTAACGGGGCAAACACTTGTAAAAGCAGGCTTGAAACCGGATTCACAACGTTATTTTGATTACCACCATGCCGCAAATGATACATTTGACGCTGTTGATAAAAGAGAATTAGAACTTGGTGCTGGAACTATGGCTGCTTTGTTATACATGATAGACCAAAACGGGATTGTAAAGCAAAATCCTTAAAAAAGGTAATTACAATAGCATATAATTTAGAAACAACCTAAACCTACTGAAATATCAATTTTAGCCGGTTTAGGTTTTTTTTATTTTAAAGAAGTTGTGTTGTTTGAAATAGATGAAATGAATTGATATTGAATGAGTTTTTAGTATTTAATGAGTATTCAAAATTGACCGTAATTGTGCTAAAAATTGGATAACGAGCGTACTTAGTTGTAATAAAGTAGGAATTCTAAATTTTAAAACTTTCTTAACTTTTAAATCCACAAAATAAATCCTACTTTAGCATTCTTTAAAAAAATACTGAAAATGATAAGTGAAGCACAGTTTCAAAAGGAGTTACAAATACTGATTGCAAATGCCATTAGAGAAGATGTGGGCTCTGGAGATTATAGTTCATTAGCCTGTATTCCTGCAGCTGCTTTGGGAAAAGCGAAGTTACTGGTAAAAGAAGACGGTATTATTGCAGGTGTGGCTTTGGCCAAAATGATTTTCGAATATGTAGATCCTACTTTGCAAATAGAAACTTTTATTGAGGACGGAACTCCTGTAAAGTTTGGCGATGTAGTTTTTCATGTTTCCGGAAGTTCTCAATCGATTTTGAAAGCCGAAAGAGTAGTGCTGAATTCCATGCAACGAATGAGTGCCATAGCTACGAAAACAAACAGTTTTGTGCAATTATTAGAAGGTACAAAAACAAAAATACTAGATACTCGTAAAACAACTCCCGGTTTTCGCGCTGCCGAGAAATGGGCTGTAAAAATTGGAGGGGGAGAAAATCACCGTTTCGCTTTATATGACATGGTGATGTTAAAAGACAATCATATCGATTTTGCAGGTGGTATTACTTTGGCAATAGCCAAAACTCAAGCGTATCTAAAAGAAAATAATCTGGATTTAAAAATCATTGTTGAGGCAAGGGATTTAAAAGAAATTATTGAGATTTTGAAATGCGAAGGGGTATATAGAATCTTGATTGACAATTTTAATTATGAGGATACTCGTAAAGCAGTGGTCTTAATTGGAACCAAATGCCAAACTGAATCTTCAGGGAATATCAATGAAAGCACGATGCGAAATTATGCGGACTGTGGAGTGAATTATATTTCGTCTGGAGCATTAACGCATTCAGTTTATAATATGGATTTGAGTTTAAAAGCAATTTAATACGATGAGTCTAATTATAGAAGAAAAACTCGAAAAAATCCCTGTAATTAGGAACTTGATGCACGTTTTGAAAAGGATAAAAATACCTGGTTTTGGAGGTTTGTCTTTTTATGATTTACTCGAAATGTATATTGAAGGAATAGTAGATGGAGCCTTTTCGTACCACGCTAGTGCAGTTGCGTTTAGCTTTTTTATGGCGTTGTTTCCTTTTGCTTTGTTTATTTTAAACTTAATTCCTTTTATTCCAATTGAAGGTTTTCAAGAAGATTTCCTTCAATTTGTAAAAGAAGGAGTGCCGCCAAATACCTACGATGCTATTGCAAATATTATAAATGACATTCTTAACAATAGCCATTCAGGATTAATGTCTTCGGGTTTTTTGCTGTCTATTTTCTTGATGGCAAATGGTATAAATGGAATTCTTGGTGGTTTTGAATCCTCTCGACATGTTTTAGAAAAAAGGGGGTTTTTACATCAATATTTTGTGGCATTAGGGATATCATTGTTGCTTTCTATTCTTTTGCTTTTAACGGTTGCTATTATTGTTGTTTTTGAGGTTTTTATTCAAAAAACAATCATTCAAGACGTATTGAGTGATCGGATTCCGTTGATTATTCTAGGGCGCTATATATTTGTGATATTAATGATTTTGATAACTTCTTCTGTATTATTGCGATATGGAACAAAACAATCGCATAAGCCTCCTTTTATAAGTATTGGTTCTGTATTTACGACGATATTAATTATAATTTCGTCCTACTTTTTCGGAATATGGGTAATACGCTTTTCGAAGTATAATGAGCTTTACGGATCTATTGGGACATTGCTGATTATGATGTTCTACATCTGGATAAACTGCATGATTTTGTTATTGGGATTCGAATTGAATGCAACAATTCATAAACTGCGAAAAAAGAATAATCATAATAAAAAAGTTTAGTTAACGAATAAGAGTATAAAAAATGAATTTCGTATTCGTACTCAACTCCCCCGACGCAAGTAGTAACTGTGATCTGATTTTATAAATATAAATTAATAAGTTAAAAAGAAATGAAAAAAAGTGCCGTATTTAGTTTAGTTGTCTTTTTTGCAATAATTTGCAATGTTCAAAGCCAAAGTGTAATCGGGAAATGGAAAACAGTTGACGATGAAACGGGTAAGCCCAAATCAGTAGTTGAAATCTATGAGAAGTCTGGAAAAATTTATGGTAAAATAGTTGATATTCTTGAAGCAGATAAGAAGAATAAAGTTTGTTCTGAATGTTCGGGAGAAGATAAAAACAAACCAATTCTTGGAATGACAATTATAAAAGGATTGCGTAAAGAGGGTAATGAGTATAATGACGGACAAATTTTGGATCCCAAAAACGGAAAATCATACAAATGTGTCATCACGCTTGAAGGAAATGATAAATTAAAACTAAGAGGTTATATTGGTGTTTCTTTGTTTGGACGCACTCAATACTGGTCTAGGATAAAATAGATTTTAGAATGTAAATCTAAAATCTGCAATCTAAAATCTAAAATCTAAACTTATTTAATGTATTTCGTCGAAGTTGTTTTACCACTTTCTCTTGCCAAAACCTTTACCTACAGTGTTTCGGAAGCTGAGTTTCTTTTTATGAAAAAAGGGATGAGAGTGGCTGTACCTTTCGGTAAAAGTAAAATCTATACGGCTTTAGTAATTGAAATACACAATAACAAACCGACGTTGTACGATGCCAAAGAAATTCATCAAATATTAGACGAATCTCCTATAGTAACCGAATCCCAAATCAATCATTGGCTTTGGATCGCGGACTACTATATGTGCGCTATTGGAGATGTGTACCGTGGTGCCATGCCTAGCGCATTGTTGCTGGAAAGTGAAACTATAATTACAAAATTGAATGATTTGTTTGTAGATGAAAGTTTGCTTTCGGATGATGAATTTTTGGTTTATGAAGCTTTGCAACAACAAAGTTCTCTAAAAGTACAAGATATTATTGCTATTTTAAACAGAAATAATATTTTCCCCGTTATTCAAAAATTGGTGGATAAAAATATTCTGGTGCTTCAGGAAGAAGTTCAGGAAACTTACAAACCTAAATTAGTACGGTACGTTCGTTTGCATACAAAATATGATACTAATGACGGGTTAAAAGAATTACTTGATATTCTAAAAAGTGCCAACAAACAAAAGGAAATAGTCCTTAATTATTTTCAATTAAGTGCTACTGAAAAAAAACCAATTACAGTTAAAAAACTCATTGAAGCGGCTAATTCTTCAGCGGCAATAGTTAAAGTATTAATTGAAAAAGAAATTTTCGAAGAATATTTTTTGCAAGAAGACCGAATCAATTTTGCAGGAAATAGTAGAGAAGGGGAGCTTCTATTAAGTACAGCCCAACAAAAGGCGTTTGATTCCATTAAAGAAAATTTCGAACATAAAGCAGTTTGTCTTTTGCATGGAATTACATCAAGTGGCAAGACTGAAATTTACATTAAACTGATAGAGGAATATTTGGCAACAGGAAAACAAGTCTTGTATTTGTTGCCAGAAATTGCCTTGACCACTCAATTGGTTTCTAGATTAAGAGCTCATTTTGGAAATAAAGTGGCTGTTTTTCATTCTAAATATAATAATAATGAAAGGGTAGAAGTTTGGAATCAAGTTTTGCGAAATGCGGATAAAGCTCAAATTGTAATAGGAGCAAGATCAGCCTTGTTTTTGCCATTTTATGATTTAGGTTTTATCATTATTGATGAGGAGCACGAACAAACTTTTAAGCAATCAGATCCTGCACCTCGCTACCATGCACGTGATGCAGCTGTAGTTTTGGCAAATGGACATCAAGCCAAAGTGTTGCTAGGTTCTGCAACACCAAGTATAGAAACCTATTTTAATGCAACATCGGATAAATATGGTTTCGTCGAAATTTCAGAACGTTTTGGGAGTGTAAGTTTGCCAGAAATAGTGTTGGTTGATTTAAAAGATAAATACTTTCGTAAAAAAATGAATGGTCATTTTAGTGATGTTCTAATCGAAGAAATCACAACGGCTTTGTCATTGGGCGAACAAGTTATTTTATTTCAAAACAGAAGGGGGTATTCGCCTATAATTGAATGTATAACTTGCGGACACGTACCGCATTGCCAGCAGTGCGATGTGAGTCTGACCTATCATAAGCATAAAAATCAATTGCGCTGTCACTATTGCGGATACTCAATGGCAAATCCTACTCGTTGTCATGCGTGTTCCAGTATCGATTTGACCACCAAAGGTTTTGGGACGGAACAAATAGAACAAGAATTAATGACTATTTTCCCTGGTGCCAAAACAGGAAGAATGGATCAAGATACTACTCGAGGGAAATTTGGTTTCGAAAAAATTATAGACAGTTTTAAGAATCGTGAGGTTGATATTTTGGTTGGAACCCAAATGCTAGCCAAAGGATTAGATTTTGATAATGTCAATTTGGTTGGGATTATGAATGCCGATAATATGTTGTACCATCCTGATTTTCGTGCGTTCGAAAGAAGTTTCCAAATGATGACTCAGGTAGCTGGACGTTCGGGGCGATCTGAGAAAAAAGGAAAAGTAATTATTCAGACCTACAATCCCAATCACAATACGATACAGCAAGTAACACATACTGATTATGTCGGAATGTATAAAGAGCAATTGTATGACAGGCAAATTTATAAGTACCCGCCTTATTTTAGAATTATAAAATTGACACTCAAGCAACGTGATTTCGATAAGCTTAAGGAAGGAGCAATGTGGTTGTATCAGGTATTAAGTCAAAATTTGGTTATGCCAGTTTTAGGGCCAGAAGAACCTGTGATTAGTAGAATCCGAAATGAATACATCCGAACTATAATTATTAAGATTCCTCAGCAAACTTCAATTGGTAATACAAAAAAAACTATCCAAAAGATATTGAATAGTTTCGAGGCTGTCGCTCAATACAGAGCTATAAAAGTTACGACAAATGTCGATTTTTATTAGGGTAAAATTTTAGGTATAGGCAAGTGCTTTTACAAGATCTTCTTTTTTGTTTCGACTCAAAGGAATTTTTGTTACGCCAATTTCGGCAAACTTGCTGTTAAAACGATCAATTTTGTCGATATTGACAATAAAAGATTTGTGTACCCTGATGAATTTTTCTTTCGATAAATCATTCTCAAAAGATTTCATGGTAGAAAGTACAAGATTGCTATCGTCTTCTGTGACTACTTTTACGTAATCACCAAAAGCTTCAATCCATTTAATTTTGGATGTGAATATTTTTAATTTTTTTAGGTTACTTTTGATAAAAATGTGCTCGCCTTCATCTTCTTTATTCTCTTTCTTAAGTAGGAATTGGTCAATAGCTCTTCGAACGGAAGCATTAAATCGCTCGATAGAAATTGGTTTTTGAAGATAATCTGTGGCATTATAGTCGAAAGCCTTCATGGCATATTCTGCTTTAGAAGTAATGAATATAATTTGTGGTTTTGTTTTTAAGCCATCAAGAAAATCAAATCCACTAATCACAGGCATCTCAATGTCGAGGAATATTAGATCTACCGTATGTACTGTCATGCAACTTTTAGCTTCTATAGCATTAGAAAAATCACCTATTAAGTTTAAATTGGTATGATTATTAACTAATTTTGCAATTATCATTCTTTGAATCGAACTATCATCTACAACTACACAGTTTAGTTTCATAATGTTAGGTTTATTTGATTTGGTAAAGTAAAAATACTTTTTTTTATTTTAGTAATCTAATAAAACGAGTGTTTTTTTGTTGTTCATCGATTAAAGCGATTTAAAGCTTGTTTGTTTAAAAAAAAAGATTACTTTTGCAGCCAAATTAACAAATAAATAAAAATATTTATGAATCATTATGAAACTGTTTTCATTTTAAATCCCGTTTTATCTGAAGTTCAGGTGAAGGAAACAGTAAGCAAATTTGAAGATTTTCTTACTAGTAGAGGAGCAGAAATGGTATCGAAAGAAGATTGGGGTCTGAAAAAAATGGCTTACGAAATTCAAAACAAAAAAAGTGGTTTTTATCACTTATTCGAATTCAAAGTTGCTGGAGAAGTTCTAATAGCTTTTGAAACTGAATTTAGACGTGACGAAAGAGTTATGCGTTTCTTAACTGTAAGTCTTGACAAACATGCTATCTCTTGGGCTGAAAGAAGAAGAGCGAAACTTAAATCTACTAAAGCTTAATTATCATGGCAACATTACAACAATCTGCTTCAGGAAAAAAAGACGGGGATATCAGATATCTTACGCCTTTGAACATAGAAACTAACAAAACTAAAAAGTATTGTCGTTTCAAAAAATCAGGTATCAAATATATTGATTATAAAGATGCTGATTTCTTATTGAAATTCGTAAACGAACAAGGAAAAATTCTTCCTCGTCGTTTAACAGGAACTTCATTAAAATACCAAAGAAAAGTGTCTGTAGCTGTAAAAAGAGCGCGTCACTTAGCATTGATGCCATACGTGGCTGATTTACTAAAATAATTAAAAATTAACAGTTGTTGGTTTTCTGAAATATGAAACCTAACTTCTATAAAAAAGGACAACAACATGGAACTTATTTTAAGACAAGACGTTCAAAATTTAGGATTTAAAGATGATATCGTTTCTGTGAAAAACGGATACGGTCGTAACTTTTTAATTCCACAAGGACACGCTCATTTAGCAACTTCTTCTGCAAAGAAAGTATTAGCTGAAAACCTAAAACAAAGAGCTCACAAAGAAGCTAAAGTTGTAGCAGATGCTAAAGCATTAGCTGAATCTTTGAAAGCTATCGAAATTAAAATCTCTGCAAAAGCAGGTGGTGAGAAATTATTCGGTTCAATTACAAACATTGATATCGCTGAAGCTTTGGCTAAAGGTGGTCAAGTAATTGATAGAAAATTCATCACTTCTGGAATCGTTAAACGTACTGGTAAATATGCTGCTACTGTTAGATTGCACAGAGATGTAATTATAGAATTAGCTTACGAAATCATCGCTGAAAAATAATATTCAGTTAACATTTTGTTAATAAAAATAAAAAATCACTCTTCGGAGTGATTTTTTTTTGTCTAATTTTGACAGTAAACCAATAAAAAAACCTTCCAAAATGAAAAAATTAATCTCTTTGTTTTTTTTTGTTTTCGGTCTCTTTGTGATGTCCGGGCAAACGACAACTTCTAATATTAAGGGAGTTGTAAAGAATACTACTGGCGAATCAGTATCCGGAGCTTCAATTCTTGCTATTCATACTCCTACAGGTACTAAGTATTCTTCGATATCGAATGCTGAAGGAAGATTTAGTATTTTGAATATGAGAGTTGGCGGTCCTTATAAAGTGGTAGTGACTTTTATTGGTTCTCGTAAAGAAGAATTCAATGAGGTATATCTAGATTTAGGAAAGACTTTTAGTTTAGATGTCGTTTTGGCGGATGAAAGCCAAGCATTGGAAGAAGTTAAAATTATAACTTCTAAGAACAAAATTTTTCAAAGTAATAAAACTGGAGCCGAAACCACAATTGGGCGAAAAGAGTTGGCAGCTTTGCCTTCTATTTCAAGATCTGCAGAAGATTTTACAAGATTAGAGCCAACAGCAAGTGGAGGTTCATTTGGAGGTAGAAACGATCAATACAATAACTACTCTTTGAATGGTGCAGTGTTTAATAACCCTTTCGGATTGGATGCTGCAACACCTGGAGGTCAAACGAACGCTCAGCCTATTTCATTAGATGCAATTGATCAAATCCAAGTAGCAACTGCGCCTTATGATGTAACTTTGTCTGGTTTTACAGGGGCTTCTGTGAATGCCGTAACCAAATCGGGTTCAAATGAGTTTCACGGTACGGCATATGGTTATTTTAGGAATGAAAATATGACAGGTGATAAAGTAAAAGGCGAAAGTATTTTCGTTCCTTCTTTAGAGCAAACTCAAGCTGGTTTTAGTATCGGAGGTCCAATAATTAAGGATAAATTATTTTTCTTTGCCAATTATGAAATTGACCAAAGAACTGATTTGGGGTCTAGCTTTGTGGCGAACAATGGAGATGGAGTCACTGGAGTTAATGAATCAAGAGTTTTAGAAAGTGATTTAATAGCTGTTTATAATGCTTTGACTAATTTGAAAGATGCAGCAGGTAATAATTTTGGATATAATCCAGGATCATACCAGGGATTTATTCACAACTCAAATTCAAATAAAGGAATTATAAAAATAGATTGGAATATAAATGACAATAACAAATTGGCTGTCATTTATAACTTCTTGGATGCTTCAAAAGACAAACCAGCGCATCCAACAGCTTTAGGATTTAGAGGACCAAGTGCTTCTATTCTTCAATTTCAAAATGCAGGCTATCAAATAAATAATGAGTTGAGTTCGTTCTTGGTTGAGTTGAATTCAAAAATTAATGAAAAAATTTCTAATAAATTACAGGTTGGTTATACTTCATTCAATGATTTTAGAAATCCTTTTTCAACTCCAGCTCCAGTAATTAATATTCGAGATGGTGCAGGTGCCAATTATATTGTTGGAGGACATGAGCCATTTTCAATTCATAATACACTAGATCAAAAAGTTTTTCAGATTACTAATAATTTGAGTTACGTAACTGGAGATCACGAATTTACTTTTGGAGGTTCTTTTGAGAAATTTGCTTTCAAAAATTCATTTAACTTAACGGCTTATGAAAATTTTGGAACTTTTGGAACTTTAGGTAATTATTATGGCTTGTTTAGTTCATATCCTTCTGTAGCTGCTTTTTTAGCTGATGCAGCACAGCCATATTCTTCTAGCTTTATAGCTCAAAATATGCAATATGCTATTGATCGAGATAAATCTTTTAATTCTTTTGGAGTTGGAGAAGACAAAGGATGGAAATTAGCTGAATTAAATGTAGGACAACTTGCTTTTTATGCTCAAGATGATTGGAGTATAAATGATGATTTCAAACTATCTTTGGGTTTAAGAGCGGATAAGCCATTATATTTTAATACTGCTGATTTAATTCAAAAATATATTGATACTGATAATGGAGCAAGTAGAAATAATAATGTGGATTATTTTGACCCTGAAACAGGCCAAGCTGTAAAATTAATTTCTACTGATTTGCCTTCGGATAAAATACTTTGGTCTCCTAGACTTGGATTCAATTGGAATATGGATGGAAATAATGTTTCTCAGCTTAGAGGGGGAACTGGAGTTTTTACTGGTAGAATTCCTTTTGTATGGTTAGGAAATCAAGTGAGTGGAGCCGATGATGGGTTTTTTCAAATAATGGATCCTGATTACAAATGGCCACAGGTATGGAGAACTAGTTTAGGATATGACCATAAATTCAAAAACAATTATATTTTGACAGTTGATATGTCTTATAATAAAGATATTAACGGGGTGCATGTACAAAATTGGGGATTAAAAACACCCTCAGGAACTCTTGCAGGTGCTGATAATAGAGCTATTTATTTGGCAACAGATAAAGGGGCAAATAATGCTTATGTAATGACCAATTCGGACAAAGGGTATGCATTCAATTCTTCTGTTAAAGTACAAAAGAATTTTGATAACGGATTATATGCTAGTATTGCTTATAATTATATGATTTCAAAAGATGTTAACTCAATAGAAGCTGAAATTACTGGAGATGCTTTTGCTTTTAATCCTGCATTAGGAGATGTAAATAAGGATGTGTTATCTAACTCAAAATATGGTGATAACAATCGTTTTGTTGGGGTTGGGTCTAAAAAGTGGAAATACGGAAAAGACAAATGGGCTACAACCGTTTCTACTGTTTTTGAATATGCACAAGGTGGTAGGTATTGCTATACTTACGGTGGCGATATAAATAATGACGGCTCAGGTGTTAATGATTTAGTATATATACCAACTTCTGCTGAAATTAAAGTAATGACTTTCACTGGAGTTGGACAGGCTGATGCTTTTGAAGCGTTTATCAATCAAGATGATTATATGAAAGATAAAAGAGGTCAATATATGGAGCGTTACGGTGCTTTGTCTCCATGGAGAGGTAAATGGGATGTGAAAATATTGCAAGATTATAATTTCAAAATATCTTCAGCTTCAGAAAAAACGAATACAATTCAATTGAGTATTGATATTTTGAATTTTAGTAATTTATTAAACTCTGATTGGGGATTGGTTCAAACTCCAGTAAGTGTTCAGCCAATTGGTGTAAAACTAGATGATGCTACAAAAACAATTCCTACTTACACATTTAATGGGACTCAAACCAAAACGTTTGCTTATGATGCTAGTTTGGCTTCTAGATGGCAAATGCAATTTGGAATAAGATATATTTTCTAAATAACGATTTAAAAATGATTAAAGCCTTCTTGAAAAAGAGGGCTTTTTTTTGATTTAAAAGTTTAAATTTGCATGAAAATTTCTAAAAGGAAAAATTAGAATTGATTTACATATCATAAAGACAAGATTTAAATAGTATACATGAAATACACCAGACTAACAAAAGAACAATTAGAAGAGCTAAATCAAGAATTTAGTACTTTTTTAGCTACTCAAACAATTGATAAAGCCGAATGGGATAAAATAAAAGCAGAAAAACCGGAGGTTGCTGAACAAGAATTAGACGTTTTTTCGGATTTGATTTGGGAAGGAGTGCTAACTAAAGCAACCTATTTAGAATTTTTCTCTAAAAAGCATATTTTTCTTTTTCATTGCTTTGATACCTACGTACAATCTATTGTTTTGAAATCGCTAGTTCCAGAAACTGATTTTTTGACCAAAGAGGGTTTGCAATGGCTTAGCGATAATATGTTTACAGAAACTATCGAAATGAAAGTGGGTAAAAAGGAATTTACAGAGGAACGTAATCTATCGATTTTTCAATTGATCCAACAAGGTTCTTTTTTGAGTGATGGACAATTATACAATCAAATTAATTCGATTATCGAGGGTTAGATTATTTAATAATTCTTATATTTGAGATGAAAATCTATTTGTCATGGGAAATAAAATTGTAGTCGAACTTAAAAATGAGAACGCGCTTAATCTTTTATATGATTTAGAGAAAATGGATATTCTTCATGTTGTTAGAGAAGACGAGCCTGAAAAAATTAAAAATTCTGATAGATTTAGAGGCATCTTAACCAAAGAACAAGGGAAAAGTTTGAATGATCATATTAAATCGTCAAGAGAAGAATGGGACAGAAATACCTTATAGATACAAATGTTATTTCTGATTATTTATTAAATTCTTTTGGAGAAAAAGGAACTGTTTTTCGTGATAGTATTATTAATTATACTCCAAAAATATCATTTATCACTCAGATTGAATTATTAAGTTGGAAAACCGATTATTATACTGAAAATTTGATAAAAAATTTCATATCAATTTGTGAAATAATTAACATTTCGGATGGAATAATATCTAATTGTGTCAAAATTAGACGATTCAAAAATGTAAAGACCCCCGACGCAATAATTGCTTCAACTGCATTGACATTAGATTATACAATTATTACAAACAATACCAAAGATTTTTAAAATATTGAAGGATTAAAATTTCTCAATCCTTATAAATTATAATGGAAAATAATATACTGCAAACCCTTCAATCGCTTCGCGACGAACTCAATCTTCACAATCATAATTATTATGTGCTGGATGCTCCTACATTGTCTGATTATGAGTTTGATATAAAATTAAAAGAACTTCAAGATTTAGAAAATCAACACCCCGAATTTTTTGATGCTAATTCACCGACACAAAGGGTGGGTGGGGCAATCACCAAAAATTTTGAAACAATTCCTCACGATTACCGTATGTATTCGCTGGATAATTCCTATTCGAAAGAAGATTTGATTGATTGGGAAAACCGCATTCAGAAAGTTCTAGGAAATATTCCTTTAGAATATACCTGTGAATTGAAGTATGATGGAGCGTCTATAAGTATTACATATGAAAACGGAAAATTAAAACGTGCAGTAACTCGTGGAGATGGTTTTCAAGGGGATGACGTGACCAATAATATAAAAACAATCAAATCGATACCTTTGCAGTTAAAAGGGAATTATCCCGATTATTTTGCAATTCGAGGTGAAATTATTTTACCTTTTGCTGGATTCGAAAAAATGAATCAGGAATTAATTGAAATCGGAGAAACTCCCTATTCCAATCCAAGAAATACTGCCTCGGGAAGTTTAAAACTACAAGACAGTGCCGAAGTTGCCAAACGACCTCTGGACTGTTTGCTTTATTTTTTAATTGGTACCAACTTACCTTTTTCTTCTCAATTTGAAGGCTTGGAAGCTGCCAGAAGTTGGGGTTTCAAAGCACCTACAGAAGCTAAATTGGCAAAAAATCTAGAAGAAGTTTTTCAGTTTATTGAATATTGGGATATACATCGCCATGAATTGCCTTATGAAACCGATGGGGTGGTAATAAAAGTGAATGATTTTCGTCATCAGGAAGAGCTGGGATACACTGCTAAATCGCCTCGCTGGGCAATTGCTTATAAATTCAAATCGGAGCAAGTAGCAACACGATTGAATTCGATTTCGTATCAAGTGGGAAGGACAGGTGCTATTACGCCAGTAGCCAATCTTGAACCTGTGCAACTGGCAGGAACCATTGTGAAAAGGGCTTCTTTGCACAATGCCGATCAGATCGAAAAATTAGATATTCGAGTAAACGATACCGTATTTGTAGAAAAAGGAGGGGAGATAATTCCAAAAATCATAGCGGTTGATTTAAGTAAACGTCCTGATAATTCAGAACCTACTGAATATATAACTCATTGCCCGGAATGTAATACCCAATTAATCCGTGGGGAAGGGGAAGCCAATCATTATTGCCCTAATTTTTATGGATGTCCTCCACAAATTATAGGGAGAATTCAGCATTATATTTCTCGAAAAGCAATGGATATAGAAGGGCTGGGAGGAGAAACAGTAGCCTTGCTTTTTAATAATGGATTGGTACATAATTATGCCGATTTGTATGAATTGACAGTAGAGCAAATTCTGCCTTTGGAACGAATGGCGCAAAAATCGGCGGAGAATTTAGTAAAAGGGGTTGAGAATTCTAAAAATATTCCTTTCGAAAGCGTTTTGTTTGCTTTGGGCATTCGATTTGTTGGCGAAACAGTAGCCAAAAAGTTAGCCAAGCATTATAAAAATATCGATGCCTTACAACAGGCGACTCTTATGGATTTGATCTTGGTAGATGAAATTGGAGAGCGAATCGCCCAAAGCGTCATTGCCTTTTTTGAAAATAATGAAAATAGAATGATTATCGAAAGATTAAAAAGTTACGGCATACAATTTGAAATTGTCGAAAAGATAAATCCAAATGCAACGGAGAAATTCTTAGGGAAGATTTTTGTGGTTTCGGGTGTTTTTTCTACTTTTTCAAGAGATGAATTGAAAAAAATGATTGAAGATAATGGTGGGAAAGTGGGAAGCTCAATATCTGCTAAAACTGATTTTGTTGTCGCAGGAGATAATATGGGGCCCGCCAAGTTAGAAAAAGCAAACAAACTCAATGTGCCCATAATTTCGGAGGCTAATTTTATAAAAATGTTAGATGAAAGCTAGTACTCCATCACTTATTTTATTTTTTGTAGCTTCTTTTTTTGCACTTTTATTTAAAGTGTTAGAGTATAATTCTTTTGTGCTTTATGTTAAATCGATTATAATTCCTTCTTTGTTTATTTATTATTTTGTTTCAAATAATTACAGGGTAACACTTATAAAAGCATTAATTTTTTTGTTATGTTTTATGAGAGAAGTTTTTGTTTTATTGAATAGTAAAGAATCTTCAATGGGGTCTTTCCTATGTATTCTTTTTGTCTATTTAATATTGTTGGTTTTATCACTTAAGGACTTTAGGGACTTGAAATTCAATTATAAAGACAGTACTTCAATTCTAATTTTAGTTTTATTATTGGGTACTATTTGCTATTCTGTTTTAAACTTGAAGTTTGAAAGATTAGCTCTTAGTTTTTCACTATACGTCATTTTTGGAGTCGTTTTGAGTCTTTTGAGTGTTGTTGTATTATCAAATTACATTAAAAACGAAAGCTATGTTTTTGTTAATTCAATGATGATGTGTGTGTGTTTTATTATTACGGACATTTTCTTCGTTGTTTATAATTTTTATTTTAACCTCTATATATTTAGTTTGATTAGTGTTATCACACAGGTTTTGTCTTATTTCTTTATGGTAAAATATTTTATTGCAAAGGATCAGATAAAAGCGGATTTAGATAAAAATGAGAATCAAGTGTTGGATTTGTAGCTTTTTGATTCACATTAGTAATTGGATTTTCTATCAGCTGTTTTTTTTAACCGACACTTAATTTCAAAGTAGAAATTGATTACTTTTCGTAATGTTAAATTTGTCAGTCAACTTTAAACCTATTTTTGGTTTAGTGTTTCTAATGGTTTTGAATGGACTCCTCTTAGGGTCCTACTGGTAGTTGTAAAAAAAAGTGTTAAGAATATAACAAAAAGTTTCAAAACGTCATTATACTTTTTTAGATTTACCATCTCAAATGCAACTTAATTAATTAAATTTGTAATCCTAAAAGTACTATGTTTTTAAATTACATAAAGAGGATATTAGTAAAGAAAGCTTTAAAAAACAGTATACGAAATGTTAAGGCGGATGATCTAAGGAGTCCTGTAAAAACAGTTGGTTTACTTGTTGACGAGAGTTGTTTTTTGAATGTAAATTACTTAATAAAAGAAATTGTTGCTAACGGAATAACCGAAAGTAATATTAAAGTTATTGCTCACAGGGATATTTTGAAAAAGAATGAAGTGTATTTGCATCCTACTTTTGGATTAAATGATGTTAATTTTAGAGGGAATGTAGAATTACAGTCAGTAAAGGAGTTTGTTTCAGAAGAATTTGATTTGTTAATCAATTATTATGATGTTGAGAAGCCTGTTTTGTTGCTCTTGACAAATAATTCAAAGGCTATATTCAAGGTTGGTTTTTCATCGATTGATAAAAGATTAAATCATTTGATGATTACTAGTAATGTTGAGAATTACAAGGTTTTTATCCATGAATTATTTAGATACTTAAAAATATTAAACAAAATATAATTTAAATTATGCAATCATTAATAGGAACAGGAGTTGCCCTAATCACACCATTTAAAGCAGATTTTTCAATCGATATTGATGCTTTAAAAAGAATTGTAAATTTTTCGATTGATGGAGGTATTGAATATCTTGTTGTGCTTGGTACAACTGCAGAAAATGCTACTTTGTCACAAGAGGAAAAAGAACTGGTAATTCAAACGGTAATAGAGGTCAATGCGGGGAGATTGCCTTTGGTTCTGGGTGTGGGAGGAAATAATACATTAGAGGTAGTAGCGGAGCTAAAAACAAGAGATTTGTCTAGTTTTGTGGCTATACTATCTGTTTCGCCTTATTATAATAGACCTACTCAAGAAGGTATTTATCAGCATTTTAAAGCGGTTTCAGAAGCATCGCCAATTCCAGTGATTTTATATAATGTTCCAGGAAGAACGGCAAGTAATGTGTTGCCTGGCACTGTTATTAGATTAGCAAATGATTTTGAAAACATTGTTGCTATAAAGGAAGCAGCCGGAGATATGGTTCAAGCCATGCAATTATTAAAAAATAAACCTAAAGATTTTCTTGTAATTTCTGGAGATGATATGATTGCTTTGCCTATTGTTTTGGCGGGAGGAGCTGGAGTTATATCGGTAATTGGACAAGGTTTTCCGAAGGAGTTTTCTGAAATGATTCGTCTAGGATTGAATAGAAAAGTAGATGATGCTTATAAATCTCAGTATTTATTGTCAGATTGTATTGATATGATTTTTGAACAAGGAAACCCAGCAGGGATAAAAGAGGTGTTTAAAATTTTAGGAATCGCCGAGAATGTGGTGCGTTTACCACTGGTTACAGTAGACGAATCTTTATCAAATCGATTAAGTGTTTTTGTGAAGAATATTGATAAAAACACTTAAAAAGTACTTGTTTTTTTTATACAAAGAAATATTTTGTAATCGCTAAATTAATAACTAAATTTGCCACCAAAACTTTGGTGCCGTTTTATTGTGGATTTAAATTATCCAATAAAATAAATATAAGTAAAAAAATGAAAAAAATAATATCTGTATTGCTTGTTGTTCTCTTTTTTTGCTCTTGTAGTGAATACCAAACGGCATTAAAAACTGAAGATGTAGCAATAAAGTTTGAGCTAGCAACGAAATTATACGATGCTGGGAAATACACAAAAGCCATTAGACTTTTTGAACAAATGGCATCCGCTTATAGGGGAAAACCGCAAGGTGAAAAATTGTTTTACATGTATGCTCAATCGTGTTATAAAACGAAACAGTATTATATCGCTGGATATCAATTTGATAGTTTTGTTTCGGGTTATCCGAAAAGTGAAAAATCCGAAGAATGTGCTTATTTAGGAGCGCAAAGTTACTCGATGTTATCACCAGTTTATTCTATAGATCAAACGGATACATTCAAAGCGATAGAAAAGATACAAGGATTTATTGACCGCTATCCAAACTCTAAATACATTGCTGAAGCCAATGCGACTTCTAGAAAATTAAATGATAAAATTGAACGCAAAGTGTATGAAAACGCTTTAGAATACAATAGAATTTCAAATTATAAATCAGCTATTATTGCTTTTGATAATTTTATTGCAGACTTCCCGGGAACTCCTTACAAGGAGAAAGCGTTGTATTTTAAATTTGATTCCGCTTATTTGTTAGCCATAAATAGTGTTCCTTCTAAAATGGAAGAAAGACTAAATAGCGCAAAGACATACTATTTGAATTTGGTTAAGTTTAGACCTAATACGGAATACAAAACTAAAGTGGATGAAATGTCTGCAAAAATTGATTTAGAATTACAAAAATATAATAAATAAATAAAGTCATGGATTTAAAAAAGACAAATGCTCCAGTAAACACAATAACTTACAATAAAACAGTTATTGAAGAACCTACTGGAAATGTGTATGAGGCGATAACAATTATGGCTAAAAGAGCAAATCAAATTAATTCTGAAATCAAAAAAGAATTGACTGAGAAGCTAGAAGAATTCGCTACTTATAACGATAGTTTAGAAGAAGTTTTTGAAAACAAAGAGCAAATCGAAGTTTCTAAATTTTATGAAAAACTTCCAAAACCTCACGCATTAGCTGTTCAAGAATGGTTAGATGGTAAAATTTACCATAGAGACGCAAATAAATAATCTATATAATGTCAGTTTTAAGCGGAAAAAAGATTTTGCTAGGAATTTCTGGCGGAATTGCTGCATATAAAACGGCTACATTAGTTAGACTTTTCATAAAAGCAGGTGCACATGTCCAAGTGATAATGACACCTGCTTCTAAGGATTTTATAACCCCACTTACCTTATCAACTTTATCTAAAAACCCTGTATTTTCAGAATTTTATAATAAAGATGAAAAAAATGAGGAATGGAATAGCCATGTTGAATTAGGCCTTTGGGCAGATTTTATGGTTATTGCTCCGGCAACTGCCAATACGTTGTCGAAAATGGCAAATGGATTGTGTGATAATCTATTGATCGCCTGTTACTTGTCTGCCAAATGTCCTGTTTATTTTGCGCCAGCAATGGATTTAGACATGTACATTCATCCTTCTACCGTTGAAAGTTTTAAAGCTTTAAAAGGATTTGGGAATATAATGATTCCAGCAGAAAATGGTGAACTTGCTAGTGGTTTGTCTGGTGAAGGTAGAATGGCAGAGCCCGAGAATATCGTTTCTTTCTTAGAGGCGGATCTCGAAAGCAAATTACCCCTAAAAGGGAAAAAAATACTAATAACGGCTGGTCCAACCTATGAGGCAATAGATCCAGTTCGTTTTATAGGGAATCACTCTTCGGGTAAAATGGGTTTTGATATCGCTCAAAGTGCCGCCAATTACGGCGCTACAGTTGTATTGATTTCTGGCCCCACACATTGTAAAATAAATCATCCTTTGGTGCAATTAATTCCGGTGGTTTCTGCGCAAGAAATGTATGACGCTTGCCATAACTATTATGCTGATGTAGATGTGGCGATTGCCGCTGCTGCAGTAGCCGACTATAAGCCTAAAAGCGTTGCAAATCAAAAGATTAAAAAAGCGGCCGATGATTTTACAATCGAGCTTGAAAAAACCAAAGATATCCTTGCTTCTCTTGGGGATTTAAAAAAGAATCAATTTTTAATAGGTTTTGCTTTAGAAACCGAAAATGAAATTGAAAATGCTAAAGCAAAAATCCAGAAAAAAAACTTAGATTTGATAGTTCTTAATTCCTTACAAGATCAAGGAGCTGGTTTTGGAAAAGCAACCAATAAGGTTACCTTTATTGATAGCTCTTTTCAGGTAGAACCAATGGATTTGAAATCTAAGGAAGAAGTGGCAGATGATATTATAAACAAGGTAATAGTGCACTTTTATGGTTAAATATGTTTTATTTTTATTGATGTGGTGTGGCTTTATTCAAGCGCAGCAACTGAATTGCACGGTAACGCTGAACACCCAAAAAGTGAATAATGCTAACCAGCAAGTTTTCAAAACTTTGGAAACGGCATTAAATGAATTTGTAAATAAAACAGATTGGACAGGGCAAACATTGTCCCAAAAAGAAAAAGTCGATTGTACCATGTTTATTACGATTTCAAGTTATTCATCAGATCAATTTGTTGCCAATATACAAGTGCAGTCCTCAAGAAATATATATAATTCATCCTACTCGTCTCCGGTATTAAACTTGAATGATAAAGATTTTACCTTTAATTATACCGAGTTCGAAAATTTAACGTACACCCCAACGAGTTCTGATTCTAATCTGATTTCTGTTGTTTCTTTTTATTGTTATATAATATTAGGGTTGGATGCTGATACCTTTATTCCTTTGCACGGGAATAAATATTATGGAGAGGCATTAAATATTTCAAACGTAGCGCAACAAGGAGGAAGTAAAGGATGGAAACAATCCGATGGTCCGATAAGTAGATATACTTTAATAAATGACTTATTATCTCCTACCTTTAATGATATACGACTATCAATTGCGCAATATTATACGGGCTTGGATATAATGAATCTAGATCAGAAAAAAGCTAAGGAAATGATAAAAGGAGCTTTAATGAATTTGGCAAAATTAAATGATACAAAGCCAAATTCTTATTTATTGCGAATCTTTATGGATTCGAATTCAGATGAAATTGTTTCTATTTTTTCTGGCGGACCCAGCATTACAATTACAGATTTGGTTGATAGTTTGAATAAAACATCACCAATGAACTCTAGCAAATGGCAATTAATTAAATATTAATTTTAGCATTAGTATTTTAATTAAACCAATTTATCCTTAAACCAATATAAATGATAACTTCTCTGTCGATAAAAAACTATGCTTTAATCGAAAAATTAGCCATCGATTTTTCTAAAGGCTTTTCAATAATTACGGGCGAAACGGGTGCTGGTAAATCGATAATATTAGGTGCATTAGGTTTAGCGTTAGGTAAAAGAGCCGACTTGACTTCGTTAAAAAACAAAGAAGAAAAATGTGTGATTGAAGCTCATTTTGATATTTCAAAGTATAACTTGCTTCCGTTTTTTGTCGAAAATGATTTAGATTTCGAAAATGACACCATCATTCGAAGAGAAATATTGCCTTCCGGAAAATCTAGGGCATTTGTAAATGATAGTCCTGTAAACCTTCAAGAGTTGCAAGAGTTGAGTTTGTATTTAATTGATATTCACTCCCAACAACAAACTCAAGAATTGTCTGATGAGAATGTACAATTTAAAATTATTGACGCTATTGCGAATAATCAAGATATAATTTTAGAGTATCAATCTTTTTTAAAAAAATACAAATCAGATAAGTCTAAATTAAATGCCATGCTCAAAAGAAAAGCAGAGGCATCAAAAGAGCAAGAATACAATACTTTTCTTTTAAATGAATTGGTATCGGCAAAATTAAAATCGGGAGAGCAAGAAACGCTCGAATCCGATTATGAGCAGCTAAACAATGTGGAGATTATCAAAGAATCTCTTGATAAATCTTTGGCTATTGCCAATGAGGAACAAATAGGTGTTTCTCATAATTTGAATGAAATTAAAAATGCTATCCAAAAAGTAGCTGTTTTCTCTTTAGATTATAATTTGTTGTTTGAAAGAATTACAAGTTTAAAGATAGAATTTGAAGATATAGCAATTGAATTAAACCGTTGTACTGAGAAATTGATTAATGACCCAGAACAATTGAATTTAATTAATCAAAAGTTGCAACTTATATACAATCTCCAAAAGAAACATCAAGTACTTTCGGTTGATGAATTAATAGCGATTCAAACTAATTTAGAAAATTCAGTTTTAGAGTTAGGAAATCTCGACGAAGAAATTGAAAGTGTATCTAAAGCAGTGGAGGAGAGTATAGCGAAACTGGATTTAATTTGTGATGCAATCCATCAAAATAGAACAACCGCTATTCCAATTTTAAGCGAAAAATTAGTTGCTATTTTAGAGTCTTTGGGAATGCCAAATGTGCGTTTTAAAATGGAATTAAATAGAACTCCGACTTATTTTGAGAATGGAAAAGACGAATTGCAATTTTTAATTTCGGCGAATAAAGGAACCGATTTTGGGTTGCTGAAGAAAGTGGCTTCTGGAGGGGAAATGTCAAGAATTATGCTTGCTGTAAAAGCAATTTTGGTACAATATTCAAAATTACCCACCTTGATTTTTGATGAAATCGATACGGGGGTTTCAGGAGAAATCGCCAATAAAATGGGAGAGATTATGAAAGAAATGAGTGCTGAAATGCAAATATTTGCCATAACCCATTTACCTCAAATAGCGGCCAAAGGATCGGAACATTTCAAGGTGTTTAAAATGACGGTTGGGGAAGACACCCAATCAGAATTGAAATTATTATCCGGTGAAGAACGCATCACAGAAATAGCGCAAATGTTGTCCGGAACCGTTATTTCGGATTCGGCCTTAAATCATGCAAAAGCCTTGTTGAACTAAATAATTGGCCTATATTTGCCCATTCAATTTTAAAACGTAAAACATTCAATTAATTTAAAAATTTATAATATAAATTAACGTATAGACTAATATGATTATAGAACCAAGAATGAGAGGATTTATTTGTTTGACAGCCCAACCCAAAGGATGCGAACAAAGTGTTAAAAATCAAATTGAATATGTAAAATCAAAAGGAACTATAGCAGGCGCTAAGAAAGTATTGGTGATTGGAGCTTCGACAGGTTTTGGTTTGGCTTCAAGAATTACAAGTGCTTTTGGTTCGGATGCTGCCACTATTGGTGTATTTTTTGAAAAAGAACCTTCAGAAGGTAAAACAGCTTCTCCGGGTTGGTATAATTCGGCTGCTTTTGAAAATGAAGCTCATAAAACAGGATTGTATGCAAAAAGTATCAACGGAGATGCCTTTTCGAATGAAGTAAAAAGACAAACCTTAGATCTTATTAAAGCCGATTTAGGTCAAATTGATTTGATTATATACAGTCTTGCTTCACCAGTAAGATTAAATCCAAATACAGGAGTTTTACACCGTTCTGTTTTGAAACCTATTGGAAGTACTTTTACTAACAAAACGGTTGATTTCCACTCAGGAAAAGTTTCTGATATTTCTATAGAACCTTGTAATGAGGAAGATATTGCCAATACGGTTGCCGTAATGGGCGGCGAAGATTGGGCTATGTGGATTGATGCTTTAAAAGCTGAAAATCTATTGGCTCCTGGAGCTACAACTGTTGCTTATTCATACATAGGGCCATCATTAACAGAGGCGGTTTATAGAAAAGGAACAATTGGTCGTGCCAAAGATCATCTAGAGGCTAGTGCATTTACTATTACGGATAGTTTGGCTGATATTAATGGTAAAGCTTATGTTTCTGTAAATAAAGCTTTGGTAACTCAAGCTAGTTCTGCAATACCAGTTATTCCGTTGTATATTTCTTTATTGTATAAAATAATGAAAGAAAAAGGAATTCACGAGGGATGTATTGAGCAAATTCAACGTTTGTACCAAGCAAGATTGTATACAGGAGAGGCGATGATTACCGATGATAAGGGAAGAATCCGTATTGATGATTGGGAAATGCGTGAGGATGTCCAGGCTCAAGTTGCAAAACTTTGGTTGGAAGCTACAACTGATAATTTGGCTGAATTAGGAGATTTAGAAGGATACAGAAGTGATTTCTATAATCTGTTTGGTTTTGGATTTAATGGTGTAGATTATAAAGCAGACACAAACGAAATGGTTGCTGTTCCAAGTATAGGATAATTAGCAAATCCTATTTTTATAATTAAAAAACACCTTATTACTTGATGGTTTGAAATCAAGAAAATAAGGTGTTTTTTTATAGTATAATTTGTAGCTATTCAGCCTAATCACTAAAAGCTATTCACTAATCACTGAACGGATTACTATAATTTTAAAAACAAATTTTATGTACAATTTATTAAAAGGGAAAAGAGGAATTATTTTTGGCGCTTTAGATGAAAATTCTATAGCTTGGAAAACGGCAGAACGTGTTCATACAGAGGGAGGTGTTTTTGTTCTTACCAATGCTCCAGCGGCGATGCGATTAGGAAATATAGAGACACTGGCCGAAAAGATAGGGTGTCAAGTTATTCCTGCTGACGCTACTTCGGTAACTGATTTGGAGTTGCTGGTTGATAAAGCGGTTGAAATTTTGGGAGGTAAAATTGATTTTGTTTTGCATTCTATTGGAATGTCCGTTAATGTTAGAAAAGGAAATCACTATACCAATCAGAATTATGAATATACGGAGAAGGGGTGGAATGTATCTGCAGTTTCTTTTCATAAACTCATGCAGGTTTTGTATAAAAAAGACGCGATGAATGAATGGGGAAGTATCATTGCATTGTCCTATATGGCAGCGCAACGTGTTTTTCCGGATTATAATGATATGGCCGACAATAAAGCGTATCTGGAATCGATTGCGCGTAGTTTTGGATATTTCTTCGGAAGAGATAAAAAAGTAAGAGTGAATACCATTTCGCAATCTCCTACAGCCACTAGAGCGGGGCAAGGAGTCAAAGGATTTGGTGGTTTTATGGCCTTTGCAGATAAAATGTCTCCATTAGGAAATGCTACCGCAGCAGAATGTGCCGATTATGTAGTGGTTATGTTCTCTGATATGACTCGAAAGGTGACTTTGCAAAACTTATTGCACGATGGCGGATTCTCCAATATGGGAGTGAGCCAAGAGGTTATGGAAATGTTTGAATAAATAAATGAAAAGTCCAGATTATATAATAAAAACATTATTTCAGGCAGTAGTTTTTAGTCGCGGTCGCAGTTGTCAGAGTTGTCTGTAAACATTGTATTTTGCTTTCTTAACGATATTTGTATAAAAGATAGTCTGTTTGAGTACTTTTTTAAAATCAGTACCTTTTTTGGACTGAAAACTGCGACTGAAAACTGAAAACTTCCTGAACGGCTATAAACCATCAGATAAATTTTGATGGTTTTTTTGTGGATAAAGAGTACCTTTGCCGAAATTTTTAAAACAAAAAAATATTTAATACCTCAGTTATATTATGTTGTTTTCTTTAATAATCCCTGTTTATAATCGTCCCGATGAAGTTGATGAACTATTAGAAAGTTTATCAAAAACTACTTATGACCAAATTTTCGAAATTGTACTTGTAGAAGATGGTTCTACATTGAGATGTCAGGATGTCGCTCAAAAATATGGAGATAAATTGGATATTTCTTATTATTACAAAGAAAATTCAGGCCCTGGCGATTCCAGAAACTATGGGATGAAAAAGGCTAGGGGGGATTATTACATTATATTCGACTCGGATTGTATTATTCCAATCACCTATTTATCAGAAGTTGACAAAGCATTAAAAGAAAATTATGTGGATTGTTTTGGTGGTCCGGATAAAGCCTTGGATAGTTTTTCGGATATTCAAAAAGCAATCAATTTTGCCATGACTTCTTTTTTGACGACTGGCGGAATAAGAGGAGGTTCAGAAAAAATCGGGAAGTTTCAACCCCGAAGTTTTAATATGGGATTGTCGAGAAAAGCATTCGAAGCCTCCAAAGGTTTTGGAAATATTCATCCAGGAGAAGATCCGGACTTGTCTATTCGTTTGTGGAATTTAGGATTTGAAACTCGTCTTTTTCAAAATGCATTCGTGTATCATAAAAGACGAATTGATTGGGAAAAGTTTTCTATACAAGTCAGCAAGTTTGGAAAAGCCAGGCCAATTCTCAACAGTTGGTATCCTCAATATAATAAATTAACTTTTTTCTTTCCCACGTTTTTTATAATAGGATTTTTTGTATCTTTAATATTATTGGTCTTTAATCAAGATTTTCTTCTTAAATTTTATTTCGGTTACTTTTTGGCATTGTTTTTGCTTTCTTCTATTCAGAATAAGAGTATTAAAATTGGTTATTTGTCAATCATTGCAGTTTGGAAACAGTTTTATGGGTATGGTACTGGATTTTTGGAATCTTATATAAAAGTGATTCTATTAAAACAGAACCCACAAGAAGCATTTCCAGGATTATTTTTTAAAAACTAGTATGACAAAAATTATCGGTTTAACAGGAGGAATTGGTAGTGGTAAAACAACAGTCGCACAACTTTTTTCATCCTCCGGGGTTCCAGTTTATATAACGGATCTAGAAGCTAGAAATTTGATGCAATCCGATGATGTTTTAGATCAAATTAAAAAAGTATTCGGAACAGCTGTGTTTGAAAAGGGTGTTTTAATCAGGGAAAAGTTATCCGAAATTGTATTTAATGATGCTAATAAATTAGCTCAACTTAATGGAATTGTACACCCCGCTGTTAAGATGCATTTTAAACAATGGCTTTTGGTACATAAAAAAGATCCGTTTATTATTTATGAAAGTGCAATTTTATTTGAAAGTGGTAGTTATAAAGAGTGTGATTTCGTAATAAATGTTGTGGCACCGCTTGAAATAAGAATTCAAAGGGTCATAGAAAGAGATAAAACCACTCGAGAAAAAGTATTGGAAAGAATAAAAAATCAATGGAATGATGAACAAAAATCATCAAAAAGTGATTTTATTATAGAAAATGTCAGTATAGAGGATGTAAAGTTAGATATTGTTAAAATTCTTAATTTTTTAGGAATTAATCAAATCAAGTCTTAAATGTTAATCTTTGGTTAATGCATTATTTACTATATTGTTAAAATACTAATTTTGCTTAAATGAATAAACTATTTTTTAGATTGCTTGTAATGTTAATGAGTTTGTCTCTAATTGGGATAATACTGGTTCAAGTGTATTGGTTTAATAATTCGTTTAAAAATAATGATGAACAATTTAAGTTTCATGTTAAACAAGTAATTGGTAATGTTGCTGATAAACTTCAAAATAGAGAAGCTTATAGTTTTTATGATAAATACCATAAATTAAACGATAAGGAAGGTAAAACATCAGAGAAAGAAGATGTTTTGCAGTTTTATTGGGTTCAAAAAAACACTAAAACCAATCAAACAATAGTTCATACTAACATTGTTAATTCTGAGAAGTATGATATTAATCCGTCATTTGATAATAATAGTAAAGATGGTGATTTAAAGTTTAGAAGTTTTAGTTCAAAAAGTACTACATCAGTTTACAATAATAATGGAGTTGATAATTCAGGTTTGCAAAACAGTTTAATTCCTGATATTAAAATTGAAAAATCTGGAAATTTAGGAATTCTTCAAGACGCAGAATTCGAAATATCGTACAAAGAAGTAGCTTCTGCAATGCCACTTGAAGAAAGGGTTTCAACAGAAGTTTTGAGAGGTCTAATAAAAAAAGAATTAGAAGAATATGGTGTAAAAACCAAATTTGAGTTTGGTATTTATAGTAATGGAATTGCAACAAAAGTAAAATCGGATGATTTTAAATACGATAAGGATGCTACTTATTCTATACCAGTTTTTACTGATAATGAAGGAAATGAAAAGTACAAATTGCTAGTTACTTTTCCTCATAAAAAGAAATTTTTATTATCTGAGTTGGTAAGTATTACGATATTGTCTATAATATTTACTTTAATTATAATAATTGCGTATACAAGTGCTTTGAATCAGTTGATACGTCAAAGGCAAATTTCAGAGATTAAGACGGATTTTATCAATAACATGACGCATGAGTTTAAAACCCCCATCGCCACTATAAATTTAGCTTTGGATGCCATACGAAATCCGAAGATAATTGATGATAGGGAAAAGGTATTTAAGTATCTTGAAATGATTCGGGACGAAAATAAACGAATGCATGCCCAAGTAGAGAATGTATTGCGAATATCTAAATTAGAAAAGAAAGAATTAAATATTATCAAAGAATCAACAAATATTGAAGAGATAATAAATGATGCCATAGAACATGTTAATTTGATATTAGAAGATAGAAACGGTAGTGTAAATCTTCATTTTGGAGCTTTAAGAAAAACAGTGTTGCTAAATGACGTGCATTTTACAAACGTAATTGTAAATATTTTAGAAAATGCTATAAAATATTCTCCAGATGTTCCTGAAATTGATATTTATACTGAGAATATCAAAGACATGGTTATCATTAAAATAAAAGATAATGGGGTTGGTATGAGTAAAATAGCTCAGAAAAGAGTTTTTGAAAAATTTTACAGAGAGCATACGGGTGACATACATAATGTAAAAGGTCATGGGTTAGGGCTTGCTTATGTAAAGAGAATTGTAGAAGACCATAACGGTCAAGTATATGTAGAAAGTGAAAAGGGAAAAGGAAGTACCTTCATTATAAAATTACCATTAATAAATTAAAATATGGAAAACGCGAATAAAAAAATACTGCTAGTTGAAGATGACCTTAATTTCGGTGCCGTACTAAAAGATTATTTAATGCTAAATGATTTTGAAGTTGTATTAGCTAAAAATGGTATGGAAGGTTTTGAAAAATTCAAGAAAGATACTTACGATTTATGTATTCTTGATGTTATGATGCCATATAAAGATGGGTATACCTTAGCTAAAGAGATTAGAGAAAAAAACAATGAAGTACCTATAATTTTCCTTACTGCAAAAACAATGAAGGAAGATGTGTTAAAAGGGTACAAGGCTGGTGCTGATGATTATTTAAATAAACCTTTTGATTCTGAGGTGTTATTAATGAAAATTAATGCTATCATTCAGAGAAAATCTTCTGATGTAAAAACTGAAGCGGTTCAATTTGAATTTAACATTGGTAAGTTTCACTTGAATTCAAAACTTCGTTTCTTGACATTTGACGAAGGCGAGCCTGTTAAGTTATCTCCAAAAGAGAATGAGTTACTTAAAATGTTAATACTTCATGAAAATGACTTAATGCCAAGAGAATTAGCTTTGACGAAAATTTGGAGAGATGATAATTATTTTACTTCTAGAAGTATGGACGTTTACATCGCCAAACTTAGAAAATACTTAAAACTAGATGAGAATGTTGAAATTCTTAATATTCATGGTGAAGGTTTTAGATTAGTTGTAAAAAACAAATAGCCCATAAAAAAAGCTTCGATTGATTTCGAAGCTTTTTTTTATTCCCAATTGAGTTGTAAAGCAAAACATGTTTTGTCTTCTTTGGTGATGCTGAAAATAGTATTGGTGTCGTTTATGTATTCATGAATGGTTACCTTATCCTTAAGCGATAACTCTTTTAAGAAATTCATCTCGAAGCTTTTGATCTCTTGGGATAAAATTTTATTCTCATCAACCAAATCCAAACACCATTCGAGGTATTTTACGTTATTGGTATGGTTTACAATGTCTAAATCAGATAAAAAGACGGTTCTCTCAAATACCATTTCTTTTTCGTGGGTTAGGTTTATTTTTGAAAAACCAGATGCTGTTGCTTTGTCTTCAGGATATAATTCAAAATGTTGGTAGGGTAGTGCCAAGGGTTCCGGTCTGCGTATTTTGGTATTAAAAACCGCCCAAAACGTTTCAGAGCCTACTATTTTTTTTTCATTCACATACATTTCCAGTGCCCTTACGGAACGCGAATTTTCTAAGGAATTAATCCACGTTTTTACGGTAACAACGTCTCTCCATTTGGGTAGTTCAGTAATTTCTACGCGCATTCTGCTCAAAACCCAAGCTTGATTGAATTCCTGCATATCAGTAAAACTAATACCTCCCACTTCGGAGTGTGCTGCAGCGGTTAATTGTAGTAAATTGCACAAATCAGTATATTTTAGATAGCCATTTGGCGTACATTGTGTAAAGTTAATTTCCCAATCTTTACTTAAAACGGAGGTGAAATTTGGATCTATCGGCATGGAGTGGATGATTTAAGATTTAAGAATTATGATTTTTGGATTTTAGAAAAGAGAACATAGAGAAGAGAATATAGATTGGAATTTAAATTTTAGATTTTGGAATTTGTTTTTCAATATACTTTATGATTTCTGTACGATTGGTTAAATAATCAAACCATTTGGTGTTTTCTTTTCGTTTGAACCAAGTGAGTTGGCGTTTGGAAAATCTTCTGGTGTTTTTTTTGATTTCCTCTATGGCAAAGGGCAATGTAAATTCTCCGTCCATATAGCTGAATAATTCTCTATAGCCAACGGTTTGCAAGGCGTTTAGTTCTTTGTTTGGATATAGTTTTTCGGCTTCCGCCAAAAGTCCTTCGTTGAGCATGATCTCTACGCGTTGGTTTATTCGATCATAAATAACACTTCTATCTGCTTCTAAGCCAATAATTATTGGAGTGAAGTTACGGTTGTTTTTCTTTTGGTTTAAAAAAGAAGAATATCGTTTTCCGGAACCAATACAAACTTCTACAAATCGCATCATCCGTTGTGGGTTTTGCAAAGTTTGTGGGTTTTCGGATGTTATTGATTTGAAATATTCAGGGTCTAATGTCTCTAGTTGTTGTTGCAAATACTCGATTCCCAGTTTTTCATATTGAGAATTTACGTTTTCTCGAATAGAGGGGTCTATAGTTGGAAATTCATCGAAGCCTTTTAAAATAGCATCAACATACAATCCAGATCCCCCAACGAGTACAACGTAATCATTGTTTAGGAACAATTCTTCAATTTTTGAAAGGGCTTCTTTTTCGAAATCGCCTACGGTGTAATTGTCAAAAATGGATTTGTTTTGAATAAAATGGTGCGTTGCTGCTGCCAATTCTTTTGGGGTAGGCACCGCAGTACCGATAGTCATTTCCTTGAAAAACTGTCGGCTGTCACAGGAAACGATTTCGCAATTATAGTGATTGGCCAAGTCAATGCTCAGGGCGGTTTTTCCTATGGCTGTAGGTCCCACTATGGTAATTAAATACTTCATATTCTTTTTTTAGCCCAGATGGTAACGAAAACCCCGGAGTTATTCTAGTCTGTTTTTCTTGGTATAAAAGAGCGACTGGAAGAAGCTCCTTTTATGCCTTAGAAAAACGGCTAGAATAATGAGGAGTTGTAGTGTACAGCTGGATTAGCTCCTAATTATTTGGTTTACTATTTTGGAATTAAAAATTAATGATTTTTAGGACTCTATGCTTTTTTAAATAGCCTTGAATATAAGATCTTGTGTCTCTATTATTGGGCATAGGAACTAAGATGTTTTTTAGTATTTCTGGGGTATGAATTTGATAGTTTAAATCATAAAATGCATAGCCTTTGTATATTCCTTTTTCGATTAATATTGCGCTGTGTTCTCCTGTTTTTCTGCCTTTGTCAACGATAATCATGCTTTTATTGTCGAAAAGGTTTTTGTCAATAAAAACTTGAACTCTGGAATTGTATTCTTCGGGAGTTATTTTTTCGATACAAGCGCCATCGCATTCATTGATTGCGAATTGGGAACAAGCATTTTTTGAATCCGAAAGACCAGTTAGTTTTGGACACAATTGATAGCTTGTTGTAATGCGAATAAGAGCTGCTTTTCCTTCCTGTTGATTTACAAATGCAGTGATTTCTTTTTTACGGCCATCTGCTTTTTGAAGTTTTAAATTCAAGTAGCCATTTTGGTCTTTTTCGGCATAAATAGCCCAAGAAAACGTGTTTTTGCGTGCCATTCGGTTGTAAATGGGACGATTTTTCTTTATTTCTTCGGATTCTTTTAACAAAGCAATCAATTCGCTTCCCGTTTCTTCATAGGTTACGGTAAATACCTCAGATTGGATTTTCTTGGCACTTCTTGTAATTCCTGTAAAATGCTGATTGACCCTTTTTTTGATGTTTTTGCTTTGACCAATAAAGATTATTGAACCATCTTCCTGATGAATGTAATAAATTCCTGTTTTGGAGGGTAGGCTCTCTATTATGTCTAATAATTTGGTAGGAATACCTTTGATGACTTCAAACTTGATGAGCTCTTTTACAATTGTTTTTTCGAGATCTTTGTCCAATAGCATTTTGAATAATTTCACTGTCGCCATAGCATCTCCGCTGGCTCTGTGTCTGTCGGCCATAGGAATACCTAAGGCACGTACTAGTTTCCCTAAGCTGTGCGAGGGTTGCTCGGGTAATAAACGTTGCGATAATTCTACCGTGCAGAGGGTTTTTATATTGAAATCATAACCCAAACGACGAAATTCGGTACGTAGGATTCTGTAATCAAAAGAGGCATTATGAGCCACAAGAACGCAGTCTGAGGTCATCTCAATAATACGTTTGGCTACTTCAAAAAACTTTGGAGCGCCACGAAGCATTTCATTATTTATGCCAGTAAGTTTGACAACAAATGGCTGAATGGGAATTTCGGGATTGATTAAACTAATAAATTGATCTACAATTTCGTGTCCATCAAATTTATAGATAGCAATCTCCGTTATTCCTTCTTCGTTAAATTGTCCTCCTGTGGTTTCTATGTCGAGTATTGCGTACAAAATTCAGTGTTCAGTTTACAGTTTTTAGTATTCAGTTTTAAATCTGAGATCAAAATCTAATTATCGTCCTCCAAAGATACTACTTCCAATCCGAACCATCGTGCTACCGCATGCAATGGCTAGTTGGTAATCGCCGGACATTCCCATGGATAATGTTTGAGGAATTGTATTGGTTGAGACGCGATAAATCGCGTCTGTACCTCGCAATTCATCAAAAATCGATTTCAAATGTGTGAATTCTTTCTTAATTTGGTTTTGATTATCCGTAAAAGTAGCCATTCCCATTAGGCCTACAATTCGGATGTTTTTCATTTTTAAAAAAGAATCGGATGATAGGAGTGAAGCTAGTTCTTCTTCGTCAAGACCAAATTTCGATTCTTCTTCTGCTATGTATATTTGGAGTAAACAATCAATAACTCGATTGTTTTTTAAGGCTTGTTTATTGATTTCTTCTAATAATTTCAAACTATCCACGCCATGAATCAAGCTCACGAAAGGAGCCATGTATTTGACCTTATTGGTTTGTACATGTCCAATCATGTGCCATTCGATATCCTTGGGCAACTGTTCCCATTTATCGACCATTTCCTGGATTTTGTTTTCGCCAAAAATACGTTGACCAGCATTATAGGCTTCCATCAAATCTGGAACGGGTTTGGTTTTGGAAACCGCCACCAAGGTCACGTGTTCTGGGAGGGTTGATCTTATAATCTGTAAATTTGCAGCTATTGACATTTTCTAAATCTTTTAATTTTTAAATCCCCAGTTCATAAATCACTAATCCACTTCGGAATTTTGGTTCGATATAAGTGCTTTTTGGAGGCATAACCAAGTTAGTATCGGCTAAGTCTTTTATTTCCTGAATATTGGAGGGGAACATGATGAATCCAATTTCAAATTCTCCTTCATCTACTTTTCGTTTTACTTCTAGCATGGATTGTTTCCCGGATATGTATTCAATTCGTTCGTCATTTCTAAGATCTTGAATGTTTAAAAGAGGCGATAGTATTTTCTTATAAAGAATTTGGGTATCCAAAGATTCTAAAGCGGTTTCAAAAACACGATGCTCCGGTCTCAAAATCAGACTATAAAAATCATGGTCAAGATACATTCCGAATTGGTGTTTCTCAATTGGTTGAAACGGTTGCTGATTTTTGATTTCGACAATAAAATTCTCATTCAATTTCTGGATAAAATCATCTTTAGACAATCCATTCAAATCTTTTATGAGTCGATTGAATTCATATATTTTGATGTTGTTTTCAGAAATTAAATAGCTTAACAGATAGTCTTTTGCTGTGTTTTTTGGATCCTTATTTTCTTCCGATAATAATTTAGAAGCTTCGGATCTATGGTGACCATCAGCGATATATAAATTTTTTATTTTTTCAAAAATCCCTTGTATCCAGTTGATTTCTAATTGATCGTCAATTTTCCATAAATAATGAATTTCTTTCTTTGTGGTCGAAAATTCAAAATCGGCTAGTTTTTGGGTGCAATTATAAATCCAATTCTCAATCGTTTTGTTATCGGGATAAGTCATTAAAACGGGTTCTGTGTTGAACTCCGAATAATTCATGTACTCTTTTAGCAATCGAACTCTAAAAGCGAGAATATCTTCATGTTTTTTGATGACATCATTGCGGTAATCTTCAATGCTTGTACCCACTATTATTCCTGTGAAAGAATGCGTTTTGGTTACAATTTTATGGATATAAATAGCAGGTTTTTTATCTTTGACTAAAACGAAATCATTTTTGAATTCCTGATATTTCTGAGATACCTGTTTGTATCGTTTTTCATAGGAAACCGTTTCCTGATTGGAATAGGCTGGCTTTAAAATATGCAAAAAAGATAGTGGATTAAAATCCAACTGTGCCGCCAACTCAGCATTTATGTATTCTTCATACGAACGACACGTAACAAGACATACTTTATCACGCGTTGGTCGAACTGCTTTAAAAGGGACTATTTTTGCCATATTTTATAGTTTTTAGTCTCAGTCACAGTTTTCAATTCATCGCTAGATTTAAAACTGTGACTGAAAACTACAGCTTTTTAAATAAACTGTTTTGAAATTTTATCAGCCTTTTTACTTTCGCTATAATCATAAAAACCCTCTCCAGATTTCACTCCCAGTTTTCCTGCTCTTACCATGTTTACTAATAAAGGACATGGAGCATATTTTGGGTTTTTGAAACCGTCGTACATTACGTTTAAGATCGCAAGACAGACGTCAAGACCAATAAAATCAGCTAGTTGTAAAGGTCCCATTGGGTGTCCCATTCCTAATTTCATTACAGTATCGATCTCATAAACGCCAGCTACTTTGTTGTACAGCGTTTCAATTGCTTCGTTGATCATGGGCATCAAAATTCTATTGGCAACAAAACCTGGATAATCGTTTACTTCAACAGGTGTTTTTCCTAGTTTTTCAGACAAAGTCATGATGGTTTTTGTCACTTCGTCACTGGTATTGTAACCACGAATGATTTCAACCAATTTCATAATAGGCACAGGATTCATAAAGTGCATTCCTATTACACGTTCTGGATGTGTCACTACGGCACCAATTTGAGTGATGGAAATCGAAGAAGTGTTTGTTGCTAATATTGTATTGTGTGAACACGCTTCGTTTAATTGCTTGAAAATATTGAGTTTTAAATCTACATTTTCAGTAGCGGCTTCTACAACCAAATCTACACCAACAACACCGTCTTTGATGTCTGTATAGGTAATAATATTGGTGATGGTTTTGGCTTTGTCTTCTTCGGTTATGGTTCCTTTAGAAACCATTCGATCCAAATTGGCCGCTATGGTTGCCATTCCTTTGTCCAAAGACTTTTCGGAAACATCGATTAATTTAACAGTAAATCCACTTTGTGCAAAAGTATGAGCAATTCCGTTACCCATAGTTCCAGCTCCAATTACAGCAATAATTTTCATTTTGTTATTTTTTAAGTTAAAAAAGTTTAAAATTTAAAGACCAATGACTTTAAACCTTAAACTTTAATTTGATTTATTGAGTTATTTATTTTTTAAAACAATCTATAATTTGATACGCCACTCTTAAAGCATCTGTTGCTTGTTCTAGTGTAACCACAGGAGTTGTATCATTTGTAATGGCATCAGCAAACGATTCTAATTCGTCTAGGATGGCATTATTTTGTTCAACATCTGGATTAGAGAAGTAAATTTGTTTTTTTACCCCTTCGGCATTTTGTAAAATCATGTCAAAATCTCCAGGTATTTCAGGAGCATCTTTCATTTTAACGACTTCACATTTTTTTTCTAGAAAGTCAACAGAAATATAGGCATCTTTTTGAAAAAATCGTGACTTACGCATGTTTTTCATCGAAATTCGGCTTGCGGTTAAGTTGGCCACACAACCATTTTCGAATTCAATTCTAGCATTGGCAATATCTGGGGTGTCACTTATTACAGAAACACCACTTGCATTGATGTTTTTTACTTTAGAATTAACTACGCTCAAAATAGCATCGATATCATGGATCATTAAGTCTAAAACTACAGGCACATCGGTACCACGCGGATTAAACTCGGCCAATCGATGTGTTTCGATAAACATGGGATTTACAATCATGTTTTTGGTAGCGATAAAGGCAGGATTAAATCTTTCGACATGTCCTACTTGACCTTTTACATTATATTCGTTGGCCAATGCAATGATTTCTTCGGCTTCTTCAACGGTATTCGAAATGGGTTTTTCTATAAAAACGTGTTTGCCAGATTTAATGGCAACTTTGGCACATTTATAATGAGAAAGTGTTGGAGTAACAATGTCTATTACGTCAACCGCATGAATCAGAGTTGCGATGGTGCTAAAATGTTTATAACCAAATTCTTTTGATATTTTTTCGGCGTTTTCTTGATTGGGGTCATAAAAACCAACTAATTCATACTTTTCGGATTGTTGTAATAAACGCAAATGTATTTTACCGAGATGCCCTGCACCCAATACTCCAATTTTCAGCATAATAATGATGTTTCTACAAAAATAGTAATAAAATAAGAAATTCCAATTTTTATCCCGATAACTATCGGGACTAAATTCTAAGCTTCAAATATAAATTGAATACATCGAAATTTGGAGTTTTTTTTAAATTGGAATTTGAATTTGTTTTCTATTTTTGCCTTTTATAAAACCCAAAACTTTGAAAGATACCGCCAAGCATCAAGGACTTCGTAATCAATTAGTAAGTGTCTTACACCAAAAAGGAATTACTGATAAGAATGTTTTAGAAGCCATAAAAATAATTCCGCGTCATTTATTTTTGAACTCCAGTTTTGCGGATTATGCTTATCAAGACAAAGCATTTCCTATTGCGGCAGGACAGACAATTTCTCAACCATATACTGTTGCTTTTCAATCGCAGTTATTAGAAATAAAAAAAGGACATAAAGTGCTGGAAATAGGTACAGGTTCAGGTTATCAAACGGCTGTTTTGTGTTTGATGGGTGCGCAAGTTTTTAGTGTTGAAAGGCAAAAAGAGTTGTTTAAACAAACATCTGCGCTATTGCCAAAACTAGGAATTCGTCCCAAGCATCTTTCTTTTGGCGATGGATACAAAGGTTTACCGGGCTACGCTCCATTTGATAGTATAATTGTTACTGCCGGAGCGCCTATAATTCCGCAACCCTTAATGGCGCAGCTCAAAATAGGAGGGAGACTTGTTATTCCGCTTGGTGAAGATGTTCAGATTATGACATTATTAATACGTATAAACGAAACCCAGTTTGAAAAACACGAGTTTGGTGAGTTTCGTTTCGTTCCTTTATTAGAGGATAAGAATTGATTTTCTTTTGTCCAATCTTTTAAAACCATTCATTCTGTGAATGGTTTTTTTTATTTCAAAAGTGTTAGAATAAAGGTTGCTATGTGGTTGAAAAATAAAGAAATACAATCGATTCTTGTAATTGTATTTGAAAAATAAACAGCTAAATTCCGATAATATTAGAAAACTGATTATTATCATGTTTTAAAAAAAGAGGACTTTTTATATTTGCCTCATCAAGTATTAGTAAGTAAAATACTTGTAATAGAATGAAATGTTTAATAAAAAAAAGTATGAACGAAGTGAAAGAAATGACCAAAAGACCAATTCCTATTGATAAAGAGGTAGTATGGGATAAAACCCAGACCATTATGAGTAAAACTGATTTGTATGGCACTATCGAATATGCAAATGAAGTTTTTGTAGATGTTTGTGGTTATGAGGATTATGAGTTAATGGCTCAACCCCATAATATTGTGAGACATCCAGACATGCCAAAGGTGGTATTTAAAGTACTTTGGGAAAATATTCAAAAAGGAAATCAATTTCATGGAATTGTAAAGAATTTAGCTAAATCGGGAAGATATTACTGGGTAATTACTAATTTTGAGTATTCTAGAGATGAGGATGGGAATATAGTTAATTATATAGCTAGAAGAAAAGCGGTTCCACAAGATGTAATCACGAAGCATATTGAGCCTTTATACAAAAAACTTTTGTTGATTGAAGAAGCTAGTGGTGTTGGTGCCAGCGAGAAATATTTAATCGGCTTTTTAGAAGAGCAAGGACTTAGTTACGTTGATTTAATTACCAAATTAATGGTGGAAGATCAAAAGAACCAGAAATTACAGCAAGCGCAACAAACAGGAGCTGTTGAAGAAATGGAAGAAGAAGAGGAAGTCAAAGGCTTTTTTAGCAGATTTTTCGGGAGATAATACCATTATTACTATAGTTCAATTGGTTTTGGTATAATGCCGTTGTATATTTCATTTAGACCAATTTTTATTGGGCTATTTTGAAATAACAAACGGTATAAGAACTTTACTTTTCGAGATTGTCCCAAACAAAAAAAGCAATACTAAATTATTTTAGTATTGCTTTTTTTATCGAAACAATTCCTTTAGAAGGGGATTGTATTATTTTGCTTTAGGAGACATATAACCGTCAGCTTTCATTTGGTTCACGCAAGCTTGCATGATTTCGTCAACAGTAGTACTGATGTCTGATACATCCAAAGATTTTGTAGTAGCACTCCAAACCAATTTATTGTTTTTCAAGTCAAAAATATTAGTTTCGATATAGTAATAAGTGTTTTCTTGGTAGTATCCAGGCGTATAGTAAGCAGGAGCATAAGCACCATACCAGCCACCAAATCCTGCACCGTAACCCATTCCGTATCCACCTGCGTAACCATATCCCATTCCTGGATATCCCATTCCGCCATAATAGTTTGCGGTTCCAGGAACATATTGAGTTTCTTTATCTGCTTTTATGAAACGCAATGTAATTGCACCATCAAAACCTTCAGTTTGTAGAATACTTAATTTTTGATCTTGCGTAAGATTTAAATTTTGTTGGTTTAAATAATTGAAAGAAGAAGTTAAAACCTCAGGATTAATAGAAACGATTCTGTTTTCTGTGGATCTTCTGGTGCTTTCATCTTTTGCCAGAGCTACAACTATTACTTTTTTAAAGTTTTCTTTTGCAAGAGTTGAATTTGGATCTCTCCAACTAGAAACAATTGTTGTGTTACTTCCACAACTTGCAAGACAAATACAGACTAATGCGATAAAAATGTTTTTCATAATTTCCTGTTTTTTGATTTAATGTAGTAAAAGTAATTATAATTCGATGAAAAACTACCTAAATACAATAAAAAAATTAACATGATTTCCTTTAAAAAGCCTTTTTTATTCGATCCAAATCTCTTTTAGTATCTTGTTCCTTAAGTGATTCTCTTTTGTCGTATGTTTTTTTACCTTTACAAAGTCCAATTTGTAGTTTAGCCAATCCCTTTTCATTGGTAAATAATTTTAGGGGAACAATGGTAAGTCCTTTGGCTTGTACGCTTCTAAGTAAGCCCTTCAATTCTCTTTTCTTTAAAAGTAATTTACGTTCGCTACGGGCTTTGTGATTGAATTGATTCCCGAAAGTATATTCTTCGATATAGGTATTAATGGCAAAAAGTTCATTACCGCTAAATTCACAAAAACTTTCGGTAATATTAGCTTTTCCTAATCGGATAGATTTTATTTCAGTTCCCGCCAAAACAATACCGGCGGTAAAGGTTTCGATTATTTCATAATCGAATCGGGCTCTTTTATTGAGTATGTTTACTGTTTTTAGCATAAGAAGGCAAATGTACAAACTATATTTTTTAAGAAAAAATTATTCAAAACGAATATTTATTTTATTATAAGTAAGAAATATTTTATCATAATTAATTATTTATGTTAATTTATTAAGTATATTCGGGTCTAAATATTAAAAACCTATTAAAATGACAAAAATCACACTAAGATTATCCGTTATTATGTTTTTGGTTCTTGTTTCTTGTGCCAAAGATGATGCTCTTCAGGAAAATAGTCCTGTTAGTATTGAGTCTCAGAATGAGCCTCTGACTTCAAAAGAAATTAATAAAAAAATAGATGAGGCAATAAGGACCAAGGGGAGTTTTGATTGGAGCAAAGCTTCTGATTATTTACTTTGGAGTGCTGTGGTTCGTGGACAGAATATTGTAACAATAGGATTTGGTAATTCAAGAAAAGATTTCGAAAGATCTAAATCGGCTAGAATTGATAATATTCAAAATGAGTTGCAAGAAACTATTATGAAACATGAGGGGGGGAATTTAAAGAAAGGCTCGATTTCTTCCGATGAATATTTAAATTTAATTGATGTTACAATTACAAAACTGGAAACCATTATTGCTTTAAGAAAGAATAAGCATATCCGGTATATAGAACCAGCTGATTACAGGTATTTTGAAAATGAAAATTTAGAACGCCGTTCAGATTCAGGTTCAGGTTCAGGGTGTGGATTTGAAGCTTCATCACTCAGTACATTAGATTATACAACAATTACGCCCAACGCAAAAGTTCCTTGGGCATTTTATTTGCATAATATTCCTGGTGCATGGAATTATAGTACCGGGAAAGGAATTACAATTGGGATTGTAGATACTGGAGTTTCACCCAACCAAACATTATTAGGTTCAAACTTTAATGATGGTGTTTCGACCGATAGAACAATTCAAAAATATGGTGTTTATGTTGATTCCATTTGGCCATGGACAAGTGGGACAGATGGGCCTAACGATCAATGCGGACACGGCACTAGTATGGCATCTGTGGCCGCTTCACCAAGAAATGATAAAGGATTGCCGGTTGGCGTGGCTTATAATGCCAATTTAGTGACTTATCGTGCGGCAAGCAATGTGGTTTTAGATGGATATCACGAGCAAAATGGTGTTAAAAATGCCTTTATCGCATTAGGAAATAGAAGTGATGTAAAAATCATTTCAATGTCGATGGGACATATTTTTTCGGTTGGTAAAATTGAAGATGGAATAAAATACGCCTATAGTAAAGGTAAATTGATTTTCTGCGCAGGCGGAACATCAACCGATTTTACGACATTTGTAGGAGTTATTTTCCCCGCTTGGATGCCAGAAACCATTGCGGTAACAGGTGTAAAAGAAGGCGCTAGTTATCAAAAATGTGATGTTTGTCATACAGGTGGAAAAATAGATTTTACAGTAGTTATGCAAAGGGCTGGTTCTGGTAATACGATTCCTGTAGGTAGTTATTATGACAATCAATCTGATTATGTTGGTGGATCATCAGTTGCAACAGCTACCACAGCTGGAATCGCAGCTTTGGTTTGGGCTAAAAATCCAAGTTGGACAAGGGATCAAGTTTTAGCAAAGATGCGCCAATCGGCAAGCTTTTATCCAAACAAAAACCCAGAATTTGGTTATGGAAACATTAATGCCTTGTTAGCGGTTCAATAATCAAATTTTTATTTAAATAAAAAACCATCAAAAAGAAATTTTTGATGGTTTTTCTATAGTTGTTTCTTTCTAATCAATACTTTTGCAACATGGAAAAGCAACAATCAAAAGATCCGCTTCACGGAATTACTCTCCAAAAAATAGTAGAAGCATTAGTCGCACACTACGGATTTGACACCTTGGGAGAGCTCATAAAAATAAAATGTTTCAATGAAAATCCTAGTGTAAAATCAAGCCTTACCTTTTTACGAAAAACCGATTGGGCCAGAAAACAAGTCGAAGAATTGTATGTAAAGACAATAAAAAAGTAATCCAATAATTTTTATCCCGAGCTTAGTCGAGGGAAAGAGCTTAATCCTGCTATCCGCTTGTATCTTTTCTTAAGGCGAAGAAATCCAGATAATTATCGGGACGCCTCAAGAAAAGGTAATTGTGAGAGCAATTCGACTATCAGGGCTAGGGCATTCGTTTTCATAAGATGTAAAGATCTTGTATAAGTCACTAATTATTTTTTAGCTATTATTTGAAATCCATTTGCCATATTTCCATTCATTGTCTTTACAATTAGAGGGTTTTCGATTAAAATTTCAAAGTCTTTCGTCAAGGTTTTAATCCACTCTTTTGTATGATGACGAAAAGTGGCTCCTTCTGGAAGTTTGAAAACGCCAAAGTTATTTTGGTCTCCATTTAAGTATTCATATCGCTCCACTTCAACTGAGTTTTCTTGTAGATAATAGTCGCTTATATACAATATTCCACCTTTTTTAAGTTTGGATAGCAGTAAATTGAGTAAACTCTTTTGCCCTTCATTAGACGGGATACAAGTTAAAACGGCAAAAAGAATGATACAATCAACAGAGTTGTCTTCGAGTGTCAGTTCTGTTGGGTTTTCAATATGAAAAAGAGCCAAATCGTTTTCTGATATTCCTCTCGCGATTAATTCTTTAGAAGTGTCAAATCCGCAAACATTCTCAAATCCTAAATCATTTAATTCTTTTACAATTCTTCCATACCCACACCCAAAGTCAACAATTATGCTTTGTTTGTTTACAAAGGGATTCAGTAATTCTATGTCTATTGGATGAGTAAATGTTTTTATGTCGGCTACTTCGTCCCAATATTCTTTTTGATTGTCTAGATTCATTTTTGGTTTTTTTTACTAGGTGCATTCAAATAATAAATGCGAATTTTGAGTTAATGTTTAATTTCTGTAAAGATACCTCATTGGTTGTGATTTTTTTACGACATAGATAGATATATAGAATTGATAGTGTCGTAAAGGATTAAATAGATGCTTTACTTTACACATAGGCTGACTATGTGTGAAATAGAACTATTTTCTTTATTCTCTTTAATTCTTAGTTATAAATCGATGTGGTTCATTTTTTATTTACTAGGTATGACCATTACCCAGAACTAAAAATACCAAATACTAACAATGCTCTTGAAAGGCATTTTTCAGATTTAAAAATCATCCCTGATGGGTTGCTCCTCAGCAGAGCCTATTTTCGTTTAGTTTTTTAATATAAAGTTCTGTTGAAAAAAAAGGTTTTACAAAAGTAAATAAGAAGCATAATTTTTGTCCACTTTAAGCAAACATTTAAAAAATAGCATCATTTTTATCCATTACGCTGAAAAACACGTATTTCCACCTGTTTTTTTTAGAAAATTTGGTTCTAAATTTGAGTGTCGAAAGGGAAAGCCGGATTCCGCTTTTGATGGGAGGTCGTCGAAAATCCTTAATAAAGAGTAGACTAAATATAAAAAAAAAGATTATGATAAATTCTCAAACAATGGTGCTAACCCATTTTGTTCCTACTGGAAGTTATGTTGCAACATCAAAAAAAATTAGAGTAAACATGTATGCTCATTCTCAAAAAAGAGATCAGAACTGGATTGCATCCGGTTTAAATCTTACTGATTTGTCAGAATCGAATGTAACCAACTATGATGGTATTTTAGTAAATGATTCAGGTAGTGCACCTCAAAATGGTTACATCCCTGGAGGAAGTTATGCAAAAACTACCAAAGACGTAAGCATAGTGTTTTCTGCTTATTGTCAAAAACGTGATGGTTCTTGGCAATACAGTTCATTAGTGATTACAAATCTGGCATTAACAAAAACAATCTCTAATATAGATGGTGTTTTAACAGTAGATTAAAAATCAGGGAATAAGATATTTTGATAATTCTAAATTATTTTACTCCCTTAACAACAATAAAAAAACCCCTATCCTTAATTTTGGATCGGGGGTTTTTGAGATAAAGTGAATTATATATTGTAGAAATGAGGCTTAATACCATTAATATTTATAAAATAGTACAATAACTCATTGATCGTATACTCTTCCCTTTTTGTCAATAAGAACACTCAAATTATTTTTATAGAATTCGAAAATGAAATCACCTTCGGAGGGAAAAGGCAAGTCTTTTAGATTTGCTTACGTTGATTTTCTTGATAAATTATAGATTGACAACGAAGTTTTCAACTCCTTTAATGTCATTTCTGGAGTTTTAGAACAAAGTACATTTTCATCCATAATAGTTTTTATTTAAAATAGTAATTACATTCAACAGGTTAATATTAAGTGTCATTTATTCAAAATAGAATAAATTAAAGTATCCAGAAAACGCCCTTCGTAGTATTCGTTTTCTAATAAATGAGCTTCTTTTGTAAAACCATTTTTCAGTAAAACCTTTTCCGACCCCTCATTTTTAGGATCTAAAACAGCTTCTATAGAATGCAGTTTCATCTCTTTAAAACCATATTCGACTACTTTTTTTAAGGCTTCGGATACAATTCCTTTTCCATTATATTCGGGTAATAGCATATAACCCACTTCGGCTCTGTAATGCTCTGGTTTTATTCGGTAATGTCCAATAATACCAATGATTTTCGAGTCATTTTTTAATCGTATTCCCCAGTTAATTCCAATGTTGTTTTCTATTTTGTTGTTTAGCATGGCAATAAGTTCCAACGCTTCTTCTTTGTTTTGAAGCAATGGCCTCGGAATGTATTTCATGACTTCTGTATTCGAACGCAACTCGAAAATGTCATCAGCATCATCTGTAGTTACTTGTTTTAGAGTCAATCTCTCGGTTTCAAGATTAGGAAAGGGGGTAAAGTTTATTTCTAACATTATTCGTTTTTGTTTAAAAATTCGATAATTTTTTTATTTGTAATTTCAGATTGATCAATAGATATAAAATGCCCCGCGTCTTTGATAACAGCAGTTTCAACATTCGGGATAAATTGGTGCGCTTTCACGAATATTTTTTCATTATTCACAATATCATGGTCACCAATCAAAACCAGTACAGGAATTTTTAGTGACTTTAATTCTTTTTGAGAAAACGGCATCATACCTAATAATCGGGGTTTACTATTCCCATATTTGTAGGCAAGATAAAGTTGATTTTTAAAAACACCGTTAATTTTATCTGGATAGTATGAAAAAGCTTCGAAAAATTTATTAGTGCTTTTTGGACTTGGAAACATTTTAAGATTTATAGCAGACAGGACTTTTCCTAAGTTTGAGACTCTTCCAAAAGTTTGTGCAGGACTCAATAAAACTATTTTTTTAATTGCATTGCCAGGCTGTAAGGCTAAATAAGTTGCCATCCAACCGCCTCTTGATACTCCTAATAAATTAATGTTTTCCATCCGAAAGTGCTTAAAAATGGCATTGTAAAATCCCGCAGTCTGTTTATTGGTTAATTTTATACAGTTTGATAACGACTTTCCTGCTTCCAAGGGGAAGTCAATCGCGTAAACTCGGTATGCTGCACTAAATTCTTTTACATTAGGAAACCACATGGTGGAACTGGCATCTGTACCATGAAATAAAACCAAAGGTTCGCCTGTTTTTGGACCGCTAATGATAATGTGTGCAATACCATAATTTGTTGTTACATCCATTTCTTCAAACGGAACCTTCCATAATTTTAATGTTTCATCGTATGATTTAATATATAATGCTTTTTCATCTATAGAATTAAATACATAATCGGATACTATTTTATGGCCAGAACAATCCAAGAATAAAAAGATAAAGAATAACAGAAGTGGTAAGTTGCGCATAGTTTGATTGATTTACGAACTTCTGTATATTAGTTTTATCCAAATATAGAGAAATAATTTTCGTTAGTTATAAAATTTCAATGCCGAATTGTGATTTAAAGGTTTCGTATGAATCCAGAACTTGTATGCCTTCTTTTTCAAAAAGATTTCCAAAAGTATCAACGGTGTCTGAATATCCAAACCAAGGTTCGATACATATAAAAGGAGCATTAGGAGGTGTCCAAATTCCTAAATCCGGAAAATCTTTGTAGTTTACTTTTAAAATTGGCTTCGATTTATTTAAAATGGTTATCGCTTTTGATGTCAGTTTTTTGAAAACCAAAGCATCATTTTCGAATAATTTATGATTTAAATGCAATTTTTTTTTGTCTAATTGTACTTGCTCAGTAACATTCGAAATTAGACCATCCTCCAAAAGATGAAATGTTAATGGTTCTTCATTCTCAAATTCAAGACTGTAATTCTCAAAATCCCCTGGTAAGTCAAATGCAGGATGCGCCCCAATTGAAAATGGCATTTTTGATGCTCCTTTGTTGATGACTTTGTATTCAATTTTTAGGGATGCATTTTCTAAAGCGTAAATTAAATGCAACTCAAAATCAAACGGATAATTTTCTTTAGTTTCATCAGATGAAGTTAACGAAAAAGTAGCACTGTTCTCTTGTTTGTCAATCAGTTCAAAATTCATTTCACGAGCAAATCCATGACGGGATAAGTTATATTTTTGGTCATTGTAGTGATAGGAATTGTTTTTGAGAGTACCCACAATTGGAAATAAAATGGGGGAGTGCTTTCCCCAGAATTCAGGATTTCCGCTCCAAATGTATTCTGTATTAGAATTGTCTTTTAAGGAACACAATTCGGCTCCAGTATGATTTATATTTGCCGTTAGAATTGAGTTTGAAATAGTTGTAATCAAAATAATATTCGTTTTTTAATGGTTAGCATACCGTAAAGATATTTTATATTTTTTATTTAGGTTACAGAAACTGCACTAATTATATTTAAGAAATTTCAATCAGATTCTCAATTTTAACTGAAAATTTCATTTTTTTTCCATTAATTTGTCATTGAAAAAAAAGAAAAATATGAAAAATATCCGTTTCGGAGCCATTTTGCAATTGGCTTTACTTCTAGGAATTACTACTTCATGGGCGCAAGAGACAACGACTGTTGCAACTCCTGCTCCAGTTTCAAAGTATGATTATCACGATGCTTTTGGTCCTTTATTTTATGTAAATAATGGTACAGATACACGATCTGCCAGTGGTGCGCCTGGTCATGAATATTGGCAAAATAGAGCTGATTATAAGTTGACAGCCAAGCTGAATGAAAAAAGCAATGAAATAATAGGAACAGGAATTGTAACCTATACCAATAATAGTACGGATAAAATGTCTTTTGTTTGGATGCATTTGGATCAAAATTTATTCAAGGCCGATTCTCGAGGAAATGCAGTTGTGCCATTAAAAGGAAGTCGCAACGGTGCCCAAGGAGAGGTTTTTGACGGAGGTCATAAAATTAAATCGGTAAAAATTGTTTCTACCAATAAAGGAAAATCTGTTGAAACAGAGGCGAAATTTGTTATTACTGATACCAGAATGCAAGTTTTTCTCCCTGATGATCTAAAAGCGAAAGGTGGAGTTGTGAAAATTAAAATCGATTTCTCCTTCATTTCACCAAAAGAAGGTTCGGATAGAACAGGAGTTTTAGATACCAAAAATGGTAAAATTTTCACCATTGCACAATGGTATCCGCGTATGTGTGTATATGATGATTTGAGAGGTTGGAATACCAATCCGTATTTAGGAGCATCTGAGTTTTACTTGGAATATGGGGATTTTGATGTCAATATTACCGTTCCATCCAATCATATTGTAGTATGTTCTGGAGAGTTGTTAAATCCAAAATCGGTTTACTCTGCAAATGAGCAAAGTCGTTTGGCAAAAGCCATTCAAAGCGAAAAAACGGTAATGATTCGTACTGCCGAGGAAGTGGTAGCCAATGCATCAAAAGCAGGAACTACTTCTGAAAAAACATGGCATTTTAAAATAAAAAACGCAAGAGACCTTTCATGGGCATCTTCTCCTGCATTTATATTAGATGGAGCTAGGATAAATTTGCCAAGTGGCAAAAAATCATTGGCATTATCTGCCTATCCTGTAGAAAGTGCCGGTAATGAAGCTTGGGCACGCGCTACAGAATATACTAAAACATCAATCGAAAATTATTCTAAAAGATGGTTTGAATATCCTTATCCCGTTGCTACGAACGTAGCCGGAAATGAAGGAGGAATGGAATATCCTGGAATCGTTTTTTGTGGATGGGAATCCAAAGGAGAAGATTTATGGGGTGTTACGGATCATGAGTTTGGTCATGGATGGTTTCCAATGATTGTAGGTTCTAATGAGCGTTTATTTGGTTGGATGGATGAAGGGTTTAACACCTTTATTAATTCACTAAGTTCAGTTGATTTCAATAATGGAGAGTATAAAAGTAAGCCAACCGACTTACATGAAAATGCGGATTATTTTACCAATCCCAAGACAGAAACTATTATGAGTTCTCCAGATAATATGAAAGAAAAGAATATTGGTCTTTTGTGCTATTTCAAGCCAAGTTCAGGATTAGTTATTTTGAGAGAGCAAGTTTTAGGACCAGAGCGTTTTGATTTGGCTTTTAAAACGTATGTAGAGCGTTGGGCTTTTAAACACCCTGCTCCAGATGACTTTTTTAGAACAATGGAGAATGTGGCAGGAGAAGATTTGAGCTGGTTCTGGAGAGGTTGGTTTGTAAACAACTGGCGTTTGGATCAAGGTGTAAATTCTGTGAAATATGTAAAAAATGATCCAATTAGAGGAGCTGTAGTCACGATTGAAAATTACGAAAAAATGGCGATGCCTGTCGTTTTGGATGTAAAAACTAAAAGCGGAAAAGTAACCCGTATTAAATTACCTGTTGAAGTTTGGCAAAGAAATGTAGATTGGTCTTTTAAAGTAAATACTACAGAAGAAATAGCGAGCATAGTTCTCGATCCAGATCACGTTTTTCCGGATTCTAATGAAAGTAACAATACTTGGACTTCTGATAAAGGTGTAATCGAGAAAGAGGTAATTTTAGACGGTTATGTTGGTAAGTATTCTACAAAAGCTGCACCGCTAAAAATCGTGATTACTGAAAAAAATAGTGTGCTTTTTGCAGAAATTACTGATTACCCAAAATTTGGTCTTACTCTAATTGGTACTGATAAATTTGAATCTAAAGAGGCCGGAGTTACATTTCAATTTAACGAAGCAAAAACTGGATTTGATATGATTATTAGTGCAGATCAAAAATTACCTTTTACAAGAGACTAATCTAGTTTTAGGTGTAAAAAAAAGACTTGTAGCGGTAATCGCTACAAGTCTTTTTTGGTTTATAATTATAACTTAATGTAAGTTATTTATGGTTAGCCTAAAAACGGCATAGAGCCCTCTGTTTTCTTTCGGGAGATGTATTTTAGAAATGGTAAACAGTAAGTTTCCGGCGCTGTCGAAGGCAAACGAATCTGGCCATTTTATTTGCTTGTCGCTAATAACTTCTCGAAGAATACCATTTTTATCCAACTGGCTAATAGCATTCTTTTCTAAACTACTCAAGTACAGATTCCCTTTTTTATCGAATATAATTCCATCATTTGCTCCTGTTTCAGCAAACTTCTCTACTTTTTCACCTAATTGCGAATCATTTAATTTTTTATCTAATAATGCCCCTGTAGGTACTCGATAGATGTTCTTACCCATCAAGGAGCAATAGTATAAATATTTTTTGTCTGGGTCTAATGCAATTCCGTCAGAATGAACAGGGTGTGTACGCTCAAAACCTTCTATTACTATTTTTGATACTTCGGTCAATGTAGAGGGATGTTTAGATAAAATACGTCTTATTTCATGGGTATGTAAATCTAGTATCACAATTCCTCCTACCTGTGAATCTGTGAAATAGGCTATCTGATTCCGGTTGTCTATCTGTAAATCATTTAGATAGCTTTTATTGGTAATTATGGATTCGGGAAAAACATATTCTGATTTTAAACTATCATCAGCGAGGTCAAAAGCATAAAGATGAGCCGCTTTTGTAGCATCAGTTTTTAATTCATAGCCAGTGTCCAATATCCAAAGAGTATTCAAATCATCAATGTAAACACTTTGTACACAAATAAACTGATGCTTTTGTAAAACAGTAGTGTCCCAGTCGTTCCATGCTTTATTTGGATATGGGATTATTTTGCCATCTATAATTTCGGCAACAGATATTGGTGTTTCACTTGACCATCTTGGAAAGTTTACAAACACTCTATCTTTCTTTGAAATAGCGATTCCTGTCCATTGGTTTTTGCTTTCTGCAAATAGAGACAATTCCTTTTTTTCCTGTGAATATATTTGGACAGTAAAAAGGCCAAATAATAATGTGATGATTACTTTTTTCATTGTATTATTTTAAAATTTATAATAATACAAAGTTGGTTGTGTTTGTCTTAATTAGGATTAGACCTATATCACATCTTTTGTGTGAGGTAAATCACGGGTTGTTAAGAACTCAATCTGCTTAAAGTTTCTCTTGAGACCCCAAGATAGGCCGCAATTATGGTTTTTGGCACCCTCTGAAAAAGTTGAGGATATTGCTTAAGGAGTATATCATAACGTTCTTTAGTATTTTGAGTTAAGAAAGAAAGCATGCGTTTTTGCAAGGAAACAAAACCACTATTGGCTTTTTTTCTAAAAAAATGTTCCATCTTGTGCATCTCTGCACAAAGTTTTTCCCTGTTTTCAAACGATAGGCAAAGCAGTTCAGTCTCTTCCAAACAGCTTACATTTAGGGTGGCTTTTGTTTGTGTAAAATAGGCTTGAAAATCACTTATCCACCAATTTTCCATCGCAAAATTGAGAATGTAGTCTTTTCCTTTTTTATCAGTAATGTAAGCTTTTAGTAATCCTTTTTTTACCCAATAGGTATGTGATACTTCATCATCTTCCTGAATTAAGAATTGATGTTTCTTTAATTTTTTGATTGAAAAATGAGAAAAAATATAAGTAAATTCATCATCTGTTAGCTCCGTTATTTCTTCTAGGTGTATTCGTAATTGTGTTCTCATTTGCACTTTTGTAATTCATGAATACTTTTTAGTAAAGGTTTTGAAATAAACCATGCAAAATTTGAGGAAGTTATTTTGGTCTTTTTCAAGGCAAAAAAACTTTCAATAGCCTAGCTATTCAAAGATTTTTTAACGAAGAAAAAGGGCAAAAGAGCGAGGCAAATTGTATGGTTTATTTTGAAATATTTACTTAGCTAAAAAAAATAAGGTTTACTCTGGAATTTGCTGACTCAAACAATGCAAAGTTCCAAAACCCCAAATTAAATCAATAGCACTTATTCCTATAATTTCTCTGTCAGGGAAACATTCAGCTAAAATATTTAGCGCCTTTCTATCGTTAGCATCATTAAACGTTGGAACTAGAACGCAATTGTTTAAAATCAAGAAATTAGCGTAACTCGCGGGTAAACGCAATCCATCAAAATCAATGCGTTTTGGCATCGGTAACGCCACGATAATTGGTGATTTTCCGTTTTCGAGTTTGGCATTTTGCAGTCGTTTTAGATTGTCTTGCAACGGTTTGTAATTGCTGTCATTTGGATCTAATTCGACTATGGTTACAATTGTATCCTCATTGACAAATCGGCATAAATCGTCGATATGTCCGTGGGTATCATCGCCTTCAATACCGTCGCCCAACCAAATCACATTCGTTACACCTAAATATTCTTTGAAAACAGCTTCGTAATCTTCTTTCGTAAAATTGGGATTCCGAACCTGAATGTCAGGATGCATCAAACACTCTTCGGAAGTTAATAGCGTTCCTTTTCCGTTTACATCAATAGCACCACCTTCTACAATTACGGGTTTTCCTTTGTACATCACTTGAGTGACAGGGATATTTAGAGATTCACCCACTTTGGCAGGAATGTGTTTGTCTAAATTGATGTTTTTATATTTGGCCCAACCGTTAAAGTTAAAATTCAACGCTTCTCTAGCCGTACCATTTTTTACGATGATTGGTCCAGAATCACGCATCCAACTGCGGTTGGTTTTATGAATAATAAAAGAAATATTACTCATTTTTACGTGAGCTGTTTCTAGCATTTCAATCACTTTTGTTTTTTGATTTTCATCGGCAACTACCAAAAAAACAACTTCATAAGTCGCTACTTTTTTGATAAATTCTACAAAAGCCCACTGTATGGCTTCATATTTTCCTGGCCAATCTTTGCCATTATGCGGAAAACACAATAAAATACCTTGTTGCTTTTCCCATTCTGCGGGGAATCTTCTTGATAGTGCAGTCATAATTTATTTTCAAATAGTAATAGGCACAAATGTAGTCAATCGATTTAATTTTTAAAATAGTTTGGTCACTTACATTTTTTTGTGTTTCAATTTTTTTTAAAGCTGAGTTTTATAATAAGAATTCGTTAATGTTTAGCTAATATTGTTTCGTCTGTTTGCAATTAATTTTGCAGAAAAAAAAACTATAAAACGATGATTAAGAAAAGTATAGAAGTGGTTAAAACACTATTTTTTTTCGGAAGAACCGAAAACGAGAACAATAGTAAAAAAAGAATCAAACCAACGGTAAATGAAAATCTAGAATCCTCTGATGAAGATTGGTCTTATCATTACTGGTTGAACTGGAGTTGTTAAATAGGTGCTTATGGCGGAAGTAATTCTGCTGCACTAGTATTTGTGAACTTTTAAAAAGCTGCTACTCTTGCTGGCTTATTGTTTATCGCGGTTTCTAAGATTCTATTTTGAATAAAAAAAATCTACCAAAAGTAAGGGTTTACTATTGATAGATTTTTTATTTTTTTAGTTGATACTAAGTAAAAATTAGTCGATTGCTCGTTTGGTAATATCTCCGAAAGCATCGATTCTTCTGTCTCTAAAAAAGGGCCAGTTCTGACGTACGTTTTCTTGTAAATCCAAGTCCACTTCGGCAATCAAAATCTCTTCTTTATCGTGTGAGGCTTGTGCCAAAATTTCGCCTTGTGGTCCTGCAATAAACGAAGATCCCCAAAACTGAATTCCAGCAGTTCCTTCAATATATTGCTCTAAACCAATTCGGTTAGCTGCAGCCACATATACGCCATTTGCTACAGCGTGACCTTTCATTACGTTCATCCAAGCACCATGTTGGTTTTCGCCGTATTCGTCTTTTTCAAGCGGATGCCATCCAATTGCGGTTGGGTAAAACAACACATCGGCACCTTGCAAGGCTGTTAATCGAGCCGCTTCCGGATACCATTGATCCCAACAAATTAAAGTTCCTATTTTTCCTTTTTTGGTTGGGAAGGCTTTGAAACCTAAATCCCCAGGTGTGAAATAGAATTTTTCATAGAAATGAGGATCATCCGGAATGTGCATTTTACGATACAATCCAGCTTCTGAACCGTCAGTGTCAATGATGTACGCACTGTTGTGGTAAATTCCAGCCATTCTTTTTTCGAAGAAAGGAACAATAATTACGACACCCAACTCTTTGGCCAAAGCACTAAAAGCAATAAATGAAGTACTGTATAATGGTTCTGCCAAAGCAAAATTATCGACATCCTCACTTTGACAAAAATAATGACTGCTGTATAATTCAGGTAGCGAAATGACTTCGGCTCCTTGATTGGCGGCATCGCGAACCCAACTCAAACATTTTTTAAGGTTGTTTTCGGCAACATCATTAAGATTCAATTGAATGACTGCTATTTTGTATTTCTTCTTTGACATGGTGAAAAATTTAGACTGCAAAAATAGTTATTTTTCTAAAGAGTAGGGATAAACCGTTTTATAAATATTTCATTCCTAATTATTATTGTAACTATTCAGCCTAACAAAAGTTTTACACGAATTTCACGAATTAACACGAATTCAGGATCAAAATTGAATCTAATTTCACAAAAAAAATAATTTCACAATGCAATTTGTGCAAATTTGTGTATCCCGAAAGCTTTCGGGACGTGTCTGTTTTTCTTTAAATCCTACGTTAATTTGGTGTAGGCTGAATAGTAACTTATTATTTTAATTGAAACCGCATTAAGAAATTTTCTTCCTATAAATATGAAAAAGTTCTCGATAATTATCGGGATGACATCCCAATTTTAAATACTTTTTCGGAATAAATTCAGAATAAAACGGTTTCCTAGATTGCAGTGCAAAAGTTTTAAACAGTGTAAAAAAGCTATTCTTTTTTATTTGTTAAACTAACTAATTGATTACGATAGTGTGAGTTTTAAATTCAGTCTCAGATTTTTTAAATCTTATAGCATAACTTCCTTTAGCAGTCGATTTGAATTTGTAAGTTGTAGTTTTTGGTTCGGGCACCTTTTTGTTGCAGGCGGCAGATGGATATTTGGCTTGTACTTGTAAACCTTTTTCTTTGTCTATTGTGACATCAATAAATTTATTGAAGTCACCGCAGCTATTATCTACAGTAAAGACAACATTCAAAGTGATGGTTTCATCTACTTTTCCTGTTGTTGGACCACTTATCGCTGTTACAAAAGCATTTTTTGTGATAAGTGCTGGAGGACTTGGAGAATCGTCATCTTTGTTGCAAGAAATTAAAACTGTTGCTGCGAATAATACGAATAGAACCGATTGTAATTTAAATTTTTTCATAATAAAATTATTTATTGTTATTTCTATAATAGATGCTGGCATAGGAATATGGTTGCTTCTTAAAATGTTAAATAGATTTAATATGTGTTTAATGATCTGTAAATCAAGTTTTTATTTGTGTGTTAAAATTTACTCATTTTGGGGATGTTGACGGAAATGTAGAAAGTTAAACACCTTAAAAATGAATTACCTTAAACAAAAAACACCAGTCTTTCAACTGATGTTTTTCTAATAATGATATGAAAATCTCAAGATTTATTTTTTTGCTGGCATTTTTGCTCTTTTTTTCTGTTCGGATAGAATGCCGTTTAGGTAAGGTTTTGTTGTATTCCCTATTTCTGCTGCGGAAATGTCTAATTTTGTAGGATTTTGAATCAATTGTAGCCAAGGTTTTGGTGCATCAAAATCATATTTGGCAAAAATAATTACAGGTGTACCTTTTAGGAGTACCGTTTCGTCATCTTGTAATATCCATTGATCTGCCCAATTGTAAAGGTATTTGGCATCCTTTTCTTGAAGTCGCAAACAGGAATGTGAGGCTGGATAACCGGGTAATTCATACTGATGCCAACCCACACCAGCTTTATTGGCGATGTTGAAATTCCAACGCAAATCCCACTCATCATTAAATGTGCTAGTAGTTTTTTCGGACTTCCAGTTGGTATAAAAAAGTCCAGTAGGAGTGGGATCTTTTTTTCGTCCCATATTGGTGGGACCTGTATGAATCAATATGCCATTTTCATACGTAGCGAAGGTTTGTGTTGGATAAGAAAAGAAGATAATTTTATTGATGGGTTTCAAGTAGGGAACCTCTATTGGAAACGGAAGATAAAATACCAAATCGCCTGTTAAATCGCCTGGAATAATGATAGAATCCATTTTGGCTATATTAGTTTTGTCTGTTCGGTTAATGGCAAGTACGATTTGGATTTGGGTGCTATCTGTATTCTTTGTCAGCCATTGCTTGGTGTTTTCGAAATGAAACGAAATGGTTTTGGGTTGTTTTCTAACAAGTGTTTTTTTTGTTTCAATAATCTCCTGATTCTGTTGTTTACATGAACTAAAAAAAATTAGAAGGATTAAAATAGGGACAGCCATTTTCATAACGAATTTCTTTATTGTAAAATTGAGGATTTCGACAAAAGGATATGTTATATAATAACGGTAATTTGTTGTGTTATTATTGTGTCATTTTTAATTATTTGAACTCAATATTTGAATTCAATAGTTGTAGTTTTGCATTTCAATTTTTTAGAAAGAACAATGAAAATATTATATACCTATATCAAAGATCACAAGCCTTTATTATTTTTGGCTTTGTTTTTAGCAGCAATTAATCAATGTTTTTCGTTATGTGACTCCATTATTATTGGTAAATTACTGAATCAATGCGGTGTTGGGGTAGCTAATTTTAATCGTAATTTCCCTGATTTTACCAAAGCAGTTTTAGGTTGGTTGGCTCTATCATTAGGAGCTGCAATGATGTCCAGAATTGCTAAGAATTTTCAGGATTATTTTACCAATATTATTATTCAGCGAACAGGGGCAAAAATGTATACGGATGGTATTCAAAAAGCATTGGAGCTGCCTTTTCAGGATTTTGAAGATCAACGAAGCGGTGAAACATTGGGCAAGCTTCAGAAAGTAAAAATAGATTGTGAAAAGTTCATCACTTTATCTATTTCGTTGGTTTTTCAATCCCTTATCGGAATCACATTTGTGGTAGTTTATGCTATTTCCATAGATTGGTTGTTGGGTCCCATTTTTTTAGCAACTGTTCCTGTTATTGCTTTTATCAGTTCTTTTTTGGGCAAAAAAATCAAGAAAGTTTCCAGAGAAATATTGGGGGAAACAACCGCTTTGGCTGGAGCAACTACCGAATCGTTGCGCAATATAGAACTAGTGAAAAGTTTAGGTTTAACGGAGCAGGAAGTGAATCGTTTAAACAGTACGACTATAAAAATTTTAGGACTGGAATTGAAGAAAGTACGCTTTATTCGTTCATTGAGTTTCATCCAAGGAACAACCGTTCATTTTATGAGAACCGGTTTAGTTTTTGCGTTATACCTGTTTATTTTTCAAGGCATCATCAAGCCGGGAGATTTGATTACCTTAATGTTTTTCTCCTTCTTTTTGTTTAATCCCCTACAGGAACTTGGTAACGTTATAGCGACGTATAACGAAACAAAAGCCTCGATGGATAATTTTGGTAATTTGATGAATGCCAAAAGCGAAGAGAAACCACTGTTCCCAAAAACAATTGGGTTTATCAATAATTTGAGATTTTCAAATATTTCTTTCAGGCATCAAACCGCTACTTCTTATGCTGTTAAAGATATTTCTTTTGAAGCGAAAGCGGGAGAAACGATTGCTTTCGTCGGACCTTCGGGAAGTGGAAAGACTACTTTGGTAAAAATGTTGGTTGGGCTATACACTCCAGAGGAAGGAGCTATTTTTTATAATGAAATAAACGCCAAAGACATTGACTTAACGGAGTTGCGACAACAATTGGGTTTTGTGACTCAAGATGCACAATTGTTCTCAGGAACCATAAAAGACAATTTATTGTTTGTAAAACCCAATGCAACCGATGCCGAAATAAATGATGTGTTGCAAAAATCAGCCTGCCAAAATTTATTAGAGCGTGCCGAAAAAGGATTGGACACTACTATTGGCGAAGGCGGCATTAAAGTATCTGGTGGGGAAAAACAGCGATTATCCATTGCAAGAGCGCTATTGAGAAACCCAAGATTACTGTTGTTTGATGAAGCTACCTCGGCTCTTGACTCTATCACGGAAGAAGAAATCACGCAAACCATTCGAAGCATCTCTTCCAAACAAGACCAAATTACAGTTTTGATAGCCCATCGTTTGTCTACCATCATGCATGCGGACAAAATATACGTGTTAGAGCAAGGAGCTATTATAGAACAAGGAAAGCATCAAGATCTATTGAATGAAAAAGGGTTGTATTACGCTATGTGGAGACAGCAAATAGGGGAAAGGAAGATAGTGTAAGAATTGTTGAACTTTATTTTACGTTCGCAAGGACTTTGATTGTGGAATTGTATTATTTTTCAGCGTGTGTTGTGAAGTCATAGAATGCAGAGCTGGGTTTAGGTAGGACGCCCCAATTTTATGTGATTCCTCCTTCGTCGGAATGACAAACGTATCCTTTAACGAACTCTCATTTTTTGTCATTCCGACGAAGGAGGAATCACATTGCAGTTGACAAAACGATGATTTAAAAATTCAAAATTGTCATTAAACGAACGGATTAAATCTAATTTCTTGTCTCTTCTCCAACCTTTAATTTCCTTTTCTCTAGCTATGGCTTGCTGTACCCAAGTAAACTTTTCGCAATAGACTAAAAACTCAATATTATATTTTGATGCAAAAGTTTTAATTCCTTTTTCGATGTTTTCTTTATGCTGTTGTAACCTTACCCCTAAATTATTTGTCATGCCAATATAATAGGTTGACCTATACTTATTCGTAATAATATAAACATAATAGCTATGATAACCCTCTGTAAATTCAATCATATTTTAACAAGTTGATGTCATTATAATGCTTTCTGTCATTCCGCGGTGGAATTTTTATTCAAAAAAAAGCAATATGAAATGACGTTTTTCATCTGTTTAGAAAAAACGTCAATGGTAGGCACGAGGAATGACATATTACAGGACAAACTTTGTGTGATTCCTCCTTCGTCGGAATGACAAACGTATCCTTTAACGTACTTATCTTAATTTTTGTCATTCCGACGAAGGAGGAATCACATTTAGTATATCCGTTTCAATGATTTTTTGGTTTTACTTTTTGTAATACAATTCCACTTCACAAAGACTTTGATTGTAGAATTGTATTAAGAAAAGTAGATTCTATTTTTTTTTTTAAATTATTGCGTTCCTTATTTTTTTCCAATCATCTTTTTGAATAGGTTTACAATTCCCAAAACAACCAGTCCAATTATAAGCCCGATGCTAAACTCTTTTAGAATGGAGGGTAATTGGGGTAATACATGATGTAAATAATCAATATTATGTACAAATATACCACCAGCGACTAAAATCAAAGCTATTGTACCAATAACAGCCAAACTTTTGATGACTTTTGGCAGCGCTTGTACCAGTATGTTTCCTATAGTTTTTGATAGGCTACGTTCTTTAGTGCTCAGTCCAATAAGTTTAAAACCCAGTTCATCCATTCTTACAATTAGGGCTACAATGCCGTAAACACCAATGGTTGCTAGTATTGCAATTATGGAAACAACCATAATCTGTGATGAAATAGGTTTTCCTATTACGGTGCCTAGTGCAATAATTACTATTTCTACTGATAAAATGAAATCGGTTACAATTGCTGATTTTATTTTATCGTTTTCAAAAGATAAAATTTCCGCTTCGGTCAACGGTTGCATTGAAATTTCTGGTTTTGAATGCTCATGAGGAAAGAAGTATTCGTATATTTTTTCGGCACCTTCGTAAGCTAAATAAAGTCCGCCAAGCACTAAAATTATTATAATTGCCAAAGGGGAAAATGCACTTAGCAGAAAGGCTATTGGTAAAATGATTAATTTATTGATAAAGGAACCTTTTGCAATTGCCCATAATACAGGGATTTCTCTTGAAGAAATAAATCCGGAAGCTTTTTCGGCATTTACGGCTAAATCATCACCTAAAATTCCTGCCGTTTTTTTTGCTGCAATTTTACTCATTACCGCAACATCATCCATAAGTGCCGCGATATCATCTAATAGTATGAAAAAACCTGATGCCATTATAATTGTTTTAGGAATAGTGTTGGTTTTGATATTGCATTACCAAAATTTAATCTATGTTTATTAATTGTTTATGTATGCGAATCTACCATTTTTTGGTTGAAATATTCAAGCCATCCGAGTATTAGCCCACAGATTGTACTGATTATGCGGATTTATGCGAATTTTTTTATTTGATGTATCTCAGACACTTATTTAATTCTGTGTATAATCCGTTCAATCCGTGTTGTCGGTGTACTATAATTTATACTTTGGATATAATATAGATAGACATATTATTTTTTCTTTAAAATTAATGCGCCAATTAATGAAACTACAATTCCTATGGGTAAAATTTCCATATAAGTTAGTACAATTATCATTAACGGATTTTTATACCATTCTTTCATTTGATTCATTTCGGTAATTTTTGCGGCAAGCTCTTCAGGATTGGTATTTTTTAGTACCATTTCACTGTATTTGTCCATGAAATCTGGAAAAAAAATATAATAAATAATAAGCCAAACCATAACGTAAATGGTTGAAATGACAAGTGAAATGCCTAAGCCTGTTAGGAATGCTCTTTTAAAAGTGATTGCGCTATTATTGATTTCACGTTCTTTTTTTATACCCAATATTACGAAGGTAAAAGCCAAAAACATACTGGCAAAACCTATAATCGCACTGGGTTCGCGATCGGGATAGGTTTTCATATAAAAAATCATCGAAATCATAACAATAGAAACTATTATTCCTCCTAAAATTCCGTTTTTGAAGATGTTATTTTGCATAGTTATAGTTTTTGGGTTCGTACTCAAAGATAAATAAAAATTCACTTCATCAATTCCTGTTTGTGAATACCAATTCCCAGTCAAAAGGTGTTGTTGTTTTGGTTTTTGAGAGTTTCGATAGCTATCGGAAGAAGCAATCTTATTTAGTATATCGGCTCCAATCTGTAAAGTATGCTCGTGTCAGTGTCTAAAACAAAAAAACAACCCCGTTATGAAGTTGATTTTCTGTTTTTAGATTATAAATACTCGGCTTGTGTGCACGAGCCAGAGGCATCGCGCTAGCGGAAAAGACGCTTAAACTAGCGGGGAAGTCGTAATTCTTATGTGCATTCGCTAAGTCTTTTCGAGGAACGAAGCAATCTCATTTAGTATATCGGCTCCAATCTATAAAGTATGCTCGTGTCAGTGTCTAAAACAAAAAAACAACCCCGTTATGGAGTTGTTTTTTTGTTTTTAGATTGTAAATACTAGGCTTGTGTGCACGAGCCAGAGGCATCGCGCTAGCGAAATAGACGCTCAAACTAGCGGGGATGTTGGAATTTATGTACGTTCGCTGAGTCTTTGCGAGGAACGAAGCAATCACATTTGCTATATCCGTTTCAATGATTTGTTGGGTTTGCTTTTGATAGTGAGATTGCTTCGTTCCTCGCAAAGACTTTGATTGCGGAATTGTATTGGTTGCTCAGCGCGTGTGGCGAAGTCGTAATTCTTATGTGCGTTCGCTGAGTCTTTGCGAGGAACGAAGCAATCTCATTTAGTATATCGGCTCCAATCTATAAAGTATGCTCGTGTCAGTGTCTAAAACAAAAAAACAACCCCGTTATGGAGTTGATTTTCTGTTTTTAGATTGTAAATACTCGGCTTGTGTGCACGAGCCAGAGGCATCGCGCTAGCGAAATAGACGCTCAAACTAGCGGGGGAGACTTCGTAGAGCTGGGATGTTGGAATTTATGTACGTTCGCTGAGTCCTTGCGAGTTCCGATAATTATCGGAACTCGCAAGGACTTTGATTGCGGAATTGTATTGCTTGCTCAGCGTGTGTGACGAAGTCGGGAGACTCATATCTTTGCCAGAGCGGGTTGAAATGGTTAAAATTCCGTAGTTATTAAGTATTTGTTTGTTGTATTTTTTTCGTATTTAAAACCTTTTTGTTATATTTCACACTTATTATAGATTTTTTTTCCTAACGTAAGATTTTCAACACATGAAGATAAAACCATTTAAACTCGAAAGATTTTATACAATTCACGAGTTCACAGCACAATATTTATTATGTAGTTCTGATTGTGAATCAATGACAATCGGAGATTTACTACAATTGGAAGAAGGGGCTTCTAAAGACTTTAACAATCTATCGTTAAGTTATACAGAAACGAAGGGGAATCCTTCTTTGAGACAAAACATTTCGTCTATCTATTCTTCAATAACAGCAGATGAAATCTTGGTTTGTTCAGGAGCTCAAGAACCAATTTTTTTGTTTTCACAGGCAATTTTAAATAGCGGTGACGAAGTAATTATTCAATTTCCTTGTTATCAGTCGGTACAGTCTGTTCCCGAAAGTTTGGGTTGTAAAGTTGTAAATTGGACAGTAAAATATGACGACAATATACCTGTATTTGATATAGAAGAACTTGCAAAGCTAATAACTAATAAAACAAAGGTTATTTACTTGAATAGTCCACACAATCCAACAGGACATCATTTTTCAAAAGAAGAACAGTTAGTTATTGTCGCGTTAGCCAGAAAATATAATTGTATTATTTTTTGTGATGAAGTTTATAGAGAATTAGAGCATAAACCGGAATATAGGATACCAGCGTTTGCAGATATTTATGAAAATGGCGTTTCATTGGGTGTAATGTCGAAAGCATACGGATTGCCAGGACTTAGAATTGGATGGGTAGCGTCAAAACAAAAAGAGATTTTAGAGAAAATTGCAGTCCTAAAAGAATATACCACCATATGTAATTCGGCACCAAGTGAGTTTCTAGCGGGTGTTGCATTAAGAAACAGGGATGAAATTTTGAAAAGAAATCTTGAAATTGTTCAGACAAATATTCCTCTCTTGAATGCTTTTTTCAATACATATTCAGAGTTATTTACTTGGTATCAGCCAAATGCAGGACCAATTGGTTTTGTAAAAATGAATTTTGAATTTGATGATATGGCATTTGTCGAAAAAGTTGTGAAGGAAAAAAATGTATTGCTATTACCCGGTGAAATATATGATTACAGAGGTTTTTTTAGAGTTGGTTTTGGAAGAAAGAATATGCCGATAGCACTTGAAAAATTTGAAGAGTTTGTTAAAGAAAATTTACTGAAATGATAACAATTGAATTTGAAGAAATAAAAAAACTTGTAACTATCAGGGATTTATTTGAGCCAGTCAAGCAATCGTTTATTGATTACAGTTCGGGGAAAGTTATTGCTTCCCCTGTAAATTTACTTCACTTTGAAAATAATGCTGATGCACATATCAAAATAGCCGCTATTCAAGGCTATTCTTATTTTTCTATGAAAGTGGCTACGATGTTTCCACAAAATGAGACTAAAAATTTACCAGCCAATAGCGGTGTAATTTTTATGTTTAATGCAAATACAGGAGAATTTACAGCAATTTTAAAAGACCAGGGATATTTAACCGATTTAAGAACGGCTGCAGCAAGTGCTATCATAACAGATCAGGTTGCTACAAAAAACGCAAATTCAGTGTCAATTATTGGAACAGGTAATCAGGCATTTTATCAAGTAAAAGCCTTGAAAGAATTGAGAAATATTGAAAAACTAACTATTTATGGAAGAAATATTGACAAAGCAGAAATATTGAAAGAGAAAATTGAAAAATCCATTTCAAATATTTCAATCAATATAGCCAAGACAGTTGAAGAAGCTGTAAAAAATTCAGAAATAATTATAACAACTACATCCAGCACTTTGCCATTAATAAAAGCAAATTGGCTAACATCCGGACAGCATATTACAGCGGTTCGTGCAGATGATACATTCAAAAAAGAATTAGATACTCAATGCTTTGAAGATGCCAAAAGTATATTTGTTGATAGTATTGAATTAAATAAAAAATATGGTGAATTTAAAGATGCATTTGCTCAAAATCCATCTATAATTAATAAGACTTTTGAGTTTGGCCAATTACTTTCAGAAAGCATTGAAACAAATGAAAAAGTCGGCCTGACAATTGTAAAATTGGTTGGACTTGGAGTACAAGATTTAGCAACAGCGACAGTAGTTATGGACAGATACTTTTCTAAAAACAAATTATAAAAATTCCACGTGAGAGGAGCGGTGAATTTAGGACTCGTATGTACGTTCGCTGAGTCTTTGCGAGTTCCGATAGTTATCGGAAGAAGCAATCTCATTTAGTATATCGGCTCCAATCTATAAAGTATGCTCGTGTCAGTGTCTAAAACAAAAAAACAACCCCGTTATGGAGTTGATTTTCTGTTTTTAGATTGTAAATACTCGGCTTGTGTGCACGAGCCAGAGGCATCGCGCTAGCGGAATAGACGCTCAAACTAGCGGGGGAGACTTCGTAGAGCTGGGATGTTGGAATTTATGTACGTTCGCTGAGTCTTTGCGAGGAACGAAGCAATCACATTTGCTATATCCGTTCCAATGATTTGTTGGGTTTGCTTTTTATAGTGAGATTGCTTCGTTCCTCGCAAAGACTTTGATTGTGGAATTGTATTGTTTGCTTAGCGTGTGTAACGAAGTCGTATCTTGTATGTGCGTTCGCTGAGTCTTTGCGAGGTACGAAGCAATCTCATTTAGTATATCGGCTCCAATCTATAAAGTATGCTCGTGTCAGTGTCTAAAGCAAAAAAAACAACCCCGTTATGGAGTTGATTTTCTGTTTCTAGATTGTAAATACTCGGCTTGTGTGCACGAGCCAGAGGCATCGCGCTAGCGAAATAGACGCTCAAACCAGCGGGGGATCTTTCAAAACTTTGTTCCTTTCAACAAAATAATCGGGCAATTCTCAAAAAAAACAACAGCAAGACTTTTTACTGCATAACTTTCAAGCAATAATTGTAAATCCGTGTTCTTTATTGATCGGAAAGATTATGTCTGGACGAGCCATTTAAAGAACATCTTTTGTTTTATCAACCCGTGTCGGACTCATTTTTTTGATTTTTAAAATGCATAATAATTTTTTAAACAATCTAAAAATCAGGTATTTATACTTGATTTTTTTGTTTTGTAATACTGTGAGTTTGTTAGGTAATATTATAAAAAATTAAGATGGAGTCCAGAAACCATTTTAAAAACGGGGCGGAAACCGAAAAGCCAGAGAGTAGGGATGTAAAATAATCAAAGTTACTATGAAAACATTAGAAATTACAAGACCAAATTCAAAAGAATTGTTGAAGTATACTAATTTTGCCGTTGCATTGGAGTCTACAACTAAGGTTGTTAATATTTTGATTGACAGTGCTGATCTCCAGACTTTAAAGGATGCGCATTATATGTTATGTTTTGCAAAAAAGGTGGGGGATACCTATAATGTCGTTTGGCAGGCATATGCTGAATATTTAGGCAACAATGAGTTTAGCTGGACTCCCCAATATCAGCTTTTTGGAACCAATACTTTTAAAGATGCCGTTACTGTAAAAGGTTCAACAAATATAGTTTCAATAGGGTTAGGAGAACAAAGTACGCTTAATACTGCAGGGGTTCTTTCAGCACCTGTTAGCGGAGGATCAGACATAGCAATAAATATGGTAAATAATTATGGCAATATTCATCCTGGAGTTAATCAACTTTCTTATGGTGTGGATGGTAGCCAAGTTTCGACTCCTATTTATGTTGCCGAAGATGTGATGGTTTCAGGAACAGCCGAGCTTGTTCCTGTTGAGCAGGTTATGGTGTGGTTTCAGCAGAATATAAGTACATCTACCATGTTCAGCACTGTCAGAAGTAATGCTGTGGAGATTGATCTTACTACGACTAATGAAGAATCAAGACTCTATAAAGGAGGAAAATGGTCTAAAGTATAGTAATGCTTGTTTATTTCTGAATAAATTTCAGTTTTGAATATAGTTTAGAAGTCCCGCAAGTTTAAGCTTGCGGGACTTTTTTTAGGTTGCATTGTTTTAATTTAATTTCGTTGTGAATTTTTTATAATGGCTGTACAATTGTTCGGGTCAATTCACTGTTTTGGGAGCGATTGGTTTTTTTTTTTTGAATAATATTGCCCAATTTTTAGACTTTGTGATTTCCTGGGTTGAATTTTAAGCACTGGGTTTACTTCGCGTCCCTTAATGTCCATTAGATTAGTTTAATTAACGGATTTTGTTTTAGGCTTTTAAAAAAATAATAATAATTAGTTTCTTAAGTCTTTGAATAACAATTGTGTTTTTCATTGGCTTCGAAATCATGAATTCTTATAGGATTCAGTGAGTGAACAATAAATTAATTTAATATTATCTGATATTAACAAACCTGTCTCCTCTACACTTGAACCTAATAGTTTTTCCAAAAAACCTTTAGCTAATTCAACCCCCTTTTCTGCAACCGTTGAGGTTACATCTAATTTAATTTCTCCCATAATATTAATTTTTTCTTTTGTAAATATATCAAATATAAATAGAAAAGGGTATTCGTAAATATTTAACCTTTAGTTGTTTTTAAGAAAATATGTTGAAAAGACAACAACCACAAACCGTATCATTTCTTCTGAAAAACAAAATACCTCGCATAGCCCCGATGGGAGCAAGTATCCTTTTATGCCGGGGTTCGGGATAAAAGATACTGTGGACAGCGGGAGTGAAGTTGATGAAAAACCAAATACTTATGCTCTTAAATAAAAAAACTGCAAAGTGTCGCCACAATGCAGTTTTTTTGAATGTTGTTCTCGATACATTTTTTGTTCCATTTCATTACACAAAAAACACTCGAACTGACGGTTTTTTATTCGTGTGCCAACTCAGTTTGATTTCTAAAAACGAGACCGTCATCAAAGGCATCCAGTAAAATAATACTATCTGGTTTTACTCGACCGGCGAGGATTTCTTTGGAGAGTTGGTTGAGAACGTCTCTTTGAATTACTCGTTTTACGGGTCTGGCACCAAATTGCGGGTCATAGCCTTTCTCGGACAGATAGGCGATGGCCTCGGGTGTGGCGTCCATCGTGATGCCTTGTTGGGCAAGCATTTTGGTCACGCTTTTGAGTTGTAATCCTACGATTTGGGCAATATTTTTGGCTGTAAGTGGCGTGAACATTACGATCTCGTCGATACGGTTAATGAACTCGGGGCGTACCGTTTGCATCAGTAATCCCATCACTTCGATTTTGGCGAGTTCGGTGGCGGCTTCGACGCTTCCTTTTAGATTCTCAAATTTATCCTGTATAATTTGGCTTCCCATGTTGGAAGTCATAATGATAATGGTGTTTTTGAAATCGGCCAAACGTCCTTTGTTATCTGTCAAACGTCCTTCGTCGAGTACCTGCAACAAGATGTTGAAGGTGTCGGGGTGGGCTTTTTCGATTTCATCCAGCAGAATCACGGAATACGGTTTTCTGCGCACTGCCTCGGTCAATTGTCCACCTTCTTCATAGCCTATGTATCCTGGAGGCGCACCTACCAATCGGCTCACGCTGTGGCGTTCTTGGTATTCGCTCATATCGATTCGGGTCATGGCGTTTTCGTCGTCGAACAGGTATTCGGCCAAGGCTTTGGCAAGCTCGGTTTTTCCCACTCCTGTTGTTCCTAGGAAAAGGAAGGTTCCCACGGGTTTTTTTACATCTTGCAATCCAGCACGGCTTCGTCTTACAGCATCACTCACGGCTTCGATGGCTTCTTCCTGTCCCACAATGCGTTTGTGCAACTCTTCTTCTAGATGCAACAGTTTTTCTCTATCGCCTTGCAGCATTTTCGTTACTGGAATTCCGGTCCATTTGGCTACTACTTCGGCTATATCTTCGCGGGTTACTTCTTCTTTAATCAAGGAAGTTCCCGATTGGTTTTCCTGTAATTGTTTGGTAAAAACGGCTAGTCGCTCTTGGGCTTCTTTGATTTTTCCGTAACGAATTTCGGCTACTTTACCGTAATCGCCTTCACGCTCGGCACGTTCGGCTTCGTATTTGAAGTCTTCGATTTCGGTTTTTACGATTTGGATATTATCAACGACTTCTTTCTCGGATTTCCATTTGGCGTAAATCTCGTTTCGTTCTTCTTTGAGATTTGCCAAATCCAAACCAAGTCCTTTGAGTTTACTTTCGTCTTTTTCGCGTTTGATAGCCTCAATTTCGATTTCCAACTGCATAATTTTTCGATCCAAAACATCCAATTCTTCTGGTTTGGAGTTGATTTCCATGCGCAGTTTCGAAGCGGCTTCATCCATTAAGTCGATGGCTTTGTCCGGAAGGAAACGATTGGTGATGTAACGTTGCGAAAGGGTTACGGCAGCAATGATAGCATCGTCCTTGATTTGTACTTTATGGTGTGTTTCGTATTTTTCCTTGATTCCTCTTAGAATCGAAATGGCACTTTCGGTGTCCGGTTCTTCGATGATGATTTTTTGGAAACGGCGTTCGAGAGCTTTGTCTTTTTCGAAATATTTTTGGTATTCGTCTAAAGTTGTCGCACCGATAGCTCTCAATTCTCCACGAGCCAAAGCCGGTTTCAGGATATTGGCGGCATCCATAGCACCTTCGCCACCGCCTGCACCTACAAGCGTGTGAATTTCGTCAATGAATAACACGATGTCTCCTTCGGCTGCGATGACTTCTTTGACTACGGATTTCAATCGTTCCTCGAATTCCCCTTTGTATTTGGCACCCGCAATCAAGGCTCCCATATCGAGGGAGAATACGATTTTGTCTTTCAAATTATCGGGTACGTCGCCATCTACAATACGGTGTGCGAGACCTTCGGCAATGGCGGTTTTACCCACGCCGGGTTCACCCACTAGCATTGGGTTATTTTTGGTTCTTCGGGTAAGGATTTGCAATACGCGTCGAATTTCTTCGTCACGACCAATTACGGGGTCCAGTTTTCCGTTTCTGGCCAGTTCGTTGAGGTTTTTAGCGTATTTGTTCAAAGAATTGTAATTTTCTTCGGCAGAAGCTGAGGTTACTCGCTCGCCTTTGCGCAATTCTTCGATAGCGGCTTTCAATCCTTTTCCGGTTACACCTTGGTCTTTTAGGATTTGGGCTACTTTGCTTTTAGAGTCGAATATGGACAAAATCAAATGTTCGACAGAAACGTATTCGTCATTCATTTTTTTGGCGATGATTTCGGCTTCGTTCAATGTGGAGTTGGCAACTCTTGAAAGCTGAATTTCGCCTCCAGAAACTTTTGGAAAACTCTGTATGGTGCTGTCTAAAATTTGAAGAAACAACGGTACATTGACATTGAGTTTTTTCAAAATAAACGGAGCCACATTCTCATCTACTTCAAAAATAGCCTTAAAAATGTGTTCGTTCTCGATTTGCTGTTGACCCAAACTCTGAACCAATTGCTGTGAAAGCTGTATGGCTTCCTGCGATTTAATGGTAAATTTATTAATGTTCATGATTAAAGGTTTTTTTATTATTTTTTTAAGTTTATAGTAATTAGTGATTAGCAATTAGCTTTTAGCTTCGAAATAAAATTTCTTTTGCTGATTTTATGTAGTTATTTTTTACTTGTGATTAGTCCTAATTATAAATTGTCGCTAATCGCCCTGAAGCTAATCACTATTCACTAATTACTAATTACTAAATTTCACTAGCTTTGCAAAATAATCATCAAATGGTATTCCACTATAAATTTACGGACAATTTGACGTTTGAACTATGATTTCCATCATATTATAAAGACAAAAAGACATAAAATACGACAAAATGAGTATATTTAATTCCCTATTTGGTAATTCAGAAGAGAAGAAAACAACAGCAACAACAAATAAAATCAATTGGATTCCGCTAACTGATTTAGGTCAGCTGAATGAGATTGTAGCATTATCCAACGAAAAACCTGTAGCAATTTTCAAACACAGTACCCGTTGCAGTGTGAGTAGATTTGCATTGAAACAATTTGAGGTAGAGACGTTGCAATGCAACGTCTTTACGCAGGACAATGTATCGGCGTATTTTTTGGATTTGATAGAATATAGAGAAATTTCCAATGAAATTGCCAACCGTTTTCAAGTAGTGCACCAATCCCCACAAGTGTTGCTGATTAAAAACGGACAATCGGTTTATGATGCTTCGCATAGTGATATTAATGCGGAAGAATTGGCCGAGAGGTTATAGATTAAGTGGTTTGTATATAGTGTCTTGGTAAGTTGAACTCTTTTTTTGCTCGCAAAGGCGCTAAGAAGCAAAGAAAAAACACTTTTTAACTTTGCGTCTTAGCGCCTTTGCGAGAAATAGATCGATGAGATTCTAAAATCCCTCACTCGAACCGCCACCGCTAAAACCTCCACCGCCAAACTCCATTGGCGATTCTTCAACTTTAGCTTCTGGTTTAAGTCCAAATTGTGAAGCTACCACAAGAGTTTGTAGATTGGCAAAAGCATTTGGATTGGTAAAGCGATCGGCTTTGAAAGTGATTCCGGTTTCGTTGAACTTCGTTTTTTTTATGGCAAAATAAGTAAAAGCAAATACAACCAGTCCGCCAATGGTTAAGGCAACTTCCGGAGGTAAAACGTGATGATACATTCTAACGGTAAATAAGGTAAAGCAAAGTGCCAGAAAACCGACCCAAAGCATCATTCTATCTTTGTTTTTTAAAGAAAATATGAGGTAAATAATTGGAATTGAAATCGTAAAAGCCCAAAAGACTATCGCAAAAGGAATTTCAGGACTCACATCATCATAGTAATAGTTCTCAGAAAGGCTGAAATTTAATTCTCGTACCACATAATAATTTCCTGCGAGATAGAAAAGAATTAAGCAGAAGCCTTTGGCTAGTTTCAGTCCGTTAGCATAATAGGGAGAAGTTAGGTTTTGTACTGTTTTTTTGGCAATGAAATAACAAGCACCAGAAAAGAATAGCATCACAAAAGGCAAAATGGATTTTCCGATTACACAATACTCGAATGTTATGTACGCTAGACTTGCTGTTATTCCGAAGCAGGCGAGTAGTGCCAAAGAAAGATTGAGGTACCGCAGATAGGAGATACTCGACACGATTGCCATTACTATGATAACAATCAGATAGTTTGGATCGTAATTCTGTTCAAAGGTGAGACCAACCGCAATCAGTAATGCTAAAATGGCTCCCAAAATAAAAGCGTCATCTAAACCAAAACCAAAATAATTCATTTCTATAGACATAAACTCTTTCGCTCCAAAGCCGATTATAGCAAATAAATAGATGAAAAACAAATACGCATCGTCCATGATGCCTAATCCCAAAAGCGATATAAAGCCACAAATTGAGGCATACAACATACACCCCAGAATAAAGAAACCAATTCGGATAAAGATGTTATTTTGACTTTTAAGTTTTGGTAATTGGTTTCCAATAGATTTGTATTGTTCGGTACTAATGAAACCCGACTCTTTCAATCGATTGGCTTCTTCGTCTATATAAACATTGTCTAAAAGAGTTTTATCGTATGCTATCATCGGTAGTATTTTTATTGAAGTGTTTAATCAATTTTATGAATCCAATTATGGAGCCAATAAAATAAAAAGGGGTAGTGAAAATGAACACAGAGAATATGTCTTCCAAATGGATGGATTCTAAAATCTTCACAAATAAGATATTCATACCGATATAACCGTATAAAACCGTGAAAATGAAAAGTGAGATAGACCTGATTTGGAAACTTAAATTATAAAAATAATAAGCTGCAATTCCCAGCACTAATCCAAATGCCAACCAGTAATCCTCAAATAAGTTCACAATACAGGCAATGCTAACCAAATGAAGCGAAAAAGTAAGATAGACCAGATTGAAATGTTTTTTCAAGTTGATTTTGGTCGTGTACAAAACCCAAAGCAACAAAGTCAATCCAAAAGCCAATCCAATATAGCTCAAAGTTGTATTGTCAATCATTTCGTTTTCAAAAACATGCTTTGGATCTACCGAAAGTCCCAAATACGCCGCCATTCCTGTGATTCCAATGGATAAAACACTTTTGTTATCAAAATAATAGGCACAAAAAAAGCTGATGAGGGTGGGTATCAAAGTAGCCAATCCATAATGAGTACCAAAAGTTTGATATTGAAATTGCAAATAGCCCACAAACGTACAGCTCAATATAACGGCGGTAAGCACCAAATAATCATAAAGCGGATTGGGGAATGAAACTTCTTCTTTTTTGAAGCCTTCATGATTTTTAAAACAAAAATAAAAACAAGTTAGGGTTACCAAAAGCAACAATCCAAGGAGTGCGGTATGCCCAATGGTATCTATATTTTGGTAAATCAAAATCCCAATACCCGAAGTAAACAGCAGCATCGAAAGGTATAGTAAGAACTTCAATTCGTTATGAACCGAAAACAAATTTAACCCCCGATACTCCTTAATGACTTCCAATTGTTCCTCTGTAATGTGATTTTTGTCAAAAAGCATTTGAGTTGCTTGTTCTTCGAAATTCGCCATGCTATTGATTTAAGTTATTTCTCAAATATATAGAATTTTTAGTACTAATTTGTAATAAATGCGAATCAAGGGTTCAAATGTGTCGTTAGGTACTGAATATTGGTAGAAAAATAATTTCATCCGCATTTTTTGTCCCTTTAGGGACTAAACAATCCCTTTTCATATCTAAATTACGTAAAAATGTATAGTCCCTACGGGACATTGAGGGTATTGCTAATTTAATTCACTACCAATATTTAGTGCCTAACGGCACAAAAAACAGATTTCCAACCCTTGATTCACATAATAAAAGGTAGAGTAATTTTAAACAGTCAAGAATCAGGGATAGTAGTGTCATTTCTTTGAATTGTCTCTAGCTTTACATTGCCTTCAGCTTTTGCTGGAGGAAACTAAAAAGCATAAAAAAACCAATTTTCTGACTAGAAAAATTGGTTTCGTCAATAGGATTATGTAGTGTTTTATTTTTGGATTTTAATGTCAACTACAATTCTTGGGTCATAACCCACTCTGTGAACTGATTTAATGTAAATTGCTCCTTTTTTGCCAGCAGCATTTTTAAACAATACTACATTTGGCATTTGGCTATCAGGGAAAGAATCATCATTGTCTGCATCTATTTTGATAGCATCAAATTCAGAACCTTTTTCTATTTTGTTAAATTGATCAATAGTCAATAGGTCTTTCTGAGTATTAATGAATAAAGAAAGTGTTGCGTTTTTGAGACCATAATCAGCATCATTTGGACTGGTAAAATAGTTTAAGCTATAATTGGCACTATAAAAAGCAATATCAATTTTGGGTAAAATGGCAGCATCAATTTGTTTGGTTTTGTATGATTTTCCTAATTCGGTAGAAAAATACAGAGCCGCATCAAAACTTTCTGATTGGTCTAAAGAAAAAGTAACATCTTTAAAGGTTTTTAGGGTAGTAGTATCCGTTGCAACAGCATCTGTTTCTGTTGAATCGTCACTAGAGCAACTGATAATAAGTGTTGAGCCAGTAAATAGTAATAAAGCAATTTTTTGAATTAATTTCATGAAGTTAGTTTTATAATTTTTTTGTGAAAATACATAAAACTATGCGTGCATACTATTTTTTTAATGTTAAAAAATTGAGTTATTTATGTTGCTTATATTAATGTTTTAGGGGAGAATAGGTTACAAAAATAAATCCATAAAGTGATTTATGGATTTTTTTGCTTTATATTATTTTTGAATTAATAAGAGCTCATCATCTTCTCTTTAATTTCCTTTAAACACAAATTATTGATACTTCCTTCATGTGTATGTTTGGTTTCTTTTGGTGATTGGTAGGTTCCGTTTTCCAATTGCTCGGCAACAGCTTTATAGGCGTCTCTAAAAGGAATTCCCGCTACCACCATTTCGTTTAAAGTATCTACAGTAAACAGATAATTGTATTTGGGATCGTTTAAAATATTGTCTTTTACAGTAATGTCTTTGATAGAGAAAATAGCAATATCCAAACAGGCTTTTAGGTTTTGAATCGCTGGAAACAATCCTTCTTTCAAGAGTTGTAAATCCCTGTGGTAGCCGCTAGGAAGATTATTGGTTATCAAAGTAATTTCATAAGGCAAGGCTTGAATCTTGTTGCATTTTCCACGAATCAATTCAAAAACATCTGGGTTTTTCTTGTGAGGCATAATACTCGATCCCGTGGTAAGGTGCGATGGCAAACCGATAAAACCAAAATTCTGACTCATATACAAACACACATCCATAGAAAATTTAGAAAGGGTAGAAGCCACACTGCTCATGGCAAAAGCGACTGTTTTTTCTGATTTTCCACGGCTCATTTGTGCGGCAACCGAATTGTATTTTAAGGTTGCAAAACCTAATTCTTGTGTTGTGAATGTTCTGTCAATAGGAAACGAACTGCCGTAACCCGCAGCAGAACCCAACGGATTTTGATCCACAATTTTCAAAGCGGCATTTAGCATCGTAATATCGTCAATCAGACTTTCGGCATAAGCAGAAAACCACATCCCGAAAGAGGAAGGCATCGCAATTTGAAGGTGTGTGTAACCTGGTAATAATACATTTTGGTGTTTCTCTGCCGATTCCATCATTAAATCAAAAAGCGTTTTTACTTGCTCTTTCAATTCTTTGACTACATCTTTTAGATATAAGTTGACATCGACTAAAACCTGATCGTTACGGGAACGTGCGGTGTGTATTTTTTTTCCGGCATCCCCTAGTTTTACAGTCAACAAATATTCGATTTTGGAATGCACGTCTTCAAAACTGTCTTCGATTTCGAAATTCCCGTTTGCGATGTCTTCTATAATTTCGTTCAAAGCCAAGACTAATGATTCGGTTTCAGCATTGGTGAGTAGTCCAATTTGTCCCAACATTTTGGCGTGGGCAATAGATCCCAAAGCATCGTATTTGGCTAAAACCAAATCGAGCTCTCTATCGTTTCCTACTGTAAAATGTTCGATTTGTTTGTCGGTTGGTATTCCTTTTTCCCAAAGTTTCATATTCAATTTTAGATTTTAAATTTTAGATTTTAGATTTGAAAACAGCCGTTTACAAGCCTGAAAATGCTAAAATAAATTATTTGTTTTTTTTAAATCCATAAGTCCTAAATTGGAATTTGGAATTTTATTTCAAAAAGTCTCCCAGTATTTTGATATACAATTGGATGCCTTCTTCAATTTCGTTTACATATATAAATTCGTCTGCCGAGTGCGACCGCAGGGATTCTCCTGGGCCTAATTTTAAGGATTGACAACTCAAAACGGACTGATCCGAAAGGGTAGGCGAGCCATAGGTTGTCCTTCCCAATGCGATTCCGGCTTGCACCAAACCGTGCGAAACGGGAATAGACGAGGCGTTTAAGTGCATCGAACGCGGTGTGATTTGAGCGGTTAAATTCTTGTTGACCGTTTCTAAAATCTCTACATTGCTGTAACAATCGTTGACACGGATATCGACCACCAAATGGCATTCGGCAGGAACTACGTTGTGTTGTTTCCCTGCATTGATTTGGGTTACGGTCATTTTTACAGGACCTAAAACCTCCGATAGTTTTTCGAATTGATAGCTGTTGAACCATTGAATAACGGACATTGCATTATAAATTGGATTGTCAAGGTTTTGGTGAGCCGCGTGACTGGCGGTACCTTTGACAACGACATCGAGGACCAACAATCCTTTTTCGGCTACGGCCAATTGCATCAAAGTGGGTTCGCCTACGATGGCACAATCCAACTCGGGTAAATGTTTCAAGACACTGTTTAAGCCTTTTTTACCGCTGCTTTCTTCCTCGGCCGAAGCCACCATTACGATATTATGGGAAAGGTTTTCTTTGGCATAAAAATAAACAAAAGTCGCCATAAGAGATACCAAACATCCGCCCGCATCATTACTGCCAAGTCCGAATAATTTATCATCTTTTACGATAGCTTTGAACGGATCGTTGGTATAGCCCTGATTGGGTTTTACGGTATCGTGATGGGAGTTGAGTAATAATGTAGGTTTGGCTTTATCAAAATGCTGATTGAAAGCCCAAATATTATTGTTTTCCCTCTCGAAAGGAATGTTGTTTTGACGGAACCAATTCTCGATTAAAAGCGCTGTTTGCTCTTCTTCACTCGAAAAGGAAGGAGTTTCAATTAGCGATTTTAATAACGTGATGGCTTCTTGTGTTAGGGTTTCTATGTTTTTCATTTTTTACTGCAAAGGCGCAAAGGCGCTAATTTTTTATTTTACTTTTAAATTCGTGAAAATTCGTGTAATTCGTGTTTCAATTTTTATAATTCGATGCTTGTGCAAATCGCTTTCTCGTTTTGCAACATTCTGTGATGACCAATTTTTATTTTTTGTACACCTTTGGATAAACTGTTGAAACAGTTGTCTAATTTAGGAATCATCCCGGAATGTATGGCTTTTTCGGCTTTTAATTTGATGTATAATTCGTGATTGATTTGTTCGATTACCGAACTGTCATCATCGGCATCGTACAAAACGCCTGGTTTTTCGAAGCAATAGGATAAGGTAACTTCAAATACTTCGGATAATGCGATGGCCAATTCACTGGCAATCGTATCGGCGTTGGTATTCAATAATTGTCCATTTCCATCGTGCGTGATGGCACAAAAAACGGGTGTTATTCCACTTTTTAGTAAAGTTTCTAATAAAGGGGTATTTACTTTTTGTACATCGCCCACAAAACCATAATCAATTGTGGGGTGATTTCTTTTGGTCGATAAAATCAAATTACCATCTGCACCCGAAAATCCCATCGCATTGGTGTTATTCGCCTGCAATTGAGCGACTACATTTTTATTGATTTCACCGGCATAAATCATTACCACTACATTGAGCATTGGCGCATCGGTAATGCGTCGGCCATCAATCATTTGCGGTACTAATCCAATACTTTGAGCCATTTTTGTAGCCGATTTTCCGCCACCGTGAACGAGAACCTTGTAGCCTTCAATTTTTGAAAAATCGGTAAGGAACTGTGCCAATTCTGTTGGATTGTCGATGATGTTACCACCAATTTTTATGATTGATAAAGGAGTCATTTTAATTTATGATTTTAGATTTATGATTTTAGATTTTAATCACGGAAGTGTCCATAATATCTATTCGTCTATCATCTATGTTCTATTTTCTTTTCTCTAATTTTTTCAAAATCTTCTGTAAAACCAATTGAGCCGAATAGGTTCTGTTATTGGCTTGTTCAATCACAATTGAGTTTTCGCTGTCGATAACTTCGTCAGTCACAATTACGTTACGTCTTACTGGTAAACAGTGCATGAATTTGGCATTATTGGTCAGTTTCATTTTATCGGCAGTAATTGTCCAATAGGGGTCGGAATTGGTGATTTTGCCATATTCCTTATAATTGCTCCAGTTTTTGGCATAGATAAAATCGGCGTTTTCAAAAGCTTTGTCTTGGTCGTATTCTATTTTAGAATCTTTTGTGATTTCAGGATTCAGTTCGTAGCCTTCCGGGTGTGTAATCACAAAATCCATTTCGGTTTGCAACTGCATCATTTCTACAAATGAATTGGGTACCGCTTGTGGTAATGCTCTCGGGTGTGGCGCCCACGACAGTACCACTTTTGGTCTGTGTTTGGTTTTATGTTCGGCAAGGGTAATAGCATCGGCAAGGGATTGTAGTGGATGCCCTGTAGCGCTTTCCATATTTAGGACTGGCACGGTGGCGTATTTTAAGAAACCACTCATTACCGTTTCGGCATTGTCTTTTTCTTTGTCGACCAATCCTGCAAAAGCTCTGATCGCAATAATATCACAGTATTGAGAAACTACTTCGGCAGCTTCTTTGATGTGTTCCGAAGCGCCTTGGTTCATGATGGCTCCGTCTTCGAATTCGAGTGTCCAGCCTTCGCTGTTAAAGTTCATCACAATAACGTTCATCCCCAAATTCAAGGCCGCTTTTTGTGTACTCAAACGGGTTCTCAAACTCGAATTGAAAAACAGCATTCCCAAGGTTTTGTTCTTCCCTAGTTTTTGATTTTTAAGCGGATTTTTTTTGATTTTCAATGCTTGTTTTACCCATTTTTGGAGGGAGTCTATTTCTTTTATGGAGGTGTAGTTCATGGTTGTTGATTGTGAATTAATTTAAAGAATGGAATTATAGTTGGTGTTTTTTATATTTTCAAAAGATAAACGGATAATAATCCCACCAACAAAGCAATGCCAAAACTCAGTAATGTTCCGATGAGAATGTATTCTGTCAATTTTCGTTCTTTGGATTCTTTTAAATCGCCAAATCTAAACACTGATTTTGTGGCTAATAAAAAGCCAACTGCCTCGAAATGATGGGTACAAATAAAGAGGAAAACCAATAATCTTTCGAGTATTCCGATGTATTTACCTGCGTTTTTAAGCGATTTTTCTTTTTCATTTGATATTGTATCCGACCATGGTTTTATCAACACACTCATTATGATTGAAACGGGTTGTGTCAAGAAAAGGACTGCCGTTGTCAATGTTATAAACGAATTGGAAAGCAGTAACTCTAAAAGTTCCTTTTCTTTGTCTTGCCAATACAGCCCTAAAAATATAATTACTGACAGATGTAGCATTTGGTCAATAATAAACCAAGTAATTTTAGAATTTTCTGTTTGAAATTTTAATTTTACGTAATCTATAATCAAATGGCTTAATACTATAACTACTACCAATTTCCAATCAGTTATGTCAAATAAAAGCAGCAAAGTCAGCAATCCGTGAATGCATACATGGGCATATAGCTGCCATGCTAATGCTTTTTTGTTTTCTTTTGCTTTTACCCAGCTATTAGGTTGTAATAAAAAATCACCTAGTATATGTGCTAAAATTACTTTTACAAGTAGTATCATTGCATCAATTCTTTTAGTTTAAAACGATACATTTTATCTAATTCTAGAATCTCATCAACGTGGGCACGCTTGAATCTACCACTTACCGAATTTTGACTGATGCCTAAAATCGCCCCTATTTCTGTTTGTTTTTTTTCTGAATCTTCAAATAAAGTATTGAATAAAGCAGCCGAGTTTACTGTCCAAGCATCCATTTGAATCACTGCCAATTTTAGATATAAATTCATTTCATAATCAAAATTTGGAAATGAAGTTTGAATTGTCAGCGTTGTTTTTTCCTTTTTTAGCTTTTCAAATTTTTCTCCCGAATTGATAAACGCAGTACCATTACTCTCCGAAATTCTATCGGCAGCATATTCTTTTGTTCCTAAACCTATTGCCATTCGAACATCAATCGAAGCCGCTTTTTTTTGTCCTACTGTCACAATGATGCTTTTTATCAATGCTTTTATTTTTAGTGATACAAGTAATGCTTCTTTTGGATCTTCAATTTCGATTTGAAAATAATCACCTCTAAAAATTTCCCATTTTTTCGGTGTTGCTCCATAAGAGGTTAATAGTTTCTTTAATGGAGTAATCCAAATTTCTTGATTTACCAATTTCCGGGAATTGATAATATCGGCTGTTATAATTGCTATCATAATTCAATATTCTATTAAATAAAGATAATCATAATATCGTATAAAACAACGATATTTTAAATTATCGTTTTAAAAGATGATAATTTTAAATATCGTGTAAATAAACGATAATTAAAAATATCATGTTAAAATATGATATAATTAAATAATCTTCGTAAATTTAATCTCTTCCTTCAAAGCCTTCAACATAAAATTATCTTCGAGACCATTTACAATCCATGTTTCAATATTCGCAGCTTTGGCAATCGCAGCCGAATCAATTTTGGATTGCATACCGCCCGTTCCGTGAGAGGATTTTTCATCGCCTATTTCTTTTTGCAACAGCGATAAATCGGTTACTAATTCTATCGTTTCCGGTATTTCATCATATATTGACGATTTGGTGTAAATTCCGTTGGTGTTTGTTGCAATAATCAGAATATCAACGTTTAATAGGACTGCGGTTAAGGCAGCTAATTTATCATTATCTCCAAACTGGATTTCGTCTGTTGCCACAGTATCATTTTCATTGATAATCGGAATGTAATTGTTTTTGACCAATACGTTTATCGTATTTACGATGTTGACTTTGGACTGTTCTTTTTCAAAATCTGAATAAGAAAGCAAGCATTGCGAAATATGCAATCCTAAATCACTAAAATTCTCGTGGTAAATCCGCATCAAATGGGGCTGACCGATAGAAGCCAAAGCTTGTTTTACAAAAACCTCTTGGTCGTGATTGTCTAATTTTACAAATTGTTTGGCCGCGGCAATCGCTCCCGAACTTACAATGATAAATTCGTATTCGTCTTGCAAAGCCGCTATCTGCATTCCAATGTCTTCAATCTTTCCTCTCGAAATATGATTGGTTTCTTTGGTTAAGGTGTTGCTGCCTAACTTTAATAGTATTCTTTTTTTAGCCATTTTTATTTTTTTAACCGGTTTTAACCGCAAAGGGCGCAAAGTTCTTTTTATTTGGAGTGCTTAAAAACGCAATGTTCGCAAAGCTTTGTCTCTATATTTTTAAATCTTTATTTTTTTCTTTAAATCATCAATCAAAAATCGTTAATCAACAATCTAAAATCTAAAATTTTCTACCTTATCTGTCCATCCCCATAAATATACCATTTATTGGTCACTAAATGCTGTAATCCAATTGGTCCGCGTTGGTGGAGTTTGTCGGTGCTTATCGCTAATTCTCCACCAAGACCAAATTGACCTCCATCGGTAAATCGGGTAGAAGCGTTTTGATACACTGCTGCCGTATCCACATTTTCCATGAATTCTTGGGCAACTGCATCATTTTTGGTGATGATGGAAGCGGAATGTCCGCCACAATATTTGTTTATTTTTTCAATCGCTTCTTGATTGGAATTGATGGTTCCGATTACGATTTTATAATCTAAAAATTCTTCGTACCATATTAAATCGTTCTCAATGCAATCTACCTGTGTGGCTTTTGCGAAAGCGGTATCTCCTAATATAGTTACGTTGAATTTCTTCAATTCAGTAACCAATTTTTGTGCAAAAGTTTCCCAGTTTGGTAAATTCGTGTCGATTAGTACTTTATCCAAAGCATTGCAAACTGAAATATTGGATGTTTTACCATTGATAATGATATTCAGCGCTTGGTCTAAATTGGCTTCCTTATCCACATAAACAAAATTATTGCCACGACCGCTTACAATTACAGGGCAAGTAGCGTGTTTCTTGACAAAAGCAATTAGGTTTTCGCCACCTCTTGGCACGATTAAATCTACTTTTTGTGTTGGTTTTTCTAAAAATGCTTGAGTTTCGTTTCTGTCGTAATTCAAATATTCTACCCAATTCGTATCTACATCATTGTCGGCTAAGGCTTGGTGCCAAAGACTTACAATCTTTAAATTGGAACGCAGGGATTCTTTACCGCCTTTCAAAAGGATTTTATTTCCCGATTTGAAAGCAATACCACCGGCTTCAACCGTTACGTCCGGTCTGGATTCATAAATAATCAAAATGGTTCCGAAAGCCGCTGTTTTATTGGTGATTTTGATGCCATTATCGTGTACAAAATGAAAGCGTTCCTGTCCCACTGGGTCTTCTTGGGCAAACAATTGGCGTAACGAAAGAATCATACCGTCAATTTTGGCATCATCCACAAGCAAACGTTTTTCCATCGCCAAATCATCTCCTTTGTAGTTTTGAAGGTCTTCCTGATTGCTTTTTTTGATGTTGGTTCTTTCTTGTTCGAGCAAATCTGCCATTCGATTCAGAACTGAATTTCTTTTTTGTATGGGTAATAAATGGCTCATTGGTTATTTTAGATTTTAGAGGTTAGATTTTAGAATTGAAAAACTACGCTTTCAATTCTGCTATGCTTTCTTTCAACGCGACTATAAATGTATCAATGGCTTCCTTCTTGATTGTTAAAGGCGGAAGGATTCTCAATAGATTTTTATTGTTGGCACTTCCTGTAAAAATAAGCTTTTCTACAATCAGTTTTTTACGTAAAGGACCTACTTCAAAATCAAATTCTACGCCCAGCATCAATCCTTTTCCTTTTACTTTAATGATTTCAGGAACTTGTTTGATAGCTTCCAAGAAATACCCGTAAACATCATTTACGTTGTCTATCAGTTTTTGATTTTCGATTACATCCAAAACGGCAATTCCTGCGGCACAGGCAAGGTGACTTCCTCCAAAGGTAGTTCCCAGTAATCCGTGGCTAGCGGTGAATTTTGGTGCAATTAAAATACCGCCAATCGGGAAACCGTTCCCCATTCCTTTGGCAAGGCTAATAATATCCGGTTTTATGTTATGGTGTTGAAAGGCGAAAAACTTCCCGCTTCTTCCATAACCCGACTGAATTTCGTCTAAAATTAAAACCGCCTCGTATTGGTTACACAATTTCTCTAATCCTTGTAAAAATTCGGTTGTTCCTTCATCCAATCCGCCTACGCCTTGAATTCCTTCGATAATCACAGCGCAAACGTCTCCTTTTTTCAATTCGACTTCCACCAAATCGAGCTTGTTCAATGGTAAGAAAGTAACGACTTGTTGCGCATTGATTGGAGCGACAATTTTTTTATTGTCGGTTACCGCAACTGCTGCCGATGTTCTTCCGTGAAAAGAGTTGTCAAAAGCAATTACTCTTGATTTTCCGTTATGAAACGAAGCCAGTTTTAGCGCATTTTCATTGGCTTCAGCTCCAGAGCTGCACAAGAATAAACTGTATTCTTCGCATCCTGAAAGTTTGCCTAGTTTTTCAGCCAATTCCACTTGCAACGGGTTTTGAATCGCATTCGAATAAAACCCGATGTTATCCAATTGGTTTTTCAATTTGGCAACATAATCAGGTTGTGTGTGTCCAATGGAGATTACTCCGTGGCCACTATATAAATCTAAGTATTCTACACCATTTTCGTCTGTAATCGTGCAATCTATTGCTTTTACAGGAGTGATGTTGTATAAAGGGTAAACGTCAAATAAGTTCATTTTTTTTCTTTTAAATTTCCCCCTTCAGGGGGTTAGGGGGTTTAAAATCCGCTTGGTTTCAAATGCAATCCGGTACTTTCTTCCAATCCAAACATTAAATTCATGTTTTGAATGGCTTGTCCCGAGGCGCCTTTGACTAAATTATCAATTACCGAGGTTATCAAAATCCGATTTCCTTTTTTAATTAAACTAATAATGCATTTATTGGTTTGAACCACTTGTTTCATATTGATAGCAGTTTTGGTAACCGTCACAAAAGGTTGGTCTTTATAAAATGCGACGTATTTGGCCACGATATCCTCCAGACTTTCGTTGCAGGTGGTGTATAATGTTGCAAAAATTCCTCTTGGAAAATCTCCTCTGTTCGGAATGAAAAGCAATTCGTTTGTGAAAGTATCCTGCAATTGATGCAAGCTTTCTGAAATTTCTCCTAAATGTTGGTGTTCAAAAGCCTTGTAATGTGACATATTGTTGTTTCTCCAACTAAAATGTGTCGTTTCTGATGGGCTAACACCTGCACCTGTACTTCCTGTTGTGGCGTTGATATGAACATCTCCATTTAATAATTTGGCTTCCGCCAAAGGCAATAAAGCCAACTGAATCGCAGTGGCGAAACAACCCGGATTGGCTATGTAATTTGCGTTTTTAATCGCTGCTTTATTCAGTTCCGGTAAGCCGTAAACGAATTTTTTACCATCAAAAATTTCATCTTTATGCAATCTGAAATCATTTCCTAAATCGATGATTTTGGTATGGCTCGCAAATTGGTTTTCAGTCAAAAATGTTTTTGATTTTCCGTGTCCCAAACACAGGAAAACCACATTTACATTTGGATTTACGGTATCGGTAAAGTTCATTTCAATATCGCCCAACAAATCGTGATGCGCCACCGAGAGCGGTTTGCCAGCATTGGTGGTGCTGTACACAAAATCGAGTTTGGCATGGGGATGAAACATCAATATCCTGATGAGTTCGCCGGCCGTATAACCCGATCCGCCAATTATACCTATGTTAATCATAATTTTATATTTTAAAACGTACTATAATTAGTGTTTTTTTAGTCGATTTGGATAACTCCAAAAAATCCCCAATATTTCCTCTTTAGCCCCGATGGGAGGGAAAATCCTTTTTTTTAGATTTTTACACCTGTCAGGTTTCTAAAACCTGACAGGTGTAAAAATCTAAAAAAAAGATTGGAAGGACAGCGGGAACCAATACCTCCTTAAAATGCCTAAACTTTCGCTCCTAACTCTTCCGAATATTGGTTTAGAGGTATTAATCGTGTGTCAGTTTGTTTACAGATGAAAATATGTTTTGTGCATTCCCCAGAATTTTGATAAATCCTTTGGCATCGTCAGACGTCCAAGCGTTGTTCATTTCGCCGTATTGACCAAAACCAGTGTTCATCAGGTCGCTTTCGGACTCGATTCCGTCAAGCGTGAAATGATACGGTTTAAGCGAAACAATCACGGTTCCGTTTACCGTAGTTTGAGTGTCCTCAAGGAAAGCCTCGATGTTACGCATTACAGGATCCAGAAACTGACCTTCGTGAAATAACATTCCGTACCAGTTTCCTAGTTGTTCTTTCCAGTATTGTTGCCATTTTCCAAGAGTATGTTTCTCCAGTAAATGGTGCGCTTTGATGATGATTAAAGGAGCAGCAGCTTCAAAACCAACTCTTCCTTTGATTCCGATAATAGTGTCTCCCACGTGAGTATCTCTACCAATGGCGTACACATTGGCTAATTTTTCTAGAGTAACGATATTTTTTGTTGGTGCATCAAGAACACCATTGATTCCCACTAATTGTCCTTTTTCGAATTGAAGCGTTACTTTCTCTTCTCCCGTTTTTTGCAATTGCGATGGGTATGCTTCACTAGGCAAGGGTTGGTTTGATGTCAAAGTTTCTTTTCCGCCTACGCTAGTTCCCCAAAGCCCTTTGTTGATCGAGTATTGTGCTTTTTCCCAAGAATAATGTACGCCGTTTTTAGACAAATAATCCACTTCTTCTTGTCTGGAAAGTTTTAGGTCTCTAATAGGAGTGATGATTTCAATTTCGGGAGCAATGGTTTGGAAAATTAAGTCAAAACGAATTTGGTCATTTCCGGCACCTGTGCTTCCGTGAGCAATCGCCTCGGCACCTACAGATTTGGCATATTTTATGGCTTCAATCGCTTGAAAAACACGCTCAGCACTTACAGAAAGTGGATAGGTGTTGTTTTTTAACACATTTCCGTAAATTAAATATTTAATCGCCTTGTCATAATATTTATCAACGATAGTCAGGTTGGCGTGTTTGGCGCTTCCTAGTTCGTAGGCTCTGTCTTCGATCGCTTTTAGTTCTTCTTCGTCAAAACCACCGGTGTTGATTAATACGGTATGTACTTCATACCCTTTTTCATTTTTCAAATATTTAAGACAATAAGAAGTGTCTAATCCTCCGCTATATGCTAATACTACTTTTTTCATGATGTTGTGGTTTTCCCCTCCCCAGCCCTCCCCGAAGGGGAGGGAGACTGTGCGGAAGTTGATTATGTTTATATTTGGTTGTATTTATTTGTTTTCATTATTTTTTGTCAAACTGACATCAAAAAGCGTTAATCAAAAATCTTAATTCTTTTCTTTCGATGGTTTTGGAGTCAAAAACAACGCTTGTTTAATGGCTTTCAATCTCAAGAGTACTTTTTCATTAAAAGTATGTTTGGGCGGGTCTTTTGGTTTTTCTTTTGGATCAAAAAGCATACCCGTACACAAACACATTTTATTGTCTTTGCTTTTCAGGATTTCGTAGTTGGTGCAGGTCTGACACCCTTTCCAAAAACTAGGATCCGTAGTCAATTCCGAAAACGGAACTGGTTTGTATCCTAAATCCGAATTGATTTTCATTACTGCCAAACCCGTTGTGATTCCGAATACTTTGGCTTCTGGATATTTTTGTAACGAATAGTCAAATACAAACGATTTTATTTTTTTTGCCAGTCCCAAATTTCTATAATCCGGATGTACGATTAAACCCGAATGTGCTACAAATTTACCGTGCTGCCAACTTTCGATATAGCAAAAACCAGCAAAAATTCCGTTGTTAAGGGCAATAACAGCGTCTCCGGTTTCCATCTTTTTCTGGATGTATTCTGGGGTTCTTTTGGCAATTCCAGTACCTCTCAACAGGGCAGACGATTCTATGGTATCGCATATTTCTTGCGCATACTTATAATGTTCTTCCTGAGTTACTACAATAGAAATATTCATTTCAAGAGATATTTTAGGTTAAAAAATGTACTGTAATCAAGTTTGAAATGCTCTGGTTTTGCACTATCAAATATAAGATAAATACAAGAAAGAACAATCCAAGATATTGGATTACAGATAGATAAATTTTGTGTGATGCTATTTTTTGGATGTATATATCCAAATGGAAATAATTTCAAAACGATAAAATAAGGGAATGAATAAATATATTACTAATACACTTTGGAAGCTATAGTTATAGCGTCCGTACTTCGGGAGAAGTCGTAGGTGTGATTATCCGAGAGATAATTGTTATATATGTTCCTGTATTTTTCATTGGTGCAAATCTACAATTATTTTTCAAACCAAATACTAATTTTTTTGTAAAAGTCAAATTTTTAACAAATAAGGTTGTTTTTGTATCAAAAAAGAAATTTCAGGAGTTTAAGGACTGATTTTGATTAATTTTTTCTTTTTCGAGGTGCTGACGAACGATTTTGAATCAGTAATTGGTTTTTAAAAGTGATTTTGGCGTAACCCCCGCTAGAAAAAAGGGCAAGCTACTTTGTCGTCATTGCCCTTTTCTCTATCGGCGGTCGTGCTTTCCGATAATTATCGGAACGCGCTACTTCGGTAGCTAGCTGCTATCACTTACGGGGACATAACAACTTTAAGGAAAACGAGGAGATTTTGTTTTTTTAAGACCGAAAAGGTTTTGATAAATAAAAAGTTCTTTTTAAGATTTGTAAGGGATATTGGGTATATTTGAAAAGTAAAAAATACGAAACAAATTTTTGTTAAACACTTAGTATTGGTTGTGTGTATGCAGGGTTGTTTCGTGTGTACAATAGTTACAAGACATTTTAAAAAAACGAAACGTAAATGAAAATAGAATTTCTTGGACATGGAATATTAGAAGAGCAAGATAATACTGTTGGAAATTATCTACATAAATCTTTCAAAGACAAAAATTTTGATACTTTTAAATGTTTTGTAGCTTACACTACTCTTTCAGGACTTTCAATTTTCATAGACGAACTCGAAAAAGTAAAACTTAACTACAAAAAAATTGAATTCTATTTAGGTGTTGATGATAAAGGTACTTCAAGAGAAGCTTTACTTGAACTTTTGGAAAGAGAAATTGATACATACATTTATTATAATCCTACAAAAAGAACTAGGGCAATATATCATCCTAAACTATATATTTTTAATGGAGAAAAAGCGAATAGAATATTAATTGGTTCTTCTAATTTAACAAGACCTGGCCTTTTTAATAATGTTGAAACTTCACTTGCTATAGACTTTGTATCGGGTAATTTTCAAGGCGAAAAATTAAAGAGACAAATCGAAGAATACTTTTTTAACTTTTTAGATAAAAGTAATCAAAATATAAAAAAATTAGATTCAAATCTAATCAAATATTTAACAGTAAACGGATTAATACTTGATGAGAAAAGAATCTATGAAAGTGAAGAGGACATTGAAAAAAACAATATAAAAGATGATGAAGGCAACGACTTGTTTACAGCTGTAGAAGCATCATATGTTGATTTGGAAGATTTAGAAAACATAGGCAGTCAAACAGAAATTAAAAACTATCAATCCAAGATAATTCTCAATGACTATTATTTTTCAATGTGGAAAATAAACTTTGAAAGATTTAAAATTTTTAAAGAAAAATATAAATCAGTAATAATCCCTAAAGATTATGTAAACCGTAGCTTGTATACTTGGTATCTTAATCAAAAAGCTCTCTACAGAGAAGAAAGGATTCCAGAGGAGCATTTAGAAAAGTTGGTAAAAAATGGATTCAACTTCGCTAGCGGTCACGATATAAGATTTGATAAAATATGGGAAGAATCATATTTAGAACTCAAAGAATATTTCGTAAAATTCAAAAATTCTGATGTTCCACGAAAAAAAGACTCAAAAGATCCATTGTACAAATTATCTAATTTCGTTGCTATGCAACGTCATTACAAAAAGTACGATGATAATCGTATGAGTGAGCATAAAATAAAAAAATTAGAAGAAATAGATTTTAGTTGGGAATTGGGGTATAAAAGGAATAGTCAAATTTCAAAAGATGATGATCAATGGTTTAAAAATCTGACAATATACTCGGAATTTAAGAAAAAATATAATCGTGAACCTAAACAGAAAAGAAATACAGATGAATATAAAATTGCAAGATGGAGAAATGACCAAACTGTAAATAGAAAGCGTGGATTACTTTCTCAAGATAGAATAGAATTACTAGAATCAGAAAATATCATTTGGGATTTAGAAGAACATGAATTTAAAATTAAATTAAATAAACTGATAGACTATAAGAAAGAGTTTGGCAATTTCAATGTTCCTTTGAGTTATAAAACTGACGGAATTGCTTTAGGAAATTTCATCTATAGCCTAAAAAATAGAGGTACGAGAAAAGAATACAAAGAAATTTTAGAAGAGATTGGAGTGGACGGTATAATTTTACGTTCAGAAGTTGATAGAAAAGATAAAAAATATAGAAAATTAACTCTAGTATGGAAAAATAATTTTGAAAAACTAAAAGCACTTAAGGAAAAAGGAGAAAATATAAATCAAATTAATCAAGACTATCAAGAAGATAAAAAGTTTGGAACTTGGGTTTCAAGTCAAAAAAGAAGGTATACATTTGACAATCTTAATGATGAACAAATACAATTATTAGAAAATTTAGATTTAAAATTATCGAAAGAAAATTCTACAGATGAAAAATGGAATCTCTTTTATGATTTATTATGTGAATATAAAATATCTAATGGTAATTGTAGAGTTACAAAAAGTTTTGATAAAGAATTATACACTTGGTCAGCTTCTCAAAGAAGAGCCAAAAGAATTAAGACATTAACGCCTGAAAAAATAGCAAAACTCGAAGAGATAGAGTTTGAATGGGAATTGACACTTGCTCCTACCAAGAAAAACGTCTTGTAACAGCTGTTTTGATATAGCTGGAGTTTAGTGGAATTACCGTTTCGCATCAAGTTTTCGTTAAGCCGAAAACTGAGCGTTTACGAACTTCCAGCCATCTCAAAACAGCGAAACGTTGGTCGTAACTTGAACTAAACAAGAAGAAAAAGATATGACAGAAAATGAAGAGTTTATTTACGAGTCTATTTTCAATCAAGTCCGAATGGGATTTCTTTCTGTTTCTGAAATTAAGGAAAACATAATCGAAGAAATAGAAGATAACGGGTTTGATGAGGAAATTTCTGAAAAATGGGCTTTTGAAAATATAGAAAAAGAATTCAAAAAGTTGCTAGAAGAAAGTGAAAAGTGGAAAAAACCAACAGATACGGATAGACTAATTGAAGCTTTTGACGAATTGTGTGAGCAAAATATAATTGCACTACATAATGCAGGGTTTACAACTAGTGATGGAGAATATGAAGTAGCCGAAGTGGAAAGGAGACTTAGTGAAAATCAGGTGATTTCTGATGGATATTGTTTTTATCACGAGCAAGACCTTGCAAGAGCTGTTACTCCGGAGAGCTCAAGTCTATACATTGCATATCAAAAAGTTGATAATTCAAATCATAAGGTGACATTAGAAGTAGGACGAAAAATTGTAAAAATATTAACTAAAAAAGGCCTTGAAGCAGAGTGGAATGAAGATATAAATTCAAAAATTCTAATTCCTGATTTCAAATGGCAATATATTTATAGTGAGCGAAAAAGAGATTTGCAGAATTATGATGAAGTTGTTGAAATGATGACACGAATAAAGCAGCTACCAACAATGGATAAAAACAATGGCAGAGATAGTGTAGAATCAAACAATAAAGCTAATAGTAGAAGTAAGCCTTGGTGGAAAAGATTGTGGTCATAAATCCACCAGTTCCCCAGCTCCGCGATGTGTTCGTCCCTACACGCTCCGCAAACGTCTTTGACTTTGCTTTTTTTTTTAAAGTTTTTAAAAACCTTGAATGAGATAAAAGTCTCCCGACTTTTACTGTAAAGCTCTTTAAGAATTGTATACTTTTTTAAGAGTTATTGAAAAACTGCAAAGTAACAAAACTGTTATTTTCTTGTTTTTAGTCTTAGAATGCGTAGCGGGATTTGCTGAGTCCTTGGTAAGAACGAAGCAATCTCACTATCACAAGCAAACCAAACGAATCATCGGAATGGATATAGCAAATGAGATTGCTTCGTTCCGATAATTATCGGAACTCGCAAGGACTTTGATTGCGGATTTGTATTGTTTACTCTGTGTGTGTGTGACGAATTCGACCTAGAAGTATTAGTTTCTAGCTCTCCTACGCGTTACGCTATGTCTGGAGATCTTTGCAGAGCATTAGAAAAACAGTAAACATTAATAAAAAACAAAATGGAACAATCTTTAAGAATAATTTTACCGACATATTTTATCCTATATTTTGTAATTGCATTTGTAGCAAAAAGTATAATGGTGGCGAAACGAATTGGAAAAAATCCTCTTGTTTTGCCCAATGACGACAGTGCTTACGGACTTATTGGATATTATTTTAAACTGACGATGATTTTTATGTTCGTTTATGTTCTGCTTTACGCATTTGCACCGACAATTTATAACTACTGTTTGCCTATTTCTCAAATTGACAACACGACTTTAAAATATGTTGGACTTGGACTTTTAGTTTTTGCACTTCTTTGGACAGTAATTGCGCAAGGGAATATGAAAGATTCTTGGAGAATAGGAATAGACACCGAAGTCAAAACGGAACTTATTATGACAGGACTTTTTAGCTATTCAAGAAACCCAATTTTCTTTGGAATGATAATTAGTCTGGTTGGACTTTTCCTAATAACACCAAACGCTTTGACAGGAGTTTTTTTTGTTTTAGGTTATGTGTTAATTCAGATTCAAATCAGACTTGAAGAAGAATTTTTAACCAATCAACACGGTCACAATTATTTAACCTATATGCAAAAAGTAAGACGACTAATTTGAAATTAAACTACTATTCTAACTGCTGTTTGGAATGGCAGAGGATTTGCAAAATAATAAACACTATACTAAAATGACAAGACTAATATTTGTAATTTTATATTCGTTGAGTCTTATAGGCCATAACGGTTATTCTCAGGCTAAAAAAAAGGTAAATCGAGATAGTATTAATTGGGAAAAAGAAAATACTAATTGGGAGAAATACATTTTTACCCAAAAGGAGTTTGTAAATAAAATACAGATTTCAAAAAAGGACAGTGTTATGTCGCTATATTCTTCAATGCAAAAGGAGTGTCGAATTTTCGGTTACAATAAGCCAAATAAGAATTCAAAAAAAATGATTTTATTGTCTATATGGACTTTTGATGTAAAAGGTAATCCTTCCAATTGTAAGTATGGATCGTATTATGATACAAGTTCTATGGATGATATGGAATTAAAATATATCGGAAAAGACAATTCATTTATAAAAGCAGCACTTATGAAAAACGCGATCAAAGTTTCAACGATTTATTTCGAAAATAAATGGGTTGAATTTGTGATAGACTAATAAGTTTCGACATGTGATTCAGAAAATCAAAACATAACATAATATAACAAAACCCAAGAAAGATGAGTAATAATAAAACATGGCACGAAAAACATAAAGAGGAATCAGGCTTTGGTAGTCGTTTAGCTGATTCAGTGGCTAGTGGAATGGGATCTTGGAAATTCATTATAGTTCAAACCATTTTGGTAATACTATGGATGGGATTAAACCTTGTTGCCTATACGTATCATTGGGATGTTTATCCTTTTATATTACTAAATCTTGTTTTTTCGACACAGGCTGCTTATGCCGCTCCTATTATCATGATGGCTCAAAACAGGCAAAATGACAGAGACAGAGCTCAAGCACAATCCGATTATCAAACCAATAAAGAAGCAAAGTTGGAAATAGAAGCTTTGGCAATTAAGTTGAATAGAATTGAAATAGACAAACTAGATAAAATAATTAGGATTTTGGAAGAGATGGAAAGCAATTCAAAGAAATAGATCGATAGAATTACCTACAAGGAAAAGGAGGTGTACAAAACTGAAAATAATAATACTAAAACCCCTTGTAAATACAGTAAATTAAACAATAAAAATGGAAAATAAATTAGAAAGAAAAATCAACTTTTTAGCAGGTTATGCTATCGTGAGCACCCTTGTTTTTAGCTTTGTATTATTAAGTTCTTTTGGAAAAGAAGATAAAAAAGAAACATTTGATGAAATCACAGCTAAGAAAATCAACTTAATAGGAGAAGATGGTAGCTTACGAATGGTATTAAGTAATGAAACCAGACAACATTCTGGAAGAATGAACGGGAAAGATTATCCAAAAAGAGACAGACCAGCGGGCATGATTTTTTTTAATGACGAAGGAGATGAGTGTGGAGGCTTAGTTTTTGCAGGGAAAACCAATGATAATAAAACAAGCTCGGGAATGTCATTTACGATGGATAATTATCATGATGATCAAGTAATTCAGATATTAAATAGTGAGGAATATGAAAATGGAAAAAGTAATATCCAAAGAGGTCTAATTATAAACGAGTACCCAATAGGCTCAAATATAGACGTAAGAAACGCTCAATATGAAGAACTTGAAAAAATAAAAGATGAGAAAATAAGAAATCAAAAAATGGAGGAATTGAGGATTAAGGAAGGTTCGAAAAGAAGGGTTTTTATAGGACGAACCAAATCTAATAATTCAGGAGTGTTTTTGTATGACAAAGAAGGAAATCCAAAAATGAAAATTTATGTAGATGAAAAAGGAAATCCAAAAATTGAGACACTTGATGAAAAAGGAAATTTTAAAAATTTTCTTGAAACGAAATAAAAAAACGACCTAATGCGATTTGCTAGCTATTGGGAATTGTAACTATCAAATCTCTTATTTCCTAAACTGATTGCGAGTAATAACCGCATTGATTTTGGCTTTCAAGTCTTCGCCGGTGTCATAGACCATTTGCTCGCTAGTGGGGAAGGGAACGACTCTCTTATCAAAATAGGTGTAATAATTAGCATCGGCAGCACGTCGATCTCCTTTGTAGGTTGAATAAATATTTTCGAAAACAAACTCACTTGCTATTGGGAAAGATTCTATGGATTGGTTGGTTTTGTTGTCAATGTAATCCACTTTCGCAGTGATTTGACACGATTTAAATTGTCTGATTTCATAGATGTTTATCGTTGCATTTACTAGATTGTCTATCATTACAGGTTTTCCGTATCTGTCCAAAACTACTCTGCCATTGGCGTCAAGCTGTTTTCTTTGTCCGTCAACTACTTGGCGTTCTTTTATAAATTCTCTTTCTTTTATTTGTTCAGGAGATATGAAAATAGATCTGAAGTTGATGAGCATTCCGAAATCATAGTTGGTACCTTTTTGTTTAATACTATGGTAAACAGTCCATTTGTCATTCAATTGATAGCTTTTAAAATCCAATAAATCGTTTTGAAGTTGTACAGGAATAATCATGTTGGTTTCGTTTTGGGCAGATACGATTACAAAATCAGTTCCTTTAAACTGTGCTTCATCCATGATTTTTGCGACATCCTTATAATTAGGATTTATTTTATCCAAATAGACTAAATCATCATAAACCCTGCGGTAATTCATTTTGTTTTTGGTAAGCATCAACGCTTTTGCATTGGTGTAAAGATAATTGGATAGGTTATTTTTACTGCTGATGATTCCATCAGTATAATTGTCGAAAGGAAAAATAGCACTTCGTCCTTCTTTAATCAATTTTAGCGGAAGCAAAGGTTTGATTTTTTCTTGACGGTCATTTAATGCTAAATAGGTATTGTATATTTTCTCTAAATTACTTGGATGATTGTCTTTACTTAAAAAACTAAGAGTGTTTAAATCTCGCTCTTTGGCTTTGGCGAAAGCCTCTTCGAGTAAATAGATATAGTCTTGTTTTCCTTTTTTGTCTTTATTGGAGCGTAAATTAGAAACCGCAATATCAATAGCGGCATCATAATTTCCTGAAGCCAAATTGTTTTTGGTTTGTTTTAGACTGCAAGAGGTAAGCAGAATAAAGAATGTAATTATAAAAGTAATTTTTCTCATGTTTTGGAGGAAATGAATTATATCGATTTTAAGCTAAAAAATAATTTTGCAAAATTACTATTCCTCTAGGGGATTACGCTTTAAATTTTTCATAAAAAAACCGGCAACTGTAAAATTGTCGGTTTGTATAAGATTTTTTGTCGTTATTCAGTGATTATTGAATGGTTTTTAGTGATTGTAAAGCTAACAGCTAATTACTCTTCACTAATCACTAACTTAAAATTATTGTCTTACATAAGGAGGGAGTAACTTGCTAGAGCATTCTCCAAATCCAATACGAACTTGTCCGTTCTCGCTGTACCCTTTGATGATTACGGTATCACCATCATTTATAAATTTACGTTCGGTGCCGTCATTTAATGTGATCGGGTTTTTTCCTCCCCAAGTCAATTCTAGCATCGATCCGAAGCTGTCTGGAGTTGAGCCCGAAAGTGTTCCAGAACCCATCATGTCTCCTGAGTTTACACGACAACCGTTTGAGGTATGGTGTGCTAGTTGTTGGCTCATTGTCCAGTACATGTACTTGAAATTGGTTCTAGAAACAACAGTTGGTTCTGCGTTTTCTGGAGCAATTGCTACTTCAAGATTAATATCGAAAGAGTGTTTTCCTTTTTGTTGTAAATAAGGAAAAGGTGTTGGTTCTTGTTTTGGTCCTTTGGTTCTAAAAGGCTCTAAAGCATCCATAGTAACTATCCAAGGAGAAATTGATGAACCAAAGTTTTTGGCCAAAAAGGGTCCTAGTGGTATATATTCCCATTTTTGAATATCACGGGCGCTCCAGTCGTTTAATAAAACCATTCCGAAAATATAATCTTCGGTTTCACTAATAGGAATGGTTTCTCCCATAATATTGCAATCGGTAGTGATAAATGCAGTTTCTAGCTCGAAATCTACTAATCGCGAAGGACCAAAAACAGGGGTGGTCTCGCCATTTGGCAAGGTTTGTCCCATAGGTCTGTGTACCGGAATTCCAGACGGAATAATAGTAGAACTTCTTCCGTGGTATCCTACGGGAATGTGTAACCAGTTGGGTAACAAAGCATTTTCGGGATCACGGAACATTTTCCCGGTATTGGTAGCGTGTTCTTTACTAGAAAAGAAATCAGTATAATCGCCAATTAATACAGGAAGTTGCATTTCGACATCTTCCATTTTAAAAATTACGATATCTCTATGTTTGGGATTGTCTCTTAATTCGGGATTTATTGCGTCAAAAATATCGGCTATTCTATTTCGGACTAATCTCCATGTCTTTTGACCATCGGATATAAAATCGTTCAAAGTGTCTTGCATGAACATATCGTCTGTCAATTCTATTCCTTCAAAGTAGTTTAGTTGCTGTAAAGCTCCTAAATCGATTGCGAAGTCACCAATTCTTGTACCTACGGTAACTATGTTTTCTTTTGTTAAAAAAACTCCGAAAGGAATGTTTTGAATGGGAAAGTCACTGTCTGTTAGTACTTCTAACCATGATTTTCTGCTGGTATCGTTGGCTGTTATTGGCATGATAATGTTAATTGTTTTGTTGAAAATTACTTGTCAAATATATTATAATCTAACTGTTAAACAAACGTTTTTTTGTATTTTTGCGACAAATTAACTAAAATCAAAGAAATGCAACGCGACGAACAAATTTTTGACCTCATTCTAGAAGAACAAGACAGACAAATACACGGACTAGAACTTATTGCTTCTGAAAACTTTGTAAGTGATGAAGTAATGGAAGCAGCCGGATCTGTTTTGACTAATAAATATGCCGAAGGATACCCCGGTAAAAGATACTACGGAGGTTGTGAAGTAGTAGATGTAGTAGAACAAATTGCCATAGACAGAGCCAAAGAATTATTTGGTGCTGCTTACGCAAATGTACAGCCACACTCAGGTTCACAAGCTAATACCGCAGTGTTTTTTGCTTGTTTGAAACCAGGAGATAAAATATTAGGTTTCGATTTATCACATGGAGGACACCTAACTCACGGTTCACCAGTGAATTTTTCTGGTCGTTTATACAGTCCAGTTTTTTATGGTGTAGATCAAGAAACGGGTCGTTTGAACTATGATAAAATTCAAGAAATTGCTACAAGAGAACAACCAAAATTAATCATTGCAGGAGCTTCGGCTTATTCTCGTGATATGGATTTTGAGCGTTTTAGAGTAATTGCGGATAGTGTAGGAGCTATATTAATGGCAGATATTTCTCATCCTGCTGGGCTTATCGCCAAAGGTTTGATGAATGACCCAATTCCTCATTGTCATATTGTAACAACTACAACTCACAAAACATTACGTGGTCCTCGTGGTGGTTTGATCTTGATGGGTAAAGATTTTGAAAATCCTTGGGGATTAACTACACCAAAAGGAGATATTAGAATGATGTCTACTTTATTGGATCTTGCTGTTTTTCCTGGAAATCAAGGTGGACCATTAATGCATATTATTGCTGCCAAAGCGGTTGCTTTTGGTGAAGCATTGCAAGATGAATTCTTTACTTATGCTATGCAATTGCAAAAGAACGCTAATGCAATGGCTGATGCTTTTGTAAAAAGAGGATATAATATTATTTCTGGAGGTACAGACAATCACATGATGTTGATTGACCTTAGAAACAAAGGAATTTCAGGTAAAGAGGCAGAAAATGCTTTGGTAAAAGCTGAAATCACCGTAAATAAAAACATGGTTCCATTTGATGATAAATCACCATTTGTAACTTCTGGTATTCGTGTTGGAACTCCAGCAATCACCACTCGTGGTCTTGTTGAAGAAGATATGGAAACGATTGTAGCTATGATCGATAAGGTTTTAATGAACCATACTGATGAAGATATTATTGAAGAAGTAGCCAATGAAGTAAACGAAATGATGAGCGAAAGAGCAATCTTCGTTTACTAAAAAAGTTTAAAAGTTTAAGGGTTTAAAAGTTTAGAGGTTTAATCTTTTAAAAATTTAAGTGTTTAAAAATTTAATTTAAAGGTTTAGAGTTTAAAGTTTTGGAATTCCATATTATAAAAGTACAACCGTATTTTATGAATTTATGGGTTCTTGATTTTTAACTTTAAACCTTTTTTACTAAAAATGAGATTCAGATTCCGAAGGTTCTAAAAATCTAAAATCTGCTCCCGAAAGCTTTCGGGACTAAAATCTAAAATTTTCCCCATGTCAGTACTAAGATTAAAATTGCCAACCGACCCAAGATGGGTAAATATTGTAGAGAAAAACATAGAGGAGATTCTAACGGATCACGCTTGGTGTGAACAAAAAGCAGCTACCAATGCAATTACCATAATTACCAATAATTCCGAGCATCAGGATTTGGTAAAGGATTTATTGGCTTTGGCCAAAGAAGAAATCGACCATTTTGAGCAAGTGCATAACATCATCATCAAACGTGGATTGAAGCTAGGTCGCGAGCGCAAAGACGATTATGTAAATGAATTGTATTTGTACATGAAAAAAAGCGGCGATAGAAGCAGAGTTTCTAGTTTGGTGGAGCGTTTGTTGTTTTCGGCTATGATTGAGGCCAGAAGCTGTGAGCGTTTCAAGGTACTTTCTGAAAATATTAAAGACGAAGAATTATCTATTTTCTACAGAGATTTGATGGAAAGCGAAGCAGCTCATTACACTACTTTTATAACCTATGCCCGAAAATATGGCGTTGGAATCGATGTCGAAAAACGATGGAGAGAATGGCTGGAATTCGAAGAATCTGTTATTGCCAATTATGGGAAAAGTGAGACAATTCATGGGTAGTTTTTAGTTTTCAGTCTCAGTTTTCAGTTTTCAGTTTTCAGTCTTTGCGAGGTGGAATTTTTATTCTAAAAAAAGTAATATAAAATGACGTATTATTCTTGCATGTTGATTTTGTTAAATAATTGTTTTTCAATCGATTAAATAAAAATGTCAATAGTAGTTCCGATAATTATCGGAATGAAGCAATCACACGAACTCCAATCTCTATTCTTTATTCTATACTCTATTTTCTAATTTATAACTTCTAAAATGATTACAATAGTTACCGCTACAACAAACGATTACAAAACAGTTCAAGATATTGCACATCAAACTTGGCCAATTGCCTATGGAGAAATCCTTCCGAAAGCGCAATTGGATTATATGCTGGGAGCCTTTTATAATGAGGAAGCCTTAAAGGATAGTGTCTTCAATAAAGGACATCATTTTGTATTGGCCAAAGAAGGAGACGAGACCTTAGGTTTTGCTTCTTATGAGCATAATTATAATCAACAGCCACAAACCAAAATTCATAAAATTTATATTTTGCCACAAACTCAAGGCAAAGGAATTGGGAAAACACTAATCGATTTTATTGAAAATGTTGCTAAAGAAAACCATTCGACTGCACTTTCTTTAAACGTAAATCGATTCAATAAAGCCTTGCATTTCTATCAAAAATTAGGTTTCGAAATTGTTGATGAAATTGATATCGAATTGGATCACGGCTACCTGATGGAAGATTATGTGATGGAGAAAAAGGTGTGATTATTAAAATCATACTAGCTGTAATTTCGCCTTATAGAAATAAAAACCTCAAAAAAACATGTTAGAAATAAAACAAATAACAATTCTTGATCCTCTTTATCAATTAGAAAGAGAATTAAGAAATAAAATTTTACTTAGACCCATTGGCTTGCCTGACAATGCATGGGAAATGAACGATGATAAGGCCTGGCACTTTGTGGCAACTGAAAATGATACTCTTTTGGGTTGTGTTATCTTGGTCCCAATTGACAGAAAAAAAGAAAAAGCTCAACTCATGCAAATGGCCGTAGATACAAATTTGCAAGGGAAGGGCATAGGCAAACTTTTAGTGATTGAGTTATTGGAACTTTGTAAACAGCAAGGAATTAAGGAGGTAACGTGCCATTCTAGAGCATCCGCAAATGATTTTTACAAAAAACTTGGTTTTGAAATTTATGATGAACCATTTGATGAGGTTGGAATTACACACAATCACATGAGAATAAATTTGTAGCTATTTAAAAGCAAAAAAACACAACATATAAGAATGTAAAACTCGTTTAAAAATCCCGAAAATTCAGGACTTTTAAGCGAGTTTTTTTTTGTTTAACCGCATTTTAAAGTGTAGGTAATAAATCTTAAAATTTTATAAAAGCCCGTATTTTAAAATAATAATTTAGTAATGTTCTGTTTTACAGAAAAATATGTAAATTTAATGCTCTGTTTAGAGCAGGGTTTTATCTGCTCAATACAAAATGACAACTTAAAAACGTATAACACATGCAAACATCACACATTTACCCAGGAGCGTACACCTTGAATGCCTACATAACAATCAAAGGATGTAGTGACGCTATTGAATTTTACAAAAAAGCATTTGATGCAAAAGAACGAGGTCGATTACTGATGCCAGATGGTAAAATTGGTCACGCCGAAATAGAAATTGAAGGTTCTTTACTGATGATGGCAGACGAGAATATCGAATGGGGGAACAAAAGTCCTGAAACCATTGGTGGAAACCCAATGACTTTTGGATTGTATGTAAAAGATGTAGATGCCATTTTTCAGAAAGCTCTTGATGCAGGTGCAACCGTAATAATGGCTATTGAGGATATGTTTTATGGAGATCGAGTAGGACAAGTAATGGATCCATTTGGGTATAAATGGATGATAACAACCCACAAAGAAGATATGAGTTTTGAGGAAATGCAAAAGCGATTTGACAACATGTTATCCAAATAAAAAATCATGAAACTGACTAAAGAATACAATCAAATCCTACTGATTGAGCTTTGATACTATTTTTATTGAACAGGTTGAATAATAGTAAATTTTTGTATTCTAAAGTGTTAAATAATAATGTATAAACAGCTTAAATTCATAACTTTACTAAGAGTATTATGATGTTGACTAATCGTGTTAATACCTTAAAATATAATATTATGGAATCACAAATTGCCATTTATGATACCCACGAAAAGGCGGTTAATGCCATCAAAGTGTTAAGCGAAAATGATTTTCCTATGGATAACGTTTCGCTGTTGGGTAAGGCGGAAATAATTGAGGATCATATTCATATCCAATCACTAGATACTATGAAAGAAACTCCTGCACTGGTTGGTATGGGAGCGGGTACGCTAATTGGGTTACTCTCTGGTATTGGTGTTTTTACTATTCCTGGTTTCGGTTTTTTGTATGGAGCAGGCGCACTTGTAGGAATCATCGCTGGACTTGACTTGGGTATAGTTGCAGGTGGTTTCATTTCACTTTTGACTTTTATTGGAATAAAAGAAGATAAGGTAGTTAAATGCCATGAACATCTGAAAGAAGGAAAATTTATAGTAATAGTAAATGGTTCTAAGGAAGAAATTCAGAAAGCAAAACATATTTTGCATACTGAAGGAAATCACCTTGAGTTTATCACTTAAAATTTTTAATTCAAAATTGCCTATTTTAAGTTAGTTCCTTTAGCTGTCGGTAGTGTTGGCTGTCGGGGAAAAAGAAATTACTTTACGATGATGTCGTGTTTATACAGCAACCCTTTTAAACCTTCTAATGCAAATACCGCTTTCTTCAATTTGGTGGTTTTTGGGTCAATCGTGTAGTTGTAACTGGTCTTAAAATTGGCTTTGTTGGCAATGGCTTTGCCAAATTCGGAACGGTATAGGTCACAATTTTCAAACAGTACTTCGGTCAAATCGGTAGCCATAAAATCGACGGCAACCAAACTACAATTGATAAAGGGAGTTCCTTTTATTTTTAGGGTATAAAATTTAGAAAAATCCAGTATGCAATTGTTAAAGTGGACTTCAAAAATGAGTTTGTTGCACATGGAAAAATTAACATCCTTGATTTCACATCGGTTGAACGTAACTGTTCTCAGCGCCACATGATTGATTTTGGCTTCGCTAAAAATACAATCATTAAAGATGCAATCGATAAAAGTAACATCCATAAAGTTACAAGCCGAAAAAGTGCAATGGTTAAACGTACAACATTCAAACTCCTTAAAATTGACTTCATCCGCGCCATAAGTGTGGTTGTTGTATTCGATATCTAGGAAATATTCAGGCATGAAGGAGTTTTGATTTTTAGGTGTTGCAAGTATAGATTTTGGCAAAGAAACGAATTTCTATAGCTGAAAAAGAATAGAACATTAATAAAATGCTATTGCAAATGAAAAACAAAATCAATTGTAAAGGTTTTTGTAAATAGGTTTTTATTTTTTTTAAAATAAATCAACTGTTTTAATATGCAATTAACGGACTGTCAGATTTTTTTTAGTATTTTTATTAAAAATAAAAAATATGATAGCAACAAAAGGATTTGCAGTACAGGATGCTAAGTCGGACTTGGCACCATGGAATTTTGAAAGACGGGAAGTCGGACCACATGATGTGCAATTCGATATTCAATTTTGCGGGGTATGTCATAGTGACCTTCATCAGATAAGAGACGATTGGGGTGGCGGTGTTTTTCCGATGGTTCCTGGACATGAAATTGTTGGGAAAGTGATAAAAATTGGGAGTCATGTCAAGAAATTTAAAGTAGGCGATCTTGCAGGAACGGGTTGTTTGGTTGATTCCTGCCGTACTTGCGAAAACTGTGAGGAAGGGTTGGAGCAGTTTTGCTTAAATGGATTTACGGCGACTTATAATAGTACGGAACAAGACAAAAAAACGCCAACTTACGGTGGCTACTCGAATACCATTGTCGTTCATGAAGATTTTGTTTTGCATATATCCGATAAGTTGAATTTGGCCGCCGTAGCTCCTTTGCTTTGTGCTGGAATCACGACTTATTCTCCTCTAAAATTTTTAGGAGTGGGAAAAGGGCATAAACTAGCGGTTTTGGGTCTTGGCGGTTTGGGTCATATGGCGGTTAAGTTTGGTGTCGCTTTTGGTGCCGAAGTAACCGTTCTAAGTACATCTCCTGCAAAAGAAGCCGATGCCAAGAAACTGGGCGCCCATAAATTTGTAGTTACCAAAGATGAAAAACAACTTCAAAGTGTGACGGGTTATTTTGATTTTATTCTGGATACGGTTTCTGCACCACATGATTTGAATATGTACGTTGCATTGCTAAAGACCAAAGGAGTTCATGTTTGCATTGGTGTGCCACCCGCGCCGTATGAGTTACATGCTATGGGACTTATTTTTGGACGAAAAAGTATTGTAGGTTCCTTGATAGGCGGATTGCCGGAAACCCAAGAAATGCTCGATTATTGTGCAGAACACGGTATCGTTTCTGATATTGAAATGATAGACATCAAAAATATAAATGAAGCTTACGATCGAATGGTAAAAGGCGATGTGCGCTATCGTTTTGTCATTGATATGGCAACATTGTAGGTGAGCTATATAAAGAAAAACTCTAAACATTTTGAAGGATTTAGAGTTTTTTTTTGCGTCTTGCAGACATTTTACAAGTATGCTATATGTATTTTAGATGTAATTTCTTGCTTATAAAAAGATAAATTAAGAAATGATTTATAAATTATACAAAGAGATTTGATGCCTTATAGCGGTTAATGGATCAATCATAAAATTATGTTAGAAGCTTCTATTTTAAAGTATTAAAATATTTATTAATTGTGTCCAACAGCTTATGGATAGCATTATCAGGTAAATTGGCGAAAACGTTTTCGTTTGCTTTTGTTTTTCGAGTCTTGAAAAATAGTTTTTTTTCTTTCGATCTTTTGTTACTTTTGCGCCCAAATGAGAGCAACTGTATTTTTCGTATATCTGTGTTTCCATCTGCTAGGCGGAGGGCATTATCTTCATGCAGATACAAATCATGACAGTAGCAGTTACTCTTCTTCATACAATTTTTCGAAAAACCTCAAAGTAAAATTTTTAAATCAAGATCAAGGTAGTCTCTTAATTGAGGATGCCGACGTAGATTTAGACGAGGAACACGTTAGCGGCGATGATGCCAAAGATGGGCTTACCAATAAATTTCTTTTCAAAAAATACAGCTTACTAGACAGTTGGTATTTGGCATTCCCTAATCAGTTTGTTTTAAACGATTACTCCGAGTGTTTTAAAATCTTCTTGCCCTTTTGCGGCCATTCAAATCCTATTTACATTAGACAAAGAGTCTTAAGAATTTGATTCTACGATACATCAGTTACCGATGGAGCAATCCTCTGTACCAAGTTGGTGTGTATTAAACCTAAAATCAGAATTAGATTTCGTTACGAAGCTAGATTATTCAATACAAACAAGTGCTCACGTCCTGAACGTTTCGAGGAATTTTTAAAGAAGAAATTTTTTGACTTCTTTTAAATTAGAGCAAGTGTTAAGTTTTGAAGAAGGCTTCGAAGATTTTATTTGACTAATAAAAAATAAGTTGAAATGTCAAATAAATTCAGTTGCAGTAAATCTCTAATGCTAATTTTTGGCTAAACCTATTTCCTCCTGTAGTACAGTTCAGATTCTTCTCTGGCGACTGATAATTTTTATATCCAAAAGGAATCTCTAATTCCAAAGTATTCAATCGCTTAATTTCCATTTTTATATTATGAAGAGAATAATTGTGTTCACGGGCATGCTTGCCTTGTTGTGTCTAACAAGTTGTACAACTAAAAAAGAAGAAAAAGAAGAAGTCGGTAAATTTACCGTTACCAATCCTGTAAAAATTGATACTTCGTTTGTAAAGCAATATGTTTCGCAGATACGATCAGTGCGAAATGTTGAGATTCGTGCCCAAGAAAAAGGGTTCTTGCAAAATATTTATGTAGATGAGGGGCAGTTTGTAAAAGCGGGCCAAGTGTTGTTTAGAATCATGCCAAAAATGTATGAAGCTGAATTGCTGAAAGCTAAAGCAGAAGAAAAAGCAGCTGAAATAGAATTACAAAACACTAAAAATCTTGCCGATAAAAATATAGTTTCAAAAAGTGAGCAGGCTATAGCGCAGGCGAAATTGGAGCAAGCAAAAGCCGAAGTGGCCTTAGCGAAACTTCATTTATCATTTACTGAAATTAGAGCTCCATTTGACGGAACGATTGACCGAATTCCGAAAAAATTAGGAAGTCTTATTGACGAAGGCGAATTATTGACTAGTCTTTCGGATAACAGTAAAATGTTTGCCTATTTTAATGTTTCTGAACCTGAATATCTAGAGTATCAAAGCAATGTAAAAGGGAGAGCAAATAGTATAGTAACTTTACTTTTGGCGAACAACGAACCTTTAAAATACAAAGGAAGAGTAGAAGTTATAGAAAGTGAATTTGATAGCGAAACGGGTAATATTGCCTTTAGAGCTAGTTTTCCAAACTCTGATAAACTCTTAAAAAATGGCGAAACTGGAAAAGTATTAATGACAGTTCCGCTTAAAAATGTAGTTGTAATTCCACAGAAAGCAACTTACGAGATTCAAGACAAAAAGTATGTTTTTGTAGTGAATAAAAATAATGTTGTGACTTCAAAAGAAATTACTATTACTGGTGAAATACCTGATTTATACGTGGTTGCTAGCGGTATTACGGAGAATGATAAAATTATAATAGAAGGTGTTCAAAAAGTAAAAGAAGATGAGAAAATCAAATTCGATTACCTAGCACCTCAAGAGGTTATCAATCATTTGCGATTAAAAGCGGAGTAAATTCAAGTGGTCAGTTTTCAGTATTTAGTGTTCAGAGGTTTGCTGAAACTAATAAAAAGCAAAATATACTGAGCTGATGACAATAAATTCCAATTTAGTTTAATCATTAAAAAATAAATAAATGTTTAATAAATTCATTCAAAGACCTGTTCTTTCGATAGTAATATCGCTTATAATAGTCTTTTTAGGAGCCTTGGCCGTAACAAATCTGCCAGTGACTCAATTTCCATCTATTTCGCCACCAAAAGTAAATGTAACAGCAGATTACCCTGGGTCTAATGGAGAGCTTATGATCAAATCTGTAATCATTCCGTTAGAAAAGGCACTAAATGGTGTTCCTGGGATGAAATACATGACTTCGGATGCAGGTAATGATGGTGAAGCTAGTATTCAAGTAATATTTAATTTGGGTACAGATCCTAATCAGGCTGCGATTAATGTTCAAAACCGTGTAGCTTCTGTAGTGAATAAATTACCGCCATTAGTGGTAAGAGAAGGGGTAAAGATTACTCGTGAAGAATCAAGCATGTTAATGTATGTGAATCTTTATAGTGATGATAAAAATACAGACCAAAAGTTTCTTTACAACTTTGCCGAGATTAATATCCTTTCAGAATTAAAAAGGGTAAATGGAGTAGGGTTTGCAGATGTTTTAGGTACTCGTGAGTACGCCATGAGAATTTGGTTGAAACCAGACAGAATGTTAGCTTATAAAATTTCTGCTGATGAGGTAATGGAAGCATTAGCAAATCAGAGTTTAGAAGCATCTCCTGGTAAAACGGGTGAAAGCTCCGGTAAACGATCTCAGGCATTTGAATATGTATTGAAATATTCTGGGCGATTTACTACAAAAGAGCAGTACGGAAATGTGGTTTTAAGATCGAGCGCCGACGGTGAAATTTTACGATTAAAAGACGTTGCCAATATTGAGTTTGGAAGCTCGATGTACGATATTTATTCGAGCTTAAACGGGAAGCCTTCTGCCGCTATTGTATTAAAACAATCTTATGGTAGTAATGCAAGTCAGGTAATTAAAGATGTAAAGGCAAAATTAGCCGAAATTAAGAAAAACTCTTTCCCGAAAGGAATGGATTACGAAATTAGTTATGACGTTTCTAAATTTCTGGATGCTTCGATCGAAAAAGTAATGCACACCTTGGTCGAAGCTTTTATTCTGGTGGGATTGGTAGTCTTCCTTTTCTTGGGAGATTGGAGGTCAACTATTATTCCTGCAATTGCAGTGCCTGTTTCACTTATCGGAACTTTTGTTTTCATGCAATTCTTCGGAATTACACTAAATCTTATTACCTTATTTGCACTGGTATTAGCCATTGGTGTCGTGGTCGATGATGCGATTGTTGTTATCGAAGCAGTGCATGCTAAAATGGAAGAAGAGCATTTATCAGCTATAAAGGCTACCAAGAAAGCGATGCACGAGATTGCAGGAGCTATTATTGCAATTACCTTTTTGATGGCAGCGGTATTCATTCCAGTTGCATTTATGTCAGGTCCTGTTGGGATATTCTATCGTCAATTTTCAATCACTATGGCAACTGCAATTATTTTGTCTGGTATCGTAGCATTGACACTTACGCCTGCACTTTGTGCTATGATGTTGAAAAATAATCATGGTAAGCCTAAAAAGAGAACTCCAATAAATATATTCTTAGATGGTTTTAATAATAAGTTTAATATAACGGCTGGGAAGTATCAAAATGCTTTGAGTCATATCATAAACAGAAGAACAATTACTTTTATCACCCTTATAGTTTTCTGTTTGGGAACATGGATTTTAAGCAGCAACGTGCCTTCTGGATTTATCCCAAATGAGGATCAAGGGATGTTTTATGCTATTATTCAAACTCCTCCAGGTTCATCATTAGAAAGAACGAATAATGTTGCCGAAAAATTGCAGAAAATCGCAGAAACCGTCGAAGGTGTTCAATCGGTTTCGGCCTTGGCTGGTTATGAAATCCTTACAGAAGGTACGGGTTCTAACTCAGGTACTTGTTTGATAAACCTTAAAGATTGGAGCGATAGAAAACATTCTGTGCAAGAGGTTATGGCAGAATTAGAAGAAAAAACGAAAGAAATTCCGGGTGCTAATATCGAATTTTTCCAACCGCCAGCTGTGCCAGGATACGGAGCTGCAGGAGGTTTTGAGCTTCGTTTGCTTGATAAAGCGGGTTCAGGAGATTATAAAAAAATGGAAACGGTTAATGCTGAATTCGTAAAAGAATTGAATAAGCGTCCTGAACTATCTTCAGTATTCAGTTTTTACAGTGCTAGTTTCCCTCAGTATATGATGAAAGTCGATAATGATTTGGCGCAACAAAAAGGAGTGTCTATTGAGAACGCCATGAATACGTTATCTACACTTGTGGGTAGTAATTATGAAATTAGCTTTATCAAATACGGATTTAATTATAAAGTAATCGTCCAGGCAGCACCTCAATACAGAGCTTTACCCGAAGATATTTTAAAATTATATGTAAAAAATAACCGTGACGAAATGGTTCCTTTTTCGGCTTTCATGAAGCTAGAAAAAGTATATGGACTGTCGGAAATTACACGTCACAATATGTATAATTCTGCCGAAATTAGTGGAGCCGCAGCCGCAGGTTACAGCAGTGGTGCCGCTATTAAAGCTATTCAGGAAGTGGCAGAGAAAAAATTACCTAGAGGTTTTGGTATTGACTGGGCAGGTATTTCTGCTGATGAAGTAGCACAAGGTAATCAAGCCATTTGGGTTTTCCTTATTTGTTTAGGTTTTGTGTACTTAGTTTTGGCAGCACAATACGAAAGTTTTATTTTGCCATTGTCGGTAATTCTTTCTTTACCAGCAGGTATTTTTGGAGCTTTCCTTTTATTGCAATTAACAGGCTTAGAAAATAATATCTATGCACAGGTTGCGATGGTCATGCTTATTGGTTTGTTGGGTAAAAATGCCGTTTTGATTGTCGAGTTTGCTATTCAAAGGCATGCTGCAGGAAAATCAGTGCTCGAAGCAGCCATGGAAGGTTCTAAAGCGAGGTTCCGTCCTATTTTGATGACTTCGTTTGCCTTTATTGCAGGTTTAATTCCTTTGGTATTTGCCTCTGGACCTGGTAAAATTGGTAACAGAACTATTGGTACTGCGGCAGCAGGAGGAATGCTTATAGGGACCATTTGCGGTGTATTTATTATTCCTGGATTGTACTACGTTTTTGGTAGAATCGCAGAAAAATATAAGCTGGTAAAAAATGAAAAAGAAAATCCATTAACCGAAGAAATTGATAATAACCATGTATAAAATGAAGTTACATAAATATATTATCCCGCTAGGTATTTGCTTAGCGGTGGTAAGTTGTACTCCAGGTATCGCACCGTTGGCAGCAAGCAAGCCTGTTCCTGAATCTTTTGATAAAAGTACGGATACGATCAATATTTCAACTACTCCTTGGCGTACCTATTTTAAGGATCAGAATTTGGTAAATTTGATCGATACAGCCTTGAAAAACAATCAGGAATTACAGATTACTTTGCAGGAAATTGAGATTGCAAAGAATGATATTCGTGTGAAGAAAGGCGCTCTGTTACCAAAAGTTGGTATAGGCGCAGGCGCAGGAGTTGAAAAAGTAGGAAGGTATACCAGTCAAGGGGCGGGGGATGCCTCTACCGAGATAATGCCCGGTAAGGAAATGCCAGACCCGTTGAGCGATTTTAAACTAGCGGCTTATGCCCGCTGGGAAGTAGATATTTGGAAAAAACTGCGCAATTCTAAGAAAGTAGCAGTAACTAGATATTTAGCAACTGTTGAAGGTAAGAACTTTGTGATTACGAACCTTATCGCTGAGGTTGCCGATTCTTATTACGAATTATTGGCTCTGGATAGCCAGTTAGATATTGTAAGACAGAATATTGCATTGCAATCGAATGCTTTAGAAATTGTAAAATTTCAAAAAGAAGCCGCTAGAGCAACTGAGTTAGGTGTTCAAAAATTTCAGGCGGAGGTAATGGCGTCTAAAAGCATGGAGTTTGAGATTCTTCAAAACATAAAAGAAACGGAGAATAAAATTAACTTTTTGTTAGGGCAGTACCCGCAGGAGATAAAGAGAGACAAAAGTAACTTCATGAGTTTGATGCCATCGGTAATCAATTCAGGAATTCCTTCGCAATTGTTGGCCAATCGTCCGGACATCAAACAAGCCGAACTGCAACTGACTGCTGCAAAGCTGGATGTAAAAGTAGCGCGTGCCGAGTTTTATCCTTCACTCGATATTTCGGCAGCGATAGGATTAAATGCTTTTAAACCGTCCTATTTGTTTACACTTCCCGAGTCGTTGCTGTATTCATTAGCCGGAGATTTGGCTGCGCCTTTGATTAACAGAAATGCCATCAAAGCCGAGTATAGTTCTGCCAATGCACGACAAATTCAGGCTTTGTATAACTATGAGCGTACCATTTTAAATGCCTATCTAGAAGTTTCTAGCCAACTTTCTAAAATCAATAATCTAGGAAAAAGCTATGACTTAAAATCGCAACAAGTAGCTACATTAAACCGTTCTATAGCCGTTGCAGGAGATTTATTCAAGTCTGCCAAAGTAGATTATTTCGAAGTTTTGATGACACAGCGCGATGCTTTAGAATCTAATCTCGAACTAATAGATACCAAAAAAGAGCAACTCAATGCCATAGTTCATGTTTACAGAGAACTAGGAGGAGGTTGGAAATAAGACCGTTTTTTTTAAGTTTGCCCAAAGCCCTAAGCACCGTAAAGTGTTTGGGGCTTTTTTTATAAAAAACATTTACTAGAATTTAATACCATTAATTATTGTTACTATTCTGCCTACACCAAATTAACGTAGGATTTTAAAAAAAAACAGACACGTCCCGAAAGCTTTCGGGATACACAAATTTGCACAAATTGCATTGTGAAATTGTTTTTTTTGTGAAATTAGATTCGATTTTGATCCTGTATTCGTGTTAATTCGTGAATCCCAATAACGATCGGGACGTGTGAAATTTTTGTTAGTAGTACTGCTATTTAGAGCTGTTACCAGATAATTGATTGAATTTTTTTAAAAACTCATTCGATTTTGCATCTTGCTCCGTTGCTTTTAAAGCAACAGAATAACGGTAATAATATTCAGGTTCTAAATCAGTAGTCTTACTAAATATTTTGCTATAGTATTTTTCGGCTTTTTCTAATTGATTGTCGAAAAAGTATGAATTGGCCAGTTTTTTTAATATATCTAAAGTTTCGTATCCTTTTTCAACAACTCTTTCATAGGTTTTTATAATGTCAATGTTGGCTGGAATATTTACTTTTTTTGGTGTATCGGTGATCGAAAATACAGTAGAACTTTCAATTTCATTTAAAGTGTTTAATTTAATAATGGTTTCATCGAGTTGCTCTTTTTTAGGAAAATCGGGAGTTATTATTGTTTTATTCGCTGTGCCTAAATCAGGGATGTCTATTTTTTTTGGTGTATCGGTAATGGATACTTTAGCAGAATTTCCAATTTTCTTTAAACCATCCGATTTTAGAATACTTTCAACGAGTTGTTCGCCATTTTCAAATATGGTTGTTACTATTCTTTTGCTATTTGGTCCTAAATTATAGGTTTGAATTAGTTTAGGATGTGTTACATTGTAAACTGTTTTGTGTCCACCAAATTTCAAATCAACGATTTCTTCCACATGGTAATACTTTACTTTTCTTGCCTGAGCATCAACTTTATCACTTAGAATTGTAGCATTGTTTTGCACTCCTTCTGTTTTTTTTTCATTTTGAGGAATTTTTTGTGCCCAACCATTGAATGGAAGTAAGCTTATAGTTATGATGTAAACGAGTATTTGATTTTTCATGATTTTATCTAAATGAACAGTAAAGGAGAGTTTGCAATTCGAGCACAAAGATTGGCATTTTGATTCTTCAAAACAAATCCAATACAGCAATATTCATTCATTTGCCATTCGATAGTGAATTAAAAATGTAAATCTATTAATCTCTGATAAACAGTGTTTTAATTTAGATTCGTAAAAAAAACACTCCACACTCCCAATGCTTATAGACAGGCCAAATTTTTTTAAGAAAATTTTAGCTACGAATTTACGAATTAACATAAATTCATAATGAATAAAAATTAATTGTATGAATTTTATTCCTTTTGATAAATTGTGTAATTTAAATATGTGAAAATTCGTAGCAACTTTTTTCTTTTTTTAAAGGCGTTTACCCAAGCGTATCGATCAGGATGAAAAGGTTTACCATATAAGAAATAGAAGAACAGATAAGTTATTGCTTTTTGCATGCTGTTTATTTTAGAACATAGCCACCTGAATTAACTGTATCGGCATTCTTTTTCAATCGCCCAGCGGTTATTTTTTTTGTATGTTTAAATAGGAGGGGTATTGGGTTTTTTAAACAATCACAGAATACATTTGTCAATTAACTTTCTCTATAATAAATTTTTTTTTCATGCTATTTGCAGCAATAAATACGCTTATCATCATAAGAGCTGCACCAGCTAAAAAAGGTGCACCAGCAAATTGAATTGGAGCAGCCGGACGGGTAAACCAGGTAAATAAATTGGTCATTAATAACGGTCCAATTATAGAAGCTACACTCATTAAACTGGTTAAAGATCCCTGTAATTCCCCTTGCTCATTTTGAGGTACATTTCTAGAGATAATCGATTGTAGTGATGGCCCTGTAATGCCACCCAAACAATACGGAATTAAAAATAGAAACATCATCCAGCTTTGAGTTGCAAAAGCAAACAATAAAAGGGATAGCGTATATAGAACTAATCCAATAAAAATGCTTTTTTCATTCCCTATTTTAGGATTAATGATCCGAATTAAACCTCCTTGAACAATAACAACCATTATGCCAGCAGTGGTTAATGAAAGTCCAATAAGGGCATTACTCCAACCAAACTTTTCAATATTAATAAAAGTCCAAGTACTCATTACGGCATGATCGGCGATGTAAATTAATATGAAGGTAATAATTAATCCGCCCGAAAGACTCTTGTGTTTTTTTAGTTGTAATAAAGAACCTAACGGATTGGCTCTTTTCCATTGAAACGGGCGTCTATTTTCTATGGCTAAAGATTCTGGCAAAACAAAATAGCCATATATTACATTGATAAACGTTAAAATTGCAGCGGTAATAAATGGAACTCTTGGGCCTAATTCGCTCAATACGCCACCTAGTACAGGGCCTATAATGTATCCTAATCCAAAAGCAGCTCCGATCATCCCAAAATTTTTCGCTCTGTTTTCATCTGTACTAATATCGGCAATATAAGCAGTAGCAGTTGTATAACTTGCTCCAAACATTCCAGCAATAATCCGGCCCAGAAATAGCCACCATATTGTTGGCGCTAACCAAAGAAAAATATAATCAATCCCAAAACCTAATAAAGACAATAACAAAACAGGTCTTCGTCCGTATTTATCGCTCAAATTGCCAACTATCGGAGCGCAAATAAATTGCATAAAGGCATAAGCAAAAAGCAGCAAACCACTCCATTGTGAAGCCTGGCTAATATTTCCATGAATAAGTTGCTCAATTAATCTTGGTAACACAGGGCCAATTATACTTAGACCAATAACATCTAGTAATAATGTAATGAAAATAAAACTCAGTGCCGCCTTTTTGGTTGAAGTCATGGGTTTGTGATTATTGTAAATTTAATAGGGATAAAAATAACTTTTTTTTCGGGAAACGTAATCAAATGTGTCAGAGGAATTTTTATTCCGAAAATCAAAGCTTTTAGAAGTCAGTTTAGAGGAGTGAGAAAGATAAATTTCTTCTAGTTCAAACTTGCCTTTTGATGTAAAATCAAGCAGTTATCCGTGATTCACTTATTTCAAGACTAGACAAACTGTATGATTTCAGTATTTTTTTCCATTAAATAGTTGATATTTCCAATTTTTGGAAATGTTAAACATTCGGTATGTGTGTAACTGATTGATTTGCAATGCGTTTTTAAAAAAGGCGTGCTATTTGATTATTCAATGTCAGGTAAAATTAAAAATATAACAACTGTCTCTTAATTTATTATCAATTTTAGCTAAACGACTAATGTAAGCGCATTTATCGTTTAGTTAAAATTGATAATTAGTTTTTGTAACAGATAAAATTTGGATACAAATGAAAACATTCATACTTACATTAATGGTATTGATTAGTTTACAAAGTTTTTCACAATCGATTACTGTAAATACTAGTGTTTATACGGTCGATCAGTTGGTCAATACTGTTTTAATTAATTCTCCCTGTGTTTCTGGTACAAACGTTACCTCAAAGACTGGAACAGATTTTGGTTCAACAAATGGTATTGGTTATTTTGAGAACGCAAATCCAAACTTTCCTTTTGAAAAAGGAGTAGTATTAACAACTGGGGATGTATCCAAGGTTCCTAGTCCAAACACCACTGTCTTGAGTGATGGAAATTTGGTATGGACTGGAGATGCTGACCTAGAGGCTAATTTGCTCTCTCAATCTGGAATTACCATTAACTCGATTAATGCAAGTTATATAGAGTTTGATTTTAAACCTAAAACCTCCAATTTTGATTTTGAATTTATTTTTGCTTCCGAAGAGTATGGAACTTCACAATGTAATTTTTCTGATGCTTTTGCTTTTCTTTTGAAAGACCTTACTATTGGTGGTGCAAATGAAAATTTAGCTGTGGTTCCCGCACCAGCATTGCCCAATACTCCAATATCTGTAGAAACCATTAGAGACAATTTATACAATACAAATTGCCCTTCGGCTAATGCTAGTTTTTTTGGAAAGTTTAACGGGGGAGGATTTGGACCTGCCATAAATTTTAATGGACAAACCGTAAAAATGATCGCATCGGCAACGGGATTAGATATTACTCATACCTATCATATTAAACTTGTAATTGCTGATGGAGGAAATAATGTAGGATACGATTCGGCTATATTTTTTAATGCCAATAGTTTTAATATAGGACAAAATGTTTTAGGGCTTGATTATAGTGTTGCAAATAATAAAGGAATTTGTACAGGAGGGACATTACCTGTATTATCAGTGGGAAGCTTAAGTTCAGGAACTACTTTTGTTTGGAAAAAAGGAGGTGTTGCTTTTTCTCCTGCACAAACAGGTTTGACTTTAGATTTAAATTCAGTTTTCCCTTTACTTTCAACAGGAAGCGAAACGTATAGCGTTACCTATACTGAGCCCGGTTGCGTTGCGATTACAGATGATATTCTAGTCGAAATATATCCGAAATTAAGTTTTAAAGCGATACTTCCTAATATTTATGCCTGTGATATTGGGGCTTCAACCTATGCTTTTGATTTGACAAAAAACACACCTATTATTATGGCAGGAATGAATCCCGCTACAACTCCTGCTGGAATGCTAGATGATTTGCCAGCGAGTACAATAGTTACTTATCATCTCACGAATGCTGCTGCTATAGCAAACACCGCTGCATTATCAAGCCCTTATACGATTTTGAATTCAGAAAACGGAAAAACAATCTATGTTAGAGTCGGTAGTGCCACTTCTCCTTGTTATGAGATACGCTCTTTTCAATTGCAGATAGTTCCTCCGCCTTATATTGCTATAGCTCCAGGAGGAACAACACTTTGTGCAAGAACGCTAGCCGATTTAAGAGCCGATTTTGACTTGACCTCCCAAATCGCTTTAATATTAGGACCACAATCTTCGGCTTACAATGTGATTTCTTTTCACACCACATTACCTTCGGCAAATAGTAACATTAATATTTTAGCAACCTCGCCCACAGGAATTATAAGATCGGCATCAAGAACGGTTTGGGTACGATTGCAAAATATATCGAATGTAGGTTGTTTTGTTACCACTAGTTTTCAGCTTATTGTAACGCCATTGCCTAAAGTAGATATTTTGCCGGATGTAGTAGTTTGTAGCTCTTATACTTTACCTACTTTAGTCAATGCTGGAAATCAATATTGGAACGGGTTAAACGGTACAGGAACACAGTTCTTTGCAGGTAATAGTGTCACTACAACAAAAAGTTTATATGTCTATAATAAATCGGGTTCTTGTATTAATCAAGATCTTTTTAAGGTTACGATTGCCAATTTACCTTTGATAGTACCTGCCAGCGCTACTTACTGTACACAATACACACTTCCTGCGTTGCCCTATGGAAATTATTATACACAAAGCGGTGGCGCAGCAACAAGCGGTAATACAAAATTAGTCGCAGGAACGATTATTAATACTGTTGGTCCTAATGCGATATACGTTTGGTTTGAAGATACAACGGTTGTTCCTTCTTGTACCAAAGAAACTTTTTTTACAGTTACAATATTGCCTTTTACGCCATTACCGGATTATCCTAATCAGTTTGGTTGTAATCCATATACATTACCAGTTGACCCAAATGGAGGAACTTATTATACTGGAATAAATAAAGGGCTTCCTATAATACCACCGGGTACGATTATAAGTAGTACAAAAACAATTTATGTGTATAAAGAAAGTGGCTCATTACCCCTTAATTGTACTTCAGAAAAAATATTTACGGTTTATATTGGTATTTCAAATATTACTATTCCTACCAATGTTACTTCCTGTTCTACTTATCTATTACCTTCTTTGGTTGTTGGAGAGTATAGAACAGCAGCGGCAGGAGGAGGTTCGGTTGTGGCTTCGGGAACAGCTATAAATAGTACAACAGCGCTTTGGTTTCACGTTGCAGGACAAAGTTGTACAGACAATCTATCATTTACCGTTACAGTAAATATTTCGCCATTGCCAGTCATGGTAGATACTCCTCCTCAATGCGATGTCTATTATTTGCCAGCAGTAGCACATTCAGGAAAATATTATACAAAGTCTTTAGGAACTGGCGTGGTAAGACCTGTTGGTTACCCAATTACAAGTACTCAAACGATCTATTTTTATGATAAAGTTCCAACGGGTTCTTGTTATGTAGAATCTAGTTTTCTAGTTACTATAGATCCTTCCCCATTAATCGATGCAAGACCTATAGAAGTTTTAAGATGCAATCAGAGTTATTTTCTGGATGATTTAAAAGATGGAGAGTATTATGAATTTTCGGGAGGATTATCTGCAACAAATCCTATTTTGCCAGCTGGTTATGAAATAAAAACATCTAAAAAGATTTATGTTTATGCAGCAGCTCCACCGCCTAATACTTGTTTTGTTGAATATAGTATAACGGTAACTATTGTGAATACGAAAGTAAATCCAATTGCAGATACATTCGCTTGTGATACTTATGCATTACCAGCAATTATAGGTCAAGGAGATTATTATACTGCTACTGGTGGACCTAATGGTAGTGGGATAAAATTGCTACCCCCATATTTGCCAATAACTTCAACCACCACTTTGTATGTTTACGCAGAGGATAATAATAGAATTGCTTGCTCAGATGAAGATGCTTTTACAGTGACAATTTATAAAACTCCCATAGTTGCTCCAATTCTCCCAGTTGTTGTATGTGAATCATATACATTGCCCACATTAATAGCGCCAGCAACAAGATATTTTGTATTGCCTGGCGGGTCTAATGTAGCTAATACTGAAAAGTTTGCGGGAGATTTAATCGCTTCATCGACTACTGTTTATGCTTATGCAGATGTTGGTACTCTAACAACAAAATTATGTTATGACGAAAAGCCTTTGGTTATTACTATAAAAAACAAACCGATACCAAACATTACACTTCTCCCAATATGTGTTGATGTAGATACAGGAATCATAAATGACTCCTATGCTACCAGTGGTTATGCGACTCCTTTGTATTCTTTTGATTGGAAAAACGAAGCTGGAACTACATTGGGTACTGCTTCTGATTTTTCTACAAAAACACCTGGTAAGTACACTTTAACAGTCAATGACTTGTCAGTTGCTGGGTGTGTTTCTAAAGTAGTCCCTTTTACGGTGTTAATATCATCAAAACCAGCCAAAGTATCTTTCACAACAAGCGGATGGTTTTCAGATAGTCAAACCATTAAAGTTGATGCGGTTCCATATCCAGGATACGAAAGTAACTTTTTGTATGCAATAGATAATGATATGCCGCAAACGAGTAATATTTTTGTAAATGTTAGTTCTGGTACTCATGAAGTTACAGTTAGTGATGCCAATGGTTGTGGATCTACCCCAATACCTATACCCATTAAATTAATCAGTAGCCCAAAAATGTTTACACCAAATGGAGATGGTTATAATGACCAATGGAGTATAGTAGGATTGCAAAATCAAGATGATCCAAAAATATTCATCCTTGATCGATACGGAAAAATAATTAAGCAACTTGCCATAAACGGAGATAGTTGGGATGGTACCTTTCAAGGACAACCTTTGCCAGCTGATGATTATTGGTTTATGATTTCTTATTTAGAGAATGGAGTTGCAAAAGAATATCGCTCCCATTTTTCATTGATACGATAGTATAACTATTTGTCGCTTAATTCTTCAATGAACAGCATTTTTAACTTATATTCTTTTAAAACAGATATTTAAAAATCACTCCGACTCCCAAAGAGTTTAGATTGTGATAAAAAGGTTTACCATATAAGAAATATTAGAAAATATAAGTTATTGCTTTTTCATCCAGCTTAAATGACCTTATATTTCTTATATGGTTAAAATTAAATGCTGTTTATTTTAGAATACAGCCCTATTTGTAAATAATGCGATTACTAATTTATTACGCAAGATTTCAAGGATTCCCAAAGATTATAGAGAAAGTAAATTTAATTTATTGAAGAAATTTATTGACCAAGTCAGTAAAGTAAATTGGTAATGCAAAAAACTTTTTAAATCCGTGACAAGCGGCATATCCCTTATTCCCTTAACTAAATTAAGACTCCTTCTTTAGCTACTGGATCAAATATTTCTATTAATTCAGCGATTTTTTTAATAGTAGTTTTAGATATTTTATTCCATATGGTATTATTGTTTTCCATTATTTGGAATTTTTTTTCAAAACACACATGCTTCAAGTCTTTGTTAGTCAATTAATTGCTTAACTGGCACGTGAATTGATTTTTAATTTAAAAAAAAAGGGTTGCGATGAATCAACTATTGTTTTTTGAACATTTTATAAAGTATTTAAATTAATTGGATTTTAAAATTATTGATATTATGAGTAAAAATATACATTCGGTTTTGCTAAAATGTTGTTTTATACTATTATCTATAAATAGTTATGCACAAACACCAGGTGTTATATATCAGTTAGCAACTGGTAGTGGTATAACTGTATTAGATCCAAATGGGGATGGTTATATCTCGGCAACAAATGCTGGTTTTTCTACAGACGACCAAGTTCAAAGTGAGATTCCTTATACATCATTGGTTTTTCCTATGGTGGAGCCTAATAGTGATCTTGGGCCTGGACCAGATTGCGGTTTTACGGATTATGTTGATCAAGGAGATCAGGATCCAGTTCAGTCCTATCTGTCTGGAAGTAATAATTGGCTTTTCAGGATGAGAATGGGAAGTACGGCACCTAATTCAAAAAGTTATAGTGTTTTGATTGATACTGATGGCAAGTTCGGAAGAACTGGTCCAAATGCAGATCCGAATTATTCCAGTTCAAATCCTGGCTTTGAGATAGAAATAGTATTAGCTACTAATTTTGGTGTTTTTGTGTATGATGTAAATAGTATGAATTGTACTCCAGTTATTTCTTATAATAATCCATTAAATATACATTATCAAAAGTCGATTGCACTCACAACCAGTTGTGGAAATCCAGATTATTTCTATGATTTTTTTGTGAATTTTAATGATCTGATTGCACAGTTTGGAATTTCCACATCAACAGCAATACGAATGGTTATGGTTGATAATATGGGAGCCAATAAATCAACGTTATGTAACCCTGCATCTGCCTCTGATATTGCTGGAATAAATGACGCATTGTGCGGAAGTATCCTTGAAAATTGTTTTGAGGATATTATAGATAATTATACTCCGTGCGCACCAGGAACGGTATGCCCCGACCGCTCTACTTGTCCAGGTATAAATAGCATAAATAGTGGAGCAACTTCTATATCAGGTACTTCAATAGAGGCAAATACTACGGTTATTACGGTTTATAAGAATGGGGTTTCTATTGGTACAACAACTGTAACAGCTGGTGTTTGGACACTTAGTGGTATTAGCCCAGCACTCTCTAGTGGGAATGTAATTACGGCTACTGCTACAGCAACAAGCAAAGGGGTTTCGATTGCCAATTGTAATGCAATGACTGTTACTAGTTGTGCAACAGTAACTTCTGCCCCAGCTTCTGGAGATATTACTCAGATATCAGGAAATAAGGGATATACTTTAGCATTGACTCGACCAGTTGGAACCATTGTTAGATGTTACTTGCCAAATGGGACTCTTATAAATCCAATAACTTTGTCTTTGGAAGTGCCCTATAATTTAAATACAGTTACAACCACAGCTAATCCGGAAAATGTTTTGTTTAAATGTCAAACGGGTAATTGTTTTGGGTCATCAGTATATTTTTTTACGTATCAAGAACCTGGAAAATGTGAATCAGCAAGAACTTATGATTGTCAATATTCATCAGCAACAGCGACCACCACTCCAGTCATAACTACAAGTCCTATACTTACTTCAACTACATCAATATCAGGTACTATTGCTTCTCCGGATAATGTTACGGGGATAACTGTAAGTATAATTTCAAACGGAATACAATTAGGAACTACAACGTCAACTGCTGGTGGGGCATGGACAATTGCCGGATTGTCTCTTTCTAGTCTTGAATGTCAAACGTATTCATTAGTTGCAATTGCTAGTGGTAAATGTGTGTCTACAGCTGTAACAGGAACAATAAAAGGAACAGCCTATGCTCCTACGGTAAATAGTCCGCTTTGTTCTACTGGTGCAATCACTAGTGTTTCAGGTACTTCTATCGAAGCAACTGGCACTTTAATACAAGTATATGAAAATGGAATTTCAGAAGGTGCTACTACTACAGTTTCTGCAAGTGGTACATGGACAGCTTCAACTGGTATTAGTATTGCACTTGGCAGTATAATTACCGCAAAAGCATCCAGTGCATGTCTTTCGATTAGTAGTGCTTCAAATTCAGTAGTACTTGGTACAAAATCATCAAATACTGTTGGCATTTCCACAAGTCCAATATATGAATGTTCAGCTTCAGTAAGTGGTACAGGTACAAATTTAGATGTTGTTACTTTATATATTGATGGAGTTCAGATTGGGGCTACTACAACAGTTGCAAGTGGTGTTTGGACAATTTCAGGACTTTCCAGCTATTGCGAATTGTATGCTGGGGGTGTAGTAACCGCTACAGCTTCGACTGGGTCTAATTGTGAGGGTAGTGCTTCAGCAGGTAGTACAGTTGTTTGTGTGTCTCCCTCAAGTAGTTTAACAGTTACTCCTGCTACAGCTTCGATTTGTTCAGGTTCGACAGTTGCTGTTACAGTTGAAAGTTCTGAAAATGGAATAATTTACCAATTATATAATGGTGCTTCAACAAGTGGTACTTCTAAACTAGGAACAGGAAGTGCTATAATTTTGACTTCTGCGACATTAACCAGTTCAACTGTATTAACGGTAAAGGCTTTTAGAATAGGAACTTCGTGTTCTGCTACTTTGTCAAATTCTATTGCTGTTACAGTAAACTCAAACCCCACTTCTGCAGTTCTTTCAGGAACAGCTACTATTTGTGGTGGTAATTCCTCAGATTTAACAGCAACAGTAACAGGCGGGACTTCTCCATATAATGTTACAATAAACAACGGAGTCGGAACAATTAGTAATTATGTTTCTGGAAGTGGTATTTCCGTTAGTCCATTTTCAAACACTACCTATGCTATTACATCAATATCAGATGCTAATGGATGTTTGTCTTCTGGAATAAGTGGTACACCTACTATCACAGTGCAAACAGCACCAACGGCTCCAGTTTCAGCAAGTGCTGATAGAAATAATTTTTGCTCAGACGACACAGGAAATATTAGTTTAAGTGTGAGTGGAGGTTCTGGTTCACAAGTCACTTGGTTTACATCGAGCTGTGGCGGAACAGCAATAGGAGTAGGTAATCCATTGAATATTGCTTCGCCAGCAGTAACCACAACCTATTATGCTCGTTGGGAAAATGGCTCTTGTTATTCAACTTGTCAAAATATAATTGTGAGTGTTGTTGTCTTACCTTCAGCCCCGATTGTATCGGTAGTAAACAATTGTGACGGCACATCGATACTTACAGCCTCAGGTTATAGTGGTAGTTTATTGTGGAGTACATCAGAAACTAGCCCTAGTATTACAGTAACTACGGCAGGGACTTTTAATGTAACACAAAGCATTAGTGGTTGTATGGGTATGATTGGAAGTGGAATATCTGCTCCAAAAACTGCACCTTTTGGCGTTTCATCGACAAAAAGTATTTGTAGCGGTCAAGCAGTGAATCAAGTATTAACAACCAGTCCAGTAATTTTGGGTACTACATTCACATATGGTGTACCTATAGTAACAGGAGGTATAACAGGAGGAATAGCTAGAAGCGTAGGAAGTACGGCTGATATTACTGATGTTTTATCAAACCCTACAGGAACTGCACAAACGGCATCTTATACTATTACACCGACAAGTCTTGAAGGATGTGTGGGCTCCACTTTTACAGTAGTAGTTACTGTAAATCCAACACCAATTGGAGTAGCGGCTACGAAAACAGTTTGTAGTGGTCGTCAAACAGTGAATCAAGTACTAACAACAAGTCCAGTTGTTTCAGGTACAACATTTACTTATGCTGCGCCAGTAGTAACAGGTGGTATAACAGGAGGCAATGATCGTAGTACAGGAAGTACAGCAGACATTACAGATGTTCTTGTAAATCCTACATCTATAATTCAAACGGCTACTTATACCATTACACCTACGAGTCCTTTGGGATGTGTTGGAGCGCCTTTTACAGTGGTTGTAACAGTAAGTCCTGTTCCTGTTTTGACAACTAGTCAAGTTCAAAATTTGTGTTCCAATACTAGTGGTAATGTAACGGCAAGTTTAGTATTGACAACTACTCCATTTTTAAGCGGAGCAGGTTTTACTTGGACACCTCCTGTTTTATCGGGAGGAATGACGTATACAGATCATGGATTTGGCACAAATACAATCATAGATGATTTTCATAACCCTACAACGCAACCTCAAACTGCAACATATTCTGTAACACCCATTGCATCAGGTCCGTTGGGGGGGTGTATAGGTAATGTTGATACGGTGGTAATTACGGTTAATCCTAATCCTATTGTTACTGCAGGTTTGGTTCAAACTATTTGTAGCGGACAGACGACTAATAGAAGTTTGTCATCTACCACTACAGCAGTGGTTTATAGTTATCCAGTTCCAACTATATCAGGAGCTTCGGGAAATGTTACAGGAGGTACTGCCAGGTCAGTCCCAAGCACTTTACCAATTTCGGATCTTTTAGTGAATATTACAGGAGTAGTTCAAACTGCTACTTATATGGTAACGGCCTTGATTAATGGCTGTCCAGGAAATCCTGTTGCTGTAGTAATTACGGTAAATCCAACTCCATCTGGAGTAGTGAGTGCAAAATCTATTTGCAGCGGTCAATCAGTTAATCAAGCATTGACTACTAGTCCAGTAGTTTCGGGTACAACCTTTACGTATGCTGCACCAGTAGTTACAGGAGGAGTAACTGGAGGAACAGCGAGAAGCACAGGAAGCACAGCGGACATTACCGATGCTTTGGTAAACCCAACAGGCGTATCACAAACCGCCACTTATACCGTTACACCAACCGCTTCTACAGGTTGTGTGGGAGCTAGTTTTACAGTAACGATTACCGTAGACCCAACACCAGCAGGAGTAGCCGCACTAAAAACCATTTGCAGCGGCCAGTCAATGAATCAAGCATTGACCACTAGTCCAGTGGTTTCTGGTACGACCTTTACGTATGCTGCACCAGTAGTTACGGGAGGAATAACAGGCGGAAACGCCAGAAGCACAGGAAGCGCAGCGGATATTACCGATGTTTTGGTAAACCCAACCGGAGTATCACAAACTGCAACTTATACCGTTACACCAACCGCTTCTACAGGTTGTGTGGGGGCTAATTTTACGGTAACCATTACGCTAAATCCAGCACCAGCAGTAGTGCCTGTACTTAAAACCATTTGCAGCGGACAGGTAGTAAATCAAGCATTGACCACTAGTCCAGTAGTTTCGGGTACGACCTTTACGTATGCTGCACCAGTAGTTACAGGAGGAATAACAGGCGGAAACGCCAGAAGCACAGGAAGCGCAGCGGACATTACCGATGTTTTGGTAAACCCAACCGGAGTTTCACAAACCGCAACCTATACCGTTACTCCAAGCGCTTCAACAGGTTGTGTAGGGGGTGATTTTACAGTAACCATTACAGTAAATCCAAATCCAATAGGTGTACCTGCGCTAAAAACAATTTGTAGCGGCCAGGCAGTGAATCAAGCATTGACCACTAGTCCAGTAGTATCGGGTACGACCTTTACGTATGCTGCACCAGTAGTTACAGGAGGAATAACAGGCGGAAACGCCAGAAGTACAGGAAGCGCAGCGGACATTACCGATGTTTTGATAAACCCAACAGGCATATCACAAACCGCAACTTATACCGTTACCCCAACCGCTTCTACAGGTTGTGTAGGGGCTGATTTTACAGTAACAATTACCATAAATCCAACACCTAATGGAGTAGCCGCACTAAAAACCATTTGCAGCGGACAGGCAGTGAATCAATCATTGACCACTAGTCCAGTGGTTTCTGGTACGACCTTTACGTATGCTGCACCAGTAGTTACGGGAGGAATAACCGGCGGAAACGCCAGAAGCACAGGAAGTGCAGCGGACATTACCGATGTTTTGGTAAACCCAACCGGCGTATCACAAACCGCAACTTATACCGTTACTCCAACCGCCTCAACAGGTTGTGTGGGAGCTGATTTTACAGTAACAATTACCATAAATCCAGCACCTAATGGAGTAGCGGAATTAAAAACCATTTGCAGCGGCCAGGCAGTGAATCAATCATTGACCACTAGTCCAGTAGTTTTGGGTACCACGTTTACGTATGCTGCGCCAGTAGTTACAGGAGGAATAACCGGTGGAAACGCCAGAAGTACAGGAAGTGCAGCGGACATTACCGATGTTTTGGTAAACCCAACCGGAGTATCACAAACCGCAACTTATACCGTTACACCAACTGCCTCAACAGGTTGTGTGGGGGCTGATTTTACAGTAACGATTACGGTAAATCCAACGCCAGCAGGAGTAGCCGCACTAAAAACCATTTGCAGCGGCCAGGCAGTGAATCAAGCATTGACCACTAGTCCAGTAGTTTTAGGTACGACCTTTACGTATGCCGCGCCAGTGGTTACAGGAGGAATAACAGGCGGAAACGCCAGAAGCACAGGAAGCGCAGCGGATATTACCGATGTTTTGATAAACCCAACTGGAGTTTCACAAACCGCAACTTATACCGTTACTCCAACCGCCTCAACAGGTTGTGTGGGAGCTGATTTTACAGTAACGATTACGGTAAATCCAACACCAGCAGGAGTAGCCGCACTAAAAACCATTTGCAGCGGACAGGCAGTGAATCAATCATTGACCACTAGTCCAGTGGTTTCTGGTACGACCTTTACGTATGCTGCACCAGTAGTTACGGGAGGAATAACAGGCGGAAGCGCCAGAAGTACAGGAAGCGCAGCGGACATTACCGATGTTTTGGTAAACCCAACCGGAGTATCACAAACCGCAACTTATACGATTACTCCAACTGCTTCAACAGGTTGTGTGGGAGCTGATTTTACAGTAACGATTACCATAAATCCAACGCCAACAACCCCAACTGTAACAACATTACAGTCAACTTGCACTATATTGACGGGAAGTATAACTATAACTGCTCCTATAAGTGCAGGAATGACTTATAGCATAGATGGATCGACATATACTAATACATCTGGTGTTTTTACATTAGTTCCAATAGGAGCGTACATAGTAACAGCAAAGAGTATTGATGGCTGTATTTCTTTAGGTACCAATACAGCGGTAAACCCTCAGCCAACTACTCCATCTATTCCAATACTTGGTACTATTACACAAGGAATTTGTATGAACACTCTTGGAAGTATAGTTTTAAGCGGATTACCATCTGGAAACTGGATAATAAACCAAAATGGAACTTATCCAACAACCTATAGTAGTTCAGGAGGCTCTTATTTAATACCAGCATTAGCAGCAGGTAGTTATGATTTTACAGTAACCAATTCGGTTGGATGTACTTCAGGAGCAACAGCTAATATAATCTTAAAGAATATTTTGTGTAGCGTAACTGACGCCACTTTAAGTCCTGTAAACGGTTACACAGGAGGTACGGCTGTAGCCAATGTACTGGCGAATGATAAATTGAATGGTGTAGCAGTAATCCCAAGTCAAGTTGTGTTAACATTAGCAACTGCTTTACCTGCAGGCATTACCTTCAATACCAGTACAGGCGAAGTAGCCGTAAATCCTCAAACTCCAGCTGGGACTTACGTTTTTGATTACACTATTTGCGAAGTATTAGATCCAAGCAACTGCAGTACCACAACCGTCACGGTAAATGTAGTTGGAGGTCAAACACCAATTGATGCAATTAATGATTCCGCGGCATCTGTTGTAGGAATTAATCAAATAGTTACGGTTTTAAATGTATTCACTAATGATGTACTTAATGGTGTTCCTGTAAATTCTTCTCTAGTTGTGTTGTCGCAAACAGTAGCAGATTCTTCTGGATTCATGACACTAAATAGCGATGGAACAGTAGTTTTGGCTCCAAACACTCCTGCAGGAACTTATACTTTGACATACAAAATATGTGAGATATTAAATCCGTTAAATTGTGATACGGCTGTAGTGACAGTATCGGTAGTTGCTCCTACAATGACTGTTGTAACTAGCAGTCTTTGCTTAAATAACACTCCTTATGTGTCTTATACAGTTACTCCTGATAATTTTACGCCAACTAATTTGCTTACAGTGAAGTGGATTGATAGTGCTAATAATGTAGTGGCAACACAAACCAATTTACCATTAGCAGGTCAATTGTTATGGCCTGGAACCGTATTAGATGGGAACGGAAAAACTATCGATTGGCCGGGATGGTTGTTGGTAAATGGTAAATGGATACAAGGCAGTGATGGATTCGAATTAACAAGACCAGCAGTAACAATGGAATTTTCATTAAATCCAACTCTAAGTCAAATAGTCAATTATCCTCCTGCAACGGCTCTTTGTAATTCAGCACCAACTTTTGTTATTGATGCTGTAAATGATTTGGTAACGACAGCCGTAAATCAGCAAGGAGCAGCTTTGGCAGTAATCAATGTTTTTAATAATGATACTTTAAATACGGTTGGCATTACAGTAGCGGATGTTACAATAGCAGTACTAACCTCCAATCCAAATTTAATATTAAATCCAAATGGAACAATAGATGTCTTACCTAATACCCCAGCAGGAATTTATACTTTAACCTATCAAATATGTGAAAAGGCTAACAGCTCTAATTGCGATACGGCTACTGTAACTATTTTGGTTCAAATACCAGCAATGACATTAATTAAAACCGCTGCTTTGATTGGCTCAGGACTAGCAGGAGAAACTATTACTTACACGTTTACAGTTACTAATACAGGAAATGTTACCATCAATACTATAGTTATCAATGATGCATTACTATCGGTTTCCCCAATTGTAGTTGCGAGTTCATTAGCAATTGGAAGTGTGTCTGTGGTCAAAGTAAATTATACCATTACACAAGCTGATGTAGACTTTGGCAAAGTAGTAAATTCTGCCATTGCTTCTGGGGTTGATACAAACGGTACTGTGGTGTCTGTTGTTTCGGATAACGACAATCCTATAAAAGGCGGAGACCGAACAACAGTTGTACAATTGGATCAAAAACCGAGTATTGCAGTAATCAAAAAAGCTGTATTTGATGATAACAACGGAGATGGTCTTGCCCAAGGAGGGGAGAGTGTAACTTATAGTTTTAAAGTAACTAATACTGGTAATGTGCCATTGTCTAATGTGATACTTACTGATTTATTACCCGGTATAATTGTAACTGGAGGTCCAATATTTTTAGCAGTCGGACAAAATGATACTAATTCATTTAAGGCTACTTATGTTATTACCCAGGCTGATATTAATACAGGAAGTATTTCGAACCAAGCCAGTGTAACAGGAATAAGCCCAAAAGGAGTTGTCGTAAAAGACTTATCGGATGATTCGGATAACGGAAGCGATAATCCTACGGTATTGTCAATTTCAGGTTGTCTGGTTGAAGTATTTAATGCAGTTTCTCCAAATGCAGATGGAGGAAATGATATGTTTTATATTGGAGGGATAGAATGTTACCCCGATAATACAGTAGAAATTTATAATCGTTGGGGTGTTTTGGTTTTTGAACGCAGTGGATATAACAATACCGATAAAGCGTTTAAAGGGGAGTCTGAAGGGCGTGTAACGGTAAAACAAGCTGATGAACTACCAGCAGGAACGTACTATTATGTTATAAAGTACAAAGAATTTGGAGGAAATATTGTTCGAAAAGTAGGATACTTGTATGTAAATAGAAAATAGATTAATTCAATTTTAATGTCTAAAGAGTCAAGATTTTCAATTAACTATTAAAAAGAGAAAAATGAGAAAGAAAATAATCGCATTGTCATTGCTGCTTTTCTCGGGGGCGATTTTTAGTCAACAAGACGCACAGTTTACACAATATATGTATAACACAATAAATATTAATCCAGGGTATGCAGGGTCTAGAGAAGCGATGAGTTTTTTTATTCTGCATCGAACTCAATGGGTGGGGCTCGAAGGGGCACCAACAACCAATACGGCTTCAATCAATACTCCTATTAATGGGAGTAATATAGGACTTGGTGTTTCAATTGTTAACGATAAAATTGGACCATCAAGCGAAAATAATTTAGCGGTAGATTTATCCTATAGTATTAGAACCTCAGAACAATATGAATTGTCGCTAGGAATCAAAGCTACTGCAAATTTACTTAGTATAGATTTTAATAAGTTGAATCAGCATGATTCAAGTGATCCAATATTTGAAGAGAATATAGATAACAAATTTTCTCCCAATATAGGATTTGGTTTTTACCTGCATTCAGATAAATCATATTTAGGGTTGTCTGCACCTAATTTGTTAGAAACAAAACATTTTGATAGTTATGCAGGGGCAGGTTCTACGAGTCATGTGGCAAAAGAAAAGGTCAATTTATATTTAATTGCAGGTTATGTATTTGATTTGACTTATGATCTAAAATTTAAACCATCATTATTGGCAAAATATATACAAGGAGCTCCTTTGCAAGTCGATTTGTCTGCCAATATGATGTATAATAACAAGTTTGTACTAGGTCTTGCTTATAGATGGAGTGCTGCTGTAAGTGTGATGGCAGGATTTCAGGCTACTGATTCTTGGTTTATAGGATATGGTTATGACCTAGAAACAACACAATTAGCAAACTACAATTCAGGATCTCATGAACTCTTTTTACGTTTTGAATTGTTCAAAAAATACGATAAAATTATATCACCAAGATTCTTCTAAATCACTTTGCTATGACGAAAATTGTAACCCTAATTTACAGTGCAATATTGTTATTATTAACAGTATCTGTATATGGACAAAAAGCTAGAATTGAAGCCGCCGACAAAAATTATAATAACTATTCCTATATAGATGCCATCGCTACTTATGAGAGTGTCGCTCTAAAAGGATACAAAAACGAAAAAATGTTTCAGAAGCTAGGAAATGCTTATTATTTTAATGCAGATTTTGGTAAAGCCGAAAAATGGTACGGAGAATTATTTGCCTTAAATGAAGAACAAGAGTCAGAATATTATTATCGCTATTCTCAAACCTTAAAATCAGTAGGAGATTATGGCAAAGCAAATAAAATGCTAGAAAAATTTAATAAAAAAGCGGGGAATGATACAAGAAGTAAACTTTATGAAAGTCAAAAAAATTATCTAGAAGAAATTAAAGCAAATTCAGGGCGTTATACAATAGCCGATGCTGGAATTAACTCCGAATATTCAGATTATGGAAGTTCTTTTTCTAATGATAATTTGGTTTTTGCTTCGGCTAGAGATACAGGAAGGGTTTCTAAAAAAGTATTTAAATGGACGAATCAATCGTTTACAAATTTGTACAGTTCCGAGATAAATGCGGATGGAAATTTAGGTAATCCGAAGCGATTTAGTAAAATTATTAATTCAAAGTTTCATGAATCAACACCTGTTTTTACTAAGGATGGACAAACCATGTATTTTACAAGAAATAATTATCTAGACGGAAAACAAGGAAAAGATACTGAAAAAGTGACGCTATTAAAGTTATACAAAGCAACTTTGAATAATGGAAATTGGACGAATATTGTCGAATTGCCTTTTAATAGCAACGACTATAGTGTAGCACATCCAGCCTTGAGTGTAGATGAAAATACGCTTTACTTTGTTTCGGATATGCCAGGGACATTTGGTCAATCAGATCTGTTTAAAGTAGCCATAAAGCTAGACGGAACCTATGGAAAACCAGAGAATTTAGGCAATGCAATCAACACCGAAGGTAGAGAAACATTTCCATTTGTATCTGGAAATAATGAATTGTATTTTGCAAGTGATGGTCGTCCAGGTTTAGGAGGTTTAGATATTTTTGTTACTACAATAGGAAAAAATGGTACTTATTCGAGCGTACTAAATGTTGGTGCACCTATAAATGGTACACAAGACGATTTTGCCTTTTTGATAAATACAAAAGACAGCAGAGGTTTTTTTACCTCCAATAGAACTGGTGGAGTAGGGTATGATGACATTTATAGTTTTACAGAAACACGTAAGTTGCTTTGCGAGCAAGTATTGTCTGGTATTCTTATAGATCAAGAAACGGGGACAATACTAGCCAACGCAAAAATAAGTGTGTTTGATGAGCATTTTGAGCTTCAGCAAGAAATAACAACAGATGACAAAGGCTATTATAGTATTGAAGTAGCTTGTGGTAAAACGTATTATGTAAGAGCTTATAAAGAGGATTATGAAACAAAAGAAGAAAAGATTATTATAAAAAACACCAATGGCAAAACAGATTTTCCATTAAAATTAAACAAACTTTTAAAACCAATTAAAGTAGGGACAGATTTGACCAAAACATTGGATATTCCTGTTATTTACTTTGATTTGGATAAATCGGTCATCAGAAAAGATGCGACTTTTGAGTTAGCTAAAATATTAGTTGTTATGCAACAATTTCCAAAAATGAAAATTGATGTTAGATCCTATACCGATAGCCGACAAACAGAGCAATATAATTTGAAACTGTCTGATAAACGGGTAAAATCTACTGTAGATTGGTTGATAAAAAACGGTATAGAGAAAAATCGATTAACAGGAAAAGGATATGGAGAATCCCAATTGGTAAACAACTGCTCAGATGACGTACAATGTACAGAGCTGGAGCATCAAGCAAACAGACGAAGCGAATTTATTATTATATCGATAGACTAGAAAGCTTGATATTTAAAAAAAATAGATAGGTTTTAGAATAGTGTGGGAGGGACTTTTTTATTAAAGTCAGTTAAATCAATTAAGAAATAAAAAGTGTGCCGTTAATTATTTACTGCTGTAAATAGCTAACGGCACACTCAAAAAAAGGATTAAACATTTATAATTGGGAATTTTGCGGTATCTTTTTTAATCTATTTTTTGCCAAAAGCTAGTTTGTGAGATGTACAATCCCATAGGAGTAAAGCCAGTAAAACGTACTCTTTTATACAAGGAATCCATATGTAAACCACCTGGCCAGTTATTAGGGTGATCAGAATTATCTAAGACCATCCATCCTCCTTTTTTTAGTTTTGAAATAGACTTCTCTATGCATTCGTTGCGGTTGTTAAAATCATTTGATCCATCTACAAGAATTAAATCAAAGCTTTCGTTTTCAGCTTTGTCAAGTAACGCCCAAGTAGCTTCTTTTTGAGTATTCTGAAAACTAAACTGATCCATAACTTGCTTGTCAAATGATGCAGATTGTGCATAATCATTGACCGTTTTGTACCATAGTGTGTCATGTTCTATGCTAGTGACATCACATTTTTTTTCTAGAAACCACAGTGTTGAGTTTCCAGAACCAAATTCTAACACTTTTTTGCCTGGCTTTAAGATGTCATTCATAAAATTTATGGCTTCATATACAATAAAGGGAACAGGTCTCTCTATGATGTAACTTTTTTTGGCTTGCAAGTAAGTAGTTATTGCGGGTAATAAATACTTAAAAGAGGAAGGATTAATGCGATACCCTTCAAAATCGGTAATGCGCAATGAGGCTTTATGCGAATGTTCTTCGCCTTTATCCCTCCATGCTACGGTGTAGGAACCAGTCAGTTTATTAATCTTGCTTTCATAAAAGGTTTGAGCAGGTACATTAAATAACCCGTTGGATAAAGCTGTTTTTTTCTGTAGTAAATCTAAATATTCCATAAATTTCATTATTTATTGTTATTAAAGGATGGTTTTTAATTATTCTGTTTTTCTATTTCCTTGATAATTCGAATCCATTTTTGTAAATTATTGATGACTAATAGCAGCCTAATTATGATCCAAAAAACAAGCATAATAGAAAAAATGATTAAGGTTGTAGAATAGGAAGTGATTAATCCGAATCCTAAAAAGAAGAAAACTAAGCAAAGGATGATTACTGTTAATGCAATTTTTTTGTGTGTCAATCCAGCTCCAAGCAATAAATGATGTAAATGGGACTTGTCTGCTAAGAAGGGAGATTTACCTCGTTTTATTCGCCCCATATAAACCCGCAAAGAATCTAAAACGGGAATTGAGAAGAATGCTACCAAAACCAGAAATACATATTGATAATTGTATTCTTTTTGAATATCTTGTTTGCCCATAAGTTGTATACCTAAAGTCACTAAAGTAAACCCTAGAAATAATGAGCCAGAATCGCCCATAAATATTTTTTCGGGGGACAAATTAAACCTTAAAAAACCAATAATGGCACCAATAAAGATGACGCTTATTATTCCTAAATAATAATCGTTGTAATAGATAGAGGCCAATAAAAACATAGTAAATCCTAATAGTGATAAGCTGCCAAGTAGCCCATCTACTCCGTCTATTAGATTAAAAGCATTTACTACACCAGTAATTACCAAAATTGTAATTGCATACTGCAACCAAATTGCGATTTCATAAACCCCGAATACCCCGTAAAAAGAAAAAATACGTATTCCTGACAAAGCAATTATGAAGGATAATATTAGCTGAATTGCCAGTTTGTATTTGGGTCTTATATCATTTTTATCGTCTATAATCCCTAAAATTAGAACCGTAAAGGCCGCACTAAAAATAGAGAGGTATTCTTTTAAAATATAAAGACAGTTTCCAGATATTAAAATCACGGTAAGTGTTGTAAATACAATTGAAACTCCACCAATAAGCGGAACATTGCTAGTGTGTATTTTTCTTAAATTTGGGGTATCAACTAAGTTAATTTTTACTGCAATTCTTTTTATTATAGGGATGTATAATAAGCTCAGCAATAATGATAATACGCCTAGAGAAAGATATTCTAAAATGATTTTCATAATTATTTATTTTTCGTAAAACAATATGCTATTTTGAAAATGGGATAATTGGTATTCTTGTAATATGCTTGGGTGTAGTTTTTGTACTTCGCCCAAAACACTATTCTTAAGGTCAATTAAAAGGGCTTCTTTTATCAATAATTCATACTGTCTCGAAATAACTTTCCAAGTGTATCGTCTAGACGCTATTGCTTTCATTTCTATGCGTAGTTCCAGTAATTTTAATTCAGTAATGGTATTCAAATGTGTTATTAAATCTTCGGATGAGCCAAAATACAATGCTTTGTTTTCTGTCGTGATTTTATTGTACGATACATCATAAGCAATTACAGGAAGTGTCAAAAACATTGCTTCAACCAAGGACGGATTTGTCCCGCCTGCCGAATGCCCGTGTATGTATAAAGCGGCATTGCTTCGTATTAAATCAATTTCCCTTTGATCGTAAATGGGGTCAAAAAGAAAAATATTTTTGATGTCTTTATAGTTTTCTTTTAATGAAATACCGTATTTGCTATTATTCCAGTTGCCTACTATTACCAATTTCATTTTTGACTGTTTTTTGAAAGCTTCAAGAACTAGGTGTACATTGTTTTCGGGTTCTATTCTACACACTTTTACGGCATAATTTCTTTTTAGGAAACGATATTTTCTAATATCCTTACGATTGGGTTTTACTTGCATAGTATGATCTGCTCCATATTCTATAACTCTGCTCAGAGTTTTGTAACGAAGTGCTGTGTAATCTTGAATCGATTCGTTGTCAGAGATGTCTATATGAGAAAACTTGATTCCAATTTTCTCTGACCACCATAAATATAGTTTTGCAAACAAGGACCATTTGTCTCTTTTCCATTCCATTCCATCAATAGAAAGAATAATTTTTTTATTTGTAAAAATCCGAACAAAAGGCAATATCCATGCACCAGCTACTCCAAGTATTAATAGCACATCACATTTTTTTAAAGCAAGCAAAATAGAAATAGTATCATAAGGAATACTTTGAATCCCATTTGCATTCAATGGAATGTATTTTAAAGAAGCACCTTTATAATTTGAAATCCGTTCCTCTTTTGCATATTTGTTTTTAGAACAATAGACTGTAAAGTCATATTTTGAAGATAAATGTTCTATCAAATGTTCTGCAAGAGTTTCAAATCCACCGTATTTGGCAGGGATGCCTACAGTTCCTATTATTGCGATTCTATCTTTTTTCATGGTTTCTATGCTTTAGTAATAGTAAGTCAAAAACTGTACTATTGTTTTAATTTATTGTTTATCAGTACATTGTAATCTATTTTAAAGGGTTTGTTTCCATAAGTTGGAAAAAAATGAATTTAATTGGAAATGATTTTTATAGATTCTTTTTCAAAATAATCCTCACAAAAAAAAGTACTTTTTACAACGGCACTCTGACTCATTTGATGGTATAAAAATGGATTTAGGAATAGCTGATTTATTTTTTCAGAAATAAGAACCAATTCTTGACTGTCAATTAAATAGCCGTTTTTGTTATTCTCTACAAGTTCTGTCATGCCGCCTACAGGAGGAACGATTGTCGGAATTCCATAAGTCATTGCTTCTAATATGGTTAATCCAAAGGTTTCTTTGCAGAGCTGAGTAACCGTAAGATTAACAACAATACTGGCTTCTTTATAAAAAGGATGTACTTCTGTTTGACTAGTGTGCAAAATTAGATTAGAGGGCAAAAAAACATCTTTAAAATAATGATCTATTTCTTTTTGATTGGCGTTTAGAACCAGCTTAAAAATGTAATGCGGACATAGTTCAGCCAATTTTACAAACTCATTTATGCCTTTATATCTTTTTAAAGAGCTAATCATCAAAATAATTTTTGATTCTTTGTCTTTTCCTAAATGAAATCGTGCCTCTTTTCTAAAACTGTTTTCTATTACGTTATACAAGACATTATTTTTAACTTTCATAGGTTGCTGTTGGGCTAGAAAATTAGAAACATAAACTACATTTGTAGCACACAATTTGACGATTCCGAAAAGAAATTGATTCAAAATCTTTGGTTTTACTCCAGTTTCATGAATGTGATAAATAACTTTGCAACCAATAATTTTACCAACAAAGGCTGCTCCAAACGGGAATACGGTATTGATGTATAGAATGTCTTTTTTATTTAAAGTAAAAAACAATTGAACCGCTAATAGAAATTGGCTCGTTAGTAAGAAAAGCAACCGTATAATAGGATTTTTTGCAAAACGGTACCAATAAAAATGGGGTTTGACATGCGGGATATTCGATAAAAAGCCTTCTCCTGCACAAGTGTAGAGATGAGTTTCTATATCATTTTTTGTCCAACATTTTAATAATTGCATTAATACTTTTGGGCTTCCGCTATAATTATTGAGCAGGTGCACGGCTATAATTCTCATCTCATAAGGTATTATATATTGTTTTTAAATAATCTCCTCTACTATCCCATGTAAATTTATCTAGGTAGTGTTTTCGGGCATTGAGACTCATTTTATGTAGCAAATTTTTATCAAAATAGAGAGTTGTAAGGGCTTCTTTCAATTCTAAAATGGTTTCATTGTAGGTTGCTTGTGTCACCGCAAAACCACATTTAGAATTAATAAACTCACCAGGACCTTCATTATTTAAGCAAATTACAGGTAAGCCAAATGATAATGCCTCTGCAACCACCATGCCTGCGCCCTCATGAGAAGGAAACAAAAAAACCGATGACTGTTCGTAGCGTTTCATCAACTCGGTTCTATCAATCCATTCTATAATTTCTACATAAGGTTCAATATGATTTCGAGCAATGATGATTTTATAAAATTCTTTTTCAGGGCCTGTTCCTACAAGTGTTAGTTTGCATTTTATGCGATCTTCTATTGGCAAAGAGTCAATAAAATTGGCGTAGGAGAGTAGTGTCAAGTCAAATCCCTTCAAGGGTACAAAACGACCAACACTAATAATGTTGAACCCATGTTTTATACTAATGTTCCCTGAAAAATTATCTTCGGTAGCCACAGAGGGGAGTATCGAAAAGGGTTCTGTGCAAATTTTTAGAGCAGTTGCTACTCCAGAGTTCATACCTAATATATGAACTGACTTGCTTTTTGTTTTTTGCAAAGAAAAGGAGAGCTCCCAGAAACAATTCTTTATAAACCAAGTAACTCGGTCTTGCACCAAATACTTTAATGGGTAGGGATTTAAATAATGCTCGGGAATTTCTGGATGATGTCCTATTGGCCCCCAAACCATTGGTTTGTTTAGTTTCCATAAGGAGCTAGGAGTCCAGTCATTATGAAAATTTACGTTATGAGCAATGTCAAAATGTAAGTCTTGTTTTTTTATAAAGGGAACAATACTTTTTTGCCATAAATAATAATAGAGCATTGCACCACGACCTCCTTTTTTCCAGAAACGCATCCAATACGGTAAATCAAAATACAGGAAAGTAATGTTATTGTAAACCACATCTTGATTTTGATCCATATATTGATCGATCATCTTTTTATTGTTTTCTCGTGTAATTGCAATCACTTTGTTGTATCTCGCAATTTGATATACAAAGTTCCATCCCATTCCATTCTCGGAACCTTTGTACGGATTTATGGCATAACAACTGGCCAAAATAGTTTTAGTTTTCATTTCGGTAAAAGCTTATTTGTTAATGGTTATCTATGTTGTCGCCTTTTAATTATTTGTGTTTGCTAGTGCAAACTTGTTGTTAATGTCGATCTCATTGCTTCTTGTTTTTATAAGTTTTGCTGGAACGCCGCCTATTATACTATTGTCAGGAAAGGATTTTGTCACTACTGCACCAGCAGCAATGATGCAGCCATTGCCTAGTTGGACACCGTCCAGAATACTTACTTTACTCCCAATCCAGCAGTTTTTGCCTATTTTTATGCCTTTTCTATTCACTCCTTGGTGGCGAATTGAGACAGTCAAATCACTATAATTGTGATTTTCGGGATGACAGCTTAAATACCCGCCCACGATGCATTCGTCGCCAATTTCTAGGCCTCCTGATCCTCCAAGTGAGGCATATTCGCCTATACCTACGGAGTTTCCAATTACTATTTTGTCTCCCAAATCGTTTAATGTAGTCGAAACAATAATTCGGCTAAAAGCACCTATACTCACATTATTGCCAAATTGAATTCCGTTTTTGCTCAAGGCAGAGACAAATACAAAATCGCCCAATCGAAGAAATTTTCCCCATTTTATTTTAGACATATAAAAAAAAGAAACCCCTCTGCCAAGCATCATTCCTCTTGGTTTTCGAAAAGAAAATAGCACTTTTAAACCTCTCAACAAGCATCGAACTTGCATCCATACAAACTCAAGAATGGGGGCTAAACCCAAGGTCTCATCAAACTTGAAATTTGGATTTCGATATTGAATTATTTGCTCTAGGATGCGTTTCATTTTTTATTCTGAATTATAGTTGCTACGATATGATTTAGAGTGACGTCAAGATCTGTATTGTTGATGCATTCGTAAACAGTTGAATGACTTTTAGACTTTAATTTTGTAAATAGGTTTTTATAGTCGTTTGTTAGCTGTTCTATAGTTGTTTTACTAAGCTCTTTTTTTCTATTGAGAATTACAGAAACATCGGCAAATAGGAAAAAATTAAATTTCGGTTTTAGTAAAAACTGGTACCCAAAAGAGGGTATCTTTTTGGATAAAACAATATTACTTCGCTTGCTATCGTTAATAAAATCAAAGTAGTATCTGTCGTAAAGAACCACATAACCTCTTAGAATATATTTAAAATAAATAAAAAACTGGCCTATCAGATAATCAAAATAATAATAGGAGAACCTAAAAAAAGAAGACACTACATTTGTGTTTTTTCCCTGTCTTGGTAAACTATCTGTTGCCTGTTGATGTGCTTTTTGTTTGCCTTTTGTCCAGACACTCAAAATGGGGAGTATAGAAGGTCTGTGTCTTAGAATAACAACGGGTTTTCTAAGTTGCTTTTCTATTTTGTAGGCCAATAGGTTTATGATAGTAGATTTTCCTGCACCATCTACACCACTAAAAGTAATAGTGAAGCCTTCATTATGAGCAATGTTCTTTACAGTATCTATGAAATAATTAAAAGTGTTTTTTAAAAACGAAAACCCTTTGTTCTCTTTTTTTTGCTTCACAAAACCCTTGATATTTCTAGTATCTCTGCTCCCTTTGTTAAAGTAGTCTTGAAATATTAGATCAATTGCTTCGGTAGAATTTTCTATGACTTTTTTACACTCTAAATATTTTTCGGGAATTTTAGATTTATTAAGAGTATAAAATAGGGTTATAAATCGTGCGGTATCAATTTCAGAAGCATTTTTTGAACCATAATTGTTTTTATAATTATTTGCAATTATTTGTTTTGCACTCAATATTTCATAATTCTTAATTTTTAGTTGCCATATTAAATCTATAGATAGAATACCTCCTTCGAGTGTAAAAACTTGAATGGTATTCATAAATGATTTTTGATTAACAGTGATTCTGGAGACCAAAGAGTGGTTTCTAAGATACTTTACTATTGTTTTATTGTTGTTTTTATCAATAACTAAGTCAATGTCTGAATCGATACTTAAATCTTCGGGGTATCCTTTAGGGTATTTTAGTGCTGCATAATCTTGAATTTCTAATAAGTCAAACAGATCCATAATTATCATTTCTCTTTGATTATAGTGTTCGGCTATAAAAAGATTCAATGCTTCGTTCCAGACTTGCAATGTCCAATAAATTTGTTTGTACCATTTAGGATGATTGGCATAGATTTGTATGTTTTGCATGCAATTTATGATCAAATACCATTTTAGATATTCATTTAGATTCTGGTCAAACAAAGAATTTCCAAATTCATTTTCATTAAAAGTTAGGATGTCTTGATAGATAAGTTTCCAACTTTTTTGTTCAACGAGAATCCCTTGTTGCATAATATAATGAAAATAGTCATACCCTTTTGGTCTTTGAAAACTGGCTAATTCCCAATCGTATATTGCGATTTCGTTTTTAGTTTTATACATATTCCATTGTGTAAAATCACCATGGGAAAGATGGGTTTCTACTTCTTTACTGGGAATGCAGTTTTGAATTAAGGTATTTAGTTTCCGAACAATATTTTTTGGAATTCTTTCATCTGTACTACCCTCAAACTTTCTTTTTAGGGTATTGAAGAGTGTCCATTTATCCACAAGGATTGTTTTTTTTTCTATAAAGCTCATTTCTACCAACGCTGTAAGATGTGCTGGAGTAAAAGTTTTTGTTCTTTTTCCATTAGCGGATATGTCAGTAAGCTGTACTATATATTTGCTTATAAATGATGCTTTCGGGATAATAAAATCGGTTTCTTTTAATTGTAATTTTTCTAAAAAAGTGCGCTCTGTCGTAATCATTTTTCGAGCGCTTTCAGTAGCGGCTATTTTGTAAAAATTAGTATTGGCATATAGAACAGCTTTACTATTTAGCCCAATAGTTCCCATAAAGAGAGCCCAGTCTTTTGTGCAATCAAAAATTGGATTGTCCTCCTTAGTAAACAAAAAGAGTTTCTTATGAAATATGATTTTTTGTAATCGTAAGAGAAATACAGTTTGTATTGTCATGGCAAATAGTCTGGCTCTAATACTACTTATATTATAGAACTTTAAAAAGAGCGGTTTTTTGCAACTGGCATTCCAGACCCATCTCATGGTTTGGTCTGGATTGTTTATAGAAAGTAATTCTAGTTTTGCTGTGCTTTGACTGTCTTTTCCTAAAGTGGATGAATATCCAAATTTTTTTAAAATCATTTCCATCGTGCAAAGTTTTAGGCTTTAGATATAAGGAAAAGTATGCCAAATAAAAAAGTCCTTATTTTAGTGGAGGTAAGCAACGATAAAAGAAATTAAAATTCCATATTTTGGAAATTAATTATTTTATGGAAAGATCTTCGAAGACTAATTCTGGTCTTCTTTTTTTTAATTGTAGTTTCTGAATGTTGGTGAGATGTGGGTTGTTTTTAAAAGAAATCGAAAAAATAATCATTTGATAAAATAAAATACCATAATTACTATCGCCAAAAATCCCAAATTCTGTAAAAGAATTAATCAAAACGGGAATCATAATTCCAATAAGCATTAATCGAGTCTCTTTGTTCTCGGATAGAAAGGCTCGTAAAGTATAGATTAACTGAAAGATAGCAATTGTAAATCCTATAAATCCTAAGTTCATTAACACCTGTATAAAAGTATTATGAGTCATGTTTCCTGGGTAAGTATGAGTTCCTTGAAAATAGTCTTTGTAATCAATTCTCATATAACCAAAACCTAGTAGCGGTTCTCTTGGCAATCCCTCTGTAATAAGGGCTTTCCAGAATGGTAATCTACCCGTTAAACTCATTACTTCCTCTAGTCGAGAACTGTCCCCATCCTTTAGAATCATTTTGTTTATTGCAATGGGAGCTATTAATAATACCGCAGTAATGAAAACTACTTTTAGCATTTTTCCTTTGGTTTGTTTGATATGAAAAAAGACAATTAGTAACGCACCAATCAAGGAAGATCGTGATCCAGTCATGTACAACGCCCAAAAAAGCAGTAGTATTTTTATAACTGTTCCTGTTTTGTTTTCTTTTTGATACAAATCAAATAGTAAACAGGATACTCCAACTCCTGCAAGCATTCCTAATTCATTCGGATTCATGATTGTTCCGCCTAACCGCGCCTCTTCGCCACCATTGGTAAATCTAAAAAAGGTTGTTGGATCGATAAACATACCAATAATAAAAACCATTATAATTACAAAAACAGCATTGCCTAGCAAATGATACAATCGAATCGAATGTCCCTCAAAATAATAATCTAATACTTTGATGCTTTTGATAAAAAAATAAGCAAATACCAAACTTTGAAAAGTCATAAACCATTGTAAAGCACTATAACCAGGATTGGTACTCCACAGGAAAGAGATAAATCCCAATGCGAGATAAAGTAAGTAAAGCAATGGCGAAAATATATTTTTGTACCCCATAGTATGAATCGCACCGTAGCGAATAATGCTATAATAAAGTGCAATTGATGACAACATAACACCCATTCTACCCACCACTTTTATCCCTCTAGTTATTATAACATTATCACTCCATGTAAAAAAGCAAGCAATCATTAATAATAGAATGATAAACAAATAGGTATTTGTTCTTTTTAAGAAGGGAGCGTGTAGGTTTGTCAGATTGGGTTTCATTAGCTGCTGTATAATTCTTGATTAAATTGCTGAATGATTCTTTTCCAATTGTAGTTTTCCTGAATCATGGTTATGGCGTTTTGTTGCAGCTTAGAAAACGCTACAGGATTGTTCCAAATAGAACTTAATGCAGACATTGCCACTTCTAATTCTTGACTGTTTTGTGTATAAATTGTTTTTCCCGCTTGATATTCTGTGATTAGATCGCCAATATTGGTTGTGTCTGTTACCACACAGGGTTTTCCAAAACTAGCCGCCTCGATAACAGAAAGGGGTAACCCCTCGTTGCGAGAAGGATGAACAAAAACATCCATTTTAGATAATAGAATGTCTTTTTCTGTGCCGAATTTGCTCCCGAAAAGGAGTATGCTTTGTTCTAGATTTTTTGCTTTAATTTTTTGTTCTAGATTGTATTTTTCGTTGCTGTCCCCAATAATCCAGAGTTGAGCATTTGGCGTTTTGTCAAGCAAAATTTCAAAAGCTTCAATTAGCGTATCTAGCCCTTTGGTGTAAATATCCAATCGTCCTATAAACCCGAAGACGATATTTTTGTTCAAGGATTTTGTGGTAAGTATCACTTTGTTATTTTCATATCCATAAGGCAATAATATTGATTTTGGAATAGAAAATAAGTTTGACAATCCAATCATTTCGCTTTTTCCGATGCAATGTATTTTTATTGTTTTTAGTAGCAATCTTTTTTCAAACAAATGAAAATATATTTTTTTTGCCCAATAACTTCTTTTCATTGCAATAGTATTGTATGCACCATGTGGCGTAAATACAAATGGGATTTTATGTTGAGATAGTATTTTTGATATAGTCGAAAAAACAGGAATCCAGCCTCCGTGAAGATGAAATATGGCTTGCTCATTTTGATGGATCAATGCCATTTTTAATTGCTTAGAGACCTGAAACGGATTGCGTTGTTGCAAAAATAGTTGGGTGTCGAAATTGCGATTTTCATAGTTTTTTTCTTCGTTTATGGCAATTCCCCACACCGATACTTTTAGCCCAGCTTCTACTTGTTTAGTAGCGAGTTGATGTACCACTTTATTAACGCCATTCATCCTTTCGGGATTGGCTTTTCCTAAAACAAGGTGTATTATATCCATAATTGAAATTGATTTTTTTTGAGTTGATTTTGCCAATAAAAGGTCATGACTAATTGATTTATAGCAAGTCCCGCAACAGCACCGTATAAGCCAAAGTAATTGAGAAAAAAATGAAAAGTAACTACTGATAATGCAAAGGAAATTACATATCCATAAAAAAACACTTTATTTAAAACGAGTGTTTTTATGGCAATTCGGATAGGATAATTTAGAAAAATAAAAAGGTATAGAATGGTCATAATCTTTACGACATAGCCATATTTTTGATATTTGAAGCCTCCAGCAAGGATAATAATCTCATCAGAAAATATAAAAACAAATGTCAATATGGAGCCAAAAATGACCAATCCTATTAATGAAATATCGATTAAGTATTTTTTTGCTTTGGCAAGAGATTGATGATGGAAATAAATCACTTTGGGCAATAAATAATTTTCAATAGAAATTAAAGCAACACTCAGAACTCCAAAAACAGATTGCACCAATCGCAAAGCACCAAGAGCTTCGATACCCAAGTAAAGACCAGACACTAGTACAAAGAAATTGCTAGACCCCCATTGTAAGAAAGCGATATAAACCAGCCATTTGCCTTGTAGAATATGATTGTCTCGAAAAAGTTTCCAAGATCGCGGAGTTTCAAAATTTTTAATGATAAAAATGAAACCGGGCAAGGATGAAGCTAGATTGGCAATGCTGATTATCCAAAGCGTATTAGACAATTGAATCCCGTCTCGCAAAACATAAAATAGTATAATTATTAAAAGGGTAAAAAGACTATCGATAATAAGAGCATTTGTAACTTGCGCCAGTCCCAAGAAAAATTTTCTAAAAAAATCCTGTATCAATAATCCAAATATAAAAAAAGCAATAGTGTTTCCGTACGCACTGTAAATGGATAATATAGGCAAGCAAAGGAATAATAGTTTGACAATTAGTATAAAAAGTGCGATTAAAAATAGTATGACCAGACATAGAAAAACAAAATATTGTTTTTTTTGTTGCACCTTGAGATAGGATACCTGAAACGGCTGTATAACAAGTGCCGTGGTAATACTCATGGTTAAATACACAAAAAGCATCAATGTAGAGAACAAACCAAAACTTTTTAAATCTAGTTTTTGAGCTAAAAATAACATAAGCAAAAAGTTAGTTCCGCTATATATGGCTTGGTCTAGTAGCACCAAAGCAGGTTGTGAAAAGAATATTTTTTTTATGTAATTCATAAGTAGATACTATTTGTTTTTCATCGTTCATATGGTATCGCCATTCTTCATTCCAGCTTGTGATTTGCAATCATGGCGATTTCATAGGTACAATGTGTTTTTTTTATAATTAGTCCAACGTTTTTTTAGCTCTACCATAATACTGGGATGATAATTTGCTTTATTGAGAATGAACCATAATGATTGTAATTGGTATTCCTCTTTTAGTAATTCCATAGTAACAATTGTTTTTTTAGCAGTTCTTCTGCTGTCTAAAACAAATAAGTTTTGTGTTGCCAAGCTCATAAACAGTAAGGCCAATCGATCTTCTTTGATCGATTGGTTGTTTATAATACACAAATCATATTCTTTTGTTTTTTCTTTAAATTCATTTTCGAATGCCGTTTTGGTATAACTCAAATATTTTAAATCCGAATAATCAGCATAATCAATTCCTTCTGAGATGTACTTCAATCCCCCAGTGGCATCTATGATTAGAATTTTTCGGCCTTGTTCATGTAATGCTCTTGCAAAATTCTCAGTGTGAAACAAATGATCGTATGAATCATCATAAGAACTAATGGCAAGAATACTTTTGTTTTGTATGATTCCTTTTAGTTCTAGTTGTACAACATCTTTGAGGAAATTGATTCTTATTTCTTCTTGTGATCTTATGTAAGGTGTTGTAAGAGCAATAGGGATGGAGCCATTTTTTTCTATAGTATAAGTGTCGTTAACTTTAGCTTTTGTAAAATGTACGAGATAAATAATAAATACCGAACCAAACATTCCTAGCAAAATAGAGACAATAATTATAACAGAACGTATTGGGAAAAAAGGTTTTTTGGGTACTTCACCTGGTGTAATTATTTTATGAAAAATGATTCGCGCTGATTTTGCAATTTCGGCTTCAATTCGTTTTTGGTTCAAAATGTTATACGCATTTTCGTAAAGATTGAATTCACGATTTAAAATTTCCAGATTTTTTTCTTTTTCAGGAAAACCCACAAAAACACTTTCTAGCTGATAAATGTCTCGTGAAAGGGCATCGTATTTTATTTGTAAATCTCGTTCACTATTCTTAACACTCTCGATTTGGTAATCAATAAGATCTTTTAGTTTGGCATCAATCACTTTTACTTTTTCATTTTCGGGAGTATAGACAAGTAATAAATCTTTTTTTTCGGCCTGTAAATTTTTCATGCTCTTTACTAATTCAGTAGATAGTAAATCTGTATAGGCCTCAAAATTTGGGGCGAGATCAAAGAAGTTTTTTTTGCCAGAGTCAATGTATCTATTTAATTTTTTTATAGCGTTCAAGCTCATTCGAACATTGGTTTGCTGAATTTTTAGCTGCGCAATTCTTCTTAAATCAGTTTCTGATTCTTGTTTTATATTAATGACATTTTTTTTATCTCTATAATTTTGGAGGTTGTTTTCGGATGTTTTTAGTTTATTGCGAGATTTATTTATTTCTTGTTTAATAAAATTTACTGTGACATTTGCATCCAGAAATTTGGTCTCTATGTAATCTTTGATGTACGTTTCGGCTAATTTATTAACAAAAAGGGCTGTTTTTTCAGGAACATTACTTTTAAAATTGATGCGTACTATAGGAACATCTCTATCTACAGATGATACATCGAGGTTTTGATTGACTTTATCCATCAATTTTTGATCGCTTAAAAATTCGAACTCATAAGTATCAATGATTTTTATTTCTTTTTTAGACTTTATAAAAAGCCTATCGAGTGTAATTAAAAAAGTACCACCTTTAGTTGCGATTGGTTTATTAAAAAAACCTTCAATTTTTTGATTGGCAACAGGATCATAAAGTGTGAATGCTGTTTCAGAAACAACATTTATCAAAAATCGTTTGTCATATATTTTATCAGATTTTGATAAAGCTTTTACAATAATTGGAGAGTTATTGAACAACTCTACGGATTTAAATTTACCTTTTCTATAGATTTCGATATCAAATGGTAATTCCTTAAGTGTTTTTTTTAATAAATTTGATGATTTTAAAACTTCTATTTCTGTTGCTATTTTATTTGTTGAGGTAAAAGCACCTGAATTTTTAACAGTATTTGCGCTAGGAACACCTTCTTGATTATCGGCCAATTTTAGTTTAGCAGTACTTTCATACATAGGAGTAACATATTCTAAGTACTTTTCAGCTAATAAAAGGGCTATAAACATTGCCAAAAGAATGATTGGTATGCCTTTAAGAAGCGGTCTGAGTAATCTAATGTTTTCGTTCATTACTTAAGTTTTCATTAAAACAATCCTATAAGAATTGCTGCAGCCGTTATCGTTGAGGTAAAAGGGATGATAATCGAAATTCTTTTGTCGAACTCTTTATTCTTTTTAGAAGGAACAATAACAACATCGCCAGGATAAAGCTGAATGTTTCTATTGCGAATATCATCTGGATTTGTCAAATCGATATTCGTTACCCGTACATTTTCTCCTTCTTGACGTAATATTTTTATAGCTCTCAAGTTGGCATAAAATTCAAAACCTCCTGTTTTGCTAATCATTTCTATGAGTGAATTATGGTCTTTGTCTACTGTAATTACATTCGGATTTCTAACCTCTCCTAGAACTGTAATTTCTTTGTTAAGGACTTTTACATCTATAATTGGATTAATGATCCATTTTTTGAGCTGATTTTTTATATATTCTTTCAACTCGGGAACAGTTTTGTTAACTACGTTTGTAGTCCCAATTTTAGGAATTTCTATGTTCCCATTTGCATCTACAAGCAGCCATTTGCCATATACTTCGTTCGAGTCATAAATTCCATAAACAGATCCTACACTTAGACCTTCCTCGCCCCAAACGGATAGGGAAATTTTATCATCTTTTCTAATTCTATATTGATAATTTGCATCGTATGAAAAAGTAGTAGTATCCTTTATGGGTTCCTTTGTTTCAAATAGATTGTACGTTTTACACGAAGTAAAAAGTATTGAGACTAGAAAAATTTTGATTATAATTCTCATAAAGCTACTGTGTTTAAAACTAGAAGAATGAAAGGATCCTTTGTACAATAGTGGGATTAGATTCTCTCATCATTTCTTTGATTGTGACTATTTTATTAATGACGTTAGTAACTTTGGTACTTACCGTTCCATCTTTTATTAAGTAGTCAAAGGCTCCGTATTTGAGCGCATCTACGGCAGTTTCTATGTTTTCCTGACCAGAAATCATGACGACATAGATGTTTGGATTGTATCGTTTTATTTTCTTTAAAACATCAAATCCTTTCATACCATCCATATTATGGTCTAAGAATATAATATCTGGGTTTTGGTCAAGATTGTCAATGCAATCATTGCCGTTACTGTAATAGGTGATATCGTAATGACCAATGTTTTTTAGAAATTGTTCATAAACATTGGCACAAAAAATATCATCATCAACAATAAAAAATTTGAATTGGGGTTCAGCTTCCATAGTATAATAATTATTTTGATAATTCTTATGCTAAAATCAAACCAGTTTTTTTATTTGTTGATTTACAGTGTGTTAGTGGTTTTGGTATTTTGCTTATGTTCCAGATTTTGGAAAATTATCCTGAATTAAATCAAGAATTACGGGAGGGTTTAGTAGTTTTAAAATTGATAAACCCTGTTTTTCAAAATAACATTTTGAAAAACAGGGTTTATCCTTCACGCTCCATAAAGTCTCATGACTTTTGTTTTTTTTTTAAAGTTATTGTAAGTCGTAAAAGTGAATCTCCCGACTCTTTCCGTGAATGTTTTTAGTACTGTATGCGTTTCAAGTGTTATAAGTAAAACACTATTATTTATAAAGTATTTAAGGTAGTACCTTTTATTTGATTTATGTCTTTTAAGAACATTAAAAAAATACACAAAGAGTCTGAAGACTTTGTGCAACGGGGGAAGTTGTAAATTATTGTAAGGTTGTTTTTTTAAATTATTTACTGCTTATTTTACTCATAATTCTATAGTAAATTCATGGTTCATAAAATCATAAATACGGGTTTGTCCATCTTCATAGAATGTTTTTTGCGCTAGTTCTTCTACGTCCTTGGTAGATAAATAAGCAATTATTTTACCATCCTTAAAATTTATAGTTTCCCCTATTTGAGACAATTCAAATACCTTGAAATTAACTCTAGCAGTAACGGAGTAATTGAATGTTTTATTCCCGTTTGAATCGCTGAAACTTATTCTGTTTTGCTCTTTATTACAAGTGTATAATGCTCTATTTTTTTTATTATGGAGCATTAAGGTTACATCGTTGTCTATAATTGTTATTTCTGAGGTTGTTTTAACCATAATTTTTTTAATTTATATAGAATGTCAAAAAGAAAAACCCGCGCCCATTCCAATTATCAAACCCAATTTATTTTTTTATTCCTTTCTCACTTTGTCGATGTACTGTATGGTCACGGATTGCAAATCCGCGTTATCGGGAGTTAAATATAGCTTAAAACTATTTCAAATCAGGATATGTCCACTCGAAGCCAGGAATTATTTCCTTATACTTAATCAAATCTTTTCTAGCTATAATTTCTCCAGTATTCCCATCTAAATAATATGTTTTGACTTTCTGCTCCATTCTTTCACCGTCCATTCCGTCTAAATTAGGTACTGAATAAGGTTTTCCTTTTTCTACAACTACCTTCCACAATTTCTCGCTTGAGTTTTTTGAAAAATCATAATAAATTTCCAATTTTTCTCTATTTTTTCCATTACGTAAATTAATCTGTCCTTCATGGTCTAAAAAAGCAAGTACTTCGTTGTAGCCAAAAGCTCCGAATTTTTTATCCTCGTCTTCTTCTCTTATCACCTTGCCTTGCTCGTCAAAATATGTCCAAATACCTATTTTCATAATGGTAGATCCAGGGTCGCACTCCCCAAAATATTTGCCTTTTTCTTTGATTATGCCACTATTTTTGTAATACAACTTGTATATGGTATAAAAGGCAGGTTTTGGTGGGAGTATACCCCAGTCAGGATATGAAGGGTCTACAAAACTACCATCTTTTAAATTGTATAAACTTGGATTTTCAACATCCTTAAACGCTGCATTATCTTTTTCCCATTTATTATAATCCATTTTTTCAAACATATAGTCTCCTTTTTTTTCTTGGTTTGTAATAAGTCCAGTTTTGCAACTGTATAGCAATAGTAAACTTGCGAATAAAATTATTTTTTTCATGCCCCAAATATTTATTGTTGAAAATCATTTTTCACCCTATCGTTAACAATTTGCCACTGCCATTGCCATATTGTAAATCGATCTATAGGGGTTCTGGTTATAATATTTCCATCGGCATCTTTTTGGGTTTCAACAGGGTCTTTTACCCAATGCGAATAATCCATTACATTGTCCGTCTGCATGGCTTTGTAAGTAAACTTGGCTTTGCTATAAAAATTGTGTGGCAATCCTAACCCATGTAAGGATTCATGGAGCAGGAACTTTGAGCAACCTAGTTTATGGTTGTAGCAAACTACGAGAGTGATTGGTTAAGTAAATGAAACCTCCAAAAATAACTACAAATACTACAATAAGCACTACTATCCATAATGAATAGTTAGTATTGTTTGGTTTATTATCATCATCATTATTATAGTAATAGATTCCTTCTTCTTTCTTTTTTTGGTGTTCTTTCCATTCTGGTTCAGTGTAGTCAATGCCATTTTCTGTTTTGTAGATTATGGTATTATCTATTATTTTAGTAAACTTATAGTCAGTACCATTCCCGTTTTCCCAGCCAATTATGCTAAACTTCATTAAGAGCGCACCAGTATTAAAATCAAGGAGATATCGTACGCCTTTATATCTTGTTTTATCGGTATAGACTTTTACATGCCATATTTTTCTTCCTTTTAATTCTGTATCGTTAATAAAAGCACTAAAGTTTTCTCTGTTTTTCCCCGTCCTAAGGTTAATTACTTTTTCTTGATCCAAAAATGCTAATAGTTCGTTGTAGCCAAAAGCTCCGAATTTTTTATCCTCGTCTTCTTCTCTTATCACCTTGCCTTGCTCGTCAAAATATGTCCAAATACCTATCTTCATAATGGTAGAGCCAGGGTCGCATTTGCCAAAATATTTGCCTTTTTCTTTGATTATGCCGCTGCTTTCATAATACAATTTATATATGGTATAAAAGGCAGGTTTTGGAGGGAGTATGTACCAGTCAGTATTTGAAGGATATACAAAACTACCATCTTTTAAATTGTATAAACTTGGTCTTTCAACATCTTTAAACGCTGCATTATCTTTTTCCCATTTATTATAATCTATTTTTTCAAACATATAGTCTCCTTTTTTTTCTTGGTTTGTAATAAGTCCTGTTTTGCAACTATTCAGTAGCAGTAAACTTGCGAATAAAATTATTTTTTTCATGCCCCAAATATTTATTGATTAAAAGCATTTTTCACTCTATCGTTAACAATTTGCCACTGCCATTGCCAAAGTGTAAATCGATCTATAGGGGTTCTGGTTATAATATTTCCATCGGCATCTTTTCTGGTTTCAACAGGGTCTTGTATCCTGTGTGAATAATCCATTACATTGTCCGTCTGCATGGCTTTGAAAGTAAATTTGGCTTTGCTATAAAAACTGTGTGGCAATCCTAACCCATGCAAACATTCGTGACCAATAGTCTCATCACTATGTCCTTGAAACATAATGGCGTGCGACGTGTTTTTGATAGAATAGCCCGCTGTACAGCCTATCAGTTCCCCATTTGCATTGGTTTTTTTGTCGCAATAATTTTTAAGAAAATACAATTTGTAGTGGTTTATGGTTGTAGCAAACTACGGGAGTTGCTCATTATGTAAATGAAACCTCCTAAAATAACAGCAAATACTAAAATAAGTAGTACTATCAATAATGAATAGTTAGTATTGTTTGGATTATTATTGTTATCGTCATTATTATAGTAATAGATTCCTTCTTCTTTGTTTTTTTGGTGTTCTTTCCATTCTGGTTCGGTATAGTCAATGCCATTTTCTGTTTTGTAGATTGCGGTATTGTCTATTAATTTGGTAAACTTATAGTCAGTACCATTCCCATTTTCCCAGCCAATTATGCTATATTTCATTAAGAGAGCACCAGTATTAAAATCAAGGAGATATCGTACACCTTTATACCATGTTTTATCAGTATAGACTTTTACATGCCATATTTTTCTTCCTTTTAATTCTGTATAATTAATAAACGCACTAAAGTTTTCTCTGTTTTTGCCTGTCCGAAGGTTAATTACTTTTTCTTGATCCAAAAACGTTAATAGTTCGTTGTAACCAAAATTACCAAACTTTTTGTCCTCGTCTTCTTCTCTTATCACCTTGCCTTGCTCGTCAAAATATGTCCAAACACCTATTTTTATAGGGGTAGAACCTAGGTCAAATTTGCCAAAATATTTGCCTTTTTCTTTGATAATACCCCCTCTATAATACACTTTATTTACTGTGTAAAAAGCAGGTTTTGGGGGAAGTATCCACATTTCGCAACCCTCTTTATAAACAACTGTTAAAAATTCGCTTCCATCTTTTAGAAAAAATGAATGCTCTGAATTACCTTTTTTGTATTCTTTGTAGTTATTATCTCTACTTGCAAAATCAAATTTTTCAAACATATAGTCTCCTTTTTTTTCTTGGTTAGTAATAAGTCCAGTTTTGCAACTGTATAGCAATAGTAAACTTGCGAATAAAATTATTTTTTTCATGCCCCAAATATTTATTGTTGAAAATCATTTTTCACCCTATCGTTAACAATTTGCCACTGCCATTGCCATATCGTAAATCGATCTATAGGGGTTCTGGTTATAATATTTCCATCGGCATCTTTTTGGGTTTCAACAGGGTCTTGTATCCTGTGTGAATAATCCATAACATTGTCCGTCTGCATGGCTTTGTAAGTAAACTTGGCTTTGCTATAAAAACTGTGTGGCAATCCTAACCCATGTAAGGATTCATGGAGCAGGAACTTTGAGCAACCTAGTTTATGGTTGTAGCAAACTACGAGAGTGATTGGTTAAGTAAATGAAACCTCCAAAAATAACTACAAATACTACAATAAGCACTACTATCCATAATGAATAGTTAGTATTGTTTGGTTTATTATCATCATCATTATTATAGTAATAGATTCCTTCTTCTTTCTTTTTTTGGTGTTCTTTCCATTCTGGTTCGGTATAGTCAATGCCGTTTTCTGTTTTGTAGATTATGGTATTATCTATTATTTTAGTAAACTTATAGTCAGTACCATTTCCATTTTCCCAGCCTTTTATACTAAACTTCATTAAGAGTGCACCAGTATTAAAATCAAGGAGATATCGTACGCCTTTATATCTTGTTTTATCGGTATAGACTTTTACATGCCATATTTTTCTTCCTTTTAATTCTGTATCGTTAATAAACGCACTAAAGTTTTCTCTGTTTTTCCCTGTCCTAAGGTTAATTACTTTTTCTTGGTCTAAAAACGTTAATAGTTCGTTGTAGCCAAAAGCACCAAATTTTTTGTCTTCGTCTTCTTCTCTTATCACCTTGCCTTGCTCGTCAAAATAAGTCCAAATACCTATTTTCATAATGGTAGAGCCGGGGTCGCATTTGCCAAAATATTTACCTTTTGCTTTGATACCATCATTGCTTTTGTAATACGATTTATATATGGTATAAAACGCAGGTTTAGGAGGGAGTATGTACCAATTAGGATATGATGGAAGTACTATACTCCCGTCTTTTAAATTGTAAAGACCAAGATTTTCAGCATCCTCAAACCCTTTGTATTCATTTTCTAATTTATTAAAATCAAATTTTTCAAACATATAGTCTCCTTTTTTTTCTTGGTTTGTAATAAGTCCTGTTTTGCAACTATTCAGTAACAGTAAACTTGCGAATAAAATTATTTTTTTCATACCCTAAATGATTTACTGTTGAAAAGCATTTTTCACTCTATCGTTAACAATTTGCCATTGCCATTGCCATAGCGTAAATCGATCTATGGGGGTTCTATTAATAATATTTCCATCGGCATCTTTTTGGGTTTCAACAGGGTCTTGTACCCTGTGTGAATAATCCATTACATTGTCTGTCTGCATAGCCTTATAAGTAAACTTGGCTTTGCTATTAAAACTGTGTGGTAATCCTAACCCATGCAAACATTCATGACCAATAGTCTCTTCACTATGTCCTTGAAACATAATGGCGTGCGAAGTGTTATTGATAGAATAGCCCGCTGTACAGCCTATAAGTTCCCCATTTGCATTGGTTTTTTTGTCGCAATAATTTTTAAGAAAGTACAATTTGTAATGGTTGGTATAGGCATTGGGGTAGGCAAGCTCCAAATGACGGTCTAAAAAATCCATCAAGTCTATGGTATTGTTTGCCCCCTCTATTGTTTCGTCAAAATTTGTTTTTGTAATATTATCATCAACAACACTAAATTTAGTGTTGAAATCAAGAGTACTAGCACTTACGTCAATTTCAATCGACTTTTTTGGAGCTATTTCTTTTACAATATTCAATACAATAAGCGCCTGTCTTAAATTGCGTTGAAGTTGGATCAAGGGCTTGACGCTTCCTTCGCCTTCAGGTGTTATTACTTTTACAATAACCAAATTCAAGGTCTGTTTTTTGCCAGGCGCAAACATTTTGAGTATGCCTGCGCTTTCTTTGGTTTCGGTTTTGTCGGGGTTTACCGTTATGGCAAAGACTTCTATTTTTTTGTCTGTGTTAAAATTGGTTGCGGTTTTGCATTTTAATTTAATGGTTGTTGCTCTGCCAATGTCACTTTTTTGTATAACTGCCTTGTCAATGGTTATTAGCGGATGGCTTGCATCAGCTATTTTATTATCCATCATAAACTCCAATCGGTCGGGTTTGTGGTCGTTGTCTTTGTACTCCAAATATAGTTTTAACTCAACCTCACTCTTGTAGTCAAGAACCTGTTGATCTTCGGCAAACAAGGCTATAATTGGAGCATAATATTTTTTTTGTGCATTCTCTTCTAAAGAATAGCTATAGATTCCATAACTTTCCTTGAGATTTTCTAACGTATTATTGGCAGTATCTATTTGAGGGTCTGTCTTAAAATATTCTTTGTTTACTCCCTCACCATTTGTTATATACCATAGATTTTCGCTTCTATTTATAGCAGTCGTAGGTTCTGTTAATGGATTATTGTAATACTTTCCTACCCAATTATTATAGTTTTTCCTATCGTCTCTATCGGTATCTCCATCTCTAAACCAGTCAAAACCAAACTCGCCTTTCCAATTGCTTTTGGGTCTAAAATGCACGATGCATTTGGCAGTAAGCGACACTACTGTTTCGCTTGTATTTTCTTCTCTTTTTTTCCTAACTTTAGGTACATAATCTCCAAAACTAACTCCCATTTGCTATGATTTTTTTTTGACTGTTCAAATTTATATTTCCGTTTGTTGCTTCAAAATGAATATCTTCGGCACTTTCCTTGATTTTTCCTGCCATAATTACATCATTAGTTTTTGTAGTGATTGTAATTTTTTTTGCGGTTATTGTAATTGCCATAGGTTTAAAACAAATTAGATTTTTCGCCACTATTCAATTTCACCTCTTTGGATGCATTTAGTATAATATTATCCTTGGTAGACGAGAGGTTAATTTGATCTGCATATTGGTCTATCTCTTTTGCTTCTCTACTGTATTCACCAGTTGTCATTTCATGTCTTTCATTGGCATTTGAAGAATAATTTCCAGTAGCACTAATTAGTATATCTGTCTCTGCTACAAAACTCATATCCTTGCCTGTTTTTGTAGTAGCACTTTGCCCCACATTAGTTTCCATATCCTCGCTTACCTCTATTTTAAAATTCTTGCATTTTATATTAATTGTCTCTAGTGCAATAAGATTAAGATTACTACCATCGCTATCGATATGGATTTTATTTCCTTTTTTGTCGGCAAGAGTTATATTTTTTAGTTCTTCGAATTCCAAATATTGTCCCGAACGGTTTTTTATGACTTTAAAATCGTTTCCTGCGGTTGCATAACCGCTTTTTTCCTTACCATTATAATGCGATCCTATTACATACGGTCTCTCGGCGCTTCCACCTACAAAATCTACCACGACTTCGTCTCCTATTTCTGGAGTCCAATACATTCCTCTTCCCTCCCCAGCGTAGGATTGGAGCTTTCGCATCCAGTCACTCTTCATGTTTCCGCCAGCCCAGTGAAATTCTACTTTTACACGCCCCATACCTTCGGGGTCGTTGTTGTCTATTACTTTGGCAGATTGAGATTTAGCTTTGGCGTAGGCGTGTACATTGGTGTAATGTGGCGCGCCAACATCCGAAGGAATGGCTCTAAAATTGCAACTGTAATTCCCGTGAACTTCGGAGTTATGCGTTACTTCTATAACGACCAAATTGTGTTCTACGGTTTTGTTTTCTATGGTGAATTTTTGTCCAATTCCAAGCGGAAGATAGGACAAACCGCTGTAAATAACACTCTTGGCATCTTTGCCGTTGGCTTGCAGTTTGACCATTTCGGCAAGGGTGCTAGAATCGGGGGCTTGTGCGGTATAGGCTCCTACTTCTAGGTCGGGTTGTCTTACTGCGCCTTGCCTGTAGCCTACTATTGTTGCAAACCTATCGCCACTGCCTGTGGTGGTTTTTAATGATGAATTCTTGATCTGGGATGCACTATTATAGTCATAACCACCCAATGATTCTTTGTGCGAAAATATCGAGGTTTCTATCTTAAAATGATGCAATGACCCACCGTTTATTAGTTTTATTTTACTGGGTTTTAGCTGTCCAAATTGCATGCGCATACCATCCGAGTAAAACCATTGCCCGTAACGCTTGGCAAGTCGTTTTAGGAATTTAAAATTGGTTTCGTTGAATTGCGGCATATAGTCTAGGTTGGGGTCGTAGGTGGGAATGATGGCATCACGGTTAAAAAAATCCGTTGGGCCTTCGGCAAGTACTTTCTTAACAATGGTTTCGAGATCTTGTTCCATAAAAGTTCGGGAACGTTTCATATCATCAAGAAAAATCGTGTGACTTATTCCTGTAACATGTAATCCCGCTGGACAGCCGTGCAAATCAACCGATTTTAACGTGTTGATAACACCTTTAGCCATTAGCTTGTTTCCATCAAGACCTGTGAAAGTAAAGATTACCTCATTACCATGATAATCACTTATGGCTTGGGCTTGTGCGCTAGGTTCTATAATAGGTGAGGCGGTGTATTGCCACACAAACGAAAAATGATGGTGGTCTGCCATCTTTTGTTCTAACTTCAAATCATAATAAACGACATTATGAGCGAAACCGCTAATATCTAAATGGACTTGCTGTGCAAAATTACTCATAGGCTTGTAGGTTAAGTATTGTTTTAATGATAAACTATATAATTTATTTTTTACAAACTTAACTCATTTAATAGTAGAATACAATACCCACTTTTAGTGATATTTAAGTTTTTACTTATTTTTTTTGATTTAACAAATTAAGGAGGAGGGAGAAGTACCGAAAAACTAAGAAACGCTTTTGTTTTTAGTTTTTACAAAAATAATCTTATAAAATAATTTTTTGCTAAAATAAGGATCGAAATAATAATAAAAAAATATAAATGTTTATTTTTTTAAATGAGGCTGTCCAGTAAGGGCGTTTTTTGTGTTTTAAAAAACAACTTACAGTGTGTTAGTGGTTTTTGTGTTTTGCTTATGTTCCAGATTTTGGAAAATTATGCTGAATTAAATCAAGAATTACGGGAGGGTTTAGTAGTTTTAAAATTGATAAGACTTGATTTTTAGTACTATATTCAGGTCGCAGTTTTCTGTCGCAATTTTTCAGAGTTAGCTGTAAACATTGTAATTCAATTTCTTAACATTATTAATAAAAAAGTGAATCATTTTAGAAATTAATACCCTTTTTGGACTGAAAACTGTGACTGAAAACTAGCTGAATAGTAATGAAATTATGTATTGAGTTCATTTTCTAGTAATTGGGTCACTACTTTGTCTAAAGTTTCCTTTACCTTATGATAAACAATTAGGATCTGACTTATATCTTTACGGTTGAATTTCACGGCTTTTTCCAGATATTTAACATCGGAAATAATAGATTCAATAGCTAAGTTTTCGATACTAGGCTTAATTTTGTGTATTAATCGTGCCAATTCATTAAAATCATTTTCAAGAAGAGCAGTATCAATCGTCGCTAAAGTATCAGTTATTTGATTTGTAAAAATGGTAATCATCTTTACTACAAAATTTTGATCTCCTTTGCTCATTTCTTGTAATGCATTTAAATTGTATAGTAGTTCTGTAGAGGAACTATTTAGATTATCGGCTACAATTTTTTTGCCAAGGGTATGTTTTGCAATTGTTTCTATCAAGATTATTTCTTCAAACGGTTTGGTAATATAATCATTCATTCCAGCTTTTTTGCATTTGTTTATTTCGGTCTTAAAGGCATTTGCTGTCAGAGCAATAATTGGTACACTTAGGTTTAGTTCTTTTCTTATGATTTTTGTGGTTTCAATTCCGTCTAATTCGGGCATTTGAATGTCCATGAGGATGATGTCAAATTTTTCTTTTTTTAATAGTTCTAAAGCTACCAATCCATTTTCGGCTTCTGTAACCTTGCAATTAAAGTAGGATAAGGAATTTTGAGCAACCATTCTATTCATTTCATTATCTTCTACCAATAAGATAGATACATTGTCTATTTTAATTGATTTTCTTTCTGTTTCTAAATTTAAATTATGTGTGTTTCCTTTTTTAAATCTGAAATTGATGTGTATTGTTGTGCCTTTATTCTTTTTGCTTTCTACTTCAATTTTTCCTTCCATAAGGATCACTAGTTCTTTGGTTATGGCCATTCCCAAACCAGTTCCTCCAAACTTTCTGGTTATACCTTTGTCTTCCTGAGAAAACTTTCTAAACATCGAATCTATAAAAAAATCATCCATTCCTATCCCTGTATCCGAAACAGAAATACGTAATTCTTGTGACGTATCATCATCAGAGATGAGTTCGCAGTTAATAGCAATTTGTCCTTTTTGAGTGAATTTTAATGAGTTTCCTACAAGGTTAAATAGTATTTGCTCTAATCGCAAACTGTCTCCTATTAATACTTTATGAATTTTATTTGAAATGGTAGTTGTTAAGCTTATTCCTTTTTGTTTTGCTTTTGGTTCTAGGACGGTTATGATTTTTTTTATTGAGTTTTCAATAGTAAAATCATTATCTTCGAGATGCATTTCTCCTGCTTCAATTTTAGAAATATCTAAAATATTATTAATGATAGCCGATAAATGTTTGGAGGCTATGGTACTATTTTGGATGTGTTTTTGTTGGAGTTCTGTTAAGTCTTGTTTTTCTAATTCTCTCAAAAAACCAACTATTGCATTAAGAGGTGTACGTATTTCATGGCTCATGTTGGCCAAGAAAGCTTCTTTAGCAATCGAGGCATTTTCGGCTTTTGTTTTCTCATTTTCTAGGTCAATCTCGAGTTGTTTTTGTTTGGTTATGTCTAAATGAGTTTCTATCGAACCAACTAATTTTCCGTTGTCATCATAATTTGGGGCACGGCTTATTGCCCACCATCTTAATTCGCCTCTTTTATTGGAAATCTGATACTGAAAAAGCTCTGATACAGTTTGATCTTTTGCATCAATTCTTGATTTCATGTCATCAAAGTTGTTCCCGTAATCAAAAATTTCGGTTGTCTTTTTGCCTATTAGCTCGTTTATTTGATAGCCTGACATTAATACAAAAGTTTGATTAACGTATTGAATGGAGTCGTTATTGTCAATTTCTATTAATCCCAAATTTACGTTAGCTATAATGTTTCGGTATTTTTCTTCTTGATGTTTTAGGCTTAATTCTGATTTTTTTCTTTCGGAAATATCTTGAATAAAGGAGCAAAAAAATATTTCGTCTCCTTGTTTTATTGGGATTATGGCGATTTCTATCGGAAATTCATTTCCAGATTTATTTAAAACAGATAATTCAATTTGTTTGTTTAATGCAGAAACATCTCCAGTTTTTAAATACTTGTCAATTGCACTTGTATGTAAGTCAACATGATTTTGATTAGAAAAAATATTACAGGATAAACTTTTACCCAAAACTTCTTCTTTTTTCCAGCCAAAAATAATTTCAGCTTGATTATTCCAAAAAATAATTTCTCCAAAACTATTAACATTTATGATACCATTTAAGGAGGAGTTCATGATTAGGTTACTTCTAATTTCACTTTGTTCCAAAAGGGATTGTGTTTTTATCCTTTGCGTTACATCATTATATTTCCAAAGATGCCCTTTGTGTATAGAATTAATAAAAATGGGGATGTAATCTCTTTCTAAAAAGCGATTGTCAACAGTTTCTAGAAGTTCATTGGTAACTATAACTCTATTTTGTTTGATTTTTTTTATTCTATTTTTAAATAATTCTGGATTTTTGAATAGATCGCCAGATATTTCTGATAAATTATGCAATCCACTGCTGACAATTTTTTCGGGTTGATAAAAAAGTAAAAATGTATTACAGTATAATTGGTTGGTAAACATGGGTCTTTGATTTTCATTTTCTACCAAAATTGCAGATTGCAAATTGGTTAATAATGTTTTTAACAATTCAATATTGCGTGAATAATTCTTTTTTATTTTTTTTCCTTTTGATATTTTATCTTTTATATAAGTAGAAATTAAATGAATATCCTCCTGTTCTCCTTTGTTTTTTATTTCCTCATAGGTCGAGTCTAATTCTACGAGACTTTTGTCTAGATTTTTTATAGATTCTTTCTTTTTATGAAGCTCCATTTTTAATTTTTGATTGGCTAATTCATATTCATATCTTATTTCATTAAAGGTAGTATGAATTATTTTTTTATCTTTTTCAAAATTTGTATAGCTTTCATTAATAGCTTGAAAAAAAGCTGTCATGGAATGATTTTTTATACAATCTGCTGTTAAGTGTGTATCTATTTGTTTTTGTAAAAGCTCATGAAAGTTATTCATTCATCGTATTTTTTAAAAAATATTATTTACAATTAATTGATTGTTTTTTTTGGGAGAAATTAATTTTCAAACGGGTTGCATTTCATTTTATTTGTTCGTTCTCACGACTTTCATAATGGGTTTATTCATTAGAAATTACAAATAGTGAACTGGTTTTACTGCTGCTTGATAGTATAGTAAGTCCCTAAACTACTTTTGATTGAATTAGATTATAAATGGTAGATTTTCCAATATCCAATTTTTTGGCTGTTCGAATAACATCATTATTATTCTTTTTGAGGTAATGAAAAATGATTTCAGCCGTATATTCCTTTAATGTTTTTTCTTCAGAAAGGAAAACATCGTTATTGTTTATACTAATGAATGTGAGGTCATCGAGTAAGATTTCGTTTTCTTCGCACATTACACAAGCTAAGTCAATTACAGATTTTAACTCTCTAATGTTTCCGTAAAAGGGATATTTCATTAGTTTTTGTTTCGCCTCTTTAGATAAGGTAATGGGCTTTACTTTATTTTCTTTTACAAATAAATCAATAAAATATTTGGCAAGTAATAAGGTGTCATTTCCTCTTTCTCGCAGCGGCGGCAGTTCTATGGGCAAGCCAATTATTCTATAAAACAAATCCTCTCTGAAATTTCCTTTTTTGACTTCTTGCGACAAATCTTTGTGTGTGGCAATGATTAATCGGGCATTGAATTTTATTCTAGTTGTCCCTCCTAAACGAACCACTTCTCTTTCCTGCAAAACTCGTAATAATTTACTTTGAAGATTCATGTCTAATTCCGCAATTTCATCCAAGAAAATGGTTCCGCCATCAGCTTGTTCAAATTTACCAATGCTTCTCTCGGAGGCTCCTGTAAAAGCGCCTTTTTCATGTCCAAAAAACACACTCTCCATTAGGTCTTTGGGAATGGCAGCCATGTTTATGGCTATAAAAGGTTTGTTTTTTCTATCAGAGTTGTAATGAATGGCTTTTGCTACGACTTCTTTACCCGTTCCGGTTTCTCCAGTTATCGAAACATTGATATTGGTATTGATGGCTTTGTTGATTTTATTAAAAACAAATTTAATGCCTTCACTTTGACCTATGATCGTTTTTTCAAAACTAAATTTTTGCTCCAGTTTTTCTTTTAGTTCTTCAACTTCCTGAACCAATTTTAGATTTTCTCTAATTTTGATAATAGAGTTCCAAAGCAAATCTTTGGTATGACTGTTTTTTACGATATAATCTTTTGCACCCGATTTCAAAAAATCTACGGCAACTTCTATTTCTTCCTGACCACTGATGATGATGATAGGAATTTTGTCATTTGTTTCTTGTATTTTTTTTAATAATTTATCTCCCGTTATATCTGGAAGCCCAAAGTCTAAACAGATTATTTGGGGTTTTTTATATAAATTACTGATACAATCTTTTCCTGTTTGAAAAAGGTGTACATCAAAATCGGGATTTAATTGTAAATGATATTTTAGCGTTTCTCCAAAAAAAAGATCGTCTTCAACGAGAAAAATTTTTAGTGTGCACATTAGTTCTATTTATTTGGAAACATTATAAATTAACGAGCAAAAGTTTATGGAAAACATTTCTTAATAAATGTTTTACGCTAAGTTTCAAAATAAAAAGCAATATGTAATACAATAAAAACAGATTTAACAAAATATGCATTTTTTAAACAAACTATGTTAAATTTATGATTTTGAGGCTAAATAAAACCTTGTTTTATAGCTTCTTTTACCAAGCCAGTATCATCCGTTACCTCAAATACTTTTTTCATCCGAATGACACGTTTTTGAATAGCGCTTGTAGTGAGATGAATGATCGATTCTAATTCTTTTATTTTAAATCCTTTAGACAAGTATAAAAGTATTTGTCGATTGTAGTCTTCTATCATTAACTCCTTTTTCCATATTTCATTAATGCATTTTTTTACCGTTGGACTTTGGTATTGATTCCCTCGCATAATCTCCATTAGTGCATGTTGCAGTTTTTCGGGTGTAATGTCATTTTTTATGATTAGCGCATCTGGTCGCACTTTTTTGGCAATATCATAAACAATTACAACCTCAGTATGTGCCGTAATGATAATAATTTTGCAATTAGGCATCATTTCTCGTATTAAAATGGCTAAATCACTGCCAGAGAAAATTGATTTTTCTTCATAACTAGGGAGTCCTTTATCTATTATTGCAATGTCATACGGGAGTTTTATAGCAGCACTTTTGGATAGGAGAGAGTAGGCTTCTTCGCAAGTATAGGCTTTGGTAAAAACGGGGTCAAATGAACCAAATGGAGGTGTCAATAGCGCATTGATGTACCCTTCTACTGTCATAGGATGGTCGTCTATTAGGAGTATATTCATTAATTGGTTGTTTAATTTTAACAAAACAGGTAGTTTTTCTGCAACAAAATAAATGGCTACTTATCTATATTGCAACTACTCATTTTTAGTACATTCTTATGTGTTTTTCTTTTCTTATTATTGACGATACAACCACTACAAAGGAAACTTTCGCTCTTTTTGAAAATTTCTCAAATTATTTGTGTGTAGGTATTGCCAAAGATAGTCAAACCGCAATAAATCAGATTGAAAAAAGTGCAATCACAGCTCGTATTTGTAAGAATTCCATCAAAAAGAAATGACGCTTATTTTTCATTCACAACCCTTTAGATTTTACTAACTTTAATTTTATTTTTATGAAAAATTTTTTAATTACTATGGGCTTTATCACAGCTGTATTTCTAACTACTGCTTGTACAACAGACAACCTTGAGGGAGCAAATACTGTAACAAATTTGAATAATCAAAAGGCAATTTCGGGAAGTGTTATTGATTCTATTTCAGTCCAAAATACTGTTTTGCTCAATGGAGATACCGATAAAGATAGAGTCAAATTGTGATTTTTTGAATTAACCAGATAATTCTTTTTTATTAATGGTTTGTCTGGTTTTTAATCTTTATTTTTGATACGATTTATAAATTTATAAAAATTGAAAGCAAAATTAAAGATAGTTCTTTTTATTAGTTTACTGCTGCTTATTTCTTGTCAAAAAAAGAAATTTGAACTTGAAAAAAAAGATGATGTTTTAGTATTTTTCAAGAAAACTGATGTAAAGGATTTAGATCCTAATACAGAAGAAAAATACTTGGATACGGTATGTCAAAAAATGCAGAATCAAGTAAACGACTCCGTTACAAGAGATTTGTATTTTAAGATTGCTGTAAAATATTTTAATCTTAATTCTTTAGATAAATATTTTAAGGTTACAAAGATTGTTTATGAGCAATCAATTCAGAAAAATGATTCAGCTCATATTGCAAAATCGCTCTGTTATTTGGGCGATTATTATGAATCTAAAACGCAATTAGACAGTGCTTTTTCTTATTATCTTCAGTCTGAGAAGATGTATAAAAAACTCAACGACACTTTGAATTTAGGGAAACTAGCTTTGTATAATGCGGGTATTTTATACGATACAGGAAATTTTAGCGAAGGAGAAATAGAAGGAATTAAAGCGCTAAGATTGTTGTCTAAAACAAAGAATACGAGATTAATTTATGAAACTAATGTTATAATAGCATTGTGTTTGAAGGAATTGAACAGTTATAAGGAAGCTTTAGAATATTTTGATATGGCTTTGTTGCAATTAGAACAATTGGATAAAGAAAATTATTCTAAGGATATAATTAAAAAATCTAGAGCATCCTGTTATAACAATATGGGAACCGTCTATGAAAAATCTCAAAATTATAAAGAAGCCATTCACTTGTATAAAATGGGTTTGCAAACAGAAAAACTAAAACAAAATCATCCAAAATCCTATGCCATGTTATTGAATAATCTGGCATATTCAGAAATGAAATTAGGAAACCATAATAAAAATGTTAAAAACAGATTATTTGAGTCTTTAAAAATAAGAGATAGTTTGCAGGTATTGTCGTGTTTGGTCGCTAGCAAAATTAGAATCGGAGAGTTTTACTTGTTAGAAAAAGATACTGTAAAAGCACTTTCGTATCTAAATGAAGGATTGGTATTGGCCAAAATAATTAAAAGTAATGATGATGTTATTCAATCATTAAAATTATTGACGGAGAATGATACAAAGAAGAAATGTTATTATTCAAAATTATATTTTAAAGTTAATGACAGTATTCAAATTATAGAAAGAAAAACTAGAAATAAATTTGCAAGAATAGCATACGAAACTGAGCAAGTAGAAGAGAAAAATGAAATTTTGTCAAAAAGGAATACAGTTCTCCTTTTGTGTTTGGGGGGGCTTCTTATTGTTTTGAGTGGTTTTTTTGTGATTTGCCGCTTAAAAATCAAAAACAGTCAACTTGTTTTTGTACAGAGCCAGCAAGAAGCAAATGAAAAAATATACCAATTGATGTTAACAAAACAATCAGAAACTGAGGATGCCCGTAAAGAAGAAAGAAAAAGAATAGCGATGGAGTTGCATGATGGAATTGTAAATGGCATTTTTACGACTCGATTTAATTTAATGCAATTGAATTCAATTGAGATAGATAAAAAAGAGCAATTGGTTCAAGAACTTGAAAAAACGGAAAAAGAAATTAGAAAAGTTTCACATGATTTAACTCAGAATTTGATTTTTGAAGAAGAAGGTTTGCCGGAGGTTTTGAAAACTTTAATCGCATCACAGCAAAATCAATTTAATACTAAATTTGATTTGTCTATTGATAAATATATTTATTGGTCTAGAGTTAGCAGTTCCGATAAAATACATATTTATCGTATAATTCAAGAAGCAATACAAAATAGTAACAAGTATTCTAAAGCCGAAAAATGTTATATCATGCTATTGAAAACTGCCGATAAAATAACAATTCGCATTTGGGATAACGGAACAGGTTTCAATCCTAAAAATTCAATAAATGGCATTGGACTGAAAAATATTGAAGAAAGAGCCAATGCATTAAAAGGAGATTTAAAAATTATTTCAAGTTTAGGGAATGGTACTACTATAGAAGTTGTCTTTTAATCTAATACAGTAAATTTGCTGCTGAAGGAGATTCTATTATTAGATATGAAGTACAAAATATTGTGGTTCCGCTTGCGAAAGAATTACGAAAAGGATAATTATACCGTTTCGGATAATTTTAATTGGCATTCAGAAAAACGGCTCAATAAAAATTATATAGCCCAGTAGTTGATTCAAAAGGACAAAATTGCTAAGCACTTTACATAAATCGGACAATTCAAAATTGTAACTAAACAGACATTAAAAAAAACTATAAGATTTTCATTTTTAGTGAGTCCGAATTTTTTTCTTAATCGGTAGCGAGATAATTCAGCACTAGCGTCCAATCGTATTAGTACAATAAGATGTGTAATAGAAAAGAAAACTATGTCTCGCTTTCGCAGTAAAGGCGTAATTGCATTCGCATTCCAAATTGAACAATCTTTTTATTTACAGTATATATAGATAGGGTGTGCTCATCGCAGAATTGCAAAAAAAAAATTACTTATATGACAATGGCCCTACAAAAAAGTATCCTCTAAAGTCAAAGGGTCTGTTGGTACTCTTTACGGTTGCTTCAATGATGATGTCAACTCTCTTTTTAGCTCTATTGACATCCTTTATTAGGTATTTTGTTTCGGATAGTTCAATCTTTATTTCATTGACTTTGATTCTTGCTTCGTGCAGACTCAACGATTGTTTCATCGTTTTCGAAATGATTTCTTTCAAGGTGTTTTCGTTCATCAATAGGTCAAAATCAATTTCCCATATTTTGGAGCCATAGGTTTCGTCAAATTTACATTCTCCGAAAGTAGTGGTGGCCATCAATATAATTTGTTGGGCAATAGAATGTTCTAAAGATGTTTTTTCAAGTTCTTTTTTTTGGATGATACTTCCAAAATCGATGGGTAATTTATAAAATGCTCCTTTCATAGTGAATAGCTATTATAGATAAATAAGTTTGTCTGTTTTTCCTTTTAAGTCAGTTTGCATGGCTTTTGTAACTTTTTTTCTTTTTACAATATGCAATTTTACTTTTGGCGTAAGCTTCAAAAATTTCTCGCGATAGAGTAGGTCTCCAATCAATTTTTTGCCATTGTTTTCATCAACTATGATAAAGTAACTAATCCCTTTTTGTATTTGAAGTGTATTAATATCTCCAGCAAAAAGTTGGATGGTTTGCTTGTCTTTTTCAAAAGTATAAGTAAGTTCTTCTGAATTGAGTTTTCTGTATTTTGAAATGTCAAAAGTCTCAATTTCTTCCAGTAAAGGTTCGAATGGAATGTTTTCGAATAAGAAATTTTTAGGCGCTAAAAATTTTAGGCCCAGAAAACTCCAAATGCTTTTTTTGGTGGTTTGTTCTTTATAAAAAAAAGTGTCTCTAGTTACTTTGTAGATTTCTTTTTCATTGGTTTTATCATCAGTAAGAATCATTTGATAGGTCGGAATCTCAATTTCTGAGGGAATATCCGAACTTGGCAAATGGGTTCTTAGATTAATGGTTCCTACTTCTTGCTCGGAAATGGTAATGCTGATGGTGTGCTTTATCAATGCAGTATCGGTTCGTACAATCACTTTTCCTTCTCCAGATCCGGCATAAAATACCGATCCGTCATTGTCTGTCAGTCCTAGCGAAAGGTGTAATTGAGGGATTGGCATGTTTTTGTAAGTTTAATTTTAAAAAGGTTTGTGTTACTATAAGAGATTAATCGTTCTTGACTTTGTAATATTTAAAACAGGTTAAATACTCTCTTAATAGTTTATTATCGGCATCTGTTGGGCTAAATTCATAATCTTTATTTAAAGTAAAAAATTTGATTTTATTGATCAGATGGCTTCTTATTATTTTAATTTGTCGAACACTCAGTTCTAAGACAACATTTCCATCGCAGTTTACTTTGAGTTGATTTTTTAAACTTAAAACCGCTCCATCTTCAAAATAAAGTTCTAGAGGCTGTTCTTGTTTGACACAGGTATTATCCGTGAATATTTTGAAATACAAAAAAACATTTCCTTTTCTTTTTCCAAGTTGGACTGTTGCATATTCAGCAGTCTCATTATATACTCTTAAAAAAATAGGGGGTACACTCGCAAAATGTTTTCCATCAAGTAACAATTCATTTTGGGTTATAGGACAATTGATGTCGTCTAAAGGATGACTCTTTTTCTTTTTTTGAGCGGATACCCCAGAAAAAGTAATCATTACAATTAAAAGTAAAATTTTATGGGACAGTTTCATATGAAGATAATATTTGTTTTTTTATGGAATCCCGATAGCTATCGGGAGGTATCGCCAGATCTTCATTGGTGTTTGCGACAGCTTTTGTCATGGCGATTTCATTGGTTTTGAATTATAGCATTTGATTTTCTTTGAAATGGGTTTTTAAAAAAAAGGAAACACAATAATTGTGTTCCCTTTTTTGTGGATTATTCAAAGGATTATTTTTGTTCGTAATCAGTATCCCATTCTGTTCCGTCATCTCCTTTATGACCATCCATTTTGATAAGGAAGTTCTTTGCAGGAAAGTACGGTTTCATGTGAATGTCCACATAGATTCTATCTTTTTGGATAGGATCTTGTTCAAAACGACGAATTTCAAAATTCTCGATCAATTTGTCTGGACCTGTAATTCCGTCTAAGAAACTAACAATTTGTCCCATGATTTCTTTACGTGTTTTGGCAGTGAAATTCTCAAAAGCACGACGGTTAAGGAAATCCATTAACACTTTGGTCACATAATCAAATACACGAACTACTGAATACGTTTGTAATCCTAAATTGTCTCCGCTAAACAAAGTTTTAGCCGAAAACGCCATTACTTTACCGTACTCATTTACCATAGGAACCAATCCCATGTTTTCTAGGTTGGCAATTTCACTTTTCTTAAGGTCAAATTTCACTCCGTCTACTTCGTTGATACCACCAAATTTCTTACCGGCAGTAACTTGTGACATTAACGTTTTGTAGATTTTACCAGCAAGAGCCGCAGATGGAGCGATGTATAAATCTTCGCCTTCTCCAATTTGCTCAAAACGCCCACGTCCTACTAACCAGTTGCAGGTCATAATTACATTCGAACGATATACATCACCTCCTGTTAAGTTGGCAGCGTCAAACATTTCCATAACATCATCCGGTTCGTCAAGGTGTTCGAAATCCGTAACCAACATTACTTTGTTTTCGTGTGCTATTTTAGCCCATTTTTCAACCACTTTGTTAGATCCTAAATAACCAGGAATAACAACAATACCGTAGTTATTTTTCAAATCCAAACGGTCGTAGTTGTCCACTAATTCAGCATGAATAGAATCAATAAAACGAGTGTTGTCGAGATCTTTTAGTTGCTCAATATCGGCATTTACAATAGTGATATTTTTTACTTTATCGGTTTCTGTGTTTTTGTAAAACAAAGATAGCGTTCGGTAAGCTGCTTCAATTTCTCTTGTATCTTCTACCGCTTTTACAAGATTCTTTTTAAGCAATGCTTCAGATTCCTTGCTTTTATCTTCACATTGAGCCACCATGTCAGTCAATGCTTCGTTGTTATTCAAAACCGCAACCCATAATTCTAGGGTTTTCATCAAAGTTTCTCTTTCTTTGGCTTTGCTGATTTCTCCCAAGAAAATTTTTCTTCTCGCTTTTCTGTCAGGATTTAAGTTTTGAGTTCCTTCAATAGACATTTCCAATAAATCGAAACCACCGTATTTGGCTAATTTCTCAACACTTTTTTCTACTGATCCGGCAACTTTACGTTCCATTACTGCAACATCCCCATCATTATCCTGAAATGCTCCTTTTGTCGTGATATCCTTCATATCTTAAATTATTTATTTTCTTTTAATTCATTAATTAACCCACCTAAGCTTTCTAATAATGCTTTTTTGGCATCACCATCTTCTAGAGCTGCTTTCAAAATTTTATTCGTTTTCAACTGGCGAATAATTTTTTGGTATTGGTCTTTTTCAGTTTCTAAGTCGGATAAGAACGTACTTTGCGTTGTAATTCCTTTTACACCAAAATCTCCAAGATTTTTGAATTTCAACGCTTCGGCTTTAGTAGCCCCTTCAGCGTTTTCGAAGTTTACTTTTACTTCTGGTTTAAAATGTTCGAATGCTTTCTCGATGCTTGTAATTCCTTCTACCAATTCTGGTTTTACAGGCGTGTCAATTGTAAGCTTTTGTGCGATAAGGGTTCTGTTTTGAGGGATTGCGCTAATTGCTTCATCAGCGTCTAATTTTACCTCATTCCCTCCAATTCCATAATTTGTTAACATAGTTTCTGTTTTTAAATGAATGTTCGTTTTTTACTTTTTTAAGGATTTATTTATTTATATTTTTTGCTATACAATAGCGTGTTTCCTTATGTCGTGTTTTTGGTTTTTTTCTTTTTTGGGCATGAGTATGTCCCTCAAGCTTTTTGGCTTGATACTAAGGTTTGGCAAGAGTGTGGTATTTTGCCTTAGATTTTTATTTTGAATGTTTCTTAGAGAAACGTTTTTTTAATGATTAAAATCCTTTAAAGGATATTTTTTGTTTGTACCTTTTGTGGGTACGGACTCTAAATCCTCGTTAACGGGTTTACAAATTAGTACTAAAAAAGCTTATTTAATCGTTTTTATTTTTTTTAAAACGCCACTATCAGTAAGTTGAAATGTCAATTTTTCCTTTAAAGAACTCTTTCCGTTCTCTATTGAGTTTGTTATGATTTCTAACTTATAATTTGGATTAATACTAAAACTAGTAATTTCTTTATATGATTCGTCTTCTGGTTCATTCCATTTACCTTCAACATACTGATTAGAAATTATTTCATTATTTAATATTGTGAGCAGGAAAAATCGATAAGAGAAATCACCACAATCTTGTGGAACCAAAACAACATGGATATTTTTATAATCAGGTAAAGGAATATAACGCAGGTTTTTTTTATCACAAAGAAATTCTTCGCCGCCTTTTAAATCACAATTTGCTATTTCAAATTTTTTAAAACCCTTGTGATTAATTTTATATGGTAATGAAGAAGAATTATTTTTACTATTTAAGCAGTTATTTTCATTTATTTTATTTACTTCCTCTTTTTTGAAGCAATATAAACAACCCTCTTTTTTGAAAAAAATAAATTTATCTATGAAAAAGGCATCTTGAAAAAAAGCATCTAGTTTAGAATCTGATTGATATGCTTTTTTATTTCTTATATACTTAATTGTTTGAGGTAAATTTACATTGAAATTTTTAGGCAAAAAATCCTTGTATAAACTATATAGGTTTTCCTTTTTAAAAAAAGCTTCCGATTTTATTTCACCACTAAAAACATCATCTGTATATGTATTATCAATAAAAACAGAATCATTCTCTACACTAAATTTAAAACTTTTATACATGTCCGAATTACATGAATAAGAATTTGATAGAGGAACTACTTTATAAAAAACCCATCTTTCTTTACTATTCTTTTTTTGAATATCACATGGCTTGTTCTCCGAAATGAGAATGGAATCCTTTATCTCGTTTTTCTCTATTACAGCTATTTTTTCTTCTTTATTTGGGTAGTTTTTACAACTTAAATATGATAATGCCAATAGCACAATCATTGTTATTCTTATGTTATTCATTAGTATTTTAATTTTTATAATAATTTAATAGCTACTTTTTTTAACTTTCGTTACATAACTAGAAAAAGAGGGTTTACAATTGAAACATTTTTTTTAATATTTCTCAACTCCATTAAATATATTCTTGGTCTAGGTTTGCTATTTTAACAAACTCATAGCCCATAGTGTTTATGAGGACACTCTTTTGTTTGCCTTAAGGAGCTTTTTTTGTTTTTCTATATGTCAATGAACTTTTTATATCGAATCCTTTATAAGGATGTTTTATTTCCAATTACTTACCGTTTTAGAGCCTTAACATAATTATTGTTAATTTGTTTTCCATTTTCATTAGAATACACTAATTCACTTTTAATAAAAAAATCTCCATTTTTTGAATACATTTTTAATAGAGGAAGTTTTAAATCTCCTTTGAAAGGATTTCCTTCAATTGTTTTGTTGTATTTGAGTGTCAGAGTATCTTTATTTATTTCTGTATTACATAAATAATAAAAATCTGTTTGATATCCAGATCCTGAAAATGTTATACTATCCTTCGTTATTGAAATATTATACCCAACTACAGCTCCAGATAAATCATCGATCTTCCCGTAATTTACTGTGTAATCATATTTACCATACCATTTGTCATATTTAATATTGTTGTTAATATTTAAATCACTCTCATTAAAATTTATGGGGGCAACAATTTTTATTTTTCCATTTTTATTAAAATATAATATCGACCATTTACTTTCTAACTTATTCTTATTGATAGATAGTCCCGATTTTTTAAAGGTAACTACCATTTTATCGGTTGTTATGTATTTGATTTTTTTTAAATCCAATTGTTCTGTGATGTTAGCAATATATCCTGCAACATCGTCAGCAATTATATAGAAATCATCATCGCCATGTTTCTTTTTTAATTCTTTTATCTCTTTTGTGTTTGGCTCAAAGAAAACAACAATATTGTTATCTAAAAGAACTAAGGTGTCATTTGGTTGATTATTTAAAAATTCTTTAGAAGCACTATTTTTATTAATTTGATTACTTAATTCATTTTTTTTATTGTCATTTTTACAACCAAATACTATGATTAGTAATAGTATTAAAAATGTTAATTTTGATTTTTTCATATTACTATTTATCTTAAACCTAGATGAAAATGATCTTGGTTCTTTTCTAATTTTAATTTCTTTTTTTTAACAATTTGCATTACTCGTTCAACAAACCCATAGCGCATCGTGTTTATTACGACACGCTATTGTTTGCCTTAATGAGCCATTTTTTTGTTTTTCAAAATGTCAATGAACTTTTTTATATATTCAGAATCCTTTAAGGATTGTTTTTATTCTCTTTGTGGGCACGGATTGCAAATCCGCGCTATCGGGTTAGATGGTTTGTTTCCTTGTTTATCAAGAAACTCGATACTCTCTATTTTAGGGTTGTGTAATGCTATCTATTTTTTCAACTTTTTTAGGACTTACCTCAATTCTTATTTTTTGAGAGGGTTCTATTTCAATAAGGCACTCTAATGATAGTTGTTCTATATTATGATTATAGGGGTTTAAATAGTAGGTAGCGTCATACTTTTCGTCTATATATTCATCTACTAAAGAGCCTTTTTTGATTCACAATTATTCTGTAAAAATCATCTGTTAAAGGTTCGGTTTTTTGGGTTATTAAAAACTCCAAATCCTCTATTTTGGCGATTGGCTGAAAAAACACATTTTTTTCAATTTCCAACTTTTTGGTGTAATCAATATGAATTCCATTAAAAAATACTCTTAAAAACCAATTTGCAGCAAGTTTGTTTACAAGTTTTCCTTTAGATTGAAGCGTTTTGTCGACAATCGCTACATATTGATCTGTTGTGTCTCCTTCGTAATATTCGAGTAGGTCTTGTTTTATTTTCACAAAAACCATAGAAACATCGCTAGAAACTCAATCTCTAGCGATGTTCTACAGTTTGCTCCCTGAGCATATCCTTGTACTACAAGTTTTGTTTTTTTGTATTCAAAATGTCAATGAACTTTTTTATATTTAAAATCCTTTATGGATTGTTTTGTTTATTCACTTTGTGGGTATGGATTGCAAATTCGTGCTATCGGGTTTTATTTTGTTCTATCGTAAACTCTTTTTGGTATTTTATTTAAATCTTTGCCTTGGCTTGTCATTAATTCAATGTATTTTTTGTATGATTTTTCTGCATTTTCTTTGTCATTGATACCCCATCGTGCATCTCCTAAATTTAAATATGCAACTACTCTATCAGGGTGTTTTTTAAGGATTTGTTCCAGTATATATGCTGACGTTTTATAACATTTCATTTGTTCTAAATAATAGGCTTTATCGTTGAGAGAAGCTATGTCAAAAATATCAGTATTTTCTTTTATGTATTCTTTGATTTCATGAAGTGATTTTCCATCGTAATCAACTTGTATTAATTCTATAAATTTTGCAGACTCGCAACCAAATTGATATTTTTGATTTTCAACAATTATTTTCGAATCTTCTATAGAAAATGACATAATATGTTTTTTGTTCTCCATTATATTAAAATAGCTTTTATCATTTTTGTCTTGAGTCATTTTTCCATTTATGATTTTTCCATTTATAATTAAAACGACATCATTATCTGAAAGGAATTCAAGTTTAATGTTACATATACTCTTATATGAAAAAAACAATGAGTTGTTAAATGGAAAATTAGAATGCAAAATATTACTTTCCGCTTTTTTATTTTGTGAATTACAGCTAATTGAAATAAATATTAGGAGAAATAGAATTATTTTTTTTTTCATGATTACTTTAATTTAAACTTTCTAATCTTTGTTTTGCTGCATCAATAACTTTGATATGTGATTTTCTATTAACAATATATATCAAATTATGAAAACTTGATATATCTAAAATATTATACCAATTCGTTTCGTTATAGTGGTCTCCTGCAAGTTCTATAAATCTTGAATAACCTGCTATAGCTTTATCTTTGTCTTTTGTACACCCATCTTTTCTTAAATCTGGATCATGCCATAATCCCCAAGCAAAAGCACCTCTTTTATTATTATATGCTTTACTTAAATTAAATTCAAAATTTGTATTTTTCCCTGTATCATTTTTGCAATTTTCATAAAATACAGCAAACCCTTTTTTTATGTTTTTTGTCCTATCATTATAACCATTAAATCCACCATTAATAATTCTAGTAATATTAATATGGTCATTTAAATCAGCATCATCATTAAGTTTTGCGCTTTCTGTCCAAAACCAGCCAGCCGATCTTGCCGCATACGGAAGTACCTTTAATTTGTTTTTATTTTCTAAACTTGAAGTGAAATCTTCGCGCTCATATCTACCATATTCTTCATAATTGGTTCGTCCAGTTAATTGAACTAATCCACGTCCTTTATATCCATGATATGCAGTATCAGCTACATGAAGTTCTTCCGTATATCTAAAGCCTCCAGATTCATGTATTATTTGAGCTAAAAAATGAGCCTTTCGCAGACAAGTATTTATATTATAATCTGTAAAAGTTTTATTTATTGCTTCTAAAAATTCAGTTGCTTTATTTTCTGATACTCCAGCATTTTTTAATTCTAAAACTGTTATATCCCTATTACAAAAACAATCACCCACTTTTTTCTTCTCTTCTTTCTTCTCGTCTTCCTTCTTATCAGGAGTGAAAATTTTCGCAATACCGCTTATAATATCAATAGGGTTTGGTAATACAATAGGTTTTATTTTAATTTTCCCCTCCCACCAATCTATAATGTCATCTCCAATAGATTTTTCTTTCTTTTGTTTTTTGGACAGCCCTTTTTTCTGGGCGGGTGTTTGTTTTTTTGGAGCCGCTGGTTTTGGTGGAGTAGCTGGTTTTGCTTTTGTATCCTTGTCATCAGGATTAGCAACATTAGTGTTTTTACTCGCTGTCTTTTTATTCAAAATTTCGGCGGTAACATAATACTCATGGGTTTTGCCTTCACTAGAATCTCCTTTGGCTTTTATGGCATTGGCAATTTTGGCAAAGTCAGGTTCTAAAACAAAATCAATATCGGCAATTCCGCCTTTTACAGTACCGTGAAGCGTTTTCATTTTGTTCTTCTCATTGGCTTTATTATGTCCTGCACCGGCAGCATCATCTTCCCATAGGGTAGCATATACTCTACGGTTTTCCATATGCAGGCAATGTACTCTGGCTTTCAGGGCTTGACCTTTTAACAAACCCATAGCGCATCGTGTTTATTACGACACGCTATTGTTTGCCTTAATGAGCCATTTTTTTGTTTTTCAAAATGTCAATGAACTTTTTATATATTCAGAATCCTTTAAGGATTGTTTTTATTCTCTTTGTGGGCACGGATTGCAAATCCGCGCTATCTAGGGTTTTTATTCCTTTGATATTAGATCTTATTTGACAACTACAATTAATCCATTATCATCTATCTTAAACTTCTCTGTTTTTAAGACTTTGAAGTCTTGACCACTTTTTGTTTTAGTATTTAAATTAAAAATATAATCTTTACTAATCTCAAATTGAGTGAATTCAGAAATTGTATTTGGTTTATTTCCTTCTTTAGTAAAACCAATATCCTTTTTTGTAATAACTTTATTGTTCTTTAATGTTACTAACGTATATGTAAAATCATCAAAGTTAAAATTACCTATAATAAAAACTTTAATACTATTAATATCAGGTAATCTGAGATAATCATTAGTTTCTAAATTGGCTATATTACACTCTAATTGATTCCACACATTATTACCATTTATAATGTTTTTTGTAATAGGTAAATTTGTGATTTTTGTTTTGGAGTAACAGTCTTGTTGATTTTCAGTATTGCCTTTTTTAAAGAAAACTAAATAGTCATCATAAACAATTATTAATGTGTTATCTATAATCACTATTTCTTCCCAAGGTATTTGGCAAGCTTTTTCGGGATACATAGATTTATAAACAGTAATCTCCTTTCCAAGCTTAATACCATTTTTTGCATATATAGACTCATATAATTTTGCGGTTTTAACACTTAAATAATATTTGATTGGTGTTTTATTACTTTTATAATACTCGTATGTACAGACATTAATTACATTAAGATTCTTGTCATCAATTTCAATCTTTACATCTTCAAGTTCATTTGTGATTTCTGTTTTGGTTTTTTTCGCAGTCTCTGAAATTGAAGATTCAGAAATTTTATAAAAAGACCAAGAGTTTAAAGGTGTATTGTTGTCATTAGATACTACATCATCTCTGTTTTCTTCTACTATTTTATTAGTAGAATCGTTTAGTAATTCTGTATTTAAATTATCATTCGAACTTTTAATATTTTCTGATTTTACATTTCCATTGCAATTTGCAAATAGTAATGATAAAATTGCGATGTTTAGTATTCTTTTCATAATTTTATTTTTATTAATGGTTAGAGTCATATATATTATTTAAAAACATATTGTTTTCAGCTTTTCTTCTTTTTACAAGACCTCCCAAACCGCCACTTGTAACATCCAAAAACTCTTTAGCAGCATCATCGTATTCTTTATTCAAAAGGTGTTTATAAAGTTTTGGTGCTTTTTTTAATACAAAAAAGTTTTCACCACAATTAAATAAAAAACTCACTAACGCATCAAATTCATATTGATATAATGGTACTGTGATGTCGCGTTGCACAGCTTTTTCAAAATCAGCAATTCTTAAATCAAATAATTGTAAACCTCTTTCTTTTGATATTCCGTTTTTAAATTCCTGAGGTTCAGAGCCATTACAAGGTCCTGAATGTACCAAATGTCCATAACCTATTGTGCAATGATGATCCTCAGAATCATCATTATATAGATTAGGTTTGAAAGCTTCCCAGTCTTTTATAAATAGTTTTGCTTTTGATGATGCTTTCAATTTTTTTGGATCAATCCTTTTATCGTTTTCAGCATCTTCTTGTGGTTTTGTGTCAGAATTATTTCCTCCAGAATTACACATACAAGTATTTAAAAATCCAAGTTTTTTGGCTAATTCTGAAATACTGCCATTTGTAATTTTTTCTTGTGTTTTTACAAAATATTTGTCATCTAAATATTCGTTATCAAATTCCCGAACATCCAAATGTATCCAACTATACGTTTGATTTGTGCCCAATCCAATTGGCTCAATGGAAAAATTATTTTTCCCATTTACCCACTGATACTTTGCATTCAAATATTTCGAATAGAATTTATCATTTATATCTCTTAATAATGGCAAATTAGATTCTCTTTTCCCCCCAATTGTAATACCATTTTTACTAAACTGAATATCTACAGCTTTACCCATATGGTTTGTACTTGTTCTAGGAACAGAATTATTATGCTCCCAACATCTATAGCCAGCTGTTTTCCATAAATATTTATAAACATCTTGTTTGCTCAAATAGAATCTTAGTGTGCTTGTCCCCCATAATAATGCTCTATGAATTCCTGGTCTTTCATATTTATGATATCGTTCAATTTTTGAAGATGATGAATATTCTCCATTATATCTTCCTTTTCCAAAACCAGAACATTTGTTTGTTATAGAATGTACATTTTTACACAAACAAGTATAATCAGATATTTTTTCTACCCATTTATTACAAAATTCATCAACCGCTTTCAAAACATTCCCACAGACCTTTCCAGTTTCAGGTACCTTCATATAATCTCGTTGGAACTGTTTGATCATTTTTTCGGTACGATCCGTAAATTCATCCGTTGGGACATTTCCACCGAAACCTGCTAGACGAATATTTATTTCTCGTATTAATTCACTTTTGTCGCCTTTTTTGATGCAAAATTTTTCTCCGCAATTTGGCCCTTCTTTTTTATCCTCTTTAGGATTTTTATCAGCCTCTCCAGTTTTTAAAGGATTATTTCCAGTAGGTGCTTGTGGGTTAGGAACAATTATTGGTTTTACTTTAAATAAACCCTCCCACCAATCTATAACATCATCTCCAATAGATTTCTCTTTCTTTTGTTTTTTGGACGGCCCTTTTTTCTGGGCGGGTGTTTGTTTTTTTGGAGCCGCTGGTTTTGGTGGAGTAGCTGGTTTTGCTTTTGTAACCTTGTCATCAGGATTAGCAACATTAGTGTTTTTACTCGCTGTCTTTTTATTCAAAATTTCGGCGGTAACATAATACTCATGGGTTTTGCCTTCACTAGAATCTCCTTTGGCTTTTATGGCATTGGCAATTTTGGCAAAGTCAGGTTCTAAAACAAAATCAATATCGGCAATTCCGCCTTTTACAGTACCGTGAAGCGTTTTCATTTTGTTCTTCTCATTGGCTTTATTATGTCCTGCACCGGCAGCATCATCTTCCCATAGGGTAGCATATACTCTACGGTTTTCCATATGCAGGCAATGTACTCTGGCTTTCAGGGTTTGACCGTAAGCAAAAGGTTTGGTAGGCTTCTTTCCGTTTTTGTCAAGAAACTCAATACTGTCTATTTTAGGACTCTCGGCTTTGTGAGGTTTTACGTCAAGTCTAGCCACTTGATCGCCTCTTTTGGCCAAAATACGAATGCCTTTTCTTTCCAGACTTTGCTGTATAAACTTATAGGTAACCTTAATTCCTTTTTTGTCATTCTCCTTTGTTTTACGCCATTTGCCGTTTTCCAATATATGCACCGACCACTCCACTGGATATTCAAAAGGATTAGGTTTTGATCCATCTAAATTTTTAGTAGGTATGGAGTTTGCTAACAATTGGTTTACCGAGTAAAATTCTTCCTTGCCTACTACTGGAGTTGGATTTCCTGTTATTTTTAATTCAGACATAACTATTATTTTTATATACAAATAGAATCAGTTCCACTAACTTCAGCTTTAAATTTTGTAGTATTAACCAAAGGATTCAATTGGTTATTTACTTGCGGTTTGGCCTTTTTGGCATTTTGCTTACCGGGTTCTGCTTTTTGTCCGTGTTTGTCAACAGTAATGCAATCAGGTCCTCCAATGGGACAAGTGGCTTTGCTGTTTTCTAACAAGATCTTTCCTTTATTAGACAGTGTGACTTTATCATAAAAACCACTCCATTTGGTAATCACCGCTTGACACGGCAAATAATCACCGCTTCCGTTGGGTTGCATTTTGCATTTACCAAAGGTGTTTTTCTCCAGAGTTTGACCAATTTCTTTATCGGTGGCTATGAGTTTCTTTGAGGCATCTTTGTCATTGGCATAATGCTTACTATGTGTTTTTACCTTTAGTTTGTCTAACTTAGGCTCTACGCTAAACTTGCATTTTACGGTGGCTCCTTGTACTACTATATGTTTCTCGCTCATAGCTTTTAATTTTGTGTTTGAGGTTCATTATTGGTATTTACAACCTCCTTCGGTTTTAGCTCCTCAATATTTAGGGTCGCCTTTATAGGACTGTCATAATGAATTATAGATTCTAATTCCATTTTTTCTACACAATAGGAATTTGGATTCAAAAAATAAGTAGCATTATAATTACCTTCCCAAGGATCTAATTCAAAATCAATATCAAAATCGGTGTCGATATAATCTCCTTTTTGTTCTACCTTGATCCACTTACCATCTTTCAAAAAAGGAGTTACTGTTTGTTGCACAAGAAATGATGCTTCCTCCTCCTTTACCAATGGGAAAGTGATGTTGTTCTCAAAAGTATGCTCTGAGGTATAGTCTACATGTACACCATTGAATAGGACTCTCAAAAACAAATCGGATCTTAATGAATCAATCAATGCAGCTTTGCTGGTAAGAGATTGCTCCGTATGTTCGATATGTATTTGAGTTACTTCGCCTTCATAATAGTCTAAGATTTCTCTTTTTTTATTTCCCCAACGTTCTAGAATTTGTGTGTAATTATGCAGGTCGATCCATTTGCCGGTAAGGTCAACAACTATTTGTAACGGATATAGAATTTCAGCAGTTTTTGCAGCCAATTCCTCCATCATCGTGTCAGGTTCAGTATCGTTAATGTATGTTTTGGTCAATCGGTCAATTTCAAAAAAGTGAAATCCTTTTGGATCAAGAGCCATCCATTTTACACTAGCTTCAAAATGAATCGTATCTTTTTCGTCTCCTTCTTCCAAAACATAACGAACAGCATAACTTTTCTTAGAACCTGAAGGCAAAAAAGGCAATGTGCTTCCATTTATAAAACCAACTTTTCTAGGCTTTTTTTCTGTTGAACTGTTTTCAGCAATGTCACTCTTATCGGGCGGTAATAGCAGTAATTCCAGATGACTTGGAAAATCAGCTTCAATCAAATCTGGAATTTCGCAATAAATATTATGATACCTTCTGAGTTCCATAGGGGTCATAGCAAGTTCCTGAGCTACTTTATGCAAAGTGTCTCCTGTTTTGATAGTATAGGTTTTTTCTTTTGTTCTCAAGAGATTCCTGTTTTTGGTCTAGATAGTTTCGTTTATATGCTAAAAAAAGAAGCCTTACTTATTGATTTTGATAGATTTGTCGGCAAACGTCTAAGTCTCTGCGCACTTTTTCTAGCTCTTCTTTATAGGTTTTAGCCGATTGATTTAAGCTGTCTATAAGGTGCGCATTGTGTGTAAGGCTTCTGATTTCTTTTTTGTAATCGATGATTTGTTTGTAGGCCAAGATGATGTTGTTGTACATTTTCTTGTTGTTAATAGAATCTTTTGGTAGTTTTTGATAAATGTCTGCCAAGATTACATTTGCCAATCGCTGCTGAAAATCATTGTCTTGTTTTGGAGCGTTTATCGAGTCTATCACCGTTCTCACGCTATCAATCTTGACAGCGAAGTTGGTTTGATATTCCATCTCTTTTTTGAGTTTTTCATTGTCAGACTTCAATACTTTATTTTCGGCCTTTGGCATATAAAAATTGAATGATGCTGCAATTAGTATGACCGTAACGGTTAGAATAAAAACGACTAAAAAGGCAAAAAATGCTTTTTGACGTTCCTGTTTGTTTAATACTTCCATTTTGATTTTTTAATTTTATTTTTCTATAAAGAAACTATGACGTTTTTTGTTGTTTAAAATACTATCTTGTTTATCCGTTTCGGCCACAAATAATTCGATACTTTCTTTTTTCTTACCTATGTAATCCAATCTATTTAGGGTCTCGAAAAGTTTTTCTATTTTTTCCAGAAAATAAAGCGATGCCGTGGCTGTTTTATCAATATGCACATGATCATAATTGGTGTTTATTAAGGTAGTAAACAAGGTTTCGAAATCACCTTGAGATAATTCACACCAGTCTGCAAAATAGTTTAAGAGCTCTTCCTTACCTGATCCTGATTTTGAATCAATAAAATTTTTCATGACTCTGGCCAAGGACACTACTGTCGTAAACATAGCCGCTGGATGTTGGTGCAACGAAAACCAGCGAAATTGCGTAAGGATTTGTCCTAAATAATTGGCTGTAAAATCTGCCAAGCCCATCATCATTTGAACTAAAACACCAGTTTGTTGGTTTCGGTTTATTTTTTGGGCAATTTGTACAGAGTATATTTCAAGCTGACCAAAAGAATGCGAGATATTCGATTGAATATCGATAAGTTTTGGATGACTGGATACCGTCATAGACGAAGGAATATAGGCTTCATCAAGAGTTGTAGTGTCGCCAATAACGATTTTACCAATAGCAAGATAAAAACCACCATATCCTATTCCGGTACGAAATTCATCTGCATTGATCAAATGAAGTTTGTATTCGGGTTGGGTATTGGGGTAACGAGGCGGAACCTCTTCTGGATCTGGCTCTCCAAATGGGATTCTTTTCATTAAATTAACGGATATACAAGCAAGCAATACATGTTGTTCTCCTTCTTTTATTTGATAGGTGTCCTCAGGATAGGGGATTTGTAAATCTAGGGTATCGGTAAAGTTTCGGCTAATTTCTATTCGGGAACCATTGGGCGTTATAGCGTGACATTCTTCTACTCTTACTCTAAGGAGTTTGTGATTGTCTATTCCTAATGTAATTTTGATGGCCTCTTTATTTTGATTCCCAAAATTCAATAAACCATAGGTTATTGGGGTAGTGTGAATACCAATTGCATCATTTACTAACTCCGCAACATTATCTTGCATTGCCAAAAAATGACTTTTATTTATCTTCATTCCATCAATCCAATTGACCGGGAAATGATTCAGTTTTTCAACCATGTTTTTATAGTTTTAGTGATTTGTTAATAATGATTTTGTTGGTTTTTATGAATTATAGTGTTATCGTTCTGTTATAAATGTATTTTTAGAACATAATTTAGGCTTGGATTATTTTTGTTAAAAGCAAACAAACCTATGAACATCGCTAGAATTGTAATTTCTAGTGATGTTCTAAAGTTTGCTACGTGAGCATATTCTTGTAGTACAAGGTTTTTTTGTATTTCAATATGTCAAGGAACTTTTTTTATATTTTCATAATCCGTTTAGGATTGTTTTGTTTATTCTCGTTGTCGCATGGATTGTAAATTCGTGCTGGCGATTTTTCCATGCTAATAATCACAATTAACTAAAATTACGGTATTGCTAGTTTGATTAAATGGATTTTGTGGAAATTCTATTTTTTTTATTTTACTATTATAAAACCCCTTCCATTCTAAATATATTTTTTTGTTGTCTCCTTTTTTTATTACTGCAATTGGCGTATTTGGTTTTATATCAATATTCCAATCAAAGTATTTGTACTTAGTATCTATAATTGTTGCCTCCAAATATTCAATAGATTTAGTTTTTATATTATACGCTACTAATATTTTGGCTATATAACCTCCTTTTGAATCTTTCATAAAAAAAACACCTGTATTATCGTTGTACATAAGAATTTCTGAATCTCTCATAAAAAAAGTACCTTTGTCATTATCAGACCTAATTTCTTCCGGAAGATTTTCTTTGGCGTAGTCAGTTATCCATCTTCCTTTAATTGAAAAATCTGCGGATAAATTAAAATTTACACTACCTCTTACCTTATTGATAACTGACTGTAAAGTCATAATCTCGGGATTGTTAATCTTATGTATCATCATGTCTGGCTGACTTGTTTGCCCTTGAAAAAACAAAAAAGGTAATTCTTTTTGGTTGTCAGGTAGGGGTCGCTCAGTGTCTATTAATTGATAATTATTCAATGATACTTGTATATTGTTTTTTTCTTTAATAATCAAATTTTTTACATCATTAGGATAGCCCCACATGTATTTATTAGGATATCTATTATCTTCTAATATTGGATTGAAATATAAAATTGGTATTTGTTGATTATTGGATATGTCATAAATAGCACACTCTAGATCATCACTATAACCTTGCATTCGTATGATTTCCTTTAATCCATCGTTATCCAAATTTACAAACCACTTCTTGTTAATTTCTCCCCAAGGATATTTAAATTGATAAATAAGTTGATCATTTTTAAACCAAAATTCATAAAAATAATCTGCTTTTTTATCTATTGCTGTAATTATTACCTCTTTTATATCATCATTATCGATGTTAATTTCTTCCTGCTTTTCAATTGTTAAGTCTGATGGAATTGGATACTTTTTTTCAGCTTGAATTTCTGAAGTTTTATTAACTATTTTGCTAGGTGAAGCCTGATTCTCTTTACAAGAATAACCTAATATACATATGGTTATCAGACAAAAAATCTGTTTAATTTTCATACTATTGACCTGTTTGTGTGTTTTGATCTGGATTTGTAACTACATCTCGTCCCAATTCCGAAATTTCGGTGAGAGGATCAAATGAAGGTTTTGTCATTTTTACTTTTCTTACTTCAAAATGAAGATGATTCATTTTTGCGGCTTGTCCAGAAGCATTTCCTGATTGACCAGTTTTTCCAATTGGATCTCCAGCTTTTACTTCTCCTGTTACATATTCTGAAAGATGACAATACATTAAGAAATATTTTTCTCCATTATAATTACCTTCCAAGAAAGTCCTATACCCGTATCCATTAGGATCTTCTGAATAAGTTATTTCGCCATCAATAGCGGCATAAATCGTAGTCCCTACAGGAGCATATAAGTCAAGTCCATCATGTTTGCCACCTGTTCTACCATGAAAATCACTTTTTCCAGGTGTAAACTGTGTTTCGGAATACCATCCTCTTAATTCCATTCTATCTAATGGATTCTCTGGTTCTATTTTAATAAGACACTCTAATGATTATTCATTTACTTTCATAGAAAACCTAGAAGCATCGCTAGAAACTTAATCTCTAGTGACGATCTACAGTTTGCTCTCTGAGCATATCCTTGTACTACAAGTTTTGTTTTTTTGTATTTCAATATGTCAAGGAACTTTTTTTGTATTTCAAAATCCGTTTAGGATTGTTTCTGTTTATTCTTGTTGTCGCACGGATTGCAAATTTGCGCTATTGGGTTTGAGTTTTTATTTTGTTTGTGCACACACAAATCCGCACTTTTTGGTTTTAAATTTATTTTACGGATATGATTTTGAAATAAATCTTCCTTTATCAAACTTCTTTATCATATCTACTGGGCCTTCGGGAGAAAAATTCCATTCACCGTTTCTTAATCCATTGATATAAGACCCATCTTGAATTACGCTTTTACCATATTCAAATGAATACTTTACCTCAATCCAATAACCATTTTTAAGATGATTATTTGTATTTCCTTTAAGTTCATATTCAAAAAATTCATTTCCATTCAATATTTTTTTATCCCCCCATTTTTTATCAACAATGGGAGAGTCAAAATAATCTAAAAACATCCCATCTTTTACCTGAAAAACTAAATTTTCGGATGGCCTAGGACTTTTAAAGATGATTTGAACTTTATCTCCTATAATTTGTGCGTTTCTTGAATGATTTAATTCAGCTTTTAGTTCTTCGTAGACAATCATACTATTATATTCAGTATTTAAAGATTCATTTACCAATAGAATACTTTCATAATTACCATCTTCATAATCTATTTTTATATAATAAGATTTAAACTTCATGTGATTGATTATAAAATCTTTATAATTGTAAAATTGTAATAAAGTGTCATTCTTTTCAACGAAAATATCCCATTTATAAGGTCTCATAACTTCCCTCTCAAAGGTGTTTTTCAATGTGGTTTTTAATTGTTTTATTTTGTTTTCTTCCTCAATTTTTTTTCCAATAGCAATTTTATCTATTGAGTTTATTAAATAATTATCTTGAATAGTATTCTCGACCTTTATTTCTTTATTTGATAAAATAGTTGAAATTGAGACGGTATCTGATTTGCAATTTTGAAATTGAATTAAAAAAAGCAGATAAAAAAAAGGTTTCATATTAAATTTCTTTTAATGTTGGTGAATACTCAATAAGATACTCTAATGATTGTTCATTTATTTTAATAGAAAACCGAGAGGCATAGCTAGAAACTTAATCTCTAGCTATGATCTACAGTTTGCTCCCTGAGCATATCCTTGTACTACAAGTTTTGTTTTTTTGTATTTCAATATGTCAAGGAACTTTTTTTGTGTTTTCAGAATCCGTTTAGGATTGTTTCTGTTATTCTCGTTGTCGACACGGATTGCAAATCCGCGCTATTTGTTACATTACCATTGTTTTCTATCCGCCAAAATCACCACAGTCTATTTTTTTAAATTTTTCAGGTGTAGATGTGAAATTTTTTTTTAAATCATTTCCGACATACTTAGTTGGGAAATCTCCTTTAACTTGCACTTGAAAAATAGGAAATTTTGTTTTCTTTTCAAAAGTAAGTTTTAGATTAGGTGGAGCAGTTATTGATATTTTGTTTCCTTCGTTTTCTATCTTTGTGATTTTAAAAATATTTTTATTTTCAATAGTACTCATTGATTTATTTGAATCACAATAATTAAAAATAATTAACTCTTTAGAATTTATATCAATATACATTGAAGGAGAATCACAAACGCAGACTGTTGAAAAGTCTAATCCATATTTTTTATATAGATCTACTTCTTTTTCATCAATAATTGACAAGCCTATTAGTTTGTGGTTAAATAACAATTCAAAACCTTGAAATGAGATTGTTTCTTTTGAAACTGTATTCTTTTTATTTTCACTTTTGTTAATAAAAACAAAAAAATAACCATCTCGAGAAACAACAATATATTTATTATCTAATAATGCAATATTGTCAAAAGGAAAAACATCTTTTGTTTTAAAATATTTAGTCTCAATTATTCCACCTATATCTAAATTTTTGTATATACACTTAAGTTTTTCTTCGGTGTAAATTGATAATTGATTTGCTTTTTTTTCATAATCAACATCTAGTGTAATAGTTTTGTCTATATACAAATCTCTAGCCTCCTGCTCTGTAAAATAGCCCACTTGATTTTCACAAAAACTAAACGCTTTATAGAATGTAAAAGTTTTGCTTTCCTGTTTTGTTTTTACCGGCTTTATTATTGTAGTGTTTTTTTCGACTATATTTTTATATGTTTTATCTTCTTTACAGGAAAAACATATTAATAATAGTAAAGTAATAAGACATTTAATGTGTTGAATCATAAGTGTTATTTTTAAATATTTCTGTTTCTTGTGCTCTTCTCTTTACTAAACCAGGTGATACAACACCGGCAGCTACCCTCCAGTTCTTAAATTCATTTGCTGCACCATCATAATTTTTAGTGTTTAACATTCTTAAGAGTGTTGAATCTGATCCTACTGATGCTTCAGTATTATACGCAAGACTTACTAATGCATCAAATTCGTATTGATACAAATCAACTGTAACTTTTGACTTAACTAAATTGGATATTCTCTGGACATCCTGAAATAATAACGCATCTGCTTCTGCATCAGTTAGACCGTCTTTAAATTTATCAGGAATTGTTATACTTTCACAACTGTTTTTTCCAGCAATAAGATGTCCATAACCGATTGTACAAAACTGATAACCATCATTAAAGTATACATGCTTCCCATCTTTTTTGATTTCTTTTTCATAACCTTTTAAAAAATTTAATCCGTTTTGTGAAAAATGTAAAGTACTTGGATTAACTCTATCACCATTATTTTCCATGTTCCCATTAAAAGTATTTACATATCCCTCCCGAAGAATTTCTAGAGGATCAATTAAGTCATTTCTTCTTGCAAATGGAGGTTCACAATTAGAAAGTGGAATATTTATATCAAATCCAGCATTTCCTGAATATATTTCGAAGTGCAACATATAAACTATATGACCATCTCTAATTAATAAAGCGCTACCATCATTGTTTAATAGTTTACCAGTAACTCCTAGTTTTTGTTTTTGTTCTATTAGGTCATCTTTCTTTACTGTAATACTATTTGGAGCTAACTCTCCATATCTTACAATAAACTTACGTCCATCGTTTGTTTCATGAAGTATGGTAATCTGATGAGTTTTAGAGTAAAAGTCTTTCACTTCTAAAACTACACCTTTACAAATCGCAACCACTTCAGTCTCTGGGTTTGTGTATAAGTCTCTTGCAGCATGTTTACGTGTCCAATTACCGCATCTATTTCCAGACCTAGTAGTATTAAATGTAGCCATATTATTTCCTTGAGATGCACTCCAATTATAACTATTCCCCCATTTATTACCATTATCATTTTCAGGTTTAACTAATAACGGGAAAATAATCTCTTTTCCTTTCCCCACCACAAAATACTGTCCATCTCTTTTCAAAAACTCTTCTTCGTGTTTTATAGTATCACCTTGACATTCTGCTTTTAGCCAAAGCATTTCTGTAATTTTTTCTTTTTTGTATTTAGGGATTTCAAATGAATTACTTGTTGTATAGCTTGCACCTTCAGTTAATAAGCTTTTTATCTCCTCCTTTTTTACAATGTGATTTGGTGCTAATGCGGTATTACTTTTCTTTTCAATACTGGCTGCTATAGCGTCTAAGTCACGATTTACCGTAAATGCATTTTTTACAGTGTACTTGTGTGTGCCATCTTTTTTATTTCCTGCTAGTTTTTCTTTCCAAGTTGCTAAGGCTTCGTCTGCTTTTGGGCGCAGCTTTACTTTTACTTTGGCTATCCCATTCTCTACAGTTGCTTTTAGTGTTGTAAGTTCTGCTCCGTTTTCTTTGGCTTCTACAACAGTTACATCTGCATCTGGATCTACCATAATAGCCTCTTTTTCTTTTATTTTAATTGTCACTTCTTTGCCATCCAATAAAAATGTTTTAGCCACCACATATACTTCCTCTTCTAGAGGAGCGCTATTTATTTTTATAAAATTTGCGCCTAGTTTGTATAAATTAAATGTTATACTAGTACCTTCTTCATACGATTCTTCCGCAAGAGCATTTTTTATATCTTCAAGTTTGGCATATTTTTTATTGGCTTTTACTTGGGCATCAACTTTTTTCTTAATGATACCTGCAATATTATTTTTATCAAATTTCTCATTCTTACTGGCAAATGTATACACGTGTTGGCCATCAACCTCGGTAGTTTCTTTTGTAAATTCTTCCTTAGCAAAATAGGCTGCAAGAATGCCTTCTATTTTTACTTCTTCCTCTTCAGGGTCTTTATCAGGTGCGCCAGTTCTATAAGGAGTATTGTTGGTAGGAATCTGAAATTCTGGAACCGCATTTTTGTTTACAATACTTATTAAAAGTACTTTGTCACTTCCGCTTGCATTAGTAAGGTATTTTCCTGTAATGTCTTTTACTTTTAGATAAAATTTTTCTGTATTTTCTAGTGGTGGAGGTACAAACATTCTATAGCCCAAAGTAAAAAATGGTGCTTTCAGTATGTTTCCATCAATACATTTTGCTTTTATTGTTTGTGCACTGCTAGTGTTTTTTTCGTTATATAATTCTAATGTAAGAGTGTCTCCATTTACTCCCTCAGTTTCTAGGTTGATAAATAGGTTATGACCATAATTTATTTCGCTAGTATCTGCTGTGTTTTCTTTTTTGCTCCAAGAAGCAGCAGTTATTTTTTCTTCACATTTTCCATATACATATAATCCTGTGTTTCTATGATCGTGTGCGCCATATAAACTGGCTTCTAGATAATAGGCATAAGATCCACATGATTTTTTGGGCAGGTTAACTCCAAAAGGGGTATTGGGTTGTTTTACTGCTCTATGAAAAATAGTAGTTTTCTTTTGGTCTTGCCATAGCCATATAATAGTATTCTCTTTTTCGGCAGCAGTAGTGTCATCGTACCATTCGCTTACTTCAAAAGTTACCATTTGGTTGGGTTTTATGCATATAATATTGTTTGGTCGTGAAGTAAATTCTTCAAGCACACTGCCTCTTCCTGCCTCCTTTATTTTTTTTACGCCTTTTGCCATTTTTTTATGCTTTTAGAAAACAAAAAATTTGATTTAACTATATATTGTTCCTTCGTCTGTATGCTCAATTTCCAGTATTTCTTTTACATCCACCATTGGATTTATTTGTTTTTGTACTTCTGGACTTGCCTTCTTTAAATTCTGTTTACTCGCTTCTGCTTTTTGTCCGTGTTTGTCAACCGTGATGCAATCTGGTCCACCTATTGGACAAGTGGCTTTGCTGTTTTCTAACAAGATCTTACCTTTATTAGACAGCGTGACTTTATCATAAAAACCGCTCCACTTTGTAATCACCGCTTGGCACGGCAAGTAATCCCCGCTTCCGTTGGGTTGCATCTTGCACTTGCCAAAGGTGTTTTTTTCTAGCGTTTGTCCAATCTCCTTATCAGTAGCAATGAGTTTTTTTGAAGGATCTTTTTCATTGGCATAATGCTTACTATGTGTTTTTACCTTTAGCTTGTCTAGTTTGGGCTCTACACTAAATTTGCATTTTACAGTGGCTCCTTGTACTACTACGTGTTTTTCGCTCATGTCTTTTACTTTTTAATTAAGCAATGATATTCGGGATTGCGTAATGCTATCTATCTTTTCTGCTTTTATAGGACTTACCTCGATTTTTAATTTTTGAGGAGGTTCTATCTCAATAAGGCACTCTAATAATAGTTCATTGACATTGTGATTATTAGGGTCTAGAAAATATTTTGCCTCATAACTTCCTTTTGCTTTTATTGAATTTTCATTAGACATTGCATGAAAAGGGAATTCTGATCCGTTTTCAAAGTCTATTTTAGATCTTGCGTCGTCAAGGATTCCTTTTTGTTCAATAATTAACCGTTTCTTTTCGTCTAGCCTTTCATTTATTTTTTGCTTTACCAAAAATTGTGCTTCAATTATATTTGTTGAAATTGGATAAAACACATTTTTTTCAATTTCTAACTTTTCGGTGTAATCAATATGAATTCCATTAAAAAATGCTCTCAAAAACCAATTAGAAGAAAGTTTGTTTACAAGTTTTCCTTTAGATTGAAGCGTTTTGTCGACAATCGCTATATATTGGTCTGTTGTGTCTCCTTCGTAATATTCGAGTAGGTCTTGTTTTTTTACTTCCCAACGTTTCTGTATCGCATCAAAGTTGTATATGTCTCTCCATTTACCATTATCATCTACCACAATTTGCAACGGGTATAGTATTTGGGCTGTGTTTTCGGCTAGTTCTACAGCAAGTCCATCTACTTCTGTACCATTCAGATATAATTTTGAGACAGTATCAATTTCAAAATAGAAGTAATCATTTTCTTTGGTCAATAAGCGTTTTATACTCATTTCTTGTCTCATAGTATCAATATTTTCGCCATTTTCTATGGTGTATTTTACTTGATACTCTTTTTTAAGTTCTTCTGGTCGGAAAACTAAATTGAAATTGGTATTACTTAATGTTACTTTTTTTTGCGCTTCATCTCTTTTTGTTTTGGTCTCCAGCCTGTCTTTTTCAGTTTGTAGAATTAATACTTTGAGATGGCTTGCAAAATCGTCTTGTATTACATCATCAATTTCGGCATAGATATTATGATAATGTCTTATTTCTAAAGGATCCAATCTTAGTTCGTTCGCTACTTTATACAAAGTATCTCCCTCTTTTATGGTGTAAAAGAGGTGTTCTTTTTCTAAAAAAGTAAATGAATTTGACATGTGTTAAAAACTTTATTTTATTAAAGATGCTTCTTCTGTTTTTTTAGCGTTTTCCTTATTATTTTGTAAATGCTTTGTATTGTCAAAAATCTCTTCTTCCTTCTTTTTTCCAAATTGTTTTGATTTTCGATGGCAAATAATAACCGAATTCTCAGTAATTCCGTTCATGCCCAAAGTGTATCTTGCATCAACATATTTTGCTTTTTCGTTCCATTTGGGTTGCAAGAAAAAGACCCAATGACTATGTTGGTCATCAATTGTAAGTTGGATGGGTTCTTTTACATAGCGTTTGTTGTAGTCTGAAGTGGTGTGATAAAACAAGCGTCCAAAATCCATTCGTACAGGCCCTTTTGCTCTTATTGATGTATATTCCTTATCACTTTCATTCTTTTTTATCAATAGGGTTATCAATAAAAGATCTCTAATTTCGGAATCTTCTAAATCAGCGTATGCGTTTTTTTCTTGTGGGAGTTTCCAAGTCACGTAAATTTTGAACGGTATTTCTACGATGCAATCGAATAAACCATTGATCCAAGTAGGGATGAAAAATACGATGAATTGGGAACACATTAATAAAGTAAACTCTAATCCGCTCAGGGCGGTATAGATAAGAATAAATGGAATACTAGAATACAATACGATCACTAAGGCAAATAGTAATTCTATTTCGAGTTTCTTTATTTGAAATTCATCAAAATACCATCGGTAAAAAAACACATGTATTGCGCCAAAAAGGAGTGTTGCAATTTGATAAAACAAATATTCATCGGATAGCTTAGAGAAAAGTTTGTTGAATCCCAAAAAAGCAATCAAGGCATAAATGAATACAAAGGATAAGGCATAGATGTAAAATTTCCTTTTGTATTTTTGATCGAATTCTTTGACTTTATCGCTAAAAATCATTGTTAATACCACCGTGATGGCAATCAAAATTGCTAAAATTATAATAAGTCTTATGTCGATAAGATCTCTTAAATGGTTTTTGATCATTTTTATATTCTTGTTGAGTAGCCCAGTACAGGTTGTTTGTTAAAATTAAATTCTTCTATATCGTGATTCATCAGTAAAAGGGTTTTGAGTTCTACCTCCATGGGGAAGAAGTGCTCATAGAAACAATCAATGAATTTTTTTATCTCTCCGTTATTGATGTATTTTTCGAATGGATTTTTAGTGATAGGTCCAATTTCTACAGTGACATTATAGGAATAGTCTGTATAGCTATTACCGCATATAAAATCAATACCCAATCGATTATCGCCTAGTGTTATTTCCTCTTTATCGTCGCTGTATTCTTTTGATCCCGATGTTGTGAAACTTACAGGTTCCTCAATTATACTGGACAAGCAACGGCAGGAAAGATCAATATCTCCCACAATTTTGTAGGTATAAGGTAATAGCTGTATGAATTTGGCAACCAAGACGGGAGGAAAGCTTTTTGATAATCCCCAAAAATCATAAAAAAATTCTAAGGGTTTGCTGCCGTTTAGTTGGTATAGAAAATCACGTTCTATATTTTCAATTTTCGTTCTATAATGAAATATTTCATTTTCAAATGGGTTAAAGAAATTACGAGATTCGGCCTCCTTTTTTTTCTGGTGTTTGTGTTCCTTAATCATTTGGTTTACCGATTTCTCGGAACCATTATCACTTGGACTGTGCATAAAACCTTCGGGAAGCGTATCATAAATGCTGTCTCTGGACAAATGTAATTTAAGGGACTCGTGACTGTCGTAGTTGTTGTCTATAATGCTCGCTGCCAATACATCATGGCGGTAGGCTCTAGAGAATTGACCGTCATTAGCAATCATGATATTGCTTTCAGAAATCATTTGGCTTTGAATGAGTTCATTAGCAATAATCTCCGCTCTAATGTCGTGAGGAATGTCCTTTACTTGTTTGACTATTTGGTCTAGTTCCATGGACTTACTTTGTTGCATCTTTAGTTATTCTTCCCGATGCGATATACCGTAATTGGAAATATTCGTCATTAAAATTATAGATTGCAAGCCCTTTATCGGTGCAAGCCAGGATTCTGTCATTGTATAAATACATACCTACATCAGAGATGGGGTGGTCTTTGTCGTATCTAAAAAAAACTAAGTCGCCTTCTTCAAGAAAGTTACGTCCTGTGAAGAGTTGCAATGATTTTGAACGAAACATTCCCGCAGGATCTTTGGGTAGAGTCACTTTAAAAACACTGCTGAACAGGGATTGTATGAAATAAGCGCAGTCTAAGCCATCTTTAGAAAAACTTTTTTCTTTGTATGGGGTGTCAATCCATGTATCGATATAAGAATATAATTTATAGTTTGTGATTTTTGTTGGCATTACCCCAAGTACGATGGAGTATTTTTCTTTAATAGCCAAAATTTCATCACTCAAATTTTCGGAATTATCATTGACTACGGCTTGATTTTCTATAGCGATCTGATTCATTTTGTTTTGTTTTTTTAACAAATCAACAGAATAATCGTATTTAAATGGAACCTGAGCAATATAATTTTCGCTGCCACAACCCAATAGGGTAGAGAATAGAATTAAGAACAATATTTTATATTTCATGTGTAGGTTCTTTTTTGAAAAAACATCAAACTCTAAATAGTTTTCTGTTTTTCAACTTTTTTATAGAACGATTTTTGATTTTTCGATCTAAATTTTAGATTAAATAATTGCTTTTTTCTCGCAAATAAATGCAAGAATAATTGTCTGTACTTTGAATTTAGTTAAAAAACCTAAAATGAAATTAGTAGGTCTTTATCAAAGGTTCCAAAATAAACCTTACAATTTGCCTGGCTCTTTTGCACTTTTTCTTCGTTAAAAAATATTTCAATAGCCCAGCTATTCAAAGATTTTTTGCCTTGAAAAAGACCAAAATAACTTCGTCAAAATTTTGCATGCTTTATTTCAAAACTTTTACTTATTAAAAAATTAAAGTATTAAAAAGGATATAATGTGTTTTTGTTTTTTTCTAACTTGACTAAAATGTACAATTCAAAAAAGTGTGGTATGGCGCAAATGTATAAATTAAAATTTAAAAACAAATATTTTTTTGTAATTTAAAACTGAAACAAAAAAAATGACGAGTAAGAAAATCTCTGTTTAGATTTTGTTTCTAAAAAAGGAATTAAAAATCATTTTTTATACAGCTGTAACGTACTGATTGTTAAGTGATAGCTTGTTTTTACATCCATGTCTGTTTTTTTTGTTTAAAATTTTTCTTATAATTGTAATGATTGAAATATAATAATAGTATATGTTTGTATTTAAAATCATACACGTAAAGTGAGAAGTAGGTGTTTTATTTTTTTTAATATAAATAGATTGATGAGAAAAAATTTTTTTGATGTAAAGTTTGATTTAAAGATCGTATTGTTTTTTGTGCTGTTTTTTATGGGAGCTGTTGTTTATTTTCTAGTTCAATTTTTTAATAGAGTTGATTGCGATACTGCTAGATTTTATGTTTTATCAGAGCACTTTCAAAATACAGAATCTATTGAGTTTTATGACAAAACAGAGAATGCGAATGTTTGGCTTTGGGACTTTGGGGATGGCTCAGAACTTGATTCCAGACAACATACATTTCATATTTATAAACAGCCGGGAAAATACATGGTTTCCCTAACGATTAATGGAAATTGTATTCACTCTAAAGAAGTAATAATTACGGATAATAACAGTGTCAATAAGCAAGAAATGCCAACTATTATTGCATCGCGAAGTATTACGGTGGGGCGACCAACTTATTTTAGAGGGATAAAAGAGGGAGGAAAAACTTGGGAATGGTCTTTTGGAGAAAATAGTGGGGTAGATGATACATCTCAAAATCCTGTCTATACGTTTGAAAAAGCAGGAGAGAAAATAATTACTCTAGTGTCTAATGGTAATTTTAGCAGTGTGGCAAGGATTGCTGTTTATGTTCATCCTAAAGAAATTAAGAAAATAAATCCGTTGGATGTGGCTACTTATGAATACGAAAAAGAACCTGAAAAGTTTACGTTGCCAAAAGGAAAAGTTCAAAAAGATCCGCTAGAAGATATGTTGCAATATATTCCTGTGGCATCGCGAACAGAAGCGAAAAAAGACACTGTGATTGCGGTTAAAAAAGCACCAAAAATATCCGAAGATCAATTCGAGATTCTATTGTTGAAAGTAGCCGAAGGCAGTAAAGTGAAAGATGATTTTGAAGAGTATTTGTGTGGGAATTTTGAAATTCCAGTGGTTAAAAACGGAGAAGATCTTTTGACTTTTGATCAATTATGTGAAATTATAAAGGGCAAAAAAATACGAATAGACGCTATACGGTTGAATAAGGATAAGAAAACTAATGGAGTAAAAGGGATAAATATTAGCTATAAAGTTAAGAATATGTTCATTTGGATTAAAGATTAAAGAAGAAAATGGAAGAAGAAAAAAACATATTTAGCAAAGAATTAATTGATGCTCTCGAAATTGCAAAGAAAATTGCAAAGAATAATTCGAATCCATTTTACGCGGCTTCCCATTTACTAAAAGCAGTTTTGAATAGAGATTTTTCTCTTTTGAAACAGTTGGAAATTATGGGTAAAGATGTTTATTATCTAGAGGAATGGGCCGAAGTCCGCATGGAAGATGAGCCCAAAACTAATCATGTCCTCAATGCAGAACCTGATGATGTAATTGATGCAATCATAAATGAAGCTGAGCTAGTAAGAATCATGCTTAATGAAGGGGAGATTTCTCTTTTTGCTATTTTGATTGCTTTGAGTTCGCCAGGTGTAGGGTTCAATTTTGATCAAATGAAAACGTTTCCTATTTCTAGGAATGAATTACTCGACGAGCAAATTCAGGCACCTCAGGAATTAGGTAATTCTTTGAAAAAAGAAGTGAAAAAAGGTTTTTTAGGTAAGTATTGCATCCATAAAAACAGTCAAAAAAACATAAAACATCGCATCGCAATAGGGAGGGAAACAGAGTTGAACACGATGAAAGAAATTTTGTGTCGTTTCTCTAAACCAAACGTATTAATTATAGGAGACAGAGGAATAGGAAAGTCAACCTTGATAGATAATTTGATTCTCAATGTTATTGAAAATCAAGTGCCGGATGTGCTTCATAAAGTGCAGTTGTTCGAGTTGGATTTGTCGTCCTTGATTGCAGGAGCATCTTACAAAGGCGAAATCGAAGATCGACTGCGCAATTGTATTCAAGAATTGCGTCAGTACCCAAAATCGATTCTTATCATTGAAGAAATTCATACTTTGCTAGATAAAAACGGTGGGGATTCTGGAGTTTCGAATGTGTTGAAAGGGGAGTTGGCCAAAGGGTTGAACATTATTGCAACCTCCACTGTTGAAGAATATTCTAAAAGAATAGAAAAGGAGCAGGGCTTGGCTGGAATGTTCGAATTGCTGAAGCTTGAAGAAGCTGATGATGTTACTTTGTTTAGAATGATTAAAGAATCGATACAAGTGTATCAAGAACATCATAAAATTAAGATTGATGAAGAGACCATTTCCGAATCGATTCGATTGTCCAGACGGTATTTAAAAGAAAAAAGTCTACCGGAATCGGCTATAAATTTGATTGATCATACGATGTCGGTTTTAAAGACTTCGGGGGAGACCTTTTTGAAAGAAAAACAATCCTTACTCGATAAGCTTCAAGTTTTGAAAACGAATGAGAAAGATTTGTCTGAAGAACATTTGCTCAAAGAAGCCAATTGGTTCTTACAGGATCTGACTAAAAAAACAACTTTTTTGATGGTTGTTGATGAACAAGATGTTGTTGTTTTTGAAAAATCAAAACTATTAGTTCAGTATATTGAATCGTTATTGCAAACGCTTGAAGAAAAAGCTTTGGATAAAAGAGTACACATCGAAGCTTTTGATTTGTCTCTTGTAATTGCCCAAAAAACGGGTATTCCTGTTGGAAAATTAAAAGAGGAAGAAAAAAACAAACTGAATTCAATAGAGGAAGTATTGAGTCAGAGAGTGATTGGTCAGGATCATTGTATTGCTACCGTGGCGGGATCTATATTAGAATCTCGTTCTGGATTGAGTAAAGCGGGTCAACCGATAGCCTCGTTCTTTTTTCTAGGACCTACAGGAACTGGGAAAACAGAGCTGGCCAAAAGTTTGGCTGAGTTTCTTTTTCAAGATGAGAATGCCATTATCCGTTTTGATATGTCAGAGTTCAAAGAAGAACATTCGGCGGCATTGCTATATGGAGCGCCTCCGGGCTATGTAGGCTATGAAGAGGGTGGGTTGTTGGTAAATAAGATACGACAAAAGCCTTATTCGATAGTACTTTTTGATGAGATTGAAAAAGCGCATACCTCTGTTTATGATGTTTTTCTTCAAATTATGGACGAGGGGAAATTACACGATCGCTTGGGGAAAGAAGGAGATTTCTCGAATGCGATTGTATTGTTTACTTCTAATATTGGTGCGGATCATATTGTAGAATCTTTTAATAGAAACGAAGTGCCTACTTCGACTTCATTGATGGAAATCATGGGTCGCTTTTTTAGACCTGAGTTTTTGGGGAGGCTTACTGAAATTGTTCCTTTTGCTCCTATAAGCAAAGAAAATGCTCTCAAAATATTTGAAGTACATCTCAAAAAAGAGTTTGTCGATCTACTCAAAAACATCAGTATAACAGTTGATATTCCGATGGAAGTCAAAATGCATCTGGCTGAAAATGGGTATAACGCAAAGTATGGTGCAAGACCCATTAAAAGTATTATTAGAAGTCATTTGAGAAGACCGCTAGCCAAAAAAATTATTTCCGGAGAGGTTCAGGAAGGCGATAGAATGACGGTTTCTATCGAAAATGGAGAAGTAAAGTGGGAAAAAATGGAAGAAAGTTGTTCTACCATTAGTAATTAAGAAATACGTAACTTTCAGCCTAACAAAAATTTTACGCGAATTACACGAATTAACACGAATTCAGGATCAAAATTGAATGTAATTTCACAAAAAAACAATTTGCGCAATGCAATTTGTGCAAATTTGTGTATCCCGAAAGCTTTCGGGACGTGTCTGTTTTTCTTTAAATCCTACGTTAATTTGGTGTAGGCTGAATAGTAACAGAAATACAAAAAGCTAGTTTCTATAAAAAGCATTAGGCCGGAATTTATGAATTCCGGCCTAATGCTTTTATTGTAGTTTTAAAAAATTCACCCCATCTGATCGGTTTGATACCGATCTAGAGAGACATTAGATAAACTCTAATTTTTGTACGATCATGGTTGTAAGTGCCATCTTCATTTCTCGCACCAAGAGCCGTTGTTAGATTGACTTCATTTATCCACCCTGCACCCAGTGTAAGACCATTTATGGCTCGAACCCTTGTGCCTCCTGTTGCTAGCGCTGCGTGAAAAAAGCTTCCGCTAATAGTTCGATAAAAACCAACTGCTGTACCTTCGGGAATAGATGCGCCAGTCCATTCTCTTCGAGAAGAAAATGTATTCATCCAATCATTGCTATTTGTATTTATTACATCAGTATAGGTTATATCTGCTGAGTTTTGTAAATGCAGCACATAGGCAACCGCGTCGTAACAAACACCTTTCATATAATCTTGTACATCTTTTAATCCTAAAATAAGATCATTTGCGAGACTTTCTTTTTGTCTTCTTTCAAACATTTCTGCATGGTATCCTTTTGGTGTTAATGTCATGATTTTTTTATTTTATTAAAGCTTTATGGTTAATTAATTTTCAATGAACAAACGATATGGAAAAACATTGGAAGATCGTTGTTTTAAGTATTTCATGAAACTATCGCATAGATAATCCCATTCGGTTATGGAAATGTGTTGTTTTTCTTCGGGATTTGTTTTGATGAACACATCGACCGTTCGGCTGAAACCTGCTTTGATGGAGATTTCTTTACGGGTTCCTTTTTCGATTCTCACTTCGGACAAAGTGGTCTTGAAATGATCGTGTGCAAAAGCTTTGATATCGGCAAAAGTTACGATTCTCCCGCGAGTAAGTAGAGCGTTTCGGTAGGCAAGGATGCGATCTTTGTTGTTTTGTTTGTTGATCCCGCCTACTGTGTTGGTGATTAATGTTGTTTGCTTGCTGACAAAAAACAAATCGTCTTTTGACTCGAGTAGGGTTCCTGCTTTGATATCATTGCCATCTTCGGCACAGGTTGACCAGTATTGAGCGGTAAAATTCTTTCCTTTTTCGGTGTTGTGTTTGGGTCTGATCATCAAATAGGGAGCATTGTTTTTAGAAAAACTACTTTCTTTGGCTTGCTGCTCTACTGATGCCAATAATTGATTGATCTCTGTAAGGGCACTTTTCATAAAATCTTGTCCAAGATCCGAAAAGGAAGAGCTTTCGTCTTTTAATAAATCCAAAACGTTTTGAAGTAGTTCGGATGCTGTTCTGGAATCGAAACGAGATACGCCTCCTGTTCTCAAAACGGCATTTCCTTCATCGACCATTCCGTCATTGAATTCTTTGACTTCATAATGGCAGCCCGCTGGGTCAACGATGGTGTCAATGTCTAGGTAGTTATTGTCTTCGGTGTCTAAAGCCATATAGCTCAAAAAACCACTTAATTCCTTAGTCAAGGTGTGGAGTCTTTTGTTGATTACAGGAAAACAGTTTGTAGTAAAGGAAACGTTATCAATTATTTGTGGAACTAATGATTCTGGAAAAATCATTTTTATCCAAATCATTTTGTTCTGGTTTTCGGTTGTTATTTCTTCAAAAACTTTGTATTCTGGTTTGTATTCGGTAATTTTTTTATGGGTCAGTTTGCCTTTTATGGTATAGAAATTATCGAAATAAAATTCATTTACTTCACGTGATACTTCGACCAGATGGGTGTAATTTCTATTGATGATGGAATCTATATTCATGTCGTTGATCGGGACATTGTAGCCTTCGTGTACTTTTAGTTCCTGATCGTCATGAAAACATTTCATTTGTTTGAGATAATACTGAAACATCTCTTTTTGATGAGTGTTTTTTATGTCAATAAACAGCATCAAATCTTCTAGTTCTAAAACATCGGGATTGGTTATTTCGATACCCAAAATGATTTCGCCGGGGAGCAAAACTTCTTTGTAACCGTGTACGGGTTCTTTGTAAAAAAGATTCGATATTTCTAATAAATTACGTTCGTATGCGATGTATTTTACATTGCAGGAGGACAATTTTACTTCTAAAGTAGGGGAAAGATGTATCTCCTTTGTTGTAGGTTTTAGCGGATTGTAGATGTTGTGCATTCTACGACTTACGACCATTTGATTTTTTAGAGAAACATTTAAGTTGTTCTCTAAAGGTAATGCGTGAAGTATTGCTCTTGCAGGTTTTGAGCTCGAAGTGACTTCTGGAAACATGATTTCAAGTACTCTCTCTACTACTCGGGTTTTGGAGTCTTCGAGTTCATGGGATACTTTTTCTAACTCATATGACAAGGCATTGAGAAGCAAACTGACCACGGGGTCAAAAGTTGTTTCCATTTCAATATCCGAAAATCCCCATGCTCTTGCGGCACGCTTTAATACTCTGTCTTTTATTCTTTCTTGTCTCATATTTTAAAAAAAAAGGAATTGATTCTCTAATTTACAACGATTTTTTAGAAAAAGGCTGCCAATTAAATTTGTTGTTGTAAATATAGTACAAAAAAAACGTATTTATTATAAATGTAATATCTTAAGACAGATTTTATAGACAAAATGTTATTATGCGATTAAGACAATTCTCAAAATAGTATTGCATATAATGTTGCAATGAGTGAAATGATGCTTTAAAGCTTCATATTCTATAATTATTTATTATTTTATCAGAGTTTTATTGCTTTTATCTAAATCATAGAATGTCTTTTGCAAAAGAAATTGAACATTAAAAAAGTGACAAGTACAATTGTTACAAAATCTAAAATAAAGGGGAAACCATATATTAAAAATCCATCAACAGCTAACTTCTTTTATACTCAATAATTGAGTGTTTTTTAGGGATATTAAGTTTTTGTTTTTTTTTGAAATACGTTTTGTTTGTAGCTTTAATTCATTTGTGTTTCACTCAATCGCTCCGCTGCACCATTTGCAAATTTACTCTAGAAGACGCATCTACTTATTTTCTAGTCCTTTACCTTCGGTCTGTTTTTGGTACATATCCCTAACATCTACCATAGGATTTATCAGGTTATGAATCATAGGATTTGCGTTTTCAAAATTTTGCTTCTCTGGCTCTGGCTCTGTTACTTGTTCGTGTTTTGTAATCGCTATGTAATCTGTTACTCCCGTCGGGAAAGTTCCTTTACTATCTTCTAACTCGCTCATAAATTTATTTTTATTTGCCACTTAAAGCACATTAAACTGCTTAAAAAGACTATCTTATTTTTTACTTCATCTATAAAGAGTGATTCTTTTGACTCTTGTTTTAGGCTGGCTTTCGATTTAAATTAGTTATCATAACTTTAAATTTTTGCGGTACATCAAGTGCAATATCACATTCTATAAATAGTGTTTCTATGCTGTAGTTATTAGGATTTAGATAATATTTTGCTCTATAACTTCCGTCCACTTTTTGATTTATCAAAGGATGGTTACAAAAATCTATAGTGTATTGAAAATCAGCTTTTGTTCTATTATTTTTTAATACTCCTTTTATATCTATATTTATCAGATGATTCTCATCCAGGTATTTACCGATTTTTTGCTTAATATCAAACATTAAATCATCGCTCTTGGCAATAAAAGGGAAATACGCATACCCTTCAAAAGTTAATTCGGAAGTATATCCGGTATGAACTCCGTTAAAAAATGCCCTTATAAACCAATCTTTAGAAAGCGCAAGAGACAGAGTCTGATTGCTTATTAAATTTTTCTCATAAAGGGCTAAATACTTTTGAGTCTCTTCTCCAGGGTAGTCTTTAAGAATTTGAACTTCTTTCGTTTTCCATCGCTGCTTTATCTCTTCAAAATTATGAATATCAACCCATTCCCCTTCTTGGTCCACTATAACCTGAAGCGGGTATAAAACACTAGAAACTTTTTCGGCTAATTTATTAGCTATTGTGTTGGCTTCAATATCATTAATATACACCTTAGATAGTCTGTCAATTTTGAAATAAGAATACCCGTTTATATTGGTGTCAACCCATTTTACACTTACTTCATATTTTAAAGTATGAACTTCATTACCATCCTCAATAGTGTATTGTACTGCATAGTTCCTTTTTTCGTCCTGCTGTTGAAATGGCACACTAAAACCGTTTGCAAAAAAGGCTTCTTTAAGAGGGATAGTTTCGGGTTCTATATTAGTCTGAAATTTAGTAGGTTTTAAAAGTATAAACTTCAAATTGCTTGGAAAATAAGTATGTATCACATCTGCCACATCAATACAATGCGTATTATGATAGGTGCGTAAAATTTGCCACTCTATACCTAGTTCTAAGGCGATACTTTTAAACGTATCTCCCTCTTTTATAAAATATTTATCATGAATAGTTTCAATTCGATTGGGTATTAAAAACCTTTTTTGCGTCATATTTTATTCTTTCTAAAGTAATTTATTAATTAATGGCTGAAAAAAACAGATGATTAGATCTGTTTTATTGCTGTTGCAATGATTTATGAACATCTTAAAGAAAAAAAATATTTCTTCAAATATTCTTCATTTACTTTTATATCTGCGAATCAAGGGTTCAAATGTGCCGTTAGGTACTAAATATTGGTAGAAAAATAATTCCATCCGTTTTTTTGTCCCGTTAGGGGCTAAACAATCCCTTTTCATATCTAATTATGTAAAAATGTATAGCCCCTACGGGACATTGGGCTTGTAGCAAATTTAATTCACTACCAATATTTAGTAGCTAACGGCACAATAAAATAGATTTTCAACTCTTGATTCGTATTATATGAAAAGTTGTATTTCTTGTTGTTTAAAACATAAATATAATCGCACGAAATTACAAGTTTTTTTATAATTGCACAATACCCACTTTTAGTGATTTTTAACTAAGATTTAAAAAAATATAAAACTCATTGTAACATATCCAATCCTACTTATGTTAAGGAGAAATTTTACAGCATTCTTAGTGGAACTGAAATTATAAATATAAATTTTAAAATTTGTCACAGATTTCAAAAATTCACAGCCATTAATTTGTAAAAATTTTCAAAATCTGTAGCAAAAAAAGCGATGAATAGTCTCAAAATAGGCGGCAATTTTTATTATAAAGCATTTTTTGAGGACAAAATTTTGTCATCATTAGCTTACTTATTGATTGGATTATTCAACCGAAAATGCTGCTTTTTTTGAGCGACAAATCTCTATTTAAGTCGAAATTAGATAAGAAAAAAAAGAATTACGGTCTTAAAAATTCTAAATTGCAGCTTTTATATGTCTAAATCGCCTACAAAAAAGCTCGGCAAGTACCGTGTATTATAGGAAAATTCATGTTTAACAAAAAATTAACAATCTTGTAAGTATCTGTACGATTTTTTTTCTACTTTTACTTTTGTAAATAAATAAATTTATAACTAAAACATTTTATTATGTCATTTTCAACAACATTGACCGTAGGCGGAAAAGATTACAAAGTACTTTCTGTAAGCTACGACTTAGCACAAGAAACTGACGCTTCAGGGCGTCCATCTACAGTAACACGTGGAGGAAGAATCATGGTAGAGGTAGAATCTACTGGAGGAACTGAATTGTTTGAATGGATGACCAACAATTTCGAAAGAAAAGACGGGTCTGTAAAATTCATCAAACGCGATTCAAACGCAACTCTAAAAGAATTGAAGTTCACAGAAGCTTACATGGTGAAGTACAAAGAAAACTTTGACCACACTGGTGACAATCCGTTAACAGAAACTTTTATGATTTCTGCTCGCAAAATTGCAATGGGTGGAGGAGAATTTGACAATGCTTGGGTATAATCCTAGAGACTTCGTCAAACTTTTTTAAGCTTGAACCTATTAAAGGAAGTCTATTTTATGGACTTCCTTTTTTGTGTTTAAAACACATTTATTCCTTTCGGAATCAATCTGGTTTCCTTACTGGTAAATCAATTTTAAATTAGATTCTAGTGCTATTCCAGAGGCTAAAATCTTAATTCTACTATTCAAAATAAATCTAAAATCTAAAATTATAAAAATATGAGTTTTTTATCTACCCTACATGTTGACGGAGAAGAGTACAACGTACTCGAATTTAATATTGATTTCAAACAAGAAAAAGACACCACAGGAAAGCCTATTGGGGATGCAAAAGGCGGAACTATTAGACTAATAATCGAAGCCACACAAAACAGCACCTTTTTGTCTTGGATGCTCAATAGTAACTTGACCAAAGACGGAAAAATCATTTTCTACCGCAGAGACGCTTTAAGCAAAATGAAAGAACTTGACTTTAAGAAAGCTTTTTGCATCAACTATCACGAACAGTTTACAAGTACTACAGACATTCCGATGAAAATCACTTTAGAGCTAATTGCCAAAGAACTAACTTTTGGAGACGCCAAATTTTCTAACAATTGGATCGCAATAGACTAACTATTTTCTTTTAATCAACTTACCGATCAAACCATTAACTTATTAAATCCCCATTCTCATGAGTTTTGCAGAACAAGTACATTTAGACATTAGCGGTTTCGCTCATAATGTCGTTTATTATGATTTGAAGTTAGAACAAAAAATGGCAGACCACCATCATTTTTCGTTTGTGTGGCAATATACCGCTGCACCTATTATAGAACCTAGTGGACAAGCCCAAGCGATACGGGATTATCTGGGGAGAGAAGTAATCTTTACTTTCAAAGGTCTTAATGGAGTCAAACTAATGGCCAAAGGCGTTATCAATTCATTAGAATCGATTGATTTGCACGGTTGTCCAGCAGGATTGCACGTAACAGGAATAAGCCACACGATTTTTCTTGATGATATGAAACGATCTCGAACTTTTATGGAACAAGATCTCGAAACCATTGTCAAGAAAGTGCTTGCCGAAGGCCCAACAGATTTTTTTAACCGCGAAGCCATCATTCCTACCTACGACCCCAACCTAGACTATATGCCACAATACAATGAAACCAATTTTGATTTCTTGAAAAGGCTTGCCCAGCGTTACGGACAATGGTTTTACTCGGATGGTATGCGCATGCAATTTGGACAGCTAAAAGCCAGTAAAACAAAATTAATAAATGGTGGATCATTGCATCATTTTAAAATACAAACCCTATTATTTTCACACAAAGAATCATTGGGAGGCTATGATTACAATAGCGCTTCCAACATCAAGAATTCATCAGGAAAAACCACCACAGGCAGTGGCGATGGCTTTGCTACTGCTGTTGGATACAGACAAGGAGCCGTTAGACAACCCGATCTAGAAGTGGGTGCCTATACCGCACAAGCACCCGATTCTAGCACTCTTGCCGAAATGGTCAAACTGCAAACCAATGGTAAAGATGCCAACAGTATTTTTTACAGCGGTTTGTCTTATCTTCCGCTTGGAATTGGACAAAAATTCACAATAGAAAATAAAACCGTAGAGCACAACTTGGTCGTTATAGAAGTAACGCATAACTCCGAAGTTCATGGAAATTACAGTTGCAATTTCAAAGCTATTCCTTCGGATGTTGGTGCGCCCCATTACACGGATGTACACGCCTACGCGAAAGCTGAATCTCAACCTGCCAAAGTAATAGACAACAACGATCCTGAAGGTATGGGGCGTGTAAAAGTAGAATTTTACTGGGCTGGTGGAAACATGAAGAGCGACTGGATGCGTCTCATACAACCGCATGCTGGAGGTGGAAAAGGATTTTATTTTGTTCCCGAAGTTGGCGAGGAAGTGCTAGTAGGTTTTGAAGGCGGCAATGCCGAGAGACCCTACGTAAAAGGATCGCATTACAATGGAAGTGAAAGTTCAGGATACGGCAGTAGTGGTAATGACCAAAAAGTGATTCACACCCGCTCTGGTACCAAAATGATTTTTAACGATGCTGAGGGAAGTGTTTACATAGAAGACCCAAGTGGCAATACTTGGAAAATGGATGGTAAGGGAAATATTGAGGTCAATGCTCCGAAGAATTTTACTGTGAATGCGGGGGAGAATATCACATTTACAGCAGGACAAAACATCAATTCCTCGGCAACTATGAATATTTCTGAAAGCGCAGGAGTTGATAAATCTACCACTGTTGGAGCAATACTCCATACTACTGTAGGTGGAGATAGTATGCTGAATGTAACGGGGAATTTCATGGAGCATATTGAAGGAAATCTTGAATCTCATACAAAAAAAGAAAGACAGGAATCAAGTGTTAAAGGAATTCAAATAAATAGTGATGATACTATAAATAAACATGCAAAAAAGGAATTGCAAAATAATAGTGGTGAAAAATCTAAATCCCATTAGTTATGAGTAGAATACGAATTGTAGGTGGTTCTATAACTAAAACTACTGAAGGAGCGCATCATATGTATTCCGAAGAAAATATAGTTTTCAACTCTAGTAAAGCAATAACTGAAGTAGGAGGAGAAAATGGGATTGTTTATGGGGAGCCGAAAGATGCCCCAAAGAGAGAAAGTAATGAAGAAATTATTGAAATAACTTCTAAACTTTATTCTTATAATAATTCGGAATTAAAAATACCTTATATTGACACCTCAAATTTAAATATATTAGAAGGCTCAAAACCTTTTATTGCAGGTATAAAATCTATTTTTGGAGATGATATTAAGCATACATCTGCCAAAAAATTAATGTTGGATATTCTAAATGGAAATTTGAAATATCCAACATTTAAAATTGACAAAGGCTTATCAAATAGTCAAGCTGGTTATTACATAAAAGAAACAATTTATTTAAATGAAAAATTAATACTTGAATCAGAAAAAAGTCCAAAAAAATCTTGGCTATTGTTTAGAGTGATGATAGAAGAAATTGGTCACTATATTGATGACATACTAAGAACAAGGTATGACAGTATTGGGGGCGATGCAAAAGGGGATGAAGGCAAAATGTTTGCCGCAGATTTTATTAAATTTAACAAATTACTTTCTAAAGATTTTGAATTTGCACATTTTAAAATAAAAGCAAGTACAGGTAAAACAAGAGATTTTATTGCTAGGGTAAATTTTAATGAACCGAATAGAGAGTTAAAATCTAAAGACTTACTTTTTGTTGGACATGACGACGACGACCATGGTGTCGTGACTTTAAAAAGCGGAAAGACAATTAAAGTTGAATTTTTTAAAATTAGAGGAGGAGGAGCAATTCACGAAGCTATAACAAAAAAAGCTGCAAAAATAGCAGGAGTTTTATATGATTTTAGGCTAGATGAAGGTTCTGCTTGGCCTGATGTTCCTTGCCAAAATGAAAATTCCATAGAAACATGTTATTATAACACATGGAATAATGAGCATACAAAAGGCACTTTAGCATTTGAAAGTCATCATGGTACAAAACAATATTGGCATTCAATGGCGCCAACTGGAAATAATACAAATAAACAAGTAGTAGAGTTAATAATCATACAAGCAAAAAAATGGTTTACGAAAGGAATTGAAACTTTTGGCGATAACGGCTTATTTCACATAGGAAAAATCCTTCACATGGTTCAGGATTCATATTCCCTTTCACATGTCTATAGAGATAAAGACAACAAAGTGGTTCAAATTCAAAGCTACGAAGCACAAGACTCTGATAAACACGGAGAGCCTGATAAAAAGGAAGACACTAAAGGAGTTAAAGATGCAGAAACTGCATCGGTTTGGATTTTAACTCTGTATAAGATTTCCAAAAAAGAAAAAGAATTAAAATCATCATTACTCTTATTGGATAATTATCTTAGAACAATTGTTTATCCTCTTGCAAAAGACAGAAGTCAAATAATAGCTGGAGGGTCTTTGGAAGCTTATAAAAAGAGCCAAATTAAAAAAGCAGATCCGAAGATCGAAAAAATGGTAGAAGATGAACGTTTAAAAATGATGAGAGAACCAAAAATATAATATTATAACTTTAATATAAACTTTAAATTAAGAATAATGAATAAAAATATAATTCTTCCAATTCTAATCAGTATCATTCAAATTATAAGTTTCGGACATTTGTATTATGTTAATAAATATGGAAACAGCCATATACCTATTGCTTTAATTGAATCAACCATATTATCCCTTTTTAATGTTTTATTATTAATTGGTGTTTATTTTTTTGTGTATAAAACTGAACACAAAATAGAATTATGGGTTATTCCGATTTGTTTAGCAATTCTAATGATTTTAATAGTATTGATTGTATACTCGATAATGTTTATAAACAAATACAATTAAAAATTATCTTTTAAAAAACTATTATTAGAATTGTCTTAAAATTTCCCCGCCGTCTCGAGCATTAGGTAACACTGGGCTAGTGCGAGCTTCAAGCTCGTACCCACAAAGAATCATTGGGAGGCTATGATTACAATAGCGCTTCCAACATCAAGAATTCATCAGGAAAAACCACCACAGGCAGTGGCGATGGATTTGCAACTGCTGTTGGATACAGACAAGGAGCCGTTAGACAACCAGATCTAGAAGTGGGAGCCTATACCGCACAAGCCCCCGATTCTAGCACCCTTGCAGAAATGGTCAAACTGCAAACCAATGGTAAAGATGCCAACAGTATTTTTTACAGTGGTTTGTCTTATCTTCCGCTTGGAATTGGACAAAAATTCACGATAGAAAACAAAACCGTAGAGCACAACTTGGTCGTTATAGAAGTAACACACAACTCCGAAGTTCATGGCAATTACAGTTGCAATTTCAAAGCTATTCCTTCGGATGTTGGCGCGCCCCATTACACGGATGTACACGCCTACGCGAAAGCTGAATCTCAACCTGCCAAAGTAATAGACAACAACGATCCCGAAGGTATGGGGCGTGTAAAAGTAGAATTTTACTGGGCTGGCGGAAACATGAAGAGCGACTGGATGCGTCTCATACAACCGCATGCGGGAGGTGGAAAAGGATTTTATTTTGTTCCCGAAGTTGGAGAGGAAGTGCTAGTAGGTTTTGAAGGTGGTAGCGCCGAGAGACCGTATGTAAAGGGATCGCATTACAATGGAAGTCAAAGTTCAGGATACGGCAGTAGTGGCAATGACCAAAAAGTGATTCACACCCGTTCTGGCACCAAAATGATTTTTAATGATGCTGAGGGAAGTGTTTACATAGAAGACCCAAGTGGTAATACTTGGAAAATGGATGGGAAAGGGAATATTAGTGTCAATGCACCGAAGAATTTTACAGTGAATGCGGGGGAGAATGTAAACATAACAGCTGGGAAAAATGTAACGGTAAGTGCGGGGGAGAATATGGAGAGTTCCGCAAACAAGGACATAACCCAAACAGCAGGTCATGATATTAACCAGAGAGCTGCTGGCGATATAATAGAAAATGCCAATAATAAAACCGAAATTATTGAAGAAAAGTATATTCGTGGTTCAATGGAGTCTACTCAACATGCAGATAAAGTAACCATTTTTAGTGCCAAAGAAAATATGCTTTTGGAGAGCAGTAAAAAAACGGTAGAAGTAAATAGTGCTGAAAAATCAAATATGTTTTAATCTATTAAAAATCATTTTATGGCAATTAATAAAAGTGCAAAGAATTTATACATTACCATTGACAACAAATACTACAGCCTTGCAAAAACGTTTGTAGAAACTGCTGATAAGGTAGAAATTATTGCAACAGAAGAAAATCTAACATTGATTTCGAATAAAAAAATTCAACTGAAAGGTAATAAATAAGTGATATGGCAAATGTAACATTTGGAGAACCAAGGTTTAAAAAACCAGAAGTGGTGGTAAAAAAAACGGGGGAAATAAAAGATATTATTATGTTTGTAGCTGGTACTACAGACCCAATTAACATAACCGCTCATAAACACGATGCCAATGCGGGTTATTGGCGTGACAGTCAGAAAAATTTCTGGGCAAAAGTAAAGGAATTAAAACCTCAGTATTTAGATTTGCATATTGAAGACACCTTTTTTAGTTGGTCTGGTGACAACAATACAAGCGAAAGAAACCTTGCTGCAGATCGTTTATTAGATTTATTTACAAGAGTTTATCCTGGTTTTAAAAACAAAGAAATTCATTTACACTTAATAGGACATTCACATGGAGGTAATGTCATTAATCAATTTACAGAATTAATAACTACAGACAAGCGTTTCCCTCAGTTGTGGGAAATAAAAAGCATCACTTATTTATCAACACCTTTTTTCGAAAAGAAGCATCAGCTAAATCACGCTAAACTCCATAAAAAATGCAAGATTATTAATGTACATAATGAATATGACATTACACAACAATTTGTTGCAGATTTTTCATTGATAAATCTTGAGATTCTTATAAAAAAACTCAATAAAGGTGATTTTGACAAATCATTAGAAAGAATAAAAGAAACAGATTTTAAACCTTTTGAAATAATTGGTGATTCTGGCTATTGGGGCAAAATTAATGAGACACAAGGTCATGACTTATGGAGAAATACAGCCATATTGTTAGATGGTGTTGGAATGCTTATGAATGCTATTATAAAATATATTAATAGCATTGAAACCAATAAATTTAAATCAGAAAAAGCCAAATTTGTAGGTTTATTTGACAGAATACATACATGGTCGGTTAACGCTAAAACAACAATTATAAGAAATCAAACTGTAAGAAGTGGCGGATATAATAGGGATGCTTACTTTGATGATCTCAATTTACTAGGTATTTTGACACTTATAAATGAATTGTTGTCAATTAAAACAGGAATGAGCGACAGTTATTTGCTTGGTGTTTTAGAGACATTGTTCAATGAAAACACTGGTATTACCGAAAGTATCGAAGAAACCTCTTGGACTCCGAAAAAACAAACAAAAGGGTTAAGTATAGCCGATTTAATTATAACAGGTAACGACAAATATACTTCTAGAAAGAAAAGAGCTAACTTTGATAAATTCCTTTCAGGTATGCAAGCTGCTCAAAAAAACAAAAATACAAAAGAAATACTAATGAGATTATTTAGTCAATTCATAACTGCGGATCAAATCCAAGTTATTATGGATAAAATTAATAAATTAGAATATGTTGTAAGCGGTGCAAAAGATGTAGAATTAAAGTTGTTAAGAGAAACCAATCTTAAAATATATCAAGATCTTGTAAAAAAATACAATGTGGATCTTGTTGCAAAAACTGACCTGAATATAGAAATGGCTAAAAGACCTGGAAGTGTACCTTATTTAGCAACCGTTTCCCACAGTTTGAGCCACACTGAATATTGGCTAAAAGTTGATGAGGAATTGAAATTAGCTTTTAGCTCGGGTAAAAACACAGGATATAAACCTAAATAGACATTTTTTTATTTTATAAAACAATCCGTTTGTTAAAAAAAATAATGATTCGTTATATTAAACCATAATTATTTTAAATGAAAGTTATAACAACAATTATTAAATACCAAATATGGCTTCTTTTAAGTATATTTTCAGGAATGGGATGCATGAGAATAGAACTTGGAAAACCTACTAAAGCAACAGGTTTTTTTGCCATATTTAATGGACTAGATGAATCTATAATAATTTGGATAGGTGGATTTATTGGATTGATTTCCTTTATTCCGTTTGTATTAATCGACCTATGTTATATTAAAAGAAAAATAGAAACTAAACTAAACCAAAATATTGTAAGAATTTTTACCGTTATTATTTTAAGCGCAATAGTTACATTAATTCATTATGTTTTAGAATTCATGCTAAATTGGATATAAGTTTAGTTTTCCACTCGCTCCTGTTGGTATACAGGATTATGTACAAAGAAAGCCTGGAGACAGAACTTTTCAGGATGCTTTTATACTTACAACTTTAGAAGATTTGTCTACCGGACAGCAGTCTGATGGTCTGGAACAAGATCCGACTTATAAGGGCATGAAGACTTCGGAGATACTTAATATGTATAAAAATTATTTAACTCTGATTGATACCAAATCAGCGGCAGTAGAATATACCGGCTGGTTAGGCAGAACGATAGACAGAGGACTTAGTTATATGGGAGACTGCTTAACAACGTTTAATAATATAGGATACAACTTGCTTTTAGGTTCTACAGGTGATGATATAAAAATAGAGCAAACAGAAAACAGTAATAAAAATTATGGCACCGACCCTACTCATACCCAAGTTGCCAAAGATGCTGTCAATCATCCGCTTAATCCTCTAGCCTCTGAACTTGCCAAAATAGCGGTAAAAGATGTCGCCACAAGAATTTTGGATATTTGGAAGACGGGTAGTGATCCAACAGGAGAAGATCTTGCAAAATATGTGATAAATACATATACGCTGCATCCTGTATATCAAGTTACGGATTGGGCTAATGAACCAGTTAATAAATGGATTAATGGGAATAAAGATGTTATTTTGAGACTCCAAAGTGCTACTATTTATGAGCATGCTGAACAGGTAACTCAAAGAGCTGTAAGCAACAAAAAAACGCAGGAAATTTTAAATTACTTTAAATGAAACTATTAGCAATATCAATATTGACTAGTATTATTGTACAATGTCAAACCTCAAAAAAAGAATCCATGCCAGAAATCGATTTTTATATTAGCGAACATGCGATTACTTATAAAAACCAAGAACTGCCTTTTGGTAAACCCGTAGCCGAATGGGTAAAGATTTTTGGTAAATATAATAGAGTATATCAAACAAGTGTATACATCTGGGATGATTTAGGAGTTTATGTTTCTGAATCAGAGAAAGATAATAGTATTGATGAACTCCATATCTACTTTATGAACCTCGACAGCCCTTTGGGGCAGAGAGGAAAGCTTGAAGAAGCAAAAGGAAGAGTATCTGTAGCATTTATAAAAGAAAAAGATAAAAAGACAGGATGGTTTACTTCAGATAAAGATTATGCAGACATGGAAAAAAGTGTAACCATAGGTTCTGATGCTCCAAAAAATTTTATTTATCCTTTTAAAATTTATGTCAAATCTTTAAACATAGAGGGTGCAGAAGTAAAAGAAGGTATGAAAGTATCAGATATTAATAAAAAAAGAGCAGCAGCAAATTTGCCTGTCATCAAATATTATGATGCTGATATGAATAACAAACATGAAGATGGTTCTACCACTACTTTATCAAATGGTTATTTTACTACTTTTAATGGTTTTAGTAACCCCGAAGAACAAGCCAAAGCCGATTTTTATAATATTATGTATCGCCAGACCGAAGGCGAAATAGAATACATACGTATTGTACATGATAAAGGGCAGGAATATTTTAAATTTTAGCTTTTTGCATAAATGAAAGAACAAATAAAATACTTTACAAAAATAACATCTATAGCAGTGTTCAGTTTTATAAAAATTAATTTATTAGGGTCTGTAAATAGTATTATTTGCTTTACTATAGGTTGTTTTTTATTGACAGAAAATGTTGGTCATGCAGCACATGCGAATTCTGGACCACTAATAATATTGGTATTTTTTATGAGTAAACCTCTTGGAACAACCTTGCTTACACTAATTTTCTTTGCGCCAATTTTATATATGATACTTGGAAATAAGTACATTATGAGTAAAATTATACATCTTTTGATAAAAGACAAATCAGAGAGCACGATTACTCCATTATTAGATAGAGTCTTAATAAAATTCAAAAACAATCAACCTGATGGGTTCAAAAAAGGAGCTGATTTGGGATTGGCAAAAATTAAACTTTTAGACCAAGTAAAGTCAGAAACAGATAATAAATGGTTAAAAAAAGTGCTGTCATTTGGATTTAAAAAAATACAATTAGATGATGTTGATTTAAGTCAGGACAATATTGCTTTTACAGATATTATAAAAACAAAAACTATAACCGCATTACATAATAGTACTGAACCGAGTCGGAAAGCTATTTTAGCAGTTTTAATTTTGCAATGGATTTTTCTATTGTTGATCTGGATCATTAAACTTTGAATAATTGATAAAAAAAAATCTCAAACTGAGGTAGAAATAAAAGCAGGTATGTAGTAGATTAAATTAATAACAGGAAGAAGCAGATTTGCCTGTCATCAAATATTATGATGCTGATATGAATAACAAACACGAGGATGGTTCTACCACTACTTTATTAAATGGTTATTTTACTACTTTTAATGGTTTTAGCAACCCCGAAGAACAAGCCAAAGCCGATTTTTATAATATTATGTATCGCCAGACCGAAGGAGAAATAGAATACATACGCATTGTACATGATAAAGGGCAGGAATATTTTAAATTTTAGTTTTTTGCATCAATGAAATATTTTTTAATACTGGTTTTGAGTATACCGCACAAGCACCCGATTCTAGCACTCTTGCCGAAATGGTCAAACTGCAAACCAATGGTAAAGATGCCAACAG
>NZ_VJZS01000070.1 GCF_007097385.1 Flavobacterium sp. ZT3R18
ACTGAGGGTAATTTTGTAATAGATGTTACTTTGCCAACTGCGGGAATCGCACCTTACAGCTATAGCGTAGATGGTGGTGTTTATCAAAATTTGGTTGCTCCTTTTTCTATTACAGGATTGTCATCAGGATCTCATACGGTTCAGGTAAAAGACTTTAACGGATGTGGAAATGGTGTAGTTACTGTTCCAGTTTTGGTTCCATTAGGAGTATCACCTACGGTAAGTACGGTAGTAACTTGTCCATCAAATCTTGGGGAAGTTACTGCAAACGCAACAGGAGGTTCTAGTAATTACACTTATAGTATAAGTCCGGTAGCTGGTGCTTTAGTTGGAAATGTATTTACAAATTTACCTGCCAATACATATACCGTTACAGTTACTGACGCAGTTACTACTTGTCAGGTTTCTAAAACGGTTGTGTTAGAGGCACCAACTGCGGTTACTTTCAGTACAACAGCAACAGATGTAAGTTGTAATGGCGATAGTAACGGAACTATAACCGTTGTTTTACCAGTAGCAAATGATAACCCAATATATACTTATACTTTGACAGCTACTTCAGGTCCGGCATTAGTTGTGGGTCCTCAGTCGAGTAAAATTTTTACAGGATTGTCAGCAAGATCATATGATATTACTGTTACCTCTGGTAGAGGTTGTTTTAAAACACAAACAGAGACGGTTGGAACGCCATTAGCGTTACTTGTAGATGCATCGTCATCGGTTTCTGCTTTTGGATGTGCATTAGACAATTCTGTAAATACAGCTACAGTGACAGTTAATGAAACCGTAGGGACAGGAAAAGGTCCTTACACTTATAGTATAGATGGAACGAACTATTTCACTACTAATACGTTTAGTATTGTTGATACTGGTTCATCTTATGCTTTAAAAGTTTATGTTAAAGACGCCAATGGTTGTGTTGCAACACGTAATATACCTATTACAACATTGCCAAAAATTACTGCTGCGAGCGCATCAGTAAATGCAGCGATAGATTGTAATAATACGGGATCATTGATTATTAATGTGACCGGAGGTTCAGGAACCTTTACTTACCAAATGTTGCCAGGAGTTGCACAGGCTTCTAACGTATTTGCAGTAACGACACCGGGTGATTA
>NZ_VJZS01000071.1 GCF_007097385.1 Flavobacterium sp. ZT3R18
ACTGCTTATCCCCTTCGCACATGTTAGGGATAAATGTATCTTTGAAATAAAAAAAATGGCAATTGAGGATTACCCTAAAGATTTTCAAGAATTCCTGTTACGTTTCAGAACAGAGGATGATTGTTGGAACTATTTATTCATTATGAGATGGCCAAATGGATTTAAATGTGCAAAATGCAACTGTGTCAAATATTGGATAAACAATAGAAAAGTTATAGAATGTAATGAATGTAAACATCAGATTTCTGTAACATCTGGAACCATTTTACATGGAACTAGAAAACCTCTGTTGCTTTGGTTTCATGTTATATGGTGGGTTGCAGCTCAAAAGACAGGAGTAAGTGCAAACAATCTAAAAGATTTTATGGGATTAGCAAGTTATGAAACCGCTTGGATGTGGTTGCAAAAGCTAAGAAGAGCGATGGTGCGACCTGTGCGTGAGAAACTGACTGGAACTATCGAAGTTGACGAAACATTCGTTGGAGGCAGAGAGTCAGGGGATAAAGAGGATGGAACAGGAAAGACAGGTAGAGGAAGTAATGAAAAAGTAATTGTCGTTGTTGCTACAGAATGCCAAGGAAAACAAATAGGCAGGGTTCGTTTTAAATGTATTGAAAGTGCATCTGGAGAAAATCTCATGAGATTTATAGAAGACAATATTGAATATGGAAGCACGATAGTAACGGACGGATGGAGTGGTTATACTTCATTAACTGATTCTAAAAACTATAAACATATTAGAAAACCAATATCTGGAAGTGGTAAACAAGCTCATGAATTATTACCCCATGTTCATATGGTTGATTCGTTGTTGAAACGTTGGATAAACGGAACACATCAAGGAAGAATTTCTAAAAAGTACTTAGAATATTATTTGGATGAGTTTGCATTTAGATTCAACCGGAAATCATCTAATCACAGAGGGAAAGTTTTTTTTAGGCTCATTCAGAATATTGTTTCAACGAATCCTACCCCAATTAATGAGCTAACCAAAGAAAAAACAGAGCTACATGTGTAAAGGGGATAAGCAGT
>NZ_VJZS01000007.1 GCF_007097385.1 Flavobacterium sp. ZT3R18
TCCCGAACAGAGTAGTTAAGCCCGCCTGCGCAGATGGTACTGCAGTTATGTGGGAGAGTATGTCGTCGCCTTTCTTTAAAGAATCCTCATCATTTAGTGATGGGGATTTTTTTTGCTTTTATTTTATTAAGTTGTAATGTAAATCGCATATTAATTTCCTCTAAAATGTGTGGAAATAACAAAATGTGTCGTGATTTTCTTTATTTTTGTTGATTATCATCAATCTTAATAATTATGGAATTTATTATTCTTGAAAAACTTTGGCAGCGAACATTAAATCCAAATAGTAACAAGGCACATGACGAAAATTGTAGCTGGAATAAGGAAATAGAAATCTTATATCGAATGGGTATTGGAATGGAAGATACGCTTCGTTATCTTTATTTTGAAAAACCAAGTTTGGTCTTGTTTAAAGAATGGATTTTAGAAAATAAAAAAACTATTTCTATAAATGAACCAGATCTAGACGAGAATGTACTTTCGGAAGAAGATTTAATGTTTTGGAAAGAAAATGGATATGTTGTAGTGAAAAATGCTATTTCTAGATCGGAATGCGAAGCTACTCAAGAAGCAATTTGGGAATTTTTAGGGATAAATCCTGACAAAGAAGAGTCATGGTATCAAAGTAATGCAGAGCAGAGAGGTTTAATGCTTACTTTTTCTGATCATCCAACGCTTAATAAGAACAGGCAATCTAAACGTATTCAAAAAGCATATGAGCAACTTTATGGCACTACGCAAATTTACAAAACCATTGATAAAGTTAGTTTTAACCCTCCCGAAAACGATAATTTTCAATTTTTAGGAAGTACTTTGCATTGGGATGTAAGTCTACATTTACCCATACCATTTGCTTTTCAAGGACTCCTTTATTTAACAGATTGCGGTATTGATGATGGTGCATTTCATTGTGTTGCTGGATTTCATCACAAAATAGAAGACTGGATTCATGATTTATCTCCTAATGAAAATGCAAGAGAAGTCGCTTTGAAAACACTAAAATCTATTCCTGTAGTTGGAAATGCTGGGGATTTTATTATTTGGCATCAGGCACTACCTCATTGTGCCACACCAAATCGTAATAAAACGCCCAGAATGGTGCAATACCTTACTTATTTACCGGATAATTATAAAGTATCTAGTGTTTGGATTTAAAATACTAGGCACGCATAGTATATTTTGTTATATTTGTATCTCCTTAAATTTTATATGATGATAAAACCAACATTAATTTCCCTTTTAAAAATCAAACGCCCATTAATTATGGCACCCATGTTTTTGGTTTCGAATACTAAAATGGTTATTGAAGGTATGAAATCAGGGGTAGCGGGTTGTATTCCAGCATTAAATTACCGAACATTAGAGGAGTTACGTGCTTCAATTATTGAACTAAGAGAAGCCAAAGTTGAAGGTGGGAGTTTTGGGTATAATTTGATTGTCAATAAATCAAATATCAAATATAAAGATCAATTGGCGGTATTGTGTGAAGAAAAAGTGGATTTTATAATCACTTCTTTGGGTTCGCCAGAGGAAACTATAAATGCAGCCCACAAGGTTGGAATTAAAGTATTTTGCGATGTTACAGACTTGGCTTTTGCTAAAAAAGTGGAGAGTTTGGGAGCAGATGCATTAATTGCTGTAAATAATCAAGCAGGAGGTCATAGAGGTTTGCTAACTGCCAAGAAATTGATTGAAGAATTAAATTTAAATACATCATTGCCTGTTATTTCAGCAGGAGGTGTTGGTACGAAACAGGAACTGGAAGAAATGTTAGGTTATGGAGCTATTGGTGTTTCTGTCGGAAGCCCGTTTATAGCTTCTTATGAATCAGGAGTTTCACAGGAATACAAACAAGCCTGTGTTGATTATGGAGCAAAAGACATTGTATTGACCGAAAAAATATCGGGAACACCTTGTACGGTTATCAATACGCCTTATGTTAAGAAAGTGGGGACCCAACAAACTTGGCTGGAAAACACTTTAAATAAAAACAAAACTTTAAAAAAGTGGGTAAAAATGATTCGGTACATGATGGGATCAAATGCTGTTACTAAAGCCGCGACCCAAGTTACTTATAAAACCGTTTGGGTTGCAGGGCCAACGATTGAGAACACTACAGAAATAAGCCCTATTTCTAAAATAGTTGATAAATTGTGTTTGTAGTTTTTTACCAACCTAATTTATAGAATTAGCAACTATTATCGTTCTATTTATAAAACACCTCCAAATTGTATTCAACTTTTTGAAGGTGTTTTTGCTATTTAAAAAGAATTGACAATTTTAATCCATAATTCCTGGTTTCAGAAAATTTTCAAGAAAATATCTCAATTAACAATCATTTTAAAGGTTTTACTATTAGAATCTATGGCTACTTTTACAAAATAGATTCCTTTTGCTAATCCGTTAGTAGAAACTGTGATTTGATTTGAATTAAAACTTTCTTTGAGTACTATTTGTCCCAAACTGTTTAAAATTTCAATTCCTACTTTTGAAGAATTTAAATCCGAAATTGTAATGTGAAATTCATCATTTGTTGGATTTGGATACACAACCAAATCTTTGATTATTAAATTATCAACTACCGATAATGTTAGATTACAAGAACTAGAAATTGTATTTGAATTTTCGATAATACTTCCTGATGTTAATGTATGTCCAGAAAACCCACTATAATTATTGGGGTAGAAAAGACATCTAAAAGACAAATTTTGAGAAGGAGTCGAATTTTGACTAATAATACCAGAAGTATTGGCTGGATTTACATATTTCCAAAGTGTTGTTCCAGCTGAATTTACTTCGGTAAATATGCCACTTGGACCATTGCATAATAATACATTGCCATTGGAGAGTTGTTGTGAACCTGATATATTTTGCGCATAAAAACTATTTGGATTGCCACTATTGTACATCCAAGAAGTTGTGGTTGGCAAGTAAGGTAAAGTTGCTGTATAGTTATATCCACTTATTGGTGGATCAATAATATCTACTGTCGAATAATTTCCTCCAGTTCTACCATTTCCATTGTTAAAAATCATAATCTGATTTTGGTATGGAAGTCCGTTTTCGATCCATTGAGCATTGTGTTGTCCAAATAATTTCTGATCGCTAGTGCTACCATTATTGTACGCTTGAGGATTTCCCCAACGGTATATAACATCTCCTCCTTTTCCTGAGTTTCCTCCCGCATGACTTGCTGCTTGGGCAGTTGTAGTGCTGTGATCTATTATCCAAACTTCATCAAAAGAGTGAGAACTTAATAATATCTGATTTAAATTGGAATTGTAATCGATAGCATTTAAATGAATCCAATCTACCCCTAAAGTTGCATTTGCACTAGCTGCATAATTTAGATTCAGCAATTGTGGATTAGATGCTATTGTACCATAATTTGGTTTGGTATTATCATAATCTTGAATTAGGTGATCCCATAAATACCATTCCCAAACTATAGTTCCTCCAGTAGTCCCAACAGGTTGAATTTCAATGATTTTTTCGCTCCATACTGTTGTAGTTGTCAATGACGGATTCCTGCCTTGTGCAATGGCTTCTGTACTGGTTTTAGATTCCCAAACAATTGCTAAAACATTTCCATTTGGCAACACTTTGATATCGTGATGTTGACATTCTGATGTATTTGAAATGGTATAACTCCATATTACATTTCCATTCCAGTCCATTTTTTCGATTATACCACCTTTGCCACCTGCATTAAAAGTAGTGTTGTTTGTATTTCCCGGTCGCAATAAATTTCCGTCCTCTAAAAGGTAAACTGATTGACCAGGTTTGTAGGTGCTTGGCCAGGTTTTAACTTGTTTGCCGCATTTGTCAATAAGATAGGTAGTGGTGCTATTTATGGGAGCAAATAGTACATAGCCATTATCAAGTGTGCCGGAATCATGTTGTATCAAACCAACTGTTTGAGAATAGGATTGAAAGATTCCAAGGGCAAATAGAATATAGAAGTAATAATTTTTCATTTATTAATTGAATTTAAGTATTAATTAGGAAATGCTTTAGTGTTCATTTTTTAAAACTGCTACATCTTTTATAAGCTGTTCAATCTCTAATTGAAGCGTTGCGTTATAAATCCCTCTTATTTTTTTGTTTTTGTCTACCAAAAGAAGGTGTTCTGTATGCATAAATTGAGAAGTGTCTTTTGCAAATCCTATATTTTCTTCCGCAAAATAACTTTGTCGGGCTAATTTATAAATAGCTGACTTTTCTCCAGTGAGCAAATGCCAATTGGGAGCTGTAATTTTATATTTTTTTGAAAAGTTTTTTAAAACTGCTACGCTATCTTGCCAAGGGGTAACGCTATAGGAAAGTAGCACAATGTCTTTATCGTCCTTGAATTTATTTTGAAATGCAATTAAATTATTTGTCATTTTAGGGCAAATGGAACCACAGCTTGCAAAAAAGAAATTGGCAACATGAATTTTCCTTTCAATATCTTTTTGAGTGATGGTTTTATTATGCTGATCAGTCATGCTGAAATCAGCTATGGTATGATTTATTTGTTTTTCTGCGTCAAGTTTATTCAAAAAAATGGGATAAAAATCAGCAGTGTTATAATACGGTAAGTTAATAGTTTTACTAGTGTTCGTACAGCTTATCTGAAACAAAATAAAACTAATGAGTAGCATTTTCTTTGACATTTTTACAATTTTTAGTTCCTAATAATCCATACCTTCTTCCAGAGATAATTACATAATTGGATCGAATAGAACCGTTGTCATAATATAATTTCTGACTGCCATCTTCTTGTCCTTTTTTGTAATGAAAAAACTTTATCAATTGACCATCCCTGTTCCATTCTTTGAATTCCCCAGTATATTCATCGTTTGATATTTGGTACTCCATTTGCTTTTTTCCGTTTTCCCACCAGTAGTGATGTGTTCCTACTTTTTTGCCCAAATGATAAAAACGTTTTTCGGCTAATTGTCTATTGGAATACCAACTTTTATGAACGCCTTCATCAATTCCATTCGAATAGGATTTTGTAAAAGCTGTATCCTTTGGATTGTACATTTCATAAACGCAGCCATCAAATTTTTTTCCATTTAGAAAAATGATGTCCTGTGTTTTTTTCAAACCTAGAGTATTGACCTCAATGTAAATATTAGGAATTTCTTTAACTATTAAGCTATCTTTCTTTTTAACATTATTACAGGAAAAAAGAAAGAAAATTAAAAAATATATACCTAAAATACCTTTCATAATTATTGCGTTACAGTACCTGGAGTCCCATAAAATCCACTTCCATTTATATAAGGATCGGTGTTGTTTATATGATAATGATAAATTCCATTTGGATAATCTGGGGTTACTGACGTATGTCCATGATACCCATCAAGCATAGCATTGGTTACTTCAATTCCATTTTCTTCAGGTCCATAAACAGGAAATCCATCCAGTAAAAATCCAAGTAAAGAGGATTTGGTAACTTTAACAGTAGTCAAGTACAAAGGCTCTACGTGGTAATGGTAACTTCCTGTACCTGATGGATGTCCTCTATATTGATCGAATGAAATAACTTCACTTGTAAGTGGAGTATTTGGTGCTGCATATTGATTGTATAGCGGAATTCCATTAACAGCTACTCCGATAGCTCCAAGTGGTGTTGCTGCGTGAGTTGAGCTTACTTTTGGGTCTAATGGAATCTTAAAAGTATATGTTTTTGCAACAATAGAATTTGGATTTTTCTTGAAGGTATTCCCTCCAAATGTTGAGCCACTAAAAGCTTCGTATAATGGATTTGTAGTTTCATAATAAACGCTTTTATGATCTGGAAGACCAGTTGATTTTATAGTTATATAGGTGCCGTCAGTAGTAATGCTAGTGGCGCCATATATTTTTTTGTAAACCGCAGGCAGGTCTGTGTTATTTAGAGGAGGAGTAGTGCTGTCTGCTGACTCATCTTTACTACAGGATGTAATTGTTAAAACACCAAATAGAAATAGTACTATTTTTTTACAGGAATTCAGCTTCATAATTGTTTAATTAAAGGTTGATGATTTTTTTTGGCTTTAGGTTAAGACCTGCTTTTTTTTAAAAGGTTTAATTGAATTTCATTTTTTTCTATCCGTATTTTATTATTATATTTGACCTTTGTAAATTAATCTAGATTATTCCATCAAACTTTTATTTCAAGAAGGAGTTCAGTAAATCTGAATTTTAGAAGTGGAAATTCTTTGTTTTTTTTCTCACAAAAAAAAACAAAAACAGTGTAAAATTTAATAATTATTCTGATATTCAGTGGATTATATTTAAAACGAATGACTGGATTAATGACTAATTTAAAGAACAGGATATGAAATTGCTAAGATTCTAAATCATAAATAGGAATTAAGAATATCATATTCCTAATAAAAAACAAGAATAACTAAATTATGAAATTACTAGAAGGAAAAGTTGCCATTATTACTGGCGCAAGTCGTGGAATTGGAAAAGGAATTGCAGAAATTTTTGCTAAAAATGGTGCAAATGTTGCCTTTACTTATAGCTCATCTGTAGAATCTGCACAGGCTTTAGAAAATGAATTGAATGCTTTAGGAATAAAAGCCAAAGGATACCAATCTAATGCAGCCGATTTTAATGAAGCTCAAAAATTTGTAGATGCAGTTTTAGCTGATTTTGGTACAGTTGATATCTTGATAAACAACGCCGGAATTACCAAAGATAATTTAATGATGCGTATGTCTGAAGCTGATTTTGATCAAGTTATCGATGTAAACTTAAAATCGGTTTTTAATATGACCAAAGCGATTCAAAAAACATTCTTGAAACAACGTTCGGGTTCTATTATCAATATGAGTTCTGTGGTTGGGGTAAAAGGGAATGCTGGTCAAACGAATTATGCGGCTTCAAAAGCGGGTGTGATTGGTTTTTCAAAATCAGTAGCACTAGAATTAGGTTCTCGTAACATTCGTTGTAATGTTATTGCACCAGGTTTTATTGAAACTGAAATGACAGCAAAATTAAGTGAAGATGTTGTAAAAGGTTGGAGAGAAGGAATTCCTTTGAAACGCGGAGGTTCTACCGAAGACGTTGCCAATGCTTGTTTGTTCTTTGCATCCGATATGAGTGCTTATGTTACAGGTCAAGTGTTGAATGTTTGTGGAGGAATGCTTACTTAAAAAAGAGTATTCAGTGTTCAGTCGCAGTAGGCAGTTTTAGAAATGAGTTTGGGAAACGAATCACTTCTTATTTACAGCAGTCCACTGAAAACTGAAAACTGAAAACTGAAAACTAATATAAATGACAACAAACACGATTCTATTACTACTACTTTCTTTATTAATAGCGGGTGGTTTGTCGTTTTTTCAATATTTATACAAAGTCAAAAACAAATCGAATGTGTATTTGTTTTTGACTTTTTTGCGTTCTCTTACCATTTTTTCCATACTGTTGCTTCTGATAAATCCTATTATCACGACCAATAAACTGGAAATTATAAAAACGTCTTTGCCTATTGTGGTTGATAATTCAAGCTCGATTTCTTTTTTGAATGCCAAAGAAAAAGCGGTTGATTTAGCCCAAAAAATAGCTTCGAATAAAGCGATTCAAGAAAAATTTGAAGTGCAATCCTATCTTTTTGATACTGATTTTCAACAATCGGATAGTTTAACTTTTAAGGGAACTCAAACCAATTTAGATTTAGTTGCCAAGAACTTAAAGAGTATCTACAAAAATGCTTTTTATCCAACGGTACTTATAACCGATGGAAATCAAACTACGGGGAATGATTATGTCTATAGTTTTGATGAAAACAATAAAGTCTATCCTTTGGTTTTGGGAGATACCACCAAAGTGTTGGATTTGAAAATCAACCAGTTGAATGTTAATAAGTATGCATTTCTAAAGAACAAATTTCCTGTTGAAGTGTTTTTACAATATGCTGGGGATAAAAGTGTTATGGCTGATTTTAGTATCACGCAAGGAAATGATGTGTTGCACAAACAAAGTGTTTCTTTTTCTCCATCGAAGAAAACGGCAGTTGTAAATGTACTTTTGCCTGCCAATAAAGTAGGTGTACAGATTTATAAAGCAAAAATAGATTCTAAAGAAAGTGAAAAAAACACCTTCAATAATATCAAGAATTTTGCCGTTGAAGTCATTGACCAAAAAACAACAGTTGCTATTGTTTCGACTCTAAATCATCCTGATATTGGTGTTTTAAAAAGAGCCATTGAGTCTAATTTGCAACATAAAGTTATAGTATTGAAGCCGAATGAGGTAAAATCGCTGCAAGATTATAATGTACTGGTTTTGTATCAGCCGACTACGGCATTCAAATCGGTTTTTGATTATAATAAAAAAGCCAATTTGAATACGTTTATCATAACGGGAACGAGTACTGATTTTTCATTTTTGAACCAACAGCAAAACAATTTTGTTTTTAAAATGAGTGGTCAGGAAGAGGATTATTTGGCAGGTTTTGATTCACAGTTCAATCTTTTTGCGGTAGATAATTTAGGGTTCGAAAATTTACCGCCTTTGCAAAATAATTTTGGGACAATTACTACTAATGGAGAAGTGAATGTGTTACTTTCTGCCAAAATAAGAAACATAGATACCAAAGCGCCTTTATTGTCTTTTACGGAAAATCAAGGTAAAAGAGCGGCCTATTTATTTGGGGAAAACAGTTGGAAATGGAGTTTACAAAGCCACATTGACAATCAATCCTTTGAGAAATATGATGTTTTCATCAATAAGATTATACAATATTTGGCTTCCAATAATGCGAAAAAATCATTGGTTGTCAATCACGAAAGTTTTTACAACTCTGGCGAAGCTATCGAAATTGCCGCCCAATATTTCAACAAGAATTATGATTTTGATGAAAAAGCAAGTTTGACGATTGCTGTAACCAACATCAAAACAAAACAAACCAAAAATTTCGACCTTTTAAAAGGAAATAATACCTACAAAGTAAATCTTGACGGTCTTTTGGCAGGAAGCTATAATTTCTCTGTAAAAGAATTAAATTCAAAAACATCGTATTCAGGTCATTTTGAGATTCTGGATTTTGATATTGAAAAGCAATTTGTAAATCCAGATGTTCAAAAACTGAAACAATTGGCAGCGCAAACCAAAGGGGCAGCTTTTTATCCAAATCAAATTGATGCGCTGATAAAAACACTTTTGGAAAATGAGGAATACAAAGCCGTTCAAAAAGATGTTGTGACCAAATCGCCTTTGATTGATTGGAAATGGCTGTTGGTTTTGATTGCTATTTTTCTTTCTACAGAATGGTTTGTTCGAAAGTATAATGGGATGTTGTAGGTTTTAGAGTGATTAGTGAATAGTCTTTAGTGATTAGTAAGTAGATAGCTTTCAGAAAAATAAACTATCTTAGCTTAATGAAAATGAAAGAGTCAATACAAATGAAATTAACTGAATTTTTGACATTATGCAAAAGCCATAATGTTAAAAATATTTATGCTTTTGGTTCAGCTGTGACTGAGGATTTCAATGATGAATCTAGTGATATTGATTTACTAATTGAAATTGATAACGAAGATCCAATCGAACGTGGAGAAAACTTGATGGATATTTGGGATAAGCTCGAAGAATTTTTTCAAAGAAAAGTTGATTTATTGACTAATTCATCCATTAAAAATCCAATTCTTAGAAAAAATATAGACTCTACAAAAGTTTTACTTTATGACGGAAAAGAGCAAAAAGTATCTTTCTGATGTGGTAATGGCGATAAACTTAATTCGCGAATTTACTATTGACATTACAGATTTTAATATTTATGATAAAGATAGAAAAACTCAAAGTGTTGTCGAAAGGCAATTGGTAATTATTGGGGAGGCTTTAAATAAATTAAGACAGGTTGAATCTGAATCTGAAATTGTAATTGAAAATGACAAGCAAATTATTGGCTTCCGTAATCGTTTAGTTCACGCTTACGACAGTATTGATAATTCCATAGTTTGGGCAATTATAAATCGTCATTTAGAAAATTTAAAAACTGAAATTAAAAAATTAGAAAACTTATAATACTGCCTACGACCAATGGCAGTTACAACTGATTTTTTTTGAAATTGGCTTAATTTAATAAAGGTTTATTTATACGAGCTAAATAATCAAAAAGACCAATATGGATTTTAGACTAAAAGTGTTTTTCACTGTCGCTACACGATTGAGCTTTACCAAAGCCGCTGCTGAATTATTCATTACACAGCCCGCTATTTCCAAGCATATTCAGGAATTGGAAGAAGAATACAAAATCAAACTTTTTGAAAGAAACGGTTCGAAAATTGCTCTGACCAATGCAGGGGAAGTGTTGTTGAAACATACCAAAAATATCTTTGAGATTTACAGGGAAATCGACTTTGATATGAGTACGTTTATCAATGAGCGCAAAGGTGTGCTGCGATTGGGAGCCAGTACCACGATTTCCCAATATATCATTCCACCACTATTGGCTCGCTTTCATCAAAAACTGGAAGCTGTAAAAGTGAGCTTGCTTAACGGAAATACAGAGCAAATTGAAAACGCTTTGTTAAACAAAGAAATTGAAATAGGAATTGTAGAAGGACAATCCAAAAATCAATCCATAAAATACACCCAATTCATTAAAGATGAGTTGGTTTTGGTTTGCAATCCCAATAATCCATTAGTTCGAAAAAAAGAAATTACTCCTTCCGATTTTAAATCTTTGAGATTTGTAATGCGGGAACAAGGCTCTGGAACACTTGAGGTTATTGAATATGCCTTAAAACCTTTCAATATCAAAATAGATCAATTACAGGTTGAAATGCAATTGGGTAGCACCGAAAGTATCAAATCGTATTTGATGAATTCGAATTGTGTTGCTTTTATTTCGATACATGCTATTGATAAGGAGTTGAAAAATAAAGAATTACAAATTATTGATGTAGATGATTTGATAATTGAGCGTTATTTTTACATTATTACTTTACAAGGAAAATCGGATTCTCTTTCGGAATTATTTATAAAAAACATTTCGAGCTATTATAACCTAAAGTTATAGTGGATTATTTTTAACGATTGGTGGCGATAGGGTTTTATAGCGATCTTTGTGGTGTTAAAAAGAACAAAACAAATGAAAACCAATAGTGTTAATACCTTAATTTTTCCTAAAATCAATACTACAGTACAACAAATTATTTTTGTTTTGCTGTTGCTTCTTTGTTTATTCCCTGTCATTTCGTCTCCTATAGCCTTGTTATTGGGTTTGATTGTAGCCAATCTTTCTGGACATCCTTTTTTGCATTTGAACCATAAAGCGACTAACATATTACTACAAGTTTCGGTGGTAGGATTGGGGTTTGGAATGAATGTGCATAGTGCGGTAGCGGCGGGTAAGGAAGGTTTTCTTTTTACAATTGGTTCCATTATAGCAACTATAGCTTTGGGAACTTTATTGGGAAAATGGTTTAACATTCAGAAAAAAACATCTCATCTTATTTCTTGCGGAACGGCTATTTGTGGTGGAAGCGCTATTGCCGCTATTGCTCCCGTAATCCAATCTAATGAGAAGCAAACTTCGGTAGCTTTGGGTGTAATTTTTATACTGAATTCGATTGCATTGTTTGTGTTTCCTGCCGTTGGGCATTGGTTGAATATGTCTCAAAATGATTTTGGTTTGTGGTGTGCCATTGCCATTCACGATACGAGTTCTGTAGTTGGAGCGGCCAATAAGTATGGAGCGGAAGCTTTGCAGGTAGCGACAACGGTAAAATTGGCAAGAGCTTTGTGGATTATCCCTGTGGCTTTGATTACTGCAGTTGCTTTTAAAAATAAAACCAGCAAACTGAAGATTCCATATTTTATTGGATTGTTCATTTTGGCAATGGTTTGCAATACTTATTTTTCTCCTGTTGCGAGTGTAGCTCCGCATTTGGTTTCCATTGCGAAAACAGGGTTAACTGTTACTTTATTTTTGATAGGAGCAGGGTTGAATCGCTCTGTTTTGAAATCGGTGGGATTGTTGCCTTTATTGCAAGGTGTGTTGCTTTGGGGGTTTATTGCAGTAGGAACTTTAATCTCAATTCTTTATTTCAATTAAAATTAATTTTTTTTCGTTTAATCGTAATGAAATTCAATAGAATGTAATCATAATAAAGTGCGATAAAGAGAAAAACAGCTGCAATAAATAGCGTTTTAAGCGCTAGAAAACCGTAGATAAATCCGCCCATAAAACAACCCAGAAAGAAGAATGAAATAATGGATAATCTTAAATAAATACTGGTTTTTAAGGATTTTCGTTCCTCTGGTTTTTTATAGAAAAATAATTGTGATAATTCAATTCCCAAATCGGTAAAGAGTCCTGTTAAGTGTGTAGTTCTGACTGTAGACTGAGAGATTTTGGTTACCAATGAATTTTGAATACCCATGGCAAAAAGAAGGCCAAAGGCTATCCATTTTTTGTCAAATAAATAAAAATCAGTTTGCATGCCAAAAAGACCCAAAGAGACTAAAATAACTATTTCGATTGTTATTGGTGCTACATGGAAAAGGTCTTGATTTTTTTTTGAAACTACTTCAGCCAAAAAATTAGAGGTAAAAGACCCCGCCAAAAAGAACAAAGTATATATTAGAAATACAATGGCAGCTTGATAATTGTGTTTGGTTACTTCTTCGGCAAAAAAGGCAAAATGTCCTGTAACATTTGTAGTCAATGTTTTTACAGACAAAACTCCCGTTATATTTACAATTCCAGCTACAAATGACAATAATGCTGCAAGACGTAAATTGTGTTTTGAAGTCCTATTTTTGCCTTGATGTCTAAACATTTTAATTTAATTTCGTTGAATTAACATAAATTTAAACCTGATTTGCTTGAATTATCTTTAAAAAAAATACTTTTGTAGTTCAATTAAATAAATATAATGAAAAATTTTAAATTAAAACAGTCAGTTCTTACTTTTTCTGTCATTGGTATTGCTTTTATTAGTTTGTCTTGGGGTGTTTTTGGCCACGAACATATTAATAATGCGGCAGTTATGGCATTGCCGAAGCCTTTACAAACTTTTTTTTATAATCATCTTGATTTTATAACCCAAGAATCAACGGTTCCTGATTTGCGTAAATACACCTTGCGTGATAAAGCGGAAAATCCCCGTCATTTTATGGACATGGAGAATTTTGGTGCTGCAGATTCTATTCCGCTTCCATTTGAGGAGGTTAAGAAAAAGTACGATGAGAAATTTTTATCCAATAACGGAATTCTACCTTGGTACATACAGGAAACAATGACCAAGTTGACGAAAGCTTTCAAGGATAAAAGGAAAACTGAAATTTTGTTTCTAGCGGCTGATTTGGCGCATTACATTGGCGATGCGCATATGCCTTTGCATACTTCGGCTAATCACGATGGACAATTGACTAATCAAAAAGGAATTCATTCTTTGTGGGAATCACGTTTACCTGAAATGTTTGGTAAAAATTATAATTTCTATACTGGGGAAGCCAAGTATGTAGATAATGTGGAAAAAGCGACTTGGGATATGATAAAAGATACCCACAGTCTTGTTGAGCCTCTTTTGTTGGTTGATAGAAATCTTCGAGGAACTTTTACTGCAGAGACCATGTATGACAAAGATGAGAAAGGAAATATCGCTAAAAATAAGTTTAATGATTTGATCTATTCCAAAGAATATGCATCGAAATTTCACGAAGCTTTGAATGGCATGGTAGAGAATCAGATGCGTAAAGCAATTGTTGTGACAACCAATTTTTGGTACACGGCTTGGGTAAATGCAGGGAAACCAAATTTGGATGATTTAGACTCAAAAGAATTGACCAATCGCAATAAAAAGAATTTGAAAAATGATTTGAAACTTTGGAAGCAAGGAAAGCTTTTTGGTTTGGAAAGTGAGAATGATTTTAATTAAGGAAATATAATATTGACTCAGATTTCACAAATTATCACAGATTAATTAGAATAAGTTAAGTTCGTTAATTAGCTATTGTTAAGGTTTTGAATCTGGCTAAACATATTTCTAATTGTGAATTTTTAAGATAAAAAAGGCCTGTAAATTTAGTTTTACAGGCCTTTTCCGTTGTTGTAATTTTATAAAGTTTTACTTCAATCGTTGGTATTTCTTCTTCTTCAATATATCCGAAGCTGTTTGGTAATACGATATTGTTTCGTTGACAAGATCAGTTCTTTCTTTACTCAACGGAACTTGGTCGTAATAGATTTGGAATTCAGGTGCTACTTTTTGATCTGGTTTTAAAGTCAATTGAAACTGTTTTACGGCTTGTTTTGGAGAAATAATCGTTAGAACATTATCTTTTATTAATCCCAAATCCTGATAAGTTGCGATTAATGCCCTTGGTTTATAATCGGATTTCAAAACATCTTGTCCGTAAAATTTACTTTGGTAATTGAAATGCAACAAACCAAAGAGCGTTGGCATAATGTCTATTTGCGACATTACATTCGGATATTTTTGAGGCTGAATAAAGCCCGGACTATAAATCATGGCTGGAATTCTATATTTATCTACGGGAAGTTCTGTTTTACCAGCACTCGAAGCACAATGGTCGGCAAGAATTACAAATACGGTATTTTTGTACCAAGGTTGTTTGCTAGCCATTTCAAAGAATTTCTTCAAAGCATAATCAGTATATTTTACACCACCGTCACGAGATTTGGCATCGCCAGGAATATCAATTTTGTTGTTCGGATACGTAAAAGGGCGATGGTTACTCACAGTCATCCAATGATTAAAGAAGGGTTTGCCTGTCTTGGCTTCGGTATTCATAACCTTTATCGCTTTATTGGCCATGTCTTCGTCACAAACGCCCCAAATATTGGCAAACGTAACTTCTTCTGGAGCAAATGATTTTTTATCGACAATACCATAGCCATTCCCTATGAAAAAGTCTTCCATATTATCAAAAAAGGCATCTCCACCATAAAGAAACTTCACATTGTACCCTTTTTGTTTAAAAATTGATCCTGTAGAAAATTTGTCTTTATTGTCTTTTCGTTTTACTACACTTTCTCCAGCAGTAGGAGGAAAACAAAGGGTTACAGCTTCGAGACCACGAACGGTTCTATTGCCAACAGCATACAAATTGGTAAACAACAAACTTTTTTGAGCAAGATCGTCAAGGAAAGGAGTGATGTTTTGATCGTTGCCATACGCTTTCATAAAATCGGCACTGTAACTTTCAATGGTAATTAAAACCACATTTTTAGGAGTTTCAGCAGTGTCACTTTTGATTTGTCTTAAAGTTGATACGCCAGAAATAGAAGGGATTTGTTTCCCTAATAATGCAAAAGCTTCTTTTTCGGGTAGCGTTTTATAAAATTTGAAATAATCTAATTCACTGTTCATAAAGGCCAGATAGAAACGATATATTCCGTTGGCTTGCAATTCATTGGCAAAAACATTTTGTGAGTTTTCTTTTTTGGCTAAAAAAGGAATTGCCAATACCGAAATACCAAATAAAGTCAAATAAATACCCGATAGTTTTAATTTATTGGTAAAGGTTGGAATCGCATCAATATAGTTTCTGGTTCTTTTGACAATAAAATAAGTGACAATCCCAGCGATTAGAAACAATCCCGAAAACAAAGGAATTACGGGGTAGGATTCCATAATATTTCCGATTACTTCATTGGTGTAAACCAAATAATTCACCGCTATGAAATTGTATTTAACGCCAAATTCATTCCAGAAGAAATATTCGCTAATTCCGTTTTGAAGGATCAATACAACATATAGAAACATCACAAAAGTGAACAACCAAAATCTGATTTGGCTTCTGTATTTTGGCAAAAATAACAATAAACCAAAAAGCAAAGTTTTGATACCAACGAAAATCATTCCTATTTTTGGTAAGGCTCCACCGTATTCATTTAGAATGGTTTTGCCAGATGCTATATAAAGTAATAGTGCCACTAACAGCCCAAAAATGATGTAGCCATAGGGTTTGTAGTATTTTGAGTTGGATATAAAAATAAGGTACAGCCATAAGAATCCAGTGGCTATCACAAATACAAATGCGTCCGAAACTAATCCCATTAGAAAAATTTTCATTGTATCAATAAAAACAAAAGAAGTCTGTGTTATGGGATGAAATACCAAAACTATTCGCAAAACGAAACTTACAATGATGTAGAACAGAGCTAGGTTATAAAAAGGAGAAAACTTTTTTAGAAGATTCATAAAGTGTTGTTTTTTTGCAAAAATACATAAAATGAATCTAGAATGGTGTTTAAGTAACAACGATTTGATTCTTAAATTTGACTTAAGAAGTTTTTGTTATCGTACTATGAGCTATTATTTTGATTTAAGTTTGTAAAGTATTTATGCTGACATTTGAAATTTGTAAAGGAATACAATCATTACGTTTAGGAGTAAAGGCTTAGAATCTGATTTAATATTTTTTAGTTTTAATTTACATTCCAATAAGTTGGGTTTCTAGTTTAAATAGTATCTATTGTTACTATTCAGCCTACACCAAATTAACGTAGGATTAAAAAAAAAACAGACACGAATTACACAAATTTGCACAAATTGCATTGTGTTTTTTTTTGTGAAATTAGATTCAATTTTGATCCTGAATTCTTGTTAATTCGTGAATCCCGATAACCATCGGGACGTGTAAATTTTTTGTTAGGCCGAATAGTTACCATCTATTTAATGTTCAAATAATTATCTAATATTATGTTGCAAAAAAGTATAAAAAAAACAAAAACTATATTTTTCTTTTTAATAATTCCACTTATACTATTTGGTCATGAAAACAATATAAATGATAGTATAAAAAAAAGTAATAGTAATTTAAAATATAGTCCAAAACAATTAATAATTCCTGCTGCATTAATTACGTATAGTATTATTGCGATTGAAAGTGATTATCTGAAATATATAAACTCCGAAATTAAAGACGAAATAAATGAAAGCATTGATGAAAAGTTTACAGTAGATGATTTTTCACAATATGCACCAGCATTGGCAGTTTATGGGTTAAATAATATTGGGATAAAAGGTAAAAATGATTTAAAAGATAGAACTATAATTCTAGGAACTTCATTTCTAATAATGTCTGGTTTAGTACTTAGTTTAAAATCAATAACCAAAATAGAGAGACCTGACGGAAGCTCAAATAACTCTTTTCCATCAGGACATACAGCAACTGCATTTGCAGGAGCAGAATTTTTGTGGCAAGAATATAAGGATGTTAGTATTTGGTATGGAATTTCGGGTTATGTAGTAGCAACTGGAACAGGTTTTTTTAGAATTTATAATGATCGACATTGGTTTACTGATGTGGTTATGGGAGCTGGAATTGGGATTTTAAGTACTAAAATAGCCTATTGGATTTTTCCTTCTGTTGAGAGTAAAATTTTTAAATCAAAGAAAAATTCGACTATGGTAACCCCTTTTTATAATGGAAAACAAATGGGATTAGGTTTAATTTTAAACCTAAAATAAGTATACTAAATGAAAAAATCACCCGAAATAAATGTTTTTTATTGGGCTTTAATTATAAGTGCAAATACAATGGGGGAAACGGCTGGCGACCTAATTTCCCAAACATTTAATTTAGGCTACGGAGGTGGAACTATTGCTTTAATTTCAATATTCATGCTAGCTTTAATTTTTGCACTATTTTCAAAAAATCAACCTGTTTTTTTGTACTGGATAGTTATAACTTTGGCAAGTACAACGGGAACAACAATTTCGGACTATATTACAAGAACTTTAAGTTTAGGATATATACATGGAACAATCGTTCTTGTTTTTTTACTCGCATTAACTTTTGTAATTTGGCGTTTATTTTCTAAATCAAGTTTAATACAGAATGGTTTCAGTAAAGCAACCGAATTTCTATATTGGATTGCATTTCTAACTTCAAGTATATTAGGAACTGCATTTGGGGATTTATTAGCTCATGAAACTTCGCTTGGTTTTGGTGGAGGAACAGTATTATTATTTATTTTATTATTAATTACAGTACTGATAGCGTTTTTCACTAAAATATCAAGAGAAATTTGTTATTGGTCAGCCATTATTTTAACACATCCAATTGGTGCGACAATTGGAGATTATTTAACAAAACATGAAGGATTAAATTTAGGAAATAGTAATGCAAGTTTAGTTTTGGTTCTTGTTTTTTTAATTGTGATAATAACAGGTAAATTAATGATAATTAAAAAAAAGCACTTACTAACAAGTAAAAGACTATCATCATTTTTAACACAATAAATCAAAATGAAAATTCTAATTGTTGAAGACGAAATAGGAATTACCAATTTTCTAAAACAAGGCTTAGAAGAGGAAGGGCATGAAGTAGTGGTTGCCTATGACGGAAAATCGGGACTTGAAATAGCATTAAAACAACAAGTGGATATTATCCTTTTGGATTGGATTATGCCTCAAATGCTAGGGATTGATGTTTGTAAAGAAATCAGAAAAGTAGATTCGAAAACGCCTATTTTATTTTTGACGGCCAAAGACACTATTCAGGAAACTATTGAAGGTTTGAAGGCTGGTGCCAATGATTACATCAAGAAACCCTTCAGTTTTGATGAATTGGTAGAGCGTATTAAAATCCATTTTCGCAACGAAAACAGAGATGATATTCTAACTCTCGGGAATATTAAAATTATTCCGTCCAAACATCAAGTTTTATCCATGAATCAAGAAGTTTCGCTTACACAAAGAGAGTATGAGCTGCTTCTTTATTTGATGAAAAATAAAGGAAAAGTGTGTACTCGCAACCAGATTATCAATGATGTTTGGGATATTCATTTTGAATATGACACAGGTGTAATTGATGTTTTTATGAATGCCATTCGGAAGAAACTTAACCTTAACAAGGAGGAGGATCTCATAAAAACCATTCGAGGTGTTGGATATATTGCAAATGATATAAATTAATTATATGTTTTTATTTTCCTATAAAAATAGAATTGCTTTCAACTATATTCTCAGTACAGCACTATTGATATCAGCAGTGTTTTGTGCTATTTATAAAATTACTTCATATAGCATCAATAACCATATCAATGAGGATATTTTAGAAGAGTCAAGAGAATATCAAGAGGAGATTGAAATTGACAGTAATAATACTTATTTGATTCAAGTCAATGAATGGAGTAAAAGAGATAATAATAGCGTAAATGTAAATCCTGTTTTTGTTCAGTTTTTAGATAATAACAATAAATTAATTGATAAGTCTCCCAATCTTAAAGGATTTCAACTTCAATTGTTCAAAGAGAATAAAGACAATCAATTTGTAGATACCTTTTTCAATAAAAAACCTATTAGACAAATTCAAATTCCGCTTTTTGATAAAGATAATAAAGTAGGCTATCTTCTTATAGCAATGTCACTAGATGAGGCTACTCTAATATTGACAAATCTTAGAAATACACTTTTAGTTGCTTTTCCATTAATACTCATACTCTTGTTTTTTATTGCCAGACTCATAGCAGGACGTAGTATAAAACCAGTAACACTAATTACGGAGACTTCAAGTAGAATAACTAAAGATAATCTTAAAGACAGAATAATTTTACCTCAAAATAAAGACGAATTATTTGTGCTTTCAAAAACAATTAATGATTTGTTGGATCGGATCGAAAATGCAGTTGAGAGAGAAAAACAATTTACCTCCGATGCCTCCCATGAATTAAGAACTCCTTTGACAGTATTGAAAGGAACTCTTGAGGTTTTAATTAGGAAACCAAGAAATCAAGCCGAATACGAAGAGAAAATTAATTTCAGTATTTCCGAAGTAAATCGTTTGAATAATTTAGTCGATCAGTTGCTGTTATTAGCACGATTTGAAAATCAGAAACAAAGTTTACGAATAGAAAAGGTCTATTTAAATGCCATAATTCTGGATGTCTTGACATTATATTCGAATAAAATTAACGATAAAAAAATAGAGATTTCATATGATTTTTCTAAAGATTATTTTATTAAATCGGATAATTATTTGGTTTCTATAATTATTAGTAATGTGATTTCAAATGCTATAAAATATTCCAATCAAAACGGGAAAATTTCAATTAATCTTTCTAAAAAAGATTCAAAAACCATTTGTTCGATATCGGATAATGGTATTGGCATTGCCAAAGAAAATTTAGATAAGGTTCTCAATCCTTTTTACAGATCAAATCCAACACTTCATCCAGAAATTAAAGGATCAGGCTTAGGGCTTTCTATTGTAGAGCGAATCACACAATTACTCAATATTGAATTTAAAATTGAAAGCGAAGTAAATAAAGGAACACAAATCTTTTTTAAATTTTAAAAGTCTATTTTTAATTTGTCACCATCTCTCAGGCTGTTATGAAATTAAGCAGTCTCTAATAATTAAGCCGATATTATTGATTTATAATCGTTAATATCAATCAATTGTAATACATTTAGAATACGTAAAAATCATTAATCATTAAATCAAATTAAGTTATGAACGACGCACATTTACACATGGTAGTAAACCATTTTCCAATTATTGGAACCATTTTTGGATTTGGTATTTTAATCGTTGGACTGGTTTTAAAAAACAAAACGCTGCTGAACACCTCTTATGTACTCTTTATAGTTGCGGCTATTTTTGGAGCAATTAGCATGGGGACGGGAGAAGGAGCAGAGGAACTGGTTGAAGATATGCCAAATATAGGGAAACAAATTATCCATGAACATGAAGAATTAGCCGAAAAATTAGCTGTATTGCTTTATGTTTTGGGCGGTTTATCTCTTGCAGGATTGTATTTTAACTTTAAAAATAATTCAAAAGCTAAACTATTTTCCTTTTTGATACTTGGTATTACAACCGCTGGATTATTTTTAGTGCAAAAAGTAGGAACCTCTGGCGGAGAAATTCGTCATACCGAGATTAGAGCCAATGCCAATACATTGATTAGTGGGTCTGAAAAACAATCGGAAGAACATGAAGATTAGGTTTCGGTTTTAGTCATTCTAGGTAACTTAATGTGATAAAATATTGCTTTATCAGCATTTTGCCATAGCCCACGGTTTTAACCGTGGGTAACGTATCGCTGAACATATTTTAGAGATTGTATATTCTCCAAGATATTGTCTCCAACGGTTGAAACCGTGGGCTATGATTTTATGAAATTTCACATCTTAAGGGAAATGAATAGCTGTGGTGCTCAATGGTTGGATTAAAAAAAAGAAATCATCTGTTGCTCAACTTCGCCTTTTCCTTTATAATGTCACTTATTTTTCTATTCTCTATTTTGCTTTCTAGCCAAGAAATAATATCAAGATATAGGAAAGCTCTTTTCTCGTAGGTGTTTTTCTCTAATTCAATAAAACGTTCTCTCATTTTTATGAATTCTTTTTTGATGTCACTTGGATACAAAGTACTAAGGTTTTTAAGAAAACGAATGATCTCTTTTTGAACCTCATGCAAATCATTCATTTTGAGCAAAAATTTATAGGTGTTTTTGAGTTGGTTCTCTAAGTAATAATCCTTCCCCAATTCATAATGTACAATTAAACATAAAAGCCTTGCAAAACACATCAAATCTTCCCGCATAGAAAGATTTTTATTGTTGATGATTTTTTCTAAATAAAAGATGGATTCATTATATTTTTCATTGCCAAAGTAAATACAGGCAATTTTGTAATAAAACATCATTTCGTGATGTTCATCCAAGTGCTCATTGTGAATTTTTATTTTATTTAAAATTTCGGGAATTAGGTATTCGCTTTCCGCAAAAGTCCCTTCTAGTATATGATAGTTTAATTTGTTATTGTACAAATAAAGAAAAGACAACGAAGCAATGTTATCATTTACGGGGAAACGAGGATCATTGATGGTTTCTTCCAACAATTCCAAATACTTTTTGAAATTCGACTTGTATCTAAGCATGAATAAAGACTCTAATAAATAGTGATTCCCTTTTAAGAAGAAAACAGGATTTAGAAAAATCATATTTTTATTGTCATAAAACAGTGTTACCCATTTATAGGAATATTTATAACAGGAAAGAAAGTCTTGAACTAGGAAGCTTCTCCAAAGATTGGCATTGTAAAACCAATATTTCTCTCTAAACTCGAATTTGGATTGGTCTAAACGCGCGATATGCTTATTGAAATAATCATCAATATATTTGTACTCTTCATCGCTTTTTACATATCCTGTTTTTAGCATAATACCATACAATTGCAGGGATAAATTCGATAATTTACTCGAAATCGTATTGCGATAGTTTAATTCTTTGGCTTGAATAACCAATTCATCTGCCCGTCCTTGGATACTTCTGGTGATGTATTGTGATTCTATTAATTTTTCAAATTCAACAATTTCAAAAGCCATGTATTTTTCATCATTCTCTAAGGCTTGTTGTTTTGTTTTATCCAATATCTTTAAACTTTGTCTGTACAACCCTTTGTTGTATAAAATAGTTGCAAAGTCAATCTGTTCCCTTAGCTGATAGCGAATGTTCTGACTTGGTATATTCAACCGAATGCTTACCAGAATTTGTTTGTACAAATACGATTTCAGATTGGATAATTGTACTTTTTTTATGAGTCCGTTTTTTAAAATAAGTTTCTCGTCATAGTTTTCAGATTTATCCAAAATATTAAATAACTCGATAAACTTTGTATTCGAACTGGTTTCCAATCGACTTGCAAATATCTTAAATTGTCTTTTTTCTGATTTGGACAACGATTTAATTAAAACAAATAAAAAATCTTTTTGTGGGTTAGCCATTGTATTATATACAGGTTTAAAATACTGGTAATCAGTAGTTTACGTTGTTATTTTTTGCTTTATAAGTAGTATATTCCATCAAAACAGGTTTAGTTTTGGTGAAATGAAATCTATTTTTGTTTATGAGATGTGAAATTACATTAAATAAATTAAAATGAATAGAGAGAAAGTCCAAATTTTTGACACCACTTTAAGAGACGGAGAACAAGTCCCAGGATGTAAATTAGATACCAACCAAAAACTTGTTATAGCCAATCGTCTAGACGAAATGGGTGTAGATATTATTGAAGCTGGTTTCCCTGTTTCGAGTCCAGGTGATTTTTTGTCTGTTACTGAAATAGCAAAAATCGTAAAAAACGCAACTGTTTGTGGACTTACCAGAGCAGTTAAGAATGATATAGATGTTGCGGCTGCGGCTTTAAAAAATGCTGTTAGACCTCGTATACACACAGGAATTGGAACATCCGACTCCCATATAATACACAAACTGCAAACCACTCGTGAAGATGTAATTGCTAGAGCAAAATACGCTGTTTCCCATGCAAAATCGTATGTTGAAGATGTAGAGTTTTATGCGGAAGATGCTGGTAGAACCGACAATGCATTTTTGGCAAAAGTATGTGAAGAAGTGATTAAATCGGGTGCTACAGTTCTTAATATACCGGATACTACTGGATATTGTTTGCCAGAAGAATATGGTGCCAAAATTAAATATTTAAAGGAAAACGTAAAAGGAATTGAAAACGTAATTCTTTCTTGTCATTGTCATAATGATTTGGGAATGGCAACTGCTAATTCAATTGCTGGAGCCGTAAACGGAGCGAGACAAATAGAATGTACCATTAATGGAATAGGAGAGAGAGCCGGTAATACTGCTCTTGAAGAAGTAGTGATGATTTTTAAACAACATCCATACTTGAATTTATATACCGATATCGATAGCAAGCAATTGAACGAAATGAGTCGATTGGTTTCGGATAGTATGGGAATGATTGTGCAACCTAATAAAGCAATTGTTGGTGCCAATGCATTTGCACACAGTTCAGGAATTCATCAAGATGGGGTGATTAAAAATAGAGCTACTTATGAAATCATGGATCCTTTGGATGTTGGCGTCAATGAGTCTTCTATAATTTTAACAGCCAGAAGTGGTAGAGCAGCTTTGGCATACAGAGCCAAAAAAGTGGGATATGAATTGACAAAAGTACAGTTGGATATTGTATATATAGAATTTTTAAAATTTGCCGATATCAAAAAAGAAGTGCTAGATCATGATATTCATCAAATTATTGAAGCTTCTAAAATTGAAACCCTCATCTAAAAACAGTTTTCTTCCGATGAAATTAAAAAGAGTCCCGATAATTATCGGGATGACAACCAAAATTTAAATACTTTTTCGGAAGAGATGAACTAATTTATTTAGAGACGATTTTTAGTTAATCAGAAAATGTCATTGTGTTAAGTATAACAAATAAAAGTAGAAAATATGAACTTAAAAATAGCAGTACTTTCAGGAGATGGGATAGGTCCAGAGGTAACCTTACAGGCAAAGAAAGCTTTATATGCTATAAGTGTTGCGTATGACCATGAGTTTATTTTTGAAGATGCTTTAATTGGCGCTACAGCCATTGACAAAACTAGAAATCCTTTGCCAGAGCAAACTTTAAATCTTTGTTTGAATACCGATGCCGTTTTGTTTGGTGCCATTGGTAATCCAAAATACGATAATAATCCGGATGCGAAAGTACGTCCAGAACAAGGATTATTGAAACTTAGAAAAGAATTGGGGCTTTACGCTAATATCAGACCTATAAAACCTTTTAAAAATCTTCTGGATGCTTCTCCTATAAAAAGAGAAGTTATCGAAAATGTAGATTTTGTAATTTATAGAGAACTCACGGGAGGATCGTACTATGGTGAAAAAATAATAAACGAAGAAGGAACTTTCGCTTCGGATATATGTGAATATTCTGAAAACGAAATTAACCGTATCACGCACCAAGCATTCAAAGCAGCACAAATCAGAAGAAAAAAAGTAACATTAGTGGATAAAGCAAATGTTCTTGAGACTTCTAGATTGTGGAGAAAAGTAGTCAAAAAAATTGCACTGCAATACCCGGATGTTACATTAGAATGTCAGTATATTGATAATGTTGCCATGCAAATTATTACAGATCCTAAACAATATGATGTCATCTTGACCGAGAATTTATTTGGAGACATTCTTTCAGACGAAGCTTGTGCCATTATGGGATCTATTGGTTTAATGGCTTCTGCTTCAATAGGAAACAATAATGCACTTTTTGAGCCTATCCACGGATCGTATCCTCGAGCAAAAGGTAAAGATATTGCCAATCCTATTGCTTCAATCTTGTCTGCCGCAATGTTATTAGAGCATTTTGGACTAGAAAAAGAAGCTAAGAAAGTATATGAAGCTGTCGAAAAAGCGATTGAATATAAAGTAGTTACTATTGATTTAAATCCAGGTTCAAGATTTGGAACCAATGATGTTGGAGATTTTATTTCAAACGTGATATTAAGCAAAGATGATTTGTATTTTAAGAATGATAATGTCCAAATAGGGCAATCAACTATCGTTTAATAGGTAAAAATCATAAAACGTTGAATTATATCACTAAAAACGCTAAAATTGTTGAAGAAATGTTTTTTTATTGAATTTATTTTTATACTTTTGCAGAGTTAAAAAAAACAAGGAAATGAAATTCATTATCAATCTAACTTTAGTTTTAAGTGTCATTGTGATTATCACATATGAAAAGGGATTGGTATAAATATAAGTGAAAATATATTTAAAACCTCCCATAATTTTGGGAGGTTTTTTTTTAGATAAAAATTTAAATACACAAATTAACATAGAATGGAATTAAATAAATACAGCAAGACGATTACGCAAGATGAAACACAACCAGCAGCTCAAGCTATGTTGTACGGAATTGGTTTAACAGAAGAAGATCTGAAAAAAGCTCAAGTTGGAATTGTAAGTATGGGGTATGAAGGAAATACTTGTAATATGCACTTGAATGATCTTGCCAAAGATGTTAAAAAAGGAGTCTGGAATGCAGATCTTGTTGGGTTGATATTTAATACTATTGGTGTTAGTGACGGAATCTCAAACGGTACCGATGGGATGCGTTATTCATTAGTTTCCCGTGATGTTATTGCCGATTCCATTGAAACGGTTATGGGAGCGCAATGGTATGACGGATTAATTGCAATTCCAGGTTGTGATAAAAATATGCCAGGTTCTATAATTGCAATGGGAAGATTAAATCGTCCTGCAATAATGGTTTATGGAGGTTCAATCCATTCAGGACGTTGGAAAGATGAAAAATTAAATATTGTTTCGGCTTTTGAAGCATTAGGCAAAAAGTTTAGCAATACCATTACTCCTGATGATTTCAAGGGGGTTATAAAAAATGCTTGTCCGGGTGCGGGTGCTTGTGGTGGAATGTACACTGCAAACACGATGTCATCTGCTATTGAAGCTTTAGGGATGAGCTTGCCTTACAGCTCTTCTAATCCTGCTTTGAGTGACGAGAAAAAACAAGAATGTAGTGATGCAGGAAGCGCCATCAGAATATTATTAGAAAAAGATATTAAGCCAAGAGATATCATGACTCGTAAAGCATTTGAAAATGCTATTACAATGGTGGCAGTTCTTGGAGGTTCTACAAATGCGGTGATGCACTTAATTGCTATGGCTCATTCTGTTGATGTTGAAATTACTTTAGCCGATTTTCAAGCTATAAGTGACAAAACACCATTACTGGCCGATTTGAAACCAAGCGGAAAATACTTAATGGAAGATTTACATGAAGTTGGTGGAGTTCCAGCAGTAATGAAATATTTATTGAAAGTTGGATTGCTTCATGGAGATTGTTTGACTGTTACAGGAAAAACAATAGCCGAAAACTTAGCTGCTTTACCCGATTTAAATGATGGTCAAGATGTGATTCATGAAATTCATAAAGCCTTAAAATCAACTGGAAATATTCAAATTCTATATGGAAATATTGCTTCAGAAGGATGTGTAGCCAAAATCAGTGGAAACGAAGGCGAGTTTTTTGAAGGAACTGCCATTGTTTACGAAAACGAACACGATGTTATAACAGGCGTTAGAGGCGGAGAGGTAAAACCAGGAAACGTTGTCGTCATTAGATATTGTGGTCCTAAAGGCGGACCAGGAATGCCAGAAATGCTTAAACCAACATCGGCTATTATGGGAGCTGGTCTAGGAAAATCGGTTGCTTTGATTACTGACGGTAGATTTTCGGGAGGATCTCATGGTTTTGTAGTAGGACATGTTACTCCAGAAGCTTTTGATGGTGGCGGAATTGCGCTAGTTCAAAACGGAGATACAATAACAATTGATGCGGTTAAAAACACTATTGATTTAAAAATATCCGATACTGAATTTGCAGCAAGAAAAGCTAATTGGGTTCAACCTGAATTAAAAGCCAATAAAGGTGTTTTACTTAAATATATTAGATCTGTATCAAGCGCATCAACAGGATGTGTTACCGATAAGTAAGAATCAATAGCAATTTCAAAATTCAATGACAATTGCAATGACAATAAGAACCTAAATGATTTTTAATATTGCCATTGACATTGAAATTGCCATTGAAATTGACATAGAATTTTTAAAAAGGCAATTGCCAAAAAGATAAAAAATGAAAAATAATAAAATATCAGGAGCAGAAGCAGTTATCAGATGCTTATTGGCCGAAGGAGTTGACCTAGTTTATGGGTATCCCGGAGGAGCAATAATGCCTGTTTACGACGAATTATATAAATTTCAAGATCAATTGCATCACGTTTTGGTGCGCCACGAACAAGGAGCAACACACGCTGCACAAGGATACGCTAGAGCTACCGGAAAAGTTGGGGTTGCAATAGCTACTTCGGGACCTGGAGCAACCAATTTAGTCACTGGAATTGCCGATGCCCAAATTGATTCTACTCCAATGGTATGCATAACTGGACAAGTAGGAAAACATTTATTGGGATCGGATGCTTTTCAAGAAACAGATATTATTGGGATTTCGACTCCAGTAACCAAATGGAACTACCAAGTTACGGAGGCTCATGAAATTCCTGAAATTATAGCCAAAGCTTTTTTTATAGCAAGATCAGGACGTCCGGGACCGGTTTTGATTGATATTACTAAAAATGCTCAGTTTGACGAGTTGGATTTTAGTTATGAGAAATGCACTAGCATTAGAAGCTACACTCCAAGACCAACTTTAAATCTAGAAAAGGTAAAAGAAGCGGCGGATTTAATAAACAATGCCAAAAAGCCATATATTGTTTTCGGACAAGGAATTATTCTTGGTCAAGCCGAAGAGCAATTGAAAGCATTGGTAGAAAAATCTGGAATTCCTGCCGCTTGGACAATTTTAGGTCTTTCGGCATTGCCAACAGATCATCCTTTGAACGTTGGAATGTTAGGCATGCACGGAAATTATGGGCCAAATGTTTTGACCAATGAATGCGATATTTTAATTGCACTTGGAATGCGTTTTGATGACCGTGTAACTGGAAATCTGGCCACTTATGCGAAACAAGCGAAAGTCATACACTTTGAAATTGATCCAGCCGAAATAGATAAAAATGTCAAAACTACAGTAGCTGTTTTGGCAGATGTAAAAGAAGCATTAACGGCTTTGCTTCCTCTTATCGAAAGTAAAACACATGATTCTTGGCATAACGAATTCAAAGAGAAATATAAAATTGAATTAGAAGCGGTCATCAACGAGGAGTTGGCTCCAACCAACAATCGTGGAATTTCTATGGGAGAAACGATTGAAATGATCAATAAACATTCTAATGGAGATGCCATTATGGTTTCGGATGTGGGACAACACCAAATGTTTACGTGTCGCTATTCTAAATTCAATACAACCAAAAGTAACATTACTTCTGGCGGTTTAGGAACGATGGGGTTTGCTTTACCTGCTGCTATTGGTGCCAAAATGGGTATGCCAGATCGTGAAGTGGTTGCCATTATTGGCGATGGTGGTTTTCAAATGACAATTCAAGAATTGGGTACTATTTTCCAAACTAAAGTTCCAGTTAAAATTGTTGTGTTAAACAATGAATTCCTTGGAATGGTACGTCAATGGCAACAATTATTTTTTGATAAAAGATACGCTTCGACTGAAATGATTAATCCCAATTTTATAGCTATCGCTGAGGGATATTATATCAAATCAAAAAAAGTTACCAAACGCGAAGAGCTGGATGCTGCAGTAGCCGAGATGATGGCTTCCAAAGATTCTTATTTCCTAGAAGTAATGGTAGAGAAAGAAAATAATGTATTCCCAATGATTCCAACTGGAGCGTCAGTTTCAGATATAAGGTTGAATTAAAATAGTTTAAAGTTTAAGGTTTAAAGTTGTTTAATAAATGCAACAGGAGTAATTCAATGACGATTCTCAACTTTAAACGTTAAACAAAAGAAACTTTAAACAAAAAAAAATGGAAAATAAAATGTTCACTATTTCTGTTTATTCAGAAAATAACGTTGGCTTGCTAAACAGAATATCGGGTATATTCTTGAAACGCCACATCAATATTTTGAGTCTAAATGTTTCAGAATCTGAAATTGAAAATGTTTCGAAATTTATCATTGTTGTTAATACCACCGAAAAATGGGTGCATAACATTGTAGGTCAAATAGAAAAACAAATAGAAGTCATCAAAGCGTTTTATCATGTTGATGATGAGACTATCTTTTTAGAAAGTGCTTTATTCAAAATTGAATCCAGTCTACTTTTTGACGATAAACAAATTCAGAATATTATAAAAGAAAGTAAAGCTGAAATCGTTACGGTATCAAGAGAATTTTTTGTGATTTCAAAATCAGGAAAACGTTCAGAAATCGAAGAATTATACGCAAAATTAAAACCCTTTGGAATCATGCAATTTGTCCGTTCCGGAAGAATATCGGTTTCCAAAGAAAAAATGGAAATTTCAAGTATGTTGGAAGGGTTAAGATAACCGTCAATCGGCAAAATCTTAATTGACAGTTGAGAACAAATAAATAAAACAATAAATTACATATTCATTAAACATAAAAAAAATGGCAAATTATTTCAATACATTACCACTTAGATTACAATTAGAACAATTAGGCGTTTGCGAATTCATGGATCAAGCTGAATTTTCAAATGGAATTACTGCTTTGGCAGGAAAAAAAGTAGTCATTGTAGGTTGTGGAGCCCAAGGTTTGAATCAAGGTTTGAACATGAGAGATTCTGGATTAGATATTTCTTATGCTTTGCGTGCAGATGCAATTTCAGAAAAAAGAGCTTCTTTTAAAAATGCTACAGATAATGGTTTCAAAGTGGGAACTTATGAAGAATTAATTCCAACAGCTGATTTGGTTTGTAACCTTACGCCAGACAAACAACATACTGCTGTAGTTACCGCAATCATGCCATTGATGAAACAAGGAGCTACTTTGGCTTATTCTCATGGGTTTAATATTGTTGAAGAAGGAATGCAAATCCGTAAAGACTTAACGGTTATTATGTGTGCACCTAAATGCCCAGGATCTGAAGTGCGTGAGGAATACAAAAGAGGTTTTGGTGTGCCAACTCTTATTGCCGTTCATCCAGAAAATGATCCAAACGGAGCTGGATTAGAACAAGCAAAAGCGTACGCAGTTGCAACAGGAGGTCACAAAGCGGGAGTTTTAAAATCTTCATTTGTTGCCGAAGTAAAATCAGATTTAATGGGGGAGCAAACTATTCTTTGTGGAATGTTGCAAACGGGATCTATTTTATGTTTCGATAAAATGGTCGAAAAAGGTATCGAGCCAGGATATGCTTCAAAATTAATTCAATACGGATGGGAAACCATTACCGAAGCTTTGAAACATGGTGGTATCACTAATATGATGGATCGTCTTTCTAATCCTGCAAAAATTGAGGCTTATGAATTGGCAGATGAATTAAAAGACATCATGCGTCCGTTGTTTCAAAAGCACATGGATGATATTATCTCTGGGGAATTTTCAAAAAACATGATGATTGACTGGGCAAATGACGACATCAATCTTTTGACATGGAGAGCAGCAACAGCTGAAACTAATTTTGAAAAAACGGCTCCGACAACAGCTGAAATTTCAGAACAAGAATACTTTGACAATGGAGTATTAATGATTGCTATGGTAAAAGCTGGTGTAGAATTGGCTTTTGAAACCATGACAGAATCAGGAATTATTGAGGAATCAGCATACTACGAATCATTACATGAATTGCCTTTGATTGCCAATACGGTAGCAAGAAAAAAATTATATGAAATGAACAGAATCATTTCGGATACTGCGGAGTACGGTTGTTATTTGTTTGATCATGCTTGTAAACCATTATTGACTGAGTTCATGAAAACGGTTGAAACGAATATAATCGGAAAACCTTTTTCAACGTCAAATGGTGTAGATAATGCAGTATTAATTGCAGTAAACAGCACTATTCGTCAACATCCTATAGAAGAAGTGGGAGGTTGGTTGAGAGCATCAATGACCGCAATGAAAAAAATAGGATAATTAAAAAAGGAATTACCACACATGAGGGTGTGCTGGGATTTGCATGATATCATTAAGTTTAAAATTTTGAATTAGTAAGCATTTATTTATGATTGAAAAGGTATTAATGCATTTTACTTTCGCTTAACTTCCAACGAATTTGTAAGTTAAGTGAAGTAATCCCTAACTGTTAGAATAATAGAATTGTTGTTAATTATTGTTATTAAAAGGATATGGTATATTTCTATTGTATCCTTTTATTGTTTTTTATGCTTAAAAGAACTTGAATTTTTAAAGAAAAATCATAAAACGTGATGATAAATTACTTTTTGTGATTTTTTTTTAATATTTTAAAGTAATAGTTTTTAAAACGAGGGAGATTTAATACTTTTATAAAAAAAACGAAAAAAATGAGTTATTTTAAGATTGATAGTTTAGAGCAGTATTTTAAGCATTATAATAAATCAATACGTGAACCTCGAAAATTTTGGGGGAAAATTGCGGAGGAAAATTTCACTTGGTACCAATATTGGGATAAAGTTGTTGATTTTAATATGGCTGAAGCTGAAATAAAATGGTTTACTGAAGCAAAAGTAAATATTGTAAAAAACTGTATTGACAGGCATCTAGCTAAAAAAGGAGATAAAACTGCCATTATTTTCGAACCAAACGATCCATCTGAAGAAGCTTTACATATTAGTTACAATGAATTGTACGAACGTGTTTCAAAAATGGCGAATGTTTTGCGAGAGCAAGGGATAACCAAAGGAGACCGTGTTTGTATTTACTTACCAATGATTCCTGAATTGGCCGTTTCTGTTTTAGCATGTGCTCGAATTGGTGCGATACATTCTGTTGTTTTTGCAGGTTTTTCTGCTTCGGCAGTTGCTTCAAGGATCAATGATAGTGAATGTAAAATGGTTATTACTTCTGATGGAGGATACCGTGGAAATAAAACTATCGATTTAAAAGGAATTATTGATGACGCATTAGAAAGCTGTCCTTGCGTTACTTCTGTTTTGGTAACCAAAAGAACGAATGCTGAAATAAACATGAAAGCAGGTCGTGATCAATGGTTGCAACCTCTATTAGATAATGCAACCAGCAATTGCGTTGCTGAAATTATGGACGCCGAAGACCCTTTGTTTATATTGTACACTTCAGGATCTACAGGTAAACCAAAAGGAATGGTTCATACTACAGCGGGTTATATGGTGTACACAGCCTATACTTTTAAAAATGTCTTCAATTATGAAGAGAACGATATTTTTTGGTGTACTGCAGATATTGGTTGGATTACAGGACACTCTTATATTCTTTACGGACCATTATTGAATGGTGCAACAACAGTTATTTTTGAAGGAGTTCCATCTTACCCTGATTTTAGTCGTTTTTGGGAAACTATCGAGAAACATAAAGTAACTCAATTCTACACGGCTCCAACAGCAATACGTGCTTTGGCAAAAGAGAATTTATCGTATGTTCAAAAATTCCCATTAAAATCATTGAAAGTAATTGGATCTGTGGGAGAACCAATAAACGAAGAAGCTTGGCACTGGTACAATGACCACGTAGGAGGGAAGCGTTGCCCAGTAGTTGATACTTGGTGGCAAACCGAAACCGGCGGTATCATGATTGCTCCATTGGCATTTATCACACCAACAAAACCTACGTATGCTACATTACCTTTACCGGGAATTCAACCCGTTTTGATGGATGATAAACGCAATGAAATTGAAGGCAATCAAGTTGATGGTAGTTTATGTATCAAATTTCCTTGGCCTGGTATCGCCAGAACCATTTGGGGAGATCATCAAAGATATAAGGATACCTATTTCTCTGCTTTTCCGGGTAAATATTTTACTGGAGACGGAGCTTTACGCGACGAGGTTGGGTATTATAGGATTACCGGTCGAGTTGATGATGTAGTTATTGTTTCTGGTCACAATTTAGGTACAGCACCTATTGAAGATGCAATTAATGAGCATCCGGCTGTTGCAGAGTCTGCAATTGTTGGTTTTCCACATGATATTAAAGGAAATGCATTATACGGTTTTGTGATTTTGAAAGAATCTGGAGAATATAGAGATAGAGAAAATCTAAGTAATGAAATCAATCAACATGTGTCCGATCATATTGGACCGATTGCTAAACTAGATAAGATTCAGTTTGTTACTGGATTACCAAAAACAAGATCCGGAAAAATTATGCGTCGTATTTTACGCAAAATTGCCGAAGGAGATTATTCTAATTTTGGAGATATTACAACATTATTAAATCCAGAAATCGTGGAAGAAATCGTGAAAAGTAAAATAGAGTAAAAATGATTTAATTTTTTTTTTGAACTGCTTCAATTTTTTGAAGCAGTTTTTTTTGCTTTGATAAGTAAGTTTTGTTTTAAATAAATTGTCTAAATTAGCATTACTATGAAAAACAATTCGGCTATAACGATTATTGGTGGTGGTTTAGCAGGATTGACCGCCGCAATTCATTTGTCTAAAATGGGGTTGAAAGTTGTTTTGATAGAAAAAAATGAATATCCTAAACATAAAGTTTGCGGAGAATACATTTCAAATGAAGTCGTTCCTTATTTTAATTGGCTTGCTCTTAGTATTTCAGAACTAAATCCGACCACAATTACAAAATTGCATTTTTCAACAGTAAACGGAAAAAGTATTTATTGTGATCTGCCGCTTGGTGGTTTTGGAATAAGTCGGTTTGCTTTGGATGCCTTTTTATGTAAAAAAGCAATAGAAAACGGATGTGAAGTGATTCAGGAAAATGTCGAAAATGTCATTTTTGAGAACGATAATTTCACCATTACAACGTCGAATAATAGGATTTTAAATTCGGAGATTGTTATAGGAGCCTTTGGGAAAAGATCGACTATTGATTTAAAGTTAAATCGAAATTTTATTCTAAAAAAATCGCATTGGCTGGCGGTTAAAGCGCATTATTCAGGTGATTTTCCTAATGATTTAGTGGGTTTACATAATTTTGAAGGAGGGTATTGCGGGGTTTCAAAAGTAGAAAATAATGCCATAAATATTTGTTATCTTGCCAGTTATGAGACTTTTAAAAATTATAAAAATATAGACGAGTATCAAAATCAAGTAGTTCTCAAAAATCCGAATTTAGAATTAATTTTAAAAAATTCCAAACTGCTTTTCGATAAACCTTTAACAATTAGCCAAATATCTTTTGATAAAAAAGAAATGGTTGAAAATCATATCTTAATGATTGGAGATACGGCTGGCCTAATTCATCCTTTGTGTGGTAATGGAATGGCAATGGCAATTCACAGTGCTCAAATTGTCTCTCAATTAATCATCAAATACCATAATGGAGAAATAAAATCTCGTAACGAGTTGGAAAAAAAATATAGTAAAGAGTGGGATTCAAATTTTAAAGAAAGACTTAGAATGGGACGTTTTTTGGCTTTTTTGCTACAAAAAAAAGGACTATCTGCTGTTTTGATGAAAATATTGATTAAATTTCCTTCGTTAATGTCAATCATTATAAAACACACGCATGGAAAACCGATTCTGACGGAATGATTTCAATATCAATAGCAATATCAATAGCAATATCAATTTCAAAAAGCATTCATGTTTATAAATACCAAATATAGAACCGATAAGTCTGAAATTATGGACGATTTCGATTTGGAAGGAGATGTTTTGAGAGAAGCATTAAATAAAATTGCCAAAATAAATCAGTTTCTGGGAGGTAACCAACTCACTTTGCAAGGAGTGAAAAAATTGATTTCGAAATCATCACAATCAGATGAAATTACCATTGTAGATGTAGGGTGCGGAAATGGAGATATGTTGCGAAAGCTAGCAGATTATGGTGCTGAAAATAAATTAAATTTTCAATTAATAGGAGTAGATGCCAATAGATACACTATAGATTATGCACGAGAATTATCTATAAAGTATTCGAATATCAGGTATTGTTGTGAAGATATTTTAAGTAATTCTTTTAAAGAAATAAGATGCGATATAATGTTGTGTACCTTAACATTACATCATTTTAAAAATAAGGAAATACTAGATTTATTAACCGTTTTTAATCTAAATTCCAGATTGGGTATAGTTATAAATGATTTAGAACGAAGCGCAATTGCATATCGATTATTTCAAATCTTATGCTTGGTTTTTAAATTGGAAAGCATGCCTTGCAAAGATGGATTGACGTCTATTTTGAGAGGTTTTAAAAAACGAGAATTAGTTCAGTTTTCAGAAATGTTAAATTTTAGCAACTATAAGATTCAATGGAAATGGGCTTTTCGCTATCAGTGGATTATTGAAAAGGGTACAGTTTAAGAAAAGTTGTTTTTATTGAAACCGCCATGAAGAAATTTTCTTCCTACTAAAATGAAAAGCGGTTCCTGACAACCAAATTTTAAATATTTTTTAGGAAGAAATAAAATCAGAAATCAACACAAGAAATCAATGAGTGTAAAAATAAAATGTGTTGCAAAACAGTTGCCAAAATACTCCAGAACGACTCAAGAGATCATCCCTTTTCTGGATTCTTGGCTAGTTGGACAAGAAGACCGCTTTATCAAAAAAGTAAAGAAAATATTCGAAGGGGCTGCTGTAGATAAAAGATATTCCATAATGGATCCTCTTGAAGTTTTTACGAATGCTTCTTTTGAAGGAAGAAATGATATTTATGTTCGGGAAATAATAGATTTGGGTGAGAAAGTATTGGATAAAGCGTTAAAAAAAGCGGATTGGGCACCCCAAGATTTAGATTATATCATTACGGTAAGTTGTACGGGAATTATGATTCCTTCATTAGACGCGTATTTGATCAATAGTTTAAAACTGCGTCAGGATATTGTACGATTGCCTGTGACAGAGATGGGATGTGCGGCTGGAATATCGGGAATTATATATGCAAAGAACTTTCTTCAAGCGAATCCAGGGAAAAGAGCAGCAGTAATTGCCGTGGAGAGTCCAACAGCAACGTTTCAATTGGATGATTTTTCAATGGCGAATATTGTGAGCGCAGCAATTTTCGGAGATGGTGCGGCTTGTGTTTTGCTGTCTTCCTGTGAAGAAGAAACTGGACCGGAAATTATTGCAGAAGAAATGTATCATTTTTACGACAACATTCACATGATGGGTTTTAAACTGACCAACTCTGGCTTGCAAATGGTATTGGATATTGATGTTCCAGATACTATTGCGTCACATTTTCCGGATATTATTCATCCTTTTTTGGAAAAGAACAATTTAAAAATGGAAGATATTGATCATTTGATTTTTCATCCCGGTGGAAAGAAGATCGTGCAAACTGTCGAAGATTTGTTTTCTGATTTAGGAAAAAACATAAATGACACAAAAGAAGTCTTGCGATTGTACGGAAATATGTCAAGCGCAACCGTATTGTATGTTTTGGAGCGATTTATGGATAATTATCCCGAAAAAGGCTCAAAGGGGTTGATGTTGAGTTTTGGTCCGGGTTTTTCGGCTCAAAGGGTTTTGTTGCAGTTTTAAGATAAAAATGAATAGCGCGCTTGATTTTTAAATTTTCTCCCAAAGACGCAAAGTCTAAGGTTAGGCGCCATTGTATTGTGACACCCTGCGTTCAGACATTTGGAATAAGAAACAACAATTTTTAAAAAATATATAAAGTATGGCACTTATCAATCCTCACATTAATTTCAACGGAAATGCCGAAGAAGCATTCAATTTTTACAAATCAGTATTTGGTGGAGAGTTCACAAAGATTATACGCTTCAAAGATATATCAAGCCCTGAATATCCAGTAGCAGAAAATGAAGCAAGTAAGATAATGCACATTGCTTTGCCAATTGGCAAAAACATTTTAATGGCCAATGACGTTCCAGAAAGTATGGGAAGAGTAAATGAAAATGAAAACAGGTCTAAGATATCTATTAGTACGGAAAGTCGTGAAGAAGCCGACAAATTATTTAGCGGACTTTCAGCAGGCGGAAATATTGAAGTACCTATTGACGACAGTTCTTGGGGTTCCTGTTTTGGGATGTTTAGAGACAAATTCGGTATTGAATGGATGGTGGATTTTGATCCAAAAATATAACGGAATACTGTAAAGCAATGGGAGAAAAAGAAATACTATCAAAATTACCGTATTCCAAACCGTTTCTGTTTGTAGATAAGATTCTTAGAATTGATGAAGATGGGGTAGAAGGGGAGTATACTTTTGATGAAGATTTAGATTTTTACAAAGGGCATTTCAAAGACAATCCAATCACACCTGGAGTGATTCTAACCGAAGTTATGGCTCAAATCGGGTTGGTTTGTCTCGGTATTTTTTTGTTGAAGAATCAATTTAATAATAAAACTTCAATAGCTTTAACATCAACGAATATTGAATTTTTAAAACCTGTTTTTCCTAATGAGAAAGTAACTGTCATTTCTCAAAAAACATATTTTAGATTTGGAAAGTTAAAATGCAAAGTTAGTATGAAAAACGAGAGAGATGAAGTGGTTTGCAATGGAACAATTGCAGGAATGATGGTTTGAAAAATATAAAGAATCTAAAAGATTGAAAAAATCTAAAGAAGCAAAAAAAAGCTAAAGAATCGAATAAAAGCTGACTAATCTGTTGCAATTGATATTGTCATTGCTATTGCCATTTAAATTTAAATTGATATTGAAAAATCGTGTTGTAATAACGGGACTGGGTATAGTTGCTCCAAATGGAGTTGGACTTGATGCGTTTACACATGCCATAAAAAATGGAATTTCGGGAATTAAGTTTGATTCAGAATTGGAGCGTTTAAAATTCTCTTGTCAAATTGCCGGAAAACCAGAAGTGTCGACAGAGCTGGCTTTAAACTATTTTACGGAATTAGAGTTGCGGAATTTCAATGCATCTGGTATTTTATACGGTATCATTGCAGGAATTGATGCCTGGAAAGATGCTGGTTTATCGATGAATATTGATTCAGAACCAGATTGGGATAGCGGAACCATTTTTGGGGCGGGAACTTCGGGTATTGATAAATTTCGGGAAAGTATATATAAAATTGATGCGTTGCAGACACGAAGTTTAGGGAGTACAAGTGTATCTCAAACAATGAATAGTGGTGTAAGTGCTTATCTAGGCGGAAAACTAGGTTTAGGAAATCAAGTGACGACCAATTCTTCAGCTTGTACAACGGGTGTCGAAAGCATTTTAATGGGGTATGAACGCATTAAATCAGGACAAGCCAAACGAATGCTAACAGGTAGTACTAGTGATTCGGGGCCTTATATTTGGGGTGGTTTTGACGCGATGCGAGTATGTACTTTTAAACACAACAATTCTCCCGAAACGGGTTCCAGACCCATGTCTGCAAGTGCTTCGGGCTTTGTGCCAGCAAGTGGATCGGGCGCATTAGTGTTAGAAGATTTGGAAACAGCATTAGCGCGTGGTGCAACCATTTATGCAGAAGTTTTGGGCGGAAATATTAATTCGGGAGGGCAAAGAGGAGTAGGGTCAATGACGGCCCCAAATCCGGTAGCAGTTCAAAAATGTATAAAAAATGCTATGGCAAATGCTGGAATTATAGCTTCGAATATTGACGCTATAAATGGTCATCTAACCGCCACTTCAAAAGATAGTTTGGAGATTATGAACTGGAGCGAAGCTTTAGATAGAAAAGGAGTTGATTTTCCGTATATCAATTCGCTGAAATCAATGGTTGGGCATTGTTTGTCGGCTTCCGGGAGTGTAGAAAGTGTGGCAACGGTATTGCAATTGCAGCAAGGATTTATTTTCCCTAATACTAATTGCGAAGATTTACATCCCGAAATCATAGCTTGCATTGATGCGTCAAGAATTTCACAACAGTTGATTAAAAAAGATGTAAATATTATTGCGAAAGCCAGTTTTGGTTTTGGAGATATAAATGGATGTGTTATTTTTAAGAAATATAATCCTAATACTTAGGAAAGAGTAGCAATTTAAAAACTAATTTTAATAAAATATGGATAGAGAAGCAACAATAGAACAGCTAAAGGGTATAGTAAAACCGTATATTCAAAACGAAGAAGCTTTTGAAACTCTTACAGAAGACACTGATTTTATAAATGATTTAAAAATAAATTCAGCAAATTTGGTTGACGTTATTTTAGATATTGAAGAAAGATTTGATGTCATAATCGATAATGAATCGATGGAAAGGATGGTTAATGTAAAAGCAGCAATTGGTATTATTGAAACTGAATTATCAAAAAAATGATTGGAAATGACATTGTAGATTTAGATTTAGCCCTAAAGGAAAGCAATTGGAAAAGAAACCGTTTTTTGGATAAGATTTTTTCTTCTAAAGAGCAGCAATTAATTCTGAATTCAGAAAATCAAGACCTTATGGTTTGGAATTTATGGAGTAGGAAGGAGGCTAGCTATAAAATATATAATCGTCAAACAGGAATCAGAGGTTTTTTTCCTCTGCGATTGGAGTGTGATTATAAAGATAAAAACATAGGAACTGTTTCTATTGATGGTTTTGTTTTTTATACCCAAACAGAGATTACAACAAATTTTATTTATTCGGTTGCTGTTTTTGAAAAGAGGTATTTTAAAAAAATAAAGACTTTAGATACTACAACAATTATAAAAAAAGAGAATGGTGTTCCTTATCTTTTAGATCCGATTTCAAATAGTAAGATTCCAGTATCTATAACCCATCACGGACGTTTTCAAAGGATTATTTCAGTATAAGGTTTACCAAATAAGAAATATAAGAACAGATAAGATATTGCTTTTTCATCCAGCTTAGATGGCCTTATATTTCTTACACCTGCACTGAGCGAAGTTGAAGTGTGGTTAAATTTAAATGCTGTTTGTTTTAGAATACAGCCCCAATTATTTAATCCCCAATCTTGATTTCAATTTTAAAAACAACAAGGCAATGGTATAAGCATTTTCCGAAGGGGTACTTCTATAGGTTTTTGGCAATTTAAAAATATCCGATAATTCATCTAGAGAAAACTGTTTGTCGTTAATGTCCTTTAGTTTTCTATACATTACATCAATATCTAAGGCTTCGTTTTTTAACCTGCCACAACCCAATCTTTCTAAACTGACATTGATCATTTCTACATCAAAGTCAATATGATGTCCTATTAAAACGGCATTGCCAATATAATCGATGAATACTTGAATGGCTTCTGGTTCGCTTAATTTTTTCATCTTACTTTCCACAATAAACTCATTGGACAGTCCATTGTCATGAAGATAGATATATTGCAAAAGAACCGCTTCAAAACTATCTCCAATAAGAATGCTATTGTTGATGATTGCAAATGAACCAATCGATAGAATCACATCTTTACTTGGATTCAATCCAGAAGTTTCAGTTGAAAAAACAACGAATCGATTCGGCTTTTCTTCAAACTTTGAAAGATAGGTTTTCCAAAAATCAGGGTAGTCTTTGTTTATATTTTTTAGCCAGTCTAACATTACTATGAAAATTGTGTAAGTTTAAAATTACTTTTTATTAATTCTTCTAAATCTTTCATGGGAATAAAAGCATTTTTTAATTTTTCTTTATCCAATTTAGTCAATTCATCTAAATTTATATATTGTCCGGAATTGTCATTTTTCAAACCTTCATTGACTCTAAATCTGGATAAAATTAAAAATGCTTCGGCACAATTCAGATAAACATCCGCATTTTTAGGATCCATAATGGCTAATTGTTTGAATCTTAAATAAGTATTATTGAGTCCTCTAATGTTGAAATGTAATGCAAAAAGTCTGGCGCCATCAATAAGTGGCATCAATGCACGAGTTTTAATATCAAACTTATCTTTATTGGGTTCTTCTTCTTCAATTACAAATTTCTTAAAAAATGTTAGTGGAGAATTTTTTCTCAAAGCGTCATTTCCTAAAAAATCAAAGAATAAAGAATTGTTTTCTATGTTTTTGAATATTACATTTTCTAACGCCTCAAATATTTTTTTCTCTCCAAAAACCAAGTCTAAATCAAAAAATATACTACTCAAATCAGTACTGTTTTCACCAGGAGTATTCATCCAACTGTCGTATTGTTTGATCCAGTCTGTCAATGATTTACACCACAACATATTACTTCCCATGTGTCCGTTTGGACATAATTCGTAACCTGTTTTTTCAAGAGTTAAAGTCGTCTTTTTAGCTAGTTTTAAAAAATAATCTCTAACATCTCTATATTTATCAGGAAGCACATCCTCAAAGACTAAAATGCTATCTTGATCAGTGAGTAATAATTGTTCTTTTCTACCTTGACTACCAATGCTTAACCAAGCAAAACGGGCAGGAGGTGAGCCTAATTCTAAAATGGATAATTCTACGGCACGTTTTAAAATGGCCGAATTTATCTCACTGGCTATATTATTAATGTGGGAAAGCGGAATATTTTTATTGATAGAATTTTGTATTAATTCGGATAAACGTTCGCGAATTTGTCTTAATTCTTTTGGGTTTTGAGACCTTTTGATTTCTTTTATTAAAACTCCTGGGTTGCTCGCTTGGGCTACAATTAAGTCATGCTCTGATATGATTCCTTTAATAGCCGATTTATCAGTACCGTCTTGGGTTACACACAAATGGCTGACATTATTTTTCAACATTAATAATTGAGCTTCCGCTAAAGAAACATTTTCGACGACTGTCACTACTGGCGCAGACATGATAGCATCGACAGGAATATTTATCGGAAACAGACCTGTAGCTATTTTTGAAGACATATCTGTAGTTGTTACAATTCCAATAGGCAGGTGATTCTCGCAAATAACAGCGCTTGTAGAGAGATTCTCGGTCATGCGCAAAGCTACTTCTTTAGCAACATCAGTAACTTTTACTATTAGTGGAGATCTATTGTAAGTAAGCGATTGAAAATATTGCATTTCATTTTTTTGCTCTCCATAGAAAAAATTATCAGAAGCTAATTTTCCTCTAAAATTCTCTTTATCTTTTGGATTCCAAGTATTAGAAGCAAAACTTTCTAAAAGGAAATTTAACACATTTGGATTATTGGCCACAAAGGGTCTAAAAGTCGCAATAGGAATGCCATAAACGATACTTTCTTCACGAGCTTTTGCAGTCATCATGTAGTTGTTTTTGGCGAAAAAAGGTCGGAGTCCAAAAACATCTCCAACATGACATTTGTTTAACAATGTCTCTTCGGCATCTGAAATTACAGATAAATTGACGGTGCCTGATGCTACAACATAAAAACAATCGTGTAAAACATCATTTATTTGAAACAATGTTTTGTGTTTTTCTAAATTAATAACGCGAATATTTGCGGCTATTTCGGATAATTCTTGAAAAGTCAAGTTATCAAATGGAGCGTGTTCCTTCAAAAAATCAGCAATATGTTCAGCAATTGTATTCATAAGTTTTGTTGTAAAGTAATGCTTGTAAAAATAAGAAAAATTGGCATCAAAACGAAGTATTCAAAACTAATTTTATCAATTTGCAGTATAGTTAAATTTTTCATAAAACATTGTAGAAAAGAATGGTATTAACTATTATTATCTAATTTTAATGCTAATTAAACACGTAAATTATGAAAATTTTAAAAATCTCTCTACTCTTATTCTTATCATTTTTTGCAATTTCATTTGCAAATGCACAGGAGAAACTAAAGAGTCCTCCTGAAAAAGCTACCGGAATTGTTAATGGGGCTAAAATTGAAATTAATTATGGAAGTCCTTCCGTTAGAGCAAGAAAAATTTGGGGAGAATTGGTTCCTTTTGGGGAAGTTTGGCGTGCTGGAGCGAATGAGGCTACGACATTTGAAACCGATAAAGCCATTACAGTAGAAGGTTTAATATTGCCGGCTGGAAAATATTCGTTTTTTATTATTCCGAACAAAGAGGAATGTGTTATTGTTTTTAATAAAGAAGCTAAACAATGGGGAGCTTATAAATATAACGACAAAGTGGATCAGCTTCGTGTTAAGGTCAAACCAGAAAATGCTGATTCATTTACTGAAAAATTAACATACACCATAAATGCAGCTAATGTAGAATTAAGTTGGGAAAATTGGATAATTGGTTTCAAAGTAAAATAGTGTTATTTTAAAATAGTGTTATTTAGAGTTTATTCCTAAAATAAAACGGACATAGATTAACTGTTGTAGTTGATAAAACGTTAAGTTATCAAAAAATATAGTTTAAAAGAATCATTGTAGTAATTCACAATGATTTTTTTTTGTTATATTTTGAATACGAGGGTAAAGCTAAAAATGAATTAAGTTTTTTCTATTTTTATCTAATGAATGAAATAAGTTGGTTAACAATATAAGTGAAGGATCATCTAGGGTTATTGAAAAAGTCTATTTTACATAATATAAATTATAGTTCAAAATAGCTACACTTAAAAACTTATAAAACTATGTATTTCAAAGTTTTATATCTTCTTTGCATCAATGAACCTTCGTTTTATACAAATGTTACAGCGAAAAAATTTTGAACATAAATTTGAACATAAAAAAAAAACATTTTATTGGGGCTTATTTATTTTATCTATTTAGTTATTTCACCAATACTTAACCGATCATCAATAGTCAAACTAAATAATACTTGTCCGTTCATATCAACATTTTTATAATCTCCATCTGCATCAAATTCAACAAATTCTAAATTGTTACCAGTCCAATATACTTGATTTTCAGAATTAGCATGAATATTGATTTCATTAGAAAATTCCCCATTACGGTTAATTATTTGCGGATTCCAATTTGTTCGAACATCAAGTTTTTCTGCGACAAATTTTGAAGCTTCCATTGGACACTCCATAAAATCAATTTTACCGTAAGTATTATGCATGATTGTAATTCTATTTCGCAAAAATCTAAACGTGGCATCGGGATTTCTTTCAAACATTGTTGAAACGCTTATTGAACATTTTCTTCCTTGCCTTCTTAATTGTCCATGCTTAATAGAATCACCTAAGTCATGAATTATTTCATACGCTCTATTTTCTTTAGCTAACTGATTTGGGTCAGCTTGTAAAATATTCTCAGGCATGTGTTTAATAGATATGGTTAGTGCATTTGCAGAAGTTATAAAATCATTTATAGCAGGATTCATTGACACAAGTGTTGAGAATTTTATATTTAATTCTTCCCACGGTTTTATTATTTCAGTAATAAATTTTATTGCTTCTTCTTTCATAGTTTTTTGATTAATTAAGGCTTAAAAGTACTTATTTTATTTAATCCTTTATATGGATTTTTACTAAATATAATATTCAATAACTCTTTTAAAAGGGGAATTTTCTAACCCAATTCAATTGCTTACGGTATTGAGATTTCTATGCATTACCTTTGCAAAAAAATAAAACGCAGTAATGACAAAAACGAATTATATAAAATTGATTTTAATTTTAGGATCAATGTCAGCTCTTGGACCCTTTTCAATTGATATGTATTTACCAGGATTCTCAGGAATTGCCAAAGATTTGAATACTACCGTTGCTAATGTTTCCATGTCATTATCCAGTTATTTCGTTGGGATTTCTGCAGGACAATTACTTTATGGACCATTATTAGACCGTTTTGGTCGAAAAAAGCCTCTATTTATTGGGTTATTGATTTATATTTTGGCTTCTTTGGACTGTATTTTTGTGGCAGATATCAATACGTTTATTGGACTTCGGTTTGTACAGGCAGTTGGCAGTTGTGCCGCTACAGTGGCATCGATTGCGATGGTGCGGGATTTATTTCCCATAAAAGAAATACCCAATGTTTTGTCTAAATTGATGCTGGTTATTGGGCTTTCGCCAATGTTGGCGCCAACTATTGGTGGTTATGTGACTAGTTATTGGGGTTGGCATATTGTGTTTTTAATTCTGATGTGTATGGGCGTTTTTGTACTGATAGCTTCTCAAATGGGCTTGCCTAAAACGCATGAACCAGATGTATCAATTTCGCTGAAACCCAAACCGATCATCAATAATTTCATATCGATTATCAAAGTTCCTCAATTTTATACGTATGCCTTGACGGGTTCTATTGCATTCTCCGGGTTGTTTACTTATGTTGCAGCTTCTCCAATTTTGTTTATGAATATTTTAAAAGTAGATGCTCAAATCTACGGTTGGATTTTTGCTTTTATGTCTTTGAGTTTTATTGGTTCCAGTCAATTGAATTCTCTTTTATTGAGACGATTTTCTAGTGAACAGATGATTTTTGGAGCTTTGATTGCCCAAATCATTATTAGTACTGCCTTTTTGATTTTGGCTATCAACGGTGTTTTAGGGCTGTACGGAACTATTGCTCTGTTGTTCTTGTTTTTGGCTTGTTTGGGTATTTCCAACCCGAATACGGCTGGATTGACCCTTGCTCCTTTTGCAAAAAATACCGGAAGTGCCTCGGCATTGATGGGCGCTACTCAATTGGGAATTGGGGCTTTGGCTTCTTTTGCAGTGGGCGTTTTTGTAAAAAACTCTATGGTACCCATGGTCGCCATTATGACCTGTACCACGATTATCGCTTTTATTATTTTGAATATTGGTAAAAGAAAAATCAAGAAAACTGTTGTGAATTCTGGAGATGATGAAATTATCATGGGGCATTGAGTTTTGACTCAAAAAATTAAATGTTTATTATTTATGATGCAAAAAAACCTATTTAAAAGCACACAAAAACAAGTATTAGATTACATTTTGAAAGAAAATGAAAATAGTAATTACTGAAAATGCTGAAAAATCATATAACGAGATAATCAATAAATATTCAGAAATTAAAGCATCAACATTTGCGGCAGAAACTATTTTAATTTTAGATATTATTGAAAAAAACAATTATATCGGTTCTGAACATAAAAAAACTCCCTATCGGAAGTTTTTAGTATCAGAGCAAGTCTATCTTTTTTACAGAATAGATACAGAAATTATTTATGTTGTTTTGTTTTGGGACAATAAAAGAAATCCTTTAGATTTAGAGATTATACTTTGCTCGTAATTTTTCTTTGAAATCAGAATAATCAACTACCCTTCCAGCTTTTATATCCTCTTCACTTTTTTGAAATCCTTGCATTAATAATTCTTCAGGATACAACAAACCAGTTATCGTTTTCACTTCGCTCGGAGTAAAATTTTTCAATCGCAATTTTCTATAATATGTCGCATGTTTCAATCCTAATTTTTGCATAAAAAATTCTGCTTTATAATAAGAATTGCCTATTAATTCAGGTAAACTGTTTAGGTAGTTTTCGTAATTTTCAACTATTTCTATCATAATATGATATTTTGATTATAAAATAATGACAAATTTAGTGTTATTTTTTGAACAATGCCCATTAGAATTATCTATATTTTAATAAACTCTTTTCCAAATTCATCTACTTTATTCCAATTAGTGTATTCTATAACCGTTTTTGAATTAATTGGTCCTTTGGTTATTAGCATAATTAATTTTATTAAAAGCCTATCTTTAAAACTATAAAGTTTATAATCTAATTTTCCGGGAAAAACAGCAACAAGTGTTGGCTTCCATGCTATGGAATTGAAAAATTTTATCACATAAGGATTGGTGTTTGCTTTGCTTTTCTCAACTTTGCGTGCGACTAAGTTTACAGAAATAAATGCTGTTTTTTTTGAATTTAAAAAATCAGTATTTTCATTTATAAATGTTGCTATTTGTTCGTTGTGTTTCCCATATCTTATACTCGAAGCGATAATTATTTTATCATAGGCTGTGATTTTTTGACTTAAATTATCAATAGGAAATATATCAACCAAATGATTATTTAGTATTAAAATTTCCTCTATATAGTGACAAATTCTTTTCGTAAGACCATCAACAGATGAATATATAATAATTGTCTTTGTTAGCATTGGATTTATTATCAAAGGTTGCAGTGTTTTCATAAGGTTTAGTAAAACAAGGGTTTCATTGTTCGTGTTGTGTATGCAGTTAAATCCTTATTGTTGTGCGACATTATTGTAATTCGAAACTGATTCTTTTATTCATTTGTTCCGGAATGTAGTGATTTAGTAAATTTGTTTTAGAAATAATTACTTTTTTTAATAATAAATCTATTAAATATTGTAGAAAACCAAGCATTATTCTTGAAGGGTCAACAATAATGTAATTGTCGTTAACAAGTATCTTAGGATAATTATGACCTCCTGATTGATAATATAAATCAGTTGATTTTGTTGTTATTTCTCCAATATTCCCATCTTTATCTTGTCCTATAAGACCAAATATTTCAATAATGGGTTTATTATTTTGACTTATTCCGATTATTCCTCGATTTAGAATACATAATAAATTTGGTCTATGTTCTAAAGCTATATCAGCTATTGCTTTATTATAATGGTTTAATAATGTTGTACTACTTTTAAAAGTTGTATCGAATGCGAATATGATACCTATAGGAGAATTGGTATCGCTAACAGTAAAACCGTTACTTATGTTAGATGTAACTTTGTCCTTTATGAATTTTAATTTCTTTAATGACTCAATGTTTTTAACAGCAGTTGAGAGTTCTGTTTCATTTATTGATGTCTTTACTTCAATTCCACAATATATTACATCAACAGGATATATAGATGGTTCTTCATCTATAAATAATTTTGGATTAAAGAATTTATCTATAATTAAAATGTCTTCTTGTTTGCTTTTATCACATTCACTTCCCGAATTATCAATTACGATACCTGAACTGTATTCATACATTTCAGGCAAAAAATCAATTAAAAATTGCCTAATTTCTTTTTCTACTCTTGTGCCTTTAGAAGTTTGATGCTCAATTAATTCTCTTATATCTTCAAATCGCGAAAGTATCTGAGCAACACGTCTTTTATAATGTTTAGAAACTCTATCAGTTGCTTTGAAGATAATTGGTTCCATATTTAATTTATTTAAATTTCGTTATTTTCCTGATTCTGCCGTATAATGTCACACGTCTATCTTATCTGCGAAGGTTTCTCCCCTTTTACACAGCTTCAAATGTAATATTTTTTTCTTACAAACTACTCCCCTTTCGTTCTCTTCTCAGGTCTAATAATCATTCGCAAGGATTGGTCTTTTGAAAAATAAGCAATCATCCAATGGTAAAAAGTATTCAATCGGTTGCGGTAGGTTATCAAGGACATTAGGTGTACAAATAACCAAATCATCCAAGCCAAAAAGCCTTTGAAATGCATTTTAGGTTTTGGTAAATCAACAACGGCTTTGTTTTTTCCAATGATCGCCATTGAACCTTTGTCATTGTATTTAAAAGGTTTCAATGGTTTATTTTGAACCATTAGTTTGAAGTTTTCGGCCAAATTCACTCCTTGCTGAATCGCTACTTGCGCTACTTGCGGATGACCTTCGTGAAAATCTACATCGTTGAGTTGAATGCAGGTATCGCCAATAGCGTAGATGTTTTCGGTAGCGTTTACTTTGTTGAACGCATCAGTAGCCATTCGTTTGCCACGACCGTAACTTTCTGTCGGAATTCCTTCGAATTCTCTGGCTGAAACACCTGCTGCCCAAATTAAATTTTTGGTTTGAATGGTTTTTCCGTCGGCAAAGAAAACGGTGTCGTCTTTATAATCCACCACTCGGGTGTTTAGTTTTACGACTACTCCAAGTTGGGTTACGGCTTCAAGCGTGTCTGCTTGTGATGCCGCGCTCATGGGCGACAATAAGGCGTCGCCACCATCGACTAGATAAATATTACTGGCAGATGTTTCTAATTCGGGATATTCTTTGAGTAATATGCTTTTTCGCATTTCGGCAAACATTCCCGAAACTTCAACACCCGTAGGCCCACCACCAACAACGACAATAGTCAATAATTTTCGACGTTCTCGAATGTCTTTGCAAATGGCTGCTTTTTCCAGATTTTTTAATAAGGTATTGCGCATTTCAATGGCATCGTTGAGTGTTTTCATCGGAATGGCATTTTTCCTGACATTATCCATTCCAAAATAACTGGTTTCGGCTCCGGTTGCAAAAACCAAGTGGTCGTAATGCAATTCGCCATTATTGAGGATGATTTTGTTTTCGGCTGGAATAACTTTGAGTAATTCTCCCAAACGAAATTGTAGATTCTTTTTGCCTGCAAAAAACTTACGAAAAGGATAACTGATACTTGATGGTTCTAAAAAGGCTGTGGCTACCTGATAGATGAGTGGTGGAAAGAAATTGTAATTGTTTTTGTCTACAAGGGTTACTTGAATGTCTTTTTGGTTTGCCAGTTCTTTGGCTAAATTAATTCCGGCAAAACCTCCGCCTATTATTACAATTTCCATATTGTTTTTTATATGATGTTTAAAAAAAATAGCATCCATAAATATACACTATTTATGGATGCTATAGGAATTAGTTTTCAGTTTTTAGTCTCAGTTTTCAGTCTCTGTTTGAGTCTGAGTCTCAATTTTTATTCACAGTTTTGTATTTACAACAACTCTGAAAACTGCGACTAGTATGTAAACAACTAGTCTCTTTTCAACTTTTTAACTGGCTTTTCGGCTATTTCAGTTTTGTTTTGCAATAAATAACTGGCTAACAATTTTTCGATCAATTCGTCTTTGGTCAGATGATGAAAAATGGTTTTTATTTTTGTTTTTAATTCGGTATCGACATCATGATTGGGTTTTGTTTTGAAGATTTGCTTAGCCCATAAAAGCGTGTTGTTTTCTTCAATACTCGCTACAGATGGTTTTTTATATTTGGTAAACTGGATTCCCAATTCTTTTTCGAAATCAGCAATTTCAGCTACTTCCTCAGGTTGTAAAACGGTCAAAGAAAGTCCTTTGGCCCCTGCCCTAGCCGTTCTTCCGCTACGGTGTACGTACACTTCATACACATCTGGCAAGTGATAATTAACAACGTAAGAGATTTCTTTTACGTCAATTCCTCTGGCAGCCAAATCGGTCGCTACCAATATGTTGATGTGTCCTTCACGAAATTGCTCCATGATTCGGTCACGGATTCCTTGTGACAAACTTCCGTGTAAAGCTCCTGAAGAAAATCTGTTGATGGCTAGATTTTTGGCTAATTTATTGACAGCCGCTTTGGTTTTACAAAAGATAATACCGCGTTCTCCTTCTTTCGAATTTAGGAAATGCATTAAAACATCCAGTTTTTCGATAGGATCTACCACAATGTAGTTGTGGTCAATGCCTTGATTACCGACTGTTTCCATGTTGGCACTTACCTGAACTACGTTCTTATTAAGGTAATTTTGAACTAATTGCTTAATGGTTCCCGGCATAGTAGCCGAAAACAAAAAGGTTCTGTAAGTTTTAGGTAATTCAGTTATAATTTCGTCTAAACCTTCTTTAAGGATGGTTACCATTTCATCGGCTTCATCGAGAACTAAAAATTTAGTTTCTTTTAGACTAATAGCTTTGCGTTGCAACAAATCAATCAAACGACCTGGCGTTGCTACAACGATGTGCGTTGGAGCTGTTAATCGTTCGATTTGTGGTTTAATTGGTATTCCACCACAAACGGTTGCTATAGAAACTTCGGGAAGGTATTTTGCATAATCTTCTAGATTACGAAAAATTTGTTGTCCCAATTCTCTGGTTGGCACTAAAATTACGACTTGCACTGCAGGTAATTGTGTGTCTATTAATTGTAATAATGGCAATCCAAAAGCAGCAGTTTTACCGGTTCCTGTTTTGGCAAGTCCCACAATATCAGTAGTGTTTGCTAAAAGTAATGGAATGGTTTTTTTCTGAATTTCTGTTGGTTCAACAATTCCCATTTCGGTAATCGCTTTTAGTATTCCTTTTGAAACTCCTAAATCTGAGAATTGTTTTGACATTTTTTTTGTTTTTAATTTTATGAAATGGTCTTGATTACCACTTTGTTTTTTAGCCCCGATAGAAGTGAAAATCCTTTTATGTCTCGTTTTTTTACGAGACATAAAAGATTGTAACGGATAGCGGGATTAGCTCCTGAAAACTATTATACTATATGAGACAGCTCTATGACTGAACACTTGTAACTGAATACTGACCACTACTTTTTAATCGGCTTCGTTCATGATTTTCTCACGATATTTCTTTCCGATTAACAAGGTCATTTTTAGTTTGTAATCATCCATAAGCCATTCTCTGTAGTTTTTGCTACATTGGCTCAGGCATTTTGAAAATCGTTTTACGCGACATTCGATATCGGCTTCTAATTCTCTTGATAATGCTTTGGCTTCTTGTAATTCTTCGGAATTATCGACACACATGGCAGCGTGTTGATCGATTGATTTCTCTAGAACTACTTTGGATCTTAAATTTTGTGCAATTGCCAGTTTGTGTTCTTCATCTACATCAAAAGTCACATCGGCAGTTTTGCTGAATTTGGCACGCAATTCTGGTGGCATAGCGTATTTGAAATACAACTCAATCTCCGTATCATCCCTTAAATTTTCTAAGTAAAACTCAGGAGATTTAAAGATATGTTGCCAGTTTACAGGCTCACTCCACAACCCAAAACGGGCTGCATTGTTACCCAAATCGATAACATTAAAGATGTCTTTATTTGGTAGTTTTCTAGACCCACGACCAATCATTTGATAATATAAAGTAAGTGATTTTGTGGCTCTATTTAATATAATTGTTTCAACGGTAGGCTCATCAAAACCAGTGGTAAGGATACCAACCGAGGTAAGAATCGCATCTGGAGTATGCTTGAACCAATGTAAAATCTCTTTACGTTCTTCGTTGCTACTGGTGTTGTCCAGATGGCGAATACCATAACCTGCTTCTCTAAAAGTTTCGTACACATAAAGAGATGTGTTGATACCATTATTGAAAATCAAGGTTTTTTTGCCCAAAGATTTCTCGGTATAAGCGTGCAATAATTTCTCCTGCATGGCCATATTGGTATATAAATCATCTGATGATTTAACGGTATAATCACCATTAATACCTACTTTTAATGATGTTAATCCAACATCATAACTATAGGTAACTGCTTTTGCCAAGAAACCATTTTCTATCAATGAGCTAATGGTGTCTCCCACAATTAGTTCATTATAGCTTTGGTGCATTGGTAATTTGATGTTTGAACTCAATGGTGTTGCTGTCACACCTAGTATAAATGCATTCTTGAAAGAGCTCAATAACTTTCGGAATGAATTGTAATGCGCCTCATCAATAATGACTAGGCCGATATTGTCTAAATGTAGTTTTTCGTCATTGATACGGTTTTTCAAAGTCTCGACCATGGCCACAAAACAAGAATAATCGTTTTGGTCTGGAAGTTCTTTTACTTTACTATTGATGATTTTGTTTTTTACGCCAAAACCTTTTAGCATTTTTGAAGTTTGCTTACACAACTCTATACGGTGTGTAAGTACAACTACTTTTTTCTTGTGTTGCGATAAATAACGACGAACGATTTCGGAAAAAATCACTGTTTTTCCACCACCTGTCGGCAATTGGTATAATAAATGGTGTTGCGGAGGTGCATTGTCTATACGTTCAAATATAGCGTCAATGTCCCCTTGTTGGTAAGCGTAAAGTTCTTTTTTGCTTTCAATTTCAATTTCTAACGTGTCTTGATGCATTGTATTTTATTGGATTTTTGCAAAACTACACCTAAAAAACAGTTATTCAGCCAAAATTTATTTAAAAAATATAGGAGGGATTAAATAAAATTAATTTAAAGACCAATAATAACTAATCAAACTGTTCTGTAATTGTTTTAAAATCAGATTCGTTATACCATTTTTGCAAAAAAGCTTGACGATGTGCTTCTCTAATTCTGGTTTTGAATTCGGCTGTAATTCCACTCGAAATAATAAAATTCACAGCTTGTTCGAAAGAATTGAAAATACTTTTATAGAATAATTCTTGTTTTACAGTATTCTCGGCTGAGAAAGTCTGCGCAATTTCAATATTATAAAGCATCACATCGGCAATCACAAAAGGATCGACGCCTAATAACATAAAATGCTTGATGTATTTTTGAGCTACAGAACGTCTCAATTTTGGTTTTTTTCTTTTTCCTGTAGTTTTTATAGGGAAATATTCATTGGAGATTTTGAGTTTGCATTCCTGTAACAGTGTTTCTTCTTTTGGATTAAATACAAAATTATAATACACTTTTACTGGACTGAACTTTTCATACAATTCGAGGATTTGCTCTTCTAATTGCTCTTTATTGAGTTCATTTAAATATTTTTTTAAATCTCGCTTGCTCATTTTCAAAGTTTAAGAATACAAAAGTAATTTACTTTGGCATTCAATACTGCAATAATCAATGTTATTACTTAATTTTGCCTTTAATTTTAAGGATTTTGCATTAGGAATGATTTGTTTTCTCGAATTGTACTTAATTCTTATTTTTAATACTTACTACTCAATAATTAAACACTTAATTCTCTCCTTATGCTCAAGATTTTTAAGATTACCGCCATTTTAGAAGGAATCTCTTATTTGGTTTTATTTTCGAATATGCTTTTTGTTAAACCCACTCATATTGAATTGTACAAAACATTGTTGTACCCAATCGGAATGAGTCATGGCGTATTATTTATAGGTTATGTTTTGTTGGCTTTTTTATTGAAAAGCGCTCAAAACTGGGATTTTAAAAATTTCAGCTTTATATTACTTGCTTCGGTATTGCCTTTTGGAACTTTTATTGTTGAAAAAAAATACTTGTAAAACATGAACAAACTCATTCATCTCATTTTTAGTTTCCTCTACCCTGTTTTCAGACATTGGGGTTTGAGTCGAAGTTTTGCGACTTATTTGAGTTTGTTTTTCAATACAATTGTACTTTGTTTTCTGGCTTATGGTTTATATGTAGTTTTCCGATTTATTTTGGTAACCATAATGGCTATTGTTGCCCAAAGAACCAAAACCAAGTTTGATGATTTGTTGGTTAACAATAAAACAGCCAAATATATAGCCTACTTATTCCCATTATTTTTTGTCTTTAAATCGGTTCCTGTACTATTGGATAAGTTTGAATATTGGGAAGGTATTTTTGGAAAATTAGTGGGAATTTATATCGTTCTGTTGATTTTATGGATTATTCGAACCGTATTTAATTCCTTGCGAGATTATCTAAAACTGATTCCAAGATACAGCGATAAACCCATCGATAGCTTCATTCAGGTTATTATGATTGTGCTGTGGATGTTTGGAATCGCAGTGATTATCTCAAAATTGTTTGATATTGACCAAAAGGAATTGTTGACCATTCTTGGAGCAGTTTCGGCAGTGATTATCTTGGTTTTTAGAGATACTATTTTAGGTTTTGTGGCGAGTGTTCAAGTGGCGATAAATGATATGGTACGCATAGGCGACTGGATTACCATGGATCGTTATGGTGCCGATGGAGATGTGATAGAAATCAATCTGGCTACCGTAAAAGTTCGAAATTTTGATAATACCACGACTACGATTCCAACCTATAGTTTAAGTTCCGATTCGTTTCAAAACTGGAGAGGAATGCTTAACTCTGATGGAAGACGTATCAAGAGACACATTACAATCAAAGCCAGTAGCATTCGGTTTTTACAAGATCAAGAACTCATTAATTTAAAAAGAATAGAACTTTTGAGTGCTTATATTGATCTTCGAAAAGCCGAAGTTGACACCTACAATCGAGGGCATAAAATTGATAAAAGTCTGGCTATAAATGGCCGAAACTTAACTAATTTGGGTTTGTTCCGAAAATACATTACACAATATCTACAGCAATATCCAGGATTAAACAAGGATATGATAATGCTTTGCAGACAATTGCAACCCACTCCTTATGGTATTCCCCTTGAAGTGTATGCTTTTTCTAAAGACAAGCGTTTTGAAAATTACGAATACATCATGTCTGATATATTCGACCATATTATTGCCTCGGTTCCTTACTTTGATTTAGAAATTTTTGTAATGCCTTCTGAGAATATAGTAAAACCTTAAAAGTTTTAAGCAATAAAATTAAAATCTGAATAAATCTGAATGTAAATAACACGGCGATTTATTCAGATTTTTTTATGCTTTTCAAATTACATAATCTTAGCTGCTCAGAATCTTAGCACCTTTTTTAAACTATTCTATTTTTCACAAACTCAATCTCCGTTTTCCCGTGTGCTTTTGGTTTACCATCCTCGCCTAGATTTACCATGGTAGTGTTATCTATAGTAATGATTGTCTCACGGGTCATCATGTTTCGTGCTTCACATTTTAATACTAGTGAAGTGTTTCCAAATTTAACTACGTCAATCCCAATTTCGATAATATCCCCTTGTCTTGCAGAGCTTCTAAAATTAATTTCAGACATGTGTTTGGTAACAATTCTGGTATTTTCTAATTGTATAATAGAATACAAAGCCAACTCTTCATCAATCCAAGCTAATAGTTTACCGCCAAATAATGAACCGTTTGGGTTTAAGTCTTCTGGTTTTACCCATTTTCTAGTATGAAATCGCATATTTGTTTATTTAATAATGCTAAAATAAGACATTGCTATCAGTAATTTTTATATTTTTAAATAAAAAAGAAAGATGAATCAGAGAGATATTTTAATAAAAGAAATTCGAGGAGAATCATTGGGAAATGTCAACAATCAATCGTCCTCAGAGGAGTTATTTCAAAATGAAGTACTCAGACCCATTTTAAAATTACAGAACGATTTGTTCATCGCTTCTTTTTTAAATTATATCAGCAAGTATAAAAGAGATTTTTATTCTAAAACTGTCGAAAACAAATTGGCTGTTATAGAAAACGCCATTCAAAAAGACATCAAGTTCAGAAATGCCTTAAAAGGAATGATTATCGGATTATTTACTACCGATGAATATGCGCTTTACATTCAAAATTCCTCCAGCCTCAACAAAAGAATGATGAATTTATTGATCGAAAGATTGAAAAGTCAAGTGCAATTGTTTGATATTGAGGCTGAACAAAATGAAAATATCCCTAAATAGATTTCAACAATAGATATAATTGAGATCTTCTATGTTTTTATCAAATTAGGGTATTCTTGAGATGTCGATTTATGCTTTATCATTTTGTTTCTCAATTTCATAAATGGTTTTTCAACTGCCGAGTTTAATAAAAATGCTCCAATTGTACAGGTTATAACGCAAATTACAAGCATCAAATTTGCATCTATTTTAAAATCTTCTAAAATCTGATGTGTTATGTGAATTATTCCTTTGTGTGTAAGGTAGATTGCATAAGAAAGTGATGCTATAAAAGTTGTTGCTTTTGAATTCCATTTGAATAAAAAACTTGTTGGACTGATTGCTCCGACAACCATAAAACCATAACCAATAGCAACCATTGGAAATCCAAAAACGGAGGCAGAATAGGATTGTGGATCTTCACACAAAAAATAGGCTCCTTTCAAAACGAGTAAACTGAAAAGCAGAAATTGATTTCCAAATTTTGATATTGTATTCCAAACTTTTGGTAAAAACTGATAAACTCCAGCAATAGAAACCCCTACTAAAAGCCCATCCAGACGGTTGTAAGTTGGATAATAAATGTATTTGTACCAATACATCCAGCCATTCTCATCATTAATCTTCGGGAGATATAAATTGTTAAAACTGTATATCCTAATTGCAAAACCAAATAGGAATAATGCAATAATTAGCCAATAGGATTTATTGAACAGTTTGGAAAATTGCAACAAAATCAAAATAATGGGCAAGAATAAATAAAAATGTTCTTCAACACAAAGCGACCAAGCGTGTGAAAATGTTCCAAAGTCTTTTAAATTAAGTCCCAAGTTCTGTGTAAAAGTCAAAAACTTCCAAATGGGTGGTAACGCTTCTTTTTCACGAAAGATTGGGAAACAAAAATAAAGCCTAACGGTAATCCAAAATGCTGGGATAATTCTAAAAAAACGTTTTAAAAAGAATAGTTTAAATGAAATAGTTTGCCCCTGTTTGATTTGAGCAAAAAGTTGCGAGGAAATCAAAAAACCGCTTAAAACAAAGAACAGATCTACCCCAGTCCATCCAAATTTAGCAAAACTAGGCAGCCACTCAGGTTGTCCTCCGCTAAGAATGAAATAGTGAAATAGAAAAACAAATAAAATTGCTAATGCTCGTAAATGATCTAGTCCATAAAGTTTTTTAGGACTGTTTGTTTTTAATTTTTCTGTCAAAGTTGTTTTTTTATAATGTCTATTCAGATCATTGTAGATTTTAAATTGCCTCCAGCTTTAGCTCAATGTCATTAAGTTAAGGGTTTTTACTAGTATTTTTAGTGCTTGAGAGCTACTAGTGTTCTCATATTGTGTGATTCCTCGTACCTCGGAATGACAAAACGCGATGATTTAGATATGCAATATCACGTAAGTTTGTCATCTCGACGAAGGAGAGATCACACAAGATGCTCGACAATCCTAGTAAAATCAACACTTTTTTCTTAACTTAATGACATTGAGCTTTAGCTGGAGGTAAATGAATGAACATCAAATTGGCTTTAGCCGAAACAGCAAATGTTTTGGCTAAAGCCATGGACAATTATATCAATATCATCACTCTAGCTAAAGCTAGAGGCAATTCAAAACTTTGGATAAAAGTAACAACTGAATAATTAGATTTTTCTAAACTAAATTTTTTGTTCAATTTTTATTTAGCAACATTTTTACTTAAAACATAAAAATCCTTATTCACTTCTACTTTTTCAATTTTAAAAGGACAGGTAAATTCATTCCATTCTGATTTTGGGTTCAAAGTAACTTCTGTTCCGTTCAGTGATACTTTTACAGGCATATCAAAACCAGCAACACTATTTTTCCAACGGTATTTCACTGCATTTTCTTGAAAAGTATATTCTAATGTTGGAATTCTAATGTCTCTCAAATATTGATTAAAGAATGGGTTCAAATCCATACCGACTTGTTGACTTAAGTAGTCCTCAATTTGTTTGGTCGTTACCGTTTGATGGTAAAAAGTACTATTCAAACCTCTCAAGATAGTTCTCCATTTTTCATCATCATTTACAATTTGACGCAATGTGTTCAGCATATTGGCACCTTTGTAGTACATATCGCCTGAACCTTCATTGTTTACATCATAATGCCCAATGATGGGTTTGTCGTTTTGAATATTTTTTCGAATACCACGCACATATTCTGTACCAGCATCTTTTCCATAGTAATATTCCACGAAAAGACTTTCAGAATAACAAGTAAAGCTCTCGTGAATCCACATGTCGGCAATATCTTTGTAGGTAATGTTATTGGCGAACCACTCGTGTCCTGATTCATGAATGATGATAAAATCGAATTTCAATCCCCAACCCGTTCCGCTTAAATCGCGTCCCAAATAGCCGTTTTGAAAACCATTCCCATAAGTCACACAACTTTGGTGTTCCATGCCTAAATACGGAGCTTCTACCAGTTTGTAACTATCTTCATAGAAAGGATAAGGCCCAAACCAATGTTCAAAAGCTTTTAGCATTCTCGGCACCTCTTTGAATTGTTCTTTGGCTTTTTCTAAATTATCTTTCAAAACATAGTATTGGCAATCTAAATCGCCCTTTTCTCCTTTGTATTTCTCTGAAAAAGACACATAATCTCCAATATTGATATTTACGCCATAATTATTGATTGGATTTTTGACCACCCAAGTATAGGTTTTGGTACCGTCCTTTAGCGTTTTTACATTTTGCAAACGACCATTGGAAACATCCATTAATTTTCCAGGTATATTCACGCTAATTTTCATCCCTTCCACTTCATCGTACATGTGGTCTTTGTTCGGCCACCAAATACTGGCACCCAATCCTTGACAGGAAGAAGCAATAAAATCGTTCCCGTTTTGGTCTTTTTTCCAAGTAATTCCGCCATCCCATGGTGGTCTAACAGCTACTTTTGGCCTGCCTTGATAAAATACTTTTACTTCTTTTGTGGCTCCTGTCTTTTGTTTTGAAGCCAATGTTATGAAAAAGGCATTCCCTTCTCTTTTGTATTTTAAGGCTACACCATCCTGAGTTACTTCCGTAATTTCCATCGGATTTTGCAAATCAATTTGCATCACATCATAAGATTGTAACACTTTATATTGTATAGTGTTAGCCCCTGTAATTGTGCTGTCTAAAGGATTTACTTTTACCTCTAAGTTGTAGTGTTTTACATCCCACCAAACTCTTTCCTTAGTGACGCTTCCTCTTAAAGAATCTTGTCTGGTAAAAATAACATCCGATTTGGCAAGCAACCCTTGCGCTTGAATTCCATTAGAGATTAAAAATGCAATCAATAATAGGCTTAGATACTTTTTCATGTGTTGATGATTTTTCCTCCAAAACTACATACTTTTTTTGATTTTTATTATCAAAAAGAAGTCTATTTCAGTTTTTAGTCACAGTTTTCAGTCACAGTTTTCAGTTTCAGTCTATCCGTTTCGGCTGCGACCGAAAACGGAAAACTAAAAACTTTTTTCACCATCAGATCTCAGCACGTCCGTTGCGACTGAAAACTGAGACTGAGAACTGAAAACTTTTTTCACTATCAGATCTCAGTACATCCCTTACGACTGAAAACTGAGACTGTGACTGAAAACTTTTTTCACTTCTTACGGCTTTTCAATACATCAACCACATCATTCAATTGAAAACCTTTGGCTTGCAGTAAAATCAAATAATGAAAAAGCAAATCGGCACTTTCGCTCAAAAACAAATCATCGTTATCATCTTTGGCTTCAATGACCACTTCTATCGCTTCCTCTCCTACTTTTTGAGCAATTTTGTTGATTCCCAATTTAAATAAGGATGCCACATAACTCTTTTCAGAATCGGCATTTTCTCTGCGGGTTTTGATGGTGTTTTCCAGATTGGAAATAAAACCATATTCTTGCTTGTTTTCGGTTGCCCAACAAGTATCGGTTCCTTTGTGGCACGTTGGTCCAACTGGTTGCACTTGAATTAAAAGCGTATCGTTATCACAGTCGTTTTTAATATCAACCAAATTTAAAAAGTTACCGCTTTCTTCGCCTTTTGTCCAAAGTCTTTGTTTGGTTCTGCTATAAAAAGTAACTTTCTGAGTGTCAACTGTTTTTTGATAAGCCTCGGCATTCATATAACCCAACATCAAAACGTTTTTGGTTTCACTATCTTGAATAATAGCAGGAATTAATCCATCTGTATTTTTTGAAAAATCTATTTCCATTTTTATAATTTTGTGATTACTTCGTCCGTTCGCCTTTCTGGCTCGGGTGAAAAATAAAAGATTGAAAGAGTATCAAATCTGATTTTCTTTTCTCTTTTTTCTATATTCTATGCTCTATATTCTATTTTCTACGTTCTAAATCCTAACCTCAATATTATTGTTTTTTAACTCCTTTTTCAATGCTTTAATTTCGATTTCTTTAAAGTGGAATACGCTTGCCGCCAATGCTGCGTCTGCTTTTCCTTCAATAAAGGCATCTACAAAATGCTGTATAGTTCCTGCGCCACCAGAAGCAATTATGGGGATATTAACCAATTGAGACAACTTAGCCAAAGCTTCATTGGCAAATCCGTTTTTGGTTCCGTCGTTATCCATCGAGGTAAAAAGAATTTCTCCTGCTCCTCTTTCTTCTACTTCTTTTGCCCAATCAAATAAATTCAATTCGGTTGGCACTTTTCCTCCTACCAAATGCACAATCCATTGACCATCAAATTGTTTGGCATCTATAGCGACCACCACGCACTGGCTTCCGAATTTTTGTGCCAATTCATTAATCAACTGCGGATTTTTTACCGCCGATGAATTAATTGAAACCTTATCCGCACCATTTTGTAATAAAACTTCCACATCTTCTACAGTCGAGATTCCACCACCCACAGTAAATGGAATATTGATAGTCGCAGCCACTTTTCGAACTAAATCCACCAAGGTTTTTCTACGTTCTTCGGTTGCAGAAATATCCAGAAAAACCAATTCATCCGCTCCTTCATCCGAATAGATCTTAGCCAATTCAACAGGATCTCCTGCGTCACGCAAATCTACGAAATTAACGCCTTTTACGGTTCTTCCGTTTTTAATATCGAGACAGGGTATTATTCTTTTTGTTAACATTTTTATTATTGTTAATGGTCATTTTATTCGAATACTGGACGTAAAAATGTTCTTTCGTAACTCAATATACATCTTGTATCTTCTGCAATTTTAAAAGCCTCGAGACATTCTGGATCTTCCAAAATTAGTTTTCTGTAATTTTCATATTTAGTTAAACTGGGAAATGAAAACATTGCAAATGCTATGTTATTTGCTCCTTCAGAAGGCAAAAAATAACCATGATGTTGCCCTCCAAAACGGTTAACCAATTTTATCCATCTTTTGCCATAATCTTCAAAAACATCTAATTGAAAAGGGTCTATTGTGTATTTCAAATAACAAGTTATCATATTTTATATTTTGAGTTTTATTATTTGCAAATTATATAATTTTCCAATTGTTTCAACGAAATTCTACCTTCGTAAATGGCTTTCCCGATAATGGTTCCTTCACAGCCCATTTCGGCCAATTTCGGTAATTCATCGAATGTTGAAATTCCACCAGAGGCAATTAATTTTATTCCGCCTCTCGACTTCGCTCGAGGTGAAGCTTCCGTCAAAATTTTAGCATACAAATCAAAACTCGGTCCTTCTAGCATTCCATCTTTGGCAATATCAGTACAAATCACATACTGAATTCCTTTGTTTTGATAGTCTTGAATAAATGGAATCAAATCTTCATTAGAGTCTTCTAACCAACCCGAAACAGCTACTTTTTCATTATTGGCATCGGCTCCCAAAATGATTTTATCCGAACCGTATTCAGCTATCCATTTTTCGAAAACAGCTCTATTTTTTACGGCAATACTTCCACCTGTGATTTGGTTAGCGCCACTTTCGAAAGCAATTTTCAAATCGGCATCCGATTTCAATCCACCACCGAAATCAATTTTCAGTTTGGTTTGAGTGGCTATTTGTTCCAATATTTTATAATTGACAATTTTGCTCGATTTGGCACCGTCCAAATCCACCAAATGTAAATATTCGATTCCGTGGGCTTCGAATGATTTGGCTACTTCAAGCGGATTTTCATTGTATATAATTTTAGTGTTGTAATCGCCTTTGGACAAGCGAACACATTTTCCTTCTATAATATCTATTGCAGGGATTATTCTCATATTCTATTTTAGATTGCAGATTTTAGATTTTAGATTTTTCATTGCGAAGAATGAGGCAATCTTACATCACATTATCATTAAATTTGATTTTTAATTTCTCATTGCTATTGAAATTGCCATTGAAATTGCTATTTTATAATTTCAAAAAGTTACCAAGTATTTGCTCCCCAACATCACCACTTTTTTCGGGATGAAATTGTGTTCCGTAGAAGTTTTTATTTTCTAAAGCCGAAGAATACGCCACTTCATAATCAGTAGTTGCAATGGTTTCTTCGCAAATAGGTGCATAAAAACTATGAACCAAATACATGTATTCATTCTCGGCAATTCCTTTGAATAAATCTGACTTTAGGTTATAAATAGTGTTCCACCCCATTTGTGGGACTTTTACTTTTGGAGAAAATTTGATGACATCCACATCAAAAATGCCCAATCCTACCGTATCACCTTCCTCCGATTTGTTGCACATCAATTGCATACCCAAACATATTCCGAAAACGGGTTGTTTAAGCGTTGGAATTAGAGTGTCCAAACCGCTTTGTTTTAGCATTTTCATCGCGTAACTCGCCTCGCCTACGCCAGGGAAAATTACTTTATCGGCTGCTTTTATCTCCTCGGGATTATTACTCAAAACCGCCTTGAATCCCAATCTTTCGATGGCAAACATGATGCTTTGAATGTTTCCTGCTCCGTAATTTATGATTACGAGCCCCCCACCCCCCGAAGGGGGAGCTGATGTAGAGGGCGTTCTATTTTTATCCATAATTTATATGTGTTATTTTATTAAGATAGATTACAATTCCCATGTAGCTCCCCCCCCTTCGGGGGTTGGGGGGGCTTTTACAGCATTCCCTTCGTACTTGGTAAAATCATTTTCTCTGTATCGCGTTTTACGGCTACTTTTATCGCTTTCGCAAAAGCTTTAAAGATAGCTTCAATTTTATGATGTTCGTTGGTTCCTTCCGCTTTGATGTTAATATTTGCTTTGGCTCCATCTGAGAATGATTTGAAGAAATGATAAAACATTTCTGTTGGCATTTTACCAACCATTTCACGTTTGAATTCGGTTTCCCAAACCAACCAGTTTCTGCCTCCAAAATCAATGGCTACTTGAGATAAGCAGTCGTCCATTGGTAAACAAAAACCATAACGTTCAATGCCTAATTTATTACCTAATGCTTTGGCAAAAACTTCTCCAAGAGCAATGGCAGTATCTTCGATAGTATGGTGTTCATCGACTTCAAGATCGCCTTTTACCAAAATCTCCAAGTCCATTTGTCCGTGACGTGCAATTTGATCCAGCATGTGGTCAAAAAAGGCAATACCGGTTTCAATTTTACTTTTTCCTGTTCCGTCCAAGTTCAAGTTGATGTAGATATCGGTTTCATTGGTTTTTCTCGAAATAGTTGCGGAACGCGCTTCGAGTTTCAAAAACTCATAAATCACTTTCCAATCCGTAGATTGCAAGATAATCACTTCGTCTAATTCTTCTCTTTTTGCAGCAATTTCAGTGCTTCCAGCTCCTTCGCTAGTATTCATAAAAATGGCTTTGGCTCCCAGGTTTTTGGCTAATTCTACATCGGTCAAACGATCTCCTAAAACGAATGAGTTCGCTAAATCATACTCAGGATTGTCAATATACTTGGTTAGCATTCCCGTTCTTGGTTTGCGAGTGGGTGCATTGTCTTCCGGTAAAGAATGATCTATAAAAATATCGTCAAAAAGAACACCTTCGTTTTCAAAAGCTCTCAATATAAAGTTTTGCGTTGGCCAAAAGGTGTCTTCCGGAAAACTATCGGTTCCTAAACCGTCTTGATTGGTTACCATAACCAATTCATAATCCATTTCTTCGGCAATTTTAGCCAAATACTGAAACGCTTTTGGATAAAATTCTAATTTTTCTAAGCTGTCTAGTTGGTATCCTTCCGGTTCTAAAACAATCGTTCCGTCACGATCTATAAAAAGTACTTTTTTCATAGGTTATTTTTGTTCTAGACCTAACAGGTTTCAAAAACCTGTTAGGTCTTAGTTAGTTAATTTCGTAATGCTTCTATTAATTTTTTATTTTCTTCTGCTGTTCCAATAGTCAAACGCAAACAATTTTCACATAATGGTTGTGTTGTTCTATTACGGATTACGATTCCTTTAGCTATCAAATCATCGTATCTTTTATTGGCATCATCTACTTTAATTAAGATAAAGTTGGCTTCTGTTGGATAGATCCTCTCAACATACTTTACATCAAGTAAAACTTCAAGTAATGCTGACCTTTGTTCTATAATTGATTTAATTTCAGAGGCAATTGCTTTAGTATTGTCCAATCGTTCCAAAGCTCTCTTTTGTGACAACTCATTTACATTATAAGGTGGTTTTATTTTATTTAAAACCGAAATCACTGCTGCGGAAGCATAACAAATTCCCAATCTAATTCCTGCCAAACCATAGGCTTTTGAGAGTGTTTGTGTGATGATCAAATTTGGATATTGATATAGTTTTCGCAACCAACTTTCTTTTTCAGAAAAATCAATATACGCTTCATCAATAACGATTAAACCATTAAAGTGATCTAACAAAGTAGTTACACTTTCTTCTGAAAATGAATTTCCTGTTGGGTTATTCGGCGAACACAAAAAGATCATTTTTGTATTATCATCAATGGCGCCAAAGATTTTCTCAATTTGAGGTTGAAAATCAGTTGAAAGCAATACTTCTCTATTTTCTACCGCGTTGATATTAGCCAAAACCCCATACATTCCGTAGGTTGGTGGCAAAGTGATTACATTATCTTCTTTGGGTTCACAAAAGGCTCTAAACAACAAATCTAAAACTTCATCGCTACCGTTTCCTAGCAACATTTGATTGGTATTTACTTTGTGTTGTTTGGCCAGTATGCCTTTTACCGAAGCTTGTTGGGGATCAGGATAACGATTTACCCCACTGTTAAATGGATTTTCATTGGCATCCAAAAATACCATATCGGCAGTGTCAAAATCCTCAAATTCATCTCTGGCAGACGAATAGGGCTTTAAAACCTTAACATTCTCTCTAACTAAAGTATCTAAATTAAAACTATTTATCATTTTTTTAAATTTTAAAAAAGAGCTGAAAAATTAGAAAATAGAGAAAAGAATATAGAGAATAGACCTTGACGAAAGCTTTAAATTCCCAGTACTTACATTATTCTTTATTCTTTACTCTTTATTCTTTGCTCTTTTTTCTATTTTCTATACTCTATTCTCTTTTTCTATCTGATTTAATCTCAAGGTAACTGCATTTTTGTGGGCTTGCAATCCCTCGGCTTCTGCCATTATTTCAATAGCCGAACCGATATTTTGTATTCCAATTGGACTAATTTTCTGAAAAGTCATTCCTTTTGTAAAGCTATCCAAATTTACGCCGCTATAATTTTTGGCATAACCATTCGTCGGTAAGGTATGATTGGTTCCAGAAGCATAATCTCCCGCGCTTTCCGGAGTGTAATTCCCAATAAAAACGGAACCAGCATTGGCAATATTGTCTATATAAAAAGATTCGTCTTTGGTACAAATAATAAAATGCTCCGGTCCGTATTCATTGATTAATTCTAAAGCGGTGGTGTTATTTTCGACAAATATCAATTTTGAATTAGCAATGGCTTTCTCAGCAATGGCTTTTCGGGGTAAAACGGCCATTTGTGATTGAATTTCCAGTTCGACAGCATCAATTAATGCTTTTGAAGTAGAAACTAAAATCACTTGACTGTCCGTTCCGTGTTCGGCTTGTGATAATAAATCGGATGCTACGAAAGCAGGAACGGCAGTATCATCCGCAACAATCAACAATTCCGATGGACCTGCTGGCATATCGATGGCAACACCAAACTGAGTCGCCAATTGTTTGGCAACGGTTACAAACTGGTTTCCGGGGCCAAATATTTTATACACTTTTGGAATGCTAACGGTTCCAAAAGTCATTCCAGCTATGGCTTGAATGCCACCTACTTTTAATATTCTGGTTACTCCACATAAATTGGCCGCATATAAAATAGCTGGATTTATATTTCCTTGTTTATCCGGTGGTGAGCACAATACAATTTCGCTGCATCCCGCGAGATTTGCAGGTACGGCGAGCATCAATACCGTTGAAAATAAAGGTGCTGTTCCTCCCGGAATGTATAAACCAATTTTTTGGATGGGTCTTTTCTCTTGCCAGCAGTTTACTCCTTCAATAGTTTCTACTGAAACTGGATTTGTTTTTTGAGCTGCGTGGAATTTTTCGATATTCGACTTTGCCAATTGAATGGCTTGCTTCAATTCTGCTGAAATAGATGCAATAGCTGTAGTTATTTCTGCTTGTGAAACCTCCAATTGATCTACTGCAACACCATCAAATAATGAAGTGTATTTAGAAACGGCACTGTCTCCTTTTGATTGCACCTCTTTGAAAATTCCTTTTACAGTTGCTTCGATATCATCAACTGTTTGGGTAGGTCTTTCTAAAATGACAGACCAAGTTTCTGGTTTTGGGTTGTATATTTTGTTCATTTTAATTGTAGTTTAGAATGGTATGCAAATTTTTTCAATAGCTCGATTGGAATTTGGAATTTAAATGTTGGAATTTAAAATTTATAGTACCATTTTCTCAATTGGACATACTAAAATTCCTTCTGCTCCTACTTCTTTCAATTGGTCAATTACTTCCCAAAAAGTATCTTTGTCAATTACCGAGTGCACACTACTCCAGCCCTCTTGCGCCAAAGGCAATACCGTTAAACTTCTTAAAACGGGGAGAATCTTACCAACGGCTTCGATTTTATCATTGGGAATATTCATTAAAATGTATTTTGATTTCCTAGCTCTTAGTACTGATTCAATTCTGAATTTTAAGGTGTCAATTATTTTTTGAGACTCGGGGCTTACTTTTGGAGAAACTGCTAATACCGCTTCACTTTTGAAAATAACCTCAACCTCTTTTAAATTATTTTTGAACAAAGTACTTCCGCTAGATACGATATCTACAATTGCATCTGCCAATCCTATATTTGGGGCAATTTCTACAGAACCTGATATTTGGTGAATATCAACTGTTACTCCTTTAGAATTAAAAAAATTAAGTACTGTATTTGGATATGAAGTCGCAATACGCATACCGTCTAAATCTTGAACAGATTTGTAATTAAACGCTTTAGGTACTGCTACTGAAACTTTACATTTTGAAAAACCTAATTTTTGAATTACTTCAATATTTTTTCCTTTTTCAACTAATAAATTATCTCCAACAATAGCAATATCTACAACTCCATCAATTAAATATTGGGGAATATCTGAATTTCGTAAATACAAAACCTCTAAAGGGAAATTTGAAGCTTCTGCTTTTAATTGATCTATTCCGTTATCAATAGAGATTCCTGCGTCTTTTAGGATTTGGATGCTTTCTTCGTTTAAACGTCCTGATTTCTGAATTGCAATTTTTAATGTACTCATTTTTTTAGTTTTTTTGTTTAGAATAATGCTTGAGTACAAAGAATAGGTAATAAAAAACCCGTTTGATGTACTCAAACGGGTTTTAGAATATTGTGATTTACACGCATACCATTAACACATCGCTTGAGAGCAATTATGAAAATGATGATGATGTAATTGAATTGATAACATAACTTTATAAAATTTGATAATTCTTTGGTTTTTCTTTTGCAAAGATAAAGGATAAAATAATTATAAAACAATTTTTAATTTAACGTTACGTTGCTAAATTGTTAAATAAATCATCAAAGGCTTTCATTTCCTATTTGAAAGAGTAGCTTTTATTGCTGTTGTTTTGTTGCTGCCAAAACAATTTCCCTAATATTTACACCTTGTGGTTGGTTGTAAGCATACAAAATAGCACCAGCGACATCATTAGGCTCTAATACACCACCCATTTCCTCTTTCCATGCGTCATATCCTTCTTTTATTGTTTCAGAAGTAGTATGTGACAGCAATTCGGTTTCAACGGCACCTGGAGCAATGGTTACCATACGAACATTAAAGCTTGCTGCTTCTTCCCGTGCATTTTCAGTTATGGCATGCACCCCAAATTTAGTTCCACAATAGGCTGCATGATTAGCGAAGGTTTTTCTGCCGGCAATGGAACTGATATTGATAATTGTTCCGTGTTTTCTTTCCTTCATTTGAGGTAAAACAGCTTGCATTCCGTTTAGTAAGCCCAAAATATTCACGTCAAACATTTGTTTCCATTCTTTAGGATCTTGAGTCGCAATATCTCCAAGCAACATCACACCAGCATTGTTGACGATGGCATCAGCAGGTCCGTAAAGCATTTCTGCTTCGACAACGGCAGCTTTAAACGAATCGTAATCGGTAATATCAACTTTTTTGCAAAGGGTGTCAGGTAAGCCCAAAGCTTCCATTTTTTCTATTCTTCTGGCCAATAGCAACAATGGGTGTCCTTGTGATGAAAATAATTTTGCTGTTGCAGCTCCAATTCCAGAACTGGCTCCGGTAATAATAACTAAAGGGTTATGATACTTTTTCATTATGATGTATATTTGTATTTATTTATAACCTTACAAAGGTAGTAGTCTTGTGATTGGAGTCAAAATACTATTTTTTAATGCTTATCATATATTATATTTATGGATACAAGGATATTAAAATTTTTTGTTGCGGTTTACGAGCAAAAAAATCTGACCCGAGCTGCAGAACAGTGTTTTGTTTCACAGCCTAACATTTCAAGCGGAATAAAACAACTCGAGAATGAATTGGGAAAAGAACTCTTTAGTCGCCACAAAAGAGGTGTTATCCCAAAGGAATCCGCACATTATTTATATCCCATTGCCAAACGAATCTTGAGCGATTTGGCCTCATTGTCTGACTTATTTTTGCACGAAAAATTCAAACAGAAAATTTGTATTGGTGTTGCTCAAGACCTTCCTCAGGAATTCAAGAGTCATTTTTTTAAGGATGTATCCCAAAATATAGAGTTGCTGGAATGGGACATTCGCCCAATTGGAAGAGATTGTGAGATTAACTTATTAGTTCGGGAATGGAAATATGAAGAGGACTTGTTCCTGTCGCTTTGGCATGAAGACTATGTTTTGTGCGTTCCGGATAACCACCCTTTGCTGAAAAAAGAAGTTATTGAGTTGAGTGATTTGGCCGAAGAAGCCTTCATCCATTGTCCCCCTTGTGAGGCACATCAGCAATCTTTGTCTATCTTGAACAGTTCTGGAAGTAAATGGAATACTGTTGCCAATTGCGCCACTAAAACCGAAGTGTTGACGCTCTTGATGGCTGGATTGGGAATTACTTTTCTTCCGGAATCTTTCGCTAAGCCCTGGAAAGGCTTTCAAATAAAAAACTATAACGGACCTAAATACTACAGAGAAATAGGACTTTCCTATCCCAAAGAGAGTCTTAGCAATCCCGCTATTTCTCAGCTGATTGCCCTTTTTTCCAAATAGGGTTATAATTAAACAGCCTCACGAAATCGCACAATGTTATTAAGGTCAAGAGATTTTAGATTGTAGATTAACGATGTAAGATTTATGATTTGGTGTTGGTAAATATAAGATTATCATTTTTACGGAGTCTATCAGATCTGAAATCAAAAATCGTTAATCAAAAATCAGTAATCATTTTGTCAAATTTACCTTAATATTAATGACATTGCGAAATCACGAGGCTGTTTAATTCTATTAATGATTTAATAGTTTAATACTCCAAAAGTGCTTTCAACTCCTTTTCGAATCGGCCTTTCGGCAAATATTGATCTTCTAATGCTTTTGTAAACGGAATGGGAGAATCTAAACTCGCCACACGTTTTACTGGGGCATCTAGATATTGGAAACAATTTTCCATAATTAGTGCCGAAATATCGCTGGCAATACCACCAAACATAGAGTCTTCTTGATAAATGATTACTCTTCCTGTTTTTTTAACAGAAGCAAAAATAGCTTCAGTATCTAAAGGTTGTACCGTTCTTAAATCCAATACATCAGCTTTAATTTCAGGGTTTTTAGCTAAAGTATCCAAAGCCCAATGTACTGCTGCTCCAAAAGAGACAATCGTTACATCATTTCCTTCTTTTAGCAAAGCTGCTTTTCCTAATGGCAAAGTATAGTAATCAGTTGGAACCTCTTGAGACAAGCTTCGGTATAATTGTTTGTGTTCAAAGAACAATACCGGATTAGGATCATTTATAGAAGCGTTCAATAAACCTTTTGCATCGTATGGAAATGCTGGGTAAACCACCTTTAACCCAGGTGTTTTGGTAAACCAAGCCTCATTGGTTTGCGAATGGAAAGGTCCTGCTTGAGTACCACCGCCACAAGGCATACGGACTACAACATCCGCTTTTTCTAACCAACGGTAATGTGATTTGGCCAATAAGTTGACGATTGGATTAAAACCTGTCGAAACAAAATCGGCAAATTGCATCTCTACAATGGCTTTGTATCCGTTGATAGACAATCCCATACCTGCAGAAACCACAGCGCTTTCGCAAATAGGTGTATTGCGTACTCGCTCTTTTCCAAATTGCGCCACAAAACCATCCGTTATTTTAAAAGCACCACCATATTCTGCAATGTCTTGCCCCATGATAACCGAGTTTTCATGACGTTCCATCGATTGGCGTAAACTACTGGAAATGGCATCTATAAAACGAATGTTTTCAGTTCCTGCCGAAGGATGAATTGCTTCGTGTGTGTACGGTTTGTACACGTCATTTAATTCTTCTTCGTAAGTGGCTTCAATTTCGGGTTCAGCATTGGCAATAGCCAAACTATCGTCAATATCCTTTTTGATTTCCTGACGTATTTTTTCATCATAATCTGCCGTTAGAATATTATTTTGGGTCAGATAGTTTCTGTAATTGTCCACCGGATCTTTTGCAGCCCACATATCCATCAATTCCTGAGGGACATATTTGGTACCACTCGCCTCTTCATGACCACGCATTCTAAAAGTTTTAAACTCCAATAAAACAGGACGTGGATTTTCAATCATAGAAGCTTTCAATTCAGTCAATAAATTATAAACTTCTAATAGGTTGTTTCCGTCTATAATATGACTTTCAATACCATAACCCACTCCTTTATCAGCGAGGTTTTCACAACGATATTGCTCGTTTGTAGGTGTAGATAAGCCGTAACCATTATTTTCAATGATAAACATAACCGGCAATTCCCAAACCGCCGCAATATTCAAAGCTTCATGAAAATCTCCCTCACTAGTAGCTCCTTCTCCAGTAAAAACGGCTGTTACTTTTCCGTTTTTCTTCAGTTTATTGGCTAATGCTATTCCGTCTGCAACTCCCAATTGAGGACCCAGATGGGAAATCATTCCGATAATTTTATATTGCTGTGTTCCAAAATGAAAACTACGATCTCTACCTTTGGTAAAACCATTGGCTTTGCCCTGCCATTGCGAAAATAAACGGTATAACGGAATGTCTCTTCCCGTGAAAACACCTAAATTTCTATGCATTGGCAAAATGTACTCATCGGTATCTAAAACCGCTGTAACACCAACAGAAATGGCTTCTTGTCCAATTCCTGAAAACCATTTGGATACTTTTCCTTGACGAATAAGGATCAGCATTTTTTCTTCAATTAATCTTGGCTTGAGTATTCTTCTATATAAATCTAGTAATTTCTCGTCGGAAAGGTTTTTTCTGTCAAAATTCATATTTTCTTTTTTGTTGAATAGCTCAAAGATAAAAAAATATAACAGGTTTAATGTTTTTTGTTATATTTTTTTAATTTGTTCCTAATTTATAAAAATGTAACTGTTAAGTGATTAGTGATTAGCTTGAAATCGTAAATCAAAATAGTTCTAATGATAGACTCTTCTTTTTTTTGATGTATCCAAAGGCTAATCACTTTTAACTAATTACTATGGACTAATTTTTTACAAATTATTCTATATCTTTGTTCGTAAGAAGCTGTAAAGCTTCGAAAGTATTAAATATAGACATACTATGCAAAACATTCCTAGTGTTAACTTGCGTGATTTCCTTTCGGACGACCCGAAACGTAAACAAAAATTTGTAAATGAAATCGGAAGTGCATTTGAAGACATTGGCTTCGTAGCGCTCAAAGGGCATTTTTTAAACGATCAATTGGTTGAAGAATTGTATGGAGAAATTAGAAATTTCTTCGCATTACCATTAGATACCAAAAGCGGTTATGAAATTCCAGGAATTGGAGGGCAAAGAGGTTATGTTTCTTTTGGAAAAGAACATGCCAAAGGCAGAAAAGAAGGGGATTTAAAAGAGTTTTGGCATTTTGGACAGTACGTGGATCAAGATTCCAAATACGCTTCAGAATATCCTGAAAATGTCGAAGTAAAAGAATTACCACGCTTTAATGTTGTAGGTAAAGAGGCTTATCAAATGCTGGAAAAAACAGGCGTTTATGTCCTGAGAGCATTGGCTTTGCACCTTGGTTTGGATGAGTTTTATTTTGATGAATATGCCAAAGACGGTAATTCTATTTTAAGACCGATTCACTACCCACCTATTACAGCAGAACCTGCCAATGCCATTCGTGCAGCGGCACACGGAGACATCAACTTGATTACTTTGTTGATGGGAGCTCAAGGCAAAGGCTTACAAGTTCAGAATCATGATGGAGAATGGATTGATGCTGTTGCAGAACCAGATGAATTGGTAATTAATGTGGGAGATATGTTGTCTCGCCATACCAATAATAAACTGAAATCTACAATTCATCAAGTGGTCAACCCGCCTAGAGAATTATGGGGAACTTCACGTTATTCTATCCCGTTTTTTATGCATCCGGTTAGTGATATGAAATTGGATTGTTTAGCCAATTGCATTGACGCTGAAAACCCTAAAAAGTTCGAGGACATTACAGCTGGGGATTATTTATACGAACGTTTAGTAGACTTAGGTTTAATTAAAAAATAATTCTTATTTTTATAATGTAAAAAAGATGTCAAGTTCGCTTGATGTCTTTTTGCTTTTATAGAAATTAGGAACGCGGATAACGCGGATTTTAAATAAAGTTCAAATCCGCGTCATCAGCGTTCAAAAAACATACAAAAAAACATGGATTTAAAAGACCAATTAAAAAACCTTTTTCCGGATCACGAAGTAGCTCCTGAAGAAGAAATTGAAAAAGAAGCACACGAATTATACGTTCAAAAAGAACCTATGATTTGTAAATTCGAAAAAAGAAAAGGCAAAGCAACCACTATAATTGAAGGTTATGAAGGCACTGACGAGGATTTTAAAATTCTGGCCAAAGAAATTAAAACGAAATTGAGCGTTGGCGGTAGTTTTAAAGATGATTCGATTATCATTCAAGGCGATTATCGTGATAAAATCATGGTTATTTTAAAAGAAAAAGGTTTTAAGGTAAAACGAGTTGGCGGGTAAATAAAGTATTCAGTCTCAGTTTACAGTTTGCAAATGTAGTTTGCGAATTTTAGTTTAATTAAATATTCCCCTGCGAACTTTGCGTATCCCGATAGCTATCGGAATTGTGTGCTTTGCGGTTAAAAAAACATAAAATGTCTATACAACAATCTGAATTAATACTCAATCCTGACGGGAGTGTGTATCATCTTAATTTGAAACCAGAACATATTGCCTACGATATTATTTTTGTCGGGGATCAGGATCGGGTGGAGAAAATTACCAAGCATTTCGATACCATTGAGTTTTCGACCCAAAAAAGGGAATTCAAAACCCAAACGGGAACCTATAAAGGCAAACGCTTAACCGTGATGTCAACGGGTATTGGCCCAGATAATATTGATATTGTAATTAATGAACTGGACGCGCTTGTCAATATCGATTTGGAAACCAGAAAACCAAAAGAAAAACTTACCTCTCTAAATATTATCCGTATTGGAACTTCGGGTTCTTTGCATGCCGATATTCCTGTGGATAGTTTCGTACTCTCAAAATTTGGATTAGGACTCGACAATATGCTCCGCTCCTACTTGATTGATGCCGTTTCTAATATTGAAATGGAAAATGCTTTTGTAAAGCACACCGATTGGGATTTACGTAAAGGTATGCCGTACGCAATTTCGTGCTCCGAAAAATTGCAAAAAATAATAGAAAGCGACAAAATGCACAAAGGAATCACGGCAACTGCTGGAGGTTTTTACGGACCTCAAGGACGGGTTTTGCGCTTGGATATTCAAGATGTCAACTTAAATTCTAAAATGGATAATTTCCTTTTTGAAGACAATAGAATTACCAACCTTGAAATGGAAACAGCTGCTATTTATGGACTTTCGGCTCTTTTAGGACATCATGCTTTATCGTTGAATGCAATTATTGCCAATCGTGCTAGCGGAACTTTTAGTGAAGATCCGTATAAAGCGGTTGATGAATTGATTGAGTATACTTTAAATAAACTTTCAAATAGTATCTAAATGCAAAATACAATCTTTAAATTTCAGCAGTTGCTTGATGAAAATGCGACTTACTTGCCAACAATTGACAAAACGGTTTTAGAAGCAAAAAATCCTGATAAATGGTCTAAAAAAGAAATCTTAGGTCACTTGGTAGATTCGGCGGTTCATAATTTAGTTCGTTTTACAGAAATAAATTATCTAGAAAAGCCTTATCACCACAGGCCTTATAGTCAAAATGATTTGGTTAATTTGAATCAATATCAAACAATGGATATCAACGAATTAGCACAGATTTGGCTTTTATTAAACAAGCAAATTATTCGGGTTTTTAAAAATGCTGATGAAAAAGCACTCGATTATCAAATTATCATGAATGATGAATCGGTAATTGATTTGAAATTTCTAATGACCGATTATGTGGAACATTTAGAATATCACATTCTTCAAATTAAAGCTTAACCATGACTTTAGGTGTAGAATGGTTTCCGAATTGTCATTTCGCCTCTAAAGGCAAAAGCATGATAATCCAAATCCAAATCATTTAAATCAAATACTAAAACAATGAATATACTTTTAGAAACAGAACGCCTTATTTTAAGAGAAATAGTACCTACCGATGAAATGGCTTTATTTCTTTTAGACAGCAACCCAAACGTACATCAATACTTAGGAAATAATACAGTTTCTTCAATCGAGGAAAGTCGAAAATATATTGAAAACTTAAAAAACCAATATGCTCAAAACGGTATCGGGCGATTTGCCGTGGTTTTAAAAGAGACCAATGAAATGATTGGCTGGTCTGGAATAAAATTCATCACTGAACCGGAGAACAATCATGTCAATTTTTATGAAATTGGGTATAGATTCATTGAAGAGCATTGGGGTAAAGGATATGGTTATGAATCGGCCAAGGCTTGGCTTGACTACGGATTCAACCAAATGAAGATTCAAAAAATGTATGCTTCTACCAATAAAGAAAACGCTGGTTCCATAAAAATCCTTAAAAAAATCGGAATGCAACAAGTTTCAGAATTTGACTGGAACGGTATTCCTTGCTATTGGTTTGAACTCGAAAACAAATAGGTTATGACTGCTAACTTAACTTCCAAAGAGGAATTAACACAACAGCTTCTCGAATTAGGCATTTCTAATTGGAATGATGCATTGATACACGTAAAAAACATTCCCTACGGTCGAAACTCCAATCGCGAAGATTTGTCTTTGGTTTTAAAAGAAAACAAAGGCAGTTGCAGTTCTAAACATGCTTTTTTGAAAGAGATTGCCAATCAAAATAACATTCCAAACGTTCAACTGATTATCGGAATCTATAAAATGAAAGAATCCAATACTAAAATTGGAACCATTCTTTCCGACAATAACATTGATTTCATCCCAGAAGCACATTGCTATTTGAATATAAATGGCGAACGATTGGATTATACAACAGGATCCTCTAATTTCGAAAAAATAAAGAATGATTTGCTCGCAGAAATTGAGATTGAACCCTATCAAGTTGGAGAATTCAAAATCAACCACCATCAGGATTTTGTAAAAAAGTGGTTAATTGATACCAAATCCAACTTTTCGTTTTACGAAATTTGGGCTATCCGAGAAAAATGCATTACCTATTTATCGCTTTAATTGCCTGTGTATTAATACTTTTATCTAGGTATTTTTTGAAGGTATTTTTTTTTCGCCACAAATTAATCGCATTTTTTTTCTATTATAATGTGTCTTGTCCTAAAATAGGTTTATACATTTAAACGACAATTAAATGAGAACAAGTAAAGTCCCTACGGGACAACAGCATGTGCGTAAATTTATAACTACCAACATTTAATCCCTACGGGATATTGCTCCGTAGGAGATAAATGTTGGTAGAAAAACAAATTTACCGTGTCAATTGTCCCGTAGGGACTATACGAGACTAATTTACTTAGCTGTTTTTAATATGAACAACAAACTCATTAGTAACATTCTTTTAGACTAAAGCCACTATACTTAAAGAAATTCATGCAAATTCGTGCAATTCGTGGCTACCTTTTTTAACAATTTGTGGAAACCTAATAAATTAGTGGTAAAAGCAATTATAAGACTTACATTTGCATTTTAGAACAAAACGATAATGAAAATAATTCTTACGGGTGCTACAGGTGTTTTAGGGTCTCATATTATGTATGAAATTTTAGAACTTTTTATAAAAAACAACAATAATGACAAACTTTATATCATTGCCAGAAATAAAGGAAACAATACGGCTCTAGATCGTATAAACGAATTGCTGTCAAGTGCTTACACTCCAAACATACTTAAAGATAAAGGACTGAAAAAACTTCACGAATACCTTGAAATCATTGATATTGATTTGGCTTCTATAAAAGATACCTTTTCTAAAAAAATAAAAGGAGGGTATTTTATTCATTCTGCTGGGTACGTTAATCTATCTACGGATGAAGACTTAAAAGAGAAAATTTTTGATGAGAATGCCAAAATAACAAAATCGTTATTTTCTATTTTTCATCCTTTTATAAAAAAATTCATTTATATCGGTACTGCTTTTTCATCTGGAATTCGAAACGGACTAATTGACAATGATTTTCATAATTTAGATTTCACTCCAGAGCATCGCAATGCTTATGAAGATGCCAAATTTCATTCGGAAAACTTCATTGCCCAAGAATGTAAAACGCTGGGATTGCCATTTCAAATTCTGCGTCCGAGCGTGATTGGCGGGAAAATGCTTGGAAAAGAAAACAACTATTTCATTCCAAAATACATGGTTTTTTATCTTTTGGCCAAATTTTTTCACTTTACCTCACAGCGCAAAGGCGAGCAAGAAAATGTACGTTTCATCATCAACGAAGAAACAGGTCTGAACATCATACCGGTTGATTATGTGGCAAAAGTGATTGTAAATACGTTTGAAAGAGACGATATCGAGCAGCTTAATATTGTAAACGACAAAAGTTTCAATATTGTAAAAGGTTTGCAGCTGATCATGAAAGAGGTCGGTTATACCAATTTTACTTTAATACAAAACACCTTGGATTTTAAATACAAAAACACCATCGAGAAACTGTATTACGAAAGTATAGGTAAGCATCTAAAGCCTTATTTTATTACCAATGCCAACGAATATGACACCACATTGTTGAATTCAATTCTTGAAATTCCAAAATTAGACCACGAAGCGTTTACTAATATGATTCGCTATGCCATACTAAATAATTTCAAAGATATTAATGTGTAGTTATTGCGGAGTTACTAAGAATCTGAGTTTCTGAGATGCTAGGAAATTTAGATTTTTAGTAACTCAGGCGCACAGGCTCTTAAAAAATGTTAAACAATATCTTAAATCAATAATTTGCGTTAGAAAGTATAGATAAAAAAAAGTACTTTTACGAAAAGCAATAGATCCCTACTTTTGGGTATTATGATACAACTTAACAAAACTAATTTTCAAACCGTAAAAACCAAGCTTCAGTTGAAAAAACCTTGGGATAGTTTTGTTATTTTAGTTTTGAGCATTTTAATCACCATTCCACTCTTTATAATATTTCATGAAAATTTAATAAATCCAAATTGGATTTTTAGTTTGGATAGAATTATACTTTTCTTTGTTCTCTTGGCGGTTATTCATTATACCTTGTATTCCTTGCGAACCATCATTATTATTTGCATCGTTCTGTATTTCTTGGTATTGATTTACAGCAGTTTATTTGGAAATTTTAATTTCAATAGTGTTTTTGATGATTACAATTCCATGTTGTATTCCATGAACAACAACCCGTATCCACAGGATATTATTATTGCCAAATTATTACCTTTTCCCAATAAGACACAAATCACAAAAGCGATAGAATACGAAAATCCAAAGGTTCGAAACTTCGCTGTTTTTGCCACTTCAAGACATTTTAAAAACATAAGAGGCTATTCAGAATATCGAAATATAATACAATGTTTTGCTGTATTCAAAGAAATAAATAGCCGTTGGAATTATGTAAATGATCCTAAAGATGGCGATTATATAGCAACAGCCTCCGAGTCACTACTTTATTTTTCGGGAGATTGTGACGATCATTCCATATTAATGGCTGCCAGCATCAAAGCCATTGGAGGAACTCCCCGACTCATTCATACCAAAGGGCATATCTATCCCGAAATTTGGATAGGTTCTATGAAAGATCTGGAGAATGTCAATTACTTGGTAAAAAATGTTTTATTTGCACAAGAAAGCTATAAAAAACAGCTTAATTATCACATCGATGAGCGTGGTCAGGTCTGGCTAAACCTTGATTATACAGCAAAATATCCAGGAGGTCCATTTATGTCCGAAGAAATATTGGGAGCTTTAACTTTGGAATAAAAATCATTTGGGAGTGCCCCCGTTAAGAAAATGGGCTTACTTATGATACCGCTTAATCGCCCATTTTCTTAACGGGGTCGGGCTATCCGCGTTACAAGGTAACTTGCTTCTATCCCTCACTCGTGACCAAGACGTTTAGTCTAATCCAGATTGGAGAAGAAAAAAAGCATTACATCCAAATTTTGTAATAGATAACTACAACTGTATTATTCTTCAAAACCGCGAAGGGGTACAATGATTATAGCAATTTTATGATGTTGCAAATAAACCCCGAAGGGGTGCAATGATTATAGTCCTCCGCAGAATTACACATACATACATATATATATATAAATATCACCCCTACGGGGTTTTTGGACAATGGAATTAATTATTTCTAGAATCATTACACCCCTTCGGGGTTAGAGTCAATTATAATTTATCTTGGATAAGAAGTTTAATGATGAATTTGGGTTTAATCCAAAGGTTAAAGTAGCATAAAGCAGAATGTAAAATGAAATATAGATATGGTTCGATAATCCCAAATTGATTACACTTACAACCAATCAATCATTCCTAAATCATTCTTTTTTAAATACTCATTAGCTTGACTAAAATTTTTATTCCCAAACCATTTCCCTTGATTGGCACTCATAGGCGAAGGATGCCCGGATTCTAATACCAAATGCTTTTCCCGATCAATTTTAGCCCCTTTTTTTTTTGCAAAATTACCCCAAAGCATGAAAACCACATTTTCTTTCTCTTCTGAAATTTTTTGAATAACAGCATCCGTAAAAAGATTCCATTTAAGATGTTTATGACTATTCGGACTATCTTTTCTCACGGTTAGTGAAGCATTCAAAAGTAAAACCCCTTGTTTTGCCCAAGATTCTAAATTGCCGGATGTTGGCATAAAAATAGAATCTAAATCGTTGTTCATTTCCCTAAAAATATTACGCAACGATGGCGGAATTTTAACCGAATCATTTACTGAAAAGCACAAACCGTTAGCCTCTCCTTCTCCATGATAAGGATCTTGACCAATAATCACCACTTTTAAATTCTCTAAAGAGCAATTGTTAAAAGCCGAAAAAATCAACTCTTTTGGAGGGAAACAAGTAGAATTTTGATATTCTAAATCAACAGCCTGAATCAAATCCTGAAAATAAGGCTTTTTAATTTCATCAGATAATACGGTTTGCCAAGAAGGAATTAAGTTGATTTGCATTCTTATTCGAATTTAGCAAGTTCAGTTTTTATAACAAATTCTAATTTAGGCAAATAATTTTTGCCTATTTCATAAACAATTTCGTAATCTAGCATTTCATAATGGTGGGAAATAAAATCTCGAAAACGAATAATTTTGTTCCACTCCATTTCAGGATAATTACTCTGTAATAAATTATGTTTTCTGGAAGTGTTTTTTACATTTTCTCCAATAGCCTGAAGTCGAGTAACAATAGCATCTAGTAATGTTTTTCCGTATTCTGTGGAAACAAAATCGGTTGGGATATTAATTTCAGAAAATCTTTTATTGCAAATATTGACGTGTTCTAAAATAGTTTCTAGTGAATATTTATAAACATCATCATACATAAATCAAATCATTTTTAATATTGTTTAAAAAACGCTCCGATACATGTGGTCCCTTCCTAACAATTTCAATTTTAGATTTTAATTTATTTTCTAAATAAGAATACAAACCCATCAATAAGCTATAAGAAGGCTCATTAAATTCAACAAAAAAATCAATATCACTATCCGGTTTTTCTAATCCTTTAGCATAAGAGCCAAACAAACCAATCGTTACAACTCCATAATTTTCTTTTAGGAATTGTTTGTCTGTTTGCAAAGTATTGATTATTTCATCTTTTTTCATGCTAATCTACTATTTGTTTTTTATTGGAACATAGTATCGCTATTCTTTATTCCCAAGATTTAAGTTTGAATCATAGCGATTTCATCTAACAAAGATAAAAAATAATACTTTCAAATTACTTTGCCTCTCTTAAACTTTGTAACTTTGACCCTTTGCAACTTATACTAGAAAATGATCTCTATTACAGAAAAAACATTACAAGATTTACAATTCCCAACCGTTCTTGAAACCATTTCATCTATATGCAACACGGATATAGGGAAACAAAAAGCCTTAGAAATAATTCCATTTAGAGACAAAGAAACCTTGATGAGTGCTTTAATGCAAACCTCAGAGTATGTTGCCTCTTTTCAAAATAACAATGCCATTCCAAATCATGGCTTTGATGCTATAACTTACGAAATCAAATTTCTGAGTATTGAGGATAGCTTTCTTGAAGTGGGTGGTTTTAGAAAAATAGCCACCATCTCCGAAACTACGAATGTCCTTTTGGCATTTTTGAATAAATTCAATGACTATTATCCGAATCTTTCTGCAAAAAGTTCCGGAATTCAACATACCAAAGAAATAATCAGCCTTGTAGATGTAGTGGTTGATAAATATGGAGAGATCAAAGACAATGCATCTCCAGAATTATTGAACATTCGACGCAATATGAATTTGGTTCGTGGCAAAATGAATCAGAGTTTTGGAATTGCCTTGACCCAATACAATGGTTTAGGATATTTGGATGATATAAAAGAAAGTTTTGTGCAAAATCGTCGCGTTTTAGCCGTTTTGGCCATGTACCGTCGAAAAGTGAGAGGAACCATTTTAGGCAGTTCAAAAACAGGAAGCATTGCTTATATAGAACCCGAAACTACTTTGAATTACTCTAGAGAATTGAGTAATCTGGAATATGAAGAAAAAGAAGAAATCACCCGAATCCTAAAACAATTATCGAATGCCACTCGTCCTTTTTTGCCTTTGTTGATTCAATACCAAGATTTCCTGAGTGATATTGATGTGATTGCGGCCAAAGCAAAATATGCCGATAGAATCAACGGAATTTTGCCTACCATTACAGAAGAGCGTCGTCTTTATTTCAGAGATGCTTACCATCCTATTTTGTACCTGAATAACAAACAGAAACAGGAAATTACACATCCGCAAACTATAGAATTAAGCCAAGAAAACAGAATTATTGTTATTTCTGGACCCAATGCCGGTGGTAAAACCATCTCGATGAAGACCGTCGGTTTATTGCAGTTGATGTTGCAATCCGGAATGTTAATCCCTGTTCATGAACGTAGCGAAACGTTTTTATTTGATCGCATTCTTACAGATATTGGAGATAATCAATCTATTGAAAACCATTTAAGTACATACAGTTACCGATTGAAGAACATGAACTATTTTCTAAAAAAATGTAATTCAAAAACCATGTTCTTAATTGATGAATTCGGTACTGGGTCTGATCCCGAATTGGGTGGGGCTTTAGCCGAAATCTTCTTAGAAGAATTCTATCACAGAGAGGCTTTCGGATTGATTACGACCCATTATTCAAATCTAAAAATTCTTGCCAACGAACTGCCATATGCGACGAATGCCAACATGCTATTTGATGAAAAATCATTGGAACCCATGTACAAATTGGTTTTGGGGCAAGCGGGAAGTTCATTCACTTTTGAAGTGGCCTTAAAAAACGGAATTCCTTTTAGTTTAATCAACCGAGCCAAGAAAAAAATTGAAGTGGGAAAAGTCCGCTTTGATAAAACCATTGCAACCTTGCAAAAAGAGCGCTCCAAAATGGAAAAAACCTCTCAAACGCTGAAAGAAGAAGAAACCAGAGCGCGTGAGGAAGGCAAGAAAATGGAGAATATCAATGTCAAAATCAAACAAAAACTGGAAAGCTATCAGGAATTGTACGATAGCAATCAGAAGACGATTTACATTGGTCAAAAAATTGAAGATATAGCCGAGAAATATTTCAACAATAAAAACAAAAAAGACCTTATTGGCGAGTTTTTGAAAATTGTAGAAATAGAAAACTCCAAGCGCAAAAAAGCCACTCCAAAAGAGGCTAAAGCGATTATTGAAAAGAAAAAAGAAGTCATTGAAGAAATTACAGTTCACGTAGAAGAAATTCGCAAGGAAAAGAAAGAAAAGAAACTAAAACCCGTAGTTGTCAAGCCGAAAGCCATTTTAAAAGTGGGCGACCGCGTACGAATGCTAGACGGAAAATCAGTGGGAAGCATCGATAAGATTGAGAAAAACAAAGCGGTTGTGAATTACGGCATGTTTACCTCGAAAGTGAGTCTGGATGAATTGGAATTGGTAGAAGCGGTTAAGAAGAAGTAGTGGTTAGTGTTTAGTCTTAGTTTTCGGTATGGGGCAATGGTTGTTCCGTTAATTATTGGAACGGAGAAGTCACACTTCAATCGACATGCTGAATTTGTTTGCACATTTTCTTAATATCTCTCGTAAAACACAAACAATTACTTATAAAATATTGAAAAAAACTTAGCAAATGGAACAACAAAACGTAATCATTTACAACACGCAAGACGGCAAAGCTTCAGTATCTCTGTTGACCAAAGATGATAGTGTATGGATGAACCAAAACCAACTGGCGGAACTTTTTAACACCTCTAAGCAAAATATAGGTCAACACATTGCAAGTGTACTAGAAGACAATGAATTAGACTCAAAGTCAGTTGTAAAGAATTACTTTACGACTGCCCAAGATGGCAAGAATTATAATGTAACTTTCTACTCCTTAGAAATGATTTTGGCTATTGGTTTTAGAGTGCGTAGCAAAAGAGGCATTCAGTTCAGACAATGGGCAAATAGCAATCTGAAAGAGTATATGATTAAAGGTTTTTTGATGGATGATGAGCGTCTAAAAAATCCAAATGGAAGACCTGATTATTTTGATGAATTACTTGCTAGGATAAGAGACGTAAGAGCGTCTGAAAAAAGATTTTATCAAAAAGTAAGAGATTTATTTTCGTTGAGTAGCGATTATGACGCTACTGATAAAGCAACTCAAATGTTTTATGCCGAAACCCAAAACAAGATTTTGTATGCTATAACTAACAAAACTGCAGCAGAATCATTATAAGCCGTGCTGATGCTAGTATCCCAAATATGGCACTGACAAGCTGGAAAGGTTCAGTCGTGAGAAAGCAAGATATTTACATTGCAAAAAATTATTTGAACGAAGATGAAATAGATAGTTTGAACCGTTTTGTGGTAGTGTTTTTGGAAACAGCTGAACTTAGAGCCAAAAACAGACAGGATATTACTATCTCATTTTGGAGAGATAATATCGATAAGATATTACTGCTTAACGATAAAATAGTGTTAAACCACAAAGGGACTGTTAGTCATCTTGAAATGGAAAAAGAAGTAGATTCTATTTATAAAAGCATTGAAACTAATAGAAAACAAGCTGATGCGAAGCAAGCAGATGATGAAGATATGGAAGAATTGAAACGATTGGAGGATAAAATAAAAAGGAAATAATACTTTAGAACGTATCTAAAAAACCAAGTAATATTTAAACTGCCAATGCAAAACTTACCGCCTAATAAAAAAATAATCCTCTTTGATGGTGTTTGCAACCTCTGTAATTCAGCGGTGCAATTCGTCATTAAACACGACAAAGATGATGTATTTAGGTTTGTGGCTTTACAGTCGGAATTGGGGAAAGAAATCCTTGAATATATTGGGATTGATTCTAAAAATACAGACAGTATAGTTTTATATGAGCCAGGTGTGTCTTACTATTACAAATCGGACGCTGCATTGCAAATCGCAAAAAGTTTGGGCGGATTATGTTCGATGGGATTAATCTTTAAAATCATCCCAACAGGAATTAGGAATCAGCTTTACGATTACATTGCTAGAAACAGGTACAAATGGTATGGCAAAAAAGAGAGTTGCATGCTACCAACACTAGAATCAAAAGCTAAGTTTTTGTAATCGCTAAATAAAAAATCCACGAACTCAATTAAGAATTCGTGGATTTTTAGGATGAACTTATTTGCGTACAGCTTCTACTTCATAAATCTAAAATCACTTTTTTAGCTTCTAATCAATTTTCTGTATTTCAAACGTTTTGGCGTTAAATCACCACCCAAACGTTTTTTCTTGTTCTCTTCATATTCAGAGAAACCACCTTCAAAACAATATACTTCCGAATCGCCTTCAAAAGCTAGAATGTGCGTACAGATTCTGTCTAAGAACCATCTGTCGTGTGAAATCACTACGGCACAACCCGCAAAATTCTCTAAACCTTCTTCGAGGGCTCGAAGCGTATTTACGTCCAAATCATTCGTTGGCTCATCCAATAAAAGCACGTTTCCTTCTTCTTTAAGAGTCATGGCAAGGTGCAAACGGTTTCTTTCTCCACCCGAAAGCATCGATACTTTCTTGTTTTGCTCTCCACCACCAAAATTAAAACGCGACAAGTACGCTCTAGAGTTCACTTGTTTCCCTCCCATCATAATCATTTCCTGACCATCGGCAAAATTTTCCCAAATGGATTTGTTAGGGTCAATATTTGAATGCGCTTGATCTACATAGGCGATTTTTACCGTATCTCCAATTAAAAAATCTCCGCTATCCGGTGTTTCTTCACCCATAATCATTCTGAAAATAGTTGATTTACCAGCACCGTTTGGCCCAATAATACCAACAATACCAGCTTGTGGTAAAGTAAAATTCAAGTTGTCATATAATAATTTGTCCCCAAAAGCTTTGGCTACATTTTTAGCTTCGATAACATTGGTTCCCAAACGTGGACCATTTGGAATATAAATCTCTAGATTTTCGTCCAATTGTTTTTGGTCTTCATTCAAGAGCTTATCATAGTTTTGCAAACGCGCTTTTTGTTTGGTTTGACGACCTTTCGCCCCTTGACGAACCCAGTCCAACTCACGTTCTAGTGTTTTTCTGCGTTTTGAAGCTACTTTTTCTTCCAGTGCCATACGGCTTGATTTTTGGTCTAACCAAGAAGAATAGTTTCCTTTCCAAGGAATACCTTCTCCTCTATCCAATTCTAGAATCCAACCTGCAACATTATCCAAGAAATACCTATCGTGCGTTACTGCAATTACAGTTCCGGCATATTGCGCCAAATGTTGCTCTAACCAAAGAACACTTTCTGCATCCAAGTGATTCGTAGGCTCATCCAGAAGCAAAACGTCCGGTTGTTGCAATAACAAACGGCATAAAGCTACACGACGGCGTTCTCCACCGGATAAATTCTTAATTGGCGTATCGCCTTCTGGTGTGCGCAAGGCATCCATGGCTATTTCTAGTTTGGTGTCGATTTCCCAAGCACCCAAGGCATCAATTTTGTCTTGTAAAAGCGCTTGGCGATCCATTAACTTGTCCATTTTATCGGCATCTTCATAGTTTTCTGGAAGACCAAATAAATCGTTGATTTTGTTGAACTCCTCCAAAATAGCCATCGTTTCTGCAACCCCTTCTCTTACAATTTCGATAACGGTTTTACTATCATCCAACTGTGGATCTTGTTCTAAATAACCAACGGTATAACCCGGTGCAAAAACCACATCTCCTTGATAGTTTTTGTCAACTCCTGCAATAATCTTCAATAATGATGATTTCCCAGAACCGTTTAAACCCAAAATACCAATTTTAGCTCCGTAAAAGAAACTTAAATATATGTTTTTAAGTACTGGTTTATCTGCTCCTTGGTACGTCTTGCTCAATTTTGACATTGAGAATATTACTTTTTTATCGTCTGCCATTTTTTATATGTTTATTGTTTTATTTATCTTGTTTTTGTTATCAAGTTTAATGTTGAATACCAATTTAAACTCTCCCCTTCAGCGCATTGAATACCCATGCATTCGCCAAAAAACCTATTCCTACAGCTGCAAATCCCCAGCCCGCTACGTCGTCATATCTAAAAGCACCTAATAATATCAGTAATATACCCATTAGTGTCATAATTAGGGTAGCCCATCCCAAAACAGTATTTTTATTCATTGCCATAATTGTGGTATTTGTTTTTTACAATCTGCAAATATCGGCATTTTTAGTAAAGGTTTTGAAATAAAGCATGCAAAATTTGACGAAGTTATTTTGTTCTTTTTCAAGGCAAAAAAACTTTGAATAGCCCAGCTATTCAAAGTTTTTTTAACGAAGAAAAAGGGCGAAAGAACGAGAGAAATTGCAGGGTTTATTTTGAAACATTTACTTACCCTTTAATTAAAAATTTTATACAGCATTTCTCGTAATAAATCGGCTTGTGATAAGCTATTGGCACCAACTCCTTTACTCTTAACATCGGTGTCTCTTAAAGAAGCTATAATTTGACTCACTTTTTTCATGGGATAATTCTTTATAGCCACATCATAATCTTTTAGAAAAAAAGGATTCACTCCTAAAACCGAAGCTACGTTTTTTGGATTTTTGTCTTTCAATCCGTGGTATTTTAATAATTGAATGAAAAAGCCAAAAACCAAACCCGTAGTCATTACTAGTGGATTGTCTTTTGGGTTTTGGGCAAAATTATCGGCAATTTTATAGGCTTTCAGTTGGTTGCGTTCGCCAATGGCTTTTCGCAATTCGAATACATTATAATCTTTACTAAACCCTATGTTTTCCTCAATATCTTTGGCGGAAATGGTGCTTCCTGCTGGCAAAATGATTTGGAGTTTTTCAAGTTCATTATTGATTTTACTCAAATCGGTTCCTAAAAACTCGACTAACATAGCCGAAGCTTTGGGTTCTATGGCATATTTTTTACCAGCCAATACCCGTTTAATCCAATCCCCTACTTGGTTTTCATAGAGTTTTTTGCTTTCATAAACCACTCCATTTTTAGCCAAAAGCTTGGTTACTTTTTTTCTTTTGTCTAAAGTTTTGTATTTATAGCAAAAGACCAAAACCGTTGATGGCATCGGATGCTCGACATAGCTTTCGATTTTGTCAATGGTTCTCGATAAATCCTGAGCTTCTTTGACAATAACCACCTGACGCTCGGCCATCATCGGATAACGTTTGGCTGTTGAAACCACATCTTCTATAGAAACATCTCTACCGTATAAAACGGTTTGATTGAACCCTTTCTCTTCTTCCGACAAAATGTTTTTTTCTATATATTCTGATAATTTGTCAATATAATACGGTTCTTCTCCCATCAAAAAATAAATGGGTTTGATGTTTCCAGCCTTTATATCATTCACAATCTTTACAACTTCGTCCATAGAGATTTATGATTTTATATTAACGATTTTTGATTTTTGATTTCCAAAACATCTATTCTCTATTTTCTTTTTTCTGTTCTCTTTTTTCTCTTTGTCTATCATCTATCCGTCTATTATCTATATTCTATGTTCTTTTTTCTCTATTCAAAAAGTCTTACTTTTGCTTTATGCAAAAACTCAATTTTCCTTCTTATTCTTTTCGATTCAAAAATAGCGAAAATAAAGTATCTATTTTTGATGCTATCAGGAAAAAATTTATCATTCTCACGCCCGAAGAATGGGTTCGTCAGCATGTGGTTAGTTATTTAATTGAAGAAAAAAAATACCCGAAATCCTTAATTAATGTCGAAAAAGTTTTAAAAGTCAACGGTTTAAGGAAACGGTATGATATTGTGGTTTTCAATTCTGATGGGACTATTTTTATATTAATTGAATGTAAAGCACCCGAAGTTAAAATTGCCCAAGCCACATTCGATCAAATTGCCAGATATAATATGACGTTGGAAGCCGAATTTTTGATGGTAACCAATGGACTAAATCATTATTTTTGCCTAATGGATTTTGAAAATGAAAAATACACTTTCCTAGAAAACTTGCCGAATTATAATAAATTAGAGTCTTAGATTTCTCATATTGTTTGAATCTAAAATCTAAAATCTAAAATCTAAAATGAAAATAGCCGTCGTTATACTAAATTGGAATGGAGTAAAACTATTAGAACAGTTTTTGCCTTCCGTAATTCAATTTTCACCCGAAGCAACTGTATATGTTGCAGATAATGCCTCTACAGATGCATCAGTAGCATTTGTAAAAAATAATTTCCCTACAGTCAAAATTGTACAAAACAAAACCAATCAAGGTTTTGCAGGCGGCTATAATGACGCCTTGCAGCATATCGATGCCGAGATTTATGCTTTGGTAAATTCGGATATCGAAGTAACCGAAAACTGGTTGAAACCAATATTAGAAACCTTTGAAACAGAACCTAAAACAGCCATAATCCAACCTAAAATATTAGATTATAAACGAAAAGACTATTTTGAATATGCTGGTGCCGCTGGTGGATTCATTGATCAATTTGGGTATCCATTTTGTCGTGGACGTATTTTTGACACTTTAGAAAAAGATAACGGTCAATACAACGATAAAACTGAAATCTTTTGGGCTTCTGGGGCTTGCTTTTTTATTAGAAGTACCGTTTATACAGCCTTAAAAGGTTTTGATGAAGACTTTTTTGCACATCAGGAAGAAATCGATTTATGCTGGCGCGCTATGAACAAAGGGCATATTATAAAATACAATTCAGAATCAACGGTTTACCATGTGGGAGGCGCTACTTTGCAACAAGCTAATCCTCAAAAAACTTATCTCAATTTTAGAAATTCGTTGTTAATGTTAACCAAAAATTTGCCACAAGACGCTTTGCTTAAAGTGTTGTTAATTAGATTATTACTAGATGGTATTGCTGGGGTAAAATTCACCTTAGAAGGTCGATTTGTTCATTGTTGGGCTATTATTAGGGCACATTTTTCTTTTTATAGGTTGTTTTTAACAAATTATAAAAAAAGAGAAAATAATCAAGTTAAGATATACTTTAAAATGAAAAGCATCGTTTATGGTTACTATGTTAAAAACGGCACAGTTTTTGCTGACTTTATTTAACAATAATTTACATTTAAAATTAACATTTAAAAACTAACTTTGTAATTCACACGTTTAATTAAATTTTGCATTCTATGAAAAAAATAATGATTACTCTATCCGCTTTAGCACTTCTAACTTCTTGTGTATCTAAAAAGGAATACGCGGCTTTGGAAGCTAAAAATAAGGAAACACAGGATTTGTTAAATACTTGTACCGTGAAACTGAATTCTTGCTTAGAAGAAAGAGCTGGTCTTAAAGCAACTGTAGATGGTTTAAAAGAAACCAATCAACACTTGATAAGTACTTCTAAAGACATGACTGTTTTGTCGACTAAAGGAGCGGAAAACATTGAAAAAGCTCTCGAATCTATCAAAGAGAAAGATTTAAAAATTAGCAGAATGCAAGATGCCTTGACTAAAAAGGATAGTGTTACACTTGCTGTTGTTACTAGTTTAAAATCGGTTGTTGGATTGGATGATAAAGACATCGAAATCAATGTAGATAAAGGAGTTGTATTTATCTCTATCTCTGATAAAATGTTATTCAAAAGCGGTAGTTATGAAGTAAGTGACAAGGCAAAAGGAGTTTTGGCTAAAGTTGCGAAAGTAGTAAACGACAAACCGGATTTTGAATGTATGATTGAAGGTCACACTGATACTGACGTATTAAAAGGAAATGCTTGTTTAATTGATAACTGGGATTTGAGTGTAAAACGCTCTACTGCTATTATCCGCATTTTATCTAATGATTTAGGGGTAAAACCAGAGCAATTAATCGCTGCTGGTAGAAGCTCTTACGTTCCTTTGGTTCCAAATGATTCTGCTGAGAATAAATCTAAAAACAGAAGAACTCGTATCTATGTAATGCCAAAAATTGATCAGTTCTATGATATGGTTGAAAAAGAAATGAAAAAACAACCAGGCGCAACTACTGAACCGGCTGGGAAATAATATTCTTCCATTTATAATAAAGAAACGCCTCGATGAATTTCGAGGCGTTTTTTTTATATCTGCATTTTTAGAAAAAGGCTAGTTAAAATACTATCTAACAACTGAAAATAAACATCGCCAATACCTATTAAACATATTTGTACAGATGCTGTTTTATTAATTCTAATTTTGTAAAAATAGTATCCTTTACAATATATCCAAACTTCCCTTTCCTTCCCTAACGACTATAGGTTCGTCTCCAGATAAGTCAATGATAGTTGAGCCCATATTGTCTCCATAACCCCCATCAATAACCAAATCTACAAGATTCTGCCATTTCTCGAAAATCAATTCAGGATCAGTGGTGTATTCTATCACTTCATCTTCATCGTGAATAGAAGTTGAAACAATCGGATTTCCTAATTGACGCACTATCTCTAAAGCAATTGAATTATCCGGTACACGAATACCAACAGTCGTTTTCTTTTTGAACTCTTTAGGCAAATTATTATTACCCGGAAGAATGAAAGTGTAAGGGCCAGGCAACGCTCTTTTAAGTAATTTAAAGGTCGAAGTGTCTATTTGCTTCACATAATCCGATAAATTACTCAAATCATGGCAAATGAAAGAAAAATTAGCTTTCTCTAACTTTACTCCTTTTATTTTTGCGATTTTTTCAAGAGCACGAGAATTGGTAATATCACAACCCAATCCATAAACAGTGTCCGTTGGATAAATGACCAAACCGCCGTCTTTAAGCACTTTTACCACTTTTGCAATAGCGGCTTCGCTCGGTTTATCGGGATATATTTTTATTATTTGAGCCATGAGATTGATGATTTTAGATTTTAGATTAACGATTTTAGATTTTGGATTGAAATTACCATTGAATTAGCTATTTCTTTTTCTTGCTTTTTACTATTCCTTTTTCGGCAAAATCAAGTCCGAATTTTATCCAGTGCAATAATTTTTCTTCTCCCTGCAAGGCTTCTTCTTCTATAAAAAGAAACCCTTTCATTATTTTCCCCGTAAAATTCATCGGTCGTACATGGTTTTCTTCTAATAGCCATTCATACTCCTCATCTAAAACATGAAGCATCAACTCGTTCTTTACAATTCCAATGCACATTTTATCATTAATCATAAAGGCAATGCCTCCAAACATCTTCTTGGCAACAAAATTAATATTTTGTTGAAGCAGTTGTTTTTCAACTCGCAAAGATAAAATTTCATTGTAAGCCATAAGAGTAATTTTAGAGTTCAGATTTTAGATTTTAGATTTTAGATTTTAGAAATTAGATTTTTGAGTTTAGTCCAACCGTGGCTAGATATTGATCACTGAAAACTGTGACTGCAAACTGCGACTGAACACTGAAAAACTGAACACTGACCACTACCCTATAACATCCAATTTAGCAAAACGCAATAGTAATTTTTTAATACCGCCTATTTCAAATTTAATTTCCGCTTTTTTATCAGCACCAACACCTTCTAGATTAACGACTTGTCCTTTTCCAAAGCGTTCGTGCATAACCACATTTCCTGCAACTAGTTTATTGTCAAACAAATTAGCACTTCCTATTGAAGCACCACTGGAAACTGGTTTCAGTTTTCTTAAATTTATATCGGGATTCACTCCCCCTTTCTCGGAGGCAGAGCTTGTCGAAGCAGGTGGCGTCCCTCCTATTGGTTTAGCCAATCGCAATCTGGATTTATCGATATCCCCAAAAACATCTCCGTCATTCGCAGGCTTGTAACGGTAGTTACTTTCGGGCGGTGTAAGGTATTCTAGATACTGACTGTCTATTTCTTCAATAAAACGAGAAGGTTCACTGTCTGTCAATTTTCCCCAACGGTAACGCGATTGCGCATACGTCAAATACGCCTGATGCTCTGCGCGTGTTAAAGCTACGTAAAATAATCGACGTTCTTCCTCTAACTCGCTTCGGGTACTCATACTCATGGCACTTGGAAACAAATCTTCCTCCATTCCCACCACAAATACGTGCGGAAACTCAAGTCCTTTCGCCAAGTGAATCGTCATCAAAGCCACACGGTCTTCATCACTGGTATCTTTGTCCAAATCCGTAGCCAGTGCCACATCTTCCATAAATTCGGATAACGCACCGCGAGCTCCATCCACTTCTTTCTGCCCTTCGGTAAAATCCTTGATACCATTTAGTAACTCTTCTATATTCTGAATTTTAGCCATTCCCTCAGGAGTAGCATCTTTCTTTAATTCTTGAACCAAACCCGTTTTTTTGGCCACATGATCCGTTAGATAAAAAGCATCTTGATTCTCATTAATCACCTGAAAACTCTGAATCATAGTCACAAAATCAAGCAGCTTTTGCTTGGTTCCTGCATTGAGTTTCAAGTCAATTCGCTCAATGTTTTGCATAACTTCAAAAATCGAACGCTTGTAATGATTGGCCGCAATGGTTAGCTTTTCGATAGTCGTATTCCCAATTCCGCGCGCTGGGTAATTGATCACACGCACCAAAGCCTCCTCATCTTTTGGATTAATAACCAATCGCAAGTAACACAACACGTCTTTTACCTCTTTTCTTTGGTAAAAAGACAATCCACCATAAATTCGATACGGAATATCTCTTTTTCTAAGCGCATCCTCCATCGCACGGGATTGTGCATTGGTACGGTACAAAATGGCAAAAGCACCATTATGCAACTGATTCGTCATTTTTTGTTCCCAAATCGTACTGGCCACAAAACGTCCCTCTTCATTATCCGTAATGCTGCGGTGTATTTTTATTTTGGGACCAAAATCATTGGCCGTCCAAACAATCTTATCTAGTTTTACTTTGTTTTTGTCAATGATGGTATTGGCCGCTTCCACAATATTTTTGGTCGAACGGTAATTTTGTTCCAATCTAAAGGTTTTTACACCCTCATAATCTTTCTGGAAATTCAAGATATTATTGATATTAGCTCCACGAAACGCATAAATACTTTGCGCATCATCTCCAACCACACAGATATTCTGAAATTTATCAGACAAAGCCCTAACAATCAAATACTGCGAATGGTTCGTATCCTGGTACTCATCTACCAAGATGTAGCGAAAACGATTCTGGTATTTAGCCAAAACCTCTGGAAAACGGGTCAATAATTCGTTGGTTTTCAACAATAAATCGTCAAAATCCATGGCCCCAGCTTTAAAACAACGATCCACATAATGCTGGTAAATTTCGCCCATTCGAGGTTTCTTGCTCATCGCATCGGCTTCCTGCAAATCTGGATCATTAAAATACGCTTTTACGGTAATCAGACTGTTCTTAAAATTCGAAATCCTACTCAAAACCTGTTTCGGTTTGTACACATCACGATCCAATTGCAATTCCTTGATAATTCCCGAAATGGCACGCAAGGAATCCTGTGAATCATAAATCGTAAAATTTGAAGGATAGCCCAAATGTTCTGCTTCTGAACGTAAAATTCGAGCAAAAACAGAGTGAAAAGTCCCCATCCACAGATTCTTAGCTTCACTGGCGCCCACAATATCCGAAATACGATTCTTCATCTCCCGCGCCGCCTTATTGGTAAAAGTCAGCGACAAAATATTGAATGCATCAACACCTTGGTGCATCAAATAAGCAATTCTGATGGTAAGCACACGAGTCTTCCCAGATCCCGCACCCGCAATAATAATCATGGGGCCGTCTTTTTGTAGTACTGGTTCGCGTTGTGCTTCGTTAAGTTGGTCTATATATTTATGCATGGAAATATTTCTGTTTGATGCAAAAATAAGAATTTAAGAATGAATAAACGAGCCTTTTCAGAAGGCAGTTTTCAGTTAGCAGTTTTCGGTCGGGCTATCCATGCTACTTCGGTAGCTTATTTCTATCCCTCACGCAAAATCCTGCAAACCCAGACAACTAATCAATTTACACAAGATTATTCTATTTTGCACATTCGTTTAATTTTACCCGAAATTTCTTTTGAATAATAGAGTAATGCCTTTAGATGCGGTTTATCTACTTCATAAAATTCTTTTGGTTCATTTGCATTTTCATATATTTTTTTACCCATATATAGCGGAACCAATTCATCTTCTTTACTATGAATTATTAATAGAGGTTTTCCGAATTTTTTTATTTCCTTTTTTGTGCAAACACCACGCTTGACAACATTTCCAAATACCGGAACTTTATATACTGCCTCATCGGTATGAGAAGTAAACCCTGCTTCTAATATCATTCCACTAATTTTAGATTGTTGTTTAACGCCAACAATTGTTGCCAAATGAGCACCATATGATTGTCCATATAATAGTAGTATAGTATTTTTAACATCTTCCCTCGATTGTAAATAGTCAAATGATGAAAAAGCATCTTTCAGTACAGTCGTTCTTGTTGGCTTGCCTTCAGAATAACCAAAACCGCTATAATCAAAAGTAAAAATTTGAAAACCATATTTTGTAAGTGGCGATATTGCCCTATTATGGTAGAATAAATTGCCTCCACTACCGTGAAAATGCAATAAAGTTCCAATTATTTTTTGGTTTTTTGGTTTGAGCATCCAACCATTTAGTTTGTTCCCACTGGAACTTGTAAAAATGACACTTTCAATTGAATAATCTGAATCAATGGTATCCTTATTTTTTTTAAAAAAAGTGGGCTGTAGGGTTACTGGGTCAATTTTTACAAATGTGGTATCAATTCCAATAGCATAGCTTAGAATTTTTCCTTTTGATAATTTTTGCGGGCGAAAAAATGCAAAATTAAGAGCACAGGAATGCAAAAGAAATACAATTAGAAAAAGCAACACTATTTTGATTTGAATCTTCAATTTTATAGGGATTTAATATCGAAATTATATTTTTTTCAATTATTTGGAATGACACATTTGTGACATAAAGACATTAGAATAATAATAGACTACAAATAAAGTGCGATTTTGATTGTTACTGATAAATCTTCAATAGTACCCACAAAATAATCTCCTCCAAATTCAAGTAGAAACCGTGCTTTTGATTTATATAAACATTAAAATAAATGAAACTCTTTATTGTTGTTTTTGCGCCCTCAAAAACAATTGAATGCAATACATCTTGTTTGTTTTCAATTTTATTTGTTGTTTTCAGAAGGTTTAAATTGACAGTTATCAGATTCGAACTCTTCTTTTTTATGATTACAACTGATTATTATAGTTAATAAGATTAAAGATAGTAAAATAATATCTTTAATACTATTTTTTCTCTTTTTTTAGTCAGTAATTCATTCTTTCTGAGTAGATAAATTACTGACGTACAGTCTTTACTTCTTTTTCTATCACGTATTGGGATTAAAAAGTCAGCGATGCGATCTTACAAAACATTAACTAGGATAAAGTTGCTTAATCTGTTCAATAGATTTTTTTGCTAACTGACTCAATATTGCAATATCGATATCTTCCAATTTTTGAATGTATAAACAAGCTTTACTGGATCTATGCTTTCCTAATTGAGAAAGTAAAGCTTCTTTCTCCTCAAAATTTGAAGCCAGATAGATAGTAATTGCGTTTTTTCTTGATGCGATCCCCGCAAGTGGAGCATTTCCAGTATGGCCACTTTCGTATTTGTAGTTATAAATTCCAAAACCTACAATACTGCTACCCCACATTTTGGGTTCAAAACCAGACAGCCTGGTTAGTAAATCAATTATAAACGTACAGTCTTCACACCTTTTTGCATCGCTTATCGTGGCTAAAAAGGCAGCAACACTATTTTCGGTTTCTACAGTTTTATTTTTTGGCATACCGTTATTTTTACGATTCTTAGTAGAATAGTTCTTTTTTTTTGCCCTAGACATTTTAAATATAAAAAAAAGCTACGAGTTTTTATGGTTGTAGCCTTTATTTTTATTTGTTGTAGATTTTTTAATTGGTTCTTAATAAGGCTGTTTTATGTAGAAAATTGCCAACTAAATATAAATACTTAATCTATCAATAGAAGCAATTTATTTGTAAATTAGCAATGAAAATTACCGCATTTATTCACCAAATATTTACTACTATGAAAAATCTAGCCCTATTTTGTTTGCTATTGACTTGCATTGTACTCGAAAGCTGTAAAAAAAATGAAAACCCAAAAGACCCTGGAGCTATCAAATCCCAGTCTGAAGAGCCGATAAACGTATCGTGCTACAAAGCGTTGTATGAAAGTGATACTGTTGAATTAAAAATCAACGCTTTAAAAAACGGAAAAGTAACCGGGGATATGGTAATGAAAATTCTTGATATGCCGAAAAAGGTTGGAAAAATCAACGGAGAATTCCGAGGAGATACATTATTTGTGGACTACTCGTTTTATCAGGGAGCGAATGAAAAAAAAATATTCAAAAATCCAATGGCAATGCTAAAAAAGGGAGACGAACTTATTTTAGGCAGTGGAAAAATAGAAACCTACTTGGGAAGGTCTTATTTTGCTAAAGACACCCCTATAGATTTTGAAAAAGTGAAATATAAATTTACAACTGTGAATTGCGTCGATAAATGATGTACTAAAGTGATTACATTTTTTGAGTTTGCTACGTTTCTAATTATTTATCTTAACTGATAATAACGTCCGTTAAGTCTTTGCGAGGAACGAAGCAATCTCATTAGTATATCCGTTCCAATAATCAATTGGGGTTTGCTCTTGTTAGTGAGATTGCTTCGTTCCTCACAAAGACTCAGATTGTGGATTTGTATTGCGTGCTATTCTTTGCATGCACGGAATGCACACGAGCTTTAGCAAACTGACGAAGTAAATAATTCTAGTGTTACTTAAAAAACACATCATAGCCAAAACGAATCAGCGTACCGATCACGACGACTAAAAAGAAGATTCGGATGAATTTGTTTCCTCGATTGATGGCTAGTTTCGCACCAATCCACCCTCCTACTGCGTTGCTGGCGGCCATGGGTAAGGCGATTGCCCAAATGATTTTGCCTTTGAGCATAAACAAACAAATGGAACCAAAATTGGTGGCGAGATTGACCATTTTGGCATTGGCGGAGGCGTGCAAGAAGTCAAATCCCATGATGGCGATGAAGGCCACAACGAAGAAGCTTCCGGTGCCTGGACCTATGAATCCGTCGTAAAAACCCACCACAAAACTGATTCCTACGGCATTGAATATTTGGGTTTTTGGCGAAATATCTTTGACTTGGTGCTGTCCGAAATTCTTTTTGGCATAGGTGTAAATCGCTAATAATGATAGCACTACAAGTAATAAGGGTTTCATAAAATCATTGCTCACGTAGGTCAATAAAGTTGATCCCAAAAAGGCAGATGGAAAGGCCAGCAGCATCATAATACTCAAGATTTTCCAATTGATATCGACTTTTTTCATGTATTGGTAGGCTGCAAATGCGGTTCCGCTAAAGGATGGAATTTTGAGAGATCCTATCACGGTAGACACCGGTAGATTGGGTAACAGTATGAGTCCCATGGGCGTTTGTATGAGTCCTCCACCACCTACAACGGCATCTATGAATCCTGCGAAAAAGGCGGTTAAACAAAGTAATACGATGATGTAGGTTTCCATATAATTTAATTTCGATTCGGAATGTTTTTTGTCGAGTTCAGCGCAATGTCATTGAGTAGAGCTTCATTTTTCTCGCAAAGGCGCAGAGCCGCAAAGTTTAAAACTGCATTCTTCGCGTCTTAGCGCCTTTGCGAGAGATCACAAAAATACCAATCCACTTTTTATTATTGTCATAATTTAGGCATTGATTTAGATGTAAAAAAGATTATTTTTGCTTTTTTTAAATAAAAACAAAAATGGACACATCAAAAATACTGGAATTACTGAGTTATACCGTACCTGCAATCATCACTGGACTGGTTGCTTATAATTTTTTTAATATTCATACCAAAAACGAAGAAGGAAGACGCCGTTATTTACTGAGTAAAGAAGCTCAGAAAAACGCTTTCCCAATACGTTTGCAGGCTTATGAGCGTATGACTTTGTTTTTGGAACGCATGAGTCTTGCTAATTTATTGATTAGAATTCCGCCTATTTCTAACGATAAAAATGATTATTCAAATTTTGTAATTGCTCAAATCGAACAAGAATTTGAACACAATTTAGCCCAACAAATTTACATGACTGATGAGTGTTGGACTATCATTACAACTGCTAAAAATGCTACGATTCAGATGATTCGCAAAGGAGCAATCATGGATACCGTTATTAATGCCGATAGTTTAAGAGAAGCGCTTTTGAACGAATTACTTGAAAAACAAACACCAAGTAATGCCGCTTTGGGATATATCAAAAAAGAAGTAAGCCAGATGTGGTAATAGTTTTTTTTTGAAGACTCTAAGTTTTTGAGAATCTTAGCTTCTAAGTCTTTTAGGTTCTAATTTTATTTGTCATTTCGACGAAGGATAAATCATACCAAGTGAGTAGCTAATGTGACTTTTCCTCCGTCGGAAATTACAAAACATGGGTGTTTAGCATTTTTTTAGCATCTAAATCACCTAATTTGGCTCATGATTTCGCTTTTATTTTGCGCATAATCATACCCTTGTTGCCACCATTTTTTCATTTTATTTTGATTAAAAATGAGTGCGTTGTTGGTAAGTTTGGTTGGTGTGTAGTATAAATTGAGTTTTACGTTTTTATTCTTTGCGGCGAGTTTTCCGTTTAGTAAATCCAGTTTCCCTACTTGATCTAACGTAAATAAAAATAGATCAATCAGCAATGAAAAGGGGTTTTTCCCTAAGATTGTTTTGGTTATGCTGATTTCGGTTTCTAGAATAATAACGTCAATTTCGGTAGCTCCTCTGTTTATCGCCTCTGTGATAGGAATTAAACTGGAAAATCCACCATCTCCATATTCGCAGCCCTCTTTTTTGACGATACTCATAAACGGGACGTAATTACTCGAGATCCAAATCCAATCGCAAAACTCCTCATAAGTGCAGTTTTTTATTGACTTATATTCGGCTTCATTTTTAGAAATATTAGTAACGGTTACCACCACATCAGTTGACAATGATTGCAAGTATTTGAATTCAGCAACCGAAAGATTAGCTTTAATAAAATCACGCAATTTTCTGCTTTCTCCAAAAGTTCTTTTGCCCCTAAAAAATTGTCGAACTACATTGAAATGATTAATGGTTACATACTCTATTCCCTTTTTTCTTTTGATAATAAACGGATTAATATCAAATATCTGATTCATATTAACATTGGTGTAGATAGAATGGAGCTTGTCGATATTTCCTAAAGCCAAGTGTGAAATTAGTAAACTCCCTGTTGAAGTTCCAATAAACAAATCATAGGTATATCCTTTATTTTGCAATAAATATTGGGCGACACCACCTGCAAATGCACCCTTACTTCCTCCACCAGATATGACTAATGCCCGCATGATTTTTGATTTTTGATTAACGATTTTTGATTGAATTGAATTTATTTGATTTTCTGACATCTGAATTCTTAAATCGTTAATCAGAAATCTTAAATCTTCATTCCTTCAACAATCGATCCAATTGAAATTGTTCTTTTTCGTTTAAACTGGGTAATATGGTTTGGAAAGTGATTCTGATTTCAGGGTTTTTTAATAAAATACGAATATTATCCCTTCCAAATTTAGAAAATTGCCACATATGATGTGTAGTGGCATTGACTAAATTTTTTAAAATCGCCTCATTGATCACGTTGAAATTGATTAGGTATTCTAAGGCATTTTGTCGGGTTGTGGCTTCGTAATTCGGAGATGAATAGTTGATTAATTCTTGTAGGTACGTTTCTTTATTGGCGGTATATTTGGGTGTTGAAACAGCCAATGACAACCACAGAATCCGTAAATTGAAATCATTAAAACCCATCCAATCTTTTGATTTTTCTAAATAATCGACTCTTTTATTTTCAAAGTTATTCCATAAATAATAGAGTGCAGATTCTTGTGTTTGATAGGATTTGTCGTTGAGTAATGTTTCATATTCGGTTCTGAACTCTTCAGGTATTTTTTGGAGCGTGCTGGCCACCGCTTGGCGAACTTGTAGATTTTGGGTTTGCAAAGCCAATCGTAACAGCTCTTTTTTGTCTTCAAATTTCTCTTTCATGAGTTGACCTACAATAGATGATTTTGCAGTAAAGTAAACACCGGATTGTAGTGTTTTTTCGAAAAAAGGATATTTCTCGGCAAGTGGTTTGTTTCTTAGTTTTGCTACTTCCAGTTGAACCTTCATTGTATTGTTTTTGGATAATAAAGCATTGGCTATCTCACTATTAAATCCAGCTGTTTCAAGCCATACTTTGCTGAAATTTTGCAGATCATAATTGGACACTTTTTTGATTTCGTCAAAGAAATTTTGGGTAGTAACGGTTTGATAGGCGTATTTCTGGAGGTAATTTTTCACGGCTTTTTTAAAGGCTTTCTCCCCTATTCCTTCTCGTAAAACATGTAATGCCCAAGCGCCTTTTTGATAAAAGGATAAAGAACTTGCTTTGGCACTCAGCACCGGAATCGTATCGGTTTTGGCCGCTTGTTTGAGTTGCAGTGATGACTCGTATAATTTAGAATAAAAATAATCGTCGCCATAGATTTCTTTTTCGGCCAGCAAAGCATAATAAGTAGCAAAACCTTCCTGTAGCCAATGGTCTTTTCCGCTTTGGGCAGTAATTAAATCCCCAAACCATTGGTGTGCCAGTTCGTGAGCATTGACATTGGTATAACTTCGGTCTTCAAAACCAATGGTATCAACGACATAGCGGGTTGTAAATATAGTGGAGCTTGTGTTTTCCATTCCGGCATAGAGAAACTCAGAGACAGGAACTTGTCTGTAGATTTTCCAAGGGTACTTCACTCCTATTTCCTTTTCCAGATAATCAAAGATTTGTTTAGAATAGCGATAGGTTGGCTCATGTTTGGCAGTATCTTTCGGGGCGATGTACATTTGTAATGGAGTTCCTGATTTTGCTTTCAGCGTACTTTTTTCAAATTTTCCAATGGCAACCATCAGTAAATATGAACTCATTGGCTTTTTCATTTGATAAGTCCAATGTGTCATATCTTTATCTTCGATTTTGTTTTTTAAAATGCCATTGGATAACACTTGATATTTAGAATCAAAAGTAACCTCCATATTAAAAATCACTTTCTCATTGACATCATCAAAACTAGGAAACCAATGGCTAGTGTATTTTCCTTGTCCTTGTGTCCAGATCTGCAAATTATCTGTAACCTCCGAACCCACAAAGTATAGGGTTTGTTTGGGTTTGGCCTCGTATGTAAACTGTATGAAATTTTTGCCTTTTTGGAACGGATAAATTAAAAGTAATTCTTTTCCATTGGTTTTAAATGATATTTTTTTTTGATTCAGCGCCACTTCAGAAAACGTCATATTTTGTGCATCAATTTTGATGGTGTCAACGGGTTTCAGCACTTCAAAGGAATAGGTAACAACACCAGTAATGCTTTTGGTATTTGTATTAATGGTAATATGCCCTTTAACGGTTTTAAAATCAACCGATTTGGTTTGTTGCGCGAATGCAAAGGTGGAGAGAAATAGGAAAAGGTATTTCATTAAATTAAATTTGACGCTTAAGTTATCAAAGTTACAAAGGTTTGACCAACAAATCGAACTTAATTTGTAAGTTTACTTCCGAAATAAAATTACATAAAACCATTCAAAAAGAAAGCTCTATTTAATTGAATCCACTGAACTCCCGCGAAAATAAAATTTAAGTTATGGTAGCCAAAAAACACAGTACAGCATTAGAAAAAGTTTTATTTTTTTTAAACGAGATTGGGATTGATATTGTCGAAAAAGAATTAGATACAACTACTTTTTTGCCAGGCTTATGTTTGGGATCTAATTGTATTTATATTGATTTTGAGAAATTATTATATCCTGGAGATATTTTGCATGAAGTAGGACATTTAGCCGTTACCACTGCATCCGAAAGGAAATTGGTTGAAACAGCAGCCATGCCGAAAGATTGGCCTACTCAGGGAGATGAAATTGGCGCCATTTTATGGTCGTATGCCGCCATTTGTCATTTGGAATTACCTCTGGAATTTGTTTTTCATCCCAATGGATATAAAAATAACTCGGATTGGTTTATTTCTAATTTTAAAAGCGGAAACTACATCGGGTTGCCTTTTCTGGAATGGGCAGGACTTACTTTGAGTAAAAATCGAGCTGCAGTTGAAGGCAAAAAGGCATTTCCTATAATGCAAAAATGGTTGAGAGATTAAGTTATGGAAGAATTAATCTATTTTAAATTATAAACGCTCCTCATACATTTTCAACAACTGAGTCACAGTATTCCAATTTCGAATTGTTGCCGTTACATTTAGTTTTTTCTCGATGTATTTTTGGTCAAACCTTGTTTTTCCAGCTCCCACAGCGTATTTAATGTAGATTCTGCTTTCGTCAATGCTGGCTTCGTCTGGTTTGAATTGGCTAATTTTCAAATCGTTGATACTGTCGCTTCGTAGAGCCATAGAAATAAATGCTACATATAATTTTTTGGTGTCAACTTCCTTTTCTTTCAAAAAAGTATTGTTTTTTAAACAGTTTTCTAAATCCGTTTTTCCGATAACGACGATAGGTACCTCGTGCCCAAAAACCTTGAAAATTTCTTGCTTGATTTGAAATCCTACTTTTGCTGAATTTTCCTCGTCAGTATCCACAAAAACATTTCCGGATTGTATATAGGTTTGCACATTTTGAAAACCAATGGCTTCTAAAGTCGTTTTCAAAGCGTCCATTTTTATCATATTGTGACCAGAAACATTGATGCCACGAAGGAGTGCGAGATGAGTTGTCATTTTTTATTTTTTTAGTACTGCAAAAGTATTGTGTTTATTAGCAATAAATAAGGAGATTGTTAAATTTTTACCTTTACAACCACTTTTTTTACTTTCGAAATTTGATCCGCTTTTACACCAGGTCTATGAAGATCCTCCGGAAAAAACAGAGTAAACATTCCTTCTTCAACTCTAATTAATGAAGTATCTCCTTCATAGAAAGTATAATCTTTTTCTAAGTTTTCTTCAACAGCAACATGATTTGTCAATGGAGTAAATCCGATAAGTTCGACACCTTGAATAACATATTGAATATCGATATACTTATGGTGTCCTTCTAGAACACAATCTTTCTCTTCCTTAGTATCATATTCTTGAACGATTGCAAAAATATCGTTATTGTCGATTTGATATTTCCCAGGCCCTATTATGCCCAAATCTGTATTGGTAATAAATTCAAATCCTTTAGCCAATCTTTTGGTAAGTTTGCTGTATAATCTGTAATTTTCAATTTTATCAATAACCATTTTATGTTTTTTTTGATTTCAAAGGTATTCTGAATTATAAGAATTTCCTAAACAATCCCATTTCCAAATTTCCAAACAAAAAACTATCTTCGCTTTTTATAAAAGAATAAAGAAAATAGAACAAAGAGAATAGATTCTAGAAACCAACTTCTAAAAATCTAAAATCAGCAATCTAAAATCTAAAATCACTAAATGAATAACCTCCTAGAAACTCCCATAGAATACCTCAAAGGCGTTGGTCCCAATCGGGGCGCGTTGTTGCGTAAGGAATTGGGGATTTTTAAATATGGAGATTTAGTCAATTTTTTTCCGAATCGTTATATAGACCGCACTCGGTATTACAAGATTAATGAGTTGCAAAATAATGTTGCCGAAGTGCAGATTATTGGTAAAATCATCAATATAAAAACAGTTGAATTTGGACGCAACCAAAAACGATTGGTCGCTACATTTGTAGATGATACGGGACAAATGGATCTCAACTGGTTTCAAGGACATAAATGGATTAAAGAAAGTTTAAAACTCAATGAAGTCTGTGTTATTTTTGGAAAATGTACTCAATATGGCAGCCAATACAGTATGGCACATCCCGAAATCGAGTTGTTGAGCGAACATGAAAAAAGCCTACGTTCGGCGATGCAGCCGGTTTATCCTTCGACTGAAACCTTGACTAATCGCGGGATAACGAATCGGGTGGTGAACAAAATGATGCAGCAATTGTTTCTGGAAACGCAAGCTTTGTATAGTGAAACCTTGCCTGCTTATCTAACAACTGAACTCAAGCTGATTCCCAAAAATGCCGCTTTATTCAACATTCATTTTCCCAAAAATGCTGAAATTTTGGCGAAAGCCCAATTCCGACTAAAATTTGAAGAATTGTTCTTCATTCAGTTGCAATTGATCACTAAGAATTTGATTCAGAAACATAAAATAAAAGGGCACCCTTTCACGACAGTGGGAGACTTTTTCAATGATTTTTATAAAAACCACTTGCCATTTGAGTTGACGAATGCCCAAAAAAGAGTAATCAAGGAAATAAGAACCGATATGGGAAGCAACGCCCAAATGAACCGATTACTACAAGGTGATGTGGGATCCGGAAAAACCATTGTGGCTTTTATGAGTATGCTTTTGGCATTGGATAACGGTTTTCAAGCCTGTTTAATGGCGCCAACAGAGATTTTGGCCAATCAGCATTTTATTGGATTGTCTGAATTGGCAGCTTCCTTAAATATAAACATAAAAATACTCACGGGTTCGACCAAAATTGCAGCTCGAAGAATCTTACACGAAGAACTGGAAAATGGTACTTTGCAAATACTCATCGGTACTCACGCTTTATTGGAAGACAAAGTAAAATTCCAAAATTTAGGATTGGCAGTTATTGACGAGCAACACCGTTTTGGCGTAGAACAACGCTCCAAATTGTGGAAGAAAAATACAATTCCGCCTCATATTTTGGTAATGACGGCCACTCCTATTCCAAGAACTTTGGCGATGAGTTTGTATGGAGATCTGGACATTTCAGTTATTGATGAACTGCCACCGGGAAGAAAACCCATTCAGACCGTACATCGTTTTGATTCCAATCGATTGAAAGTTTGGAAATTCATTCGGGATGAAATCGCTTTGGGTCGCCAAATCTACATCGTGTATCCTTTAATTCAAGAATCGGAAAAAATGGATTTCAAGGATTTAATGGACGGTTACGAGAGTATTTCCCGTGATTTCCCGCTACCCAACTACTCCATTTCGATTCTTCACGGAAAAATGAAACCCATCGAAAAAGATGCCGAAATGAAACGTTTCTCCGAAGGAAAAACAAATATTATGGTGGCGACAACCGTTATTGAAGTTGGTGTAAACGTACCCAATGCGAGTGTGATGATTATCGAAAGTGCAGAGCGTTTTGGATTGTCACAACTGCATCAGTTGCGAGGTCGTGTGGGACGTGGTGCCGATCAAAGTTATTGCATCTTGATGACTTCCTTCAAATTATCAAGCGACAGTAAAACCCGGATGGAAACGATGGTAAGTACCAATGACGGTTTCGAAATTGCCGAAGTCGATTTGAAGCTTCGTGGTCCGGGAGATTTGATGGGAACCCAACAAAGTGGAGTCCTCAACCTTCAAATTGCCGATATTGTCCGAGACAGGGATATTTTACTTTTGGCACGAAATTATGCCATAAAAATTTTAAAAGAGGATGCGCCTTTGCAAAAACCTGAAAACGCTATCCTTAAAGCTGTTTTTATAGAATTGACCAAAAAGAAAAATATTTGGAATTATATTAGTTAGTTTTTTTTTTTTGTAGTTAGTGAATAGCTGTTAGTAATTCAATGTCGTTTCCTTAAGCAGTTAATAACAGTTTTTGAAATAGTTGAAGTCTCATAAGCAAGCGGGATTTAATCCCGAAGGGATGAAAAGATTATAGATTAATGTAAATACCAACAAAAATCCCGAAGGGATGAAATTATATTTGGCGTTTAGTATTGAAAATGTCACCCCTTTGGGGTTTTAGAGCATTTTATTTCTGCTTTTCTATAATCGTAGCATCCCTTCGGGATTAAAAAAATCTGGCAGGCTTTAATTAAACGACATTGATTAGTAATTAGTGAAAATTAATTAGTATTTCAGTTTTAAATCGGGATCTAAGCTAACGGCTAATTACTAATCACTATAATTTTTTTAGCTAAATATTAATATTTGTATGTACAAACGTTAAATAAAAATTAACAGTTCTACTTTTCACAATTCTAAAACCTAAATTTGTGTTTTCCTTATCAAAAGGATTTATCAAATTTCTTTTACACTCTTAAATATGAAAATTAAAAATATTGTTTATGCCTTATTGATAATAGGCTTTGGTGGATTTATCGCCTATAGAATTACTTCCAATAATGCCAAAAACAGTGGTTCAAAAGACAAAGAAGGAAAAGATAAACCAATGACGGTAACAGGAATTGTGGTTCATCCTAAGACTTTTGATAATACCTTATCACTTTCGGGTTCTATTGAGGCCAATGAACAAATAGAACTTCGTTCGGAAGTTTCTGGGATTGTTGAGGGGATTTATTTTCAAGAAGGAAGTAATGTAAGCAAAGGCCAACTGTTGTTTAAAGTAAATGATATTGAATTAAGAGCGCAATTGGCTCAAACCAGTACCAAAGAAGGTTTGGCTGCTGAAAACGAAAGAAGAGCTAAATTGCTGTTACAAAAAGAAGCCATTAGCCAAGAAGAATATGATATCGCAAGAGCCGATCATAAATCAGCTCAAGCACAAAGCCAATTAATCAAAGCTCAAATTGCAAAAACATCAGTCCGTGCTCCTTTTTCAGGTAAAATTGGACTGCGTTCTATTTCTCCGGGAACCTATATTACGCCAACTGTTTTGGTAGCAAAATTAGTAAACAGCAGTAAATTGAAAATCACTTTTTCGATTCCTGAGAAATACGCTTCTCAAGTAAAGACCAATACCGTTTTAAGTTTTACAGTTGAAGGTACTACCGAAAAATTTACTGCCAAAGTATATGCAATAGAGCCCGAAGTTGCCGTTACTACTCGAACACTTCAAGTGAGAGCTATTACAGAAAACAGCCAAGGAAAATTATTGCCAGGTACTTTTGCGAAAGTTACATTGCCTTTGAATATTATTAAAGATGCCATTGTAGTACCTACAGAAGCGATTATCCCGGTTCAAAACGGTAAAAAAGTGTATATTTCTAATAAAGGGATGGCCAAAGAAGTTATGGTAGAAACAGCCACCAGAACGGATGCCTCTATCTTGGTTCTTTCAGGTTTAAAAGTGGGAGATACTCTGCTGACCAGCGGTGTTATGTCCTTAAAAAACGAAGCTCCTGTTAAAGTAATCATTAAATAAAAAAAAGATTTTTGATTTCAGATTAACGATTTTTGATTTCAGATTTTAAAAAAGGAATGTAAAATAATTCGTAGTTTTAAATCTAAAATCTTCATTCCTAAGTCAAAACAAATAACATAGTCAACTGTTAAGAGACTAAAGTGTATTAAGGCATACAAAACTTAATTTACCTAATTTTAATAGTTTAAATAAAAATAGTCGTTGCTGGCAGAAACAATCAAAAATCTGCTCCCGATAATTATCGGGACTAAAATCAAAAATCTCTATGAGTTTATCCACTTTAAGCATAAAAAGGCCTGTACTGACTATCGTTATGAACTTAACGATTATTTTGTTTGGGATTATTGGTTACACGTATCTGGGAGTTAGAGAATTCCCTTCGATAGACCCTGCACAAGTTTCGATTAGAACGAATTACACAGGAGCCAATTCGGATATTATTGAGTCTCAAATTACAGAGCCGTTAGAAAAAGCAATCAACTCGATTGATGGAATTCGAAACGTAACGTCTTCAAGTGCGCAAGGGAGTAGCACCATTACGGTCGAATTTAATTTGGATAAAAATCTGGAAGAAGCGGCCAATGATGTTCGTGACAAAGTATCACAGGCGATTCGAAATTTACCACAAGATATTGATGCACCACCTGTTGTTTCTAAGGCTGACGCCAATAGTGATGCGATTATTTCTATGACCGTTCAAAGTGACACTCGTACTGCACTAGAACTGAGTGATTATGCCGAAAATGTAATTGGACAACGACTCGAAACCATACCGGGAGTTAGTGGGGTTCAAATTTGGGGACAAAAAAGATACGCTATGCGATTGTGGATTAATCCAGAAAAGTTAGCAGCTTACGGTTGTACAGTAGCCGAAGTTCGGGATGCTTTGAATAAACAAAATGTAGAATTGCCTTCTGGGAAAATTACGGGAGACAATACCGAACTGACTGTAAAAACAGTTGGAAATCTTTCTAAACCCGAAGAATTCAATAATATTATCATTCGATCCGAAGGTGAAAAAGTAGTTCGTTTTAGTGATGTTGGTTCTGCTATATTAGGTCCTGAAAATGTAGAAACCAAAATGACACAATCAGGGACTCCCCTAGTTGGTGTGGCTATTGTACCACTTCCAGGAGCCAATTATTTGGATATTGCAAGTGAATTTTACAAACAATTCGAACGTTTAAAAAAGGATTTACCCAGTGATATCAAATTAAATATAGCCATTGACAATACGGTTTTTGTAAAGAAATCGGTTATCGAAGTAGCCGAAACACTAGGAATATCAATCCTATTGGTGATTTTAATTATCTTTTTGTTTTTTAGAGATTGGGCCATTGCCTTTAGACCTTTAATCGATATTCCTGTTTCCTTGATTGCAACATTCTTTATTATGTGGCTTTTCGGATTTTCGATCAATGTACTAACACTGCTTGCGATTGTTCTTGCAACCGGATTGGTTGTAGATGATGGAATTGTGGTAACCGAGAATATTTTCAAAAAAGTAGAAGAAGGAATGTCTCCTATCGAAGCCGCAATAAAAGGGTCTAATGAGATTTTCTTCGCCGTAATTTCGATATCCATCACTTTGGCGGCGGTATTTCTACCAGTTATTTTTCTTGAAGGTTTTGTTGGACGATTGTTTCGAGAGTTTGGTGTGGTCATTGGAGCTGCGGTATTGATTTCTGCTTTTGTGTCTTTGACATTGACACCGATGTTGAATGCCTATTTGATGAAAGGTGGTGAACAGAAAAAATCTAAATTTTATATTCGAACTGAACCATTTTTTGTAAAGTTAAATAGTGGTTATGCTGATGCACTTGCTCGTTTTATGAAAAGGAAATGGTTGAGTTTCCCAATTCTTATTGTTTGTTTTGGATTGATTTACTTGTTTTTTAATCTTTTGAAAAAAGAAACAGCACCTTATGATGATAGAAGTGGTTTCGTGATGCGTATGACAACACCAGAAGGAGCTTCTTATGAGTACACGGATCGTTTCATGCAGGAAATTTCCAAATTGGTAGATGACTCTATTCCAGAAAAAAAAGTAAGTTTGGTAATTACTTCTCCAGGTTTTGGATCTTCTTCTGTTAATAGTGGTTTTATACGAGTATCATTGATACAACCCGATCAAAGAAAAATGTCCCAAAAGGAAATTGCTGATAAATTAACAAAATTGACCAGTCAGTATTCTGAGGCCAAAACATCGGTAATTGAACAGCCAACTATTGCAGTAAATAGACGTGGTGGTTTACCGGTTCAATACATTATTCAGGCTCCAAATTTTGAGAAATTAAGAGAAAAAATTCCATTGTTTATGGAAGAAGCAGCAAAAAGTGATGTTTTCTCTGTCACGGATGTGAATTTGAAATTCAATAAACCCGAAATCAACGTTTCGATTGATAGAGCGAAAGCCGAAAGTTTAGGAATTTCTGTAAAAGATGTTGCCCAAACCTTACAGCTTTCCTTGAGTGGTCAACGTTTTGGGTATTTTATAAGAAACGGAAAACAATATCAAGTAATTGGTCAATTTGAAAGAGAAGATCGTTCAAAACCTTTGGATTTAACATCGATGTATGTCAAAAACAATAAAGGGGAACTGATTCAAATGGATAATGTGGTTAAAATCGAAGAAGAAAGCAATCCTCCACAATTGTATCATAACAACCGCTACATGTCGGCAACGGTTTCTGCAGGTCTCGCTCCAGGCAAAAGTTTAAGCGAAGGAATTGATGCAATGAATGAAATAAAAGCCAAAGTACTTGATGATTCATTTACTACCGATTTGGGAGGGGAATCCAGGGATTTTGTCGAAAGTAGCTCGAATACTTCTTTCGCTTTTGGATTGGCTTTATTATTGATTTTTCTAATATTAGCTGCCCAATTTGAAAGTTTTATTGATCCTTTTATTATCATTTTGACTGTGCCAATGGCAGTTGCAGGAGCTTTATTTTCACTTTGGTTATTCAATCAAACGTGGAATATCTTTAGCCAGATCGGAACCATTATGCTAATTGGATTAGTAACCAAAAACGGAATCTTGATCGTCGAATTTGCCAATCAATTGCGGGAACAAGGCAAGCCTAAATTGGAAGCCATTTTAGAAGCTTCAGAATCAAGGTTACGTCCGATTTTGATGACCAGTTTGGCCATTTCGTTGGGAGCATTGCCCATTGCATTGTCTCTGGGTGCTGCTGCTACGAGTAGAATTGGAATGGGAGTTGTCATTGTGGGAGGAACTATTTTCTCTTTGGTGCTTACTTTATTTGTAATTCCAGCGCTGTATCTAATGTGGTCTAAAGCTCGTAAACATTATCCTGAATTTGATCATATTGATGAATATGAAAAAGAGGTTAAAAAATAGTTTGTCCGAATAAATTAAAGATTTTCCCCAGTTAGAATGGGAAATAAATTTTTAAAGAATAAAAAAATTAGCCACGAATTACACGAATTTACGCGAATTGCCTAAATTTTAAAATGAATTAATTCGTGAATAATTAGTGTCATTCGTGGCAATATAATAACAATCCACTCTATATGTGGTAAAATAATACAGATTATGATGAATACAAAACTGTTTTTTAAAAGCCTGCTGTTGTTTTTGTTTTGCTTTGCAATAGGAAATGCACAGGAAATCTTGACTCTAGAAAATGCAATTAAAATTGCATTGGACAACAATTACGAAATAAAAATTGCAGACAATAATTTAAAAATCAACCAAACCAATGTGGCAATCGGGAATGCAGGAATGCTGCCTTCTATAAATGCTGTTGCTTCAGACAATAAGAGTATTCAAAACACCTCTCAAACCAGAGCAGATGGCACTACGGTAAACTTAAAAAATGCCGAAAATAATAGTTTGAATTATGGAGTAGCTTTGGATTGGACCATTTTTGATGGTTTAAAAATGTTTGCCAAATACGATCAATTGAAGGAATTGCAAAACAGAAGCGATGCCCAATTAAAAATGACTATTATCAACAAGGTAAGTAGTGTCAATTCGGTTTATTATGATTTGATACAGGAACAACAAAAGTTATCCGATTTGGATTCGACAATTGTTATTTCCAAAAAAAGATTAGAATTTACCAAAAATAGATACACTATCGGAAAAGGATCTAAACTGGATGTGTTGAACGCTCAGGTGGATTTGAATACGGATTTGGGTAATTTATTAAAAGAAAAACAAACCTATTCTAATGCCAAAACGCTCTTGAACCAGTTATTGGCTAGAGATTTGAATACCGATTTTAAAGTCTCTCAAGGAATTAATGTAGATAGAAAACTGCAATTATCCGAATTGATGGCATTGACTGAAAAGCAAAATCCAGAATTAGTGATGCAAATTATCAATAAAAAAGTATCCGAATTAGACTTGAAACAAATCAAAGGGGAGCGTTATCCAACGGTTAAAGTAAACACAGGTTACAATTTTAATGAGTCAAAATCGAGTCTTGGGTTTAATACGCAATCGTCTGCACATGGATTAAATTATGGTTTTACGGCTTCATTAAACTTATTTGATGGCGATGCGCAAAATAGAAATGAAAAAATTGCCAAAATGCAAATAGACAATTCAAGTTTGGCTATCGAACAGCAAACCATTAGTTTGCGTTCCAATTTGACGGTTGCCTTTCAAATTTATTTGACCAATTTAGATTTGATAGATTTAGAGGAAAGTAATACGGCTATTTCAAAACAAAATCTTGAAATAACAGCCGAAAAATTCAAAATAGGAACCATCACTTCGGTCGAGTTTAGAGCGGCCCAATTAAACTATATCAATTCCAGAATTCGTTTGACGAGTGCTCAATTTCAAGCCAAATTATCCGAAATTACACTAAGAGAATTAGCGGGTACTCTTAATTTTTAACTATTTTTGACAGCAAAAAAAACAGAATGGTATCCTACAATCCTAAAATTTGGTTCGCCTATATATTTCGTATTCACAGATCTGATACTTTTAGAAAACTATTCCCCTTATTACTTTTAATTGCCCTTTATTCGGGGGTAATTGCCTATTTTGAGATTGAATATTTCAAATTGGATGAAACAAGTCACGTAAAAAACCTTTTTGTAATTCATACTACATTGGGTTTCGTTATTTCTTTATTATTGGCCTACCGAATCAATTCTGCCTATGATCGTTGGTGGGAAGGACGTAAATTATGGGGGGCTTTGGTCAACAATAGCCGAAATTTAGCCATCAAACTTTCTGTTATATTGAAGGATGAAAAAGATTTGGCTTATTTTAGAAAATTAATTCCAAGTTACGCTTCGATTTTAAACAAGCATTTGAAAGATGAAGAAACGAGCATGCAATTGTTTGAGCATGTTGATTTAGCACTAGATCATCACAAACACAGACCCAATCAAATAGCAAAAATGTTGTTTCAAAAAATTAATGATCTGTATGTTACTCATAAAATTTCGGGAGAGCAATTGATTATTTTAAACAATGAGATTCAATCTTTTACCGATATTTGCGGCGGCTGTGAGCGTATCAAAAACACACCTATCCCCTATTCTTACAGTACTTTTATCAAAAAGTTTATCTTTATTTTCGTCTTAACGCTTCCTTATGCTTATGTTTTTACTTTGGGGTATTACGTAATTCCAGTTGTGACTTTTATCTTTTATGTATTGGCAAGCATCGAATTAATTTCCGAAGAAATTGAAGAGCCTTTTGGATATGATGACAACGATTTGCCTACATCAAAAATTTCTGAAAATATTAAAAAACATATTGAAGAAATATTATAAAGACAGTATTAAAAATTTGTTCAGCTTAGTTGCAAATTTTGGGACGAACTAACTTTGAACCTCAAGAAACATTGATTATATTTGCAATCTTGAAAAAAACATAAAATGAAGATATCTTACAACTGGTTAAAACAGTTCATTAAAATAGATTGGAAATCCGAAGAAACATCGGCTTTATTAACAGATTTAGGTCTTGAAGTAGAGATAGTTGAAAAATATCAATCTGTAAAAGGAGGACTAGAAGGTATAGTTGTAGGACATGTACTTACTTGTATTCCTCATCCCGATGCTGATCGTTTAAAAATTACTACGGTTGATTTAGGTGATGGATTTCCTTTACAAATTGTTTGTGGTGCTTCTAATGTTGATGCAGGACAAAAAGTAGCTGTTGCAACAATTGGAACCGTATTATATGACAAAGACGATGTTGCTTTTACCATTAAAAAAGGAAAAATTAGAGGACAAGAAAGTCATGGAATGATTTGTGCCGAAGACGAATTGGGTCTTGGCGAAAGTCATGACGGAATTATGGTTCTTGACGAATCAATTCCAGCTGGGACTTTGGCTGCTACTGTTTTCAAAATCGAAAATGACGAAGTTTTTGAAATAGGATTAACGCCTAACCGTGCCGATGCAATGAGTCATTTGGGAACTGCAAGAGACTTAAGAGCTGGATTTTTGCAAAGAGGAATCAATGTAGAATTGATTACGCCATCTGTAAGCAATTTTAGAGTTGACAAAAGAACTTTAAAAATTGATGTTGATGTCAAAGAGATTCAACTTGCACCAAGATATTGTGGAGTTACTATTTCGGGTATAACTGTTAAAGAATCGCCTGAGTGGTTGAAAAACAGATTAAAAGCTATTGGAATCAACCCTAAAAATAATATTGTAGATGTTACCAATTATGTGTTACATGATTTAGGCCAACCGCTACATGCTTTTGATGCATCAAAAATCAACGGTAAAATTATTGTACAAACACTTCCGGGTGGAACTAAATTTACCACTTTAGATGATGTAGAAAGAACTTTACATGAAGAAGATTTGATGATTTGTGACGAAAAAGGTCCACTTTGTATTGCGGGAGTTTTTGGCGGAAAAAAATCAGGGGTTTCAGAAACCACGAATTCTATTTTCTTAGAAAGTGCTTACTTTAATCCTGTAAGCATTAGAAAATCGGCCAAAAGACATCAATTAAATACGGATTCTTCTTTTAGATTTGAAAGAGGAATTGACCCAACCATTACAGAATATGCTTTAAAAAGAGCGGCCTTATTGATTCAAGAAGTGGCTGGTGGTGAAATCACATCGGATGTGATTAATATTTACCAAAAGAAAATTGAAGATTTTGCGGTATTTTTAAACTTCAAAAATGTGGCACGAATTATTGGTCAAGAAATACCAAAAGATAACATCAAGCAAATTTTGGCTTCTTTAGAAATTAAAATAAATAGCGTTTCAGATGCTGGTTTGGGATTGGTAATTCCTGCTTATAGAGTTGATGTACAGAGAGAAATTGATGTAATTGAAGAAATTCTACGAGTATACGGTTACAACAATATTATTTTTTCTAAGAAATTAAATGCTACCGTTTGTAATTCTCCAAGAAATGAGGATTATAAAGTACAAAATAGTGTGGCTACCCAATTGAATTCTCAAGGTTTTCACGAAATGATGGCCAATTCATTGACTACAGCTTCGTATGTGCAACTTTCAGAAACCTTGAAAGAGGAATACAATGTAACGATGTTGAATCCGCTAAGTAGTGATTTAGCTACAATGCGTCAGTCGTTACTGTTTTCTGGGTTGGAAGCTATATCCTATAATATTAACCGTAAAAATTCAGAATTAAAATTATTTGAATTCGGAAAATCATACCATAGATTCCTTTCTGGTTATGAGGAAATTAAGCACTTGACGCTGTTTCAAACAGGAAATAGAAACCAAGAGAATTGGACAAATGCACAAAAACCTTCTGATTTCTTTTTGTTTAAAGGATATGTCCAAAGTGTTTTGTCTCGATTGGGTATTGCAAAAGCAAAAAGTGTAGCAGTTACTACTGATGTTTTCTCAGAAGGAATTGCTCTAGGTTTAGGAAACGACATTTTAGTTGAATTTGGAGTAGTTAAAAAATCTGTTTTAAAACACTTTGGAATCAAACAAGAAGTTTTCTATGCTGATTTTAATTGGGCTGTCGTTTTAAAATTGATGTCCAGCAAAATAAAATATACTGAAATTCCAAAATATCCTGAAGTTCGTAGAGATTTAGCTTTGTTACTCGATCAAAATGTAACGTATGACAGTATTTACACTATTGCACGACAAACAGAAAAATCATTATTGAAAGACGTAAATTTATTTGATGTCTATGAAGGACAAAATTTACCCGAAGGTAAAAAATCATACGCATTGAGTTTTACAATTCAAGATAATTCCAAAACTTTGGAAGATGCTCAAATTGATAAAATTATGAGTAAACTAATAAAGAATTTTGAAACTGAACTTGGAGCAAGTTTGAGATAGGTTTGCTTTAATTTAAAAATAAAAGAAATCCTAATTCGTAATGAGTTAGGATTTTTTTTGTTTTTCATAATTTCACAAATCACACACACTGTTTTATATTTAAAAATCTGTGCTAATCTGTGAATCCTGATAGCTATTGGGAGTGTTATACCATTTCGGCTTTAAATTTACTGTGTTAAATTAACCTAACTCTACGCGTCATTTCGAGGTGGAATTTTTATTCTAAAAAAAGCAATATGAAATGACGTATTATTCTCGTATGTTAATTTCGTTAAATCATTGTCTTTCAATTGATTAAATAAAAACGTCAATGGTAGTGTTTTATTAAAAATGCGATAGCTTTTTTTAATAAAATGTATCGAGAACCCTAGCATTGTAAGCTTCTCGATACAATTTTGAAATGCTATTATAAATTCGTAATCACAAATTCACTTCTTCTGTTTAATTCGTGTTGTTCTTCATCACAAGAATCTTCGGGAATGCATTTTATTATCGGAACTGATTCCCCATAACCTTTGGCAGAGATTCTATTTTTAGGAATTCCTTGTTCCAAAATATAAGTTCTGGTTGCATCGGCTCTTTTTTGAGATAGATCCGCGTTGAATTTGTCATTCCCACGGTTATCGGTATGTGAACCAATTTCGACAACCATTTCTGGATATTTGTTCAGCAATTCAACGATACGATTCAAGATGCGTTTAGAATCTTTTCGAATATACCACATATTATAATCAAAATAAATGGGATCGGTTTTAATAATTAAGCGCCCTTTATCTCTTACAACATCTTTCTCAGCAGCAAGAATAGCCGCCATTCTTTCTTTTTTCTTTGCTTCGGCTAATGCTTCTGTTTTTTTGTCAGCTAGTAGTTTGTCTTTTTTCAATTGCTGAATTGCGGTTAAGTCTGCTAACCTTTTTGCTTCAAGAGCTATTGCATCCTCTTTTTTCTTAAGCATCAGCGCATTGGTTTCTGCAATTTTATTTTCCCTCAACGCAATGGCAGCTGTTTTTCTTTCTTGTTCAAGAGCTACTAATTCAGCCGCTTTTAATTCTTGTGCCAAAAGCAAATCGGCGGCTTTCTTTTGTTCTAAAGCTACTTGTTCTTCCTTTTTGATAATTTCTATTGATCGAATTTCCATCGAACCATCATTGGATTTATTTCTTTCCCCCGAAATATGAAAGGTTCGTGAATTCTCTGTATAATTTTCTTTGGTAACAAAAACGGAATAGTTGGCTTCACATTCAACAGTAAAACTAAATTTTCCATCTACAGTAGTGATCGCTTTTTCAATTTCTTGATTAGCACTATTCTTCAAAATTACAATAGCATTTTCTAGTGCCAAATGAGAATCGACATCAGTAATAATTCCAGTGATGTATTGTTTGCAATCTTCAACAAGTAAATCTTTGGTTTCCGCCAATGAATAAATATCGTCTTTACCTTTGCCCCCCAATCTATCCGAAGAAAAATAACCTTCTTTGCTGTCAGAATCTATATAATAAGCAAAATCATCATAGCCAGAGTTTACAGGAAGTCCAACATTCTCCGCTTTAGAATAAGAATTATTTTGAATTTCTGAAACAAAAATATCCAATGCTCCATAACCTTCATGCCCATTGGATGAAAAATACAATTTGTTGTCTTTGGAAACAAAAGGAAATTGTTCTCTTTTGTTCGTGTTTACTTTATCTCCCAGATTAATTGGATTTCCATAAGTCGAACCGATTATTGAAACACTAAAAATATCAAAAGAACCCAATGCTCCTGGCATGTCAGATGCAAAATACAATGTCTTTTCATCTGGACTTAAAGCGGGGTGTTCTACTGAATAATCAGGGCTATTGAAAGGTAATGCCACAATATTAGTCCATTTTGTATTGACCAATTCGGCTCTAAAAATTTGAATTGCCGAAATTTTGTCTGTATTCTTTCCTCTTCTTCCATTGTTGGAATTATTTCGGGTAAAATACATGATTTTGCCATCTTTTGTAAAAACAGCATTTGATTCGTGCATAGCCGATTTTAAATCTTTTGAAAAATAAGTTATAATAGAATCCTTTGCATTGGTATTTTTTAGCGGAATACTAACTAAATTGAGATAGGTTTCATTATTCCATTTATAGGTTTTATCAAATAGATTGGGTTTCTTTTTAACGGCTGCAAAAATTAAATGATCTCCTAGAACTACTCCACCAAACTCAGAATTTGCGGTGTTCAGTGCTAAATTCCTAATGGTAAACCGTTCTCCAATGGCACTAACATTTTTTAAGTTTTTCACATTCTTATCAAATTTACCTAGAGCCTCTTTATCATTAGAAGCTACATAAAAATCGCGCATCACTTGATCGGCTTCGGTGTAATTCCCCTGGGATTTCAAAGTTTGTGCATATCGAAAGTAAGATTCTTCATTGAGTGCAACACTTTTGCTTTTGATCAAAAAAGCATATTGTTCTTGCGCTTTGTCATACTGATTGGTGTAATAATAGCAATCTCCTAAGTTTTGAATTATTGCTACAGCTTGGTTTTTGTTGCTAATTTTTTCATACAAAGGAATGGCTTCACTATAATAGGTTTTGGCAAACAAACGGTTTACTCTTTGTAAATCCTGCTGTTGGGCTTGCATGCATTGGATCGAAAATACGATTAGGAGTAAAAATATATATTTTTTCATTTTTTCTTTTTTAGAAGAATCTAGGTGATTTATCGTATCCTTTACCTAATAAATCCAAATTATACAATAGTACAATTTCGTGTGAACCCGAATTAAATTGGCTAAGATTAGAAACAGTATAATCGTATGAATAACCAATTCTCAAATTGGATGTTACATTGACATTCATCAATAAACTAACAGAATCATTAAATCGATAAGCAGCACCAAGTTCGAACTTCTCATTATACAAAACATTCGCAGTTAAATCAACAGATACAGGAGCTCCTGCCACGAATATTGCCATAAAAGCAGGTTTCAATTTAAAGGCTTCATTGATGTCAAAAACATAACCGCCAGTGAAATAAGTATGGATTTTTTGAGTGCCAAGCGAGCTTATTTCTTTTCTTTCTTTGCTGTTTTTTGTCGAAAGTAAGTTGGGTGACGAAATCCCGACATAATAATTATCGGTAAAATAATAGGCCCCTACTCCAATATTGGGTACTATTTCATTTACATTTTCGGCAAATGCTTTATCGGTAGAAACATCGCCACTATTCAATCTAAAACCATTAAAGTTGGTACTTATCGATGAGAAACCCGCTTTTACCCCAAAGGATATATTTTGTTTTTCATCTAATGGGAGTATGTAAGCAAAATCGACAGAAAAGTTAGTCTCTTTTTTGGCTCCATTACCAATATTATCAGAAATTAAAGAAATCCCAGTTTCTATTTTATTATTTATAGGAGTATGAGCAAATAATGTCAGCGTTTTTGGAGTACCTTCAATTCCTGCCCATTGATAACGATACAAGCTTCCTACATTAAGAATTGCAGGAGTAGTTGTTACATAAGCTGGATTTACCGCGCTCATATTGGTCATGTACTGAGTAAAATGAGGGGATTGTTGAGCACTTACCTTTAGCATGAAAAGGAAAAAACACACAAGAAATATTATTTTCTTCATTGGAATAAATTATAAATAAAAAATGTGGAATTATCGGTTTAAATAAAGTTGACCTTGTTTGGGTTTCAAATTGTCTTTATTGTATTGGATAACATAAAAATAAACTCCTGTAGGCGCATCGCCATTCATAAAGCCAGAATTAGAACTTTTACCATCCCAAGCTGGTTTGTTGATATCGCCTTTGAATAAAATATTCCCGTATCTATTAAAAATCTCTAAGTTATAATTTGGAAATAAAAATTCGATGTCTATAATTTGAAAGGTTTCATTAACCCCGTCCCCATTTGGTGAAAACCCATCAGGAATAAAGAAATTCTCAGGTGTTGCAGTACAATCCGTAAGCGAAACCGTTACCACCAATGGACTTGAGGTACACTTTGTATTCGAATCATAATCAAAACCGTAATAGGTAGCTCCTTCTGAAAGCAGATCCGTTTTTATAAGCAACTTCCCGTTTGTTACAGCATCATACCAAGCTAAATTTTTAGATGCAGTTGTATTATTGGATAAACTAAGAATAGTCGGTTTGTCAACACCGCAAAAATCTTGTCCACTTGGTTTTAAAACAGGAATGGTAACCGTATTGATAAGAACACTAATTGGTGTAGCATTTGATTGACAGCCCGTAGTTGGATTTCCTTCTTTTAGAAAATAATTTGCGGTTACCAAAAGTGCATTTGAAGCTAATGCCGTATTACTGCTAGCCGAAGCATACCATTTATATTGATTTCCGCCTGGTTGCAAATTCGCTACCGTTGCAAAATCTGTTTCACAAAAAGTCTGATTACCCGCAGTTGGATTATTCGGAATAGCATTTATATCAAAATTCTTAGAAACTGAGTTGATAATTGTACTACAACTGTTTCCTGCATTGGTAATATCCGTTATAACCAAGGTGTTACTGCCTATTGTTGAAAGTGCTGATCCTAAAATTGAAAAACTGGTTTTCCCTGTACTTACAACCAAAGGGATTGTTTGAGAACCTATTGTATTGGCACCAGAAACAGCATAACTCAAAGTAATGTTAGTTAAATTTACTAATCCGCTAATATCAACATTTGTATCTTGTCCTAAACATCCGTCTTTGATAGTGACAATCATAGTGCTAACATCAGGTACGGCATTTACAACAAAAACTTTAGTTAGAGTTGAAGTATTAGTACAATGAGTTAACGTATTGGTAATATTGGTAATTGCAATTGTTGTATTTCCTGCTTTTGGAATAAAGTTAGAATTTATAGAAAAGGAAGGCATTCCGTTTGTTACAGTTAAAATAGCAGAAACCGGAGTTGTAGTAGTATTACTTCCGCTTAGGTTGTAAAAAATGTTATAATTCCCATCGGTAAGATTGGTTGTGCCTGTTGCAAAGTTAATATTAGCATTAAATCCTTGGCAAATTGAAGGAATTGTTACTATTGCACTATTAATTTGAGGCGTTAAATTAATAATTACAGCAACCGTTTTTAAACTTGATTCACATCCTGTTACTACATTTACTTCCTTTACATAATAATATCCAGTAATTAAAGGTGTTGTACTAATTAAAGGAACAGTACTTGTAGCCGAATCAAACCATTTGTATTGATTTCCTTGTGGCATTAAATTGGCAACAGTTGCATTGTCAGAAGTACAAAATGGTTGTGGACTGCTTACAGCAATAATCGGAAGAGGATTTACATTAAAATTTTTAGGAATTGTAGTAGAGATCGAACATCCTGTTAAAGTATTGGTAACATTTGTAATGGTAAAAGTTGTTACTCCCACAATAGGAATATCAGTTGCTGGAATACTAAAACTCTTAATACCTCCAACGACAGTCAAGGATTTGGTTTGTGGAGGTACTATTACATTTGCTCCTGAAATAGTGTATTCTATAGAAATATCCGTCAAAGTACCTAAACCAGTCATATCAACAATTGCAGGCTGACCTTGGCAAACATCTTTTACTGTTACAATCAAATTACTTAGATCTGGTAATGGATTTACGGTAAATTCTTTATTGAGCGTTGATGTATTGCTACAACCAGTTACAGCGTTGGTAATTTTGGTAATGGTAATTTTCGTTAATCCCACATTCGGAATCAAATTTTTCGGGATATTAAAAGACCCTAAACCTTCAGTAATACTAAGGACAGCAGTTGCAGTTTTAGTATTACTACCACTTAAATTGTATGAAATATCATAATCGCCATTAGTAAGATTGGAAGTTCCTAAAAAAAATACTGTTGCATCATCATTTTTACAAACAGGAAGAATAGTAAGTGTTGCAGCGTTGATTTTTGGAATAGGATAAACATGCAAATCATCCTCTATTGTTCCTATGATATTGGTACAAACACCAGGACTATTGGCGACCTTTATATTGAGAATGCTAATGGTATAATCTTTGACAAATTTAAAGTTTGCTCTATCAATGGGAAAACTCAAAACGCCACTGACGAAATTTCGAACAATTGTCGTAGATGAAGCTGCTCCAGTAACAAAATAAGTAACTTCATAAGAACCATCAGCTATAAATTGAGTACCACGGGTTAAAACAGCATTATAAGTAGCGGTTGGAATTTCATTTTCGCAAATATCCGAGTTAACTTCAAGTTTTGCTCCTGTAAAATCAAGGAACTGCTCAATTTTGATTGTAATAGTAGTACTCGCGCTTGGCAAACAGATGGCTTCTTTTGGTGTAACGGTATACTTAAAACTATAATTCCCTGCTCCTTTAACATTATAAATATTCTGAATATTTACAATATAATCGGCTGGGAATCCAATTTCCGAAGTACCACTTAATTCAGTCCATCGACCTCCAGAGTCTTCACCTATTAACAAACTATTTAAGTCTAAATTAGTATAACTGGCTAAATTATTTGAACAAAAATCGGATTTATCAGGGTCTCCTGAGATCGGTTTTCGCTGTATTGTTAAGTGTATAGTTGAAGAGCTAGGGGGACATGTAGCTATAGCAGGCACTGTATACTTATAGGAATAAGTACCCGGAATCGGTTGAGGAACAGATGCATTTAGAGTAAAACCAGATAATCCTCCCTTGTTATCAACATCTTCCCATATTCCATTGGTTTGAGGACTTAGCAAAGTACCATTAAAAACATGAAATAAATTATAACTTGTTTCGCTACTACAAATAAGGTTAAAAGCACCAGCTACTCCTGCATAGCCACCAATGGTAATGGTTACTACTGCACTACCTGTGCATCCATTTACATTATTTAAAGAATAGGTATAATGAAAAACACCACTTTCTTTAATATCTTGGACGTTTAAGGTACCGTTTACAACATTTAAACCTCCAGAAAAATCATCATCATTCCATGTACCTCCGGCAGTGTGAATTCCTAATAAAGCGTTCAAATCAACAGGTGGGTTTAAAGGGTTTGCGATGTCACAAACGGTAAGCGAACCATTATTTCCTGCACATTGTGCACTCATATTAACGGAACCTAGAAAAAGTAAAAAAAAACTTAGATAAATATATAAAGTAGATTGACTAGAAAAAGATAATTTAGAAATCATAAAAAATAATTGATTTTTTTGTTCAAATATAGATTATTTAAGATAAATTAACACTAATTTATCCTCTTTATGATAAAAAAAAACACTAAAAAGAGGCTTTTCTCCTGTTTTTATGTAATGTTTTTAAAAATCAGAAATTAGTTTTTATTAGTTTTAGCTATTTTGGCTTTGAGATACCTAGGATGAATAATACCATTACTATTTTATAAATTTAATGTTTGAATTTATGTTTGCACTAGGCCTTAAAAACTAAGAATGTTTGTTCTTGTTTAAATGTTAATTTATTTTAAATGTAAAAAAAACAGTAGTAATGTTATTCGTATTCTGATTTTATGTATATTGATTTGTGTAAATACTAAATCAACTAATCGTATCAATATTTTTTAGAAGTTAAAAGCTATGAGTGAATTTAGAAATGAATTTGGTAGAAAAACAGGGAAAATTAGAAGTAAGAAATTAAATTCTAGCGTAGATCTGACTGCTATGATTAGCGTGTCATTCCTTTTAATTATTTTTTTTATGCTAAATAACGAGCTAGCAAGACCACAAACGATGTCTCTTACTATGCCAGAGGATAATAGTTGTGGTAGATGGGGTGGTTGTTATGGGGAGGATAGATCTTTAACACTATTGCTTGGCGATAATGATAAAGTAGTTTTGTACAAAGGTGTTTTAATGTACCCTATAATAAAGCCTAAAGTGGTACGCTACGGAAAACATGGTATCCGCAAAGAATTATTAGAAATAAACAAATTGACTCTTGAATATTCAGCCGCAATAGGCAGACCAAATAGCGGTCTTATTGTGATTATAAAACCAAGCAAGAATTCAAATTTTCGTAATTTGGTCGATATACTAGACGAGATGTCTATTGTAGGCGTAAATACCTACGCGATTGTTAATGCATTTACACCAGAGGAAGTAAAGTTAATAGCTAAGTAAATAGAATTTTAAAAAGAAATCCCCATCTTGTTTTTTACAACGAGATGGGGATTTTTATATTCAATTATAGTTCGATTTACGTTTGCTATTTCGATAATTACTTGGATAATTTTTGATTTAATTAAAAGGTATTTCTCATTACAAAGAATCTAATTTCTTCATAAAATGGTCATTCAAAATTGCGATTTCTGGATTCTGTAAATATTCGTTGTAACGACGCTCTGATTCGATTTGTTGCCATTGAGGAATATCATTTTCTGAATTACAAGGCAAAATAATAACTTCTACTCTTTTTGCAGTAAAATCTTTTGGATGTACAACGTTGAAAGTATGGTCTTTGACTTCAATAATTTATTTTATAGCTTGCATATCTCTGATTTTAAACAAATTCACAAAAAATAATAATTAAAATGACGCACAAAAAAAGCCCCGCAAATTGCGGGGCTTCCTATATTCAAAAAATCAAGAAATTATTTTTTCTCTGATTTTTCCATTTTAGCTTTCAATGCAGCTAATACATCATTGTTATCTCCTAAAGTTGCAGCTGGTGCATTTGTAGATGATGCAGATGAAGTATTTTCAGTTACAGTTTTCACGTTTTTCTCTTCTTCTTCACGGAAGATAGCAGTGTGAGATGCAACTACTCTTTTGAATTCTTTGTTGAATTCAATTACTTTGAAATCAGCAGAATCTCCTTTTTTCAATTTCTTACCGTCTTCTTTTTCAAGGTGACGAGTAGGAATGAAAGCAACGATATCCTCTCCAAATTCTACAGTAGCTCCTTTGTCAACAATTTCAGAAATTTCACCGTTGTGGATAGTTCCTACAGCGAATGAATCTTCATACTGATCCCAAGGATTAGCAGTAGTTTGTTTGTGACCTAAAGATAATTTACGTCCATCAACATCTAATTCTAATACTACTACATCAAGTTTTTCACCAACATTTACAAATTCAGATGGGTGTTTGATTTTCTTAGTCCAAGATAAGTCAGAGATGTAAATTAATCCATCAATTCCTTCTTCCAATTCTACGAAAATTCCAAAGTTTGTAAAGTTTCTAACGATACCTGTATGTTTAGAACCTACTGGGTATTTAGAAGTAATGTCAGTCCAAGGATCTTGAGTCAATTGTTTGATACCTAATGACATTTTACGGTCATCTCTATCTAAAGTTAAGATAACAGCTTCAACAACATCTCCTACTTTTACGAAATCTTGAGCAGAACGTAAATGAGTAGACCATGACATTTCAGAAACGTGGATTAAACCTTCAACACCTTCAGCAACTTCGATGAAAGCACCGTAATCAGCGATTACAACTACTTTACCTTTTACTTTGTCTCCAATTGCCAATTTAGCATCAAGAGCATCCCAAGGGTGAGCGTTTAATTGTTTCAATCCTAATTGAATTCTTGTTTTCTCATCATCGAAATCAAGGATTACAACGTTTAATTTTTGGTCTAATTCAAGAACTTCACTTGGGTGGTTAATACGACTCCAAGAAAGGTCAGTAATGTGAATTAATCCATCAACACCACCTAAGTCAATAAACACACCATAAGAAGTAATGTTTTTAACAACACCTTCTAATACTTGTCCTTTTTGTAATTGACCGATGATTTCTTTTTTCTGTACTTCAATATCCGCTTCAATAAGCGCTTTATGAGAAACAACAACATTTTTGAATTCGTGGTTAATTTTTACCACTTTGAATTCCATCATTTTGTTTACATATACATCGTAGTCTCTAATTGGTTTAACATCAATTTGAGATCCTGGTAAGAAAGCTTCAATTCCGAAAACGTCAACGATCATACCACCTTTAGTTCTGCATTTTACAAAACCATTAACGATTTCTCCTGTTTCGTTAGCCGAAATAACTCTATCCCATGATTTGATAGTACGTGCTTTTCTGTGAGATAATACCAATTGACCTGTCTTGTCCTCACGGATGTCAATTAATACTTCTACAGTATCACCTACTTTTAATGCTGGGTTGTAACGGAATTCGTTTAATGAAATAACACCTTCCGATTTTGCGTTGATATCAACGATAACGTCTCTATCTGTAATTCTAACAACTACTCCATCTACTACTTCTTCTTGATCTGTAGCAATAAATGTTTTTGAAACTAGTTCTTCGAATTCTAATAAGTTTTTCTCATCTACTGCATCGATACCTTCTTCGAAGTTATGCCAGTTAAAATTTGCTAAAAACTCTTCTTGTGATTTTAATTGTTCAGACATGCTGATTGAAAATTTGTATTCTGTGTTCTCTCGAGTTTCTTAAAGCGATAGAAAATACAGAAGTTGTTTGTATAATTAGTTGATACCTAAAGGAAACTCTTACTCACCAAAAGGTGTGCAAAAGTAATTCATTTATTTAATATGACAAAATATTTACAGCTAGATATTTATGAGTACTATAAAAAGAAGTAAAAAAGGGATTAGGAGCGAATTATTAGGCATTCTTAGAGGTATAGTTCCCGCTGTCATTCCTATCTTTTTATCCCGATGAAAAATCGGGATAAAGAAGGATATTCCCTTCCATCGGGGCTAGTTAGGTTATATTGTGATTTATCGGTAATAACAAACGACTTAATTTTTAATCACTAAAGCTTACTAAGCGTTTCAACCATAGCCCGCGGTTTTAACCGTGGGTAACGTATTATAAATCATCTTTTTGAAACATTAAATTTCTCTAATATTATCTCCAACGGTTGAAACCGTTGGCTATGACAAAATCAAAACAAAGGACTAATTAGGTTTTATTCTGATTTACCAGTAATAATAAACCCGACAGGTTTTAAAAAACTGTCGGGTTTATTAAAAAATCAATGTGACTTAATGATTCAAATTCTCAACTTCCTTCGGATTATGCTCGTGTTTGAACAAAATCGCAAAAGCAATGGCAATAATCAAGGAATAACCAGCAAAAGCCAGCCAAATCATATGCCAATCTTTCATCATAATTACTTTATCAAACAAACCATCGGTAGTAATAGAATTTCCTTGACTTTTTACAAATTCCAACATTTTTGGATTTGTAGTATCCGTTTGTAAAAACGAAGCCAACTCTGTCGTAGTGCTAAAAGACTTTGTAAAGAAACGATCAATCGCCCAACCCGAAGTAAAACTTCCTAGTATTGCTCCTACTCCATTGGTCATCATCATAAACAACCCTTGAGCCGAAGAACGGTTTTTGGGATCTGTATGCGTTTCAACAAACAACGACCCTGAAATATTAAAGAAATCAAAAGCCATTCCGTACACGATACAAGACAAAATAATCATCCATAATCCTTGAACAGGATCTCCAAATGCAAAAAGTCCAAAACGCAATACCCAAGCCAGCATACTGATTAGCATGACTTGCTTGATACCAAAACGCTTCAAGAAAAACGGAATAGCCAGTATAAATAAAGTCTCCGAAATTTGAGAAATCGACATAATAATAGTCGAATATTTTACCACAAATGAATCTGCATATTTAGGAAAATGTTTGAATTCATCCAGAAAAACATCCCCATACGCATTAGTAAGCTGTAACGCTCCACCCAAAAACATAGAAAATATAAAGAAAAGTGCCATTTTATAATTGGCAAATAACCTAAAAGACTCTAATCCTAGAGTTTCCATCAAGGAAGCATTCTCTTTGATTAATCTTTGCGGCTTGCATGCTGGCAAAGTAAAAGAATAAAAACCTAATACAATTGCTGCAATTCCAGCAATATAGAATTGATAATCGGTAGCCTTGTTTCCCGATAAGTTGGTCATCCACATGGCAACAATAAAACCGATGGTTCCAAAAACTCGAATGGGCGGAAAACTTTTAACTACATCCAGTCCATTTGTTTTTAAGGCATTGTAAGAAATTGAATTACTCAATGCAATTGTTGGCATATAAAAACACATGGCCAAAAGCATGGTGTAAATAAAAGTAGTTGGTGTAGTAACCTCAGGCAAATAAAACAATACAGCACCATACAATATATGAAGAACTCCGTATAGTTTTTCGGCATTGATCCATCGGTCTGCAATGATACCTGTAAGAGTAGGCATAAAAAGGGAGGCGACTCCCATTGTGCTAAAGACTAAACCAAATTGTGTTCCTTCCCAAGCCTTGGTTCCAAACCAATAATTTGCAATTGTAATCAGCCAAGCTCCCCAAACAAAAAATTGCAGAAAGCTCATTAGTGTCAACCTATTTTTAATCCCCATGAATTGTGTTTTTATAAAAAAGTATCAGCTTGTAAAACTACTATTTAAATTGAAATTAGCAACTATTTATTCCGCTTCTATAACATCATTTATTAACTCTAAAACAACATCAAATTGTTCCTTACGATTCAGGTATGAATTATCAATTTCAATTGCATCTTCTGCCATTACCAAAGGCGAATCTTCTCTATGGGTATCTACATAATCACGGTCTACTACATTTTTAAGAACTTCTTCATACGTAACAGCATCTCCTTTTGCTTGCAATTCATCAAAACGTCTTTGCGCACGGGTATCTGCTCCAGCAGTCATGAATATTTTGAGTTCGGCTTTAGGAAACACAACGGTTCCTATATCTCGACCGTCCATGATAATTCCTTTTTCTTTACCCATTTCCTGTTGCTGTTCGACCAATTTGGCACGCACTTCCGAAATTTCGGCTACTTTACTCACATAATTAGAAACTTCCAAGGTTCTAATTTCGGTTTCCACATTTACATCATTCAAATACATTTCGGCAAAACCCAATTCAGGATTGAATTTAAAATTCAATTTAATAAAAGGTAAGCTATCAACTAGTTTTCCTTTATCCAAAAAATCAACTCCAATGCAATTGTTTTGCATCGCAAACAGAGCCACGGCACGATACATAGCACCAGTATCTACATATACATATCCCAACTGTTTGGCGAGTTGTTTGGCCAAAGTGCTTTTTCCTGTGGATGAAAATCCGTCTATTGCTACGATTATTTTTTTCATGTTTTACTATTTTGATTAAAAAAAAGTTTAGACTCTATATTCTTTGATCTATTATCTCTTCTTTATATTCTATTATCTATATTCTTTACTCTATTTTCTTTTCTCCTCTTCTAAAAAAAATCATTCTCCCAAATTAATAGTCAATCCAAACAAACTCGTATTTCCCGCCAAAGTATATTTAGAATAGGAATAATTGAATTTCAGTTTGTTTAGCTTGAGACCAAACCCCAATGAAAGTCCCGAAAAATTACGCTGATCTTGAATTTGCAATTCAGCACCTCTTCTGAAATTATAGCCCAACCTAAGATTAAATGCTTTTTTAGGAAAAAGTTCGATACCAAAAATCATATGTCGCATCGCATTGTTAAACACCGAAATCTTTTCTTCTGTCACACTGCCATCTAGTGAAGTTTGTGAGCGAACAGGATTTGAGAAAGCCAAATTCCATTGCTGCAAATTCTCTAGTGTAAAGTGCCAACGGATAGGTACATTTTGCAATTCTTGGGATACTCCTGCAATTATTTCAAAAGGTAGTTTTTCTTTGTTGCCGTCGTAAGAAGTAAACTGTGTTCCTATATTCATTACGGTTAATGCCCAATTTATATCATTTTTCTCATCGATATATATCATTCCTAAATCTACAGCAGCTCCAAAGGAATTGTAACTCTCTAAAGTAGATTCGATAAATTTGGCATTGGCTCCTAAATGTATATCGGTATAAGGAATATTATAGGCATAACCAACGGAAAGGGCAATTTCGCTACCTGTAAATGAACTGGTAGGTAAACCATTCTCATCATATCCATCAAATTTTCCGTAATTGATATAATTTATCCCTGCTTGAAATGTCTGTAAATGTTGATCGTACGTATAGGCGTAGGAAGCCGTTCCGTAAGTAACTTCTTTATAGTAATTCCCGTAATTTAATGCCAAATGATTATTCATTTCTTCATTTATTGTGGCAGGATTGAATAGAGCTTCATTGACATCATCGTCATAAATAGTAATTACTTTTCCTCCTAGGGCGGCTTGTCTGGGTGAAGTGACCAAATTTAAAAACTCATAGGTATGCTTCCCTCCTATTTGACCGTATGATACAGTGCAAATAGAGAACAAATAAAATAACAAAAGTTTTTGGGACATGCTTAAACGCTATTTTTGACAACTAAAACGCAGTTGCGAAGATAAAATTATAAAACTATAAAACAACCTAATTAAATTTCAAAAAACAAATTCCAAATTCCAATTGCATTAATTGGAATTTGGAATTTTATAAATCATCCAAAATAATCCGTTTCGGGATTTGAGTTCTGATTATTTTTATTTCAGTTCTTTAGCGTTTTTAACCTTCTCTTTGGTTATGGCCAGCTCCAAAACTTCGCTCATTTCTTTTACATAATGAAACGTAAGCCCCTCTAAATATTCGGGTTTGATCTCATCAATATCACTTTTGTTTTCATGACACAAGATGATTTCTTTGATATTGGCTCTTTTGGCAGCCAATATTTTTTCTTTTATCCCTCCTACTGGCAATACTTTTCCACGCAAAGTAATTTCTCCTGTCATTGCCAAGTTTTTCTTTACTCGTTTTTGAGTAAATAAAGAAACTAAGGAAGTCAACATCGCGATTCCTGCACTAGGTCCATCTTTAGGAGTGGCTCCTTCGGGAACGTGTAGATGAATGTTGTATTTAGTAAGTATTTCTGGGTTTAATCCCATTAATTCGGCATTCGCTTTGATGTACTCTAAAGCAATAGTTGCCGACTCTTTCATTACAGTTCCTAAATTCCCTGTAATAGTCATCATTCCTTTACCCGGAGAAATCAATGATTCTATAAAAAGAATATCTCCTCCTACGCTTGTCCAAGCCAATCCTGTAACGACACCAGCCACATCATTGTTTTCGTATTTATCTCTCTCTAATCGAGGTACACCAAGTACTTTTATAATATCTTCGTCAGTTACTTTTTTATTGTACTCCTCTTCCATGGCAACCGATTTTGCTGCATTTCGAATGATTTGTGCAATCTTGTTTTCTAAACCACGAACCCCTGATTCACGGGTATAGCCTTCCACAATTTTTTCCAATTGTTTTTTGCCAATACTCAAATCTTTGGGTTTCAAACCGTGAGCTTCAAGTTGTTTAGCAAATAAATGTTTACGGGCAATTTCTACTTTTTCTTCAATAGTATAGCCCGACATTTTTATAACTTCCATACGATCTATTAATGCGGGCTGAATAGCAGCCATATTATTAGACGTGGCGATAAACATCACTTTAGATAAATCATACCCCATTTCGAGGAAATTATCATAAAAAGAATTGTTTTGCTCTGGATCTAAAACTTCCAATAATGCCGAAGAAGGGTCGCCGCTATGGCTAGAAGATAATTTATCGATTTCGTCTAAAACAAATACAGGATTTGATGTTCCCGCTTTCTTTAAACTTTGAATAATTCTACCAGGCATGGCACCGATATAGGTTTTTCTATGACCACGAATCTCCGCTTCATCACGCAATCCGCCCAATGAAATGCGAACATATTCTCTACCCAACGCTTTTGCAACCGACTTACCAATTGAAGTTTTACCAACTCCAGGAGGTCCTGTCAAACAAATAATTGGAGACTTCATGTCATTTCTAAGTTTAAGGACAGCAAGATGTTCTATCATTCTCTTTTTGACATCTTCTAATCCGAAATGATCTTTATCCAATATTTTTTGAGCATTTTTTAAATCGAAATTATCTTTAGAATATTCGCTCCACGGCAACTCTAAAAACAATTCTAAATAATTTCTTTGAATACCAAAATCTGGTGCTTGTGGATTCATGCGACGCATTTTGGACAATTCCTTTTCAAAATGTTTTTTGGTCGTTTCGTCCCACTTTTTGGTTTTGGCTTTCTGGCTCATTTCGTCCATTTCTTCCTCCTGCGAAACGCCTCCCAATTCTTCCTGAATGGTTTTCATTTGCTGGTGCAAGAAATATTCTCTTTGTTGCTGATCTAAGTCAAAACGAACTTTAGATTGAATATCATTTTTCAATTCGAGTTTTTGCAACTCTATATTCATAAATCGCAGCGCTTCTAAAGCACGCTCTTTCAAACCATTAATCGATAATAAATCTTGTTTCTCTTTAACCGATAAATTCATGTTAGAAGAAACAAAACTGATTAAAAACGAAGGGCTTTCAATGTTTTTTATTGCAAATGTAGCCTCCGATGGAATATTAGGGCTTTCATTTATAATCTGAATGGCCAATTCTTTGATCGAATCAAGTATAGCATTAAATTCAGAATCTTTTTTTGCGGGTCTTTTTTCGGGAACGTCTTTAATATTAGCCGTTAGATAGGGCTCTTCCGAAACAACTTCAGTTATTTCAAAACGTTTTTTTCCTTGTAGGATTACTGTAACATTCCCGTCAGGCATTTTTAAAACCCTAAGAATTCGGGCTACAGTTCCTATTTTATGAATATCGTCTTTTGTAGGATCTTCATCTTCTTCATTGATTTGAGAAACTACTCCAATTACTTTTCCAGCAGCATTGGCATCATTAATCAGTTTTATCGATTTATCTCTCCCTGCCGAAATAGGAATAACCACACCAGGGAACAAAACAGTATTTCGTAAAGGTAAAATAGGCAAAGAATCCGGTAATTCTTCATTATTCATTTCCTCCTCATCTTCTGGAGTTAATAGTGGAATTAATTCGGCTTCAGAATCAAATTCTTGAAGTGACAGATTGTCAATAGTAAGGATTTTATGATTTGACATAGTATAATTTAAGTCTTTTTGTCATTAATTTTTTAATTCGGAACGCAAATATAAGGCATCACAACAATATTTTAAGATAATATTGGTGTTTAAATACAGTATTATATTTAAGACTAAAATAAGGCAATCATTGTGCCAAAAAGTATTAATCGATAAGCAAGATTTTAATAATTCTGTTAATTATAAAAAATAAAAGAAATGACTATAATTTAAAAGCATAAAAAAACCCAAAAATAATTTTGGGTTTTCAATTTAAATTTTAAAATGTTATTTTATTAGATATGATTTAAGTTCACTGACAGATCCATTAGTTTCCATCTTTATTACACCTACATTTTTAGCAATCCAATAATTTGTTATAGTTTCAGAATTAGCCTGTCCGCTAATAGAAGCGCTTTGTGTAAAACTAAATTTAATCACATCTTTAAAAGTCGTACCTTTTATTGCTAAAGCAGATCCTTTTTCTAAAATTTTTCCTGTATAAGTTACAGTTGTGACAACAGTTGGGAAATCGGGAACATTATAACTTGTCGTATGAGTGTATTTGCCACTCCAGGTTTGATTGACCTCCAAATAATCTTTTAAGATAATAAATTCATATCCTGTGATCTTACCCGTAAAACTTCCAAAATCAATATTAATCTCTCCCATTTTAATAAAATAATCACCTTTATTTTTCTTAATCCAAACGGATGTTTGTGCATCAAGTGAAGTTGTAGCCCCAGCCATTTGATTAAATTTATAATACTTAGCTCCATCCATTTCATCAATACCTATTATTTTCATAGTGGTTTCTTCCCCATCTTGAGTAAAAATCCAATTATTATCTACTGTTGTTGGCCAATAATCACCAGTCGAATTTTGGGCAGCCGATTCCTCATTAGAAGAATCACTACTGCATGCAGTAAAAGAGAACGCTATTAAAAGCGGTAATAAAAACGAAGTTGTAAAATTTTTCATAAATTATTTTATATTTTTATAGGTCAAAAATAACATTATTTTTATTACTAAAAAATAACATTATAATTAAGGTTTTTAAAATATAAACAATACATGTTTTTTTATTATCGTTAAAAAAAAATAACAAACTGTAACAAACCAAAAACTTTCATGTCTTTACTACAAATCATTACTATTTAATTGAATCTGATCCATCAAAATATCGAAGAATTAATTTCGCTTTGCAAAGAGAATAATCAGAAAGCACAATTTGAGATTTATAATCGCTATTGCAAGGCGATGTATAATGTGGCCTATCGAATTGTGAAAGACGAGCATTTTGCCGAAGACGTGATGCAAGAAGGCTTTTTGAAAGCATTTACCAAAATAAATGACTTCAAGCAAGAAGTTGCCTTTGGTGCTTGGTTGAAAAGGATTATCGTGAATTACAGCATTGATTTTTATAAAAAAAACAATCAATTTCAACAGGAGGATTTCGAAAAAAGCCTTTATAAAATAGAAGGAGACGAAAGTGATTCGACAGAAAACTTTGATTTTAACGATTTAAAAGTCAAGCAAGTTTTGGAAACCATTCAGTCCTTAAAATACAATTATTCGATGGTTTTGACCTTATTTTATATTGAAGGTTACGATCAGGAAGAAATAAGCGAAATTCTTAAAATTAGTTATGCCAATTGTAGAACAACTTTGAGCAGAGCTAAAGAAAGTCTAAGAAAAAAATTAAATACGAACGAAATGACATGCTTAAAAATTGATAACAATCAATGATGAAATGTGAAACGAAGTTCGATGATACTTATAAAATTAGAATTAATCATCTATTTGATAGGATCGATTAAAAACAGTAAATACCACAATATGAAAATGAAAAATGAAAATGAAAAATTAGATCAATTATTTGAGCATTTAGAAAACCAATGGGATGTTCAAGAAATTAACAGCCATCATCTAGAACGATTTTCGGAAAAATTAGCTCTAAAAAAACAAAAAAAGAATTTCGGTTTTATTTACGCCATAGCGGCATCAATAGTGGTTATGTTAGGGATTTCATTATTTTACACCAACAATGAAAAACCACAGGATCTCAAATTTGCTTCTAAAGAAACCAAGCAAACCGATTCGATTTTTACCGTTTTGATTGAACATCAGTTAGACCAAATTAAAGCTAAAGAATCACCAGAAAATAAAAAAATCATTAGCGATGCCCTCAAACAAATGAAAGCATTGGATAGTGATTATGAAAAAATTAAACATGAATTAGAAATCAATGGAGAAAGCAAACAAATTATTTACGCCATGATTAGTAATCTTCAAACCCGAATTTCTTTTCTTCAAAATGTTTTGCAACACCTTGAAGATTCCGAAAAACTAAAAAAATTAGACGATGAAAAAACAATATAGATTACTCCTGCTCCTAGTTTTAATTCCCTTTTTAGGGTTTTCTAATGATGATTTTACCTATTCAAAACAACGAAACATCAAGAAAGCCTATATTGTAAATAGTGATGCCGGCATCAACATAGACAATTCTTATGGAACTATTTTTGTTACCACTTGGGACGAAGATAAAATAGAAATTGATGTTCTTATTAAGGTTAGTGGTGATAGCGAAAAATGGGTCAATCAAAAATTAGCTGGAATCGATGTTGATTTTATTGCTTTAAAAAGTATGGTTACAGCAAAAACCGTTTTTGTAAACACCAATACCAAAGGTAATGGAAGAAATAACAACTTTGAAATCAATTACACCATTAAAATCCCTAGAAACGGAACCGTAAAACTAAACAACAAATACGGGAATATCAGTACTTCCGATCTCTTTTCTACGACTGATATTAACTGTAAATATGGGGCAATTAATTTAGGGAAGTTAAACGGGAGCAGCAATACAATTCAGATTGGGTATTGCTCTAATTCAACTATTGAATACTTAAAAAATGCAGGGGTAACCTCTAAATATTCGGAATTAAAAATCGATGCAGTATCCAAACTCGACTTGCTTTCGGATTATTCTGAAATTGAGATTATTGAAGGTAATGATGTGAAGTATAATAGCAAATATGGAAGCGTAAAAATTCAAAAAGTAAATTCATTAGACGCAAATGGAAATTATTTGTCTATTGATATTGGCTCTCTATCAAATCAATTAAAATTATACACCAAATACAGCAACGTTTCTATTGAGGCTATTCAGGCCAAAGCCAATAATGTTACCATCGTGGCGGGATATACTGGTGTTGATATAGGCTTTCAACCCAATTATGTTTTCGATTTCGATGTATCTGTAAAGTATGCCGACTTTAAATATGGCAACGAATTGGATGTAAGTTCAAAAGAAGAAACTAATTACACTAAAAAAGTGAGCGGTTTTTACAAGAAAAAAGGAGTAAACAAGATTACAATCATTTCCGATTATGGTAATGTAAAATTGTTCAAAAATCCATAATCAATGGGTAATTCAATGGCAATTTCAATGGCAATGACAAATTTAATAATAAGTTCAAATACAGTTTCAATTATCAATCTTAATTTTTAAACAATCAAAAATGAAAAAACCAATTCAATTAGTCGTTTTAAGTGCTATGTTTTTTACAACAATCGCCAATGCACAATGGTCAAATAAAAGAGTAAAAGGAAACGGAAAAACAATTACCGAGAAGCGGACTACTGCAGGGTATGACGAAATAAATGTATCTGGTTTTTTCGATGTAGTTTTAGTTTCAGGAAAAGAAGGTGCAATAACCATTCAAGGGGAAGAAAATTTACTGCCTTATGTTAAAGTGGAAGTGGAAGGAAATGTATTGAAAATTCACACTGAGAAAAATATAAGTATCAGCACCAACAAAGGAATCGTTCTGACAGTACCATTCGAACAAATTAGTTTTGTTTCTCTTTCGGGCTCAGGAGATCTTAAGTCAAAAAGTACTATTGTTGGTTCAAGTTTTAAAGCAAAATTATCAGGTTCTGGTGATTTAACTTTAGATGTTAAAACTACTACTTTTGAAACTAATCTAAGTGGTTCCGGAGATGTTGTTTTAACTGGAAATTCGGATAGTTTTACTTCTAAAATATCGGGCTCAGGTGATGTTGATGCGGTAAATCTAGTAACTAAAAATTCAAATTTAACAGTTTCTGGTTCGGGAGGTATGAAAGTAAATTGTAGCGAAAGTTTATATGCCAGAGTTTCTGGATCTGGAGATATTGCTTATAAAGGCAATCCTAAAACGAAAGACACCAAAGTCAATGGCTCTGGTGAAATTTCAAAAATATAATCAGAAATTAAATTTTATAGACTATTGAGAGGCTTTATTTTAAAGCCTCTTTTTTTGGCACTCTTTTCAACAAAACAATACCAATAATAAAAAAGACTCCCAAAAATACAGTTGCAAATCTTGGACTTCCTGTAATTTGGTCTATAATTCCGTAGACGCACATCCCAATAACAATACCCACTTTTTCGGCAACATCATAAAAACTGAAAAATGAAGCGGTGTCTTCGGTTTCCGGCAATAATTTAGAATAAGTAGAACGAGACAACGCCTGAATTCCTCCCATTACTAGTCCCGCAAAGCCCGCCATAATATAAAACTGTATAGGCAAAACAATAAAATAAGCTGCAATACATAAAATAACCCAAAAACAATTAATTACTATTAGCGTAGGGATATTTCCAAATTTATCGGAAGCTTTGGAGGTTAGAACAGCACCAAGAATTGCTACCAACTGGATTAACAATATGCAAATGATCAGCCCCATTGTACTTTGGCTTTTAGATTCCCAAGCAATTTCTTGCGTTCCAAAATAGGTGGCAACAAGCATTACCGTTTGTACAGCCATACTGTAAACAAAAAAACTAAGCAGGTATTTCTTCAAGATAATATTCTCTCCAAGCAAACCCCATACTTTTTTTAATTCTCTAAAACCATTAAAAATAACGTGGTGTGTCACTTTTTGGTCTGCATTTTTATTCCCTTTCGGTAAAAAATAATAAGTGTATTGACTGAAAACAATCCACCAAATTCCAACCATAACGAAAGAATAGCGCATTGCTTTCATGGCGGCTTCTCCTTTGGTTCCTGATATCCCAAAAAGGTCTGGCATCATTACCATAGCCAGATTAATAATCAATAAAATAACACTTCCTGCATAACCAAAAGAATATCCTTTGGCACTTACATCGTCTTGTTGTTCCGCAAAAGCAATATCTGGTAAATAGGAATTATAAAACACCAAACTTGCCCAAAAACCGATTAAACCTAAAAAATAAAAGAGCAATCCGATGTAAATATTTTCTAAACTAAACCAATATAACCCTACACATGATAAAGCTCCTAAATAACAAAAAAACTTCATGAATGATTTTTTATTACCCACATAATCGGCAATACCAGATAAGAATGGCGAAATCACTGCTACTACTAAAAATGCCGCTGCAGTAACAAAACTAATTAATGCCGAGTTTTTAAAGCTTATACCAAAAACAGAAATATAATGGTCTCTGTCAGAAAATAAAGCTTCGTAAAAAATTGGAAATATAGCCGAAGAAATAACTAATGGATAAACTGAATTTGCCCAATCATAAAAAGCCCAAGCATTCAATAATTTTTTACTCCCTTTTTGTAATTGCTCCATGCTTTTGTTTTTTTTGATGCGAATATATCCATTTTAAAAATATGTTTTATCCGATTGACATTAATTTTGCAACTATTACAGAAGTTTTCAGTCTCAGTCTCAGTTTTCAGTCTTAGTCTCGTGAGAACTACGACTGAACACTGTGGCTGAATACAATATCACGAAATCTTAAATACCCTTACGCTAAGTGGCGGAATTAGTAAGGATGTTGAATATTCTTTCCCGTCATAAGGAGAAGTTTCTATTAAAAGTTTATTGGTGTTTTGAACCCCACTTCCTCCAAACTCAAGGGCATCGCTATTAAACACTTCTGTAAGTTTTCCTTTCTTGGGCACACCAATTCGGTAATTTTCTCGGACAACTTGGGTAAAATTAAGCACCACTATTAAATCATCCTTGGGATCATTTCCTTTTCGGATAAAAGACATAACGGCATTCTCATGATCTGAATAATTAATCCATTCAAAACCTTCTGGACTGAATTGTTTTTCATGCAAAGCAGGCTGTGTTTTGTATAATTCATTCAATTTAGTAATCAATAATTTGACACCATTATGAAAAGGATATTGTAATAAATGCCAATCCAAACTGCTCTCAAAATTCCATTCGCTGCTTTGTCCAAATTCAGATCCCATAAACAATAATTTGGTTCCAGGATGCGTAAACATATAGCCATAGAGCAACCTTAAATTGGCAAATTTTTGCCATTCGTCTCCGGGCATTCTTCCGGCTATGGATTTTTTTCCGTACACCACTTCGTCATGTGAAAGCGGTAACATAAAATTTTCGGTATAGGTATAGGTCATAGAAAAAGTCAAATCATTTTGATGGTATTTTCTATAAACCGTTTCTTTTTGGAAATATTCTAAGGTATCATGCATCCAGCCCATCATCCATTTCATTCCAAACCCCAATCCACCATTAAATGTTGGTCTGGAAACCATAGGAAAAGAGGTGCTTTCTTCGGCAATGGTCTGTACACCTTCATAATTCGAGTAAACGGCTTCATTAAAATCTTTTAAAAAACTTATGGTATCTAGGTTTTCTCTACCTCCGTAAATATTAGGTTCCCACTCCCCTTCTTCTCGGGAATAATCTAAATACAACATAGAGGCAACTGCGTCTACCCTAAGTCCGTCTACATGATAGTGTTGCAGCCAAAACAGTGCGTTACTGATTAAAAACGAACGTACTTCATTTCGTCCATAATTAAAGACTAAACTTTTCCAATCGGGGTGATATCCTTTTCTACGATCCGGATGTTCGAATAGATTAGAACCGTCAAAAAATCCTAAACCATGTGCGTCGTCTGGAAAATGGGATGGTACCCAATCTAGAATAACGCCAATACCCGCTTGGTGTAATTTATCTACAAGAACCATAAAATCCTGTGGTTCCCCAAAACGGGAAGTTGGCGCAAAGTATCCAATTAATTGATAACCCCATGATGGATCATACGGATATTCCATAACTGGCATGAACTCTACGTGGGTAAATCCAGTTTCTTTTACGTATTTTACAAGATCCTCGGCAAATTCTAAATAGGTCAAAAACCGATTTTCTTCTCCGTGTCGTTTCCATGAACCCAAATGTACTTCATAAACCGAATAGGGTTTATCTAAGTCATTATGCTCTTTGCGGGTTTTCATCCAGTTGGTATCTTTCCACTTATAATCAAGATCCCAAATTACGGAGGCTGTGTGTGGCGGTTGCTCACAATAAAAAGCAAAGGGATCTGCTTTTTCAGTAATTAAATCTCCATTATTGGATTGTATTCTATATTTATAGATAGATCCTTTCTCTATTCCGGGAATAAAACCTTCCCAAATACCGGATGAATCCCAGCGTACTTGCAAGTCGTCTTCTCCTTGTGTCCAGTAATTAAAGTCGCCAATTACAGAAACCGTTTTTGCAGATGGCGCCCAAACAGCAAAATAAACTCCTTTTACTCCATCGACATCAATTATATGAGCACCTAATTTTTCGTAAAGTCTAAAATGTTTCCCTGCTTTGAATAAATCAATATCAAAATCTGTAAAAAGCGAATAGGTTTGTACTTTGTTCATTTTTTTGTTTTATTTTTTCTTGTGGAATAGTAGGGCAAACGGATAAAAAAAAGTTAACACGAATTAGCACTAATTTTATCTACCCTTGGCAGATTCGTGACCCGAGCGAAGCGAACAGACGAAGTAAATAATATAGCATCCAAATTCGTACTAATTCGTGTTAAAAAAATTAATGCATTTGCTCTGCTAAAAAAGTATTTAATTTGTTTTATCCGCCATTATTTCTGTATTTTAAATAAATGAAAAGGCAATTCAGGAGAAAGTTCTACATAATTCCACTCTTTATCCCATAAATAAGTGTTTCCGGTAATCAAATCAGCAACATGAATGGCTTGACTTCCTATTTCTTTTACAGGCAGTTTTACCATGGCTTTAGCGGTATGAAAAGCATCTAAGCTTACTACCATCAAGATTTCGTTTTGTTTGTCGTCATCAAATTTGTAGTAAGCGATCACTTGGTCATTATTTGTCTCACAAAAAACAATATTATTAGTTTGTTGTAAAGACGCCTCCTCTTTTCTAATCGCATTGACACGACTTATTATGGAGGTAAGTTTGTTTTGTTTATCCCAATCCCATTTGTAATACTGGTATTTTTCAGAATCTAAGTATTCTTCTTTTCCATGTGACATTGGGATGCAAACCATATATTCGAAAACAGGGCCATAAATTCCAACACTCGAACTTAATGTTGCAGCAAGGAAATATTTATGCAAATGCACCGATTCATTGCCACTTTGCAATGCATAAGGGTTGATGTCTGGGGTGTTGGGCCAAAAATTAGGTCTGTAAAATTCTTTTTGTTCCGTTTGGGTTAACTCCTCAACGTATTCGGTTAATTCTTTTTTAGAATTTCTCCATGTAAAATAGGTGTACGATTGGCTAAAACCTTGCTTCGCCAATTCGTTCATAATTTTAGGGCGTGTGAAAGCTTCTGCCAAAAACAAAACGTCAGGATGTTTTTTCTTGATTTCAGCAATCAACCAACCCCAAAAATAAAAGGGTTTAGTGTGTGGGTTGTCAACTCTGTAGATTTTTATATTACACTCTTCAATCCAAAATAAAGCGACATCCAATAATTCTTTCCAAAGATTTTTCCAGTCGGTACTTTCAAAATAAATAGGTTGAATATCTTGGTATTTTTTAGGGGGATTTTCGGCGTATTGCACCGTTCCGTCTGGTCTCCATTTAAACCATTGCGGAAAATCTTTCACATAGGGATGATCAGGAGCCGCTTGAAGCGCATAATCCATAGCAACTTCAATACCTAAATCTTGAGCTTTTTGCACTAATTGTTTAAAATCGGCTATCGAACCTAATTCGGGATGAGTCGATTTGTGTCCACCATGATGAGAGCCAATTCCCCAAGGCGAACCCACATCTCCAGATACCGCATGGGTAGCATTGTTTTTTCCTTTTCTGTTTACTTCCCCAATTGGATGAATTGGCGGAAAATATAAAGTGTCAAATCCCATTGCGGCAACACGTGGCAATAGTCTTTCACAATCTTTAAAAGTTCCATGTTTACCTTCTTCAGCCGACGCAGAACGTGGAAAAAACTCATACCAAGTGCTGAATAAAGCTTTTTTTCGATCTACATAAACTTTCAGTTCATTTGATTTGTTTTCTAATAATCGAACGGGATATTTTTTGAATATTCGGATTAATTCATGAGACTTAGTTTCTCGTATCGCATTTTCATATTCGGATTCTGTTGTAAAATAATGGTTTAATCGATTCAGGTATTCGTTTTCGGAAGCATCGACAACATCTAGAATAGCACGAACATACTCGACACCTTCTAACAGCTCAGACTTGACATGCTGATTATCATTAATTTTTCGTTCGGTACCATGCTGCCAGTTTAATGCATAATCTACCCAACCTTCAATGCAATAGGTATAGAATCCTTGTTTTTCAACTTTGAATTCAGCTATCCATTCGTCATTATGAGTGGGAGTCATTCGAACTTCTTGCCATTTATCTTCGGCTTCATGTTTGAATTTAACACAACATTCTAAAACATCATGTCCATCTGAAAATACGGCAGCACTAACCACTACTTTCTGTCCAACAATTCTTTTTATGGCAAAACTACCACAATCTAATTGTGGCGAAACATTTTCTATTATTATACGGGTTTGATTCTGCATTTTATACTTTTTGGTTCTATAAACATTTAAATCCTCTGGATTTCTCTTATTTTAATGACATTGAAAAAACTCAAGAAAACAAGATTATTTGTAACTATTCATCCTGCATTAAATTAACATTGAATTTAAAGAAAAACAGACACAAATTACACAAATTTACACAAATTGTATTGTGTGTTTTTCGTGAAATTAGGATCGATTTTAATCCACAATTCGTGTTAATTCGTGAATCCCGATAACCATCGGGACGTGTCCCTTTTTTGTTAGGTTGAATAGTTGCCATTAATTTATTATTTAATGACAAAACCATCAGGAATAATGGCTCCTTTTCGAATAACTATAATCCCTTCCTTGATGCAATACAATTCATTCGTAGTATCGGCCAAATGCTTACCGCCTTTGATATAAACATCATTTCCAATCCTGCAATCTTTATCTACAATCGCATTATGAATAAAGCATCTTTTACCTATACCAATCAATGGGATATTGTTTTTTATATCTTCATTCATATCATCAATATGTTGGTATAAATCATTACCCATAACATAGGAATGCTGAATAACGGTGTCCTCGCCTATTCGGGTTCTGTTGCCAATAACCGATTTAGTGATTTCTTTAGAATGAATAATGCAACCTTCAGAAATCAATGATCGTTCTACCATTATTTTATGAAACTTGGATGGCGATAATAAACGGGGTCTTGTGTAGATTTTATTATCATTATCAAATAAATTAAATTGTGGTATATCATCGGTTAAACCAATGTTAGCCTCAAAAAACGATTCGATATTACCAATATCTGTCCAATATCCTTCGTATTGATAACTCAACACTTTCTTATTCTCAACCGCTTGCGGAATGATTTCTTTACCAAAATCTTTTGTGTCTGGATTCGACATTAAATCGATCAATAATTTTCTGTTGAAAATATAGATTCCCATTGAAGCCAAGTAGTCTTTGCCTTGGCTCTTCATTTCGTCACTAACCTCCGATTTCCAATCGGGTAATAATTCTTTTGCTGGTTTTTCGATAAAAGATTCAATGAAATTTTCTGAATTGGTTTTTAAAATTCCAAATTCAGGGGCATCTTTATCGTTTACGGGTAAAGTAGCAATAGAAAGATCAGCATCGGCTTCGATATGATCATCAAGCATATCATTAAAATCCATTTGATACAACTGATCTCCAGAAAGAATCAAAGCATAATCAAATTCGTGGTTTAAAAAGTGAGGCATACATTGCCTTACAGCATCAGCAGTACCTTGAAACCAAGTGGGATTATCGGGAGTTTGTTCGGCGGCCAAAATATCAACGAATGACTGACTAAAAATACTAAAGTTGTAGGTGTTTTTTATATGGGCATTTAATGAAGCCGAATTAAATTGTGTCAATACAAACATCCTATAAATATCGGAATTCATACAATTTGAAATTGGAATATCAACCAATCTGTATTTTCCCGCTATTGGCACAGCCGGTTTAGACCTACTAGCTGTTAATGGAAATAATCTAGAACCTTGCCCACCACCTAAAATAATAGCAATAACATTTTTTCTTTTAGTTTTCATTTCGTTTAGTAATAATTAAATTATATAATTCGATATATTCTTGACAAACACGCTCCCAAGAATGATCAGTACTCATTCCTTTTATTCTAATTTTATTAATGCTTGATTGATCTCCATATAACTTTATGGCTCTTTTGATAGCGTCACAAATATCTTCGACAGAAGCTTGATCGTGACATATTCCGTTGCCGTCATCTCCAAAATCGACAACAGTATCTTTTAACCCGCCAGTTCTTCTCACTATGGGTATTGTACCGTATCGCATGGAATACATTTGATTCAAACCACAAGGTTCTACTCTAGATGGCATTAATAGGAAATCAGATCCGGCATATATTTTATGTGCTAAAGCTTCATCATAACCGATAAAGACATTGAAAGATCCTTTATAATCGAGGGATAATTCAGTAAGTTGATTTTCAATTTCTGAGTTTCCAGAACCCAAAACAAGAATATTTATAGCTTCATTATTTTCAGACAAAGCCAATTTTGACGCTTGGGGCAATAAATCGGCTCCTTTTTCATCGTATAATCGACCAATAAAACTAAAAAGGGGCTTGGTGGGATCTAAATTAAAAAGAGTACATAATTCCTCTTTATTTTCTTGTTTTCCTTTTTCTTGGGTTGCTATAGCATAATTTAGATCTAACATTGGATCTTTTTCAGGATCCCAAACTTGATTGTCAATTCCGTTAAGAATCCCCTTAGACTTGTGACGAACCATTCGAAATAAAGATTCAAGTCCATTTGCCGAATAGTTTATTTCATTCAGATAACTAGGCGAAACGGTTGTAATGGCATCTGCACATTTTATCCCTGCTGCCAATGAATTAATGCAGTTTCCCCATTCTAATACGTTTACATGTACCAAATCAAATTGTGGTAAATAATGTAATTTGTCAAATCCAAATTGTCCTTGATACAACCCATTATGAATGGTAATCACGGTTGATGTATTTCTTAATTTCTCATATTTAAAAGCATAAGTCATCATAAAAGGAATCAAACCAGTATGATGATCGTGACAATGGATCACATCGGGAACCGTTCCTCTACCGATAATCCAATCCAGAGTTGCAATTTGAAAAGACAAAAAACGCTCAATATCGTCTTCATAACTATATATATTAGGTCTGTCGAATAGTTCTGGGATTTCAACTAAATACAATTCAAATCCCAATTTATTTGTAGACTCTTTAAGCACACTAAATGGAAAGTTAAATTTCCCCAATTGTAAAGTGCTCCAATGCACACATTCAAAATTATTTTCCTTTCTAAACGAGTTATCATAACAAGGAATAACAACTCGAACTTGGGTTTCTGCAGTATTTTGATATTTTGGTAAGGCTCCAACCACATCGGCTAAACCTCCCACTTTTGCGGCAGGGTAACATTCTGCTCCAATGTGAAATATTTCCATTTATGATGTTTTATGCATTTTTACCAAAATAATTTGATTTTTTTATGTAAAAGTTAAATTTTAATTGAATAAACACAACAATATAAAATTAAATAAACTTTAAATTTACATTACTTTTATGTTTTAAATTTAACAAATAAAAGTAAGATAAACTCTTTATTTTCAATAATTACCAATATGGCAATAAAACCCTCAAAACAAACAAAACCTTTAGAAATTCCTAGATTTATAGTACTTTTCAGTAAGGTTATCGCTTTTTTATCAACAAAACTAGTTACAGCTTTTACATTCAAATTATTTACGACTCCAATACGGCATAAGACTCCAAAACGCGAAATGGAGCTGGATCAAAAAAGTATTCAAACGCTACTTACCGTTCCCTCCATAAATAAAAAAATAGTGGTTTACCAATACGGCGTAAGCGAAAAAAAAGTTTTACTGGTTCATGGCTGGTCCGGAAGAGGCACACAACTATGTAAAATAGCCGATGAGCTATTAAAATCGGGCTATTCAACCGTTAGTTTTGATGCCCCAGCACATGGAAAATCCCCCGGAAACTCATCAATTATGGTTGATTTTATTGATTCAATACTCGAAATTGACAAATTATATGGTCCGTTTGAGATTGCAATTGGACATTCATTAGGTGGTATGTCTGTGCTAAATGCCATAAAAAAAGGCTTTTTTGTTAAGAGAGCAGTCCTTATTGGAAGCGGAGATATTGTGCAAGACATAATTGATGATTTTATCAAAAAATTAGAGTTAAAACCAGAAATCAGCACTCAATTATGTTTGTATATTGAAAATAAATATGGGGGTAGTATGGATGATTACAGTGCTTACAGAGCAGCCTCAAATACGGAGATTCCCACTTTGGTAATACACGATGAAAATGATCCCGAAGTTCCTGTAAAAGCAGGAATTCACATTCACAAACATCTAAAAAATGCGGAATTAATGATCACAAAAGAATTAGGGCATAGAAAGATACTTGCAGATCATCAGGTAATTGAAAAAATCATTAATTTTATTAAAAAATAAGTAACTATTCAGTCCCGATAGCTATCGGGAGTGAATAGCCTTTAGTGATTAGCTAAAAATCGTAGATTCTGTTTAAATACAAACGAAATTTGTGTAAATAAAATAAACCAAATAGCTTTTAATTATAGATACTCCTTTTTTTAGTGTGCACAAGAGCTAATCACTCTTCACTAATTACTAAGGGCTGAATAGTTATAAAAATAACAATTATGAATTATCCTTTTGTAAAATCCGAAAAAGAATGGGAAGAAATATTGGGTTCTGAACGATTTAAAATACTTCGCGAAAAAGGAACTGAATATCCACATACAGGAAAGTATAATTTACATTACGAAAATGGTACGTATTGTTGTGGTGGATGCGGAACTCCCCTATTTGAAAGTAATTCTAAATTTGATGCGCACTGTGGGTGGCCTTCATTTGATGAATCCATTCCCGGAAAAGTAGAATATATTGTTGATGATACACATGGAATGAAACGAACCGAAATAATTTGCGCTAATTGTGGCGGACACTTAGGTCATGTTTTTGAAGATGGCCCAACTAAAACGGGGCAACGGTATTGCGTTAATTCTTTGTCTATAGATTTTAAAGAAAAATAAACGCATTAAAACTAAAAAAGAGAAAACCTAGAATAAGGCTTTCTCTTTTTTATATAAATCTGTAATAAAACTATCCTTTAAAGTAAACTAAAGCTAATAGAACAGCAATCTGACCAATCCAAAAAATAAACATCCATTTGATAATTTCAGCTTTCATCTCTGATAAATCTACTTTGGTTGCTAATATAGATTTCTCTTTATCGAAAGTTTTATCAACTTTAGACTCGATGTATTCAATAAGAGCTTTGGTTTCGTTTTCGCCAAGCTTTCCTTTTAGAATAGTGTACAATTCTATGCTTGAAATTGCACTCATTTTAATATAGTTTTGTATTCAAATATACAAAAAATAATTAATGAAAATTAATTTGATAGTATTACAAAATTAAAATGCAACATTCCATCTTGGTAATTTACCATTTTCGTCTAAGAAATTTTGTAAAACTTGACCTTCCACACTTGTTGGGATCCATTTTTCATTTGCATTGAAAGTTTCGAACCAAAGCACTTCAAGTCTGTCAATGTTTTCGATTTTCATTTGTGCTGGCCAAGAATATTTCCTTCCTGTTTTTGCAAACTGATGACCGTTTACAATTTTGTCTTTTAAACCTCCGTTTTTACTTTTTAAAGTTCCATCGTTTTGAACAGTTCCTGTAGAAGCAACCATTATTAATTCTTTAGAATCTTCACCTGCAGCATAAACAAGGAATATACCACTCCCAGATTCTGATGCATTACATACTTCTTCTAAACTATCATCCTGTGTAAACGTAAAATGTCCTTTTACTGTAAACTTTTCTAACTCTTTGTACATATTTTATATAATTAAAAAAATGCCTCACAAAATCGTGAGGCATTTTGGAATTTTATTTTAACCTATTGGGAATTAACCCAATACTTCTTTTACTTTTTTACCAATTTCAGCTGGAGAATCTACTACGTGAATACCACATTCTCTCATAATTTGCTTTTTAGCTTCAGCTGTATCATCAGAACCACCAACGATAGCACCTGCATGACCCATTGTACGACCTGCTGGAGCAGTTACTCCTGCGATAAATCCAACAACTGGTTTACGGTTACCATCAGCTTTAATCCATTTAGCAGCATCAGCTTCTAATTGACCACCAATTTCACCAATCATAACGATACATTCTGTTTCTGGATCGTTCATCAATAATTCAACTGCTTCTTTTGTAGTTGTTCCAATAATTGGATCTCCACCAATACCGATAGCAGTAGTGATACCCAATCCTTGTTTTACAACTTGATCAGCAGCTTCGTATGTTAAAGTTCCCGATTTTGAAACAATACCAACAGTTCCTTTTTTGAAAACAAAACCTGGCATAATTCCAACTTTAGCTTCACCCGGAGTAATAACACCTGGGCAGTTTGGACCAATTAATCTTGCGTTTCTTTCTTTTACATAACTGTTTGCTTTAATCATATCAGCAACAGGAATTCCTTCTGTAATAGCAATAATTACTTTTATACCAGCATCAGCAGCTTCCATAATGGCATCAGCAGCAAAAGCAGGTGGTACAAAAATAATAGTTGTATCAGCGCCAGCTTGGTCAACAGCATCCTTTACTGTATTAAAAACAGGAAGGTCCAAATGAGTTGTTCCCCCTTTTCCTGGAGTAACTCCTCCAACAACGTTTGTACCGTATTCAATCATTTGTGAAGCGTGGAAAGTTCCTTCGCTACCTGTAAATCCTTGAACTATTATTTTGGAATCTTTATTAACTAAAACACTCATGATATATTTTTTATGTAGTTTTTAAAATTGTGTTGCAAAAGTAAGGTTTTTGTAATTATTCTTTACTTTTTTAATAAAAATAAATTACGAAATCTGACTCATTTGATATCCTTTGTATAATTTATTGTCTTTTAATTCCCAAAGAATCATAATATGAGCCAATAACATTTCTTCTCTGGGGTTTTCAATTGTTTTTACAAAATGTGAAAAACGTACCGAAACTAAATTACCCTCTTCGATTATATGGCTTATTCTTACCTTAGTACGAACATATGCTCTACTAATTTCGTTTGTCAATTTCATTAAAGCATCATAATCCATTTGTATAAATCCTTTGCTACTGTTCCATTCTAAGGAAAAATCGGGATGTAGATACTCTTTCATTATCTCAGGATTAATAAAGGCATCCGATTTATAAAAGTTTTTGACAATTTCTTTAGCAGACATATTATTTCAAATTTTTTAAAATTTCAGGAATCTTTTTAATATTGGCCAGTTGCTTCAATTTCTCTCTTGATTCTTCTATTGGAGTTCCAAAATAACTTTTCCCTCCTTCGACCGACTTAGTAACTCCGGTTTGACCCAAAATTACAGCTTTAGCCCCAATTGTAATACCGCTTGTTGTTCCTACTTGTCCCCAAATAGTAACTTCGTCTTCAATAATAACACAACCAGCTATACCCGTTTGCGATGCAATTAAGCATTTTTTTCCAATAACAGTGTCGTGTCCTACGTGTACTTGATTGTCAATTTTTGTTCCTTCTCCAATGGTGGTATCTCCTGTCACCCCTTTGTCAATGGTACAAAGTGCCCCAATTCCCACATTATCTTTGATGACAACTCGACCTCCGGATAACAATTGATCGTATCCTTCAGCTCGTTTTTTATAATAAAAGGCATCCGCCCCAAGAATGGTACCGGCATGAATGATTACATTGTTTCCAATTACGGTATGATCGTAAATAGACACATTGGAATGGATTAAACAATTTTCTCCAATCACCACGTTATTTCCTACAAAAGTATTAGGTTGAATTATAGTTCCTGCTCCTACTTTGGCGGAAGCCGAAATAGCAACATTAGCATACTGAAAAGGTTTAAAATGACGCGTTAATGTATTGAAATCTCTAAATGGATCATCAGAAATCAACAATGCTTTTCCCTCCGGACAATCTACTTTTTTATTTATTAATACAATTGTAGCTGCAGAATCTAAAGCTTTATCATAATATTTTGGATGATCGACAAATACGATGTCACCCGATTCTACAACATGAATTTCATTCATACCGCAAACAGGAAAAGAAGCATCACCAACAAATTCACATTGAAGTAAGTTAGCAATGTCTTGTAAAGAATAAACCTTTGGAAATTTCATATAAAAAAGTATTCAGTTTTCTCCCGATAGCTATCGGGACAGTTTTCAGTCATTAGTAACATAAATTGTTCACTTCGACTGAAAACTAAAAACTATAAAAAACTATGCTTTAACACGTTCCATATAAGAACCTGATGCTGTATCAATTTTTATTTTGTCCCCTTCATTGATAAACAAAGGTACATTTACGCTAGCTCCAGTTTCAACTGTAGCCGATTTTGTAGCATTAGTTGCTGTGTTTCCTTTTATACCCGGTTCAGCATAAGTAACTTCAAGTATCACAGATGCAGGCATGTCTACAGAAAGAGGTAAATCTGTCTCTGTATTGATACTTACCATTACATTTTCTCCTTCTTTTAATAAATCTGGAGAGTCAAGAATGTTCTTGTTTAATGAAATTTGTTCGAAAGTTTCAACATTCATAAAATGAAACAAATCACCTTCTGGATATAAATATTGAAATTTATGGTTTTCAACTCTTACTTCTTCAATTTTATGACCCGCAGAAAATGTATTATCTAATACTTTACCGTTACTCAAACTTCTTAATTTGGTTCTTACAAATGCAGGTCCTTTACCTGGTTTCACATGTAAAAATTCAATGATTTTATAAATATCATTATTGTATTTGATGCACAATCCGTTTTTAATATCTGATGTAGATGCCATTGTAAATTATTTTAGATTTAAGAATTTAGATTTTAGATTCTAAAAAAAAGAATCAATCATCATTGATTTATTTATTGTATAATGTATTGTTTTAATTGTGTATGCTTCGAACTTGAAATCTAAAATCAGAAATCAATCCCGATAGCTCCCGATAATTATCGGGACGGGACTAAAATTAATAGTTCCCTGAGTACCCCTTCATTACCCCTCTGGATGAATTACGGATAAAATCAATGATTTCATCTCGCTCAGGTGTAGCTTCCATTTCTCCTTCGATTATGTCCAATGCTTGGGTTACATTATAATTCTTTTGATATAAAATTCTGTAAATTTCTTGAATTTCTTTGATTTTTTCGGATGTAAAACCACGTCTTCTCAATCCTACTGAATTAATTCCAACATAAGATAAAGGTTCTTTTGCCGCTTTAGTAAATGGCGGAACATCTTTTCTTAGTAAAGAACCTCCAGATACCATGGCATGATCACCAACACTGATAAACTGATGTACAGCTGACAGACCGCCAATAACGGCGTAATTACCAATCGTTACATGTCCTCCTAAAAGAACACCATTAACAATAATAGCATTGTTACCAACATGACAATCGTGAGCGACATGGGCAGTTGCCATAATTAAGCAGTTATCCCCAATTACGGTTTGGCCAGAGGCAATAGTACCTCTATTAATCGTAACACATTCTCTAATAGTACAATTATCTCCAATAATTGCTAGAGAATCTTCCCCACCGAATTTTAAATCTTGAGGTACTGCAGCGATTACCGCTCCTGGAAAAATATTGCAATTTTTACCAATTCGGGCTCCCTCCATTATTGTCACATTAGAGCCTATCCAAGTTCCATCTCCAATAACTACATTGTTATGAATGGTTGTAAAAGGTTCGATTACAACATTTTTGGCGATTTTCGCACCTGGATGAACGTATGCTAACGGTTGATTCATCTGCTTTTTTTTATTATTAATATTGTTTAGAATAAAAGCTATTAAAACTTTTTAAGGCTATTTAATCTAAATCTATTGTTTTCTTGCAATTTGTGCCATTAATTCGGCTTGAGCTACTAATCGTCCATTTGCGTAAGCATTGGCTTGCATGTGACAAATTCCTCTTCTTATAGGAGTAATTAAATCACATTTAAAAATTAAAGTATCACCTGGTAACACTTTTTGTTTGAATTTTACATTATCAATTTTCATGAAAAATGTCAAATAATTTTCTGGATCCGGCACAGTACTTAAAACAAGAATCCCTCCTGTTTGTGCCATTGCTTCAACGATTAATACACCTGGCATAACTGGAGCGTTTGGAAAATGTCCTACAAAGAAATTCTCATTCATAGTTACATTTTTCATTCCCACAACATGGCTGTCAGACATTTCTATGATTCGGTCAATCAATAAAAATGGAGGTCTGTGAGGTAGTACCGCCATGATTTTATGGATATCCATCAAAGGCTCTAAGTTTAAATCATAAGTAGGAACATAATTTCTTTGTTCATTTTTTATGATTTTAGCCATTTTTTTTGCAAATTGAGTATTTACAAAATGTCCTGGTTTATTAGCAATAATTTTTCCTTGAATTTTTGTTCCAATCAAGGCTAAATCTCCAATTACATCAAGCAATTTATGTCTTGCAGCTTCATTTGGATAATGCAAAGTAAGATTATCTAAAATCCCATTTGGTTTAACGGTTATCTCGTCTTTACCGAACGCTTTCTTTAAATTTTCCATTGTAGACTCTGAGATGTCTTTGTCTACATATACAATGGCATTATTTAAATCACCACCTTTTATTAAACCATTTTCTAAAAGAGATTCCAATTCATGCAAAAAACTAAAGGTTCTTGCATTTGAAATTTCTGTTTTAAATTCAGAAATAGTCTTCATAGTTGCATTTTGGGTTCCTAAAATTTTAGTCCCAAAATCTACCATAGCTGTTACACTGTAGTGATCACTTGGCATAACCATGATTTCACTCCCTGTAGCTTCATCGGTAAAAGAAATTACTTCTTTTACAACATATACATTTCTGTTTAATTCTTGGTCTATAATGCCCGCTTGTTCAATTGCTTCTATAAAATATTTTGAAGAACCATCCATGATAGGTAGTTCAGAAGCATCTAATTCAATGATGATATTATCAATATCACTCCCCATTAAAGCAGCCAAAACATGCTCTGGAGTTTGTATTTTTACCCCTAATTTTTCTAAATTGGTACCTCTTTGCGTATTTACAACATAATTTGCATCTGCTTCAATAACAGGTTGACCTTCTAGATCGACACGAACAAACGTAAATCCATTATTGACTGGAGCAGGTTTAAAAGTCATTTTAACTTCTTTTCCTGTATGTAATCCAACTCCAGTTAGTGAAATTTCTGTTTTGATGGTCTTCTGTTTAACCATTGTTTCCATTTTTTTGGTTTAATATTTGTTTTTTTAATTCTTCTATTTCTTTGACTAATTTTGGCAAATTCTTAAAATGAACATACGATTTACTGTAATCAGAATATCCAAATGTAGGACTTCCTTGTAAAATTTCGTTGTCTTTTATATTTCTCCCTACTCCAGATTGCGCTTGAATACGAACATTATTACCAATTGTTAAATGTCCAACAATACCAACTTGACCTCCAATCATACAGTTTTCGCCTACTTTGGTAGATCCTGCAATTCCGGTTTGAGCTGCAATAACGGTATTTTTTCCAATTTCTACATTATGTGCGATCTGAATTTGGTTGTCGATTTTAACACCTTGTCTAATTACAGTAGATCCTAATGTTGCTCTGTCAATTGTTGAGTTCGCACCAATATCTACATTATCTTCTATAATTACATTACCAATTTGAGGAATCTTGTTATACGTTCCATCTTCATTTGGGGCATAACCAAAACCATCCGCACCAATAATAGCTCCAGAATGTATGGTGCAATTATTACCAATTACGGTTTCTGAATAAATTTTAGCGCCAGCAAAAATAATAACATTATTTCCAATAGTAACGTTATCACCAATAAAACTACCGGGATAAATCTTTACATTGTCGCCCAAAACTACATTATCTCCTATATAACTAAAACTACCTAAATATAGATTTTCGCCATATTTCGCACTTTCAGAGATGGTTGAAGGCTGTTCAATACCACTTTTATTTAATTTGACTTGATTGTAAAACTCCAATAATTTAGAAAAAGCTTTATAAGCATCTGCTACTTTAATAAGGGTTGTAGTTATTGGAGATTCTGGAACAAAAGTATCGTTAACAATTGTTACAGAAGCTTTTGTGGTATAAATATAATTGACGTATTTTGGATTTGATAAAAAAGTAAGTGATCCTTCAGAACCTTCTTCTATTTTAGACAATCGAGAAACTTCAATATTGGGATCCCCAACAATTTCTCCTTCTAATATTCCTGCTATTTGTTCTGCTGTAAATTTCATTTTATAGGATTGTATCTTTCATAGGCATACGATTGTACTTGTTATAAAGCGCTATCAATATTCAATAAAAAACAGTTTGGTTCGTTTCGAAGTGACAAAAATATAAAAAATAGGTTTTAAATCTTATTTTTATACTAGTTGTTTTGGAAAACAAATATAATACTTGGTTACTAATTTAGATAACGATTTCAAATTCAGCTGGTCTGAGGCTTCAACAACATCTTCAATTGTTAGGTCTTTGTTCAAAATTCGGATGGGTTCAGCTACTTTACTATAGGCTTGGCTCTTTATTTTACCTTTAAATATAAAATAATTAGATTCTGTCAGAGAAATATTATTTTGAATTGAAAAACGTTCTTTCTGAATCAACAATTCTTCCATTGACACTTTATCATTGGTTAATTTGATTTTAAGTAAATCTCTGTTAATAATCATTTTACTCAAAGACGAAAGAATGAAATCTTCTTGATTTTGCCATGATTTTAAGGCACTTATAATGTCAAAATCATCCAACTGAGCAAACAATGCCAATGTTTTTGTATCAAAGGTTTCTAGATTTACTTTGTTTTGCATAAAATACAATAAAGGCTCACTGCATGGCAAAACAAGACCTCTTTCGGTCAATTCTTTGGCACGTTTTAAAACTTTGGTCAAAATTAACTCCGCCACCAAACTTGTTTTATGCAAATACACTTGCCAATACATTAATCGTCTGGACATCAAGAATTTTTCGACAGAGTAGATTCCTTTTTCTTCAATAACCAATACATCATCAACCACATTCATCATCTGTATCAATCGTTCTGAATTGACATTTCCCTCAGATACACCAGAATAAAAACTATCTCTTTTTAAATAATCCATCCTGTCCATATCGAGCTGGCTAGAAATGAGTTGCAACATGAATTTACGATGATAATCCCCCTTAAAAACCTGAATAGCAAGGCTCAATTGACCATTGAATTCATCATTTAACTGCTCCATGAACAATAAAGAAATTTCTTCATGATGCACATCTTCTACAATACTGCTTTCCATAGCGTGCGAAAAGGGTCCATGTCCAATATCATGCAATAATATGGATATATACAAAGCATTTTCTTCCTCGGGACTTATAAAAACTTCTTTAAAACGCAATACTTCGACCGCTTTTTGCATCAAATGCATACATCCTAAAGCATGATGAAAACGGGTGTGATTCGCTCCGGGATACACTAAATAGGACAATCCCATTTGTGAAATTCGTCGTAAACGCTGAAAATAAGGATGTTGAACTAAGTCATAAATTAAAGGATTTGGAATGGTAATAAACCCGTAAATTGGGTCGTTGAATATTTTAAGCTTATTAATTTGAGACACTTTCTATACTTTTTAGGTCAACAAATATAACTAAAATAGCGAGTGATTAGGGAGTTATCTCTAATCCTTTTAAATTGTGCTATAAATTTTGAATTTTATAACTCTATTCAGTTTAACCAAAATTTGACAAGAATTTCACGAATTAACACGAATTCAAGATGAAAATTTAATCTAATTTTTCAAATGACAACAATAATACCACAATACGGTTGAAATAAAACGCTGATGTTCTTTAGATTAGGTCTAACAGGTTTTTGAAACCTGTTAGGTCTGCGTTGCAAATCAAAAGCATTAGATCCTATTATTCATTTTAAATTAAAAAATAGATCAGTCCTTTTTATTGCTTATTTTTAGCACTGGTTATCATTAAAATAACGGCGCTCCTCTTTTTTAATAATCAATTTTATACTATTTTTAATATTTATTAAGTTCTATACAACTAAATTGCGCTAAAATTAAATATAAATGGACATTATAAAAATACTTTGGGTTGATGATGAAATCGATTTGCTCAAACCCCACATATTATTTCTAGAGAAAAAAAACTACCACGTTACTACTTGCAATAATGGTCGTGATGCCATTGATATTTTTGATGAAAACAACTTTGACATTGTTTTTCTAGACGAAAATATGCCGGGAATGAGTGGTTTGGAAACGTTATCTGAGATGAAGGAGAAAAAATCTTCTATTCCTATGATAATGATTACCAAAAGCGAAGAGGAATACATCATGGAGGAAGCCATTGGTTCTAAAATTGCCGATTATTTGATAAAACCCGTGAATCCAAATCAGATTTTGTTGAGTTTAAAGAAAAACTTAGACCATTCGCGATTGATTTCTCAGAAAACAACATTAGATTATCAAAAAGAATTTAGAAAAATTACTATGGAAATGGCTATGGTCAATTCCTATGAAGATTGGATTGAATTGTATAAAAAATTGATTTTTTGGGAACTCGAACTAGAGAACATTGATGATCAAGGTATGATTGAAATTCTAGAATCTCAAAAAGTAGAAGCTAATTCTCAATTTGGAAAATTTATAGAACGAAATTACGAAGATTGGTTTGCACCAAAAGCAGACAAACCGATACAATCTCATAATTTATTCAAAGAATTAGTAGTTCCCGAAATTCTTAAAAAAGACAAACCAATACTTTTTGTAGTGATCGATAATTTGCGTTACGATCAATGGAAAGTGATAGAGAGTGTGGTTGCTAATTATTACAAACTCGAAAAAGAAGTTCCCTATTACGCCATTTTACCAACTGCTACACAATATGCCAGAAATGCCATTTTCTCTGGATTGACACCCTTGGAAATGGAAAAACAGTTTCCTCAATATTGGAAAAATGACCCAGAAGAAGGCGGAAAAAATTTATATGAAGCCGAATTTTTAACCGCCCAATTAAAAAGATTAAGGCTAGACCTCAAACAAGATTATTTTAAGATTACCAATTTGGCTGGAGGTAAAAAGCTGTCCGAAAATTTTAGGTCATTAAAGGATAACGATCTTGTGACGGTGGTGTATAATTTTGTAGATATGCTTTCTCACGCCAAAACCGAAATGGATGTGGTAAAAGAATTAGCTTCAGATGACAAGGCGTATCGCTCGTTGACATTGAGTTGGTTTAAGAACTCACCTTTACTGGAAATTATTCAGCAAGCCCAAAAATTAGGTTTTAAATTGATTTTAACAACCGATCACGGGACAATCAATGTCAAAAACCCATCAAAAGTTGTGGGAGACAAAAACACAAGTCTAAACCTTAGATACAAAACGGGACGCAGTTTGACCTATGAACATAAAGATGTGTATGCTGTAAAAGAACCCAAAAACATTGGTTTGCCTACCATAAATATGAGTAGTTCCTATATTTTTGCAAAAAATGATTTGTTTTTGGCTTATGTAAACAATTACAATCATTATGTGAGCTATTATAAAAACACCTATCAACATGGCGGAATATCATTGGAAGAAATGATTATTCCTTTTCTTGTTTTTAATCCGAAATAAAAGGAAGTGTTCAGTCTCAGTCTCAGTTTTCAGTTTTCAGTCTCAGTTTGCAGAAAGCCATATCGTACGAAGCTCCTCTAACTAATCATCGAGGCTGAAAACTGAGACTGAAAACTAGGACTGAAAACTAGGACTGAAAACTGAGACTGAAAACTAAAAAAACTGAATACTTAAAAAATGACTATTACATTTTCTATCGATCAACTTGCAGCAGTTGCGCAACAAATATTAGATCAAAACCCGAATAAAGTAATCCTTTTTAATGGAGAAATGGGAGTTGGAAAAACTACTTTAATCAAACAACTTTGTAAAACTCTTGGTGTAGAAGAAGCAACAAGTAGTCCGACCTTTTCTTTAGTTAACGAATATCAAACCACTAAAAATCAAATCGTTTATCATTTTGATTTCTATAGGCTTAACAAAGAGAGTGAAGCACTTGATATGGGGATAGAAGATTACCTGTATTCTGGAAATTGGTGTTTTATAGAATGGTCTGAAAAAATTGAGAATCTAATTCCAGAGCAGCATTCGATCATTACTATTGAGCTACTTGCTGACGGAAATCGCGCTCTTGAATTAACTTAAAATTATTTTTTATGAATCTAGATCCAAATACTGTAGAAATTATTCCATTTTCTATTGATTTAAAGGAACCCATAAAAACTTTAAATTTAGAATGGCTTCATAAATATTTCAAAGTAGAACCAAAAGACGAAAGAATACTTTCGGATCCACAGGGGGAAATAATCGACAAAGGTGGAATGATTTTTTATGCCAAATATGCCGATAAAATAGTTGGTACAGTTTCGTTATTAAAAATAGATCCAACTACTTTCGAATTGAGTAAAATGGCTGTTTCCGATGGAAATCAAGGTTTGGGCATTGGCAAAAAACTGATGATTCATTGTTTGGCTGTAGCCAAAGAAAAAGGCATTCAAAAATTAATTCTCTACTCCAATAAATCCTTAGCCCCCGCAATACATCTATATGAAAGTTTTGGATTTGTAGCCATTCCTGTAGAAGAAGGGGTTTATGAACGAGCCGATATAAAAATGGAGAAATACATAGACTAGATTGAAATAGTTTTCAGTTTTCAGTTTTCAGTTTTCTTCCGATAGTTATCAGGATAATTTTCAAACCAAAAAAGGAGTTACACCATTTTACTTTTGATTTTACTGGAATAAAAAACGCACCGTCTCTTCGAGTGATTTTAAATAGTAATGCGACAGCTTTTCTATTCAAAATTGTATCGAGAAGCTTTCATGTTAGGGTTCTCGATACATTTTATTAAAAAAGCTATCGCATTTTTTAATAAAACACTACCATTGACGTTTTTATATAAGTTATTAAAAATCAATCATTTGCTTAAATAATATACAAGAATAATACGTCATTTTATATTGCTTTTTTTGCAAAAAAAATTAAGCCTCGAACTGACGTATAGAGCTAGATTGATTTATCACAGTAAATTAAAAGCCTAAATGGTATTAATTAAAGACTATTTCTAAAACAGGCTCACTTTTTTGCAAATATTGTTAAGAAAACAAATTGTAATATTTACAGAGAACTCCGAAAACTGCGACTGCGACTGAAAACTAAAAACTAACAGAATAGTTACGAATCTTTTTTGTAAATTGTACCTCTAATTTCATTACATCAATGTCAATAAGTCCATTTACAAAAGAACAATTACTGCCTCAAGAAGAAACACTTGAAATTGCAAGACAAAAAGGCCAACTTTTTATAGGTATCCCAAAAGAGACCAGTTTTCAAGAACGCCGCATTTGCCTTACTCCAGATTCGGTAAACACGCTTACCTATCAAGGACATAGAGTAATGATTGAGGCTGGAGCAGGTGTTAATTCCAGTTATAGCGACAAAGAATATAGCGACGCTGGTGCAGAGATTACCTTGGACACAAAAAAGGTCTTTGGTTGTCCAATGATACTAAAAGTTGAGCCTCCTACTGTAGCCGAGATTGAAATGATGCATTCTAAAACGATTTTAATATCGGCAATTCAATTAAAAACAAGGAAAAAATCATATTTCGAAGCGTTATCCCGAAAAAAAGTTACAGCTCTTGCTTTCGAATATCTAAAAGACGAAGACGGCTCCTATCCTGCTGTAAAATCATTAAGTGAAATTGCAGGAACCGCCTCCATTCTTATTGCTGCCGAATTAATGATTACCAATGAATTTGGAAAAGGACTACTTTTTGGTAACATTACAGGAGTTGCCCCTACCGAAGTCGTTATTATTGGAGCAGGAACAGCGGGCGAATTCGCTGCAAAAACTGCTATTGGTCTTGGCGCAAGCGTAAAAGTTTTTGATAATTCTATTACAAAACTACGTCGTTTACAGCATAATTTAAATCAGCGCATTTTTACTTCTACCTTGCAACAAAAAGCATTACTGAAAGCGCTCAGACGCTGTGATGTCGCTATTGGCGCCATGAGAGGCAAAGAGCGTTGTCCTGTTGTTGTTACCGAAACTATGGTAGAACACATGAAGAAAGGGGCTGTAATTGTAGATATTAGCATTGATACAGGCGGTTGTTTTGAAACTTCGGAAGTGACAACGCACGAAAAACCAACTTTTTTAAAGAACAATGTATTGCATTATTGTGTGCCCAACATTCCTTCGCGATATTCCAAAACAGCGTCCCTTTCTATAAGCAACATTATCACTCCTTATTTATTACAAATTGCCGAAGATGGAGGCATTGAAAGTTCTATACGTTGTAATGCCGGCTTAAAAAATGGTATTTATTTGTATCATGGCATCCTTACCAATAAAGCCATTGGAGATTGGTTTGATTTACCAGATAACGATATTAATTTAATTGTTTTTTAAGTAAACTTTGCCATACCTTTGCCGAAAAATTAAAATATGAATTTCATACAACGTTTTGCTTACTATTTAGTGGGTTTGATAATGGGTTTGTTTGTCGTTGCAGCAATATTTAGCGGAAAAGACACCCGTTGTAATTATTTTCCAAATGCCAGAGTTTTGAATGATTTAAGTACTAAGCCTTTCTTTTACTCGGATAAAGCTTCGAAGATTCTTTCGGAGAAATGGGTCGATACAACTGATATAAAAAATACTTTGAAACTAGGCGATGTCGATTTTGATAAAAGCAACGTACCGTTAAAAAAAGGAAAATTATACATAATAGAAGGAAAAACTAGTAAAAACCAACAAATCACTCTTAAAGTAATTAATTATTCAGACAAAGCTGTTTTAGAGGATATTGTCAAAAAATAAATTCAAAAAAGCTCTTCACTACGAAGAGTTTTTTTTTGTGCCAAAGTTTTAAAAGTTTTAGTTTTTACAACACTTCCATAAATGCGTCGGAGATTATGGAATCTGAATAACGAAATTCAAATTAGTTGTCAATTTTAAATCTGCGAAAATCTGCAAAATCTGCGTGAATAATTGACACGCAGATTTTGCAGATTTTCGCAGATTTTTTTTGCACTTTATAAAAACCTAACGAAACACAGTTTGATTAAAAAACAATATCATAATAAATCACACCTTACACAAACAAAATATTTATCTCAACAAAAGAGCTTCTCAGTTACAAATATCACATTTAAAACACCTTTTTTTCAAAAATTACCAATTATTTATAAAAATAAAAAATTAAGTATGTAAATTAAGTATAAGTACTTATATTTGCGTAATAATACTTAATTAATGTGATTATGATTAAAGTAATAGTAGTCGGAAACGGCATGGTAGGTTACAAATTTTGCGAAAAATTCATTGCGAAATCTGGACAAGAGAAATATCAAATTACCGTATTTGGGGAAGAACCAAGACGCGCCTATGATAGAGTTCACTTGAGTGAATATTTTTCGGGTAAGAACGCTGATGATTTATCACTATCAACATCAAATTGGTACGAAGAAAATAATATAATCCTAAACACCTCCGAATTAATTACTGATATTAATAGAGAGCAAAAAACGATACATACTCATTTAGAAAAAACACATGCTTACGACTACTTAGTTTTAGCTACAGGTTCGGCTGCTTTTGTCCCTCCAATTGAGGGAGTGGATAAAGAAGGGGTTTTTGTGTACAGAACTATAGAAGATCTAGATGCAATTATGGCCTACGCCAAAAAAATAAAACAAAAAGGAGCTACAGAAGCCGCAGTCCTTGGTGGTGGATTGCTTGGACTTGAGGCTGCCAAAGCGGTATATGATTTAGGATTAAATCCACATGTAGTAGAATTTGCCCCTAGATTAATGCCAAGACAACTCGACAAAGGAGCGAGCGATATGCTGCAATCAAAAATCGAGGAACTAAATATTGGTATTCACCTTAACAAATCAACTCAATATATTGCTGGAGAAGATGCCATAACAGGAATGATGTTTGAAGGAGATGAACTCCTAAAAGTAGATATGTTGGTGATTTCTGCGGGGATAAAACCACGTGACGAACTAGGAAGAGTTTCTGGACTTGAAGTAGGTGTACGTGGAGGAATAGTCGTAAATAACCAAATGCAATCTTCGGATCCACACATCTATGCGATAGGAGAAGTGGCACTTTACAATCATATGATTTATGGTCTTGTAGCTCCTGGATATGAAATGGCCGATGTTGCGGCTGAACAAATCCTAAAAGGGGCAAAAACGATGAGGGAAACCATCGATATGTCTACACAATTAAAATTAATTGGTGTTGAAGTTGCGAGTTTTGGTGATCCTTTTATAGAAAATGAGGATGTGACCGCAATTGTTTACGAAAATAAATTAAGTGGAATTTATAAAAGAATCAATGTTACCAAAGATTCCAAAACCTTATTAGGCGGAATATTAGTAGGTGATTCAAGCGATTATAATGGGCTGTTCCAAATATACAGCAATGCTATGGCGTTGCCCAAAAACCCTGAAGATTTGATTCTTGGTTCTAGAGGTGGAGAAGCTTCGACTTTGGGAAGCGTAATGGATTTGCCGGATTCAGCCATCATTTGTTCTTGTGAGAATGTTACAAAAGGCGCTATTTGCTGTTCGATTATTGACGAAACCAGTTCGAGCTTATCCGATGTGGTGAAACTTACCAAAGCGACAACAGGTTGTGGCGGATGTAAACCGATGGTTGCAGACCTTGTAAAAGCTACTCAAAAATCAATAGGAAAAGAAGTTAAAGATGTAATTTGTGAGCATTTAAAATACAATAGACAAGAATTATTTGACCTTGTAAAAATCAACAAATACACCGACTTTTTTGAGGTAATAGATCATCACGGTACAGGTGATGGTTGCGAAGTATGCAAGCCCGTTATTGCTTCTATTTTTTCAAGTATTTATAATGATACTGCGAATAAACACATAACAACGCAAGATACCAACGATAGATTCTTGGCTAATATCCAAAGAAACGGAACCTACTCTGTTGTGCCTAGAATTGCAGGTGGAGAGATTACTGCCGAGAAACTAATTGCTATTGGCGAAGTAGCCAAACAATTTAATTTATACACCAAAATCACAGGTGCACAACGTGTCGATTTATTTGGTGCCCATTTAGATGATTTACCTAAAATCTGGAAAATATTAATCGATAATGGTTTTGAAAGTGGTCATGCTTATGGCAAATCGCTACGTGCCGTAAAAAGTTGTGTTGGCGCTGCATGGTGTCGCTATGGTATGGATGACAGTGCCGGTTTTGCTATTGAAATTGAGAACCGATACAAAGGAATTCGTTCTCCGCATAAACTAAAAGGTGGTGTTTCGGCCTGTATTCGTGAATGTGCCGAAGCAAGAGGTAAAGATTTTGGATTAATCGCTGTAGAAGGCGGTTGGAACTTATACATCTGCGGTAATGGTGGAGCCAATCCTAAACATGCAGTATTATTGGCAGAACAAATCGACAAAGCAACTTGTATCAAATACTTAGACCGTTTCTTGATGTTTTACATTAGAACTGCTGGACCTTTGGTACGTACTGCTACTTGGTTAGAAAAACTGGAAGGTGGATTAGACTACTTAAAAGAAGTGGTAATAGAAGATAGTTTAGGAATTGCTGAAACTTTAGAAACTGAAATGCAAGGTTTGGTAGATACTTTCGAATGTGAATGGAAACAAGTTCTCGAAAAACCTAGATTAATGGAACGTTTTCGTCATTTTGTAAATTCAGACGAAAAGGATGATAACATTGAATTTGTCTCTTTGAGAGATCAAAAGATGCCAAAATCTTGGTAATCCTATCCCCTCCCGATAATTATCGGGACTCTTCGTAATCATAGCAGCAAAACATAAAGGCTATATTCTAAAATAAATAGCATTAAATTTTAACCATATAAGAAATATAAGGTCATTTAAGCTAAGTCTAAATAAAGTGATAATTTATATGTACTTATATTTCTTATATGGTTAACCTTTTTATCTCCAAGAATAAGGAGTGACTGGTTGTTTTACATCTGTTAAAAAGGGATATAAGTTAAAAATGATGATGATTATAAAATTAAGCAAAATAAAAAAATATAAATACTTTCCATTTACACTCCAACAACTTGAGTCCGACAATCCGCCGTCTTAATCAATGATTGTTGGTGTAGTGGAAAAATAAAAATACAAACATGGAAAATATCTTAGATCAATACGAAACAGTGAATTCAAATGATGCCAAAATATGGTTCAAAGCAGGAAAAACCAGTGATTTTTTGACCAATAGAGGGGGTTGCATTAAATACAAAAACAAACAAATTGCCATTTTTAATTTTAGTCGTCGCAACCAATGGTATGCCTGTCAAAACGCCTGTCCGCATAAAATGGAAATGGTATTATCTCGTGGAATGCTGGGTTCAGCAGACGATATTCCTAAAATTGCTTGTCCAATGCACAAAAAAACATTTTCGCTTGTAGACGGTTCTAACCTGAATGGTGATGATTTGAAAATCGCAACTTATCCTGTGAAAATTGTCGACAATGAGGTATTCGTAGGCTTTTTGGATTAACTTTGATTTCGTTATGAACAACAGAGCCAAAGAGTCAGTCGATAAAATTACTTTCAAAAAATTAAGGCGATTGTACCTTTTCGCCCTTTTGACCATTGCTGTTATGGTAGCATTGAGTCAAATTCTCATTCAATACAATCTCAAAAGACAGTTAAGCGACTCTCGGATAATCAACATTTCCGGGAAACAAAGAATGTTGAGTCAAAAACTGACCAAAGAGGTTTTGATTTTGAATTTCGTAACCGATACGACCAAAAAGAATGAAGAGATCATTCGCATCAACGAAACACTTTCTCTTTGGAAAAGTACCCATTACAATTTAGAAAAAGGAAATGACAGCCTTGGTTTTCCCAAAGAAAAAAACACTAATCTCACACAGTTATTTGCTTCCACAAAACCTCATTTTGATGCTATTGTCATCGCTACAACACAATTTTTAGAGAACAATAAGCGGGACAAAAACCAAAAAGAAAACCAAAAATTAGTGCAGACTATCCTTGAAAATGAAGGGTTTTTTCTTTTGAAAATGAATCAAATTGTAAGTGAATATGATAAGGAAGCATTGGATAAAGTAACGCTCCAACGCAAAACAGAATATGTGATTTTTGGATTTACTTTATTGGTTTTATTGTTAGAATTCCTATTCATTTTTAAACCAACAAACCATAAAGTCGAAAAACTTATTTCGAAACTTCTATTATCCGAAAAGAAAGCTTTAGAACTGGCTTACAACACCGAAATTATCAGCGAAATAAAAGAAAATTCGGTAAAGGAATTAAAATCGCTCAATTACGCCATGGAAAACACGTTGCTCTATTGCCGTGTTGCCCCTAATGGCTCTCTGATACATATTGGCGAAAAATTCTCAAAACTGCTTCAGTACAACCCATTCATTTCAGATAAAACGTTCTCTCAGGTTTTAACGCCAATTGAAAAGGAACAGCTCGTAATCGATCGGATTATTTCCGAAAAACACCGCAGTGGTTGGCAAGGTGAAATAAATATAACCAATAGAAATGGGGAATCTATTTGGCTGGATCTATCGATGGTTCCTGTGACCATAAAAAAAGAGGAATCCGAATTGTTAATTGTCTGTTTTGATATTACTGAGCGTAAAAAAGCAGAACAAGAAGTCGAACGCTTGAATACCGAAAATGTAACCGATAAGATCAATCAACAGAAAATTATTTCGAGTAGAATTGTTGAAAACCAAGAAAACGAACAAAATAGAATTGCCAAAGAAATTCACGATGGAATTGGGCAAATGCTTACTGGATTAAAATTTAGTCTGGAAAGCATCAATCTGGACGACAAAGAAAAATCAGCCCAAAAAATAGAATACCTGAAAAAATTATCGCTAGACATCATTAAAGGAGTTCGTACCGCCACTTTCAACTTGATGCCACCGGAATTGAGCGATCATGGTATTGTTTCGTCCATTGTAAAACTGACTCAGGAATTATCAAAATTAACAGGCAAGAACATCCTTTTTTATAACAAAACTAATTTTGATCAACGATTGGATTCCTTGATTGAAATCAACATCTATCGACTGACACAGGAAGCAATCAACAACGCTATAAAATACGCCGATTCTACACACATTATAGTTCAATTGTCGCATAGCAATTCTATTTTAGGTATCACTATAGACGACAACGGAAAAGGATTTGATGTTAATGCGGTCGAGAAAAAGAGAAATAGCGAGTCCGGAATGGGATTACTTTTCATGAAAGAAAGGATTCAATACATTAACGGTCGGGTTTTCATCAACTCTATTCCAGGCGAAGGAACCCGAATTACTTTTAATATTCCTATTTGAAAGAAAAACAATTTCAATGGCAATAGCAATGGCAAAAAATCAATGGCAATGGCAATAGCAATGGCAATAGCAATGGCAATAATAAAGCCAATGGCAATGGTAATAGCAATTTCAATAATAATGCTTGTCGATAATTAATACCAGAGATAAATTTCGTTACTCTGATAGATCATGATTCACAAATTTGCCCCGAATTAATTTTTAAATTTTCACTTCTCATAATTTTCACATTAAATCCATTACGACTGTAAATTCTTTAGCTTCCCAAATCGTAAAACGCAATTATTTTTTTTTAGATTGATTTTAATTTTTAAAATTGCCATTGCTATTTAAATTGAAATTATTTTTTTTCTATTGCCATTGAAATTGCCATTGCCATTGATTTTTTGCTATTGAAATTGAAATTACGTACCTTAGCCACTCATTTAGGTTAATATACGTAAAAAATAAGATTTTAAAATTAAGTAAGTTATGAGTAATACTATTCGAGTTGTTCTGGCAGATGATCATGTATTCGTGAGAGATGGTATCAAATCATTATTAGAAAACGAAGCCAACATAGAAGTTGTGGGCGAAGCTACTGATGGTTTGGAAGCATTAAAAATAGTAGAAACTAACAAACCCGACTTACTGATTCTAGACATTCGTATGCCTAACATGACAGGTATAGAAGTGGTTGAAAAACTAAGAAGCCAAAACAATATGGTGAAAATCGTTATGCTTTCTATGCATGAATCAGAAGAGTACGTATTAAAATCAATAAGAGCCGGAGCGGATGGTTATTTACTAAAAGGTTCCAGTAAAGAAGAATTTCTTAAGGCACTTCATACCGTTGCCAATGGTGGTAAATATTTTAGTGGCGACATCTCCTCTATATTGATTAACCAACTTAGTAATCCTGTTGCGATAATAGAACCTAAACAAACATTAGAAGAAGAACAGCTGATAACCAAAAGAGAAAAAGAAATCCTTAAACTTTTGTTATCCGGAAAAGGCAATAAAGAAATCGCCGAAGCTTTGGACATCAGTAAACGAACTGCCGAAGTGCACCGTTTTAATTTGATGAAAAAACTGAAAGTAAAAAATCTTATGGAACTTTCTAATAAAGCAACTGAATACTCCTTGATTTAAGTATTTTATACCTGTGTTTTTTTTATGACTGTTCAAAGGCGGAAAATATTTTTTTTGCCACGAATTTCCAAAAAGTTGATTACTTTAACAAAAACAGATTATCCATAACTTAAATCTGCAAAAATCTGCAAAATCTGCGTGCTAAAAATTAACATTTTGATTGTTACGGGGCAAATGCAATCTTCGATTTCTTCTGGAAACCCTGAAAGGGTGAAATGATTATAGAAATAAGTAATTCCATCGTCCCAAAACCCCGAAGGGGTGAAACTGTTTAACCTTTTTTATTAAAAATCTACATCCTGATAAACAATACGTTAATATGTGATGTATCACCCCTTCAGGGTTTTTCACTGACGTTATATATTTTTCTATAATCATTACACCCCTATCGGGGTTTGGATGAGTTATACCAATTGTATTTGTTAATCTAATAATCCCAAAAGTTTAATGATTGATAGGATACTGAATATAATTTATCTTCGGCATGAAGTCTTATGCAGATTCTTGGATAAATACTTACAGTAGTATATTAATTACGTATAAATACGTAATTATTTTTACAAACCTGCGAAAACACAGATTTTAAATAAGTCTTAATACTTAATTTTGTTTAAAAATATAAGTATTATGAAAAATTCAAACTCATTATCCCAATCGCATAAAATTTTGTTTTTAAATACACTTGCATTTACTGTATGTTTTGCATGTTGGACTTTAAATGGTGTTTTAGTTACTTTCTTAGTAGACAACGGTATTTTCAAATGGAGCGTCGTTCAAGTGGGCTGGCTTCTTGGCATTCCAATTCTGACGGGTTCTATTATGCGTTTGCCAATAGGTATTTTGACAGATAAATTCGGTGGAAAATACGTATTCTCCATCTTACTCCTCCTCTGCTCTATTCCCTTATTTCTGCTTCCCTTAGCAGATAGCTTTTTTATGTTTGCACTTTTAAGCTTTTTGTTTGGTATGGTAGGAACCAGTTTTGCTGTTGGTATTGGATATACCTCAATTTGGTATCCAAAAGAATGGCAAGGTAGAGCATTGGGGATTTTTGGAATGGGAAATGCGGGAGCAGCCATCACTACATTTCTAGCACCTTCTTTATTGAATCATTTTTCGGCAGAAGATCCTCAAAATGGCTGGAAATTGTTGCCGGTGCTTTATGGTGCTGCATTGGTAATTATAGGTGTCGTTTTCTTGGTTTTTGCAAAAAACAAAAAAATAGAGAACCAAACAAAAACCGTTACCCAAATGCTTCAGTCTTTAAAAAGCGTACGTGTTTGGAGATTTGGCGCCTACTATTTCTTAGTTTTTGGTTGCTTCGTTGCCTATTCACAATGGTTGTTACCAAATTTCATGAACGTATATCAAACCAGCCTTGTCATGGGCGGATTATTTGCCACGATGTTCAGTTTGCCTTCAGGAGTAATTCGTGCCTTTGGGGGGTATCTATCGGATAAATTTGGTGCCCGAAAAGTGATGTATTGGGTATTATCGTCTTCGGTAGTGTTGAGTGCTTTATTGATGATTCCAAAAATGGACATTACCACAACAGGTCCTGGCGTTTTGGCCACCAAAAAAGGTACAATCACAAAGGTTTCTAATTCGAATGTAAAAATTGACGATACTGATTTTATTATTGCTCAAAAGAAAGTAGAGCCTCAACAAAGCTCTATATTTCCTATTCGAACTTCGTGGCAACAAGTTGTCGTAAACCAAAATCAAACGGTAAAGAAAAAAGAATTGGTTGCCAAAGGAATTACTCATATTCGCTTTGATGCCAATATGTGGGTGTACTTAGTTTTAGTAATTGGGATCGGTATTTCTTGGGGAATTGGGAAAGCGGCCGTTTACAAACACATTCCAGAATATTTCCCTACAGAAGTGGGTGTTGTAGGCGGAATGGTAGGTATGATTGGTGGTCTAGGCGGTTTCTTTGGACCAATTATCTTTAGTTACTTACTGACAGCCACCGGAATTTGGTCCAGCTCTTGGATATTTATCTTACTATTCTCTGCAATTTGTTTGATTTGGATGCACTTTACGGTTACGAAAATCATGAACGAAAAACAACCAATATTATCGAGAGAAATGGACCGTAAAAAATAAAATATACTTTTTTGAATGTGTCAATTGGGTTAAAAAATTGTTATCAGGAACAAAAAAAACTTCATTCAAAAAAGAACCCTAAAACTTTCAATTCCTCTAGAAAGTTTTTACTTCATGCACGGACGTAAGACTTCTTTCCTATTACGGTTTTGCGTCTTGTGTAGAAGCTAAAAAAATAAACCGCAGATTCGCAGATTAAAAACTGTGAGTTTGTGGTTTTAAATTTTTAATAGTATTTAAGCTGTAATTACATTTAGTTTAGGTGTATATTTGATTTTTAAAATGAATTCTTGTGACTTATAAGTTGCGTGTATTTGTAAGTTAGCGGGCATTGTATAATCAGACAAATCCTAAAATGAGGCAACAGAGTGAACAATTATAATTGACAAATAAAATGAAAAGCAATAACATTCAAATTGAAATAAAAAACGCAAAAATTATAGGTGCTTTTTTCCTATTGGTATTTTTAGCTTATGGTTTTGGACGATACTATTTTAAAAGTGATGCAATCTTTATAAAATACATTGGTTCTACACTCATACTTTTAAACTCAACAATGGTTCTCTTTATTGGCATACTATTTCGAAAAACTTTGCGGCAATACAATTCCACAGTTGGAAATGTTTATCTTTTTACAAGGATATTTGAAGCAATAGCCCTTGCAATTGTGGTTTTGAAATTATTTTTTAAAGTTAATATTTCAGATGATTTTGGATATTTTCCAGCGATGTTGGTTTTAGGTTTAGGTAGTATTCCGATGTGTTTAACTCTTTACAAATACCAAATTTCACCGTCTTGGCTGGCACTTTGGGGAGTAATTGGATACACAATATTTGCTTTTGGTTTCCTAATGGAACTTTTTGCTAAAGAATGGAGTATGTATCTTATAATATTTGCTGGTTTATGGGAGATAACTTTTGGATTGTGGCTAATAACTAGAAAAAGTAAAAATTTGAGAGATAAAACAACGACCCGCTAACAGCCGTTTTGAGCTAGTGTGTGATTTAGTGGAATTACCGTTTCGCATCAACTTTTCTGCAAAGCCGAAAATTGAAAGGTTACGAACCACACACCATCTCAAAGTGCTAGAGCATTAATGTTTATACTATAAAAAAAAGCATCTCCGAAATACAAAACAATATTTAATTACAATAAAAATTTAAAAATGACAAAAGCACTTATAATTATTGACATTCAAAATGACTATTTTGAAAATGGCAAAATGGAACTTGTTGGATCTGAAAAAGCAAGCGAAAACGCTAAAAAAATACTTGAAATTTTTAGAGATAAAAATTTACCAATTGTTCATATACAGCATATAGCGACAAGCCCCACTGCAACCTTTTTTTTACCTGATACCGAAGGTGTTATAATAAACAAGAATGTAGAGCCAAAAGGAGACGAAAAAGTAATTATTAAGCACTATCCAAATAGTTTTAGAGAAACTGAATTGTTAGATTTTTTAAAAAGCAAGCAGATTTCAGAGTTAGTAATTTGTGGAATGATGACTCATATGTGTATTGACACGACAACGAGAGCAGCCTACGACCTTGGCTTCAAATCGATTGTAATTGGAGATGCGTGTGCAACAAAAGACTTAGAACTTTATGGAGAAAAAGCAAATGCAAAAGAAGTTCAAATCGCATATTTATCTGCTTTGGACGGAACTTTCGCAGAAATTCAAAAAACTAGTGATTTTATCTGTTAATACTAATCAAGGTTTGAAATGAAAGACTGGTTTTATTAGGATTGCCGAGCTACTTACGGAGATCCTTCCTTCGTCAGGATGACAAACTTACGTGATATTGCATGCCTAAACCAAGCGGGTCTCATATACGTTCGTTCTACTAATTAATCATCTACTCGAATCTTAATTCACATCACTTATTTGATTTTCATAGCAAAAAATCCCTGCAATGCCATACCATCACAGGGAAACTACAATAAATCAAACCTAATTTTTATAGACCATTCCCATATCTTCAATAGAGAATTTATCGGTTAATAAGTGCAATAATTTATCTCTTAATTCAATATATTCGGGCATTTTTACGATTTCGATTTTGTTTCTGGGTCTTGGTAAATGAACTTCGACAATTTCTCTAATGGTTGAGGCGGGACCGTTGTTCAAGACCACAATTCTATCAGACAAAAACAATGCTTCTTCGATATCATGGGTAATCATGACAATCGTTTTGTCTCTATTGTTTAGGTTCCATAATTTCAAAACTTCTAATTGCATGGTTCCTTTGGTAAGTGCATCGAGTGCGCCAAAAGGTTCATCCAACAATAAAACACCCGGATTGATGGCAAATGCTCTTGCGATTGCCACTCTTTGCTTCATTCCTCCAGATAATTGTCCGGGTAATTTATCTTTGTGTTCAAATAAATTTACCATTTTGAGGTTTTGCTCTACTATTTCATGTTTCTCTTTTTTGGAACCATTCATTACAGAATCTACTGCCTGAAAAATGTTTTGTTCTACCGTCATCCAAGGCAATAAGGAATAATTTTGAAACACAATTCCTCTATCTGGTCCCGGTCCTTTTATTTTTTGATTATCTAATTCAACCGTTCCGCCTGTTGGTGTAAGCATACCAGCAATAGCGTTCATTATCGTTGATTTTCCACAACCGGAATGACCAATGATGGATACAATTTCTCCTTTTTTGATAGAAAGATTAATGTTTCTTACTGCAATATATTTCCCTTTTGGAGTTGGGAACGAAATTTCTAAATTTTTGATTTCTAAATAACTCATGATGTTTTTTATTTAAATGTTTATCCTTTGTAAGCTACTTTGTTTTCGAAATAAGTAAATAATTTATCAAATAGCAATCCTACTGTACCAATGATGATAATGGCCGATATTACTTTTTCTAAACTCAAGGCATTCCAACTGTCCCAAACAAAGAATCCGATTCCGGCAGCACCAGACAACATTTCGCCAGCTACAATGACTAACCAAGCCACACTTATACTTAAACGTAAGCCTGTAATGATATGGGGTAAACTGTAAGGAATCAGTATTTTGGTCAGGTAACGCATTTTTGAAAAACCAAAAGCCTTGGCCACGTTTTTATGATCTTGCGGAATCGATGCCACACCAAAAGAAGTATTGATAAGTGTAGACCACAATGAGGTAATAAAAACAATAAATACGGTAGCCATACCGGTGTCTTTGAACACAACCAAACCTATTGGGAACCACGCTAACGGAGAAACGGGTTTTAAAAGCTGAACAATTGGATAAAAAATTTGTTTGCAAATAGTACTGGCTCCCATTAAAATCCCGATTGGAATGGCTATTAATGAACCTAGCAAAAAACCCATCAAAACTGTTTTTATGGAACTGAATAGCTGCAATCCGATTCCTTTGTCATTTGGTCCGTAATCATAAAATGGGTCTCGAATCATTTCGTATAAAACGGTTAGCGTTGCTTTTGGATCAGGAAGGGCTCCCTTGGTATAATAACTCAATAAACTCCAAGATCCTCCTAAAACAAACAACCCTACTCCTGCCAAAAGCAATGATTTCGATTTTGCAACTAAAGTATTTAATGCTAATTTGAGTTTGTAATTTTCGGCTGCGACACTTTTTTTAATTTCTGTCGAAATATTGATTTCTGAATCCAGTCTATCAATGGTTAGTGTGTTTTTATCTGACATTGTAATGAAATTTAGTTTAATTATGGTGTTTCTAATGCCTCACAACCCTCTCTAGAAGCAGAGAGAGTATAGACAGTTTTATTTTTTACCTTTTTACAACTTTTAAATAAGCCGCAGGATTTGATGGGTCAAAAACGGTCTTGTCCATAGTAAGAGAAAATGGTTTCATATCATCATTGGGAACTTTCACTTTCATGCTCTTGGCCACTTCTTCATACAAATCTTGCAGGATCAATTTATCAGCAATCGCTTTATAATTAGGAGCTTCTTTCAAATATCCGAATCGTACAAACTGTGCCATTGCCCAAATTGCATAGGATTTACGAGGATAATTTACCGTTCCGCCTTTGTGGAACAGCATATAATCTTTAGCATAAACCTGAACCCCTTGATTGCATCCTAAATTGTAATCGCCCATCAATCTGGATTCTATAACATCTGCCGGAGCATTTACATAAGGAGCTCTGCCAATAATTGCAGCCGCTTTTTTACGATTGACAGGATTATCAAGCCAGATACAGGCTTCCATAATCGCTTTCATCACTTTTTTGAGATCTTCTCTGCGTTTTGAACTGAATTCCTTATTAACAACCAATGCTTTTTCTGGATGGTCTTTCCAAATGTCTTGTGACGCAATTTGAGTAAAACCAACTCCTTGTTTTACTGCAACTCCACCCCAAGGCTCTCCCACACAATATCCGTCCATGTTACCTACCTTCATATTGGCCACCATTTGCGGAGGTGGAATCGTAATAATTTTTACCGCTTTTTGATTAAGACCCGCGATAGACATCCAGTTTCTCAACCATAAATCGTGTGTTCCACCTGGGAAAGTCATTGCAAAAGTTACTTCTTTCTCGGCTTTTAATTTGGCAGCCACAACTGGAGTTACTTTGTTCATTTGCTTGAAACCTACTTTTCCGCAAAAATCATTAGAAAGTGTTATCGCCTGACCATTTACGTTTAGCATCATGGCGATCATCATCTCTGATCCCGCTTTCCCTCCCACTCCCGTGTACACTGAAAAAGGCATAGAATACAAACAATGTGCCCCGTCTAGCTCGCCTGTTAGTATTTTGTCACGAACATTTGCCCATGAAGATTCCTTGGTTACTACAACTTCAACACCGTATTTTTTGAATAAACCCAACTCTTTTGCCATAACAATTGGCGAACAATCCGTTAAGGGAATAAAACCCAATCGAACAGGATCGTTTTGAGCTGTTATTGTTGTAAATGTGGATAGCAATACTGCAAACAAGGTCAACATTGCTGTTTTAAAAATCCTCGTTTTTTGTTTTTTTATAGTTTTCATTTTAAATGGATTTAAAAGTTAATTTATATTATTTCTTAGCTAAAAAATTAGGTCTAATATTCAGCATCAAATAAGCAAACTGCGGAGTAAGATCTGGTGTGGCAACATTTTTTACCGCTGCCGAAGCCATAGAATTTGTTGCTTTCATTATAGAATACCCCGCTTCGATATTGATCATTTTGGTTAAATTGTATTTCACTAACAAATCAACCTCGGTCCCTAAATAAGAGTTTAATTTTCCTCCAGCACCATCAGACAAATTATTGGCAGCTTCAAAACCATGAATGTCTAATAAGAAAGTAAGGTTGTCTTTGGCGTTGTATTTCATTTTAAAGAAATAGTCCAACAATCCTTGTTTACCAAATGGACTGGCAGCATAGAAATAATCCATACTTCCCCAGAATTTGTGTGGTGTCCCGTACAGTGGATCAAAAAGATTGCTTTTTGAATCGGCTGTAACCGCTTTTGTTCCGTCAGTTCCGGATAGATAATCAATTCCAGGGCCTACAAATAATTTTCTTCCCACTTGTAATGTTGAAGTTACCGAAGCAAGGTTAGCACTTATCGATCTACCATCTTTGTCATGCCCTCCTTGATAATAATAGCTTCCCGTAAGATTCAGTTTTCTGGTAACAGCTGAGTTAAAGTAAATCCCTGTAGTATTACGGCTCCATACTCCAGTTCCATACACTTTAGAAGTTATAGCGGGTGTTCCCGAAGTTACATTGGTATATTTATTAAAATCATCTTTAAAGAATAGAAAAGATACGTCGCCAAAGAAGAACTTTTTACCTAAATAAGCATACTGAAATGATTTGTACATCGTGCCAATCCCGTTCGTACCCGCGGGATAAGCAGGATTTGTTCCGTTATAAATTGTACCTGTGTTTAGTTCTTTGTTTTGGTTAAAAGCGGCTCCAACGTCAGCAATCCAGCCTTTGTTTGCAAATTTGAAAACAATCGCATCGTGTCTTCTTCCTTGTTGCAACCAATCCAGACTTCCTAGCACTTTTTGGTCGTCATAAGCAATTTCTTGACGCCCAATTTTTAAAGATAAATTTTGAATTTTGCTAATCGTATCGTTTAACATTACCTCGCCCCAAGCTTCGTGTAGCATGATTCCGTTATTTGCCTCTGTGGTTGTTCTGTTTATAGAAGAAGCATCTTGCCCCCAAACACGAACGTCTTGCAACGCCATAAACATTTTGAAACGATACCCTGAAAAACCTATATTTAATCGTGCTCTTTGAGAATTGAACAATGCTGCTTTATCGCCTTCTTTTTGTAAGGTTCCTTGTCCTGCTCTTACTTCGGTTCTTTCTCTAAGTTGCCCTGTTGCGGTTAATTGAGCCTTTGCTTCATTATGGCTAATAATTGTTAGGACAATCCCTAAAAAAATTGATTTTGAAAGATTGGCACCTGAAATGCTAACTTTTCTTAAACCTTGAATGCTTAGTAACGTGGTTTTAATCTTTTGCATAATCATATGTTTTAATTAGTATGCAGCAAATTTACATAAGTACTTATACGTACGTACAATGTAAAATACAGACTAAAAAAACTTTTTTATACTCAAAACATAGTAATTAAGACAGCTGTATTTCTGCTTTTTAGCAGATAACCACAATAAAGACTTCTATATCAGTATTTTATAATTTTCAAGACAATCAATGTGCCGTTATGAAAAGGGATTGTTTAGCCCTTACAGAGCAAAAAAGGCAGATGAAATTAATTTGTTTACCAATATTTAGGGGGTACACGACAAATTACATTTCTTAGGGAAGTTTTAAAAAATCTGCGTAAATCTGCCAAATCTGCGTAAAAAAAATGGCACGCAGATTTGGCAGATTTACGCAGATTTGATTGATTTACCTTAAAAATAATCGTTTCTAAATCAAATAGATTGTACTTTTTTAAAAAATGTAATTTGTAGCGCAGAAATTAGCTTAATTCGCTTTTTAAACATAAAAAACGATTATTTACTCGCATAGAAAGAGATGCGAGATTTTACATTCTACTGATAGAGACTGAGTATTAGGAAAAGAAAATGAGAATGAATTTAGTATAGCATTTATTTATGCTCTTTAATTTCAGATTTTAGTTTATCGGTATTAAGTAATCCTATTTTCTTGCCAACGGTTTTGATGAGCAATTCTTTTTTTAAACTAGAAATTACCCGTATCACTTGCTCATCAGTGGTTCCTGCAAAATCGGCAATTTCTTTTCTGGACAAATCAAGCTCAATTACGCCATTTAATTGTCCAAATTTTCTATGGATGTACAACAAGGTATCAATGACCCTTTCTCTCACATTCATTTGGGCAATTTTGCGAATGTTATTCTCGCTTTTATTGAGTTCTTCCGCATAAAACAGCATTAAATCAAAGGTAAACTCAGGTACATTATGAAGAATTTCAAGCATATCAGTATTGCTAAAATTACATAAAACGGTATCTTCTAGCGCATAAGCACCAATAAGGTAGCGCTTACTTGTACCAAAACCTCTAAAACCAACTGTATCGCCATCCTTAGTTAACCGAACGATTTGTTCTCTTCCGTTAATGCCTGTTTTGACTGTCTTTACTTTTCCTTTATGAATAAAATACAAGCCCTGAATTGGTGCACCTTCAATGATAAATTGCTGTGATTTTTTGCATATAAAACTACGCTTCTTGTCGATGTAACTTTTCATTTGTTCTAAATGAATGTGCTTTTTAATAAAACAATTTTCATTTATGCAGCTGTTACAAGTGGTTAATTCTTCTTTCATGGCTAAATTTTAAATCGTTCACAAAATGATTCGGTGCTAAATATTTATTTTATCCAAAATTATAAAATAAAATCCATTTAATACGTATTAATACGTAAAAATACTTATTTTTACACTTTCGTAAAATAGAAATGGCTATGTTCTAAAATAAACAGCATTTTAGATTACAGCAATTTTATTTCTTGGCAGTTGGTTTGCGTGAGGGATTGTAGTGGAGCTCTTTTTTTATTCGTTGCCTTCGACAAGCGTTCGGCTGAGCTCACGCCGAAGTCTCAGGCAACGAATAAAAAAAAGCGAGAACGGAAAGCCCGACCCGTAGTTTTTACGGAGGGTCACGCCCAAATAAAAATGCTGCCATTTGTAGAATAAAGAGACAGAAACAAATCAATATACTAGCTTTCATTATTAATAAAGAAATTCAATAATGCAAAATTCAGAAATCAAAACTACGTGTTCCTATTGTGGAGTAGGATGCGGAATTATAGTAACCAATGATTCTAAAAAGGGCGTAACCGTTACGGGCGATAAAAATCATCCAGTGAATAAAGGTATGCTTTGCTCTAAAGGCATGAATCTGCATTATGTAGTCAATGACACCTCCGATAGAATCCTGTATCCCGAAATGCGATGGAGTAAATCACATCCTTTAGAACGAGTGAGCTGGGATACCGCCTTAGATCGTGCTGCAGCCGTCTTTTCCTCCATTATAAAAAAACATGGCCCCGACAGTGTTGGGTTCTACATCTCCGGTCAATGCCTTACCGAAGAATATTACTTGGTAAACAAACTGGTAAAAGGATTCCTGAAAACCAACAATATCGATACCAATTCCCGCTTATGCATGAGCTCGGCGGTGGCAGGTTATAAAAAAACATTTGGAGAAGACTCTGTGCCAATCGCTTACGACGACATCGAATTGGCAGATACATTTTTGATAACCGGAGCCAATCCGGCTTGGTGTCATCCCATCCTTTTTAGAAGAGTAGAACAACACAAAGAAAAAAATCCAAAAGTAAAAATCATTGTAATCGACCCGCGTAGAACGGATTCGGCTATGGCTGCCGACTTGCATTTGCAAATCATTCCGGGTACTGACATTATTTTATACCATAGTTTGGCCAAAAGGTTGATCGAAAAAGGATATGCCGATACCGATTTCATCAAAAACCACACTGAAAATTTCAGTTTATATAAAAACTTGGTACTATCCAGTTCGCTGGAAAAAGCGTCAAAATTATGCGGAATATCCGTAAGTGATATTAAATTGGCTGCTGATATTATTGGCAAAGCCAAAGGATTCCTTTCGCTTTGGGCAATGGGTCTCAATCAAAGTGCCATAGGTGTAGACAAAAACACGGCCTTACTCAACCTTTCTTTGCTAACTGGCCAAATAGGAAAACCCGGATCTGGTCCCTTTTCATTGACCGGACAGCCCAATGCCATGGGAGGACGTGAAGTAGGCGGAATGGCAAATTTACTGGCAGTACACAAAGAATTAAATAATCCGAAGCACCGTCAAGAAGTAGCAGAATTCTGGGGAGTAGATGATATATCCGAAAAACCGGGATTGACGGCTACCGAAATGTTTGATGCCTTGGAATCCGGAAAAATGAAGGCGATTTGGATTATTTGCACCAATCCTCTAGTAAGTTTACCTGATTCTCGCAGAGTCGAAAAAGCTTTGGCGAATGCTAAATTTGTTGTAGTTCAGGATATTTCGCATAATGCCGACACTTCAAAATTTGCCGATTTGCTATTGCCTGCAGCAGGTTGGTTGGAGAAAGAAGGAACAATGACCAATTCCGAAAGACGAATTTCGTACTTACCAAAAGGGATTAATGCTCCTGGTGAAGCGCTATCGGATGTTGAGATTCTGACTCGTTTTGCAAAAAAAATGAATTTTAACGGTTTCAATTTCAATACTACCGAAGATATTTATAAGGAATATTGTCTAATGACCAAAAATACCAATATAGACATTTCCTTTTTAAATTATAACCGTCTAAAAAACGAAGGCACTTTTCAATGGCCAGTTCCTGATTACGGACATCCCGGAACGCCCCGCTTATTCACGGATAAAAAATTCTATACTCCTTCGCAAAAGGCTATTTTTAATATCCCAACGGCTATTGAAAACACCTCGGAACAACCTAATGATACCTTTCCATACATCCTTACCACGGGTCGAATAAGGGACCAATGGCATACCATGACCAAAACTGGAAAAGTCTCCAGATTGATGACACATATCCCGAGCCCAGTGCTTGAAATTAATCCTATCGATGCCTACAAAGCATCCATAAATAACGGAGATATTGTTGTGGTAACCAGTAAAAACGGGACTGTACGTGTAAAAGCTAAAGTAACCGATTCCATTAAGGAAGGCGTTCTTTTCTTGCCTATGCACTGGGGAAAACAATTGGAAAATGATTTGAATAGAACCAATAATTTGACCAATACGCTTGTAGATCCAATATCAAAAGAGCCCGATTTTAAGTTTACAACTGTTTCCGTAGTCAAATATGTAAAACCTTTCGAGAAAATTGTTGTTGTGGGCGCTGGAGCGGCTGCTTTCCGATTTATTCAAAACTATAGGGAAATCAATACTACTGACGAAATCATTGTTTTTTCAAATGAAGGAAATCCATTCTACAACAGGGTTTTATTGCCTGAATACGTGACTGCGGAACTTTCTTGGGAACAGCTTTTGAAAATAAAAGACGAAGCCTTAAGTAAGCTAAACATTACCATGAAATCGGGTGTTTCTATTGAAAAAATCAATACCAAAGAAAATATAATCCTCGATAGTGACGGTACAACCCATACTTTTGATTCTTTGATTTTAGCCACTGGAAGCAGGCCATTTGTTCCCGAAAATGCACAATTGCACTTGCCGGGACGATTTACCATTAGAAAAAAAGAAGATGCTGACCGATTAAAAAGCTATTTGGATGCTACTCATTTAGTTCCCGAAGAACAACATGTCGTTATCGTGGGTGGTGGTTTATTAGGATTGGAATTGGCTGCGGCTTTAAAACATAAAAAAGTAAAAATCACGATAATTCAAAGGGCTTCCAGATTAATGGAGCGCCAACTGGACCGAATTTCAAGCAAATTACTGGCCGAAGAAGTACAACTTCGTGACATTCCGATTTATTTTGATAATGAAGTCAGTACCGTATTCGAAACAGAGAACCCAAATGAAATTGAAATTGCTTTAAAAAGTGGTCGAATTATTACTGCCCATGCCATCGTTTATACCATTGGAACCATCCCAAATATAGAATTAGCCAAAGAATCAGGGCTTGCTTGTGGGCGCGGCGTAAAAGTAAACCAGTATTTGCAATCATCGAACCCTAATGTATTTGCTATTGGCGAAATAGCCGAATTCAACAACCAATTGTTCGGAATCACATCTGCAGCCGAAGAACAGGCTGATGTCCTCGCTAATTTTATGGCAGGCGACATCAGTAGTTTTTATAAAGGTTCGGTTTTAATGAATATTCTAAAACTCGAAGACATCAATTTATGCAGTATTGGCGAAATAGAAATCCCAGAGAACGACGACTCTTACGAAGAAATTGTATTCTCGGATTTAGGGAAAAGATATTATAAAAAATGTATCGTCAAAAACGACTTGCTCGTAGGTGCAATTTTGATGGGCGACAAAAATGAATTTGCCGAATTCAAAACCATGATTGAAAGCAAAATAGAGCTATCTGATAAAAGGAATACTTTATTAAGAGGCAGCTCGAATGCAAAACCAGTTTTAGGAAAGCTTGTTTGTTCCTGTAGCCAAGTGGGAAGCGGAAACATTGAAGAAGCCATAAAAGGCGGTGTGACCAATTTTACCGAATTATGCAAAACCACAGGTGCCGGGTTGGGTTGTGGAAGTTGCAAAACCGAAGTGAAAGAAATTTTATCAAAAATTAAATAATAGTTCTCAGTCGGAGAATGGTAGTTTCCAGTCGCAGTTTTCAGTTTTCAGTCCATAACTAAGACGGAAAAAAAGTTTTCAGTCGCAGTTTTCAGTCACTCACCAAGACGGAAAAAAAAGTTTTCAGTCGCAGTTTTCAGTCACTCACTAAGACTGAGACTAAGACTGAGACTAAGACTGAGACTGAAGACTGAAGACTGGGACTGAAAACTGAGACTGAAAACTGAAAACTGAAAACTGAAAACTGAGACTGAAAACTGAAAACTAAAAATTATGGAATTGACAAGACTAATAGTAAAAGGAGGCGTGATTTCACCGGGTGAATTACGAGAAATTGTAAATATGGCTTTAGAACAAGGGTTAGATTCCATTTCCTTTGGTTCTCGACAGGACATTATATTTCCTAAAGGTTTTACCCCTTTTGATAAGTCCAAAATAGGGAAACATCATTTTATTTATCCTAATGAAAAAAGTGGAAATAACATTGTTTCGTCCTATGTTTCCACAGATATTTTTAGAAATACGCCTTGGCTAACGGGTAATAAATTTTTATACATATTAGAGCAGTTTAAAGAGCAGCCTAAATTAAAAGTAAATATTACCGATCCCAAGCAACAATTAGTGCCGCTGTTTACTGGACACATGAACTTCATTGCTTCGGATCATGAAGATTATTGGTTTCTATACATTCGTTTGCCAAAATGGGATAAAATGGAAATGTATCCTGTGCTAATTTACAGTTGGAATATCGCCGAAGTATATTATGCTATTGAAAAAATACTCGAAGAAGAACCTGATTCGGTCGAAATGATCTTTCAATTGATCAGCGATGCTTTAGACACAAACAATCGCACCATTGACAAACCCTTGCACCTTCCCTTCTACCCTTTTCCATATTACGAAGGCATGAATAAATTAGGCATCGATCAATATTGGCTGGGTTTGTATTGGAGAAATAATCTATACGATTTAGACTTTTTGAAAAAAATGTGTGATCTATGTTTTGATTGCAAAATAGGTAAAATATGCATCACGCCTTGGAAATCATTTATCGTAAAAGGAATTCCAAAGGAACGAAAACTAGATTGGGAAAAATTCTTGGGCAAAAAAGGAATTAATGTTAGACACTCACTTTTAGAACTCAATTGGCATTTACCCGTTGCTATGGAATGGGCTTTGAATCTTAAAACTTTTCTGGTTCGAACACTCGATCAATTTGACATCAGTACGTACGGTCTTACTTTTGGAATATTAGAATACAATCGTGATGGACATTATTTTACTTCGATTGTAATCGAAAAAAATGAGTTGCCAAAAGACTTAGAATCCATCAAAATTAGAGATACGTATAATGTTTTGTATGCTAAAAATTTTGATCCAAATACCAAAGAATATATTGTTCATACCCAAGATGTTGACAAACTGGAATTACCTACCATTTTGATTGAATTGAGTCGGAAATATTTTGAAGAACTGGGAAATTCTATTGTTGAAACAAGTTCATCTGCAACCAAAAAAGAAAAGAAAGTACAGGAAATGTACCAATGTCCTGAATGTATGACGGTTTACAATTCAGAATACGGAGATGTTAGTCAAGGAATTGAAAAAGGGGTTTTGTTTAAAGATTTGCCAGCAGACTACTGCTGTTCCTTATGTGAATCGCCAAAAATAAATTTTATTGCGCAAACAGGAGAAAAACTCGGGACTTTGTGATAATTATAGAAAAAGGGTAGACACAAATTATTCTCACTTGATTTTGACACAAATTTCACAAATTTACACAGATTAATTGGTGGGAATTTGGGTCAAATTTTATTCAACACCAACTCATGCTGATGGTCTAGCAGGGCAAACGCATGAGTTGTTTTTACCGCAGATTTTAATAAAAATTTCTATACTGAATTAACCACTTTCAGCGGAATTAGCGCAAATTAATTTCTCTATAATCACAAAATTCAGCTTTTCAAGAAGTAAATCTGCGTCCCGATAGCTATCGGGAGCGGTTATTTTTAAAACTCATGCGTTTGCCCTGAATGGTCTAGAATGCGGGTGTACTGTTCATTAATTTAGTATAACATATGATATCATTTATTTATAAAACTTATAAACAAGTCACAAGCGTGGCACTTGCCGGAACTTTCAATAATTGGAATTCTAATAAAAATTATTTCCAAGAAACATCAAAAGGAATTTGGGAGATCACATTAGAAATTCCGACAGGAAGACATCTCTACAAGTTTGTAGTAAATGATACCGATTGGATTTTGGATCCTTTAAACACTTCCATTTCCGAGGACAATCAAAATAATTCGTCCATAACTGTCTTAGATAATGGCGAAAAATTTATACGAACAAACGATATTTCAAAAGAAAACCCGAGTTATGTTTATAAAAAATACACCGCTATTGAAAGTCCTGAATGGTTAAAAAAAGCAGTTATTTACCAATTACATTTGAGACCTTTTTCAAAAAATGGTTTCAAAGGATTGATCGGTAAAATTGATTACCTAAAAAAATTAGGGATAAACACCATCTGGTTAATGCCTTTTCAGGATATTGGAATTGATAAAAGGATAGGCGAATACGGGGATCCATATGCTATCAAAAATTTCTATTCTATTGATTCAAGCTTTGGAACAAAACAAGAATTAAAAAAAATGATTAATTCTTTGCACGAAAGCGGCTTCAAAATCATCATGGATTGGACTTTAAACCGCTCTAGTATTGACAATGCCTTAACGATCGTGCATCCCGATTTTTTTACCCATAAAGATAATGGAGAAATTTACTATGAAGTTCCCAATCGTGAGTATTTCGCAGGCTTTAACTTCTCCAATTACCAAATGAGAAATTACACCATAACGGCGTTAAAACATTGGATTACCGAATTTGACTTTGATGGTTTTCGGTTTGATGATTCAGATTTAGCTCCTCACGATTTTCTAAATGAAATAAGACAAAGTTTAGATGCGGTCAAGAAAGACATTGTTTTAATTTCTCAATCCTACGATGAGTATCATCATATCAATTCTTGTAATTTAACTTATGACGGTAGTTTACAAATTTTGATAAAACAAATTGGCGAAGGACAAAAAGATCAAAATTATCTTGCAGACACCTACAATTCATACAAATATAGCTTTCCAAAAGAAGCTCTCCGGATGCGTTGGATAGAAGAAAAAGAACAGATCAGAGCGTTCAATCATTTTAATGAAAATTTAATTTACCCTGCCACTTCATTATTACTATTGTTTGATGGCATTCCTCATATCATGATGGGTCAAGAATTTAATGAACAAAACTATACCAATTGGACATCATTATTTGATACTTGCTATTTAAACTGGGAAAAATTCGATTCTGAAATGTTCGAACATTTTTCAAAATTAATTTCAATAAGAAAAAACAATTCCACCTTTTGGAAAGGAGATTTAGAGTTTATCGAAAATAATGAAAAACAAGTCATATCATTTATTCGCAAATATGAAAATGAAAGATTTTTAGTTTTGGTAAATTTATCCGACAAAGGGTATACTGATTTAACATTCAAGAATTTAAACATACAAAAAGCCACCCTTCTGTTTGGCAATACTGGAACACCAATCCAGAATTTGAAACCTTTCGAAACAAAAATTTTACACGTCCCGATGGTTATCGGGATTCACGAATTAACACGAATTCAGGATCAAAATTGAATCTAATTTTACAAAAAAAACAATTTCACAATGCAATTTGTGCAAATTTGTGTAATTCGTGTCTGTTTTTTTTTTAATCCTACGTTAATTTGGTGTAGGCTGAATAGTAACAAAATAACTTTCCCCAATACCCTTCTGAAACTTAACAATCATATAGACATGGAAAATAATTTCAAAACAGTAAGTTCCTCTCATATCTCTATTTCCGAATTAATGTTGCCATCACACACCAATTTTAGTGGCAAAATACATGGAGGTTACATTTTATCATTACTCGACCAAATTGCTTTTGCCTGTGCTTCAAAATTTTGCGGGAATTATTGCGTAACGGCTTCTGTAGATACCGTTAACTTTTTAAAAGCCATTGAAGTGGGAGAACTCGTAACCATGAAAGCCAGCGTAAATTACGTAGGAACCAGCTCTATGATTGTTGGTATTCGTGTAGAATCTGAAAATATTCAAACTGGAACCGTTAATCATTGCAATTCATCCTATTTCACAATGGTTTCGAAAGATAAAGAAGGAAAAAATGCAGCCGTTCCCAGATTAATACTTAATACTCTAAAAGAAGTGAGTCGGTTTCAAAACTGTTTGAAACAAATCGCTTTGAAAAAAGAAAGAGAGTATCAAAGAAGTGTTGCTACTTTTGGATCTGTAGAAAGTATTTTGAGTTTAAATCAGTTTAATGTTAAAGTGGAGTTGCAGTGATAATTGATTTTACTCAAAATAAAACTGTCCTGGGATTTGAAGTGGTTTGAAGTTAGTGGTCAGCTTATTTTCAGTTAAACGGAATTATCTTTAAAACGCTAACTCCACTAAAGCCCAAATCTTGCAAAAAGCCTTGTGAAATGGGTAAATTAATGAATAGCAACTTTTTGATTTAATAACACAACATTAAAATTTATTTTGGCATTTAGTGCTTTAAAAACTTTTATGATTGTATCAAATCTTGCATCAGTTAAGCTATTCTCAATCTTTGATATTTGTGCTTTTTTTACACCAACTAATTTCCCTAATTGTTCTTGTGTCAAATTTCTTTCTTTACGAATTTGCTTGATTGTTTGCCCAATCAAATCCATTTTTAATTCGTTCTCAAAAGTATCTCTGTTTTCTGTGCCTTTTTCTCCAACGAATTTATCAGTCACTTCGTCTAAACTATATGTCTTCATAATCTTATTTTTTTTCGTTAAAATATTTCACTCGTAATGATTCTGCGCGTTCAATTTCTACTTTTGGAGTTTTATCTGTTTTCTTTATAATTCCATGTGTTGAAATTACAACTGTATCTTGCTTGCCTGATTTGTCCCAAAACGCAAACAATCTTATACATTGTTTGTTATATAAAGTTCTTAATTCCCAAATTTCGCCGTCTAGCTTTTTAAAAAGTTCATTGTCATTTACGCTTCCGGATTTCCAAATATTATAAAGTACTTTTTCTTTCGATTTCTGACCTAAACTTTCCAAGAACTCAAAAGCAGGCTCAAGAAACTCTACTGTAAATTTATAATCTATTCTTTAATTGGTTATTTAGCAAAAATATAAGTTTCCTAATAAAGAAACAAGTGTTGCTTGAAGTTTTTAAGTTATCGTTGATTCCACACTAAATACAAACAGTTTTAGATGGTGTGTATTTAGAAAAAAGTAATTTATGTTTAACGAAAATGTGATGTGAAACGTTGATTTACAGTGATAATTGATTTCATCTAAAATTTAAAATAGCAACGTTCCTACGCTTTGAGATGGTGTGTGGTTCGTAACCTTTCAATTTTCGGCTTTGCAGAAAATATGATGCGAAGCACAAAGCTTCATTTAACCACTGAACCCGCTTTTTTGCCAAACGCCTGTTATGGGCTGCCTTTCTTGTCATTCTCCTTTTATTTGATTTTTAAAAGTTGTTCCTAAGGCGGTTACCATCAAAGCAAATTGTTGTTTTGTCGCTCTATTTTGGTTAATTACCCTATCTATTTCATTATTACTCACACCATATTGAGCAAGTTCGTGAGCTTGTCTATTCCTAAGTTGAATAAGTGTCAATTTCCCAAATTCAAATTTCCCAAAGTTTTCTAAGATTTGAATCAAGTCTTTATAGTGTTGGTCTTCTATTAACAATGCACTTTTCTCAACTGTCAGTTTTGTAAGTTTAAGTTGTTTAGAAAAGTCTTTAAGTTCTTTTAATTCTGCCTTTTCCCATAGCTCTTCACCAATGTTTCTAAGGTCACATAGGCTTTTCCAAAGTTCGTTGTATAATGTAAATTGATGTTCTGAATATCTTAGAAAAAGAGTTTTTGATTTTTCAAGGTCAGTTTTTTTTATTTCTAATTCTGTCTGATATTTTGATTTCAAACCTTCTAAAGTTTCTTGATATTTTGCCTTATCCTTTTCTAAGAGTTTGTTTGCGAACCTTTCTCCAAACCATTTAGCAAGAGCGATTAAAATAGCACTTGCACCACCAATTGAAACTATTATTGCACCTAACCATTCTAGTACCGTTTTAAAATCTATACTTTCCATATTCGCTACTTTCTAAGTTCCTTTAATACCACTTTTCCCTTGTCCTTCGCTATTTTTTCAATGTCGGGCAATATTTTTACTCTGTAGATTTCTTGTCTATTTCTTTGTTCAGCTTTCTTAATAATCCATTTTCTACTTTTAAATAATAGTTCGTCTGCATAGTCGTCAAAATTTGTAAGTGCTAATTCACAAAGTCCCGATAATGTTTTTGTGATTTCTTCATTCTTTATTACTTCAATGAAGTTGTCTGTATTTGATTTTAAAAACTCCGCAAGTTCTTTGTCGTGTTGATTATTTGTTATCTCAGACAAACGTCTTACAAACTGAAATAAAGATGCAATTTCAAAGTTCTTATGTTCATTAGATTTTAATTTATTTTCAAAATCGCTTTTACAGTTTTTTTCTATAGTCAATTGGTCAATACACAAACCAAAATAGTAGCCTTTAAAATAATCGCTTACGCTTATTCGGCTATATCGTCTGTTGTCATTTGTGTATTTGAGCAAATAGTCATTTAAAATTTCTGCAATTTTCTTATTTGAATTTAACTTTTCGTCTTTGTAAACTTTGTTTTTTAGTTTATTTATGTTCTCAATAGCTTGACTAAAATTAAGTTCAGGATTTAAAAGTGCTCGAACTAAAACAGCATTGTTAAGTTTCTTGAACTTTTCAATAGTCTTTTCTTTGTCAATGGTTGATAATACTCGAAACAAATCTTCTGCGTAAGTTATCTTGTTAGATTCAAAGTAGTTTTCAATTTCACGAGTGCTTAATGAATCAATAAAATCTGAATCTAAATTCTCAACATTTAAGAACTTAGGATTACTTAAAGCTTCTAATTTATTGGGTAGTTTTGCGATTACATTGGTAATTGCGATTGAAGTTTCTTGCTTCAAAATTGATTTTTCAAAGTTTAGATACTTTTCAGCAAACTCGGTAAATATTAAAAGATAATTCAGATTTGTTTCCGTTTGAATTCGCCTTATGAAGGATTCGGACAAAACAATTTTGTTGAGAACTGAAAAATATGCTTTTGAATCTTCAAAAAGTTTTCTTAGCTCTAATGCTCTTGCGGTAAAATTGGAAATGCTGGGTTCATCTGAAAATTTCTTGAATACAATATTTGATTTTAAATCATCAGCAAGTTTGTGCTTTGCATAATCCGAATTGATTTTAGACAAGTCAGATAGGGCTTTTGAATATTCCGAAAGATTTGCTGATTCAAGTTTAATCGTGAAAAGCGAATCATTTAAAGCACTTTTAAAAAACAATCGTGAAATATTAGTTCCAATTGAATTGTCAATTCTATTGATTTCTCTGAGTGATTTTACAAATTGGTCAATTTTTAAAACTTTTGCATTTTCGTATTCTTTTTTCCAATCAATGTTTCTGAAAAGACCTGTTAGCAGTTTCTTAGCTTCTGATGAAGTATTTAATTCAGAAAGAGAATTTGTGATATTTGGTAATCTTGGTAAATCAACAATCATTTGTAACCATTTGGGAAATGTAAATGAGTTGAGTATGCGGAGTATTGTTTGAGATTCTCTGTTTTTTCTGCTAACACGAAGTGTTAGCTCCACAATTGAGTTGGTATTAGCTTTTTCATTCTCTTTAAGAACAACTGTAACAAACTCGTCCTTTAGTTCTTTGTTTAACTGATTGCAAATTTGAAGCAATCTGGTATATGCCAAATAATGATCTTCAAGAAATAAACTTAGTTTGTTCTTATTGAAAAAGGTTAAAAACGTTTTGTAAAATTCTTCAAGTCGCTCTTTTGCTATTTTTTCTGAATGGATAAAAATAATATTCAATGAAGCTATTACTTGGGAAATTGTAGTGTCAGAGTCTCCAATTTCCTTTTTTAGTATAGATGATGTTATTTCATCATTCAAAAGTTCCCCTAGTATTTCTTTGTCTTCTGAGTAATGGAGTTTTGAAAGAATAAACCTAAATCCAATTTTGTTTTCTGTGGTGTCAAAATTGTGAATGTAATTTTGAATTAATGAAATTTTCTTAGCTGAACTAATCCCATTTTCAATGTAGTTAAAAGCATCGAATATTAGTTGAGCATATTCCTTGTGTGGAAAAAAGCAGAAGTCACTTTGAAAATATTGAAGAATAATACCCTTTTCCCGAAGTAATGAATTTTCCTTATATGCTCCTTTTGATGGAATAAAAGGGATGTCATTTTTAAAGAGTAAACAGTAGGTGTATAGTGCATCACTTTTAATTTCGCTCAAATTATGTTCTGCAAAAAACTGCTCTAATATTTTATTAGAATCAATTTCATCAAATGTAATAGAATTTGCTTGTGAGTTTTTTAATTCCCACATTCTTAATGCAATATTTAGCTTTAAAAGATTTCTGTTAGTGTTTTTGAGTATTTTCTCAAAGTCCCCTTTAAGCCATTCTAATTGACTTCCTTTATCTTTTAAGAACTTTGTTTTCTTCCAAATAATGCCTGAAACCTTTTCTTCAAAATTTTCATTTGTATCTATCCGAAAATAATTCATCTCTTCGATTAGTCGATAAATATTCTCAATGTTAAATTCATCAAATGTCTTGTAATATCTAGTTAGGTAAAGAGAATTTATCCATTTAGATTTTAAAATTCGTTCTCGTATGATTAGATACAATTTAATATTGTCGTGAATGTTGTCAATTACAACAAATGAATAATTATGAGAAATTTGAATTAGCTCTTCAATTACCTGGCTTGCTATAATTGAAGGATTTGAAAGGTTGAGATAGAAAATCTTTCTCTTATGTATTTTTTGAATGATTGAATATGCAAAGGTTGTTTTTCCACTACACGGATTGCCAAGAATACAGTATTCCTTTAATTTGCCATTGCTAAAACTATCAGCAAGAAAATTTATTGTAGCTAACTCTTTTTTGCTATAATAAATAGTTTCTTCTAAATTGAAAAAAAGGTCATTTACTATTTTTTCACCTTTATTGAGAATCTTGAAATTCGTTAACCTTGAAAGTCCACCATATTCTGTAGATGTTTCTTGTTTTAAGAGTTCATCAATTTTAATTCTTTCTTCAATCGGTCGTTTGTTTATATCTCCAATAAGCCTTCTTACAGTTTTAATATAAACTTTTAGACCATCTTTTTCAAGGTATAATTGTGTTGTGTCAATGTTCTTTTTGATGTATGCCGTTTCTGATATGAATAAAATCCAAAGAGTGTTAATGCCTTTGTCTTTCCATACTGAAATTGTGTCGGTTATTGTATCATCAATTTTGGTCTTTTCATTTGATTTTTGAGCTGTAACTTGAATTCCAAGATTTCTTTCTCTGTCAATTAAGTCAATGGCAATAGTATTAATCTTGTCGTAAGCTAAGTTTTCAAGGTTTGTTAAATTGTAAGTAGCACTTAATACTCGAAGAAAAAAGTCTTCTGTCTTGGTCGTTCTGAAATTACCAAGTTCAATTTCCTTTTCAATTCGGTCAACATAAGAAGAAAGGTTATGTTCAATTTGTGATTCTGTCATTCTGTTGTCTTATACTGTCGGTTTTTAAGGTTGCCCATAACTTGCATATATGCGATATAAAACAGTTTTTTGGCTTGGCTAATTTATGATATTATTTCATACAATAATCCAAATACCTTATTCTTTCAATAAAAATGATAGGCGTACAAATACGGAGTAGTCAAGGGAATTGAATATCTAAAAAATCATCCCCCAATCGCAATCATGCTGCGATTGTCTTGATGCAAAACGGGATTATTTACAGCGTCGAAGGTATTCATTCCTGCTCTTAACTTTTTTTGTTTTTAATGGTAAAAGCAATCAGATGTTCTATTGCTTGCCCATTTCTAAAAGGGGTCAGTAAATCTGTTTCGGAGTTGGAGAACAGACAATTTTTTATTTTTCCATTGGCGGTAAGCCTAATTCTATTGCAATTATACCACGAAATTTAAGTTTTGAAAAATAAACTCCTCTTCTGAAAATTCCTCTTGAAAATAAGTCGTTAATTTTGAAGCGTTTCTCACTACTTCGCCAATAACTATAATTGCTGGAGACGAAAGTTGTTGCTCTTGCGCTAACTGGGTTATAGAACTGATGGTTCCAACCACTTTTTTCTGCGTGTCTTTAGTTCCGTTTTGAATGATGGCAACGGGTAAATCATCAGTTCTGTTGTTTTGATAAATCGAAATAATTTCGTCCAATTTATTCATTCCCATCAAAATAACCACCGTTGCAGATGATTGGGAGGCCAAAGCCACATCGTTAGATAATTTATGTTCCGAAGTAGTTCCTGTAATTACCCAGAAACTTTCGGCAACTCCTCTTTGTGTCAAACTGATTCCACTAGACGCCGGCACTCCCAAAGCAGATGAGATACCAGGAACAATAGCGGTTTCTAAATCAAACTTTTGAGCATATTCTATCTCTTCGCTTCCTCTTCCAAAAACAAATGGATCACCACCTTTTAACCGAACGACATGTCCAAAACGCTTTGCCATTGACACAATCAATTCGTTGATTTGATCTTGGCTGTAGGCATGGCAACCAAAACGTTTTCCAACAAAAATAATTTCTGCATGCGTCGCATGCTGCAACAACTCCTCATTTACAAGCGCATCATACAAAACAACATCTGCACTTTTTAGTGCTTTGATTGCTTTTAAAGTGATCAATTCTACATCTCCGGGACCTGCCCCAACGATTGTTAATTTTGGCGTGTTTGAATTTTTCATTTTAACTAGGATAAGTAGGTGTTCAATTCGTTCAACTCGGCAACAGAATTTATATTTTTAAACAGCAGTTTTCTGTCTGGTAAACCAGCAGCTGTTTCAAAATAAAAACTAAGTACAAATACTTATTACAAATATAAGTAATATATCAAATTGAACCAAAAAAATAACTATAATTAGATGTGAAATGAATTTAGAAAGATTTAAGCCTTTTTATTTGTCAAAAAGCAAATAAAGCAATGTCAAATATGTAAAATCCGTAAAATAGAGATGGATTAATTCGAAAATTTGTGGGGAAAATATTAGGTAAAAAAACTTCTCAATTTCTTGAGAAGTTTTGTGGTTCATACAGTACCGTTTACGAGCAATTTCTTTCAGAATTTAAGTTTGTTTTATGGTAATCTTTTGTTTTAAATTTGCGCAACTTCCACAAGCGGCAAAACGCTGAAAAATATAAATTTCTAACATTAAATTATATAGAAGTAATGAATGTCATAATCACTACTTTACTATTAAGCTCAGCATCAATTGTATCGGCTAAGTTTTTTCTTATAGAGGGTAGTCAAGATCAAGTAAAATAAATCAAGGAAGTGAAAAAAGTGGAAAATGAAGATGCAAGCTGGACCGTTTGTTCTGAATGTCAGGGACGAGGCAAAAAAAGTCGAGGGCTCAGCAATAAAGCGAGACGCCAATACAAGATGGCATTCGATCAATTTGAAAAAACGAAAAGCGAAGGGACGTCTCCAGTTCGTCCTAAGGGCCACTTATACACATGCTTGAACTGTTGCGGATCCGGATTGCTTCATTCTGCTAGTCCTCCTATGGCCGATAAAGAAAACTACCCACATGTTGCTATTATTGGTGGCGGTATAGGAGGCGTAGCTCTGGCTGTGGCTTGTTTGCACCGCGGGATACCTTTTACACTTTATGAACGCGACAACAACTTCGACGCTCGATCTCAGGGCTACGGACTCACTTTGCAACAAGCGAGTAAAGCGATCGAGGGATTGGGTGTTTTCTCGTTAGAAGAAGGGGTGATTTCAACAAGACATGTGGTTCATACTACAGAAGGAAAAGTGATCGGTGAATGGGGGATCAGAAAGTGGATGCAGTCAGATGAGAAAATATCTCCGAAACGTACAAATGTGCATATCGCACGGCAATCTTTGCGCTTAGCTCTACTTGAGCAACTCGGGGGACATGATGTGATACAGTGGGGACACCAGTTAGTAGATTTTGCGGCATGTGAGGGTGAGGGTGTTGATCTGAGCTTTCAAGTGAACGGGGAGATAAAGAGCACCAAGGCGGATCTTGTGGTTGGAGCCGATGGTATTCGTAGTTCGGTGCGGAGGTTGCTGATTGGTGAGGATGTTACCCCTTTACGTTACCTAGGTTGTATTGTGATATTGGGTATTTGTCCTTTGAGGGCTCTCGAAGGTCTTAATAGTTCTTTGCTGGACTCGGAAACTGTATTTCAAACCGCCAATGGCAATGAGCGAATCTACATGATGCCTTATGCGTCAGACTCGGTGATGTGGCAACTTAGCTTCCCAATGCCGGAAAAAGAGGCTAAGGCGTTAAGTGCTCAAGGACCTCACGCACTCAAGGAAGAAGCGTGTCGTAGAACTCAGTGGCACGATCCCATTCCTCAGATTTTAGCGGCGACCCTGGAATCTCAGATTTCTGGCTATCCCGTGTATGACCGAGAATTACTCGAGTCAGAATTGTTGGAGAAAGGGGGGCAAGTGACTCTGATCGGAGATGCGGCTCACCCCATGAGTCCATTCAAAGGACAGGGGGCGAATCAAGCGCTGCTGGATGCGCTCACGCTGGCTCGGGGGATCTCAAGAGGATGTAGAGCTGCATCTCAATGGAGAAAAGCTGGAGTGAGGGAAAGTGTATTAACTGAGTTTGAATCAGAAATGTTAGAACGCAGTGCTTCCAAAGTGAAAGATTCTGCCGCCGCCGCAGAGTTCCTACATTCCGAAATTGTGCTTCATGAGGGTGATGAGCCGAGAGGACGGTGCCTAAAGAAAAAAGACGCATAACAAGGCGCTTAAACATAACTCAAAAGAGTTGGTTATGTTTAAGCGCCTCAACAATTTTAATCCACTATATTTACTTCCAGATTAACAAAGATTAGTTCCACTAGAGGTTTTTAGTCGAACTAACGGTGGGTATGATACTCAAACTCGGAGCGTGAAATAATATCCCATTATAGAAATTACCTTAAGTTGTTAGAACCAATAATTATTAGAATATTTATCAAATAAGTTTTCGAACCATAAAAAAAACCTCCAAAATCAAATGACTTTGGAGGTTTGTAAATTATGGTGGTCCATACGGAACTGTTTACGAACCATTTCTTACAGGATTTAAGGAAACTAGCTTTATAAAGTTATTATCAAAAAGTATGGGCATACTCATAAAGATTAATCGAAATTTTTGAAAAACACCGTAAATATTGGCTTTGTATTTTAAGGTTTTAAGAGTTCCCTTTTAGAAGCAAGACAACCTAGATTTATACTCATGTAAGAACTAAAAGTTTACAACAAATAAAAAAGTCCTTTTGAGGGTTTACAAATATAAACTATATTAGTAGAAAAATAAGATAATAATCATACAAAGCCAACCCTTAATGGCTGGATATGTATGACAAAGTCACACATATATACAAGTTACCAGTAACGCCATGACGAAACAGATGAAACTGTATTGGAAATTGTACTTAGAATGGTTTCCAAACGAAAAAATATTAGATGAATTTTATAACCCTATAAAATCATATTCTCGTGAGCGATCCAAGAAGGTAATTGATATTGGCTGTGGCCAGAGCCAATATTTAATCGATTTGCTTGAATCAGATTTTGAATTGTTTGCGGTTGACACAGAAAAATCCCAATTAAATTTTCTTGAGGAAAGAGTGAAACAATTTGGCTATCAAAAAGATAGAATTACATATTCTTCAAAAGAATTCCCATCAGAAGATTTCGAAGGTTTATTTTTTTCTGCAATTATTGTATCTAATTTGCTACACTTTTTCACTAAGCCTGAAGCGTATATATTTGTAGAAGGCTTATCAAAATATTGCGATTCTGATAGTTTAATATTAATTACTGTTCATTCTTCAGATCATTTGTCAAATAAAGAAAAAATTACTTCTTCGAGTTACTTTAAATCTTTTTATTCAAAGAAAGATTTATATGAAATGTTTCCCAATACAGAATACGAATATGTTAGTTACGTAGAAAAAGAGAAAGAACCCAGTAATTATAAAAAACAGTTTTTAATGCATTGGATAAATGAATATTATAAGGAAAAATATTTACCGTTTCAAATTCAAAAAATTCAGGAAGATTATTTAAAAACATGTCGAATTAATAGTATTGATTTTGTAGTTCGAAAAAGATAGTCACTACTGGTAACAGCGGTTTTTTGCAATTGCAATTCTTATGGTTTCCAATACATTTTCTTCCATAAAATATTTATCTTCGCCGAAAGAACTCAGCTGAAATTTCCGCAACTGACAAAAACCTGCGCAATGTTATGTGCCATATTACAAGAAAACGCCCCAATGATAGAAACTGAAATAACGATATTGATAAATCGAAAATCTGACGCAGACCTAATTAAACAAAAAATTATTGATAGCAAGATTCAGTTTCCAATTTATATCCTTGAATATGAAAATCACTACCGACTAAACTTTATAAGTGATTACGAAGAATGGGAATTAGATTCAAAAATACTTGATTGTTTTTCTGAATACGAATTCACCTCAGAACTTGAAAGAGGCAAAAAAGAAATAAGACTACAATTATCGAGGTATCAATCTGAATTTTCTACAGATGGTTGGGGAAGGCCAATCGAAAATCCTTTAAATGAAACAAAATATCTCATAAAAAAGTCTAATAACAAACCTGAAAAATTTAATCCTCAAATAAAGGTTTTGTTTGAAGGCAATGAACAGCATTATTTTGTTAATATAGTTGATGGAATAAACAAAACATCTGAAGAAAAAGGATTCTTACTTCTAAATGAGTTTAAAAATGAGAATTATGAAGCAGATATTTTAAATGACAAACTTTATAAAACTCCTTTTGAAGCATTTCAATTAGGATGTTACAAAATGCAAGATGTTGTAAATCAGGATTTTAAAGATTATATTGAATGCAAAAAGAAAGAATTGAGAGAACTCCAAAAAATTCCTCGAAAAATTGTCAGAGACTTTATTAACTCGTGCAATAAATCTGAAAATGAGGGAATTTTTAAAAATATTGACAAAGATATAATTTTTGAAAGGAGAATTAATTGGCAAACAAAATTAAGAATTGAAGGAATTCAAGAATTCAAAGAATATATTAAATCCCCAAATCAAGAACTATGTGCTAGAAATCTTAAAATTAGATCCTCTTGGAATATTAATTTACCAAATATTACCATTGGAGTAAAATTTTCTCCAAATACAACTAATAATGAAAAGGAAATTGGAAATATACAGGAATATAGACAAATTAACTTTTTACTTAAGGACAATAAAATTAATAGGATAACAAAAGAAAACTAAATGCGGTACATAACAGCTAAGGTTTGGCGAGATTGGGATTTTAATGGAATTACGTAATCAAGAACCTTTCCGTTTGGTAGAAAACACTCTGCTCCTATTTCCTCAACCTCGTCAAGTGTCAGGACATTAACTATCTAAAAACCTATATCAAGAATTTTAATCTAGAGTTAATTCCCTGAAAAGACCTTAAGTAATTCGAACCTCTTACTGTCAGTAAATACAAGCGTTTTAATTTTTTATGTAAAAAAGACCATATTTTTCGAACCAAAAAACCTCCAAAATCAAATGACTTTGGAGGTTTTTAATTTTTGGTGGTCCATACGGAACTGTTTACGAACCATTTTATGCAGGATTTGAAGAAGTTGGCATTGAAAATGTAGTTTGCAATCATGTGTATAAAGGAGGCATTCTGATTTGATATCCCAAATTTGTTGAGAGTATAGTCAAATCATGGAGATTTATTAAAACATTGAGGAAAACCGTAAATATGATTTTAAATTATTTATTAGTATTGCTTTTTTTATCATTATTAATAAATTGTAAATCACAGTATTTAATGGTAAGTTTGAATTAATAAAAAATCCATATGGACAATTCAAGATTTAAAATTACATCAGCTTCAGATACGTCGATTGGTTTTGATTATCAATTTTATTTTTACTTTTATTTATTATTAGATTTAAGACATTCCGAAAAAATAGGAATTGAAATAAAAGACGATATACATATTGATTTAGCGAATGGAAAACTAATATTAATTCAGACTAAACACACAATTCAAAAGAGTTCCAGTAGTAATCAAATTAATTTAACTGAAAGAGATAATGATCTTTGGAAAACTATAGGAAACTGGATTAAGGTCATAAAGGAAGAAGCCGATCAAGAGAAATTTATTGAGAACACTACTTTTCAATTAATTAGTAATAAATCGATATTCAAAAATCACTTTATAGTACAAGTAATTAAATTAAATAATAATGAAATATCTGTAAGCGATTTTAAAACTTATTTAGATAATTTACACTCTACAACTATTGATGAAACTATCAAAGGTTATATTTTAAGTTTAAAAAAGATAAAAAATGCCATTCTAAAAAGCTTTATATCCAACTTAAAATTTGATTTGAATGAAGATGATTTAATCATAAGGATAAAACAAAGATTATTAGAAAAAATTCATATTGCGGAAAAAGTTGATGATGTTTATAATAACTTATTTTCAGAATTAAAATCCAAAGAGTATTTGGATATAAAAGCTGGCAAAAAAACTTCAATTAGTTTTGAAGAATTTAATAAATCTTTTAAAAGTTGTTTTAAAGTTGGGTTGAGTACAAATTTGCCTATTAGAAATTTAAAATTTATTATGCCGACCAAATATGAAAATCAACTGTTTATACTTCAATTATTAGACATTGGGGATATTAATGTCAGTGACAAAGATGAAATGATAGAGTACACCACTCAGATGTTACAATTGCATAATAATCTAAAAAAATGGGAAGAGGATGGGGATTTAATGTCTTATGAACTAGATAAGTTTAACAGTGAAACCCTGGCAATCTGGAAAAATTCCTTTCGAAGTAAATTCAGAGTAATTAAAGATCAAATTGAAAAAGGCTCAGATGCAGATGATACTGAAATTAAGTACAAAGCATTGGAATGCTTAGACGAAATGAGAAAAGCAATTCTTAAAATTGATGAAACTTATTTGACAACTGAATTGAGTAATGGTCATTTTTATCTTTTAACTGAACAAAATAATATAGGATGGCATTATGAGTGGAAAAGTAGGTACTAGAAAAATGAATGAATCGAATTTTATTTTCAATAACGAAGCAATTTCAACTGTTTGTATTGGCTATTTTTTAAGTAATTTAAAAGTAGTCTCTATTCCAAAAATTTTATTGGTTTTGCCTTTTATTTTACATGAACAGACAGTTAAAAAGTTGAGAAATAACTCATTAAAACGAAGCTTGGAGGAATTTATTTTAAAAAATCCAGAAGTCGTTTCAAATTTTAATGCAAGATTTGTTGACTTCTTACCTTTGTCTGTCAATTCGTTAACAATATTAAAGGAGTTAAATATTATTAGATTAGATAGAAATTTTGCTTATTTGAATGGAAGTAATTTTCATCCAGATTACGATAGAAACATTGGAGATCGGATGAAAAACATTTTCAAAGCGATAGATGTATTAAGTGAATTAATGATAGAATCTGATGTGAACTCATTTTATTTAAATTTAAAAATTGAATTATGAAATTTAGAATAAATCAAATAAAATTATGGTTCAAAAATAATTCTGAATCCCGGGTCTTAAATTTTGAAAATAATAAAGTAAATGTAATTACTGGTGGCAGTGGAACAGGTAAATCAAGTATATTATCAATTATAGATTATTGTTTATTATCTACCAATGCTCGTATTCCTGAAACAGCCATCAACGAGAATATCTTATGGTATGGAATAAATTTCAATATTAATGATAAAAATTTCTCGATAATTCGAAAGCAGCCAAAAAACAATATTGGCTCAAAAGAAATATATTTTTCAGGAACGGGTAATATGCCAGATTTTCCAATTCAAAACAATGACATAACTCAAGTGAAAACAGTTATTGAAAAAGAATTTGGTATTGATGAAAAATTTAGAATGCCATATGGGGGGAAACATATTGCAGCTGGAAGTAAAATCTCTTATAGATATTTTTTACTTTTTAATACTCTATCTGAGGATACAATATCTCATACCAATACATTTTTCGATTATGATCTATATGATCGTGATAAATATGTTGAAGCACTAGAACGTATATTCTATTTAGCAATTGGAGTTGATGATGTTGGAAACGTATTGGCGAGGGAGAAATTAGAAAACCTAGAAAAAGAATTAATTAGGATTGAAAAACGAAAAAAAGCTGTAGATAAAGAAGAGCTTTTATTTGGAAAAAACATTCAAGATTTAATAATCAAAGCTCAAGAATATGATTTGATTGAAAGAAAACTTTTCACGAGCGATGAAGGCCAGCAGAGACTAAAATCGTTAATAAATAATTTTGAAGCTCCAGTGGTTTATTCAAACAATATTCAACAGGTGGATGAACTTAATAAACAAAAGAGAAGTCTTTGGAGAAAAATCAGAAACCTTGAAAGATTTAATAATGAATATCAGCAATATAAGATAAATCTAAAAAAAGATTATGAAAGTCTAAAGCCAATAAATTACCTGACTGAAAATTTTGGGGATTTAATACCAACGTTAGAATTAAAAACTTTTCTACAATCTCTTACAGATTCATTACAGCAAATAAAAATTGAGATATCTAAAAAAGTCTCTTTAGCTTCAAATGTAAAATCAGAAATAGATGGATTAAAAAAACAAATAGACTTTATAGATCAGGAATTAGGAAGATATCCAACTACGGACAATGATTTTGCTAATGGAATTCAGAAATATATATTTATTGGAGAAATAAAAGCTCAACTAAAGTTTTATGAAGATAAATGGAATACTGATGAGGATATTTACTTTACTTCAGAAATAGAAGAAGATATCTCTCTACTACGAGAAACGATACAAGATAATAATGATAAAAGAAGAATTATGCTTTCCGATTTAGAAGCTGTAATTCAGTCCTATTATAATTCATCTAAATCAATGGGTGTCTATGGAGATTTTAAAGTTTATTTTGACTTAAAAGGAAAAACTTTAAAAGTAAGAAAGCCTAATGAACAAGTAAGTTTTACAATAGGCAGTAAATCTAATTATATGTTTTTACACCTATTTTTATTTTTAGGATTACATGAACACTTTATATCGCAAAAAATAGGATTTGTACCTCAATTTTTATTTTTAGATCAACCAAGTCAACCATATTATGAAGGAAATGCAGATAAAGACAAAAAAGATTTGGAAGATGATGATGATAAAATTAAATTGCAAGATGCATTTAAATTATTAAATGACTTTATAGAAAGAGTAAATAATGAATTAGACCAAGATTTTCAGATTATATTATTAGAGCATGCACCTAAAGATTATTGGGAGGAATTGAATTTACAAAACTTTCATCTAGTAGAAGAATTCAGAGAAGGAAATGCCCTTATTCCCAAAGACGCTATTAACAACTAAAAAATAGCGTGTATTGTCTTAAGTATTCTAAAACCATATCTGTGTGAGTAAAATTATAAAAATACCTGAAAACGTACTAAAATTAATTGAGATTAGTAATCGGCATAAAAATCTAATTCCTGAAAATCTCCAAAAAATGATTGAGGTTCAAAAAAAACTTACAGAATCTCATTTAAACGGAATTAGAATGCAAGACTTATTAATGCCGAAAATTGTATTCCAAAAAATTAATTTTTCAAATACGAATTTGTTTCCCAATTCTGAATTCTTAGAATCGATTCGAAAGATTGGAAATATAGCTCAAAGGATAAACAATAATCCTGAAGTACAGTTTGCTTTTATAACAGACCTGGAAATATTAAACCTTCAATCAACAGAAGAATTAAAAGAATCTTTGACAGTCGATTTAAGGGATATAGATATAAGCGCAAAAGAAACAATATTAAATGAAAACCTAATTCCTTATTTGGAAAGACTAGGTATAGAATCACTTTGGTTGGGTGCAAATTACGTTTTAGACTCAAATTCAAATCCTGATAAATTAAGGCACTGTCTAATTTCTTTGAGAACAATTTTAGAGTATATAATTGACCAAAAATTAGCTCCGCTCACTGAATTGGCAAAGTCTGAAATGTTTGAAAAACGATTTCAAAAATACAATACAGGGAAAGGCAAAATAGAAGATGTGAAAATAAGTCGAACTGCAAAAATAGAATATTTCACTTCGAAAGTCGAGTTAAAAATATTGGAAGACTTTACAAAAAATGAGATTGATTACATCTGTAATTGTTATTCTATTTTATGTAATGTGCATAGTCCAAATATAGGAATTACGGAAAACCAAGTTAGGAGTTTAAAAGTTAAAACTGGTATAACTATATGGCTACTGGCTTATGTAAACGAAATAATTGAAAGAAATAAAACACATAAGCTTGACAAAGGAGAAATTTAAAACGACATGGAGTTTTTTATTCAGGGAAGAAGAGGATTATCATAACATGGAATAGTTTCTAGTACTGTTTAATTAGATTCAATGTCTTTAATTTATAATTAATATTACTCAAGATGGATGATAATACAAGGAGAATTTATGAAAAATACGGTATAAATCCCAAAGAAAGAGAAAAAGAAAACCAAGAGATTTTAAATAAGAGGATGAAGGAGCTTAGTGATTTAAATCGTGATCGTTTAGTTAAAGAGTTTAATGAGGGTCTGGATAAGAATTATGACGATTTAAAAGAATATTTGTTTTTTTATAATGTTACAATATTTAAGGAATTAGAATCAAATATTTTCCAGAATATTCAATGTCTAATTGTTAATGCATATTCTGCAAGTATTACACTAACAAATCTTATACTGGAAAGACTTTTAAAATTAACTTTGATACAAAATGAAATAGGTTTGGATCCCGTCAGAATTGAAGATTGGAATGAGACTTATAAAGAAACTCATCGATATTCTAAAATGATCTTGAATGAAACAATTAAATTATGCCACGAGCGTAATCTAATTAATGATGAGCAAGAAGAATATTTAACAGATATGAGGAACCAGTTCAGAAATGGGTTTTCTCATTACGACCCAACTAAAATTTTAATTGATCATAAAGAAACTGCTGAGGTACATTTTTCTAATGAAAACCCAGAAAAAGCCTATGATATCGAAGTAAATATGAAGCAAATTCCAGTTTTACAATATTATTACGTTAAACAATTTGCTAGAGAAAATGCCCTACAATACTTTGATTATGTATTCCATTTAATTAGAAGTATAGAAAAGAAACTGAAATATAAACATAACTATGAGGGAAGCAAAAAAACTAACGGTAATAATTAGGATTTTCTGCTTTCAATTTCTGGAATATCTTTGAGATAACCACCTTATTTCGGTTGTAAAAGCAATGAATGTTAGCTATTTTTTTTAATCAATTAGATAACCCTTTTCTCTGTTTCTTCTTTCTTTTGTTTTTCAACTGATATGGTAAATAATCAGCTACTTGTTCAGACTGCATTAAATTATCAATAATCTTATCTAACTTTGGTAACATTGCAAAGTAGTGTTTCTCTTCCAACATGAGCACATCCAATACTTTCACCAAATCTGGAATAGTAAGTAAATCTTTTTGCTGTTGAAGGTTTTCAATCAATGATTCTTTAGAAGGAAGATTTTCATAAATCTGACTTCTTTTTTCTTCACCAGCAACCTTTAATCCGCAACGCTCCTGAATAGCTTTTGCACTATATTGTTTCCCCAAGCTACTGCCATTAAAAACGTTTTTTGTCGTACGGTCTATATAGGTTATGCCGTAAAGCAAACCTTCTGCGCTTTTTCTGAAAACGGTATGAATACCTTCTTTTTCCAATTGTCTTACCAGCTCGGTTATTGGCATTGCTTTCTCTCTTAACAGTGCCACATCAATAGCAAGTTTCACTCTTGATTTATCGGACATACTTCTAACTTCATTGCTCTTAAATTTTTCTCCTAAGAATTTCAAAGTCGGTTTAGTATAAAAACTACTCGCTTTAATTGGAACACCTATTGGTTTGCCTTGTTCGTTCAAAATATGATAAACCAATCCCTTTGCTAAAAATATTTTTGAATTCTCACTACCTCGGTCAGCCATGACATTGTATTGATTCAATACTGCATTAAGTTCTGCAAGGCTGTCATACTTGTAATGGTTCAGAACTACATTTAGAACATTGAATATGGCTTTCTTTGATTCAATCCTTCCATACTGAACTCTGCCCATTGAAATAGGCTCTAAACTAAATTGCTCTTTCTTTTTTCGTCCTTCTGCTTTTACTAGTCCAAAGAATTCTTCAATCTCTTTTCTTGCGGGTTCTGATTTTCTTATACCTAAATTGTGTAGCTCAATTCGCTTTCCATCCCTCTCGATATTTATGGAGACCACGTGCAAATGTGGATGTCCTGCATCATGATGTTGATATACTAAATAAGGTTGTTCTCCGAAGCCTATTTTCTCCATATAGGCATCAGCAATAGCTATCAGTTTTTCTTTGGAATGATTTTCAGATGGGTCAAAATTTAAAGAAATATGCAGCGTATTACATTTTACATTTTCGTTCAATTCAAGCCTTTTTAGGAAAAGGTTTAACTTCATCGTGTCACTCATTTTATCGACATCTACAGGATAGTTCCCTGCTGCGATACAGTCTGCTACACCAGCTTTTACTTTGTTCTCATTATAGTGAAAAACACTACGGATTGAATGGCTTGATTTTATGATTGCAACCATTTGTTCGTGATTTTAAAGATATGTTTTTCAATCTCATCTATCTTATTTTTAAAGATTTTTTTCTCCAGTTCGTAGCGTATAATCCAATCCCTGAATTCAGGAATTTGTTGCAGAGTATGTAGTTTTTTAACTGCCTGATTCAGATTGTTTCCTATGGCGTTTAACTCTTTGCGAAGCACTATTGTTTCTTCCATAAAATCGTCCAATGACTGATTTCTGTAAGTCGTAGTAATGGGTTTGTCGAATAGATGCTTGCGAATATAGTCGCTTAGCTTACGGCAAGTGCTGGCTTTACACTTTTTCTCAATTTTTGCATATTCCTCGGGCGTCAGTCGCAGTCCGATTATGCGTGTCTTGTTTGAATTTTCTCTTTTCATCATCTCTCATTTTCATTGTTTTCTAACTCTTTTTATCGTTTCAATGTCACTGCCCACGAGTTCCGAGTGTGGGGCAGCAAGATCTGGTTGTTTAACAACCATACATCTTGCTGAGTGCAGGAACGTTGCATTCTTTTAGCTTTTTTAATATCTTCAAGACTTTCAATCTTTCAGAGACTTCCAAAAAGTTTACAGTCTTTGAAAATCATAAATAAGTTGTGGGTGATTTTTATAATTTGCGCCCTAAATGTTTTTTGGAAGCTTTTGAAGGATTCATAATCCAGTCATTAAAATCTTTGTAGTTTTTGTAAATGGTACTTTCGTCTTTATATTGGGGACTCATTGAAAGTGCACGCTGAGTACAATTTATTCCTGTTGTATCCCTGTCAAGATAAAGCCGAATATGTTTGTGATTTTCCATAAATGGGCGTGCTCTTTCAAAGAATGAAACTGAATTTAAAACAACAAAATCCTGACCGTTTTCGGGAAGGTTTTTGGCTGTAGCTTTAAAGGATAGAAAGTCTATAAAACCTTCAAAAATTAGAGCTTCTTCACAACCATTATCTATGATGGTAATGTCTTTTGGCGAGCTGCTAGTTTTGAAATACGGATTACGAATTTCGTAGCCACCTGAATCATTTTTAAATCCAATCCCAAAATAGGTTTTGTTATTGAGTTCATAACGAACTTCCCTGCAAAATTTTTCGGCAATTTCAATGGGTATTTTTCTTTGTTCGAGGTATCTTAAAAGTGCTGGAGAAGTAAGCGGAAAATCTCCCCGAATTTTGATTTTATTTTCTGTATCGATATTTTTATTTGAATGCAAAAAAGTTGGCTGTTGAAGAGAAAAATTAGTACTGAGCTTTTGTAACAATTCACTAACGGTACAGCCATGATAAAGTATGCCAAAATCAATTATGTTGCCTCCTTTGCCTAAACCGTGGTCAAACCATAAATTAAGCTTTCGGTTGACTTTAAAAGAGGGTTCACGTTCATTCCTCAAAGGTGAACAATACCAATAATCTACATTTATGATTTTAGCAGGATTGTATCCTAATTGAGACAGATAACTGGTCATGTCAATTTTTTTGGCTTCCTCAGTTGAGAGCCTTTCTTTTCTGAAATCCATATCCGCATACTTTTCAAGTTCATTATTCAGTCAACTACGAAGTTAATCAAGAAAAAATTGTTTTGCAATCATGGACATATTATGTCTATGATAGTTTTATGGCCTGGAATCCACATCCACACATTTTCAAGTTCATTGTTCAGTCAGATGCTAAGTTAATCAAGAAAAAAATGTTTTCGCTATGATAGGTAAATTTTACCTATCATAGCATCTGAAATACTAAAAAAAGAAAAACCTAATACTAATCCAGTATTAGGTTTTTCTTTCTTATTCAAAGTACCGTTGCATTTCTCAACTATGTAACCTCGTGTGTTTGTAACATAACTCCTTGTATAGAACACTTTTTTATAAAGAATCGTGTTAGGGATACTGCAAGAATGAACATGAACAAAATATTCATTGGCAAATATTTTTGGCTAAATAAATTGCATCGGTGCAACATTCCACAATACAGGGACATCATCAACTGAAATTATGCCTGAACAATTTATATTTAGATATAATTCATAATACGGTTTTTCTATTTTTAAAAATCTTTATTTTAGATATTCATAAAATGGGGACTCTTTTTGTGGTGCAGGATAAAGGACTCTCTCAAAAAAAGCTTTCTTTGACATAGCTGTACATTCGAGTCTAAGTTCCCCGTCGTTTTCTAAAAAAACACACACACTTGTAGGCAATATAAATCGGGGAGTGATGTTCAAATAAATTTTCACATACGATTCGCTATACTATCTAATTTATAATTTAGTGTTTCTGTTTTTCCTCCGCAGGCACTATAAATTACTTTTCCCTCTGGGCTTATTATTATTTTTGCAGGACTACAAAATATATTATAATCTAATTTTTCATTTTTTTTATAAGATTTTGTATTGTCAATCTGCTTAAAATCTATTTTACTATTTGAAACTAAATCATTTAACTCTTTTTTACTTTCAATAAATCCCTTAATAATTCCTATAAAATGAATTTTATTTTTGAAATCTTTATACGTTGTATTTAGTTCTTCAACCATATCATAACTTTCACTCTTTTTTAAATAGCCTTTGTCATATATAAAAATTACCAAATACTTTCCAGTATGTTCTTTGGAGTTAAAAACACTTCCATCTAATGTTTTTGCAATAATTTTTTTTGGAGTGCTACCCATAAACAAATCTATTTTGTCAATAGCATGATATGGAATATCTTCTTTAGTAGATTTTAAATTTTCTTTGCAAGAAAGAAAGAGTAACAGAGTAACTAAAGTGATACTTTTCTGGTAAATCCTCATAGAGTTATGTTTTAGTTTAAGTAAGTTTTAAAATCAGTCAATTTAAAATCTCATTTTTTACATTTTTGTACTCGGAATCATTTATTTATTTAAAAAAAACTGAAATAACGGCACAAAAAACAATTTAGTTTCACGACAAGTTACTAATTCAAGTTAATACATTATAGATCTTTAAATCACTTCTAATTCTGTTTTTCCTTTAGGCAAGTAAAACATTTGATCCAACATAAGCTCTTCTTGTGTTTCAGCATTATATAAATACAAAGCGGGTTCGCCATTTAATTTTTTGAATGTTGCCAATTTACCATAACCATAAAATTTCATAACAGTATCTTGTGGTAATGGCATAATTTTAAAACCATTTTTTGCATCGTTGATCAAACTATTTATTCTTGCATTAGATTCTGCATTGCTTAAATACATTGATGTAGCCATATTCTTTTCCCTGTTTTTTATTTTTTCTACAAACTCATCATATTTTTCTGTTTTAATAAGTGTAGAAAGATAGTTGTAGGAAGCTATAAGTTTTTCCTTTACGTTCTTTACATCTTCTAAATCTTCCCCATCATTCCACTTAGTTAATGAGTAAGGAATTTCAGCTGAAAATTCTGTAGAATTTGTGATAAATGGCTTTTTTGATTCTTTTTCAACTTTTGGAAGTTCCGTGATAGGAAAGTCTTCTATAAATTTGAATTCATTATTAAATACATCAAATAAACGCACATTATATTTTAATCCTGCCGCGGTATCCAAGTTTATTTCCCCCGCTAGTGGCATAATTCTTGCCGTTATGTTTTGACCTCCATTTTTGTAAATAGCATAATTTATTGGCACATTAGTAGCCACTTGGCCTTTTACTTCCATCGATATAACTGGAATATCATTAATCAAAATTTCAAAATTACAAGCTGATGCACTGAAATCTATTGTGTAATATGGTTCTCTTATCATTTATGTTTTTATTAAAAATTACTGATTTTGGCTTAAATATTTTACTTGTTTGTCAATTCTAATTCATCCAAAGTACCTTTGGAATTTAAAATTTGCTTCAGTTCTTTATTTTGTTCTGCGATCTCAAGGTCAATTTCTTTAGTTGTAATTTTTGGCTTTATAATTTTTTCACCATTTATATATAAATTGGATACATATATTTTCAATTCTAAATTATAATTTGAAAGAATAGGGTTTTTAATTGGATATCTTAAATTATTCCAGATGTCAGGACTTCTCTCTTTAGCTTTCTCTAGATCAATAGTGAGATACAGCGATTCACCATTTTTTAAGACGTACTCCTCATTTTCATAACCTCTTCCTTCTAAAGATATTGCATTTTTAGTTTTCATTTCTATTAGCTCCAGAGATATTTCGAAAGGACTTTTTAAATCAGTTTTTCCAATATATTTATATTCGATTTCTAACTGTGGAGACATTTCTCCAAACCATTCGGTTTCATTAAATTCGAGAGATTCAATTTTAAATAGATTCAGTTTTTTTTCAATATTTAATATTTTGTTTTTTTTGTTCTCTAGAATTTTTATTTCATCTGATATTTTTTCAATTTCTTTCTTATTATCATTTTGCAAAATATTTTCTGCCAGATCATATATTGATGAATAAGATAGACCATCGACAAGTTTTAGCGAAATATCATCGAATGATTGATCTCGGTATTTTTTGGGTTCATCCCACTTTAGCCTCATTGATTCTAAAAGAATCACTCTAAAAGCTTTTTCCAGATTAATTTTTTCTTTTACGTTTAATTCTTTTTCTACATTTTTCCGTGAAAGTTTAAAATCTTTTTCAGATTTACCATTAATTATTTCATGACAGCTTATCATTGATAAAATGAGCAAACTAAGTATAGTAGCTTTTAATATATTATTTTTCATTTTGACTTTTTAAGAGAGTAACTTTTATAAATTATGGTTTGACATAATTGTCTATATAATAATCCGTTCCCTCTTTTTCCATAATTTTAGCATATTGATAGTACGAAATCTGTTTTTCTGTTTTTTTATTTTTCAATAAATATTCTAAATAATCATAATAATACATAAAAGGACCAGAAATTCTATTGTCATATAATTCTTTGTAGTTAATGTCAAAGACTGTTAACCAGGCAGAATTTTGAGTTGTGCCCATTAATAGATAAATTATTTGTTTGTCTTGCCATATGTATGAGTCAGGAAGGTCATCAGTTAAATCTAATTTAGAAACGAATTTAGCCTTTCCAAATTTAGAATTTAACGCATCAATCATTTTTTGTATTGATTTTTTTGTATTTAAGTCCACGATATATTCACATAGAATATGATCTTTTGTAGTAAAAGCAAAACGTACACTATTAGTTCCAAAACCTCCTTCTTCATTTGTATCACTTAAATTGACCTCATCAAAATTGAGAATTTCTTCGGACTCAGATTCATAATAACCTGTATATGTTTTTGCATAAACAGTTAAATTAAATTTATGAGGAATGTCTCCAAAAAAAATATCGTACTTTTCGGTAAAGGTTATTTTAGCTAAGTCTTTTTCTTGCGAGTTACAGCTTTGTATCAAAACGCAGATAATGGCTAGTAAGATAGAATTTTTCATGATTATTTTATGGTTTTATATATTTCTCTAAATATAACTTCCTTCCTTCCTTAGCCATTTCGTCTATAAAATTCTTATAACTATAAGCTTCTTTTTTTAACTTCTTTTGCTCTAATTTTTCTAAATAATTTTCATAATACTGAAATGGTCCTGAAAGCCACTGTTCTCTAATTGTAATGTTTTTTTTATTAAAGACAACAAAATCAGATTGATTTTGAGTAGCCCCAGTCAGTAAATAAAAGCTGGTTTTGTCTGCCCATAATAAAGCATCAGGTTTAGAATTTTCTGGATTAGACAAAAGCGTAGAAATGTAAACGGGCTTACCAATTTTATTATTTATATTCTCTATTAATTTCTTTACTTTTTCTTGAGTATATAATGTCAAATAATAAAAATTTAGTACACTATCGTTTTTAGAAAATTCAAACCGAACATTATTAGTCCCAAAGGATCCCTTTTCATCGCGATATCCACTTAAATCAACACCATTAAAATAAAGTGTTTTTTCAGATTCAGATTTATATGAATTATACAATTGTGCATCAACTATGGAATAGTCTTTATCCAATACATTTGGAATATCTCCAAAAAAAGTATCGTATTTTTCAGTAAAAGTTATTTGTGCTAAATCTTTTTCTTTAGAGTTGCAGCTTTGCATCAAAATACAAACCATTATTAATAATACAGTTTTTTTCATTCAAAAGACTTATTTAATTACTTAACTAGCTTAATTCTTCCACTATCGAAACCTAATGAACCTATAAAATCAATCCATTCTTTGTCTCCTTTTTTAAAGACAAATAAAACTCTATAGAATTCATCATTGTCTTTTGTGAAGTAGTAATAATAAATATTATTTCTTATCCATAAATAAGTATTTATTGGGCCTAAATTAAAAATATCACTTGGTTTGTTAAATTTAAGTTTAAGTGAATTAAACAATTCTTCAGATTCTTTAGCGGCATATAAATTAACTTGATACATACCTACAATATTATTTTTTTCATTATTAAGCTGTCCAATTTCATCATCAATTTTACCATAATAAAATATTACATTATTTGTACCCTTACTATTCTTATTGGCAAGTTTAATTTTATTAAAAGTTAATAGTTTTTCTGAATCAAAAACAAGTTTCTCATTTCCCATTAGGGTAAGATTATTAATTTTGATAGTATCCGTTTTTGAAAGTTTTACAGATGATAAAATATCGTTTATGTCTTCATTTAATGTTAAACTAGCTAAATCAAATGGTTGTACCATTGTTGACTTACTCTCCATCTTATTAGTTTTTTCTTCTATTTTATTTTTTGTTTGAGAATTACAGGATTGTAACAAAACGCAAACAAAAGCTAATATGATACTTTTTCTCATAACAATCTTATGGCTTTCTATAATTTTTCAAGTATTCACCATATCCTTCTTTGTTTCTGTCGTCTACATAATTTTTATAACTATAAGCTTCTTTTTTTAATCCTTTTTCGTCAATTTCATCTAAATAATCACCGTAATATTGAAATGGACCCGAGAGCCATTGCTTTCTAATTATAAGATTGTTTTTATTGAATGCTATGAGATTAGGTAGATTTTTATTTGCACCTGTTAGTAAATAAAAACTAGTTTTATCTTCCCATAATAGTGCATATGGTGAAGAATCATTCGGGTTAAACATAGTAATATAACTTGGTTTACCAATCTTATTATTTATAGCCTCTATTAATTTATCTACTTTTTCCTTGGTGTATAATTTTAAATAATAAAAATTTAATATACTATCATTTTTAGAAAATTCAAATCGAATATTATTAGTGCCAAAAGCTCCTTTTTTATCGCGATATCCACTTAAATCAATCCCATTAAAAAAAAGTATTCTTTCAGATTCAGATTTATATGAATTATACAATTGTGCATCAACTATGGAATAATCTTTATCCAATTCATTTGGAATATCTTCAAAAAAAGTATTGTATTTTTCGGTAAACGTTAATTGGGCTAGGTCTTTTTCTTGAGAATTACAGCTTTGCATCAATATACAGGTAATGGCTAGTAAGATTGAATTTTTCATGATTATAATTATTTTAAATGAGTTTTATATTGGCATTATAGCCCGTTGTTTTTTCTAGCTGTTCGATAATATCAAACCCATCCCAAAAAATAAAATCATCCTCAACTATGACTTTATCTCGTTTAAGGTCTAGGTTTAGCTTTTTGGCCGAAAGACCTGCTTCAATTTTTACAAGAACTTTGGCTTTGACACCGTCAAAAGTCATTTGAGGCCTATAGTATAAGTTTTGAGGCATTTGGTTATATTTTAAAGAATGTCCAAAAGTGATAGAGGCTTCACCCGAAGCTGATGCAATTCCTGCTGCATAAACTGTTACTTCTAGCGCTACTGCCTTGGCTTTTAGCTCTACATTTAGTTTTATTTCGGCAGAGAGCTTCGTTTTTATCTCTGCTTCCGCTGTGTTTTTGTCGGAGGCAGTATTAATAGTCATATCCGCACTACCACTTATTAATCCTGTTAGTATTAGATCGAAATTAATTTTAAAAGTAATACCTTGGTCTCTATCTTCAGCTGCCCATTCTCTTATTTCGTCGAAAATTACTTTCGCTGCAGCATTGGCCGTACCCGCAGAAACTACTGCAATTCCAGCTTGAACAACCATATCAAGCAAATCTATTGTCATGGTTAAACCAATAAGTGGCTCAGCTTTAAAATAAAATTTTATTTCAGTGCCTAACTCATTAGAGAGAATATTGTTTTTGCTCCCTCTTTCTAATTGCCATATTGCTCCTAAACAAAAATTAGGAGGTTCCATTTCGAATGTTATAGGTAGTTTATCACCTATCTTACTCTTTTTTACAGCACCTTTTGTTCCGCCAGTTACACCTTTAGAAAATTCTTTTAACGAAGAAAATACAGAATAGAGTTGTTTAATTTTCGCCTCATATTTTAAAGTTCCATCGTAGTGTCCTTTGTATTTTTCGGCATCAATTTTATCCCAATTTGCTTCTAGGATTACCCCGAAATCAACTTCTGTTTGTTTCCATCTTTTCTCAGCGCCAATTTTCCCAGCTTTGCTTTTCATCTCTTTATCCTTGCCTGGTGGTAGGTTTTGCCATTTCACACTTAGTTTATTGCTAAGATTTAAAAAGAAATGAAAATCCCATTTAATGTCTGGATAAGCTTTTACCAATACTGTTGTATATTTTTCTTCCGAAAAATACCGGCAAGAATGTGCATGAACTTTGTATATATTAGCTGAATCTAACCCTTTTCCTGTTGCACCATCTGATAAATTCCATTTCGGCCAAATGTATTGCATTGGGGCAACATTCCAAGTTTCTAAACTTGAATGAATAGGAAAGTCAATCGTATCTCCACTTTTTTCTATTTCATTTTTCTTAGCGTATTCTGGAGAGGCCACTCTTATTTTCTTTTCGTGTTTGTTTTTTTCCTTAAAACAAGCTTTGTTCTGAAAATCGGTTATGTCGATGGTAACATTTTTATCATGGCTCGGTGCTATCGTTTCGTAATATATGGTTAGTGCATGTCCTGTATAATCAAATGACACATCTACTCTACGAGCCTCGATATATGTCTTTTCATCTTTAAATTTTACATTATCTTTCCCTTTTTTATCATCGTCCGACTTTATGGTGTAATTTTTATCACCTGTTTGAATTTGTATTTCACCAAACCCTTTTGAGATTATTCTTTTGGGGTCTAATCCTCCATCGATGAACATTTTTTTTACAGCATCACTCCTTTTTTGAGACAAACCTTGATTATAATTTTCTTTCCCAATTACACAGGCAAATCCAGCTACTGTAATGCTATAACTCTGATTTTCCAACAAAAATTGTAAAGTTTTGTTCAGCTTTGCATATCCTTCTGCATTTATAGTAGAGACATCAAAATCAAAAAAGATAGTTTTCGTGACTGTTCCTTTTGGATTAATTGCTCCTTTTTTACTTTTTCCCTTATCAAAAATAATAGTTTTGTCTATAGCAATAGTATCAAACTTACAAGGTTCATATCTTTCCGCTTTTTCATCAGGCTTACCTACTTTCAAGGGGGTTAAGTTTGTAGGAGGCTTGATCTCACGAGACACAATTTTCTTCTTTATTTTCAAAAATCGCGCGTGTATTATGTCATGATGACTATCTACTATATATTTACCTGTTGAAGCGTCTTTTATTTTTACATAAAATTCTTCATCCTCTTTGATTCCTTTTATTTTTCCATACCAAGAAAAGGTATTCAACATGGCAAGATTAATTTCACCATCTATAACATCTACGCTTGTATAGGTAAAAATTAGCGGATCCGTTTTTAAATTCTCATGTCTAAAAACATCCACAATTAAATTTTTACTACCGTTTAACCCCTCGGTCTCTATATTCAAGTAAATAGCTTCTCCATATGAAAAAACATGACTTTTACTCACATCGTCCCCATCATTTGTAGTACACCATTTACTAGTTGTTATCTTGGGTTCACAATAGCCACTTACAATCAAACCCGTATCTTTGGATGAATTTCTACTTCCAGAAAGACTAGCCTCTATATAATACTCAAAAGAACCACATAGATTTTTTGAGAGTTTTAACCCATATTTATTATCCGCAGGTAATGATTTCTGTTTGATAATCGTTTTTGCCTTTTTGTCTTGTAATATCCAAGTTAGACTTTTTCTTTTATCAGCTTCTAGCAGCCCTTCATCCCATTCACCCACTTTAAACCATACATATTGGTCTGGATCTATTGTTACTTTTTTATTAGGAACGGATAGACTACTTTTTATGGTTCCTTCACCAGTCCATTTTATTTTTTTTACTCCTTTTGCCATAACATTAAAATATATTATTTAGTAATATCCTCACTACCAGCGTGTTTTTCTTCTTTCTCCATATTCTTCAAATTAACCATTGAAGAGCAGGGAATAACTAATACACCAATTGCAATAAAGTGTTGATGTGACTTTTTTATTTCTGACGTATTATATTTATTTGGTTGTCAATTATATCAAAATAGCCTTTTACATCCTCATTTTCAAAAAATGCAACTAGGTGTTTATCTGTCGTTATAAATACTTCTGGATCATTACTCCAAATACTTTCATTGGAAACGGTGTCAATTTTTACAAATTTATTGTTGTCAATTTTTGCTAAAAAAGTATTTCTATAATCCGTTACGATATGATACAATTGCCCTTTAAATGGAAAAGAAGCAAGTGTTAGCACTCCCACACTGTAAATCAATTGTTTAGTTCCTTTTTTCGATTTAGATTCATCGTCACCAATATTCATAATAATGATCTTTCCTTTCTTTTTCCTTGGTTTGGTTGGCTTAAAAACAGTCAATAAAGCTGGGTTTTCAATTTCAAGAATCTCAGAAAAACCATCTAAATGAGCCAAGCTATTTGTTACATAATATTTGCCATTAAGTTTGTTTACAGCAACGGGACAAGTTGCTGAGGCAGAATATTCAATATTTGTCTTTTTATTTTTGAATTTAACTGTACCACCCCATTGACCGCTACAAGTTTTAGACACAATATATATTTGGTCTTCATAAATGTTCTCTTGATTAAACTTAAAATCATTTTTATTTCTATATATTAAACTATCATTTTTAATATATTCTTTAATAACAAAAATTTTATTATTCTGTCCTATACAGTTTAGTGATAATGTAAGTGTTATTAAGGTGAAAAATTTATTCATTTGCGGTTTTCATATAATACTGAATCAACTATTTTATAGTTCAATGTTAAATTCACTTCTTAGCATTCTTAAAATTTCTACAAAATCAAATAATTCATCTATTTCAGGATTACTTTTTAAATAACCCTCTGGATTATTATATTCAATTTCATTTTTTATATTACCATTTTTATATTTTATTTTATACATGTTTCCATCTATAATAGTTGCTTTATGAAGAGCCAAAAAATATTCACCATTTTCTTTTTCAACAGTTTGCTTTTCCTTTTTATATTTAAAATAGCTTTCGTTTGGCAAAAATTCAATATTCTTAGTTTGAATAGTAAGCCACAATTCTAAATGATTTTTATCGTATTTCAATTCCTTTTTATAAAACCTAAATTTTTTATTAAGAGTTGGTTCATACCACTGAATATATTCAGATTTCCATTCATCATTTTCGTTTTTAGATAAAATAAATACAAAACCACTGTTAGTAATCCCTTTATCTATATATATTCTTAATTCACATTTATTTTTTAATGTGTCACTCAAGTTTAATAAAGAATTAATGTTTTGTGATCTAGCTTTTAAGCTAAATAGTAATAGAATTATAATTATTAAGTTGTTGTTGTTCATCTTCCTACTCTTAAATCAAACATTCCAAAACAATATTAACAGTCTTTTTACAGTTCCTTCACCAGTCCATTTTATTTTTTTTACGCCTTTAGCCATTGTTTTAGTCTTTTATTTTTCCTACAAAAATCATGCAATTTTTGTTCATATCAGGTTTTGTAAAAATGCTGTCTTTGTTTGTCCTTTGTATTATGTAACTTTTGTTAAAAAAAATTATTGAGTTTTTTTCTTTGCGCAAGTCTAAATTTTTATATCTATAGTAAGTTTTATTACGAGCGTCTCTATCTTCAAAAAAATTGCCTGTATCGTATCTAAAAGTATAAAGTCCTTCGGAAGCACAACCTTGATATTCTTTTAATTCCCCATTATTATATAGTAGTAAGCTATCTATGTCAATAATTTGACCTTGACTTACAATAGAGCAAGAAAATAGATTTTTCTCCGTTAAATGTGACGAAATCACAACCATCTTTCCTTTGTAGTCATTGCCACATGACAATAACAAAAAACTACTGCTTAGGTACACTAACCTGTTTAGTTCTTTCAACATATTTTCTTTTTTGTATAATTACTTTTACATCCGAATAGCCAAAAAACGCATTATCATCAGATTGTTTTCGGATACCACCTATGACACGTTTTGTTTCAGTATCAGATGGATTTTTAAAAGAATTCCCAATATTTACAATACCAAAGCAGCCTTTTGAACCACCTGCCCTCGTTCTTGCTTTGTTATCTAAAGTTGCGTCTTTCTCATTATGATAGATCCCTCCAACGTGAATCATTATACTGGAAGCAATAGTAACAATTTCACCTCTTTCGTTTTTTCGTAGCTCCGATTTTAATACTGAACTTCCATTCTGCTCCAAAGCATAAGCCGCTGTATCATTTTCATGAGGATAGGGTGCATTATATATAGTATCATATTCATTCTCATTTTCATTTGCAGGTTCAAAGGCAGAATTAGATATTGTTGCAATATTATTCGAAAATTTATCAATACTCCAAGAATCTCTTGTAACTGTAGATTCCATTCGAAAATTAGAATTTTCGCCATCAACGATTACTACTTTATACGTAGGCACTGAAATCATTACATAATTACCCTTAAGACCTCGATCATCCGCACCTACCAATTTTATCATTGCTTCCCCTACTGTTTGTGTGGTAATTGTAATTATTATAGCTTTCTTTTTCCCGTCATTGTCCTCTAATCCCTTATGCGTAGACTGTTTCTTGTACATATCCCTAACATCCACCATTGGGTTAATTAGGTTATGAACCATCGGATTTGCGTTTTTAAAATTTTGTTTGCTAGATTCTGCAACTTGACCATGTTTTGTGATCTCAATACATCCGGGACCACCTATGGGGCAAGTTCCTTTACTATCTTCTAGTAATGGTTTGCCTTTGTTAGACAAATTCATTTTATCATAAGAACCATCCCATTTGGTAATCACAGCTTGGCAAGGCAAATAATCATTTCCTGCTGGTTGCATCTTGCATTTGCCAAAGGTGTTTTTCTCCAAAGTTTGCCCTATATCTTTATCACTGGCAATTAGTTTTTTTGACCCATCTTTATCATTGGCATAATGCTTTGTTTGCGATTTTACCTTTAATTTATCCACTTTAGGTTCTACGCTAAATTTGCATTTGCAGGTTGCGCCTTGTACTACAATGTGTTTTTCGCTCATAACTATTTATTTTTATCTACCTCTTAAAACATCTGTAAACATCTTAAAAAAACTATCTTCCTTTTTTACTTCATCCACAAAGAGGGATTCTCTTGACCCCAGTATTAGGTTTGCTTTTGCATTCAAATCAGTTACCATAACCGAAAATTTTTGCGGTATCTCAAGAGTAATGGCACATTCTATAAAAAGTGTTTCTATTTTGTAATTATTGGGATTTAGAAAATATTTTGCACTATAACTGCCTACCGCATTTTGGTCTAATGATGAGCTAATAGGCAAATCTAATTCGTATTCAAAATCTGTTTTTGTCCTATCATCTTTCAGTATTCCTTTTATATCAATATTGATCAAATTATTTTCATCTAGATATTCATCCATTTTATGGGTTACACGAAACTTTAAATCCTCATTTTTTGCAAGAAAAGGAAAATACATGTCTCTTTCAAAAGATAGTTTTGAGGTATATCCTGTGTGAATACCATTAAAAAAAGCTCTGATAAACCAATCATAGGAAAGTGCTAAACTCAAAGTTTCTTCGCTTTTTAAATTTTCATCAAAAAGAGCTAAATATTTTTCAGTCTCTTCTCCAGGATAGGCTTCGAGTATTTCGGGCTGTTTGTTATCCCAGCGGTTTTTTATATCTTGAAAATTATGAACAGCTACAAACTCTCCTTCATAATCCACCACTACAATCAATGGATACAAAACACTAGATATTTTTTCGGCCAACTCATCAGCTATAGTATCACTCTCTATATTGTTAAGATAAATTTTAGATAATCTGTCAATCTCATAAAAAGAATATCCATTTTGGTCAATATCTACCCATTTTGTACTCAATTCATATTTTAAAGTATGAACTTCATCTCCATTGGCAATTGTACAGATTACTCCATAATCATTTTTCATGCTGATTTGCTGAAAAGGGAGGCTAAAATCTTTGCCTAAAAGTGCCTTTTTTAGAGGAACGGGTTCAGGCTCTCCATTTGCCTGTAGTTTGATAGGTTGCAAAAGTAAAAACGGTAAGTGGCTCGGTAAATAGGCATTTATCACGTCTTTATCCTCAGCACAATGCGTATTGTGATACGTTCGCAGAATATGCCATTCTATACCTAATTCTTCAGCAATGCTATGAAAGGTATCTCCTCTCTTTATGGTGTATTTATCGTGATCATCGTCATCTCTATCGGGTATATAAAAACTAATTCCTGCCATAATTTATTCTTCTATTTTTTTTATAAACACCAAACCTCTGTAAACCAAATAATTGCATCCATATATACACTATTAACATCATAAAGAAAAATCATCTTCCTATAAATAATTCATAATTATTATATTAGAATTTATGATCTAGTGTTGCGTGTATTACGATTGTTTCTTTAAAATGAATAAGATCATCAACTGCTATTTTTACACAGGTTTTTGAGTCGATAAAATCCAATCCTTTTGTTCGATACTGCACAAAATGCTCGTAGGTTGACGTTTGTTTTATTTTATCTTTCTCTAATAGGGCAGTAATAGGGAGTTGATTGTTTAATATTTTTTCATTTATAGCTTCCATTAATTTATCTATATCAATAGTATCCGAAATCGATTTTAAACAATTATTGGTCTTATCATATCGTGTTTGCACATCATCCCAGTAGGTATGTGCAATTAAAGCCATACCCCAATCGGATTTATGGTTTTCGCAATCTTCTTGTTTTTGCAATGAAATACTTAACGCTTTTATGATGTTTAAATAAGCTGTATATTCTTCAATTTTTTCGACTGTATCTGTTTCACTCCAAAAACGTTGCTCTATATAATCGAAGTCAATACCATGACAGTCTACAACATTCCGATTTTCATCTAGTGCTTTTAGACTCCGGTTTCGCCCATTTCTAATTTGTAACGATTCTTCTTCTATTAAAAGTGCTATTGGCAACAAAGTATTGGTCGTTTGTTCATACAATTGTTCAAATTTACAATCGGCAGGAGCTCCAAAGACTTCTCTGTTTAATTTATTTATAAGGATGTCATAGGTCTTATTCTCATATTTTTCTATAAAAACTTCAAATTCATCTTTATAGTTAAATTCAACCCCACCTATGCACATTGCGATCTCGTTTTCGATCAAACAATAATTGGACGTCATTCCCATATCAAGTTATTGTTTGGCTATTATTGATAATGTTTCCTCATAGTCAAATAGGGAATCGACAGTCATCTTTAAATGAGTTTGGGAGGATTTAAAACGGAGTCCTTTGGTAATGTATTTTATTTCATGGAGTCGTATATTGCAATTCTGACCTGTAAAATTTTCTGTAAAAATCTGATAGGTACAAAATGTCTTGTATTCTAATTTCTTTAATGCGAAAATGAGCTGTATTGGCAACCTCAAAATAGTTAGTAGTTAAAATCGATTCTGACATTCTTCTTTTTTAAGTAAAACTAATCTATTTTATTTTAACGAAAATGTAATTTCTTACTTTATTTTCTTAATAATTTCTTAAAATAATTAATGGTGTTGTATTTTTGATTGAGACGTGTAAAGATATCTAACTACTACAGTTGTAATAGTGATAAAATAGGCTTCTTCTATAGCTGTTGCTTTGTAGTTGGTTGACATTTTTTTAATTTTAAAAACACAAAAAAACGACATGAATAAATTTCTTATAGTTTTTTTGAACGTTGGATCATCGTAGTAGCTCATTTTTGTGGCCACGGATTGCAAATTGGCCTTTACTTTGTATTTGATGAAAAACATTAACAGAACTCAGGACGAGACACAAAAGACACTCCTTTGCCAACGCTTCAATAGTTTTTTGTATCCCCAAGAACATTTTTAGGAGGTTACTAAAAAAGCAACCTCGCTTAAATCATTTAAGCGAGGCTACTTTTTTTTATTATATTGATTTACTTTATAGAAAGAGGTTCAAATCCTAAAACTCTTAGCTGGTCTGATCCTTTAGTCTTTTTTCCATTTGTTTTGCTATGAATATCGAAGTTGATGTGGCAAGAAGTACATAACCACAAATTGCAGGTAGAAATAAATAGGATAGCATGGTTATAAAAATTTTCATCATACTTTGTGATTCAACAGATTGTAAAGACAGAAGTATAAATCCAGTTAAAAGAATCAAGGGAAAAGATATGAAAGCAACACTACTATATGTTCTTTGTAGTTTATTTAGTTTTATCTTTATTTCTTCACTTTGTAAATCCAAATGTTGATCCACTTTTTTTATGTCTGGCCAAGTATATTTGCCTCCTAATTTATTTTTAAATTCGATATACTTGAGTATTGACTTTTCATTAGTCTTAATTCCAGTTTGAGTATAGAAATAAATTTCCTTCAAATCTGGCAGGATAAATTTCGATTTAAAATCTGCATCCAATTTTTCAAACAAAGAATGCGTGTCTAAAGTATTTGTCATATTTTTTAGTTTTCTTCTTTGAAAAAAATTAAGTACATTGCCTATTGGCTGCTTCCCTAGGAAAGCTCCAAGTAAACTTGATATTATTGTTGTTATAATGCCATTAATCAAATCCATATCGATTTATTATATTTAATAGAAAAGAAGCTTAGGTATCTTTTTCAATTATTTATTTCTTTTCTGAATTATCAGCTGAGTCTAATTCGTCATAATATGTTTCAAAATCGAAATCTAATAATTCTCTTGGGTGTTTTCCTAGTCCTTTTGCTAAATCTAAAAGTGTAGTAAAAGATAAATTTCTTTTGCCATTTTCAATTTCACTTATAGTGGCTTTAATAAGTTTATCACTATTTAATGCCACATTATCTTGACTCAAATTTAATTCAGTTCGAAGTTTCTTGATATGTAAACCAAATTTTTTTAGCTTTTCTTCCTTATGTTTCTCCATTTTTTTAGCTTTTAAACAAAAAGCGTAATATTTTTTCAAAAAAATGTTATAAGAACTTATAACAAATAGCTATTTTTTGTTATATTTGTTTATTATTGAAATTATTATTCGATAATATTTGCTTTGAGCATTTAATTAAATAATTTTGCGATTCTTCATATAAAAACATTTGAAGCATTCGCTTTGAATCTCGTTCCAAAAACTGGCGTTTTTAAAACCACGAGAGGATAAGTATGATGCTCACGTCCCATGGCGTGGGCTCACTTATTCGTGGTAGGTATGCCAGTACCTTGGAGCGATATAAGCTGAGTTCTGCGCCATTTTTTATTCTCTTGGTACATACTCCGCTTATATTCTTAGCACTACTTCTTTATTTTCACAGTCTCGCAGCAGTTTAACCCGCTAAAATTCGCACGCCTATGATTAAAATAAAACCATACCCTTAAATACGCACTAAGCTTAGTGTTAGTAGTGGCTACAACCGGTAAGCCACAAAAATTCCCGTCAGGAAAATTCCCTTTTCTTAGTCGGCAGTAGATGTCTATGTCCAATTTTAAACCAAATACTTCAAACAAAAAACCGCCTATGATTAAATAAGAACACAATTTATTGACTTTAAAACTAAACCAAAAAAGGCCCTCTAACTTCGTCGCAAACTAGATTAGAGGACCAAAGAAACAAACAAATGTTCCTTCAAACTATATCAATATTATGAAAAAATTTTCATTAAACAAAAGATGGCTGGTACTTTGCTATCCCCTTATTTTAGGGCTGTGCTTATGCCATTCTCCTTCGTTTGCACAAAATGTGCCCCTTAGTACGACTTCAACGCAACAAGTCACCGGTACTATAACAGACGGTGCTGTTCCTCTTTCCGGGGTCACTATTTCCGTAAAAGGACAGCAAAAAATGGTCGTTTCTGATTTCGACGGCAAATACGTCATAACAGCATCTCCCGACGATATTCTTATTTTTACTTACGTAGGCTTTAAAACTCTTGCAATTCCTGTTGCTGGTCGTTCAGTAATCAATATCAAAATGCAGGAAGACGCAACTGCGCTACAGGAGGTCAAGATCAATGCAGGCTACTATTCCGTAAAGCAAAGTGAACGCACGGGGAGCATTGCCAGAATCACAGCAAAAGATATTGAAACCCAACCTGTCACTAATGTGCTGGCAACTATGCAAGGCCGCATGGCAGGTGTAAACATCATACAAACCACAGGTGTTCCCGGAGGTGGTTTTGACATTAAAATTAGGGGACAAAATAGTATCCGTAGTGATGGAAATTCGCCATTGTATATCATAGACGGCGTACCTTATGCTTCAGACCCTATTGGTTATAATCAAACTTCTTCAACATTTCCTACCGTCACCAGTCCTTTAAATAGTATTAATCCTGACACTATTGAAAGCATTGAAATATTAAAAGATGCCGATGCCACAGCCATTTATGGGTCTAGAGGCGCTAATGGAGTTGTGCTAATTACTACAAAAAAGGGAAAAGCCGGAAAAACCACTTTTAACATAACAGCTTCTAGTGGTGTTGGTACTGTTACAAAATTCATAAAACTCATGAATACCCAACAATACTTAGCCATGCGCAAACAAGCTTTTATAAATGATGGTATTACCGAGTACAATCCTTGGGACTATGACATTAATGGGACTTGGGATCAAAACCGTTATACGGACTGGCAAAAGGAACTCTTGGGAGGTACTTCACAAATAAACGACCTACAAGGTACTGTATCAGGAGGATCTGAAAATACCCAGTTTCTGGTAAGTGGTAACTATCACACCGAATCTACTGTTTTTGCTGGTGACTTCCTATATAAAAAAGGAGGAAGTCAAATCAATTTAAACCACCGCTCAGAGGATAATAAATTTCGATTAACATTTTCAGGAGGGTATAACGCTCAGAATAATAATCAACCTGCTTTTGATTTTACTTACGATGCACGTTCGCTACCTCCTAATGCGCCCGCACTACATGATGCTGATGGTAATTTGAACTGGGAGAATGGAACTTGGGATAATCCACTGAGAAACCTCAATGCAAAATTCGAATCCAAAACAAATGATTTGATAGCCAATACAGTATTGTCGTATGAATTATTGCCGGGACTAGTACTCAAAAATAGTTTTGGATATACCGACTTGAGTACTGCAGAAACCCGTACAGCACCCTCATCAGTATATAATCCTGCTTATAATATTACTAGTGCTACCTCCGCAATATATCTCAATAATACGGATCGTTCCTCTTGGATAGTAGAGCCACAAATCAATTGGGAAAAAGACTTTGGTAGCGGAAAACTGGGAGTTTTATTGGGAGCTACCTTTCAAAGTCAGACCACAACGAGGCTTTTTCAATCTGGAAATGGCTTTAGTTCCAATAGTCTGATCTATAATTTAGCCTCAGCCAATAGTGTCAACGTATTACTTAGCGATGAAACCCACTACAAATACCAAGCTTTTTTTGGCAGAATAAATTACAACTGGCAACAGCGTTATATTTTGAATCTTACTGCCCGACGTGATGGATCTAGTCGATTTGGCCCTGGAAATCAATTTGCTGATTTTGGAGCAATTGGTGTTGCTTGGCTATTTTCTAATCAGAGCTTCCTAAAAGACAATTCATGGTTTAGTTTTGGTAAAATCCGTTCTAGCTATGGTACTACAGGTAATGACCAAATTGGAGATTATCAGTTTTTAAATACGTACACCACATCAGCAGTAGCCTATAATGGAAATATTGGTTTGCAACCTACACGCCTTTATAATTCAAATTTTGGTTGGGAAACCAATAAAAAATTGGAAATGGCGCTGGAACTAGGTTTTTTGCACGATCGAATTTTCGCCACGGTTGCTTGGTATCAAAATCGATCTTCTAATCAATTAGTGGGTGTCCCTTTGCCTGGTACAACTGGTTTTAC
>NZ_VJZS01000008.1 GCF_007097385.1 Flavobacterium sp. ZT3R18
CGACCATTTGATATTTGAGAGGTATTCTCTACAATCTTGATCGCTAGTGAAGCGTTCAGTAAACTCTATGAGGTTTTAGACCTTTGAATATTTCCATTTTTCCTATGTTTTATAAGACTTTAAAGATATGAAATTAAATGCCTACCTCAAATCTTCTTTATTGTTACTTTTTGAAATTGCCCGTGCTTTAGCTCTTCTGTATGAACCCATTTGTCATTTTCATTCCAAATTTCTACGCCAGAATCTGTTTTATTTTCAAGAGTGAGATTTTTATTTTTTATATTTGAAATATCACTAAAAGTGGGTATTGTGTATGTGGAAATGAAGGCTTATTATTGCGCGTTTATATTATTGAAGTAATAACAATACAAAATTTAAGTTAATAGATCTATAATTTGGAAGATAAGACTTTGAAAAATTAAAAGATAGGTGTTTCTGTACTACTATTATTGGTTTCTTTTTACAGCATTAAAAATATTATTAATTAAACATTAAAGAGTAATTCTATTGCTTTTTAAATAAACTCCTTTCGATTGAAAATAAAATTACTTTTTTTATTAATTATTTCGTCCTCATTAGGTTATACTCAGACAAGCAGCGTAAAGGTAAATGCTAGAGCCCAGAAAGATAAAATTTTAATTCGTTGGGCAATAGATACACCAAGTGAGTGGAAAAAAGCTCATAAAACAGGTTTTATAGTCACTCGTTTTACTGTTCTGAGAAACGGGCAAATACTTCCTAAACCAGAAAAACTACTGTTAACACCAAAACCTTTGCTTCCAGAACCATTAGATTCTTGGATGGATTTAGCTCAAAAAGACAATTATGCTGCCATAATTGCGCAATCTATCTATGGAGAAAATTTTGAGGTAAGCGGGGCCAAAGAAGGAGCCTTGTCCAAAATAGTCAACATGGCGGAGGAATTGGATCAGCGTTATACTTTCGCGCTTTACGCTGCCGATATGAGTTTTGAGGGAGCCTTAAAAGCGGGTTGGGGCTTGGTGGATAACAATGTAAAACCAAATGAGGTTTATACGTACCAAGTTAGTGTTTTTGAAAATCCTAAAGTAAAGTCGGCTTCTTTTGCTATTGGGCTTAAAAATTATGGCGCTTTGCCAGAGCCAACGGATTTTGTAGCTGTTCCCGATGATAAAAAAATATTACTTTCTTGGGATTATGAAACTTTCAAAACTATTTATTCATCGTTTATGGTCGAAAAATCTTCGGATGGAGTAAATTTTACTCCAATATCCAAGACTCCGCTTGTCAATATGAATGATAAGGTAGATCATCCTTCTAGAACGATGTATTATATTGATACGTTGAGTGTAAATGACAAAATGTATCAGTATCGACTTTATGGTATAAGTTCTTTTGGCGAAAAAGGACAAATGACAAAACCCATAGCGGCAAAAGGGATTGCAGCTTTAGTTACCGCTGCTAGATTGATAGACTACCATATAGAAAATTCGAATAGTGTAAGTTTGGAATGGGAATACCCAAAAGAAGCAGAAGAACCTATTCAAAGTTTTGAAATCAATTTGGCCGAAAAAGACAAAGGACCTTATAAAGTGGTTTCGACAGGTTTACTTCCTTCGGATAGAAAATTTGAATGTAAGAAACTGTTTCCATCCAATTATTTTACAGTAACAGTGGTAGGCAAGAATAATCAGCGTCTAACTTCCCAAAGTATGTTGGTACAGCCTATCGATTCTATTGCGCCGTCTAAACCTATGGGATTAGAAGGAACAATAGACAGTTTAGGAGTAGTTCGATTAAAGTGGAAAGTAAATGAAGAACGGGATTTGTTGGGATATAGAATATTGAAAGCCAATAATAAAGACGAGGAGTTTGTAGATATTTACCAGAAATCGTATGTAGGGAATGACTACGTGGATAATACCATTAGTTTGAAGATGTCGAACAGCAAAGTGTATTACCGTATTGCTGCAGAAGACAAACGATTTAATATTTCAGAACCATCCGAAATACTGGTTTTAGAAAAGCCCGATAAAATACCACCAGCCGCTCCTATTTTTAAAGATTATGATACTAAAGATGGAAAAGTATTTCTGAAATGGATACGAAGTTATAGCGATGATGTAGTGAGCTACAGTTTGAGAAGAAGAGAAAAGGGGCAAGAAAAATGGGAAGAACTCAAACAGATAAACGACACTATACAAGAGTTTATTGATGACAAAACAGAAAATAGAAAGATTTACCAATATGCTATTTTGGCCAAAGACAAAAGTAATTTATGGTCTTCACTAGATCATTCTACGATTACGGTAACGGTTCTTGATTTTACTCCAGTAAAAACAATCCCTTTTTTACAAGGTTTACCAGACAGGGAAAATAAAAAAATTACTTTGAGTTGGGATTATATAAAAAACAAGGACAAAGTAGTTGGTTTGAGTATTTATAAAAATATAAAAGGAGAAGCTCCCGCTTTATGGAAAGAGCTTTCTGGAGATGTTTTTACACTGGAAGATCACGATTTAAAAATAAACATAGAATACGAATATCATTTTAGCCCAACACTACAAAGCAACAGTCCTGCCAAAGTGGAAAGCATAACCGTAATATATTAAGATTATGAGAAAAATTTACTTTTTGCTTTTATTGGTTTATGGTTTTGGTTTTGGACAGGCTAACCTGTCGGGTACAGCGCGTTATCATCTGAGTATTACAGGATATATGGGAAGGGGAAATGATGGATGTGGTGATATTGATGGATTACGAAATATAAGTTTTAAATATATAAACAATTCTGGTTTTTCTACCTTTTGGGATGGAAGAGTTATTGATAATTCTATTAATCATAGTATAGATTATTATGAGAACAATAAGATAACAGATATTTTAATCCATAAAATAATTCGATGGAAAAATTGGGCAGGAAATTGTGATGGAGGACCATCCGATAGGGATAATAATATAAGCATTACTCCTGATTTTTCTCATTTTTTTGGCGATGTCGGTGATGGTTTACGTGGTCTTAGCATCACATCAACGCCAATTATTGATTTAAAAAATTCTCAACTTGCAAATAACATTTTAGGAACTGATAGTCCATTAAAAATTTCTACAATTGATGGTGTTGCAGCTGAATTTTTTCAATGGGAATATTATATATTAGGAGATGATACCCCATATACTGTTTGGGTTCCTGATCCAGATTGTGAGGGAGGTTCTCCAATTCTTTTGAATGCTAGAATTATTGATCCGGATTATCCACCGATTGATTGTCCAGATATACCAGAAACGAGTTATAAACCCAATTGGCGTAAATTTCCAGCCCAATATCAAGGAATTAATAGTCTGTCAATTGATTTATGCAAAAATGTTTTTCCTACTTCAGCACTTGGGAAAACTATTACAATAAGAGCTAATAGTAATGCTAAAGGAACTAATTTAATTTTTAAATATAATACTTCGGCTCCACATATTGTTTCTGCAGATCCTGTTCAAACAAAATGTTTCGATAGTAAAGATGGAAGGCTTAAATTAAAAATTAGTAGAAAATTAGTTAGTGGAGAAACATTGACTTGTGCAATAAAGGAAATTCTTACTGATACTGAAGTCTATTCTACTCCTGATGGAGAATCAATTACAATAGGAGATGATTTAACTTATGAAGTTCCATTTGATTTTATGAAAGGAAATTATAATTTCAAACTATTAGGATGGTATAAAAATGCTGAAGGTTACGGAGCTAATACGTATGTGATGGATCCTGAACACCAAGCTAATTTCACAATTAGCTCTCCTACAGCTGTTGGTTTTTCTATTGCAAAGAAAAATGACATTCGTTGTTTTAATGGTAAAGATGGTGAAATTGAGGTTACTGCTTGGGGTGGAACTGATGGAGGAATTTATCAATATTCAACTGATCGTGGTACTACTTGGAGCAATTTCACTAATGGAACGAAGCATACTCTTTCTGGATTATCCCTAGGTTATTGTTATGTAAAAGTAAGAAAGTTAAGAGATGCAAATGATACGGCTGGTTGTATTGCTAAATTACCTAACGAAAGTGTAAAAGAACTCTCTGAAGAGATAAAGCAACCACCTGCTCTTGTTATAATCAGCTATACTTCCTCAGTTGAACCTACTTTTCACGGTGGTGCAAACGGAAAAATTGTTGCTTCTATAACTGGAGGTACCCTAATTAATGGAAACTCTTACACGTATCAATGGAAAAGAGACGATGTAATAGTGGATCAAAGTAAAAGCTCGACAGAATTTAGTGGAGGAATATATGCTATTACTTTAAATAATATTCCTGCAGGAACCTATACCTTGACCGTTCAAGATAATAATTACAGTACTGCAACTGATAAAGCGGGTTGTACTTTGAATCCTGACCCTCTTGTAACACCTTCTTTTAAAACTGTTTTGGGTGAACCTGATGCAATTGTTATAACATTAACAGAAACACAATCCATTTCATGTAATACCGGTAATTTAGATCCAATTACGGGAAATCCAAGTAAATTGTCGGACGGAGTTATAACAGCTTTAGTTAAGGGAGGAGTTCCATTGGCAATAAATGATAATAATGGACTACTATATTATTATACTTGGTCAAAGCTAAATGCAATTACAAATCAATGGGAAGTTTTGACAGATTTTACAGGAGTATCTGCTACTTCTCTTTCTAAAGGAAGTTATTCCTTGAATGTTAAAGATAAAAAAGGAATTACACAAGGAACTTATAATACTACAGAATTAGTAACTGCAATTCCTACTGAGAAAACCCTTGTAGAACCTATCCCATTAGGATTAACATTTGCAACAGAAAATATTTCTTGCCATAATGGAAATAACGGTACGGCTACGGCTAATGTTTCAGGGGGAACGGGAGGTTATCATTATAAATGGTCTACCGGTGCTACGACCCAAACAATTAATGGATTAAATGCTAATGATGGAAATGAGTATTATGTAACAATTACAGATGATAAAGGATGTAGTACACAAGGTGGCATATTAATAACAGAACCTGCATCACCAGTTTCTTTGAACTACACTACAGTTACAAACCCTACCTTTTCAGGGGCCACTAACGGAAGAATTGTGGTGGAAGTTATAGGTGGAACTCCAAAAGATGATAATTCTTATGGATATGTTTGGAAAAACAAAGCGAATGCAACCCTAGCAACTACTTCTCAATTTATTAATGGAAAATTTTCCATTACATTAAATGGTGTTCCTGCTGACGAGTATTTTTTAACCGTTTGGGACAAAAATTATGATGTTTTAAAGGCAGGTCAAGTTGTGAATTGTTCTGTGTTGAATTCAAGCAAAATATTAGAACAACCCAAACCGCTTGTAGTAACCTTTGAAGTGGTACGAACTATTTCGTGTAATGCAAGTAATGAATTTGGTAGCACAAAAGATACGGCTCCTGCAGACGGAAAACGCGATGAATCACAAGACGGAATTCTTGTTGCACACGTTACGGGAGGAATTCAACTATTAACGGGAGATAATAATGGATTGCCTTATTTTTTCTATTGGAAAAAACAACAACCCAACGGGATTTGGGTTGCTTGGGACGACCAAGATGAAACAGCAGAACATCTTTCTCAAGGGAATTATGCTTTGAATATAATAGACAGAAACGGAATTGTATTGGGTAGCTATGGTGTAAATAATGAATTAATTACTGCAAAAGATAGTATTCAATTCATGAAAGAACCTAGTCTTTTTGATGTAAGCATTGCCAAAGGAGATGTGTATTGCAACGGCGGAAATGACGGTTGGGCTACAGCTACTGTTGTTGGAGGCACTACTCCATATCAATATGATTGGTCTAATGGAGAAACGATTTCCGAAAATACGGTACTGAAAGCAGGCGACTATTCGATTGTAATTAATGACTATAAAAAATGTATTGCCAAAGATAAAGTTACCATATTAGAGCCTATAGATCCTATTACATTGAATTATACCGATGTTATCAACCCTACCTTCTACAAAGCAACCAACGGAAAAATTGTGGTTGAAGTAAAAGGAGGAACTCCATTTGCTAATAAATCCTACGGGTACGAATGGAAAAATAGTGCGGGCAACCTTCAAACTGCCACTTCTCAAGTTATAAATGGAGTTTATACACTCACTTTAAATGGTCTTGCAGAGGATGTTTATACCTTAACTATTAAAGATGCAAATTATAATCTAGCTACCAATAAAATAGGGTGTACTATCATAAACTCACAAAAAACACTAGACGATCCCGATCCTATTGTTGTAACATTTGAGGTAAAACGGACTATTTCCTGTAATGTTTCCAATGAATTTGGAAACGAAATAGACAGAACCCCAAAGGACGGACAACGAGACGAATCGCAAGACGGAATTCTAGTGGCGCATGTTTCAGGCGGAATACCTTTAACCGCTGATCAAAATAATGGACTGCCTTATTTCTATACTTGGAAAAAACAAGTAGTCAATAAATCTTGGATTTCTTGGAACGACCATGACGAAACTGCCGAAAATCTTTCGAACGGGATTTATGCCTTAAACATTGAAGATAAAAACGGAATAAAACTGGGTACTTATGTCAATAATCTACTGACTACAGAAATAGATGTTACTCAAGCTATGCCAGAACCACCGAAATTAGAGGTGACATTCACAAAGTTTGATGTGGGTTGCACTGTTGGAAACGATGGATGGGCCAAAGCCAATGTTACTGGAGGAACAGCTCCTTATACGTACCAATGGACCAACGAAGGGACTACCGATAAAATAGAGAACTTAACGACTAATAATTATTTTGTAATCATAACCGATGCAAAAGGTTGTAGTGTACAAGGCAGTGTTTTTGTAGGAGATCCAAACGGAATCATAGCTACCGAAACGACTAAAAACCCAACCTGTTTTCAAGGAAATGACGGAACGATCAACTTGGATGTAAAGGGAGGGAATTTACCCTATACCTATAAATGGAATACGGGTGCTACTACCAAAGATGTGAACCAACTCAAAGCGGGTAATTATGAGGTTGCCATTACTTGTCCGGATTGTTGTGTGTATAAAAAGTATTTTACCCTAAAAGATCCCGCCCCAATTGTTGTGAATCTTGGTTCCAACAGGACTTTGTGTAATGCGCAAAGTCTAGACTTAGATGCTACTATTCTAGATACAAAGGCGCAGTATAGTTGGACAGCGACCAATGGATTCACTGCCAATACGCCAAAAGTGAACTTGACCAAAGCGGGTATTTATCATGTGAAAGTAACTTCGGGACTGGGGTGTATTGGAGAAGATGATATTGAAATAAAAACCAATAATATCGACATTAACTCGGAGTTTTTCTTGAGTTCTCAAGCTTATCTCGATGAGGAAGTAATTCTGGTAAATGCCAGTAATCCTTTTGGCGAAAATACCCAATGGATCCTACCCGATAATGTGAATGTAGTTGAACAAAAGGAAAAATTCATAACACTAAAATTTAACAAAACAGGCGTTTATACTATTGCATTGAAGCAAACCCAAGGCGACTGTTATGCGCTTTATTCAAAAAATATAAGTGTAGAGCCTAGAAGTACTTTGCCTAATGCCACAACTACAAATACTCATTTTATATCTGATTTTATTGTTTCGCCAAATCCCAACGATGGTAATTTTAATGCTCTTATTAATCTAGAAAGCAATAGTCCTATAAATTTAAGATTGTTTTCCTATAATGGGCAATATACTTTGGTACAAAAAAAGGATTCCGGAAAGAAAAATTATGCAGTCGGGTTTAATGTAAAATTGGCATCAGGAGTGTATGTTTTGGTATTGGAAACAGCACAACAAACCTTAGTTAAAAAAATTAGCATCTATTAAAAAATGAAGAACTTTTTCAAAAATATAATTTTACTTATTTTACTCATCCAGTGCTCCCCCTTCGGGGGTTGGGGGAATGTCTACGCCCAGTTATACCCTGTGCAGTTAACTCCCGTATTTAATAGTCCGTACAGTGTCAAGCTATCCGATTATGCCACGAGTATGGATACCAAGATGCAACTTCTCATTAACCCAACGGATATTTCGATAAACAACAGACAGGTACGCCTAAAATTGTCTATTCAGGGCAATGGAATCAATGCACAAAGTAGTGCTTTTATACAAGGACAAAATCCGATTTTTATCAACGGAGGCGAATTGCAAACGCTTACCAATGTAGATATTGCGGCACTTTTTAGACTGGAGAATTTAGAGGGAATTTCGGCTGTACAATATTCCAATCCGTTGCCCGAAGGGATGTACAACTTTTGTTTTGAGATGTATGATTTTATAACCAATCAAAAAATATCCCAAAAGAGTTGTTCGATGTTGTATTTAATACTCAACGACCCTCCATTATTGAATACCCCACAGCGCAATGAACAGATTGCCGCCAATGATTTCCCTAATATTCTCTTTACCTGGACGCCTCGCCAAATCAATGCGACCAATGTGTCCTACACCTATGAATTAAAAGAATTACTAGATCCTAATTTAGACCCGCAATATGGATTCCTAATGGCACCGTTGTTGTATCAAGAAACCGATCTGCACAGTACGGCATTAGTTTACGATTTAGGCAAACCCAATTTGGTTCCCGGTAAACGGTATGCATGGCGTGTAAGAGCCGTTTCTACCAGTGGACTTTCTGAAAATTCAGTATTTAAGAACGATGGCTATAGTGAGGTCTTTCCTTTTAAATATACGGGCTATTGTTTAGCTCCCACTTTTTTATTAAGCGAAGCCCAAGGACCGAAAAGTGTTAAAATCAGTTGGCAAGGCGTTCCAGAACACACTCGTTATCAGTTGCAATACAAGAAACAGGATGTTGCCAATGCACAGTGGTTCTCGGTTTATAGCCAGAATACCCAGAGTTTGCTTACTGATTTAGAAGCAGGAGTAACCTATCAGTTTAGAGTGGGTTCGAGTTGTGATCCTGTAACAGGAGGGCGACAATCGTTTACCTATTCTGGAATCAATACGTTTATCACCCCCACACAGACTAATAGTGTAGCCGCCTATAATTGCGGAATCACGCCAAAGATTTCGATACAAAACCAAAAGCCGATAGACAACCTAATCGAAAGCGAAACGTTTACAGCTGGTGATTTTCCTGTAACGATTTTAGAATTAGAAGGTCACGGTCCTTATTCTGGAAAAGGGTATATCATCGTGCCTTATCTAGCGGACACTAAAATTGCGGTAGAGTTTAAGAATATAACCATCAACACTGATTATCAATTGATAAACGGGATTGTAGAAACGAGTTATAATCCGAATTGGAAGAATGTTACCGATATAGAAGATTTTACAGGAGAAGGTCAAGGCGGACAAATAGAGGAAACAGTTCCTTTTGGGATTGCTAGTGTTAGTATTGATAAAAATGGAGACATTGTAGTAAACGGTAAGAATAATGAACAAATTATAATACCAGGAGGTAAAGACACTGTTATTATTGGTAAAGTAGGCGAAAATGGAGAGCCTGCAAAAGTATATACAGTAGATAGTAATGGTACAATTAGTGGGCCTACTGATTTGGCAACAGGAGGAAAATCAACCCCTGAAAATACGGACGGTGTAGATAAAAGTGGTCAAGCTACGGCCTATACTGCCAAGGGTATAACTATTCAATTTACGGGTAATGGAAGCAAATACGCTTTTGATGTAATGCCTGAGAACGCACCAAAGGATGTTCAAAAATTATATGTAAAAGTTGGTTCAACACCCTTGCCGTATAAAGCTGTCCTTAACGGCGACAGTGATACTTTATTGGCCTCGGTAACCCTTACGGATACTGCTATAAAACGCGAAGACATAGTTTTTAAAACTCAAAATGGAGCATTAGTAGAGTCTAAGAAAGATGGCAGTGGTTTCGTTCTTACCGTAAAAGGAAATCAGACATATGCCGAAGAGCAAATACTAGCCACTATCAAACAAGGCGACAAGTGGAAAGTAATTGGCGCATTTATGTTGGTGCATATTTCTTCGAAAGAAGTTAATGTTTCATTAGTTCCAACAGATGTAGCTTCGCAAACAAAGCTTGATGATGTAATAAAAAATTCACAAGCAATTTACAACAAGGTCGGTGTAAAAGTAAACTTTAAAAAAGAGAACATTCTTGACATAAGCAGTGTAGTTTCTGGCAACAGCATTCAAACCGAAAAGAATACTCTTACCTCTACTTACAGCACGGATCAACAAAAAATAAATGGATTGTTTCAAGGAACTGGAGCATCAAGTTATGTGCTTTTTGTAACAGATAAGACCTCAAGTACAGGACAACAAGGGTATATGCGATTGAATGGTCAGTTTGGATATGTTTTTAAATCTGCAGTTCAAAAAACTCCTGCACATGAATTAGGTCACGGAATTTTTAAATTAGAACATCCTTTTGAACTTTACAAAACAGCTGAAAAAAGTACTGATTTATTAATGGATTATAATGATGGAACTGTTTTGAATCATCAGGATTGGAAACAAATTAATGATCCTGCTTTTAAATTGTATGCATTTCAGAGTCAATCTAGTGGGGAGTTTGCACTAGCTCAATTAACCCCTAATTGGGAACCATTCACTTATGAAGATTCAAATACTTATGTAAGCTTCAATAGAAGTAGTCCTTCATTGAATGGTACGGTACAGGGGATATATTTGAATGATATTGTATATAAATGGAATTCAACCAAAAATAATTATTTTAGAGAAGGTTCAATTGAACCATTAAAAATTAAAATAATTGATAAGCCAAATCCTGATTTAGTTGTACAATTATTTTGGATGAGAGATAAATGTGGATATGATGAAAGATACAGCTCTAAGTGGAGCTACCTTTCTGATAAAAAAGGATTTAATATAGATGATGTCAAAGAAAAGGGCTATGTGACTTTCAATGACAGAATTCCATGTAAAGTAGAGGGTGTTAATCAAGGAAGTGATTCAGCAGATACGAATTGCGATGGTAAAGATATTGCAATTTTAAATAAACAGAAAGAAGATATTGTTGCTCTTATAAAAACTGCTGATATTGACGTAGTAACTAAGAAAATAAATGAAGTTGATATTTGTGCTGTTAGAAAACTCACATATGACCAAATTGAGAGTTTGGTCATTAAAATTTCATCGTTAAAAGATATAGATGACGAACACGAAAAAGCTTTATTGAGGCTAATGAATAGTGTAAAAGAAGAGAAATATGGCTCTTTATATGATTTATTAGAAAATGGTAATAACAAATTAATAAAGCATTACATTGATGAATTTACTGATCACTCTATAAATCCTTTTGATGGTGATAATTATACATCATTAAATAGGATGTTATTAAAAATGTATCAGTCTAATCCTAAAGCATGGATTGACAGAATGCCTGCTAGTGATTTGCCAGAATATTTTGTAGACAAATATTTTACAAAGCCAACAGTAAAAATACTTTCCCTGAATGATTTGATTTCAGGTACCTCTGAAATATATGAGCAAGGTTTTCAATATAATCCAGATAGTGGAAAAATAAGAATAACTCACACCGCCACAGCAATTCAAGCCGTAGTGGGTAATGGTACTGGTGCATACTATGCTCCAGTAGGTATACCACGAATAATCAGTACAATAGAAGTGGATCCACTTACTCCTGTAATGATTGATTTTAATGATGATTTACAGGTGATAGAAATCGCTTTGAATAATGCAGGATATCAGAAAGGTCAGGAGATTGTTATACCAGCATTATTTTTAAAATTTGGTTTAGATAAATTGAAAAGTAATACTATTCAAAAGTCCTCTTTACTCGCATTAAATGGATTGACAATAGTAACGGGTGTGCCTACAATTATTCAAGGAGCAACTCTAACTAAACGTTTATGGGCACTTGCAGAAGTAGCAGGAGCGGCAGGAGATATAGCTGCAAATACAGAATATGTTCAAAAAAATTATCCTAAATTAACTACCGCTACCAATGTTTTTAATGGCGCTATGGGAGTTGTTGGGTTAAAAAATTTGATAACAAATACTGGAATTAGAAGTTTTGCAAAAAATTTACCCTCTCAGGTAAAACAAGCTTTTAATGATAGTAAAGAGATAAAATCAATACTTGCAGCTAAATATCTAGATTGGAAAATTGCCGTTACAGAGATTATAGACCTAAAACCTCTTGAACAAGAGCTTATTATTAAACAAGAAAAAGTTTGGAAAGTTCTTGGATTTGCTGACAAGCTGGGTGACATGATTTATAAAAATGTAAAATATGAAAATTTCACAAATACTGTTAGTGATTTTGCAAATGGAGCTAAATCAGAAATAGCACAACAAGCTTACATATTGTGGGGAGAAAATAAATGGGATGAACTCTACAATTTATTCAGGAATAATAAGCTAAACGATTGGAATGGTATTAACTGGCCTCCATACAGTGGTTTTGCAAAAATAAATGAAATAATTACCGCAAAAAATTACAAATTTAGAATAGATAGATTCCAAAAAGAATCGAGTTTAGGAGGAGGATTTGGAAGTCCTATTTTGAAAAATTCTGAAGGAATAGATAATTTGGCTTATACTTATGATTCAAGAATGTTAAGTGATAAAATTAGTGAAGGATCATATTATTTTATTTTCCAAATGACTGATAAGGCTGTTGATGTAGACCTTAAAATAGGTGATGTAGCACCTTGGTTCAACAAGCAAATGAATCTAGCGGGAGAACAAATCGAATTTTCAAAAAAACTGCATACTCTGGATCCCACCTACTTTAAAAATTTAGAAGCTAAAGTCTTTTTTAATGGTAAATGGAGAAACTGCGTTGTAGAAGGAAAAGGAGTAATAACTGAATTGCAGGTAGCGTTTAATAAATTACCAATTGATGTTTCTGATGATTTGGTAGATTATATAAATTCTTCTTCCAAGGTTCTTTCAGACTTCAAAGAAGCTCAAAAAGCTGGGAAATTAGATGAGATGGTAGCATCGTTTGAGATTTTCAGAAAAAATAATATTAAGAAACCATGTTTATGAAATTAGATAGTCAACACTCGTATAAAGCTTTAAAAAGTAACACGGAAATTCTTGCTACAGAATTAGAGGAACTTAATTATGGCAGAATGTTTTGGAAATTCGATTTTCTTATCGATAACCAAAAAATTAATAACCCATTATTAGAATGTGAATTCGAAGGACTTTTTGTAGATCTGACCCATTTTAAAATGGAATCGGAAAACGGAAAATATATTTACATACCAAAATATAATCCTGTAATATACAATATAGAGTCTAAAGATTTTAAGGAGTATAAATCCCCCATTGAACCACAAAATAATGGTTTTGTGAGAAATTATTTTTTTGATTCTAATTTAATTATACTTCATGAAAGAAGTGTTTATAAAATCAATTTAGAAAATGGGGATACTACAAATACTGCTTTTGAATTTGGAAGTGTTGTATTGAATAATATTCATTTATTAGATGGACGGTTTATGCTGGTATATAAAAATCTAAAAAACTATGAAGATGAAGAACAAGAAATTAAATTGTAGTATAATGAAAAGAATAATAACCTTATTTCTTGTTTTCTATTCACTTCTCTCTTTTGCGCAATGTCCTCTTAATTTATTGGCCGATGATTTATCAAAGACCAATAAAGAATTTAAAGAGTTCGTTAATGAGAGCTCTGGTTTCAGAGCTTGGCAAATTTTAGAAAAAGAAGCTCCAGCACTTCGCACAGACATTAGTGAGCTGAACTTGGTTTCTAAAAATTTAGACGCTATTGAAAAAGCTGGTGGATATACAAAGTGGAAAAGTTTACAAAGCGGAGCAAGACAAAGCTGGAATGGGGCTACTAATATATTTAAAGCAACGACAGATGAGATTGCAGAAGCTACTGCTAAAATTAAGAATCATAGATTGGCACAAAATGCAGGCACTAATGGGAACTATGGTTATCTAGAAGGAAAAATAGGAACCATTAATAAGAATGGAGAATTGATTAGAAGCGGAGAACCAGATAAAATTAATGAAATATTTGAAGCTTTAAAGGTTAACCCGCAACAAGAAATAGGCGGTACCAATTCTTGGCTAAGAAATACAGATAGTGAATATAAAATGCTAAATAGATTGGCAAATGAATTAAATGGTGTAAAAGGAAAAACATATAAGGAAATAACCGGAGAACTTAAAATTGCTTCTGAAAGACCTTATTGCCCTTCATGTCAAGGCGTCATTCAACAATTCAACGAGATGTATCCAAATGCAAAACTAATATTAATTGATGGAATCAAATAAAATAAAAATAGCTACAGGGAATCCTACTATAGTAAAAAACATTATAGGCGATTTTAATAAAAAATATAAAACTGATTTCACAATTGAATCAATTGAGGATTGGGATGGAGTTGAATTTGTATTTGTAAATATAAACTCTGCCTCATTAGATGAGATTTATCTTTTAGGTTTTTTTCATGGAATGGAAATTCAAGAGCTTCGTCAAAAAGGTGAAATAGATTGGTAAAATAATCTTATGAAACAATTATTAGAAAATTTAGAAAATATCAATTCGAGAGAAGCAAAACTCGGATATATATAATTTTGGTTCTTTCATAAACGATAGCCCGAATTAGCAATCCGTACCCACACAGTACATTGACAAAATGAGAAAATGAGAAAAAAGAATGATTAAAATATTGGACTTGATAATTGTAATTGACACTTATTGTAAATCCGCTATAGGAATACAAAAGGTTATAAAAAAGAAAGAACTTTTAAGAATGAATTATTAATAAAAAAATAATAAACCCCAAAATCGAATTTATATGAAAAGGATAGTATTGACAGCAGTAGCTGTATTAATTAGTATTTGCGCTTTTTCCCAAAAAATTAAGATAGATAAAGGGCAAGTTTTGTTGGATGGAATACCAATAGCAAAAGTTGAATCTCCAGTTATTAAAGAATATAAAATTTCAAATCTTGATGGTACTAATTCCATAATGGCTTATATGAGAATTGGAAACCCATATACTTTTATAGAACTCAATAATGAAGCTATAAACAAAAGCAACGAGATGAATTTTGTAAAATATTCGCCGTTCAATGTTGACAGGAGTATAATTCAAACTTTATTTTCGAAAGGATTAATGACCGCAAATGGAATTGACATAGAAAAAGTGAACGCTTTCCTGAACGAAGCGCCGTCGGGTTTGGCTGCAAAATATGGATATGTTAAAGAGGAGGTTCTTGATGCCGAAGCCCAAATTGCTAATAGCTACCAATTAAGCGTTGATGATAACGGTGCAATTTATAGTCAAAAGGTAATGAAAGAAAATCAAGCCTTGACAGCAAATAGTATCCCTGCAGTTCAGCAAATGGATAATGGTTCGAATGGGATTATTGGGTATGTAAAAGTGACTTTAAAAAACGGATCGATAGATAAATACGAAATCACCGATTTGGATAATTATCTAATAGGATCTTGGTTTGTGTATCAAGGTAGCGTATCAGGATATGATAAATTTTTGAATCAAGAATTAATCACATTTAACAAAAAAGTATTTGTCGTTAAGCTGGATAATAGTATTGTTCCAACAGATTATAGGATGAGTAAAGATGCCACGGCGATGAATGTAGTGAGAAAATTAATTGGGAACGGGTATACTTTACAACATCAAGGAAGCATTGCAGCAACGGAGATGAGAGCAGAACAAATTGAAAAATCTATAGCCAATAGAAAAGCGACTATATTGAATTCAAAAAATATTTATAATAAGAATGGTTATGTGATAAATGAAAAAGGTGAGAAAAGAATAGGCACAATAACAGCCGAATTTGAATCTACAAAAGATTATTCCAACCAAATTACAGATATTGGTGTCTATGGCAAAACTGTGGTTTTAAAATTTATCGACGAAAAAGGACAAGGCAAAACAGAAATTTTTAAATCAAAAAATGGAATTCGATTTTGTATTGAAAAGGAAGGTAAAGAGGAATGTTATTTCGGATTAAAAACCATCGGAAACAGTATGGCTGCAGCAGAAAGTATTGGTTCTTTAAGCTTTGATTCTACTAATTTTTATAAAATTCTATATGAGAATACGGGATATTTAGTTCTAGTAAACCCAATTGTTCCATCGGATTTTATTATAAAAATTCCAAATCAAGAAAAGGGATTGTATACCAATAATTCAAGTATTGAAAAAGTAAAGAAAAATGTAACTGAATATGCAAAGTGCGATGCATTCGTATTTGATAATTATGATTTTAAAACATTGGATGGTCTCATTAAAGTTTTAGAAGATTACAAAAAAAATTGCGTAAAATAAAAAATTAGTATAAACGAGATTGCACATGAGAAAAGTGTAATCTAAAATTGAAATTGAAATGAAAATAAAAAAAAGAATTGCCTTATTAATTGTTTTACAAATTACCCTTTTATTCAACAGTTGTAGCTCAGATTCAGGAGATGCCCAAGTTGTGGTTACACCTCAAGTACCTGTAGTGATAAATACCACTATAAAATCGTATTCAAAAGATTACGGAACCACAGGAGAAACAATAACCATGACAGGTGAGAATTTCTCTACCAAAATGAGCGAGATAAAAATAACCTTTGATGGAGTTGCGGCTACAATCCTTTCAGCTACAGCAACCGAGATAGCGTTTACCTTGCCCGCTACAGAAAAATTATTGCCCAAGTTGGTTGTAACCATAGAGAACAGAACAGTCACAAATGCTGTAAAAAACAATTATGACAAGTGCATTGGTATTTTGCCAATACCTACTGTTGGAGCTTGGTTTACTATTGATAATGGAATGAAAAGTGATTTAGGAATCCCTCATATTCAAATACTAAGTGATAAAATTTTGTATTATAATACAAATAATACTGGCGCTTCTGTTGTTAGAACATTGGATGGTGGGATTACTTGGAAAAGCTGGGCTCTAAACGGTTTTAAGGCTGGGTTTCATGCGACCATAAATGATGAGGGATGGAGTAATACAGGCTTTGGTTATTCAAAAATAGCGGTAGGAGGATATACAGGTATAGATACATTTACCAATTTTGGGAACGCTACAGTAGAAACTTCATATTGTATTTATGTAGATGCTAATATGAAAGACGGAACAATTGTCACGCAAGTTGGAAAGGTCTTTAGTACAACAAATGGAGCTGATTTTGCAAAAGTTTATGAGACAATAGGAGACAGAACTAATCTTTTTCAATCAACAGTAATTGACAATGACCATATTTGGGCAATTGGTTATAAAAGTATAAAAGATGTGGATGGCTTTACTGCAGATCGACCTTTTATTTTATTCAAAAATAATACAACGGATGGCTGGAAAGAATATCCTTTTATCAAAGAAGCTGGAGGAAATTTTGCAAGGGAAATTTGTTTTGTAGATGCGTCAACTGGTTTCCTTTTAATAAATAACTATTCAACTTTAGATGTTAAGCTATTTAAAACAAACAATGGAGGTGATTCTTGGTCGCAAATTTATAATGGAGAAAAGTTTACCAAATTTGCTTTCAAAGATGCTAACATAGGTTGGGCTATTTTGGATAATAAAATCTACAAAACCACAAATGGAGGTGTAGCTTGGACATTAGACTACACCCATGATCAACCTATTAGAAACATAGCGTACAAAAACAACGTAGTTTGGGCTATTTCTAATGATAAAATAATCAAACGCTATTTGTAATTATTTACCCTTAGAATAAAATGAAATTAAAAAACACTACATCCAAACAGGATGTAGTGTTCAAAAAAATATTGAATGAAGAAAATTTTACTTTTACTATTATCCATACTAATCACTTCTTGTTATAAGGAATCATTTATCCCCATTGAAGGCGACTTTACTACTTCGTTTGTAAGTGGAGATGAGTCGGTTCCAGTTACTATTAAAATTAAAAATAACGTCACAGGTGCAGATACTTACGCTTGGGAATTTGAAGGAGGAAGTCCAAGTACATCTTCTCAAAAAGCCCCAGGAGAGGTTTTATATACAACACAAGGAACGTTTGCTATAACACTAACGATGACCAATGCGGATGGAGAAAGTAAAAAAATCAGTAAAACGGTTATCATAAAAGAAGGCATTGCTATTCAATTTACGAATAAAATTATACAAAGTAATTATTCGCCTGTTGAAGTAGAAATAAACAATACCACACCTGGAGATGGACTCACTTTTGTATGGAGTTTTCAGGGCGGGAATCCCGCCGTTTTTACTGGTAATACACCACCAAATGTTGTCTTTAGTACGCCCGGGGATCATAGCATTAGCTTGACGGTTTCTAATGGATTCGAAAGTCAAACACAGACTCAAACGGTAAATGTGGCACCCCATTTGGTAAGCTTATTCTCTTATAGTCCCACTTTTGAAGACGATGATTATCAAGCGAGTGTAACAATCAATTTTGTGAACCAGTCAGTAAGTGCTACGCAATACAATTGGACTTTTCAAGGAGGTAATCCAGCTACATCAACCACAGAAAATCCTACGGTAACGTTCGCAAATACAGGAGCGCATCAAGTAACTTTGGTGGCTTCGAATGGGAAAACAAGCCAATCATTTTCTAGCACTATTACTGTAGCACCTGATACCAATCTAAGGATTTTTAAGGATGTAAAAATTGGAATTAATTCAGCTCATGCTACAGTTGGGGCAATGTTTTCGACCGCTACCAGACAAGTGTATAAAGCGAGCGAAATCAATGCTCAGAATAGTCCCCTAATAGATATAGCTTTTCAAGGACTCAATAGTAGTTTTACCTATAATAAATTTATTTCCCCCTCACAGGTTAGTAATTATGGTTTTTTGGCTTTGGCCAATGCACAAAATACGATATTCATTAATTCACAAGAATTATGCAACTGTGGATTGAATTTTACAGAGACACAGTTTGATGCAATGACAAATGATACCCCTTTGCAACCTTTGAATATAGTGTATAACGCAGCTGGGAATCAAGAATTTGGTATGTCATATCCTAGAATAGTTTTGTTTAAAACCCAAGATGGCAGAAAAGGAGCCATAAAAATTAAAAGCAGGATTCAGAGCGGAGTGAATTCCTATATTCTGTGTGATATTAAAGTACAAAAGCAGTAATGGAGATAGTCAAAAGGAATTATTTATTCGGATTAGCCATTGTTATTGTTTTTTTAATAAGCAGGAAGGGGTATGCTCAAAATGTAGATTTAGAGAATATTTACAAGCCTAATTTCAAAGTTACGGGAGGGATAAATGCCAATGCAATTTTTTATAATTCGAACCAGAATAGTTCTCGTAAACCCTTTACTTATATGCTTTCGGGGAATTTAAATGTGAGTGCTTTTACCTTTAGTATGCCTGTTTCTTACACTATAACGAATCAGGGGAATAATTTGGGGTATACGATGCCTCTTAATTTTAATCGTTTTTGTTTAATGCCCAAATACAAATGGGTAAAAGCCTATATAGGAGATGTGTCAATGAGTTTTTCGCCCTACACGCTTAATGGTTTGCCTTTCAGAGGGGCTGGGTTGGAGTTGACGCCAAGAGGTCCTTTTAAAATAAGTTTGATGGGTGGGCAGTTACTGAAGAAAGTATCTGCAAGTGATGGTTTAGACAGTATTCCAGTATATCAGCGAATGGGGTATGGAGTAAAAATTGGATATGATAAGGAGAAATATAAAATAGGTTGGATTGGATTTTATGCCAAAGATATTTATGGAGATGAAACGTTAACCTATGATAAAAAGGGAGTTATGCCAATGGAAAACTGGGTAAATAGTTTTTCTTTCAATACTTCTTTAGTCAAGAATCTAGATTTTAATCTTGAATATGCACTGTCTGTTTTTACAGATGATGCTAGAGCCAATCGCATTTTGGAAGGCGGATTTAGAAATAAAATGTTTTCGGTAAAAGAGACTACCAGTTTTCAAAAAGCCATTAATGCAGGTTTTACTTATTCGATTCAAAAAAGTAGGTTGGGTTTGGTATACGAACGAATTGATCCCAACTACAGAACTTTAGGTTCCTTATATTTTTCGAATGATTTAGAGAATATTGCGTTCACATTCTCTCGCCCTTTCTATAGAGATAATATAACTCTTGCCGCTAGTCTAGGATATCAAAGAGATGATTTAGCTGATCAAAAGAAGCAGAATACAAAAAGAATTGTTGGGTCGGTGAATCTGAACTATAAAATAAATGACCGAATCAATTTTTCGGGTACCTATTCTAATTTTTCGACGTACACCAATAAAAGTTTGAACCAATTTGATTTGATTAATAATTCCAATATAATGCCTGCGGATACTTTAAATTACAGGCAGTTGTCACAAAACGCAACTGCAAATTTAACGTACGCTTTTGGGAAAAGTAAAAATCAAAATTTGAATTTTAATTATAATATTTCCGGTCAAGCCAATGAACAAGCGGGAATTATCAGAAGAGGACAAGCCAGTATGATTCAGAATTATAATTTGGCACATTCGATAAATTTTATTGAAATGAAAATTGCCTTAAACAGCTCCCTAAATTACACCAATAATCAGGTGGGGCAAAATGATAATTCTTCGGCTGGGGCATCAGTTGGAGCATCTAAAAAGTTATTCAAAGATAAGTTGAATACTAATTTTGGAGTACTATATAATACCTCTCAAGGGAATATGAATTCGAGTTCTGTATTTGGCATTAAACTTAATAATAGTTATATGATTGAAAGGCATAATTTTAATATGAGTATTATTTCTATGTTTAGAAATAGTTCTAACAGTAAGAATTATAATGATTTAACTGCAACATTAAATTACTCTTATTCAATAGATAAAATAAAATTGCCATCAAAAAAAGAGTCTGAAAAAGTAAAAGAAGTTGTTTCTAATCCTGTTCTAAAAATAGATTATAAGGACAAAACATATGAAGGAACAAGAGATAACATTATAAAGCAATTACAAGAACTTCAACTTGATTTACGACCGATCCCAAAAGAAGATTCAGATGAATTAGAACATTTATTAACACTTGTTACTTTGACCCCTGATGATAAAAGGTTTAAAGAAAAAGCTTTAAATTATTTAAGCACTTATGAGTTATATAGTAATATGTTAAATAGATACAACGAATATATTCATAAAACAGTAAAAAGTCTGCAAAAAGAAATGATTCCAATGGATGAAGCATTTGAAAATGATTATGCAATGGCTCAGGGCAGAGTAAATAAACATAAGTTGAATGGAGTAGCCGTAAAAGAGATAACCAACAAAACGAGTTATAATTCTTATTTAAAATTGGTGGAAAGAAAAGATAAAAAATCACAGCGTTTATTAGTTCATAGATGGATGCTTAATGAAATTTCAAAACTTGCGAAAACATCCGCAGATGAAATTCATCAAAACGATAATCTTTCCAATTTTAATATACTAGAATTAGCTCATTTCTTTGAAATGATCAAAGAGAAAAAAAGGGAAGATAAAATAATTGAAGCATTAAAAATAAAATTAATCCCTTTTTATGACAATTTAGCGATTAAAAATGGTAAAGAGGATCAAGTAGAACTTAAGTATTTAAGGAATAATAAATGATTGAAAAAGGATGGTTATTTGTAATAAAATCAGGATTAGATGGCTGCTTTATTTACAAAAGGAACAATTATTTACTAATGATTTCACCATTAACACAAGTTTGTTTAGTAAAGGTTTATTTTGAAACATTTACTTAAGCAAAGATCAATATATAAAGAGTATAACATTATAGGGTTACTAAAAAATAAATTTTACGTGCATGAAAAATTTTTATAAAATACATTTGTCGGTTTTATTTATTATACTTTCGGTTGTTTTTTCTTACGGGCAAGATATTGCAGCTCCAAAAGAATTAGGTGCAGCTACAAGTGCGATCGAAAAGATTGAAGCATCTGATCGTTGGGTTGATAAATTCGGTAGTCAAGATTTGGTGGAATTGCCAATTGGCATACGTAAATCGGTAAGTAATGTGAGTTACTCCATTGGGATAACAAAGGCTACTTTTTCTCCAGAATATACTACATTAACGGTATTTTGTAGAGTTGACATTCCGCAAAAAGATAAAAATGGACTGCCAATGCAATTGTTTTTTGGAGCCGATGATGTCAAACTTTCCCATCAAGGAGGGATTATAGGAGAAGCAAAACTCGTATTGCTTGGTAATATTGATATTCCTTTTAGTGGTAATAAATGGCAACTGTCTTTGTATGGTGGTTTTGATATGGCAACTGGTGCAACCAAAGATTTGACTTATGTTACCATAGATTGTGATGGGTTTAAGGAAATGAAAATTTCGGGAGCTGTCGAGTTTTCCAGAGATTTAATATTGCCAATAGATCCCAAAACGAGGACGGTAGATGAAACAAAAACAAAAGTACCTAAGACCTACTACAACGGGAAAACCTATCAAATACCGAATAGAGTTAGAGGGGAATTTAATTTTATGGCCAGTAACTGGAATGATATTCTAGTAAATGTAATCTTGCAACCTTTTGTTTTGAAAGACAAACGAAATGGCAAAGATTATGATGGTAATTTTCAATTTTTGGTCAGTAATGCTGTTTTGGATTTAAGTGATTTAAAAAATAATCCAGGAGTTGTTTTTCCGGAATACTATACTAAAAACGCACTATTGGTCCCCAGCCCTGATGCTTGGAGAGGAGTGTATGTACAAACATTTGATGTTGGTTTACCCAAAGAGTTTAAAACAACTGATACGGCTGCAAAAAATGAAAGAATTCACATAGGAGCTCAGAATCTTATTATTGATAAGTATGGTGTTTCGGGCACTTTTTATGCTGATAATGTGTTCCCCTTGGATAGAGGAATTACGAGCGAAGAAAAATCTTGGGCCTATTCCTTAGATCATATAGATATTACCATTGCAGCCAATACTTTTGTAAAAGCCAATTTGAGTGGGCAAATACTGTTGCCAATTACTAAATATTCAGAACCAAAACCAGAAGGGATTTCAAATAATACTAAAGCTGCAACAATAGTAGATGTACAATCGAATGCTTCGGGTGTTGGAGTTTCTTCCACTGCTATTCCTGAATCAAAGCCAGTCACAGATACAGTTGCACCTAAGGTTGGTACTCCAGCTCCGCCACAAACCAAAAGAGTAGGTTTGGCCTATCAAGGATTTATCTCTTCAGAAGAACAGCGGTTAACAGTAACGAGTAAAGATTCAATTAGCTTTAGTTTCTGGAAAGCAAGAGCTCTTTTATTACCCAATAGTTCAATAGAATTAAAATTGGTCAATGGTAAGTTTTTACCAAAAGCCAATTTGTATGGTAGCTTGTGTATTGCTGCAAATCAAAGCAAAGACGAAGCAGACGATGCGAAAGGCAAAAAGGCAGTTGATTTTAAGGGAATTTCATTCCAAAACCTACAGTTGCAAACTGTATCTCCAATAATTTCGGTTGATGCGATGGGTTATTCAGGTAAAGTTGCTTTTTCTAATTTCCCTGTCTCTATCGCGAATATTGACGTAATGGTCAAGGATACTGATACCAAAATAAGTTTTGATTTGGGATTAAACTTGATGGAAAGTATTGGTGCAGGAGCCACAGCCCGAATAGGTATAAAAGGCAAAATGTATGAAGAGAATTTTAAACAAAAATGGAAATATGACGGAATAGATGTATCGGCGATAACAATAAAGTGTGAATTCAGTGGATTAAAAATAAATGGAAATTTAATTTTAATGAAAGAAGATCCACTCTATGGGGATGGATTTAGTGCTGACTTAGAAGTTGATGTTGCAGGTGTAGTGAATGTAAAGGCCAAAGCCATTTTTGGTAAATCAACATTTCGTTATTGGTATTTTGATGCTTCTGTCAAATGGCCACCAGCTCCTTCACCATTTATGATTAATGGTTTTGGAGGAGGAGCTTATTATAAAATGAGTCGAAGACCTGGCGTAGCTCTTTCTGAGTTTTCTCCATCTGGGTTAAGTTATATTCCTAATGAAAAAATTAGTCTCGGCGTTAAGGCTTTAATCTATTTCCATATTGGAAGCGAAACCATATGTGATGGAGAAGCAGGATTTGAAATCGCTTTTAATTCTAAGGGAGGTATTAATACATTAGCCGTATTTGGTAAAGCGGGTGTAATGGCAAAAATACCAGGATTAAAAAGTGTTTCAGGTTTAATGCAAAAAGTAGCTACTAATGCAAACGCTATGAAGGCTTTTTCAGCTCCAAAAGAAAATAATCAAGGGGAGTCAATTGAAAAAGAAAATTTAAAAAAAGCAAACGAAACAATTCCAGGTGATTTATCGGCACAAGTGGGTATAAATGTTGCCACAGCCATACAATATGATTTTGAAAATCATTCTCTGCATGGTACTTTGGATGTTTATATTAATACTCCTGGCAATTTTCTTTCCGGAATTGGACCAGGAGGAAGAGCAGGGTGGGCAGTTTTTCATAAAGATCCGAAAGATTGGTATATGTACATCGGTACCCCAGATGATAGATGTGGTGTAAAGATTGGTGTTGCAGGAATGTTTTTGCAGACGACCAGCTATTTTATGGCAGGAACGCTTTTGCCGGGAAGTCCTCCACCTCCACCAGTTGTTGCTCAAATTTTAGGTGTTGATGCCAAGGAGTTGGATTATATGCGAGATGAAAATGCATTGGCAAACGGAGGAGGATTAGCCTTTGGTGCCAGTTTGAATTTTGACACTGGAGACTTAAGCTTTTTATTATTTTATGCTCGTTTTCAAGCAGGAATGGGTTTTGATATCATGCTAAAAGATTATCAAGAAGCAAGATGTTCTAATACAGGAAAGCAAGTAGGTATTAATGGATGGTACGCTAATGGACAATCCTATGCCTACTTGCAGGGAGAGCTAGGAATACAGGTAAAACTGTCCTTTTTAAAACTTAAAGTTCCAATTATTTCTGGAGGTGCGGCCGTTTTGTTACAAGCAAAATTGCCCAATCCAGTTTGGATGAGAGGTTACGTAGGTGGAAATATGAATATTCTAGGCGGAATGATAAAAGGAAAATTCCGTTTTAAATTACTAATTGGGGAGGAATGCATGTTTGAAAATGCGTCTCCGCTCGGAGGTCTTAAACTAATTACGGATGTGACTCCTAAACAAAGTTCGAGTGAAGTAGATGTTTTTGCAGTACCGCAAGCCGCATTTTCTATGAAAGTTAATGAATCTTTTGTGATTCCAGAAGATCAGGGAGATGTTACCTATAAAGTGATTTTGGAACAATTCAAAGTTTTTGATGGCACAACCGAAATACCTGGAGTTTTAGAATGGAATTCTATGAAAGACAAAGCTGATTTTGTTTCAACAGATATATTACCTCCGCATAAATCACTAACAGTAAAAGTAGCGGTAAGCTTTCAAAAAATGGTTAATGGAGTTTTTCAAGCTATAAAAACAGATGGAAAAGTCGCTCAAGAATATGAAGAAAGAATCTTTAATACAGGGGGAGCTCCAAACCATATTCCACTAACCAATATAAAATATTCTTATCCTGTTGTTGAACAAAAGTATTTTCTAGAGGAAGAATATCCTAAAGGGTATATTCAACTCAAACGAGGTCAAGATTATCTATTTGATGATGTAAAATGGGAAACTAAAGTAAAATTGAATGAGAATGGAATCTCAAATTCCAAATCAACCGATTTTAGTTATGACACAAGTTCAAACGAAGTTTCGTACGAAATGGTAAACATTAGCCAAGAGAAAAAATATAACTTAGCCATTGTATCTAATTTAAAAGAAGAGCGACAAGTTAACGCTAGTCCTATCGTAAAAACAACCACAATTGATAATGATGGAAATAATATTCAGGTTAGCGAAAATCAAGCAAGTGAAGTTTCAAAAGCTGGAGAGATTGAACGTTTAACCTATGAGTTTAACACGGGTAAATACAAATCATTTACTTCAAAAATGAATGCAATAAGTACACAAAATTATAATTTTGGTGTATTGTATTCAGATGTTATTTATTTAACAAATACAATTTCTAGTGAGGAAGCTTTTGATTTGGTTGATTTGCAGGGTGTGAAATATACGGACAATACCCCTTTGATAACAGCACAATCGGCATTAAATGACACATATTATGCCGCCGATATTTATCCATTTTTGTATAAGGATTATCCTTTGAATGGAACATATTTCATAACCAATCGTGATGTCAAAGAACTAGGTGTTGTTCCAAACAAAGCCATTCCTCTGAATTCGTATTATATGACAAGCATAGAGAATGATGTTAACCAATCATGGACAAAAGGTAATTTTCCATTCAAATACAATTTACCTTTATTATATAAGCAAGATTGGGTCGATATTTATAATCAGATAATGAATGATTATGTTAATGGAAAAGTAAGCAGTACCTCCTTGGCAAAACAATTCCTTACTAGTGATTACCTATTTATGCGCTACGGTTCTTATGAAATTAAAGTGAAGTATTGTTTACCAGGGAATAAAAAAACTACTGAGTTTGTTTATAAATTCAAGAATAATAATAATTTTAGGTAGCCAGTTATTAAATCCATCTCAAGACTATTTTGAGATGGATTTTTTTAAATGAATTTTCTATTTTTCGTTAATGTGATGAATCACTCTTAATTATCAGGTGTTTGAGTTAATACTTAAGTAACCCAATGTCGGCGATTACAATTTATGACTGCTCATTTTTAAGCTTCTCAATGAAATATGTGGTCGGCATCCCGGCTCTGGAAAAAAAGCATTTGCGAAACGTTGTGTACTGCTAAATCCTTAAATTTGTAAAACATTCTCTTTCATAATCAAATGCACTAACTCCAAATTTTCATAGGTAAAATTTACCTATGATTGCAAAGCAATTTTTTCTTAATTAACTTCGTAGTAGACTGAAAGAAAATCTTGAAAAGAAAATCCCAATCCAAAACTATCATGGACATAATATGTCTATGATAGCAAAGTAACTTTTTCTTGATTAACTTCGTAGTTGACTGAATAATGAACTTGAAAAATGTGTGAGTATGGATCTCAAGATTGTGTAGAAAGATTTAAACTCAGATTGATTTACTTTTTCATGTCATTTGGCTAATTTTGAAAGTCCAATGAATTTATAGCTTGTTTTTTCAAAGAGAGTTCTCAAATCTCGAACTTAACCATAGGCTTTTTCAATGTCAGGATACAAGTCGATATCAAAAGGTGGGATCGGATCAAATAGGATCAATCCTAAAAGTGATTTTATATCTGTGCTGGTGTAAACGCTTAATTGAAGATTTGTACGTATATTTGGTAAGGTGGTTTTTATTAAGTATTTGCGCTTCTAATTCCCCACGTAGAAAAACCAAAATATTGTACACCCTTTTAGAATGAACTTTATGTACATCGAGAAAATAATAGAAACTATAAGTACTAGCTACGCCACATTAACAGAGGAATGTAAAGATGATTTGAAAAAAGCTTCAAAAATATTGACACTTGACAAAGAAGCAAAAATTGTAAAAGAAGGACAATTTGCAGATAAACTATATTTTGTAGTTCGTGGAGGTGCAAGAGCCTATTATTTAAAAAATGGTAAGGACATTACAGATTGGTTTGCATTTGAGGGTGAGTTTGTAAGTGCTATTGACAGCTTTTTCCAAGATAGCCCAACAATGTACACTATCGAGTTGCTTGAACCAACTACTTTATTGCAAATTTCGAGAGAAACCGTATTTGCATTGACCAATAAACATCATTGTTTTGAGAAATTAGGAAGAATTGCAGTAACCAAAACAATGCTTGAACTTCAAGAAAGGGTTGTTTCGATACAATTTGAGAGTGCTTTACAGAAATATACAAATCTAATAAATGCTCGACCCGATATTATCCAGCGTGTGCAATTAACACATATTGCCTCCTACATAGGTGTTACGCTTGAAACTTTGAGCCGAATTCGTAACCCGAAATATCGAATTTGATTTAAATCAAATGGATTTTGAAAACGTTAATTGAACTTTGTAGAAATCAAAAGAGATGAAACGAATTCATTATATGTCAGGACTAACGATTACAATTTTTATCGGACTGCATCTATTGAACCATTTTTATAGTATTTGGGGTGCAGTCAAGCATATAGAAATGATGCATGTTTTACGTCTTTTTTATCGGAACCTAATCGTAGAGACTGTTTTGTTGATTTCGGTACTCGTTCAGATTGTTTCGGGATTTGTACTTTTTAGAACAAATCGAAAAATAGCAACATCCAACTTTGAAAAACTGCATATTTGGACGGGGCTTTATTTAGCTATTTTCCTAGTTATTCATTTGATTGCCGTTTTTGTCGGACGCTTTTTTTTACAGCTCGATACCAATTTCTATTTTGGAGTGGCAGGACTGAATGTTTTTCCTTTTAATTTGTTTTTTATTCCCTATTATGGACTTGCGATTGTTTCTTTCTTTGGACACATTGCTTCAGTTCATAACAAAAAAATGAAAAGAAATATTTCAAATTTAACACCAAAACAACAAGCAAAAATAATTCTTATTTTAGGATTTATTTTGACAGTCTCAATATTTTATGGATTAACAAACCATTTTAACGGAGTAACAATACCCAAAGAGTATAGCATACTTGTGGGGAAATAAATGAAAAAATGATTGATAAAAAAAATATTTATTGGCTAATTGCAGGAATAATCAATTTGTTTACGGCAGTTCTTCATACCATTGGCGGACAAATTAGCTTAGTGAATCCACTATTAGGAAGCAATCTTATAATCCAAGCAAAAGCAGAGTGGATGGGTGCTTGGCATATGGTAACAATTATTTTATTCGCAACCTCCTACTTGTTGATTAAAAACGGATTGGGTAAAAAGGAGAATGAACAAACTGAATTTGTAAAATATATTGGATATTTATACATCCTATTCTCTGTGCCTTCTATCGTTACAAGTGTAATGTATAATCTTTTGGCTCCACAATGGATTATACTTTTGCCAATTGGTTTACTGGCTTATTTAGGAAAAAAATAGAATTATGCTAAAACTCGGCGGATATATCAATATTCTAATTGCAATTGGACACATTGTCGGATTAATTTGGGCTAACCAAATGTTTGAAATAACAGGAATTGGAAATGAAATGGCAACACTTGCTCTAAAGCATAGTGTTTTGCCTTATTTGTCGACCATTTTTGTCGCAATTGTGTTTTTTGTTTTTGGTCTTTATGGACTTTCGGCAGACCATAAATTTAGAAAATTACCATTCCTAAAAACAGTCCTATTTTTAATTGCTGGACTATATTTGTTGCGAGGACTTGGAGAATTAATAGCAGATCAAATACAAGGAACGAACACAATGGCGGAAACAATGTATTCATTATTTGCTTTAGCAATCGGACTTTTATTTCTAATTGGCGGGTTGGAAAAAAGGAAAATCAAAAACAATAATTACAATGAAAGTAATCAACCTACATACCAGAACAATTCATCAACAAAAAGTAAAAGTGGCTGAATTATTTAGAACCTTATCTTCTAAAAACGATAGGATGTTGGCAACAGACAAATGGTCGCCTATGCTATTAGACAATGGATTAAATGAAGGTTCAAAAGGGGGACACGGACCTATAAAATATACAGTTCAAGATTATAATCCTGATAATTATATTCAATTTCAATTTACAGAACCAAAAGGATTTAATGGGTTTCATCAATTTGAAATTACAGAATTAGGTACTGATGTAACGGAGATCAAACATAGTATTGTTATGAATACAACAGGTTTAGCAACATTAAAATGGACACTTGTCATTCGTTGGTTACACGATGCTTATATTGAAGATGCATTTGATAAAGTGGAGAACCATTTTGCAAATGACAAGAAAAATAGTAAATGGACAATGTGGGTCAAGTTTTTAAGAAGAATTTTGAAACCGAAAAAGTAATAAATTCATGAAGATTCTATTCATAGGCGACAGCATAACCAGAGGGGAATTAGGGGTTAGTTTTGTAGAATTGATTGCTAAAAGTCAACCGTCATTGCAAATAACAATTCTTGGCGAAAATGGAGAAACACTAAATGTTATTTGCAATCGACTTTTTAACCATTTAAAGTTTGAACAAGACTATGATTGTATTATTTTTCAAAGTGGTTACAATGATATTCTTCTTCCGTCTTTTTTAGAAAAAGGAAAATTGTTTAAATGGGCATACCAACAACAAATAAAAAATGGACTTATTCCATTACCAAATCCTTGTGAATTTTTGGTTTTTTTGAAAAAAAATATCAGAAGTATAAAGCAGTTGTTTAAAGGGAGAATAGTTCTATTAACAATTGGCTGTGTTGGCGAAAATTTAAACAGTGAACTAAATTCATTGAGAAATAGAATCAATGAAGCGATCAGAAAAGTAGCTTTAGACGAGGAGATTATTTTAGCTGACATTCAAAAGGAATTTGATGATGTCTTGGCAAAAGAAGTTCAATCCAATTATTGTTTAGGTAATTTTTGGGCAGTTACCTTGTGGGATAAGTTTAAAAAAGATTTTAAAAAATTAAGTGGAAGAAGAGGACTGTTTCTGACAATAGATGGAGTTCATCTTAATAATGCAGGAGCTGCAATTTTTACCGATTGTATCTTGAATGAGTTGGACATACAATAAGAATAAAGAAGCGTCCGAGCTTTGCTGCCATGCGATATTATGAATTGCCCTGTCTTGAAATAACGAGACAAAAAAATCAACTATCAACCAAACAAATCACAAAAGAGGTTTTTTCTTCCTCATTTCTATAGGCCAGATAACCGCTGTGTGCTTCGACAATGCTTTTGGACAACGTCAATCCAATTCCGGCGCCTTCTTTTCGGGTGGTAAAAAATGGCAGGAATATTTTGCTTTCTATTTCTTTTTCGATGCCGCTTCCATTATCGGTGATCATGATGAAAGTTCTCTTTTCTTTGACTTCGGCCGAAATAATGATTTGTTTTTTTTGAGTTTCTTTCAAAGAATAAATGCAGTTTGTCAAAAGATTAATCAACACTTGCTCCATTTGTTGTGGGTCAATATTTAGTTTGCGGTCGAAAGGGATCGTGTTTATAACTTCTATTTGTTCCTTTTTAAATAAGGGTGCCATGATTTGCAAACTATTTTCAATCCATTGCAACAATTCTATTTTTTCTTTTTTGGGAGAAGGCAACATAGCCAGTTTGCGGTAACTTTCTACAAATTGCTGCAAATGGTCGCTTCGTCTCAACATCGTGGCAACACTGCTTTTCATATCGTCTAGATCTTCTGCCGAAATGGTTTCTTGTTGAACCAAATCCTGTAGATTCTGGGAAAGTGATCGAATGGGAGTAATCGAATTTAAAAGTTCATGAGAAATCACTTTCATCAAATTGACCCAAGCTTCTTTCTCTTTTTTCTCGATTACATTTTGAATGGATTCCAATAAAACGATGCAATAATCCCGATTGTAAATTTCGCTTCTCGAAGTTTGCATTACAAATGTTTGAGTGTCTTGCTGATTCACACGTATCTCTAATGACGTTTTGATTTCCTGAAAACTCTGTTCTTCGATGATTTCACATAAGGAAGGCAAATGACTTTTTAGATAGTTCCATTTGGTAACTTTTGGCACATCAAAATGTTTGGAGAAATAATCATTCATCAAAAAAATATTCCAATCATTTCCTTCTTTTTGCAGAATAATAATGCCTGTTTCAATGTTATTTAAAATAGAACGGTAAATAATATCCTTTGAAACCTGCTCGTTTTCTTTGTTTTTCAACGTTTCATACAACTTGAATAAGTTGGAATAATTTTGATACGATTTATGCTTGGAAAAATCCGATGTGAAATCATTTTGCAAAATGGAAGTTATTGTTCTGTCGTAAAGCAAAAAGGCATTTTTGACGTAAAAATACATTTCAACAACGAGTAGAAAAATAATTAGGAGACCAAATATAGCTGTAAAAACCAATCCCTTTTGAAAAAGGAAGATTGAAATTCCGGAGCCGGAAAGGATGATAATCAATCGGATAAAAAGGAGTTGGTAGATTTTCAAGGATTTAAACATAAAAATTATTTAAGATTTTTGATTAACGATTTTTGATTTCAGAAGTATAAAACACATGAAATCAGTTCAAAGTTATTAATTGGCATTGATGTTATATTTCTCTAAACGACGGTATAATGAAGCTCTTGACAAACCCAATTCCTCAGCGGTTTTGCTGATATTGTTGTTGTTCTTGAATAGGATTTTTTCGATGGCTGTTTTTTCGACGGCCGACAGCTGAATGTCGTTTTGGTTTTCTTCGTAAGTGGTTATTTGTTCCAAATCCAAATCCGAAACGGTAATGTGATTGTTCTCACAAAGAATCACGGCACGTTCTATTCGGTTTTCCATTTCTCGGATGTTACCGTTCCAAGCGTGTTTTCCGATTTGTTCCAATGCTTTTTCGTTAAATGTGATTTCGTCTCGTCCGTATTTCGTCATCATTTTTTGCAAAAGATAATGTGCTAATGGGATTTTGTCATCGTTTCGTTCCCGCAATGGAGGCAAGACGATTTCCATGGTGTTGATGCGATAATACAAATCTTCCCGGAAGTTTTTATCGGTAACTTCCTGTTTCAAATTCAAATTGGTGGCTGTAATTATGCGAACATTCAATGGTCTCGCTTTCGATTCCCCCAATCGGGTTACTGTTTTGGTTTGGATAACCTGCAAGAGTTTTGACTGTAGATGCAATGGCACATTTCCAATTTCATCCAAAAAAATAGTTCCGTTTTGAGCCATTTCAAAACGTCCGGGAGTATCGACTTTGGCATCTGTAAAAGCTCCTTGGACATATCCAAACAATTCACTTTCGAAAATATTAGAATTCAGCGAACCCAAATCGAGATGAATAAAAGGACTGTTTTTTCGCTCCGACTGACGATGAATATGATGTGATAAAATAAATTTACCGGTTCCGTTCTCGCCCAGGATTAAAACATTGGCATCCGTTTTGGCTACTTTATCAGCTAGTGAATACGCCTTTTTTATAACATCTGAATTACCCACGAAAAAATCGTCTACACTTTCAATCGTATTTGGTTTCTTCTGTTCTTTCCGACTTTTATCGACAGCTTGCTTTACAACGCTAAGCAATTTTTCGTTTTCCCAGGGTTTTAAAATATAATCAAAAGCCCCCGCTTTTAGACCCTCCACAGCCGTTTCTACCTTGCCAAAAGCGGTCATCAAAATAACAACAGTCTTTGGCGAAAGCGTTTTTATTTCTTTTAATAAATACAAACCTTCTCTTCCGTCCTCAAAACCTATTCTGTAATTCATATCGAGCAAAACCACATCTATGGTGTTTTTCGCCAATAATTCAACTACATTTTTTGGATTATTGAGTGTAAAAATGTTTTCAAAATGCTTTTTGAGGAGCATCTTGGACGCAAAAAGAATATCTTCTTGGTCGTCTATGACTAATATTGAGGCGTTGGTCTTTTTCATTCGAGGCTTTTTTTGTGTTTAAAGGAGTCGGTAGCTATCGGACAAGATAATTGAGTTAGTATTTTTTTTTATTTAAGATTTTTGATTAACGATTTTTGATTGCAGAAGTACTAAACCTCTTTAATGAACTGTTTTTTTAATGCTCAATACGAAATCTGAAATCAGCAATCGTTAATCAGCAATCAAAAAATTCCTTGTCATCACTGTTCGGTTTCGGACAAAAGGTGTTCGATAATGAACACCTTGAAAATTTCATTAAAAATAAAATCTTAAAAATAAGGGTTTTACAATGTTTAAATTTTTGGCACGATTATCACAATAGGTTAAACAAATCATCAATAATGGACACCATAATCGTACGTAAAACTAACAAAAATAAGTATCTTTTAATCGCATTACCAATTATCTTACTCTTTGGGTATTTCGTTTTTACTTCGGCAACCAAGAAAAGAAGTCTTACCATAAAGGCAACTGAAATTACTATTAAGGTAGTTGAAAATGATTTTTTCGAAGATTTCATGTCTTTTCAGGCAAAAGCGGTTCCTTTAAATTCAATGTTAATTAATATCATTGAAGGAGGAGCCGTTCAGGAAATATTTGTAGAAAATGGAGATATGGTTATCAAAGGACAACCGCTGGCACGATTGTACAATCCTAATGCAGAACTGGCGTATATGCAACAGGAAACGGCCATCATTGAGCAAATTAATAATTTGAACAAAGCCAAACTCGACTTGAGAAATCAGGAATTGAATTTAGAAAAAGACTTGATTGCTATAGAACATGATTATTTGGATGCCAAAAATTTATACGATTTGAACAAGAAACTTTTTGAGCAAGAAATACTTTCTAAAAACGAATGGGAAAGGACGAATGAGAATTATCGTTTTCAAAAGGAACGCATGAACATCATCAAGCAAAGCGTCAAAAAGGAAAAACTGGCGAATCAAATTCAGATAGGTCAACTCAACCAATCGATTGCTATAATGGATAAAAGTCTGGACATATTAAGAGCCAACAAAAAGAATTTTTTAATAACCGCACCTATATCGGGAAGACTTTCTTCGTTTGAGCCGATACTGGGGAAAACCTATTCGCAAAATACGAGCATCGGTTTTATAGATGATAGGAAAGGCTATAAATTGGTAGCCGATGTGGATGAGTTTTATTTGGATAAAATTGCAGAGCGACAAAAAGGAACTGTAGATTTTGAGAACAAAGCCATTGGAGTTCAAATAACCAAAGTAATTCCAGAAATCAAAAGCGGAAGGTTTCAAGTAGAATTGGATTTTGTTTCGTCCGATAAACTAGATTTAAAACAAGGATTGAGTTTTGGCGTGAAATTAAATCTGTCTGAAAAAACTAAGACCTTAGTGCTTTCAAAAGGTAGTTTTTATGAAGAAACCAATGGGAAATGGATTTTTGTTGTCAACGGAAATAAAGCCGAAAGAAGAGCAATTAAACTGGGGAGAGAAAACCCATTATATTATGAAATACTTGGTGGATTGAAAGCAGACGAGAAGGTAATTACGTCGTCTTATAAAGATTATACTGGCGTAGAAATATTGAATTTGGAATAAAGAGAAAAGAATAAAGAGCAAAGAGAAAAGAATAGAGAGCAAAGAATAAAGAATAAAGAGAAAAATAAATAATTTATATAAAAGAACATCAATCAAAAAACGAATAATATTATGATAAAAATTAAAAATCTTTCAAGAGTGTTCAGAACAGAAGAAGTAGAAACCATGGCATTGAGTGAAATCTCATTAACCATCAAGCAAGGAGATTTTTTGTCCATTATGGGGCCTTCGGGAAGCGGAAAATCAACTTTGTTGAATATTGTTGGATTACTCGACAGCGCATCAGGAGGAAGTTATCAATTGCTGAATCAGGAAATGATTGGATTGAAAGAAAAAGAAAAGTCGAAAGCGAGAAAAGAAAATATTGGTTTTATTTTTCAGAATTTCAATTTGATTGACGAATTATCAGTTTATGACAATATTGAATTGCCGTTGATTTACAACAACGTTTCTTTGGGTGAAAGAAAGAAAAAGGTAGAGGAAATCGCTGATAAATTAGGGATTTCACACCGATTAAAACATTATCCGCAGCAACTTTCTGGAGGACAGCAACAACGTGTGGCAGTAGCAAGAGCATTAATCAACGACCCGAAAATCATCCTTGCCGATGAACCTACTGGAAATCTGGATAGTAAAAACGGAAATGAAGTAATGGAATTACTGACTGATTTGCATACCAATGGTGCAACAATATTAATGGTAACCCATTCTGATTATGATGCGTCTTTTTCGCAAAAAACCATTTTGATGAAAGATGGAGTTGTACTTTCAGAAAAAATGAATAGTCGTAATGTTGATGTGCTGATAAGCCAATAATTTCAAAATAACCATGCTAAAAAATTGGACAAATATATTTTTATACCACATCAAAAATAACAAGCTTTTTACGGCTTTGAATGTTTTGGGATTGAGTATTGGTATCGCGGGATTGGTTTTTGCTTTGCTGTATTGGAATGATGAACAGAGTTATGATGCTTGGAACCCTAATAAAGAAAAAGTCTTTTTATTAGTCAATCAAATGGATGAAAGTACTTTTTGGACTTCAACTTCGGCTCCAATAGGTTCTAATTTAATAAAAAAATCAAATGAAGTTGCATCCTATTGTTATATCAGTGGAGATTATAATAAAGATATAATCCGATATAAAAATAGTAAAAAGCAATTCGAAAAAATATTGATAGCTCAGGATAATTTCTTTGATTTTTTTCCTTTTGAGTTTGTTGAAGGCAATCAAAATACGGCATTACCGGACGAGAATAGTATCTGTTTGTCCCAAGAAACAGCTATGCAACTTTTTGGTAATGATAAGGCTTTGGGTAAAGAGGTGGTTTTTGAAAACAAAAAACTGGTTGTAAGAGGCGTTTATAAATTGGATAAAAAATCATCGTACAATCCTTCTTGTGTTGTTGATTTTATGGGTTTTAGAATAAAAAAGTGTATTGAAGAATGGGGAAACTTTCAATTTGTGTTATTAATTAAAGCAAAAAGTGCTAGTGCTAAAGAATCTATTGCGAAAACTTTAGAACAATTGTATTATGATAACATCACGGTTCGTATTGCAAAAGAACAAGGAATCAGCCCCGAAGAATTTATTAAAAAATTTGGAGCGGTAAAACCTTGTTTGGAACCTTTATCAGATGTTCGTTTGCATACAAAAACAAATGGTTTAGCTGAGGGTAAAGGCAATTATCAATTTCTGATGATAATGCTTGGTTTGTCTATTTTAATTTTAATACTCTCTATTGTAAATTATGTCAATTTGGCTACTGCCAATGCCATAAAACGCGCCAAAGAAGTAGGTGTTCGTAAAGTTATTGGAGCATCAAAAGCCAATATTATTCAGCAATTTATTTTTGAAACAATAATAATTTCGTTGTTTTCCATTTTACTTTCTCTTGTTATTGTAGAGCTATCATTACCTTATTATAACGAGTTTTTAGAGAAAAATATAATTATACAAGGAAGTCAATTTTACTTGCAACTAATTGCGATATTTATAATTACGGTTAGTATTGCAGGGATTTTTCCAGCAATTTATGTTTCCAATTTTGAAACTTTGAATGTGCTAAAAGGCAATTTTGGACGAAGCAAAAGCGGGGTTTGGCTGCGTAATGGAATGCTGATATTTCAATTTGCAATTGCTACTTTCTTTATTATTGGCTCTTATATTGTTTACCAACAAATAGATTATATGAGTACAAAAGATTTAGGTTTTAAAGCCAACCAAATTTTAAATATATCGTATCGAAATGTATATGGAGAACAAATATCAGACAAGTTTAGATTTGATCGTTATACGACAATCAAAAATGAATTATTAAAAATAAAAGGAGTAAAACAAGTTGCAGGCGGTGCTTTTGTGTTTGGTATTGGTGCACGATCAACAATATCGTATCATTATAAAGATATAAATATAGATGGGAATAATATCCCTATCGATTTTGGAATGCTTGAAATGATGCAAATCAAAATGGCAAAAGGAAGATACCTAAATCCAAAATTTGCTCAAGATACCATTAACAACATGCTAATTAATGAAACGGCATTGAAAATGTTAAAAGAAAAAAATCCAATAGGCAAAAAAGTAAATTGGGATGGAAAAGAAGTAATTATTGTTGGTGTTGTTAAAGATTTCAATTTAGGTAATCCAAGTGAAGCAATTAGGCCCATGTCCTTTTTTCATTTTAAAACAATTCCTTGGTTTACAGGTGGTTTAAATAATATTTATGTTGAAGCAAATCCGGAGACTATGTCGCAAACTCTTGCCGATATTGAGAGATTTTGGTTAAAAAAGGTGGACCCGGATTATCCATTCGCTTATGATTTTGTGGATAAGGATTACAAAAGATCGTATAGTAGTTATGTAAAACAAAAAAACCTGTTTTCAGTACTAAATATTGTGGTTATTCTGATTGCCTTGTTCGGATTATTTGCCTTAGCAACCTATTCGATACAAAGGCGAATGAAAGAAATCGCTATCCGAAAAACCCTTGGTGCCGAAACCAATGTTTTACTAAAAGAATTATCCAAGCAATATATTGTTTTCTGTGTAATTGGATTTCTGATGGCGGTATTCCCAGTGTATTATTTACTCTACAAATGGCTCGAGAACTTTGCCTTTAGAATTGATATTTCGATCTATCCATTTCTAATCGGATTTGTTGCCTTACTGTCATTAACGTTAGTTGTAGTGCTTTCAAGAGCCTATCAAGCCACAAGAGTAGACGTTTTGAAATATTTAAAATACGAATAACCATGCTAAAAAATTGGACAACTATATTTTTATACCACATCAAAAACAACAAGCTTTTTACGGCTTTGAATGTGTTGGGCTTGAGTATTGGTATTGCGGGATTGATTTTCGCCTTGCTGTATTGGAATGATGAACAGAGTTATAACGAATGGAATCTGAATAAGGATAATGTTTTTCAAGCTATAAGTAAATTTGGCCCAAAGGATTATTGGGCTAGTAATGTTGCTCCTTTGGAAGAATATTTAAAGACAGATTTTAAAGAAATTGAGTCTCATTGTTATTTTGATAATTGGTATTCTGAGGAAATTATTCGGTACAATAGCAAAAAAGGAATCTTTAAAATCACTAATGCACAAAAAACTTTTTTTGAAATGTTTCCGTTTAATTTCATAAAAGGAAATAGAGCAATGGCATTAAAAGACAACGCAAGTATTGCTATTTCAAGACAAACTGCAATAGAATTATTTGGTAGTGAAGAGGCATTGGGGAAGATAGTCACTTATTCTGAAAAAAAACTGGTTGTTAGAGGTGTTTATATTATTTCTGGAAAATCATCAATGCAACCAGATGCCGTTGTAAATCTTATAGATAATAGGATTTCTGAAGATAAAGTTAATTGGGGAGGTTTTTATTATGGATTGTTGTTAAAAATAAAACATCCTAATGAAAAAGATAAAGTAATTAAAAAAATTGAACATTTGATTTATCAGAATCGAGTGGTCAAAGAAGCAAAAAAAGAGGGGTTGAGCATCGAAGATTGGTCTGAAAAGAATGGAGTAAATGGCTTGAAAATTATTTTAGAACCTTTAAAAAATGCAAGATTACATTCGGTAGTAGAAGGATTTGCAGAACCTAGGGGTAATTACCAGTTTTTGATGATTATGGTTGGTTTGTCTATTTTAATTTTGATTCTTTCAATCGTAAATTATATCAACCTAGCAACCGCAACAGCAATAAAAAGAGCCAAAGAAGTTGGGGTTAGAAAGGTTATGGGAGCTACAAAATCAAATATAGTGATGCAATTTCTTTTTGAAACTATTTTAATTACAACATTTTCAATTCTTCTTTCTTTGGTTATTGTTGAGTTATCATTGCCGTATTATAATGATTTTTTAGGAAAAAAATTAATTATTTCTGGAAATCAGTTTTACTCATATTTATTTCTGGTTTTTGTCATTACAATTATAGTTGCTGGAATATTCCCCGCTATTTATGTTTCTAATTTTGAAACTTTGAAAGTTCTAAAAGGTGATTTTGAAAGAAGCAAAAGCGGTGTTTGGTTGCGCAACGGGATGCTCATCATTCAATTTGCAATAGCCACTTTCTTTATTATTGGTTCTTATATTGTGTATCAACAAGTAAAATTTATTAGCACAAAAGATTTAGGATTCAAAGGCGAGCAAATACTTTCTATAGCTTACAGGAATGACTACAACTGGAAAGAAGAAGGGTATAAGCAAAAATTGCACAACAGATACAACATGATAAAGCAGGAGATTATCAAAATTAAGGGTGTAGAGCAATTATCCACGGGTGCTTTTAGTTTTGGCTCTGAGAACGGTTCTACTTCCGTATTTGCATACAAAAACAACAAAAATATTTCAGCAAGAAATATGGGTGTCGATTTTGGGATGTTAGAAATGATGCAAATTAAAATTAAAGAGGGTAGATTTCTATCCGAAAAATTGGCTTCGGACACTATAAATTCAATGTTAGTAAATGAAACGGCTTTGAAAATGATGAACGAAAAATATCCTATCGGGAAAGTAGTAGATTGGAATGAACACAAATTCAAAATTGTTGGAGTTGTTAAAGATTTTAATTTATTTGGACCACAAGAAAAAATTCCTCCCATGGTATTTTTTCACTTCAAAACTGTGGATTGGATGCTTCAAAACGTGAGCAAAATCCATGTCAAAATAAATTCAGAAGACTCACAACAAACTATTGCTGAAATCGAAAAGTTTTGGATCAAAAACGTGGATGCCGAAAACCCTTTTAGCTATGATTTCGTAGATAAAGAATATGCCAGAACGTATGAATCTTACGTAAAACAAAAGAACCTCTTTTCATTGCTGAATGTGGTTGTGATAATTATAGCGCTTTTCGGTCTGTTCGCTTTGGCCTCTTATTCGATACAAAGACGGATGAAAGAAATTGCCATCAGGAAAACCCTTGGTGCAGAAACCAATGTTTTGTTGAGAGAATTATCCAAACAGTACATTTTGTATTGCATAATCGGTTTTTTAACAGCCTTGTTTCCGGTGTATTATTTATTGAACAAATGGCTGGAAAATTTTGCCTTTAGGATAGACATCACCGTATTACCTTTCGTTTTTGGTTTCGTGTTGTTATTGGTTTTAACATTGATAATTGTGCTATCAAGAGCCTATCATGCAACGAAAACTGACGTTTTGAAATATTTGAAATATGAATAATAAAATCGTTTTAACAGCAGTCTTTATACTATTTTGTGCTTTTGCTAGCGGCCAGGAAAATCCCTGGTCCCTTACAAAATGCATGGATATGGCTTTGCAGAATAATACCGAAATAAAAATTAGACAGCTGCAAATAAAAAGAACACAGCAATCACAGAATTCCGTTTTAAACCGAATGTTGCCTGTTGTCAATTTATACGGAGAACAAGGTTATAATTTTGGTTCAAGTATTGACCCTTCGACAAACGGAAGGGTAAGTTCTAATATTCAAAACGATAATTTCAATCTTAATGCCAGAACGAATCTGATTGATTTTAGTGCTTTTGCAAATGCCAAAAAAGATAAAATCAATATTGAACTCGCCAAAGCGGAGAAGGAAGTTATAGAAAACGAATATAAATTGCAGATTCTGGAAAGCTATTATCAGGCACTTTATACTCAGGAGTTATTGAAAATTCAAAAAGAGCAACTCAAGCAAGCTGTTTTCAACTTAGACAGAGTAACCAAAGAAGTCACCATTGGGAGTAAGCCCCAAAGCGATTTGTATGACATGCAATTGAGCTTTTCGGAGGAAGAAAATCGTAATCTAGAAACCGAACAGCTGTGTGGAATAAAAAAAACGCAATTGTTCCAGTTGATGAATGTGATGGATGTTGCAACCGATGAAGTGGTATTAGAACCTTATTTGAATGACAGAACAACGGAAGACTTAGAAAATGGGCTATACAATCCGAAAATAAAATTGGCCGAACTGAATCATCAAAGCAGTTTGAAAGCGATAGGCTTGGAAAGAGCCAGTAATTTGCCCACACTGTCCGCCTATTATGGGTTTTCGACTTTTTATTATAAAACGTTAAATCAGGAAAATGCAAACACAGTTAGTTTCAAGAATCAATTAGAGGACAATAAAAGCCAACAAATTGGCATGCAGTTGAACGTTCCTGTTTTTAATGGTTTTCGAAACAACAAAAAAATTGACGCATCGAAAATAGAAAGTGAAAAGGCGAAACTGTCCATAGAAAAAGAAAAACAAGAATTGGACAAGCAAGTCGTATTAGAAGAACAAAACAAAAAGAATTATTTGCAGCTTCAGCATAAATTGACGGAGAAACAAGGGTATGCCAAAGCTTCTCTAGCCACTACACAAGCTAAATTCACAAGCGGAAAAGTGGAAGCCATTTTATATTCTGCGGTAAAAAATCAATTGCTGTCGGCACAATATGAGGTGTTGAAAAATAATCTTCAACTGCAATATATTGGACTGAAAATAAATCTGTTGAAAAAGGATAGTTTGTAACGACATTGCAAAAAAAAACTCCATTAGAAATAATGAAGTTTTTTTGCTTTATCTTTTCTGCTATTTCACTTGAATGCTTAAAGAATCTACAATATTTTTAGAAGAAGTACCTAAATGAAGTACAAATTCACCCGATTCTACTTTCCAACCAGAAGTTTTCTCATCATAAAAAGCTAAATCCTTTACTTTCACTTTAAGTTCTACCGTTTTTTCTTCGCCAGATTTCAAGAACACTTTTTGAAATGCTTTTAATTCCTTTTTAGGTCTCATAACAGAACACTCAGGTTGGCTTGTATACAATTGAACTACCTCAGCACCATCTGATTTCCCACTGTTTTTGATGGTACATTTTACGACAATAGTGTCATTTTGATTGAATTCTTTTTTATCGGTAGAAGCATTTGCTATATCGAAATTAGTATAGGATAAACCGAATCCAAACGGGTAAAGCGGCTCTATTCCTTTAGTATCAAACCATCTGTAACCCACAAAAATGTCTTCCTCATAATTTACTTTTAAGTTTCTACCCGGATAATTACCCAATGCATGATCTGGCATTTGGTTTATTGAAACCGGTAAAGTAATTGGTAATTTTCCAGAAGGAAATTCTTTGCCACTTAATACATCAACAACTGCGTTTCCAGCTTCCATTCCGCCATACCAAGCCCAAACTATAGCAGGAACTCGACTTTGAATACCTGACAATTCTAATGGAGAACCTGCAATAATTACAACAATAGTTTTAGGATTAGCTTTAGCAACTTCTTGAATCAATGTTTCTTGACCATATGGCAAACGCATGTGAATTCTATCAAATGACTCCGTATCAAAATCATGGTTTAATCCTGCAAAAACAATCGCCACATCCGATTTTTTAGCTTGTACTACTGCTTCATCAATTAATTTCCAATCTACAAAATCAGAATTTAATTGCCCTTTATTACTCCCTTCTCCAGGAGAGGATTGTTTATTATACCCTTGTGCAAAATTAATCTGCAATTGTTTTCCGTATTTTGAGGTAATAGCTTCCAATGGAGTAATTTCATACAAAGGTTTTATTTCGGAACTTAATCCACCACTACAATGTTTGCGAGTGGCATTATCTCCTATTACTGCAACCGATTTTAAGGAATTTATTTGAAGAGGTAATACTTTGTTTTTATTTTTTAAAAGCACAATAGATTCAACCGCAGATTGGTACGCTACTTGTTGGTGTTCTTTTGTATTTACACTTCCTTTCTCTCTATTTTTAGGGTCTAATACTTTAGTTTTAATCATAACCCTTAGAATATTAGCTGCTTTTTCATCAACTAAACTTTCTTTTATTCGCCCTTCCTCAACCGCTTTAATTAATGGATTAGCAAAATACCATTCATTATAATCAATTTTTTCAGTGCCCATTTCCAGATCAAGACCTGCCAAAGCCGCTTTATCCGTACTATGAACTGCATTCCAATCCGACATATAAACACCATTAAATTTATATAAATCACGTAAAATAGTACGTCCTAAAAACATATTCTCTGTACAATATTCTCCACGAAATTTATTATAAGCTCCCATAACCGTTAATACATGGGCATCCATAACTGCAGCTTTAAACCCAGGCAAATAAATCTCTTGCAAGGCTCGGTCACTCATAGTCACATCTATAGCAAAACGATTGTCCTCTTGATTATTTGCTGCATAATGTTTTACACTAGCCGCAACATCTTTGCTTTGCAAGGCATTGATATAATTAACAGCAAATTGAGCGATCAAGTAGGGATCTTCACTTAAATATTCAAAATTCCTACCGCAAAGAGGACTTCGAATAATATTAATTCCTGGGCCAAGTAAAACATCTTTTTTACGAAAACGAGCCTCTTCACCCAATACATATCCTCTTTTGGAAGCCAAATCTAAATTCCAAGTTGCAGCCATTGCTGTTCCGGGAGGAAAACAAGTTACTGCATCATCCGTTAGTCCGGCATAATTCCAGTTGTCTCTATTCATTTCAGCTCTAACTCCATGAGGACCATCAGACAAAGCCCATTCAGGTATACCCAATCTTTTTATTTCAGAAACATAAAATTTGGAGTTACCGTGCAGCAAGCTGACTTTTTCTTTCAAAGTCATTTTTTTAATCAATCCTTGAATTCTTTTTTCTGTTGCAACATCCGTCTGCGAAAATGCAGCCGAGCAAATTAACAATACCATAAAGACTGTAGTTTTTTTCATAATCTCATTATTTAATTGAACTATCTTGTTTTTTGTTTTTAAATTTTACACACTACAATTAGGGTGTAGTAATTAATTTCTTAGGGCTAACTACTTTACTGCTAATTCAAAACCGTCTCTCAAACAAATGTCAACCGAAGACGAACCAATCATCAAATCAAAATCAGTCGGTTCTGAGACAAATTTTAATTTATTGTTGTAAAAAGACAATTTTTGGTCGTCAATCGTAAACTGGATTGTCTTAGTCTCTCCACGATTCAATGCTATTTTTTAAAAATCTTTCCATTTGATTATGGGGAGCACTTCAATTTTTTCAACTCGTATAGCGTTTGTTTTAGTATTATGTAATTGGTTAGTCTTATCGTTTGTTAAAAACGAATAATGCAACGACAATGCTAAAAATATACCTAAGTAAATGTTTCAAAATAAAGTGTCTAATTTTTCTCGTTCTTTTATCCTTTTTCTGCGTTAAAAAATAGTTCAATAGCCCAGCTATTACTTCACTTGTTTTCTATTTTTCATAGGAGTTCAGTGAACTTCGTTTCAAAGATTTTTTGCCTTGAAAAAGAACAAAATAACTTCGCCAAATTTCAGACACTTTATTTCAAAACCTTTACTAACAATCAAAATGTTGAAAAATTTGTTTATTTATTTTACAACAATTTTTTTAGTTATATTATTACTAAATTTCAATATATAAATACCTTTTGCGTAGTTTGTAAAGTCTAGCAAAGTTACAGGTTGGCTTATCAAGATTTCTTTAATTTGTTTTCCAGAAATATCAGTTAATATTGCTTTCGTATCCATTAGTTTAGGTTCTGTAATGTTGACCGTAATGATATCGGTACTTGGATTAGGATAGATACTAATAGTACCCACATTATTTACATAGTCATTATTTGAAAGAACAGTTTTGTATAGATCACTTTCCCAAACACCTCTTCCATAAAAAGAAACTCTTAATACACTATTATTAGTCCCATCAAAATATCCAAACAAATCGGTGATTTGAGCAATTAGAGGTAATCCTGTAGAAAAACTTTGCCAATCGCTCATCGTATTGTTTCTATAATACACTCCAAATACAGTCGTTAAGTAAAAACTTTCATCTGTTTTATAGGGGTCCTGAATTAAATTAAGAATGTTAGTATTTGATAATGCACCAGAAATATCATTCCAGTCAACGGCTTTGTTTTCGGATCGATACACTTTATTACCGCAGGTTGCATAAACGATATTTGTGTTACTTTTATTCACAACTATTGTACTATAAACATCGCTTGCCGAGGGTGTAGTTGAAACTTGCGTAAAAGTACTTCCGTTTGAGGTATAATGCACCTGATTATTTTTAAGTACAACATATATTTCATTTGTATTTGTTGGAGATACAGCAACACTTTTTATTTTATCATCAAATATTTTTACAGTTGTCCAAGTTGGAGAAGCCGCTAGAAGATTGGTAGTTTTTTTTAATATTGTTCCTTGGCTTACTAACGCAAAACTGGTATTTTGGTTTGTAAAAATATAATTATCATTATTATTCGGCGTTGTTAAGCCAAATTCTTCATCATTCTTATTTGCAACTATATCTCTTCTTTGGGCAGTCTCTTGGTAATAGGCTACATTTGGGTTTGCATAGTCAAAATTGGTTTTTGTTGCCCAATCTCCTGCACGATTACAAGTCCAAGAATTATTATTTAAATAAATTTCACCATTATCTTGTGTTCCAATACTAACAATATTTCTAGATAATTTACTTTGTCCCATATGATAGACTTCAGTTGCACTTAACCCATCCGAACTTGGTATCCACTTGTTTCCAGCATCTGTACTAGTGAATATACCTCCATCGTTAATGTTAAATAATTTACTATTATTATATGGGGAACTTAATATTTGATGCATATCTGTATGACAATTTTCATACCAATTTGTTAGTTTAGACCAAGTAGTCCCAGAATCGACACTTTTCCATACCACATGACCTATAGCGTATAATGTTTTAACACTGGCTCTATCAGCAAAAATATCCCAATTGTAATTACCTTGTCCACCTTCAGTAGGCTCATACCCATTTAAATTGGGTTTTACATCTCCTTTTTTCAGATTGAAAGTCACACCAGAATCTAACGATTGATATATAACCCCACCTGTTGATGCAGTTTCAGACGAACTGTTAGTCCCTACAAAGCCAACATAGACTATACCATTATCGGCTGCAGTAGTAGTAATTCTTCCTCCACCTCCAACACTTGGATTTACATCTGTAACTTGAGACCAAAATTCTCCATCATCTATACTTTTCCAAAATTGATTATCATTTACTGCATATACAGTGTTTGTAGATCCCGGTTTGTACTCCATATCTTTAAAAGCGCCACCGCTTTTTTTAACTTCCCAAGTGACGCCGCCATTTATACTTTTCCAAATTCCGTCCGTGGTTGCTGCTAAGATTATGTTGTGATCGTTTGGAGAAATTAAAATTTCTAATGCCATACGGTTTTCAATCCCCGTATTTGAAGCCGACCATGTCAGTCCACCATCAATACTTTTGTAAATACCATATCCATCTGAATAATAATTAGCATCTCCTGTAGACAAATAAAGGATGTTGTCATTTGCATAATCAATACATACTGCGGAACAACTTCCTTGTGGAATTTGTGTGTCTGTAGTTGTTTTATTCCAATTTGTTCCAGCATCATTACTTATCCAAAGTCCGCCAGAAGCACTAACTGCGTATATTTTTTGATTGTCTGTAGGGTGAAATTTTATTTGGCTCACACGCCCAATTCCTTCTATTTGCCCAGAAATATCGGCAGGAAAAGCAATTGGCCCTTTAATAGTCCAATTACCATTTGTGTTTTGAGAAAAAGCAATCGTTGTGAACGAAATTATTGCAAAGAATAGTATTTTTCTATATAAAGATGTCATAATTTAATTTCCTTGAGTAATTAATTTCTAGCTTTTTTTTCTTTTTCCCACATTTCCAATCTTTCTTTTTGGGTCAAAATAGTACCGTCTTTTTTTACAAAAGCCAAATTTATTTTCTGCCATAAAATAAATTTTTTGTATTCAAAAGTATAAGGAATAATTTCCTCATTTTTGGCATTCCTTATTTTAGAATCTTTTGCTTCAAATATTTCTTCTTCTCCTACAGGCTTTTCTTTATTTTTCCAATAGTTATCAAAATTAGATACTGCATCAAAGTAAACAACATTTGGATCGTTCATCATTTTTATCCATTCGGGAATATTTTCCTGAGTTTTTTGGCCTCTTACATTTTGGAAGAAACCGATAAGAAGGACTGATAGAATAATTTTAAAAAAAGTATTATTTCCTTTCATAATAGTCGAATTTGGTTAGATTAAGGTGTAATTATTTAGGGGCTGCTGATAAATTTATATAAAATTGAAGTTCAATTAGATATGATTGTATTTAAGAGGCTAAGTGCAAGGTATTATGCGAAACAGTCCAAAAAAGTGTGCGCCAGCAGCTGATTTTGCCAGTCATAATTTCTTGATGTGTTAAATCTTGCTTGTTGCTATTGCTCAATCGCTGTCATGTGTATTTTTTTTTTGAAATTACTGAAAAATTAATGGATATATCCGTGCTATTTTTTCGAATTTTATCCAAATGATCATCCTTTTAAAAGTATTTTATATATGTTTCAAACGTACGAATTTTCAAATGTTAAATAAATTATCTGATATGTTTTTTTCTATTTTACTGCATAATAAATTGCTTTTCAACCCTTTATTCGTAGTTGCTTATATGTTTTCTGAACTTTTAATTTTTTGAAAATATTTCAATTTGAAGATACCTCTTTGGACGTATTCCTGTTATTCAAAAGGAAAATTGCCTTTGCAAATTCTTTGCCCAAATCAATATATCCCTCACTTTTATAATGATATTTGTCTGAGTATTTATAACTACTTGTGGTTCGTATAATGGTTGCATTGGGTTCCGTTGCGGCAAATTTTTCTTGTCCATATTGTACCAATTCGCCATATCCCCAAACTTTTCCATCGGGATCATCTCCAGAATCGGATATTTTTCCAATTACAATAGGCAAATTATTGTTTCTAAAAGTGGCTCGCATGAGTTCCATCAACCTTTTCAAATTCGCATAATATTGATTTGCGATTCGTTCTGTTTTATCTGCATCGCTTTCGCCTTGCATCCAGACAATTCCACTTGGAATCAAAATATCTTCGATTCCATCACCGTTTATGTCTTTTACAGCCATGGCGTGATTGACTGTTTTTAGAAAATAATCGTATTGATTTATTCCTTTTCCTCCTTTAAAATCAGGGTCCCAAGCGCCAAAATAGGAAGTCCCAATGCTATCAATCGAGGATCCATTTCTAGCATATTTTATAAAAGCAAGTTTTTGGTTTGGATATAATTCTTGCAGCTTTTTGGCAAACGAAAGCTCAATACCAAATCTATCTGAAAGTTTGTTGGTCGTTCCATCCGACACAAAGCCAGTTCCGTTGCCAGGCAAAAGTACATCCCACTTTCCTAGCCCGCCGCTTGTATCATTATCTCCAACAGGATTTCCTTGATAAATAAAAGCATTTTTAATTTTTTTATTTAAAGAGTCCGGAAGCTCTTTTACATAACCATATCCTTGCATGTTTGACTGCCCTCCCAAATAAAATACTCTAATGGTATCTTTTTTTGATTGTGCCAAAAGCAAAAAGGGCATTAGAAAAAACAGTACTACATTTTTCATTTTATTATTTTTTATTTTCTAAAAATCAATTCACCAATTCAAAACTGTCTCTCAAACGAATATCTGCCGATGACGAACCAATCATCAAATCAAAATCACCCGGTTCTGAGACAAATTCTAAAGCATTGTTGTAAAAAGACAACTTTTGATTGTCAATGGTAAACTGAATGGTTTTGGTCTCTCCGCGATTCAATGCTATCTTTTGAAAATCTTTCAACTCGATTATGGGGCGTACTACAGAACCCACTTTATCTCTCAAATACAGCTGAACTACTTCTTCTCCTTTTACGCTTCCAGTATTTTTTATATTTAAGGAAACTGTAATCGTCTCACTATTTTTCATTGTTTTTTTAGACAATTTCAAATCCGAATATTCAAAAGTGGTATAACTTAAACCATATCCAAACGGAAATTTTGGAGAATTCGGCAAATCAATATAGGCTGATTTATACACTTTGTCTTCATTAATAGAAGGTCTTCCTGTATTGAAATGATTGTAGTAAATAGGAATTTGACCTTCCTCTCTCGGGAATGACATTGGTAATTTCCCAGACGGATTGTAATCCCCGAAAAGCACATCTGCAATGGCGTTACCCGCTTCAGAACCCAACCACCAAGTGTACACGATAGTTGGCATATTATCGGCAGTCCAATTAAAAATAAGTGGTCTTCCCGCATTTATCAAAATCACAATGGGCTTCCCTGTTTTTTGAAGTTCTTTGATCAAATCTTCCTGAACACCCGGCAAGTGGAGGTTGCTTTTACTTTTGGCTTCCCCGCTTTTATTCCAGTTTTCTCCAATACTCAAAATGATAACCTCGGCTTGGCTGGCAACATGCAAAGCATCTGCAAAACCTTCCTTGCTTTTGTCTTCAACGCCGCATCCTTTGGCATACAAAATTTTAGTTCTTTTGCCCACTTTATTCTCCAAACCTTCCCATTGGGAAACGATATAAGTAGAATCAACATCTTTTAAATCAACAGCCCAAAATCCGTGATTGTCTCTTTTTGATTTTACCATTGGTCCGATAAAAGCAATCGTTTTTAACCCTTTGGAAAGTGGCAATACATCTCTCTCATTCTTCAAAAGAACAATGCTTTTGGCGGCCATTTCTCTAGCAGCTTTGGTATGTTCTGGATTATTTAATGCCGCCTGCTCTCGTTCTGGATTGCAAAATTTGTACGGGTCGTCAAACAATCCCAATTCAAATTTCTTGCGCAAAATTCTTTTTACCGCATCATCAATTAAGGCTATTGGCACTTTGTTTTCTTTTACCAATTGCTCCAAATTATAGCGATAGGCGTTGCTTTCCATATCCATGTCACTTCCAGCAGTTATCGCTGCAAGAGCGGCTTCTTTGTTGTCTTTTACATAACCGTGATTGACCATTTCGCCTATTGAACCCCAATCTGAAACCACAAAACCTTGAAAATTCCATTTCCCTTTCAAGACATCCCTAAGCAAATACGTATTTCCGGTGGCCGGTATTCCGTTAAGGTCGTTAAATGAATTCATAAAAGTGGCAGCACCAGCATCGAGAGCCGCTTTGAAAGGGGGTAAGTATGTTTCCCAAAGCATTCTGTTGCTCATGTCAACCGAGTTGTAATCGCGTCCGCCAACGGCAGCTCCATAAGCAGCAAAATGTTTGACGCAAGCCATAACCGAATTCACATCGCCCAAGTTTCCTTGAAATCCTTTGACTCTCGCATACGCAATTTTGGAACCCAAGTATGTGTCTTCTCCAGCACCTTCCATCACTCTGCCCCAACGCGGGTCACGGGAAATATCGACCATAGGTGCAAATGTCCAATGAATTCCTGAGGCAGAAGCCTCAGTAGCGGCGATTCTAGCCGAAAGTTCCATTGCAGCTAAATCCCAACTGGCCGCTTCGGCTAGTGGAATGGGGAAGGTCGTTTTGTACCCATGAATTACGTCTAGGCCAAATAATAAGGGAATTTTTAATCGGGATTGTATCGCCAATTCTTGGTATTGTCGGGTGTGTTTTGTTCCCAAAACATTCAACATCGAACCAATTAACCCTTTCTTAATTTCGCTTTGTTTATTAGAATTAATGTTAATAGGTCCAGTGGCAGCATTGTCTCCAGTATATTGGTTGAGTTGCCCTATTTTCTCTTCAATTGTCATTTGCTTTAGTAAGTCTTCGACTTTTTCATCAATTGTTTTTTGCTGTGAAAAAGTAAAAAACGTGACGAATAGTAATGCAAGTGTTGTTGTTTTCTTCATAATTATAAATTTTATGTCCAAATCCTGAAACTATTATTTTGATTTTGTTGCCTTTTTACACTCAAATAAATTAAGATTGAAATTTTCTCCTTCAAAGTGAACGCTAATTTCATCCATTGCTTGCTTAAAAACGACATTTTTAAGTGTGTTTTTTTGCGTAGCTTGAACAATCCCTTGGCAAATAAACAGAAGATATTTTGCCATGACAGCTCACTTTATTTCTTTGCATTTGCTCCCAGAGTGATGGTTTTGACGCATCGTAATTAGATATTGCAGCATCTTTTTCTTGGTCTCCGGGAGTTTTATGCAAGTTTGATATTAAGTGTATTTTATTGGCAGCACACTAGTTAATTTAGAATACAACAATATACCTAAACACTTTTTTTATCGATTTTTCTTAATGACAAGTGCAGATTTAACTTCGAGGTTATTGTCCAAGCGTAAAATATAAACTCCATCAGGCAAATTATTCGTGTCTATCGAATTTATTGTTTCGTTTGAATCTATTTTTGTGTTTGAATATTGTTTTCCTGTTAGGTCAAAAATTTGAGCCGTGTATTTGGTAAAACTTTCTGGGACACCAAAATTCAATTTATCAGAAACAGGATTAGGATAGACTGCAAACTCATTAACCATTACTTGACTCTTTTCGATTGAAGGTTTTACAGTGGTTGAAGATTTTGCTGTGGTTGAAGTCCAATTGAAAGATTCCCAACCAGACACCGTTTCTCTATTGCAATTCATTCCTGAAGCTGCGCCTCCTTCTGAGCATAAAAATTTTCCGTTGAATCCTTTTAAGGCTATTTGTCCTCCTACATTCACCCAATCAAATGCCTCCCATCCGTTCACAGCAGTACTGTTGGACGTAACAGGCGAAGCTCCGTTTTGTGAATTAAAAAATTTTCCGTTACTGTCTTTCAGGGCAATTTTGTTGTCTCCTGCATTAACAATAGTAAATTTTTCCCAACCTTGAACGGCATTTCTATCTGCTGTTACCACTCCAATACTATTGTTTGAAGAAACATACTTACCACTATTTTGGAGTGATATGATACTTCCAATGGGAGCAGCAGGTCTGAGTCTGTCTTGCAAATTACTTACCAAATTACAATTGGACAGTATTGCTTTATTACAAATTTCATTAGTTCCCGTTACAGCATCGGCTATACTAGGTTTGGCACTTCCAAATTTCACATAATTACAAAGGGCATCCCATTTTGGAGTACCCGGAAAGGAGTAAATAGATCGATCTGTGTATTGTCTTTTCCAAGCCCAAAATGCCCACCCAACGTTGGCTGCATCATAGTCTATTCTGGCATCACGAATCCAATCCAAAGTGTTTTCACCAAACTCTCCTGCCCATACAGGAATATTCAATGCCGCACCTTGTCCTTTTATTAAATTCAAATCAGGATTAGGATCCGACTGACCTTGAGGACCATAATAGTGATTTTCGAATACTAGATTAGGATCCCATCGTTGTAACATATCATAAAAATCACTACCGTAATAATTTCCTTGTGCAAAAATAAGATGGTTTGTATCGACCTCTCTAATTCTGGCAGTCATTACTTTATAAGAAGCCATTAAACTACTTTTTTGACCATTACCATTCTCCAAAAGAGGTTCGTTAAGCAAATCATAACCTGCAATCCATTCATTACCAGTGTAATTGCGGTAATGATTTGCAATATGATTCCAAATTGTAGCAGCTATATTTACGTTATTCCAGTTGTTCCAGAAATTAGGTGTTCCTCCATCTGGATTGTCACAAGTGTAACTCGTACTTTGATAACCTGGGGCTGTATGCAAACAAAGTATTACGTGTATATTATTATTTTTGGCCCATGTTACAGCCTTATCTAGCCAAGTAAACCCATCGTTTTTGAGAGTTCCGCTATTTTGATCCCAAAACATATTGTAACCAAATGGGATTCTAATAACATTATAACCTAGCGCTTTTGCTTGCGCAAAGTCTGAATTTGTGATATACGAATTTCTCCAATTATTTTCAAAGCTCACTGTTTTTGCTTCATTATTTCCAAATAAATCTTTGAATATTCCTCTTATTTGAGTAGGCGATTTTTCTCTCACATTACCACCTGGTTCAATATTCATCATATATCCTTCCCACACGAGCCAATTTCCAAAATTCACACCTCGGAGCGTAATGGGGTTGCCATCTTTGAGTATCTTAGCCCCTGCGCTAGAAACTGTCAGTCTTTGAGAGTTTACTTGTAAACAAAGAAATAAAAGCATCGTGCAAAAAATGCTTTGTCGAAGTTTAAGTTTGTTGTTTTTCATAATTTTTGGTTAGTTAATAATAGATAGTGAATGTGAAAATGGATTTAGATTAAAAACAATTTACTTTTATACTAGGAATCTATAGATTCGTATTATAAAAATAATTCGTATTAATTAAGAATCATCTTTAGGCAATTAACCTTCAAGGTTTTCTTGATCTTGCAGGTTGAGTGTCAAATTTGTTTGAATTCTCAAAATTTCGTTCGTCCCCTTTTTTTGTTTTCTAGGTTGTTATTTGAATTTTTCGCTCATTATTCAATGGATTAAAATCCGTTGCTACAATATGTCCCGTTCCTACGGAACTATCACATTACGTAATAGAGCCATGGGCTCGGTACATTTTGTAAGGCTGGACTTTAGTCCAGTTTACAACACAAAGCACAAAAAACAGAGCCGTAGGCTCGGTGCATTTTGCGTTTTGCTCGTAGGAATACAAGTTTAGCAAACTAAAAAGAGAACGAAGTTTTAAATTTTATAGAACCAATAATTGACACGCCAGCTTACAGGTATTATTTTGCAATTAGTTTTATAGTTACAAAGTCTAAAGAGACCCTGTAGGAATTGAATATCATACCTAAATGGATACAACAAGAGATTAATCAATTAACTCAATACACCAAAGTTTGTATCGCATTAGGTAAAATAGTAATTTGGGTGGCTTGAGTTCCTACGCACAAATTATAAATTACAGTTGCATCACTTTCATTCATCACAACAGTGATCATTTTCCCGTCTTTATTCAAAAAGGAAGTACTCAACAAACTGCTTCTGCTCACGGCGGTACTCACTCTTTTCGCCTCAGGACGAATGAATTTTGAAAAATGTCCGATATAATAATACGAAGGGGTATAAATCAATTCCCCTGTTTTGGAATCGGCATGGATTGGCGCAAAACAAAAATTACCCGCATGATTAGGCCCCCCGTTTTCATCCAAAAGTATATTCCAATCCGTCCAACCCACCGTTCCGTTATTGAAATCATGTATCATAGAAGAGCCATAACGTTCCCCGTTCGCCCATAATTGGTAATTTTTGGCATCAAATTTTTCAATACAACCTTCGGTAAATAGTAGATTTTTATTGGGATATGCTGCATGAACTTTGCCTACATTTTCAAACATTTGGTTGCCTCCAGCCCAAGTTTCGTACCAATGGAATCCCATTCCCCAAGCATATTTTGCCGCTTCTGGATCAGAGAAAATAACATTGGCTCTTTGCAACATTAAATCGCGATTGTGATCCCAAACAATAATGTTTTTATCTCCCAATCCTTCTTTTTTCATAGTTGGCCCAAGATAATTTTTCAAGAAATCTCTTTCTGCTTCGGCAGTATATACGCAAGATTCCCATTTTTGTACCGCCATTGGTTCATTTTCTAAACTGATTCCCCATATCGGAATTCCTTCTTTTTCATACGCTTTTACAAACTTTGTATAATACGTTGCCCAAGGTTGAAAATAGTCAGGTAATAATGTTCCGCCTTTTAGTATATCGTTATTACTTTTCATAAAAGCAGGAGGGCTCCAAGGACTTGCAAAAAGAGTGATTTTTCCACCCGCAGCTGCAATTGCTTTTTTTAGTAACGGAATTCTATATTTTCTATCGTGTTCAATAGAAAAGGTTTTCAATGCAGTATCTCCTTCGTCTATATAAGTATAACTCGTCGAACTAAAATCGGAACTGTGAATAGTGGTTCGCATCAAGGTATAGCCAATTCCACTTTCTTTGTTATAATAAGCATTGAGGAATTCTTGTTGCTTTTCATTGGATAATTTGGCAAAAACTTCGGCAGTTGCATCTGTTATAGCTCCTCCTATTCCCAAAAAAGATTGAAAAGTTTTATCTGGATTTACAAAAACACAAATCTGTCTTTCTGTGGGTTGCTTCAGTTCTGAAAACGTAAGATTATCGGTTTTAGATAATCTTAAACTGCTGCTTTCAGCAGTAGTATAAACGGTAACTGATTTGTTTTTTGTAGAATATAAGCTGCTTTTTTGCTGTGAAAACACAAAAAAAGAGACTAACAATACTATAATAGAGGTTATTCTTTTCATAAGAAGATAATATTTGTTTTTTAATGGATCCCGATAGCTCCCGATAGTTATCGGGACGGGAGGTATCGCCAGATCTTCATCGGTGTAAGCGACAAATGCTGTCATGGCGATTTCATAATTTACAATGTATTTTTTTTAATTTTTTGACGGAAGCAGTTACCAAGAATACGTTCCTACTGCTCCTGCATCTAGAGCAGTAGTAATCCATTTTCCATTGTATTTGATATTAAATAATTCTGTAGCGTTTCCATCATTTACAACTAGCAAAACATTTTTTCCAGCTGGAGTTTTAAAAGCAACATTCTGCAAATTGCCGCTGATAGTACTAGCAATTCTAATAGACCCCATTGGAACAAATTTAGAAGCATGAGCAGCTACATAATACCCAACATTTCGATTTAATGATTCGCTACTGTTTACTGTTAGGGCACCTTTGCAAGTAGTGCATCCTCCTGAAGTATGTGGACCAAAAGAACCATCATTGGCGAGATTCCACTGCAAAGCATTTTTACTCCAATTGCGCATCGACCCTATAATTACATTTTTGACCATCCATCTTAAATCGCCATCAAATGATCCTGTAGAAGAAGTATATTGTTCTGTGAAATAAACGTCTTTATTCGGGTAGGCATTATGTACAGTAGAAAGCGCACTAATATCACCACCATACAAATGAAATGCTGAACCGGTTACAAAAGGGTAAGCTGCTGCATCTTTTAGTATCGTAATCGGATATTGGGGATTATCGCAATTATGATCGTAAGTAATTATTTTTGTAGCGATACCAGAAGATTTAAATGCGGGACCCAAATTGTTTTTTATGAAATCGGCTTGTTGCAAGGCAGTCATGACCATACTCGGATTGTTGCCACCATACAAAGGTTCGTTTTGTGGAGTAACGGCATCAATTACGATTCCTTCTGCTTTCATTTTTTGAATAAATTTCACAAAATACTGGGCGTAAGCTTCATAATATTGCGGTTGCAAACTTCCTCCCACAAAATTATTGTTGTCTTTCATCCAAAGAGGTGCAGACCAAGGAGAACCCATTATTTTAATGTTAGGATTAATCGCCAGAATTTCTTTCAATAGCGGAATTACGTCTGTCATATCGGGAGCCAAGCTAAAGTTGGTCAAACTAACATCTGTTTGTCCAGTTGGCATATCGTCATAGGTAAAGGGAGTAGCATTCAAATCGGATGCTCCAATACTAATTCTGAGGTAGCTCAGTCCTATTGAATTGACTTCAGAGCCAAATAATTCTTGTAATAAATCTTTCTTTTTTTGAGGGGTCAATTGATTGATTACATGTGCACTCCCGCCAGTTAAGGTAAATCCAAAACCATCAACGGTTTGGTAGGTCTTAGTGCCGTCAACTTCTATATTGGGATATATATTTACGGAATTCCCAAAAGCTAAAATGCCTGTTTGTTTTTGTAATAGTGTTGTTTGATCCCCTTTGGTCAACCAAAAATCGACTTCATTTTTTGCTTCAGGTGGCTTTGGTGTTGATGGATCAACAACATCATTTGTAGAGGAACAACTGATAGGTAGGGCTGAAAAGATTATTGCGAAAAACAGCTTTGTTAATTGATGAATTTTTTTCATTATTTAGTTATAATTAATTTATGAAACCACTATTATTTCTTAATTGTAGACTCTTATATAATCCACCTCCAAAGTCGAAGAGGTAAAATTCGGGTCTACGGGACCTCCCCAAACACCTCCCATTGCTAAATTTATAATTAAGTAAAAGTTTTTGTTGAATGGAAATTTATCTGAATTTATAAAAGTATAATACAAAATATCATCAACATAAAACTTTATAAAAGAAGCAGTCCAATCTGCCGTATAAATATGAAATTCGGTATTGCTATTTGGTACTTTTATAATGCCTGTATCAGGAGTAGCTCCGGAACGTCCTTCCGAGTGTAAAGAAGAGTGATTTTGGTTCAAATTTTTTCCAACAGACTCTAAAATATCTATCTCGCCACATTTAGGCCATCCTACACTACCAATATTACTGCCAAGCATCCAGACTGCAGGCCAAGTCCCAACTCCAGTAGGCACTTTTGCTCTGATCACTATTTTGCCATAAGTAAAATCAAATTTCCCATTGGATTCTATTCTACCAGAAGTGAAGTCCCCTTTTCCATATTTTTCTCTTATCGCTTTTATTTTCAAAAGGCCACGTTGTACAATTGTGTTTTCTGGACGAGTGGTATAAGATTGAAGTTCGTTGTTAACATAACCAGGGTCCCAAGTTTGAAAATTCCATTTGGAGGGATCCGGTGCTCCATCGGTATTAAATTCGTCCGACCAAAGTAGTTTTGAATCGACAAAAATAGATAATGATACTGTAGTGCTGACAAATTTTCCTGAATTATAAGCAGACACATATAATGCATAGGTATTTGTTCCTGATGCTGTATAGGTGTAAGTAAAATTTCCATTGGTCACTTCTTTAGTTTCACCGTTTCCTAGCACTATTTTGTAAGATGTTGCATTAGTTGCCGATATAGTAAAATTTACTGTGCCGCTGCCATCCCCGTTTGGAGTCTGGGCAGTTGCCCCCACAATTACTGGCGTTACAACAAGGTTTGTTGGTGTTTGATTTACCACAGTATCCTCGGAATTAGAACTACTACAAGCAAACAATAAAAAGCAATTAAAAGCGACAATCAAACCTATTCTTATGAGATGTTTTTTCATTTATTCAATATTAAATAATAATTCAAAAAAGACAATTCTTTATAAAAATGGCCCATAATCAAAAGAGAATGGACCATTCTACCAACTCAAACCTAACTCAAACCTAACTCATTATTTATCATTAGGAAAATATTTACAAGGATGGTCTCATTTCAATATTCTGAATTTTGATTCCGGCCTTCATGTCTTCTCCTCCACCTCGCATTACTAAGTAAGCTACTCCTGTTTTTGTAGCTGTGAATATTCCTAAATTGTTTTCTGGTTTACAGCCAACAACTGAAATCTTACCGGAAAAAGGAGCCTTTGCACAACCGTCCCAAGTACTTAAAGCTCTTAATTTGCCACCTTCGGAATAATCAGTTCCTTCTACTGGAATCGAATAGCCACAATACATTTCGAGCCAAGTGTTATTGCAGCCTGTTGTAGAAGAGGTAACCATATCGATCACGTATTTTTTGCCTGCTACAACATTAACAGCTTGATACATTCCTTGTCCAGCCCAGCCACTTGAAGTTAGAGTAGCAGACCCATTGCCAAAAACGATTTTTGCGCTCGAAGCAGGATTTGTAATTGTCCATTTACCCCAATCTGCTGTATCAACCAGTTTTCCCCCTTTAAGAATATTTCCAGCAATTGGATCTGGTGTAGCTACAATAATATTTTGAGTAGTTGTATTAACTACACCTCCTCTGCCAATAACAGTATGTGTAATGGTATATGTACCTGCGTCAGGAAGGAAAATAGCTTCGGTCATTTTACCGGTATATAGTCCTACACCATTACCTAAATCCCATTTTGAACCCAGTGCATTTTTTGTTTGAGCAACCAACGTAAATTTATTGGCTGAACCTTCTACAGGTTTTATTGTAAAAGCTGGATCTACAGTAGCATCTGATAATCCATTATCTACGATATCTTCAGATTGACAACTCTCTAATGAACTTAATGTTATAATAGTCAACATTAAATAAATACATCTATTTAAAATTATTTTTATATTCATAATATGTGTTTTTTTAATATTAATAATTAGGATTTTGAACCAATTTTGTATTTTTTAATTCACCAAAAGGAATTGGGAAAATTTCGTTTTTTCCGGCAACAAATCCTCTGATAGCAAGGACTGAAGCAGCTTTACCTGTTCTTACCAAGTCATACCAACGATGACCTTCGCCTGCCAATTCTAATCTTCTTTCGTCCATAATTACTGCTTTTGAAACGGGTACAGATGGCAATCCAACTCTAGCTCTTACTGCATCTAAAAGTGCTTGCGCTCTGGCTCCAGTTCCTCCCAAAGCTTCAGCTTCCAACAAGTACGTATCAGACAAACGAATAGCATAAGTGTTCTGTTTGTAATTTAAAGGTTGTGCTCCAGTACCAGTTGTTACATCTGCCTGTGTTGGCGTAAATTTGTTTACAAAATAACCAGTATCCTGATATCCAGGAATATAATCTGCTTTTCCGGCAGCTTTCAATGCCTTCATATCCAGTACGGTAGAGTTAAAACGAGGGTCGGTTTTAATAAGATTATATAAATCTACTGTAATTGGATTAAAACTCCATCCAGAAGGTAAATCTGGCGCTGGCGATCCTGCTGTTCTGACATATCCTCTAGGTCCAACCATTACATTCACAGAGTTACCCTCATCTCTTCCAGACCCCCAAAATCCCCAATCTGAATTTCCTTCACTAGTATGTGAAATTTCTAGTATAGATTCTGAATTGAATTTGTTACTTATAACCCATAAATCACTGAATTTTGTCAACAATTTGTAGCCATAAGGACTTGTAGTACCCGGGGTTGGTCCGTTTACTAATGCCAATTGCGTAGCAGCATCAGCATATTTTTTTTCATACAAAAATACTTTACCCAACAAAGCTGTTGCAGCGCCTTTTGACAAACGACCAGACTCATTAGCGGCAATTGTCATTGGTAAATTTGGAATTGCTTCAGTCAAATCTTTTTCTATTCGAGCATAAACCTCTGAGGGTGTGGCTTGAACTACTGTATATACTTGTGAAGTAGTAAGAGGAGTTAATATCAATGGTACATTTCCAAACATTCTTACTAAATCAAAATAGTAATATGCACGTAATCCTTTCAATTCTGCAGTATATCTTGATTTTGTAGCTTCATCCATAGGAATACCGGGTAATTTCACTAATAAAATATTAACATTGAAAACCCCTTGATAAGGAACACTCCAAAAACTACCAGGAACATTGTTTGTATCTAAAGTATATTTAGAGAAAGCTTGTAGTCCTGCACCATCTGTCGCTGATCCGCCTCCTGCATAATGATCATCTGAACCTGCATTCAACATGGTTATATAATTTTCAAAACCTCCGGAATTTTTTCGAATAGGATCATACGCGCTAACAAGAGCTGCATAAGCATCGGCTGGTGTTTTATAATAGTCATCTACAGATACACTTCCTGATTTATCTACATTCAAAAAGTCTTCGGAACAGGAAACCATTGTAAGTACAATTGCTGTGGCAATTAAGATATACTTATTTCTATTTATTTTCATAATTGTATTTTTTATTAAAACTGTAAATTAGCACCAAAGATGAACCCTTTAGCTTGAGGATAAAGTCCTTTGTCAACTCCCGAAATATCACCACCAATTTCTGGATCATATCCGGTATATTTTGTAAAAGTCAATAAGTTTTGACCCGTAACATAGATTCTTACTTTTGTAGCTCCAATTTGACTAATCACTTTTTCTGGTAATGAATATCCTAAAGTCATTAGTTTTAGGCGTAAATAATCACCATTTTCTAAATAGAAATCAGAAGATTTTTCGAAATTTCCATTAGTGTCATTGGAAGTTAATCGAGGATAATCATTAGATGTTCCTTCTCCTGTCCAACGTCCTAGAGCTTTGGTCTGGTAATTTGCATTTTGTACATCTAAACGACGTAGTCCTTGGAAAATTTTGTATTTTGAAGCTCCTTGAAAAAACACTTGAAAGTCAAACCCTTTGTAATCTAGATTGAGAGTCAAACCATAATTATAAGCAGGTAAAGAGTTTCCAATAAAAGTTTTGTCATCATCATTTATTTTTCCATCATGATTATTATCTACCCAACGGAAATCCCCAGGTTTAGCTGCTGGTTGAATTGGAGTTCCAGCTGCATTTGTATAAGCGTTTATTTCCTCTTGTGTCTGGAAAATTCCAGCGGTTTGAAACCCATAGAATGAATTGTAAGTTTGTCCAACGGCAGTCCTTGTTATATCTCCCATCGATTGGAATCTAGCTGTCCTATCAGTTATAAAATCTTTTCCTCCTCCTAGATAAGTAACTTTATTTTCAACATAGGACAGGTTACCATTTGCAGAAAAATTTAATTCTCCAAATTTATGATGATACCCTAATTCAAAATCAACTCCTTTATTTACCATATCAGCAACATTCCCAACTGGATTTTTTATTGATCCAACATATCCTGGAATCTCCACCACTTGTAATATATCCGAAGTCTTTTTATTATAAAGACTCAAACCCATATTAAAGTCATTAAATAGTGTAGCATCAAATCCTATATCGGCAGATGTTGTAGATTCCCATTTCAAGTCAGGATTAGCTGGTGAATCTGGACCATAACCAGAAATAATAGTACCTGGATTACCAATATTATAATTACTTCCTCCAATAATATTAGATACAAATTTGTTTGGTTCTATAGCGTCATTACCATTTAATCCATAGTTCCCGCGTAATTTTAAACTATTAACGATGGAATTCTCTTTCCAAAATTCTTCTTTAGACACTACCCAACCTCCAGATACAGCAGGGAAAACACCATATTTATTATTTGTCCCAAAATTGGTAGAACCATCACGACGAATTACACCTGTAAGCAGATATTTCTCCTTAAAATTATAATTCAAACGAGCAAATAAAGATTCAATACGGTGAGGATCAACTGCAGAAGCAGTACCTGTTTTTTTACTAGCTGGGATGTCCCAGTTAAAAGAGGCGTCTTGAAAATTATTTACTGGCAATCCTTGATAAGTAACTGTACTACCTATAGCAGTATAATCTTCATACGCTCCTTGTCCTAATAATACGACAATGTTGTGATTACCCAATTGTTTTGCATAGGTTAGAGTGTTTTCTACATTCCAACCAAAACTTCGATTGTTTGAGCGATACAAACTATTTTCAGTCACGTTATTATTAGAATTCAAGAAAGCTTTTGGAGTAAAAGTTTCTTCACCCCAAGTAGATAACTTACCCCCAAATGAGGCTTTAAACACAAAGTCATTAATAGGTTTAATTTGCACGTAGGCATTCCCCAATAAATTATCAGACCATCTATAGTTTCCTAGTCTAGTTTGTATATAAGCTAATGGGTTTGTTATCTCTTGGCCCACAACGCTTGAAATCCCATAAGGATTACCATTGGCATCTCTTACAACAGGATTAGTACTATATGGCGCCACATTAGCTACTGTTGGATCTGTAACTACAGTTGGAGTTGTTGGATCCAAATTGATTGCAGAGCTCAATGGTCCTCCAAACTCACTATTGGTATTGCCAATCCCTTGAGATTTATCATGAGCATAACCAACAGATTCTCCAATTGTAAAGATTTTTGATATTTTATGAGTAGAGTTCAAACGCATATTCAATTTTTTATAATTCGAAATATCCGTTGCAACAATTCCTTGTTGGTCTTGATAACCTATAGAGCTATAAAAACTAGAAACTTCATTTCCGCCACTAAAACTAATTTCGTGTGAAGAACGTTGGGAACCACTGTTAAAAATAGTAGATTGCCAATCTGTTCCTGCTCCCAACGCTGCTGGATTAGTATATATTAGTCCACCACCACCAGCTACAGATTTCTCATTCATGATAGTAGCATACTGTGTTGCATTAAGTAAGTCCAATTTTTTAGCTGGAGAAAAGGAACCAGCAAAACCAGAATAAGAAACATTAATTTTACCAAGCTTTCCTTTCTTTGTTGTTATCAAAATAACTCCCGAAGCAGAACGCGAACCATAGATTGCCAATGATGCTGCATCTTTAAGTACCTCAAGAGATTCAATATCCGATTGATTGATTGAACCAATACCACCATTATCGACAATAATACCATCAACGACCCACAGAGGATTATTGCCATTTTGATCAGAATTAAAAGTAGTTATCCCCCTAACTCTAATTGTTGATGCCGCCCCAGGTTCACCTGAATTAGCAATAACAGTAACACCCGAAACTCTACCTTGAAGAATTTGTCCAACAGCAGTATTTGGGTTATCTGCAAAAGCTTTTGCTTTAAGACTAGATACGGAACCAGTTACATTAGATCTTTTCTGAACACCATACCCAACAACTACAACCTCATTTAAGTCTTGAGCAGTAGAATTAAGTTTAATTTGAAGTTCTGTTCGTCCATTTATAGGCTCTTGAACAGTTTTACACCCAATAAAACTGATTATCAAAGTGCCGTCTTTTGGCGCCTTAATTTGAAATTTTCCGTCAAAATTAGAAGACTCGAAAATAGCTGATCCTTTTAATAGAATAGTTGCCCCTGGTATTGGCAACCCTTTATCGTCAAGTACTTTTCCGTTTATGGCAACTTCCTGTGCATGCCCATAAACTGAGAATAAGATTGACGAAATACAAAAAATAAATGTTTTTAATAATTTCATTTTTCTGATAATTTTGGTTAATTAATTTAGTTATTGATGCAATATTATGGTAATTAATTTTGTATTGATAAAATAAAAGCATTACAAAAACACATCAAAACATATAAAAGTAGATTTTTATACTTTACAAAAACACATCAAAAAATAATTAACTTTTTGATTGTTAGGTGTTTATATTTTGATGTGATCTAACAACAAAATGAATTTATAAAAAATAAACACTACATTTACAAATAAATGATAATTATGAATTTTGAGATCATTGTTTGTAAACGATCCATCTTATTTTGCTTTTTTTTACGAAAAAAAAGATTTAATTTAAATTAATTTAGTAGAATAAAAATCAATTTATGCAATATACAAAACGCCACACTTTCGTTATTTTATTTTTGTTGTTCCTAAACTTGATCTTTAGTCAGGTAAAAAGCATTGGCTTACCTCAAATAAAAAACTACAAAAAATCAGAATATAAAGGAGGGACTCAAAACTGGAATATCGATCAAGACAAGAATGGTAATTTATATTTTGCAAATAATAATGGTCTCTTACAATTCGACGGTTCCGCATGGACAAAATACGCTATGCCAAATGCTGCGGATATAAGATGTCTTAAAATAGATGCTTCGGGTAGAATTTTTGTTGGTGGTTATAATGAATTTGGTTATTTCAAAGCCAATTCAAAAGGAAGACTAGAGTATTTTTCTATTTCCAAACTCATAAAAAGAGATAATTCCAAAATAATAGATAATATTTGGAAGATTCATTTTTACAAAGGCGCTGTGATTTTTCAGTCTTTCAAAACCACGTATATCTTTAAAAATAATAACTTAAAATTACTGGAAGCACCCAGTAAATTCCAGTTTTCATTTCAAGTTAATAACCAACTCTATTTTCAAGATCTTTCCTTGGGTTTAATGAAATATAGTAATGGTCAACTTATTCCTCTGAAAGGTACAACCATTCTGAACAACACTGAAATTTGGGGAATGTTTGTGATGCCAGATAATAAAATGTTAATTGCAACTTTGGACAAAGGTCTTTTTTTGTATGATAATGAAAAAATGATTTCTTGGAAAACTGAAGCCAATCAATTTATTAAAAAGAATAGCTGTTTAGGAGGTTCGGTCATTAAGAATAACTACATAGTTCTTAATTCTATCTTGAATGGAATTATTATATGTGACACCAATGGGAAAATTATTCAGCAGATCAACCATAAAAAAGGAATACAAAACAACACCGTGCTCACTTCGTTTGTTGACAGTAAAAGCAATCTTTGGCTAGGTCTTGACAACGGAATTTCGTTTATTAATGAAAATTCTCCTTTCACCTATTTTGGTTTTAGTTTTGATTTGAGCACGGTTTACGCTTCGGTTATTCATAAAGGAAATTTATATGTAGCTACAAATCAAGGGTTGTTTTACCATTCTTGGAATGACACCTTTAAAGAAGATACTTTCAAACTTGTAGCAGGCACAACTGGACAAGCTTGGAACATTCAAGTTATAGATGGAGAGTTGCTATGCTCCCATAATAGGGGAGCCTTATTGATTGACGGGGACAAATCATATAAAACTTTAGACAATGTAGGGTATTGGGAATTCAAGCAAATCCCAAATCATCCTACTTATTTAATAGGTTCTAATTACAATGGCTTCTCAATATTCGAAAAAAAGGCTAATGGCTGGCAGTTTAGAAATAAAGTTGGAGGACTCGTTAAGTCTATTGGTGCATTTGAACTAGACGATAAAGCCATTTGGATGAAAAAAGACAATTTAATTCATCAAATGGAATTAACCGAAGACCTAAGACGGTTTAAATCTATTAAAACATACCAAAACTTGACAAATAAAGCCAAAGGAATTGGAAGCATTCAACAGTTAAAAAACAAAATTTATTTTCAAACCAATAATCATTTTTTTAAATATTCCTATGAGCAAGAATTATTTTTTGAAGACAACACAATAAGTCATTTGTTTAGGAATATTCCTAAAATCAGTACTGTTAAGGAAGATAGGCAAGGAAATATTTGGTATGTGTACAATGAATCATTAGGGGTTTTAATGAAAAGTAAGGATGGTAGTTACAAAAATAGAGCTGCACCATTCTCTAACTTAACAGGTAATCTAGTCTATAACTATTTGTCTATAAACGCAATTAATCCTGAAAACATTTTAATAGGACTTACTGACGGTCTGGCTCATTATGATTCCAAACTAGTGAATAATTTTGCAACCAAACCAAAAGCTTTTATAAGAACATTTTCGTTTCCAGGAAATACTTGTATTCTTGGAAATGGACAAAAAACAATCGAAAAACACAAAATACCATATGCGTCAAATCAAGTAAAATTTACCTTCTCGTCTCCTATTTATGAAAATCTTGAAAACACTGAATTTTCCTATCAGTTAGTAGGCTTTGATGAAAGTTGGAGTTCTTGGTCAAATAGTTCGATAAAAGAATACACTAATCTTAAAGAAGGTAATTATAAAATGAAAGTAAAAGTCAGAAACAGTTATGGGATTCAATCTGATGAAACTTCAATTAATTTCAGAGTATATCCGCCTTGGTATAGACATTCGTTAGCTTATTTACTATACTTACTAATGGCCGTTGGTTTAGTTTACTATATTAGGTTAAGAATAAAAATTAAAATAAGACAAAACAAACATTTTGAAACATTAGAACAAAGAAGGTTATATTTAGAAAAAGAAACCAAAATTAAGCAAGAACAATATGATCTTGAAAAAGAGATAGAAAAATTAGAAAATGAAAAACTTCAAATTAGAATTTTATCAAAAGACAAGGAATTAGTAAATAATACTTTGCAAGTGGTTAAAAAGAATAAAATACTAAATGGTATCCTTTATAAATTAAAAGATATTAATAGTAATTCATTTGATGAATCAACAAAAAACCAGTTTACCAAACTGAACAAAAGCATTGCAAAAGAAGTGAATACAGATAAAAGCTGGAAAGATTTAGAAAAACATCTCAAGAATGTGCATTTTGATTTTCTAAAAAAGCTAAAAGAAAAACATCCCACCATTTCTCCGAGAGAAATGGACTTGTCCACCTATTTATTAATGAACATGTCTACCAAAGAAATTGCTGAGTTTATGAATATCTCAACTGGAGGAGTAGAATTAGCCAGATACAGGTTAAGGAAAAAACTAGAATTAACCCAAAAAGAAAATCTAATAAGCTATTTGATGAGTCTTTAAAATAACAACGCCTTCATTATCTATGAAGGCGTTGTTTTAATTTTTAACGGATAAATTCTAATGTCCGTTCCAGAGCCATTCCTCTAGAGCCTTTAATGAGAATCATATTGTTTTCAAATACATTTTTCTGAATGGAGTTTGAGAAGTTTTCAAAAGTATCAAAGAAATGAAAATTGCTTTTCTCCATTTTATTATGATAAAAATCCTTTCCTATAAAATAACAAACTGTCTTTTCTTCTTTTGAAAGTAAATAAATGATGTTTTTGTGTTCCTCTAAACTTTCAGTTCCTAACTCAAACATATCGCCAAGAATGGCTATTTTATTTGGTTTGTCTAACTGTACAAAATTTTCAATAGCCACTGTCATACTGCTCGGATTGGCATTGTAAGCATCCAATATAATTTGGTTTGTGCCTTTTGTCAATAATTGTGATCTGTTATTTTCGGGAATATAACTTTCTAAAGCTTCTTTTATAGGTACATCATCAACACCAAAGTACTTTCCGATGGTAATTGCTGCATTTATATTATTGGAGTTATATAAGCCGATTAAATGGGATGAAATCACAATATTAGAATAGCGAATCATCACAAAAGGATTTGCTTCTATAGACTTAATATTTACATTGGCACTCTCTTTATTTACACCAAAAGAATATGATTTTAAAGTTTTTGATTTTTGTACTTGAATTGGGTCTTCGAGATTTATAAAGCATAACTTGTCGTTTTCAGACAAATAAGAATACATTTCACTTTTACCGGCAATAACTCCTTCAACGCCGCCAAAACCTTCAAGATGGGCTTTTCCAAAATTAGTGATGTAACCATAATCCGGTTTTGCTAAATCACATAGAAACTCGATTTCTTTTTTGTGATTGGCTCCCATCTCAACAATACCAATCTCTGTTTCGGAATTAAAAGACAATAAAGTTAGAGGCACACCAATATGATTATTTAAATTTCCAACTGTTGCTTTTGTGTTGAATTTTTTAGAAAGAACCACATGAATCAACTCTTTTGTAGTTGTTTTTCCATTACTTCCTGTTAGGGCAATTATGGGTAGTTCTAAATAGGTTCTGTGAAATTTTGCTAGTTGTTGTAAAGCCGCTAAACTATTTTCTACCAAAATGGTTCTTTGGTCAATATAATAGGAGTCATTGTCAATTATTACATAAGAAGCCCCTTTTTCTAATGCTTCTTTAGTGAATATATTAGCGTCAAAATTATCCCCTTTGATAGCAACAAATAATGAATTGGATTCGATTTTTCGTGTGTCAATTGAAACGGAATTGCATTTCAAAAACAGACTATGAATGTATTTAATATCCATATTATTTAGTTTAAAAAATAAAAGCCCTAATTAAAGGGCTTTTAGATGAATTTTTATAAAGAATTAATTTCTAGGTGATTTTTTTGTGTTAGACTTTGAACCTACTCTTGACATAGCGCATCTAAAACCAATGTAATCTGTTGCCATATCTTGAGGGAAAAATCTTCTTTGAGCTGGATCTAACCAATAGGCTCTATCTCTCCAAGATCCTCCTTTGTAAACTCTAACGGCATCATTAATCAAGGTTGTTCTCTTGGTTGACTTGTCGTATTTTCTGTCCATATTTCCTAAGCTGTCAATTTTCACATTGTGCTTTGGAGCATTATACATAGCTTCTTTGTCAGTCATCTTGCTTTTGTCAGCATCAGCTCCTCCAAATTTATAGTATTTAGTAGATTGCTTGTCGCCGTCTCTATAATTAATATTGTCGCTTGTGCTAAAGTTTTGTCTTAAATACGTTTCGTTATCATCAACAGGAACTTGAGAAATTTCGCCAGGTAAACTTTTTGCTACCAATTTTCCATTACTTAAGGTGTCATAAACAACATTGCTACTAGTAATGATGTCTAGTTTGCCATCTTTTCCAATTTTGTTTTTAGTGTAAACGTTACCTCTAAAATAGTTGAAATCATTTGTTTCAACATCGATGATAGGTCTGTAAACATCGGCAACCCATTCTGCAACGTTTCCAGCCATGTCATACAAGCCAAAATCATTAGCAGGATATTTTTTTACTTCATTAGTAATATCAGCTCCATCATCAGACCATCCAGCGATTCCGCCGTAATCTCCATTGCCTTGTTTGAAGTTGGCTAATTGGAAACCTTTATTTGATCTTTTTCCAGAACGAGTATAGCTTCCAGACCATGGGTATTTCTTTTGTCCTTTGTAGGTGTTGTATTCTCTTTGTCCAACATCTGCGGCAGCTGCATATTCCCATTCAGACTCTGTAGGTAATCTGTATTCTGGTAAAAGGATACCAGTTGATCTTTGGGCGTATACATTCTTTTCTTCAACTACTTTACCATTTTTATCTGGTTTAGGACCTTTTCTAGCTCCTTTAGCTTTCAAAACAATTTCTTCATTTCCACCATAAGTTAGTGTTGGTGCAGCTAAATACGTTTCAGAACTAAAATTATTTTCTGCAGAAACATCCAATGATTTAGCATTTTTCTTTAAATAACCATTTTTTTCCAAAACAGCTTCGTTTACACGATCTGTTCTCCATCTACTAAATTCAACGGCTTGAACCCAGTTTACACCAACTACAGGGTAGTTTGCATAAGCAGGATGTCTTAAGTAATTGTTAGTCATGGTTTCGTTATACCCCAATCTGTTTCTCCAAACTAGCGTATCTGGTGAAGCACCTTCATAGATGTTTTTATAATTTTCTTCTGTTGGAGGGTACACTTTCTTTAACCATTCTAGATATTCAAGATACATTAAGTTGGTAACTTCAGTTTCATCCATGTAAAAAGACATGACATGTTGTTGATTTGGAATGTTGTTCCAATCATGCATTACATCGTCTTGAACTAATCCCTTTGTGAAAGTTCCTCCTTCAATAAAAATTAATCCTGGTCCTGTTGCTTGTTCCTTATGGCTTGATGCGTTTTTAAAACCGCCTTTTGCGCCACTTACATTCCATCCAGTACCTCTGGAGGCACTATCGGTTTTAGATTTTTTGCTACAGCTTGCTAAACCTATTACTAATGTTAGGGACAACATTATCTTTAAGGCTGTGGTCTTATTTACTTTCATATTTTCTCGTAGGTGATAATTAATTTAGGTGGCGCAATGTAATAATTAACTATTAATACACAAAATTTAATTGATAACTTTTAAAGTCTGGTATAGATAATTTCTAAACGCAAAATTATATATTTTATTACACAAAACAACTAAAAAGAAATTTAATATTTCTTGATTGAGGCCGTAGCAAAAAAGAGGTTAAATATTTTTTATTTACTTTTAACAATTATTTCACACCTACTTCGTTAACTATTTTCATGAAGAATATTTTTTTTTACTGTATTGTTCTTTTCCCCTTTCTAGCTTTTTCTCAAGTAAAAGGTGATGTTGTCATAGAATGGGCCGAAAAATCAGAAATGGCATTTGGTAATTCTACAAGGCATATTCCTCATTTTAAGGGCTCTAGTTATTGTTATGATTCAACTCAAGAGTCTTTGTTCTATAATTTAAATATAGCTAATTCAGCTTCGCTTGATGAGAATAGTTTGCAAATCACAGGTATGATTTATGAAACTATTTCTGCTGCCCAGTTGGGAGATTTAAATATTTCAAATATTCCGATTGCCATAAATGCTTCGGTATATTCTAGTGAATCTAGGAATTTACGGCAGGAATTTTTAAAATTATCTCCTATTATTAAAGATGGTAACGGATATAAAAGAGTTAAATCGTTTTCTTATGTGCTAAATCTTGGCTCTGCCAGGAAATTAAATACCAGTAAAAACAAGAATGTCTTGTCGAATTCTGTTTTGTCTACTGGGGAATGGTTTCGGTTTTATATAGAAAAATCGGGTGTTTATAAAATTTCAAAAAGCTTTTTGCAGGATTTAGGTCTTAATTTAAACGGATTAGATCCTAAAAAAATAAAAATATATGGCAATGGAGGGAAAATGCTGCCACTTTCGAATAGTACATTTTATCCGTCCGATTTGACTCAAAATGCGATTCAGATTCAAGGAGAGAATGACGGTGTTTTTGATGCGGATGATTTTATTTTATTTTACGGAGAAGGGACAGACAATTGGAATGATGAAAGTCAAACCAATTTAAATCTATACGATTCCAAGTCTTATTATTATGTAACCGTGCAAGGGGATAATGGCAAGAGGATTCCTGATATGGCAAAACCTTCGGGTGGAATTACTTTAGATTTAACAACTTTTGATGACTATCGATTTCACGAGGTAGACCTTGTAAATATTGCTCATTTAGGCAGACAATGGTTTGGGGAGGCTTTTGATATTACTCAAGATCAAGAATTTTCTTTTGATTTTCCTACCATAGACGCAACGATTCCTGTAAAAATAAGTGCCTCTTTGTCTTCGGCGGCTTATACTCCTACCTCTTTTAAGGTTTCTGCAAATGGTAGTGATATAGCCACTGTTTCATTTTCGGCTTTAAATACTAATTCTGAAACACAATATTTTCCAGGTTATTTGCCTAGTGGTAGCACCTTTATGGGTTCCTCAAACATAAAAATAAAACTAGCATATAACAATAATGGTGTTCCTGGATCCAAGGGTAATCTGGATTATATAGGGTTAATAGCAAAAAGCAAGCTTCAAGGATATGGGAAACAATTTCGTTTTCAATATGATTTATCAAGTTCGAGTTTGGGAATAGTGAATTACTCTATTTCCAATGCGGCTGCAATTTCGCAAGTATGGGACATTACCGATATATATAATGTAACAAAAGTAGAAAATGCTAACCAAAGTACTCTTTCATTCAAGGCAAATCTTGGAGAACTGAGAAAATATATCGCTATCGATTCTCAGGATTATTTTTCTCCTTCAAAGGAATCGAAATCGAAAATTGCAAATACAAATATAAAAGGAACGGTTTTTAAAAACGCTCAAGGTCAGTTTCAAGATGTAGATTATGCGATTATCACTCCAGAATATTTAAAAGTTCAGGCCGAAAAACTCGCTAATTTCCATCGAGTAAACTCTAATTTAAATGTAAAAGTATTGACATTAGAGTCTATTTATCAGGAATTCTCCTCTGGTAAACAAGATATTGCTGCAATACGAAACTGTTTAAAATATATATATGGTAATGCATCATCTACTGATAAAAGAATACAATATGTGAATCTTTTTGGAGACGCTTCGTATGATTATAAAAATAGAACTGTAAACAACTCAAATGTAGTTCCCATTTACGAATCTTTAATAAGTAATACGATGGGTGAGGCTTCGTTTGCCTCTGACGATTTTTATGGGTTAATGGATGATTCGGAAGGAAATGTTGTGTCTTTTTTTGGCGGTATAGATATTGCCGTTGGTAGAATGCTAGTTAGCAATACAATACAGGCAGATGAAATGGTTAATAAAGTAATCGAATACCATGACAAAAAATCCTATGGAAATTGGAGGAATAATTATGTGTCACTTGCTGATGATTCAGATAAACCGTCGGATGTTTCTTTACAATCAAGACAAAATACGATGGCTGACGAAATTAAGCTGCAAAAACCATTTTTGAATGTGTCTAAAATACTTCTAGATAGCTATACTCAGGAAGCTTCGGCCGGAGGGGAGCGATATCCTAAGGCGAAGGCGAATTTTTATAACGAATTCGAAAAAGGAGCCTTAGTCTTTAATTATTTAGGACATGGGGGAGAAGATGGGTTGTCTAGTGAGCGTATATGGGATAAATCAGACAGTCAAAACGTAAGTAACCAATACAGATATCCTTTATTCATAACGATTACTTGTGATTTTTCTCGTTTTGACAATCCATCACGACCTACAGCGGGAGAATATATTTATTGGAACCCAAAAGGGGGAGCGATTTCTTTGGTGACAACCATACGTTCGATAGGGCAGTTTAGCGCAGAAAATTTTAATGATTTATTTACAAAGTACCTTTTGTCTTATGGCTCAAGTCAATATGTGTCTATTGCGGAAGCGTTAAGGGTTTCTAAAAATTCGAATCCAAATTCGGCGACTAACGTTGTGCTTTATCTTGGGGACCCTGCTTTACTCTTAGCGATACCAAAACCTAAAGTGGTGCTTAGTAAAGTAAATGATATTTCAGTCAGCCAAACAATACCTGATTTTAAGTCATTGGCCAAAATGAAAATCACGGGACAGATAACCGATGAAAATGATGTTCCTATGACGAATTTTAATGGTGTTCTCTCTACTGTAATGTTCGACAAAACAATAACAAAAAGCACTTTAAATAATGACGGATTTAGCCCTCCGATGCCTTTTAGCGTTCTAGGGGAAGCTATTTTTAGAGGAAATGCCTCTGTCACGAATGGTCAATTTGAATATAGTTTTATAGTTCCTAAGGATATTCGAATTTCATTGGATAAAGGAAAATTAAGTTTTTATGCCAAGAAAGGGGAAACTCTTGAAGATGTAACAGGTTATAATTCAAATATAATGGTTGGAGGTGTCAATGAAAATGCTGTAGAGGACAATATTAGCCCAAAATTGGAGTTATACATGAATGACCAAACATTTGTATCGGGAGGTATTACAAATGAATCTCCCTTTATTCTTGCCTTTATGGCAGACGAGAGTGGTATTAATACAGCTGGGGGGATTGGTCATGATATTGTCGCAATTTTGGATGGAGACGTAAGTAATCCTTATATATTAAACGATTATTACCAAACCGAGTTGGATAATTTTGCTAAAGGTACTTTGCGATTTCCGCTTAGGAACCTTAAGGTTGGCTTGCATACTATAACTTTTACGGTTTGGGATGTATATAATAACCCAACAACATCAGAGATTCAGTTTTTAGTTGTTGGAAATGAAACTATTAAGCTGACAAATGTATTAAATTATCCTAATCCCTGTGTTAATTATACGGAGTTTTGGTTTTCTCATAACAAACCAAATGAGCCTTTAGAAGTTCAGGTTCAGGTATTGACAATAACTGGTAAAGTGGTTTGGACAAAAAATCAAACCATTACTACTCCTGGTTTTTTATCAAGAGAAGTTTCTTGGGATGCTAGAGACGATTTTGGCAATAAAATAGGGAAGGGAGTTTATGTTTATAAGCTTACCGTAAAAGCAACTTTATCAAATAAAAAAGTTGAAAAATATGAAAAACTTGTGATTCTTTAATAATATAGTATATTTACTCCAAATTAATTTTTTTTAATGATGAAAAAAACGGTTCTATTTATTACATTTTTATTTGCATTTAATTATGCCATTGCTCAGGAGAATACAATAACGACTGCGGTCCCTTTTCTTATGGTCGCTGCTGATGCTAGGGCTGCGGGTATGGGAGACAATGGAGTAGCCTCTTCGGCAGATGCTTTTTCTCAACAGTGGAATCCTGCAAAATATGCTTTTTCAACAGAAGCTCAAGGTTTTTCATTGAGCTATACTCCATATTTGACGGATTTGGCAAATGATATTTCTCTGGGGCAGTTAAACTATTACAACAAATTTAATGATAGAAGTGCTTTTGCTGCCAGTTTTCGCTACTTCGGATTAGGGGATATTGAATTAAGGGAATATTTTGATAGTTCCCCTCAGATAGTGTCTCCAAACGAGTTTGCTTTAGATTTGTCTTATTCCCAAAAATTAAGCGAAAAATTCTCAATGGCTGTCGCTGGACGATATGTCAATTCGAACCTAAAAGTAGCTACAGATAATAACGACGCTTCTTCGGCAACTAGTTTTGCTGTTGATGTTGCGGGTTTTTATCAATCTGAAGAAGTGGCTTATAGCGATTTTAATGGAAGATGGAGAGCGGGATTTAATTTTCAGAATATGGGGCTAAAAATGAGCTATGATAATAGCGAGTTCAATTCTAATTTTCTGCCGGCTAACATGAGACTGGGAGGGGGATTCGATTTTATATTGGACGAGTATAATAAGATCGCTGTAAATTTGGAAGTGTCTAAATTGATGGTGCCAACCCCACAAAATCCAGATTTAAATGGTGACGGAGTGACTACCCCTGCAGAAGTGCAGCAAAATAGAGATGACTATCAGTCTATTAATTGGTTTTCTGGGGTTTTTCAATCATTTAGTGATGCTCCGGGTGGCTTTAGTGAAGAACTAAAGGAGGTAACGTATTCCTTAGGTTCTGAATATGTGTATCAAGATGCATTTTCATTTCGTGCAGGATATTTTCATGAAAACCCTGACAAAGGAGCAAGGAAATTTTTCTCGCTTGGAGCGGGATTCAAATATAGTTCTGTTAAAATAGATGTTTCTTATTTATTCTCTGCTTCTAAAGTTCCAAACCCATTAGAGAACACCTTGCGTTTCTCTTTAACATTTAATTTTGGTGAGAAATACGAGGCCTATTAGAGTTTTCTAATAGTATTATATACAAGGACAAAAATCCAAATTTCATATTTTGAAATTGGATTTTTTTGTTTTTAATTGAGATATAAAACTAAAATCTAAAAATTATTTTTTTTAGAAAAAGAGCAGAATGTTGGTTATTATTGCGCTAAATAAAAACCTTTAAAAAAAGCATAGATAAATGAAAGACATAGTATATACTTCGCAAATAACGGTTTTTGACACTATTCAAGAATTGCCTTTAGCTATTCAGGATTTGATGGAAAAAGCCATTGAAGTTAGAAAAAATGCCTACGCACCGTATTCGAAATTTAGAGTAGGAGCGGCTATTCTTTTGGATAATGGAAAAATTGTTCTGGGGTCCAATCAAGAAAATGCAGCATACCCATCAGGTCTATGTGCAGAACGTGTGGCTATTTTTCAGGCAGGGGCCATTTATCCAGAAGCAACTATTTTGAAGATGGCAATTACTGCCGCTTCAGATAGTAATAGAACAGAAACTCCGGTTCCGCCGTGTGGATCTTGTAGGCAATCGATAGCCGAATATGAAGTTCGGCAAGAGACTCCTATAGAAATTTATTTTATGGGAGAAACAGGGGCGATTCATAAATCAGCATCCCTAAAAAACCTACTCCCGTTTATGTTTGAGAAAAAATTACTTTAAAAATCACGTTTTAAATTTTAGTTCTTAGTAGGAATGTCTTATTTTTGCAACCCGACCCCTTCGGGGCGCAAATTTGTGGTGAGGATACTATTTTGCGTTACTAGGTCATATTTGATAAAACAATAACACTTAAGCAAAAGAATTAATTCAGATGAAAGAAGTAACAAAAGAGGTTTATTTAAAGTGGTATGAAGATATGCTGCTTTGGAGAAAGTTTGAAGACAAACTTGCGGCATTATACATTCAACAAAAAGTTAGAGGTTTTCTGCATTTATATAATGGTCAAGAAGCCGTATTAGCGGGTGCTTTACACGCTATGGATTTGACAAAAGACAAAATGATTACGGCCTATAGAAATCACGTTCAGCCAATTGGGATGGGTGTAGATCCTAGACGCGTAATGGCTGAACTTTTAGGAAAAGCAACTGGAACATCAAAGGGAATGGGTGGATCGATGCATATTTTTTCCAAAGAACACCGTTTTTATGGTGGACATGGTATTGTAGGAGGTCAAATTCCATTAGGGGCAGGTTTGGCATTTGGAGACAAATACAACGGTACTGGTGGTGTTACTATGACCTATTTTGGTGATGGTGCAGCGCGTCAAGGTTCTTTGCATGAAGCCTTTAATATGGCTATGTTGTGGAAACTTCCCGTAGTTTTTATAGTTGAAAACAATGGGTATGCCATGGGAACTTCTGTAGAAAGAACTGCAAATCACACTGATATTTGGAAACTAGGTTTAGGGTATGAAATGCCTTGCGGACCAGTTGACGGTATGAATCCTATTAAAGTTGCCGAAGCAATGACTGAAGCAATAGACAGAGCAAGACGTGGGGACGGACCTACTTTTCTTGAAATGAAAACGTACCGTTACAGAGGGCACTCTATGTCTGACGCGCAATTGTACCGCTCTAAAGAAGAGGTTGAAGAATATAAAAAGATTGATCCAATCACTCAAGTTTTGGATGTGATTTTAGATCAAAAATACGCTACCCAAGAAGAAATTGCGGCAATTGATCAAAGAGTAAAAGATTTAGTTGAAGAATGCGTTCAATTTGCTGAGGAATCTCCTTATCCGGAAATTCAACAACTATACGACGTAGTGTACGACCAAGAAAACTATCCATTCACACCTCATAAACTATAAATCAATTATGGCAACAATTGTAACAATGCCTCGTTTGAGCGATACTATGACAGAAGGAACGGTAGCAGCTTGGCTAAAAAAAGTAGGAGACAAAATAAGCGAAGGAGATATCTTGGCCGAAATTGAAACCGACAAAGCAACAATGGAATTCGAATCCTTTAATGAAGGAACACTTTTATATATTGGGATACCAGAAGGAGAAACCGCACCGGTAGATTCTTTATTAGCAATTATTGGAAACGAAGGAGAAGATGTTTCTGCTTTGATATCTGGAGCTTCAGCAGCACCAGTTGTAGCAGAATCTGCACCTGCACCAACTGAGGTGAAAACAGTAGAAGCTGCGGCTCCAACTGCAACTACAGCTTTACCAAAAGGAGTAATCGTAGTAACAATGCCTCGTTTGAGCGACACTATGACCGAAGGAACGGTAGCTACTTGGTTGAAAAAAGTAGGAGATACTGTTGTTGAAGGTGATATTCTTGCCGAAATCGAAACTGATAAAGCAACAATGGAATTCGAATCTTTCAATGAAGGAACTTTATTATTTATTGGAATTCAAGAAGGGAATACAGCTCCAGTAGATAGTCTTTTGGCGATTATTGGGCCAGCTGGAACAGATATTAGCGGAATCGCAGAAAATTATAAAGTGGGCGGAGCCGCTCCAACAACTACTGAAGCAAAAGAAGAAGTTAAAGCAACTTCATCTGAGGCTTCTGCAGAAGTTATTGAAACAGTTAGCGACGGAAAAAGAATTTTGGCATCGCCATTAGCTAAAAAAATAGCAAGTGACAAGGGAATTCAATTGACGCAAGTGAAAGGAACAGGTGAAAACGGTCGTATCGTGAAAAGCGATGTAGAAAACTTCACTCCAGCAACTGCTGCTCCAGCTACAACTGCTGCAAAAGCTCCAGAAACTGCAAAAACAGAAGCGCCAAAAGTATTCGTACCTGCAGGAGAAGTTTTTACAGAAGAAATCAAAAATTCGCAAATGCGTAAAATCATTGCGAAACGTTTGGCTGAATCATTGTTTACAGCACCTCATTACAACCTTGTGATAGAAGTAACAATGGACGATGCTATGCAATCAAGAGCAATCATCAATAGCGTTCCGGATACCAAAGTGTCTTTCAACGATATGGTGATCAAAGCTTGTGCATTAGCATTGAAAAAACATCCGAAAATCAACTCACAATGGAGAGAAGATGCTATCATCATCAATCACCATGTAAATGTGGGTGTGGCTGTAGCTGTTGAAGATGGATTAGTAGTGCCTGTATTGAAATTTACAGATGCTATGAGTTTGTCTCAAATTGGTGCAAGCGTTAGAGATCTTGCAGGTAGAGCAAAAAATAAAAAATTATTACCTACCGAAATGGAAGGAAGTACTTTCACGGTTTCAAACCTAGGAATGTTTGGTATAACCGAATTTAATTCGATCATCAACCAACCCAACTCTGCTATTTTATCAGTAGGAGCTATTGTTGAAAAACCAGTAGTGAAAAACGGACAAATTGTGATAGGAAATACCATGATGCTTTCATTGGCTTGTGACCACCGTACAATCGATGGTGCAACAGGAGCACAGTTTTTACAAACATTAAAACAATTTATTGAAAATCCAGTGACTATGCTGGCGTAATAGATCTATTTTATATTTTAAATCCCGTTTTGATACGTCAAAACGGGATTTTTTTATTTAATTTACGGTCTTAAAATTAGTACTTTATAAAATGAGAAAAATATACCTACTTACCTTCTTTTTTGCCGCTTTGGCCTGCCAGAAAAAAGACAATGCCGAAAAAACTACATTCGTTAAAGACGAACATTCCTATTCAAAACCAAATCAAGCGGTTGTAAAACATTTGGATCTTGATATTAAAGTTGATTTTGATACGCAATCCATTTCCGGAAAAGCATCTTGGCAAATTGATAATGTTAGTAAAGGCAACGAAATTATCTTCGACGAAAACACATTAAACATTACCAAAGTTACTCTTGGAGATGATGAAAAAGAAACCAAATTTGAACTCGGTGCCGAAGTGAAATTCCACGGAAAGCCCCTTCATATTACGATTGAACCCAATACGACTAAAGTCAATATTTATTATAATACCACCAAAGAGGCTATTGCGTTGCAATGGTTAACACCACAGCAAACGGCCGATAAGAAGAAGCCATTCCTCTTTTCTCAAGGCGAAAGTATTTGGTCGCGTACTTGGATTCCGTGTCAGGATTCTCCGGGAATTCGATTTACCTACGCTGCAAAAGTTACGGTTCCTAAAGATTTAATGGCAGTAATGAGCGCTGTCAATCCGCAACAAAAAAATGATACAGGAATATATACTTTCAAGCAAGATAAAGCAATTCCGTCTTATTTAATGGCGATTGCCGTTGGCGATATTAAGTTTAAAGCTATTGATGATCGTACAGGAGTTTATGCAGAACCGTCATTGCTTGATAAATCGGCTTGGGAATTTGCCGAATTGGGAAAGATGGTCGTTGCTGCCGAAAAATTATTCGGCCCGTATCGTTGGGGGAGATATGATGTATTGGTTCTTCCTCCGAGCTTTCCTTATGGCGGTATGGAAAATCCAAATCTAACATTCCTTACCCCAGGTGTGATTGCAGGTGACCGTTCATTGACCAGTTTATTGGCGCATGAATTGGGGCACAGTTGGAGCGGAAATTTAGTGACCAACGCTACTTGGGATGATATATGGCTGAATGAAGGTTTTACCACTTATGTAGAACACCGCATCGGTGAAGCAATTTTTGGAGAGAAAGAAGCCAAAATGCAAGGTGTTTTAAGTAGAAAAGTGTTGAATGATAACATAGCCGAATTTGGGAATACAAATCCTGACACGCGACTTAAAGTAAATACAACAGGGAAAAACCCAGATGATGCCATAAACGAAATTCCATACGTGAAAGGATATGATTTCTTAAAAGTAATTGAGCAAGCTGTCGGGCGCAAAAAATTCGATACATTCATTACCAATTATTTCGACGCTCATGCTTTTCAATCCATAACGACGGAAGATTTTGTGAATTATTTGAACGAAAACCTGATAAAAAATGACAAAGCTCTTGCTGATAAAATAAAAGTGGAGGACTGGATTTACAAACCAGGAGTGCCGTCAAACATTACGGCTGTCTTCTCTGAGGATTTTAATGCAATAGACAGTATTCAGAAAAACTGGAGAAAAACAGGTGTTAAAGGATTGAGTCAAAAAATAAAGTCCACCAATGAAAAACAACATTTCATAGATTATCTTCCTGAAGATATTACGGTAAAAGAAATGACGGAGATTGATGCTGAATTTAACTTTACAAAAGGAGGGAACTTTGTGATCAAGCGTCAATGGTTTGTACCTGCAATTCGTCATCACTATACTGTGGCATATCCTGCGATAGAACAATTTATGATTGCTACTAGCAGAACGGGATCGTTAGCGACACTTTATAAAGAAATGGTAAAAACACCTGAAGGTAAAGTTTGGGCAAGGCAGATTTTTAATAAAGCAAAATCAGGTTATCATTTAACAACTGTTCAAGATATTGAAGGTCTGTTGAAATAAAAAACGCATCACAGAAAGGTATTTTAAATACAACTGTAATTATTTGGGCGAGACTCCATAAGAGAAAGGGGCTACTATTCATACCGTTTAGTAGCCCCTTTCTCTTATGGAGTCGGGCTATCCGCGCTACAGGGTAGCTAGCTCCTATCCCTCTCGCATACATAAGACCTCTAGGTTTATAGTTTTTTTTATTTAATGGGATTAGTGCAAATTAGCCCCGATAGCTATCGAGGTTCGTGGCTAACTTATTTTCATGAATACCCACGCAGTTGAGGGTAAAACCTATTATTTCAATGTAAAGAAAGAATTTAAATCCAATATCTTGCTAATGTTGTTGATATATCAATTATATTTGCATCAAACAAAATAACATGATGCAAGATAATCCAACAGGAACGGTACTTTATTCTATTGAGCAAGCCATAAAAGAATATAGGAAAGTTTCGCAAAAAAATATAAGGAAAATTGTAAGTGACATAACAGTTGATCAATGCTTAGTATTGATGATCCTTAATAAAAACCCAGATTATTCTCAAAAAACAATTGCGGATCTTATCTTTAAGGACAATGCCTCGATTACAAGAATAGTTGAGTTAATGGTAAAAAAAGAGTATCTAACAAGAGAGATAAATACTTTAGATAGAAGAAAATTTAATCTTGCGATAACCGAGAAAGGAAAAAAAACAATTGACTTATTGGCTCCTGTTATTCTGCATAACCGCGAAACCGCTCTCTATGGATTGTCTCCTGATGAAATAGAATTGCTTGACATTATCCTTTGCAAAATAATCTTAAACTGTAAAAAGCCCTAAAAAATGAAACAAATTATCACTTTACTATTGTTGTCAGTCTCTATTCTTGCCTATTCGCAAGCAAAATCATCTGCAAAATCCGAGGTAATTCTAAATGAATTAAATAAAAAAGAAGTTATTGATTCACTTACTAAAAAACTGGAAGAGTTTTATATAAGACCGAATTCTATTGAAGGTATAAAGAAAAACTTGAATGAAAATTATGAAAAAGGCGTTTATAAAAACATTGTTAGTCCAAATGAATTTGCCTCTAAACTCACAACTGATCTTCTTGAAATTACCAAAGATTTACATTTCGGTGTGATTTATGACCCTCAAATACTGGAGAATAAGCAAAACAATAATGCTGTAGAGTCGCAGAAGAGAATTAAAGAGCAAGAACTAATAGTGGCTAAAAGAAAGAATTTTGGTTTTCAGCAAGCAAGAATATTAGAAGGAAATATAGGCTATTTAGAGTTTAATTATTTTCATGATCCTGCAGAAGCAAGTGAAACTGCAGCATCAATGATGCAATTTCTTAGTAATTCGGATGCCTTAATCATAGATTTGCGCAATAACAATGGTGGAGCATTAGAGATGGGACAATTTATAAGTAGTTATTTTTTTGCAAACAAAGATTTGCCACTCTATAAATATTACTATTATGAAAGCGGTAGAAAAAAAATAGACAGAGAAATGTGGTTGTTGCCTTCTGTACCAGGCAAACGATTAGATACTATTGATATTTATATATTGACGAGTGGTGCTACTTTTTCTGCTGCCGAATGGATGAGTTATTCTCTTCAAAACCTAAAACGTGTCACTATTGTGGGGGAACAAACGGCGGGCGGAGCTCATCCAGTTGATTGGAAAGTATTGACTCAAGGTTTTTCTTTACATATCCCTTTTGGAGAAGTTAAAGATCCGATTACAAAAACAGATTTCGAAGGTCACGGTGTTACCCCAGACGTACTATGTAAAAGCGAAAATGCAATCAATACCGCACATTTTTTAGCTTTGCAAAAGCTATCGATAAAAAATAAAGATTTATCAAATAATATGGATTGGATTATCCCTGTTATTAAAAACAGACAAAAACCCGTAATTATAGAAAGCTCAATTTTAAAATCATACCAAGGCAAATATGGAAAAGGGGAACTGATTTACGAAAATCAGAATTTATATTACCAGTGGAACAATGCCGTTAGTTTTTTACTTTCGCCTTTGCAACAAGATTTATTTCTTTTAGATGGAGATGATTTCCGAATTAAAATAATTTTCGAAAAAAAATCAATAATAGGTATTAAAAGAATATATCCTGACGGAGTAGAAAGAATGTATCCAAAACAATAATAGCTGTAATTGGTACAGGTTTGCATTATTGCATTGGGGGTAAAATTTTCTAACCACATAATTTCCGATAAAAAAAACAGTAAGTCACAATTAATTGCAGCTTACTGTTTGCTAATGGCTAATTGATTAAAGGGGTGTTCTCTTCTTTTTTATCTTTATTGAGTAGGTTTTAAAACTTTAACATACTTTTATGTGTTAATGTGAAAATTGGAGGCAATCTCAAGTTTGAACTGTTGCTTTTTTCGCATTTATTGTTTGAATCCAAGAATATAAATTTCTGGTGGTTTTTAAACTTGGCGAAATTTTTTTAAATCCGATTTTTCGCCTCAATCCAACGCGACATATATTTAGTGCTGGTTAAAGTATGATGCTGTAGCAAAGAACCCATGAAATTATCCAAGCGGTGTTGCTCTAAATTTGAAAGTAAAAATAGGATTTTGGAAGTGAAGTCGTTTTCAAACAATTCTTTAGAATAGCGTTGATTGATAATGACGATTCCATTCTGTTGTGCAGCTTTCCAAAGCTTTTTATCTTGGTACAATTGCACGGCAGCTTTTATAAATTCATGTACATCATCAGTCACAAATCCATTCCACGGTAAATTTCCCTGCATGGATTCGGCACCAATAGTTGTTGTTACACTGGGTGTCCCGCATTGCATCGCTTCAATTAGTTTTCCTTTTATTCCCGCTCCAAAACGCAAAGGGGCTAAAACTATTCGAGCATTTTGTACCACTTCATTGGCATCAATCGCTCGGCCTTTGATGTGGAAACCTTCTTTGGGTTGGTGCAATTGCATTACTTTTTGTGAAGGATAGGCTCCGTAAATATTTAAAACTGCTTCGGGTAATTGCTTTCTTAACAGTGGCCAAATGGTTTCTTTTAGATATTGAACGGCATTCCAATTGGGTTCATGAAGAAAATTACCAATAAAAATAAAATCCTTCCTTTCCTCAAAGGATGGAAGTTTTTCAAAAGTTGCTTCCGAAATGGGTTCTAATAAAAAAGGCAAATAATACAGCAGTTTTTCGTCTATTTTAAAAGAGGTTTTTAATACTTCCATTTCAAATTCAGAAATCATTAAAGATAGATCGCACCTCAAAATACTGGCGATTTCTCTTTTGGCTACATCTTCTTTTAAAGTATCAACGATAGTGAATTCACGGTTTGATTTAAATGCTTTTTGCCTTGCCAATCGCAAACAATGCAAATCTTCGGTATCTAATATCCGTAGGGCATTGGGGCAATTTTCGGCAACGCGCCATCCAAATTGTTCCTCTATCATAAAACGATCAAATAAAACGATGGCTGGATTCAAATCTTTAACAAAAATATCAAAACTAGAACAATTTAAAGTAATGGAAGTTTTGTCTACATTCAAGGAAGTTAAATCTATCATGAAATCACTGTCCATAGCCGGACTGGCAAATGTAATGGCAAACCCTTGTTGCTGAAATTGTGCAAGCAACTGCAACATACGACCGCCGGCCGCCGAAGAATTGGGTTCTGGCCATACAAAACCAATTATTAAAAGCTTTTGAATTTGTTCCATAATAATTAAAGATAATGGTGCAAAATAATACAATTTAGATGGTTAAAGCATCATTTTAAATGGAAAATCAATAGGAAAACACTAATTTTGCAGAACGAAATATGACCTGTTATGCTTGGATTAAAATTAGTTACCGACCCACGTTGGGTAAATATAGTAGAAACCAATATTGAAGAAATATTGACCGATCACGCTTGGTGTGAGCAAAAAGCGGCTTCGAATGCCATAAGTTTGATTACTTACAATTCGGAGTTAGAGGAATTGGTAACGGAGTTATTGGTCATTGCAAAAGAAGAATTGGACCATTTACAGTTGGTTCATAATTTAATAAAGAGCAAGGGATTGACATTGGGTAGAGAGCGCAAAGACCATTATGTTAATGAACTTTTCAAGTTCATGAAAAAAGATGGCAGCCGAAAAGATGCTTTGGTAGATCGATTGCTGTTTTCGGCAATGATTGAAGCCAGAAGTTGTGAACGATTCAAAGTGTTATCCGAGAATATAAAAGACCAGGAATTAGCTAAGTTTTATCGCGATTTAATGATTTCAGAAGCTGGTCATTACACCACTTTTCTCGGATTTGCCAGAAAATATACGGATAATTTTGATGTAGATAAACGTTGGCAAGAATGGATCGAGTTTGAAACCTCGATTATTGTAAACTATGGTAAAAATGAAACCGTACACGGTTAATATTTCATAACAAACAAACTGATCAAGTTCTCCTTTCATTTATTTAATTCACACCAAATACATAATGGCTTCAATCAATTATAAAACCATTTTTTTTAAGTTTTTAAAATATACAGGTATAACGATTGTGGTGGTATTGGCACTGATGTTTGTTACACCTTTTATTTTTTCGGATAAAATAGAAGAGCAAGTCAAAAAGACAGCTAATAAAAAATTAAATGGAGAACTGAACTATTCGGAAGCCAAAGTTTCCTTTTTTACACATTTCCCCTCGTTGACCTTGACTTTAAATGATTTTAATCTCAACGGATCGGCACCTTTTCAAAATGAAAAATTAGTTAGTGCAGATGAGATTGCTTTTGGAATCAATTTAAGCAGTCTTGTTTTTGGAGAAACGATCGATATCGACCAAATTTTCCTTTCCAATTCATTGATTAATGTCAAAGTTAACAAAAAAGGGGAGGCCAATTATAATGTCTATATCGCGGAGGCGGTAACTGCTCCAAAAGAAGAAAAGTCTGAAACGGGATTGAAATTAGAAGCAATTGAAATCAACAATAGCAAAATTATTTATGATGATCAATCGACTAACATTCATATAGATGCGGTAGGTTTTAATTATCTCGGAAATGGCGATTTGAGTGAAGCGATATTTGCATTGCATTCGAAAGCAAAAATAGAAAAGCTGAATATCATTTATGAAAATGAACCTTACTTGATGAATAAAAAAGTAGATGGGGATTTAATTACCAAAGTAAATACCAATTCGTTGTCTTTTGTTTTTGAGCAAAACGATCTTTTTATCAATAAACTTTTAGTTGATTTTACAGGGAAATTTGATTTTTTAAAGGATGGTTATGATATCGATTTTAAAATAAAATCAAATAAAAGTAATTTATACGATCTCTTCACTGCTTTCCCACCCAAATACATCACTTGGCTTAAAAACACGGAATTGAAAGGAAGTGTAGATTTGCTTTTTACTCTTAAAGGAAAATACATTGCATCCCAAAATATCGCACCCGATTTGGGATTGGATTTTAAATTAAAAGATGGATTTGTAAATTACAATAAAAGCGCTTTTCCAGTTTCTAATTTGAATATTGATATTTCCACAAAAGTTCCTTCATTAAATCCAGAACTTTTAATGCTGGACGCCAAAAATGTATCTTTAAACGTTGAAAAAAATTATCTTAAGACCAAATTGAAAATGAATGGGATGACTACTCCAGACATTGATATGGTTTTGAGTTCTCAAATTGATTTAGAGAAATTAAATCGCGCTCTTGGAATTCCAAATTTTGAATTAAAAGGAATGCTACTTAGTGATTTGAAAGCGAAAGGGAAATACGATCAAAAACAAAGGCTTTTTCCAAATGCGAACGGAACTTTGAATTTGAAAAACGGATTTATAAAAACGCAATATTATCCAAATCCAGTAACTAAAATCAATATAGTTTCGAACATAAACAATCAAAAAGGAACTTTTGACGGTCTTTCGGTGTTGCTGAAACCTGCAGGTTTTACTTTTGAAGGAGAACCTTTTTGGGTAGAAGCCGATTTGAAGAATTTTGATGATTTAAATTATGATATTAAGGCCAAAGGAACACTAAACATCAGCAAAATATACAAAGTGTTTTCCCAAAAAGGATTGGATGTAGATGGTTCGATTAAAGCCGATTTGCAATTAAAAGGAATTCAAAGCTATGCTGAAAAAGGAAACTACAGTAAACTACAAAATAAAGGAACTCTTGAGATTAGGAATATAAAAGTTGCTACCGAGTACCTGCCTAAATCATTATTGATTAAAGAAGGAATTTTTAAATTCAATCAGGATAAAATGTCTTTCAACACCTTTTTGGCTTCCTATGGCCAATCTGATTTTAAACTGAACGGTTATTTGCAAAATGTTTTCAATTTCATGTCTTCCAAAAATGGAGTTTTAAGAGGGGCATTTACTTTAAATTCAAAATACATCAATGCAGACGAGTTCATGTCTTCTACAACGAAAGCTCCAGTTGCAACGCCAACAGCAGTTCCAAATAGGGCAGAGAAACCTGCAACGCAAGAAACAGGCGTAATCCTCATTCCGTCTAATCTTGACCTGCAATTTTATGCTACAGCGCACAAAATAAATTATCAAGGACTTGTTTTGCAAGACGGGAAAGGTGCTGTAAAAATGAAAAAAGGAAAAATGTTGATGCAAAATACGGGGTTCAATTTGATTGGTTGTGATGTTAGTATGAATGCCGCCTATCAAGGAATCACTCCCAAGAAAGCAGTCTTTGAATATGATATTAAAGCTACAGATTTTGATATCAAAAGAGCCTACAAAGAAGTGAAGATGTTCAAAGAAATGGCTAGCGCTGCCGAAAATGCAGCGGGTATTGTCTCATTGGATTACAAAATAAAAGGAAGACTCAACCAGCAAATGCAACCGATTTATCCTTCTTTAATTGGAGGAGGCGTTCTTTCGATAAAAGATGTAAAAGTAAAGGGGATGAAAATGTTTAATGCCGTGAGTAAAACTACGGATCATGAAGCGCTTAAAAATCCTGAACTTTCTAAAGTAGCTATTAAAACAACGATAAAAAATAACATCATTACCATTGAACGATTTAAATTTAAATTTGCAGGTTTCAGACCAAGAATAGAGGGAACTTCTAGTCTGGATGGCAAATTGAATCTAAAAATGAGATTGGGTTTGCCTCCTTTGGGAATTCTGGGAATTCCACTTACTGTTACAGGAACCAAGGATAATCCAAAAGTAAAAATTGGACGTAAAGGCAATGAAATTGAGGAAACCCAAGATACAGAAGATAAATAAATTAAATTCGTTATTTCGTCTCACTCGGGCGAAGAAATAAACAAACAGTACAAATTGGGCTTTGTGGCGTTGCCATTGCAATTTGTACTGTTTGTTTTTTATTTAGAAACCCCGGGTAAGTTATGATAGATATAATCGCCATGAATGCCGGTGAAAGCTAATTTTAATTCATCAAAAAAAGCTTTGCTATCGGATTCTTTCGGCCATGCTGCTTTTTCTAATTCGTCTTGTTTTTGATTTGATTTTTCTATATCAGCAAAAGAGTCATAAAAATAGGCTTCCATAAAATCTCTGCTGTCTGATCCCCAGGCGTGGCGAAAAGGATAGTAGGCTCTGATGTAAGGGTCTTTCATAGTAACTTTTTCATTGTATTCTTTCAAGCCTTTTCCTTTTCCGCTCAATACCATTTGAGATCTACGGATATAAACAATCATAGGCTCTTTGGTAGTGGCTTTGAATTCTTTTTCTCCTATTGTTCCAACGGAGGAGTAGATTTCATCAGAATGCATTGGGCCGTAATAAGTGTTGTATTTGTCAAAAAAAGCGGTTCTGGCTTTTTCATCAGGCCAAGCTTTTTTGATAAGATCTTCAGTCATAGCTTCTGCTTTCTCAATGTCTTCCCAGGTTTTGTACACACTCACTAATATAACTTCAGAGCTGTTTTCGGTGTAATAATGGGTCAGAATTTCAGAACCAATTATTAAATCATTTTTACTCGTTACTTTGTCAAAGTACTCTTGTTCCGTTGCCTTCCAGTCTTTACCGTCAGTATTTAGATTTCTGTGTAGGGTTGTAAAAGTAATAAATACAGGTTTGGGGGGATCTTGCGCATGAATGCTCATGCTTAGGAGGAATGTTAAAATTAACATTCCTAACGAAAAAAGGCTTCTCTTTTTCATAATAAATTAAAAATTAAATTACTAATTAACAAAAAACGTCTATAAAGTTAGTTAATTGTTAGTCAAGTGATTATCGATTTTTAATTTATTTTAAGAGAAAAACTATGAACAGTTTAAACCTCTTTGTTTAACGGTAATTCGGCTACTACAAAAGTGCTTCCGCCAATATAGATGAAATCTTTTTTTATAGAATTATTCTTAGCTGAATCATAAGCATCTGTTACTGAGTTGTATGTGTTTCCGATCAGCGAGAATTGCAGCGCTTTTTCTTGTAATATAGAAGAGTCTAAGCCACGCGGTATGTTTGGTTTGCAGAAGTAATACGTTGCATTTTTGGGAAATAACGGTAATACTTCATCCAGCTCTTTGTCATTGACAACTCCCAATACAATATGCAAGTGGTCAAAAGTCTCTTTTTGTATTTGATTCAAAACAATTTCGAGACCATTTTTGTTGTGTGCCGTGTCGCAAATCACTTTTGGATTTTCTCCCAATTGTTGCCACCTGCCTAGTAATCCTGTGTTTTTTACCACATGTAATAATCCCGATTTTATATTTTCGGCACTCACTTTAAAATCCGTCTGCTCGTTTAAAATTTGAAAGGCTTGAATAACTGTTTTTTTATTGTGTGTTTGGTAATTCCCCAGTAAATCCGAAGGAGGTGTTTCTGAAATTAAATCAGAAGCAAAAAAGATCTCCGCTTTATTTGCAGCGGCTGTTGCTAAAAAAACAGCTTTCGTTTCCTGAGTATATTCGCCAATAACAACGGGAATTCCTGCTTTTATAATCCCTGCTTTTTCGGTTGCAATAGACTCTAAAGTGTTTCCCAGAAACTGAACATGATCGATACCAATGTTTGTAATTACTGAAACCAATGGAGTGATAATGTTTGTAGCATCGAGTCTTCCGCCCAATCCTACTTCGATAATAGCGATGTCTACTTTTTCTTTTGCAAAATAATCAAAGGCCAATCCAACTGACATTTCAAAGAAACTCATGTCATTGGACTCGAAAAAAGATTTGTGCTGCTCGATGAACTCACAAACAAAAGCTTCGGAGATTTCAGCACCGTTAATCTTGATGCGTTCCCGAAAATCTTTTAAATGAGGAGAAGTATAGAGTCCCACTTTGTATCCCGCCTCCTGCAAGATAGAAGCCAGCATGTGCGAGGTAGAACCTTTACCATTAGTACCGGCAACATGTATGCATTTTATTTTTTTTTGAGGATTATCAAGATGATCAGCTAGTAAATTGACATTGGTTAAGTCTTTTTTATAAGCCGAAGCCCCTTGCAATTGATACATCGGAAGTTGATTAAACATCCAGTTCGTGGTTTCTTGATAGTTCATTTATTTTTGATAAAATAGTTGCGCATTGAAATAATTTTTACTTTTTTTAGTTTAATATTACAGTGAAAATATTTTTTTACAAAATTGAAATATTTTTTAGAATTAATGATTATAAACCCAGAATAATATATGTTTAGTTTTATACAATTACAAGCTGATACTATTGCAAATGCTGCATCCAATGTTGTTATCGAAAAAATAGCACCCAATACCGAGATCTCTGTTTTAGGTTTTATTCTAAAGGGAGGATTCTTTTTAATCCCCATTGCAATCTTATTGTTTTACACTTTTTATGTGATTATAGAGCGGTACTCGTACATTCATAGAGTCTCCAAAGTAGACCCGCTTTTGATGCGAGATGTAAGAGAACATCTGAATGCCGGAAATTTCGATTTGGCTCGTTCTATCACTGAGCGAACCAATACCGCCTCGGGAAATGTCATCAAAGAAGGAATTTTATTAATTGGCCGTCCCATTGCCGAGATCGAATCGAATATGGATCGTGCTGCCGATATCGAAATTGCCGAAATGGAACAGCATTTAGGACAATTGGGACTTATTGCGGGTATTGCGCCTACGCTAGGATTTATCGGAACCATTTCTGGAGTAATCAAGATCTTTTACAGCATCTCGGTAACCGAAAATATCAGCATTGGTAATATTTCGGGAGGTTTGTATGAAAAAATGATCAGTAGTGGTTCTGGGTTAATCGTTGGGATTGTTGCCTACAGCGCCTATCACTTACTAAACGGGAAGATTGATAATTATGCTTTAAAAGTGCAAAAGCAAATACTGGAATTCGTGAATATTATTCAAAAAGCATAAGCCATGTCTATCAAAAGAAAAAGAAGATTTCACGCCGAAGTGGCGACATCCTCCTTGAGTGACATCATGTTTTTTTTGTTGCTGTTTTTCCTGATTATCTCTACTTTGGCCAATCCCAATGTGATTAAAATGACCTTGCCAAAGTCAAAAGCCAACGAGAAAACCAATAAGCAATACATCAGTTTATCCGTTACCGAGGAAAAGAAATTCTACATAGACAAAGAGCTTGTTGCCTATGAAGAGTTAGAAGCTACTTTGATGTCAAAAATAAATACTCAAAAAGACCAAACGGTTATTGTTCGAATTCCGTTCAATTTGCAAGTGCAGGATTTGGTCGATGTGTTGCAAATAGGAGTGAAGAACAACTTGAAATTTGTTATTGCCACGAGTCCGAAGTAAAATTCGAAATTCAGTTTTTAAAGCAATTTGGGCGTGACCACAATAGAGGAAGGGGCTACTTTAGATTATCTAGAGTCGCCCCTTCCTCTATTGTGGTCGGGCTATTGCCATTACTTCGGTAATTTGGCGCTATCCCTCACGCAGATTTCTGTAACACGAGATATTATGGATTATTAATTGAGTTTTTTAGAATAGTATTATGGGAGTTACTCGTGGAGATTGCTTCGCCAATTTGCTTTCGCTCGTGTCCTCCTTCGTTCGGAATGACAATATTGGCGAGTTTCTTGTGTTTTTTTTTAGCAATTATTTTGTTTAAAAAAGGGTAGTTCCTATAATCAATCGCTATTTTTTATCATACAGTTTTACCACAATATTGTCATTCCGACGGAGGAGGAATCTCCGTAAGTAGCTCGGCAATTTTGGATTTAGACAAAGAGGTGTTTTTGATAAAACATCTTCTAAAAAACTAAATCCGTAAAACTAGCCCCGATGGAAGTGGCATCCTTTTTATAAGGCTGTTTTTTTTATCCTTATAAAAAGATATAACGTACAGCGGGATAAATGTTGATGAGAAAACGAAAAAGTACAGCTCCTAATTATTCTAATTCAAATTGAAATTATAAACAATCTTGCCTACCTGTTTTTCGGGAGCGTCATTACTGGCGTCCCATTTGGTATTCATAGCCGCAATTCGGGCTTGGTCTAGTAAGCATTTTGCGGTATTGGTTGTGCCTTTTATACCCGCAATGGCGTTGATGGTGTTTCCATTTCTATCTACCGAAACTTCTACGACCACTTTGCCTGATTCGTTGCAAGTGTATTTGGGAGCAGGTTTAGAGAGTGCTTTTCTATTGCCGAGTGAATAACCGGAACCGCCTCCAGTTCCTCCGCCAGAACCACCACCACTTCCGGGGCCGTAACCACTACCATTGCCGATACCGTTTCCGGTGCCATTTCCGCCGCCGGTGCCACCGCCAGAACCGCCCGTGCCGTAATAACCCGTTGCGGCCAAACTTCCGTTTGATTTTCCTTTGTTACCCGCGGTTTTGTCATCACCATCGCCTCCTTTGTTGGAACCTTTTAGAATGCTGGACAAAGCAGCATTGGTAGAATTGGAGACTTTTGGTTTAACAACCTCGGGTTTGGGAGTTTCTTTAACAACGACTTCGGATTTTTTTGTTTTCTCTTTTTGCGGAATAACAACACTTTCTTCGGTGGCATTCTCTTGAGATAAAATGGCTTCGTCGGGAGTGCTTTTGGCAGGAGTTGGTTTGACTTGGTTTTGAACATTCAAAACCTCGCTTTGTGTATTTTTTCCCGATCCCAAATCGCTATCGCCAAAATTCAGGGTAACGCCGCCACCACCTCCGCCACCACCTACTAATTCTTCCAGATTGGAAGGAGGCCAAAAACGGATAAAAAACAAGAGCAGCAATATGGATGCATAAATTAGTATGGATAGGACTAATGATTTCTTTTGATCGGAGGAAAGGGTAGAACTCATTGTAGAAATTGAATTAAAAAAGTGTACTTATAAAAACGTTGAAAAGTACTAAAAATTGTCAAGAATAAAAAATGACAGTTGTGTTAAACCTAGAATTCACATTAGGATTGGTCCAAACCCCGAAGGGGGGGTAATGATTATAGAAATAAATAATTCAATCATTCCAAAACCTTGAAAGGGTGGTGTTTTTGCAGCTGAACATATTAATGATATAGGATGAAATTTTTTTAATAAAAAAGAGGTAAATAATTTCACCCCTCCGAGGTTTGATTGTTAACGTTTGAATTTTCTATAATCATTACACCTCTTCGGGGTTCATGCTGGTTTTTTTATAAAAAAAACACGGATCAAATAGATGAAATCTACCCAATCCGTGTTTATGTATTTAGAATAGTGTTGTCCTAACTATGTCAATTGTTTTAAGGCAATCTCAAATGCTGTAGCACTAATATTCTTTTTAGAATTGTTTAAGTCATGTGCTTTTACAATCGCTTTTTTGATGATTTCTGAAGTATCGTTAAAAATAGCTTCATCGGTCATTTGTACTTTCTTTTCCATGAAATAAGCAAAAACTCTCGCCATTCCGCAATTAGAAATAAAGTCAGGAATCAAGCTTACTTTACTGTCCACTTCTTCCATGATCGAACCAAAGAAAATTTCTTTGTCAGCAAAAGGAACGTTAGCTCCGCAAGAGATTACTTCAAGACCATTGGCAATTAAGCTGTCAATTTGACTTTGAGCTACTAATCTAGAGGCTGCACAAGGAGTAAATATTTCGGCACCAATAGTCCAGATTTTTTGATTAATTTCGTCAAAAGGAATCATGTTTTCGGCTACTAATTTATTTCCGTCTTTATCAAGGAATAATGTTTTTATTTCTTCAAAAGAAAAACCTTCTTCGTTGATTAACCCACCATCTCTATCGATAATACCGATGATTTTGGCTCCCATTTCGGCTAAATAAAATGCTGCTGCTGATCCTACGTTTCCAAAACCTTGTACAATGGCTTTCTTTCCTTTTACAGAACCACCATAAATATCGTAGAAATGGCGTACTGCTTCGGCAACACCATAACCGGTAATCATATCGGCAATAGTATATTTTCTAGTTACGTCTGGAGAGAATTTTGGGTTTTCAATTACTTTAATTACCCCTTGGCGCAATTGTCCAATTCTATTGATTTTATCAGCTTCGGTAGGTTTAAAGTGACCATTGAACACCCCTTCTTGAGGATGCCAAACACCACATTCTTCGGTCATTGGGATCACTTCGTGAATTTCATCTACATTCAAATCACCACCAGTTCCGTAATAACTTTTTAATAAAGGAGAAACCGCTTTGTACCAACGTTGCAAAACACCTTTTTTACGAGGATCATTTGGGTCAAAATTTATTCCAGATTTAGCGCCACCAATTGCTGGTCCAGAAACCGAAAATTTCACTTCCATGGTTTTAGCCAATGACAAAACCTCATTCATGTCCAATCCTTTTCTCATCCTAGTTCCACCACCCGCAGCACCACCACGAAGGGAGTTAATCACTGTCCAACCTTCGGCTTCGGTTTCAGAATCTTTCCAGTTAAAAATGATTTCAGGAGCTTTGTTCTCAAATTTCTTTAATAAATCTTTCATATTGTTGTGATATGTTTTTTTTTGACAAATATATGAAAGGTTTTATGAGAAATATGTATTTGGTGTTTTTTTTTTGATTTTGCCTTTCATCCATAAAACAAGTGCTTTTGTATCAACAATAGATACAAAAGCACTTGTAAATTAGAGGCTTATTTTTGGAATGATATTACAATCCCAATAAGCTATTTTTTAAATCTTCATCTGCTGGCTTGTCAGACAACCAAATTCCGAACAACGCTTTTTTGAAGTCAAATCCTTGGACTTTTCCTTTAAGCTCACCATTTTTTACAACCCAAACAGAACTTTCAGTTGGATTATAGGTTAATTCAAAAACATCTCCTCTGGTAATTTCGTCAGACAGAAAACTTTTGAATAATTCAATTTTAGGTCTTAAGGCTTCTAAATTATCGCCTGTTGATTTTTCAAATCCAGCATTCATAGCGCGTGTTAGTTTTCCTGAAGAAACTAAAGCAGAGGTAACTTCAATTCGAATTGCCATTTCTGAATTGTCACTAATGATTTCTTTAGGATTTTGAGAGAGTTGACTCAAATACAATGCCTGAATATACACTTCAACCCACATTTTGGATCTAGATCCTGCACCATTAAGTTGTAACGTTTTGTTTTGGAATGTAATCGTTCTTGGGATAGTTACTCCTTCAAATACGATTTGTTTTTGAGCATTTGCCTCAGTGTATAAGGCTGAAATAACAAGTGTTATTACTAAAAATATTTTTTTCATGGTACTGGGGGGGGTTATTGATTTGGACAAAAATAATGTTAATTCATGGTAAATGACAAATTTGAATCTACTATTTTTATGAATTCAACAAAATGAGTGGTTGCTATAGGTTATTTGTTGTAAAAGCTAAGATTCTAGTAAATAAACACTTACGCAGGTGGCAGTGAGAGAGATGTTGTATGTTTTTTTTAATTTATAAAGAAAAGATTGCACCAGAACTATGATCGTATTTTGCTCCAGTAACACTTTGAAGCACGTTGATTTCATCTCTAAGTTTTAACACTCCTAGTAAAGCAAATATTAAAGCTTCTTTGAATTCTAAAATTTTATTAGAAGGGATGATGATTTGCATTTCGGGTAAATGAAATTGAATACGTTCGATTAGGAAATCATTGTACGCTCCGCCTCCAGTTGTCAATAAAGTCCCTTTTTTATTTGGTAAAGCTAATGCGATTTGTAAAGCTACATGCTCTGTAAAAGTGTGTAATTTGTCCTCAATAGCAATTGGATAACGCTCTATTATAGGTAAAACAACTTCTTTGACAAACTCAAAACCCAAAGATTTGGGATGCTTTTTTTGATAAAAGTCTAATGCGTTCAATTCATTTAGTAATTCAATTGAGCAATTACCGGTTCTGGAAATTCGGCCTTTGTCGTCATAATTGAATCCCAATTGATTGGCGTAAAAATTCAAAACTGTATTTACAGGAGAAATGTCAAAGGCAATTCGATTGTTGTTTTCTTCAAATGATATATTCGAAAAACCGCCAAGATTCATACAATAATCATATTCTGAAAATAAGATGCGGTCTCCAATAGGAACCAACGGAGCACCCTGACCTCCCAATTGCACATCTTGTACTCTAAAATCACAAACGACTGTTTGTTGGGTCAATTTTGAAATTTCGGGTAAATTGCCAATTTGAAGGGTAAGTCCATTTTGAGGTTGATGCAAAATAGTATGTCCGTGTGAACAAACGGCATCTAGATTCTCTATTTTATATTTTTTGATGAAATTAGAAATGATGGCAGCAAGCAGTATTGTGTATTCTTTGTTTAAGTTTTGAAGTTCAATTTCGGAATAAGCGACTGCCGACTTTAATTCGTTAATCCATTTTTTGCTATAACCAATGGTTTCGCTTTCAAGGATTTCAAAAGACCAATTTTGATTATGGATAGTAAATTTTATATGCGATAAATCGACTCCGTCAAGCGAAGTGCCGGACATCACTCCAATGATGTTATAGTTTTCTGATTTCATAATATAAATTTACATTTCAAAATTAATAAATTCACAATAAAAAAGTATCTTTGACTGATTTTTTTAAATATAAATGGAGTTAATTCTAAAAACGCAAAGCAATCATCAAGGAATAATCAGGAAATACACTCTAAAAGCAATTGCGATATTTGTTGTATTACGATTATTTTTTTATTAAAAACACAAACATACTAATTAAAAACAAGGTTTATGGACTTTAATTTAACAGAAGAGCAATTAATGATTCAACAAGCAGCTAGGGATTTTGCTCAAGCTGAATTGTTAGAAGGAGTAATTGAAAGAGATGAACACTCAAAATTTCCTACGGAGCAAGTCAAAAAAATGGCGGAGCTAGGATTTTTAGGAATGATGGTTGACCCAAAATACGGTGGTTCTGGATTAGATAGTGTTTCATACGTTCTCGCTATTACCGAAATTGCCAAAGTTGACGCTTCGGCTGCAGTAATTATGTCTGTAAATAATTCTTTGGTTTGTGCCGGAATAGAGAAGTATTGTAACGAAGAACAAAAAATGAAATATTTAGTTCCCCTTGCCAAAGGAGAGGTAATAGGAGCTTTTTGTTTGTCGGAGCCAGAAGCAGGATCAGATGCGACTTCACAAAAAACAACAGCGATAGATAAAGGAGATCATTATTTATTGAATGGAACCAAAAACTGGATTACCAATGGTTCTTCTGCTTCAACCTATATTGTAATTGCACAAACGGATGTAGAAAAAGGACATAAAGGGATCAATGCTTTTATAGTAGAAAAAGGTTGGGCTGGTTTTGATATTGGACCAAAAGAAAAGAAAATGGGAATTCGTGGTTCTGACACCCATTCTTTATTATTTAATGATGTAAAAGTACCTAAGGAAAATAGAATTGGAGCCGATGGTTTTGGGTTTAATTTTGCGATGGCGGTATTAAACGGCGGACGAATTGGTATTGCTTCTCAAGCTTTAGGAATTGCTACTGGAGCTTATGAATTGGCTTTAAAATATTCGCAAGAGCGTAAAGCTTTTGGAAAAGAAATCTTCAAGCATCAAGCGATTGCTTTTAAATTAGCGGATATGGCGACACAAATTTCAGCAGCAAAATTGTTATGTTTTAATGCGGCTTATCAAAAAGACCAAGGAATGGATATTTCTCAATCTGGAGCAATGGCCAAATTATTTGCATCTCAAACTGCAATGGACACTACTATTGAAGCTGTTCAAATTCACGGTGGAAACGGTTACGTGGCCGAGTATCACGTAGAACGTATGATGCGTGACGCAAAAATTACTCAGATTTACGAAGGAACTTCAGAAATTCAACGTATTGTAATTTCGAGAACCTTAATCGCATAATTGATTTCTATTCTTTAAATCGACACATAAAAATCCAAACTTGAATTTCAAGTTTGGATTTTTTATTTAATGGATGCGCTTTTTAAAAGAGACTTTGTTTATTTTTACATCAATTGGCAACACACTTATAAATTGTTATGTACGACGAATTAAAATATTGGTACCTTCGAGATCACAAATTATTTTGGACATTAAGTATGTCGCAAATCAAACAATTGTGTATCATCACGGGTTTCAAGAAAGCCAATAAAGGAGAAATTATTTATTTCTCCAATTCGGATGTTCCACGGATTTTTCTTTTGAAAAAAGGCAGTATCAAGATCGTTGCTGTTGATGAAGAAGGAAACGAAACCATTAAAGATATTATTCAAAAAGGAGATTTGTTTGGAGAATTGACATTAGAGAATGATGCTCAGTCCAATGAATATGCAAAAGTACTTTCGGATGATGTGGCTATTTGCAGTTTTTTAATGTCGGATTTTGAGAATTTATTGCTTCAAAATCCTAGTTTGGCGTTGTCTTACACCAAGTTTGTAGGGTTGAAAATGAAAAGGATTAAAAACAGTTACGTCAATTTAATTTCAAAAGACGCCAAAACCAGATTGTATCAATTTCTAAAAGACTGGGCCGAAAAAGAAGGGAAACGTACCGAAAATCAAGTGGTTATTGAAAATTATCTAACCCAAAACGATATGGCTCAAATTATTTGTACTTCCAGACAAACCGCCACTCAATTACTGAACGAGATGGAGACCAAAGGTTTATTGGTTTACAATCGTAAAGAAATAATCATTACCGATATTACAAAACTGTAATTATCAAACTATTTTGGTTGAATTGTAAATTAGGCGACAATTGTCTCTGTTGATTCTAAATATCTTTGTTGAAGAAAAAGTCAAAGTATTCATTTTAAATCAAATGCCATGCAATCTGGAATTTATAAAAGTCAAAAAAACAATTTAAAAACGTGGAGTATAAATAAAACAATCTATTTACTCATCTGTTTTATTTCATTTGCTGTTTTTGCCCAAAACGACAATAAAAGAATTGCCCAATTTAACTTAGAGAAAAAAGTCGCTATTCAAGGGTATGACCCAGTAGCTTATTTTAACCAAAAAAAAGCGGTAAAAGGAAAGAAGGAATTAGTTGCAAATTACGAAGGCGTGATATATCAATTTTCGTCAGTAGCCAACAAAGATCTTTTTGTAAAAAATGCAGCGTCTTATGAACCGCAATACGGTGGTTGGTGTGCCTATGCCATGGGAAGTTCCGGAGAGAAAGTCGAAATTAATCCCGAAACATTCAAGATTATTGATGGAAAATTGTTTTTGTTTTATAATGCTTATTTCAACAATACCCTAAAAAGTTGGAACAAGGAGGAGGTTAGCTTTAAAGCAAAAGCAGATGCCAATTGGAAAAAAATTATAAAATAAGAAAGCATGATGAAATTAATTTTAATATGGGTATTTCGGCTAACGGCAGCAATCATTCTATTGCAAACGCTGTATTTTAAATTCACAGGTGCCGAAGAAAGTGTTTATATTTTTTCTACTTTAGGAATGGAGCCCTATGGTAGAATTGGATCTGGTGTAGTCGAGTTAATCGCCGCCATTTTAATTTTGATTCCCCGTACTACTTTGTTAGGAGCTTTACTAGGAGCTGGCGTTATGCTTGGAGCCATTTTTTTGCATCTTTTTGTATTGGGAATCGAAGTGAAAAATGATGGAGGAGAGTTGTTTATTTTGGCAATAATTACCTTTCTTTGTTGTATCGCATTGATTTATTGGAATAAAAGTAAAATTAACAACGTTTTAAAACTGAAACTATAATATGTTAATTCCATCTATAAATAATAGTTTTAACGGACTGATTGATTTGTTAAATCAATTGTCCGATGAGGAGTATTCAAAATCTTGTTTTGAATTGAGTGGTTCCAGTATTGGGGAACATACTCGACATATCGTTGAAATGTTTCAATGTTTGAATCGAAATTATGATTCTGGAATCGTGAATTACGACAAAAGAGAACGAAATGTATTGATTCAAACCAATGGTGATTTTGCCATTCAAATGATTTTGGATATCAAAAATAGTATCGCAAAAGAGAACAAAAATCTCGAATTACAGCAAATTATTGACGGTGAAGCCATCAAAATTCAAAGCAATTATTATCGAGAATTGTTATATAATTTAGAGCACTGTATCCATCATCAAGCATTAATAAAAGTCGCTGTTTTGAAATTTGAAAACGTAACCGTTGATGGAAATTTTGGAGTGGCCCGTTCTACAATCGAATACAGAAATCAATGTGCACAGTAAGTTTTGTTTGTACCAATGATACAATTATCATTACCTCCAATCGCGATGAAAAAGTTATTAGACCCAGTGCGATTCCGCCCAAAAATTACACCCTGAACGGAAAAAATATTATTTATCCCAAAGATCTCAAAGCGGGTGGTACCTGGTATGTGGTTGATGAAAACGGCACTGTTTTAGTCTTGCTCAATGGAGCTGATGAAAAGCACCAACTGCAATTGCCTTATCGAAAAAGTCGGGGATTAATTGTTCTCGAAATGATTGGTAGTGCTTCGCCAAAGAGGTTTTGGGATGAAATTGATTTAGAAAAAATAGAACCTTTTACCTTAGTTTTGTTTCAGGAAAAACAGCTTTTCCAATTGCGTTGGAATGGAGTCGAAAAATCAACGGTGCTTTTAGAGATTGATAAAAATTATGTTTGGTCTTCATCGACCTTGTATTCAAAAGAGATTCGGGAGCAGCGTTCTAGTTGGTTTTATACTTTTTTAGAGTTCAATCCCGAAATTACAGCAGCTAAAATGCTTCATTTTCATCGCTATACCGAAGCGGATAACAACGAACACGGTTTGGTTATCAATAGAAACGATGAGTTGAAAACATTGAGTATTACACAAACTGTAATCGAGAAAAACAAAGTGATGATTCATCATTTGGATTTGATTGGAGATAAAGATTATTCAAAAACATTTATTTCTATTTAATATAGTAACCATTCTGATTTTTACTTTTGGAAGTAAGATCCTGATAAATTTAATTTTAAATACTACCCTTGAAACTATTCTTTCACAAATTGACCCACTGGGAATACTGGCCTTTTCAAATGGTGTATATACCTATCTATTTTCTTTGGGCGTATTATTCGATAAAAGCAAAATCCGTTTTTTTCTTCAATGCATCCAATCCTACCATCAAAAATGGAGGTTTTATGATGGAAAGTAAAAAACAAATTTATAATTTGATTCCACAACACTATTATCCAAAAACAGAACTGGTAAAAGAAGGAACTCCAGTTGATGAAATAAATAAGGTACTAGAAAATGCGGGGATTAAATACCCTTTTATTGCCAAGCCCGATATTGGTTTGCGAGGTTCTGCAGTCAAAAAAATAGAAACTCCAGCCGATTTAAAACAGTATGCCGAAAAAGCCCATTTTGATTTTATTGTGCAGGATTTGATTCCGTATGAAAATGAAGTAGGTGTTTTTTACGTACGCTATCCACACGAAAAGGAAGGGAGAATTACAGGCATCGTAGCTAAGGAATTTTTAATTATTACTGGAAATGGAGTAGCGACTATTGAAGAATTGATAAAGAAAAATGCTAGATACGAATTGCAATTAAAAGTATTGAAACAAGAATACGGAAGTAAGTTACTGGAGATTTTGCCTATGGGCGAAAAAGTAAATCTTGTTCCATACGGGAATCACGCTCGTGGAGCAAAATTTTTAGATGGGAGTCATTGGGTAACACCAAAACTGACTGCCACTTTTAACGAAATGTGTGTGCAAATTCCCGGTTTTCATTTTGGGAGACTGGATATTATGTATGATACTTTTGAAGCATTAGAACAAGGGAAAAACTTCTCGGTGGTAGAATTGAATGGGGCAGCCAGTGAACCAACTCATATTTATGATCCCAGACATAGCTTATTTTTTGCTTGGAAAGAACTTGCGCGACACATTACCTATATGTATGAGATAAGTGTAGCCAACCATCAAAAAGGCTTTCCTTATTTGGCACACAAAGTTGGAATGAAAGAATACCGTTTACATCAAAAGCAAAGCCGTAAAATCGTTAATTTCTAAAAGATGAAGTCCCTTAAAAATATAATAGTTGGATTTATTGTGAGCTTTGTGGGATCACTGCCTCTTGGATATTTGAATATTATTGGGGTTGAGGTTTTTTCTAAATTTGGAATGAATTCGCTAGTTTCTTATTTACTGGGGGTAATTGTAATCGAGGCAGTAGTAATTTATTTTACAGTGATTTTTGCAAACCAATTGGCAGAAAATAAAAAATTAATGAAGAGCATTGATTTTTTTGCTGTATTTTTTCTTTTGTTGTTGGCCTATTTGTTTTATGCCCATTCCAATCAAACAGCCGAAGAACATAATTATTTGGAGGGTTATGTTCAATATTCTCCCTTTTTGATTGGAATGGTATTGTGCGGATTGAATTTTCTTCAAATACCATTTTGGATGGCCTGGAATTTGTATTTAATGAATGCTAAATATATAAGCTTAGGCCGTAAACTTAAATTTCATTATATTTTTGGGACTTTAGTTGGGACTTTTTTTGGAATGCTAGCGGTCATAGTTCTGTTGGATTCTTTATCCCAAAAAATATTGGATTATTCAAAATGGATTATTCCAATTGTTATTCCGCTGTTTTTTGTAGTCTTGGCTTTCTTTCAAACTTTAAAAGTCTATAAAAAGTATCTGAAGAAAACTATTCGATAGATGATTGGTTCATGTCGTACCCCAAAATGAAATAGTTGTTATTGTTGAATTGGAAATCGCCAATAATCGCCCATTTTAGTTTTTCTGTATGCGCTTTTTGAGAAGGTATATTGGTTTGGTTGATGAAGGTAATACTCACTGGAAATCTTTTTAAAAGGTGGGTTCTCATAAAGTCAAAGAAAGGATTAATCAAACCTTTTCCCCTGTATTTTTTGTCAATACAAATAGGTCCGTATTGAAAAGTATTGGTTGCAGTAAGTTTAAAACCTTTGAATGAAAGTCCAGGAAGCATTGGGGTCATGTGATTAAAAATAGCCCATTGACTGAAATAATCCCAGCTGGCAGCAAAAATATAAGCAATGATTTTGTTGTCATCTTTGGCAATAAACAAACCTTCTTGACTAATTACTTCTTGGAGTTGCTCAACAGAAAAAGGAGTCGTTACAAATCCGGAAGCTTTTTCTTCTTCAGTCATATTAGACACCAAATAAAGGCCTTGTAATGCCAGTACACCTTCTATGTCTGTGTTTTTTGCTACTTCAAATTGTATGTTTTTAATCATTTTTATGGATTCTAGTTGGGTTAGTTCGTTGCAAAAATAAGTAAAAGTCTAGTGTCGTTTTTTAAATATTTAAGTATTATTTCACTTCAATTGTATCTTTTAGGATTTGGATTTCTTCTTTCGGTTCCTTAATTCGTATGTTTATCGTTTTATATTCCCATACTGTTCCGTTCTTTTCAGCCGAAATGTCCATTTTTCCTTTTCCTTTGCTTCCTTTTATTCGTATTGATAACGCTACTGAATTATTATTGTTTGAATAAATCGCATTCCCTTCAAAAATAGCTAATTTATCAATCGGTTCTATTGCTCCAAGAACCTCCAAAACTCTTTCGTTAGTTTTTGCTTTCTCAATTGCTTTTTCATAAAGTGAATCGTCCGAATACGCTTGAGCAATATCAGTTATATTTCCATCTATAGTTGAAGATAAAAAAAATCCAAATAAAAGTAAAAACAGCAATGTTGGTAAAGACCATTTCCAATTTCTGCTCCACCAATTTTTCTTAACTATTAATTCATTGTCCATATTTGCTATTTTGATTTAAAGTATGCTGCGGTTGATTTGTATTTATAGAGTTTCGCTTTTTCTAGATATTTAGAAAAGGTTACGAATGTATTTTTAATATTTTAAAATTACTGTTTTTTAACTGTTTTGACTATTTTTGCCCTATGAAAAATATTATTATTACCGGAACAAGTAGAGGAATAGGTTTTGAGTTGGCTTTGCAGTTTGCCAATGCAGGACATCAGGTGCTTGCTTTGTCAAGAAAAATAAATGAAGTCTTGCTTTCTCATAAAAATATTAGCTGTCTTTCTGTTGATTTATCCAACGAAGAAGAGTTGCAACAAGTAACCGATTTTCTATCTGCTACTTGGGATAGAATTGATGCTGTTGTCCATAATGCGGGCAGTTTGTTGTTAAGACCTTTTTTGGAAACGACACAACAAGATTTCGAAAATATATATAAAGTGAATGTTTTTGGCGTAGCCAATCTGACCCGAATCTGTTTGCCGTATTTGCAAAAAGGCAGTCATGTAGTAACCATTAGTTCTATGGGAGGCGTGCAGGGAAGCCTTAAGTTCGCAGGACTGGCAGCTTATAGTTCTAGCAAAGGAGCTGTAATTACTTTGTCTGAATTATTAGCCGAAGAGTATAAAGAGCTAGGAATTTCTTTTAATGTTTTGGCCTTGGGTTCTGTTCAAACCGAAATGTTACAAGAGGCATTTCCAGGCTACCAGGCGCCACTTTCTGCAAGTGAAATGGCTAATTATATTTATGATTTTACCCTTACTGGGAACAAATATTTTAATGGTAAAGTATTGCCGGTTTCTTCTACGAATCCGTAATGAATTAAAATCCAAAAGGCAAAATCCCAAAACACATTCTAAATTCTAAAATCTAAAACCAAATCATTGCCTGAAACTCTTTTAAAATATCTACCAGAACATGCCGTAAAGCCAGTTTTTGAACTGATTGTTACGCATCAGGTGCATCTTAAAATTGTCAATGAGAGGCAAACCCGTCATGGCGATTATCGAAAAGGGATGAATGGAAAACATGAAATTACGGTTAATTCGAGTCTCAATAAATACAAGTTTTTGATTACGTTGATTCACGAAATCTCGCATTTGGTGGCGTTTGAAAAATTTGGCAGAAGCATAAAACCACATGGTGGGGAATGGAAGCATTCTTTTCAGAGAATGATGGTTCCGTATATTCGGCCTGAGATTTTTCCGAATGATTTATTGCCTTTGTTGGCTAGACATTTTAGAAATCCTACAGCAAGTAGCGACACGGATGCCACATTAGCATTGGCATTAAAACAGTATGACAAACCCAATGATAAAAACTTTATCTTTGAGATTCCTTATGGAAGCGTTTTTAGAATTTCTAATGGAAAGATTTTTAAAAAAATCGCCATACGAACCAAGCGCTACGAATGCTTAGAAGTAAGCTCTGGACGATTGTATTTATTTAACCCAAATGCCGAGGTGGAGTTGTTGCCGGGCTAGTTAAATGCGGGGTTCTACCACAAATTTGTGATTAATTTTTTTTGCCACAAATTACACGAATTACACACGAATTTTTTCTTTTTTAATTTAAAGAAATTTGGGGGAGTTAGTGGCTAACTTTTAAACGATTTATGGAAACCCACTCCATAAGGTGCAGAAATTTAAACGTAAATTAAGATTTGCTTTAAAAGCAAACAAAAAATATAAAAATGAACAAAAATTATTACGCAATATTAATGGCAGGCGGAATCGGTTCTCGATTTTGGCCAGTGAGTACAAGAGAATTTCCGAAGCAGTTTCATGATATGTTGGGTTCTGGTGAAACATTGATTCAAAAAACGTTCAGTCGGTTATCACAAATTATTCCGAAAGAAAATATTTTGATTCTGACTCATGAGAGTTACAATGATTTAATTCTAGAACAATTGCCAATGGTGAAACAAGAGCAAATTGTCTTAGAACCTGCAATGAGAAATACGGCAGCTTGTATTTTGTATGCTTCCTTAAAAATTAAAAAATTAAACCCAAATGCAGTCATGGTTGTCGCGCCAAGCGATCACTGGATTGAAGATGAAATGCAGTTTGTGGCCAATTTGCAGCGTTCTTTCGATTTATGCGAAAGAGAAGAAACCTTGATGACTCTAGGGATTTTACCCACGGCTCCAAACACGGGTTATGGCTATATTGAATTTGATAAATTGGATAGCCGTTCTATAAAAAAAGTGGTTCAATTTAGAGAAAAGCCAGATTTTAAAACTGCCAGACGATTTATTCAAAGTAGAAATTATTTGTGGAATGCAGGTATTTTTATTTGGAGCGTGCAATCTATTTTGAAGGCTTTTGAAGAATTCCAGCCCGAAATGTTTGCCCTTTTTATGGAAGGGTACGAGGTGTATAATTCCAATAAAGAAAGTGCTTTTATTCAAGAGAATTACCCCAAAGCGGCCAATATTTCTATAGATTATGCCATAATGGAAAACGCCAAAAATGTGTATGTGCTCCCAGCAACTTTTGATTGGAATGACTTAGGGACTTGGGGTTCATTACATGAAAAATTACCAAAAGACGACAATAATAATGCAGTGGTAAACGCATCAGTATTATTACAAAATGCTTCAAATAACATCATTAGAACTGCCGTAGGAAAGCAAGTCGTTGTTGATGGCCTGGATGATTATATTATTGTGGATAAAGACTCTATTTTGTTGATTTACCCAAAAAGTAAGGAACAAGAAATAAAAGGTATCGTTTCTCAGTTGAAACCGCTATGAAGAAATGTTTTCCTATAAAAATAAAAAAGCGGTTCCTGACAACCAAATTTTAAATACTTTTTCGGAAGAAATAGTTGAGTATGTCTTAATAAAAAAAGGTAGAAATGTTTTTTAAAACGATTTCTACCTTTTTCTTTTTTGTTACTATGCAGCCTACACCAAATTAACGTAGGATTTAAAGAAAAACAGACACGAATTACACAAATTTGCACAAATTGCATTGTGAAATTGTTTTTTTTGTGAAATTAGATTCAATTTTGATCCTGAATTCGTGTTAATTCGTGAAATTCGTGTAAAATTTTTGTTAGGCTGAATAGTTACTCTTTTTTTAGTGATTACCCTTTTAAATAAGCTTCTCTAACTTTCTTAAATAAGTTGGATGAATAAACAAACTCTACAATAGCCTCGTTATCGGTTACGAAAATCTCTTCGTTGGTTCCTTCCCAGGCTTTGACGCCATTTTTTAGAAATAAAATATTATCACCTATTTCCATTACCGAGTTCATGTCATGGGTGTTTACCACCGTAGTGATATTGTATTCTTCGGTGATTTCTTTGATGAGGTTGTCAATCAATATGGCAGTATTGGGATCTAATCCAGAATTGGGCTCATCACAAAACAAATATTTTGGGTTGTTTACAATGGCGCGGGCAATGGCAACCCTTTTTTGCATACCACCAGAAATCTCCGAAGGTAATTTTTTATGGGCACCTACCAGGTTTACTCTTTTTAGAACGAAATCTACTCGATCTTGAATTTTGGAATTACTATCATTAGTGAACATTTTCAATGGAAAGCCTACGTTTTCGGCAACGGTCATACTGTCAAAAAGGGCGCTGCCTTGAAAAAGCATTCCAATTTCAGTGCGTATTTCTCGTTTTTCATCGGCGTTCAATTCGGAATAGATTCGACCATCAAAAGAAATGGTTCCTACTTCGGGGGTATGAATTCCTAATAGTGATTTTAATAAAACCGTTTTTCCCGATCCACTTTGGCCAATAATCAAATTGGTTTTACCTGCTTCAAAAACACAGGAAACCCCTTTTAGAATTTTGACGTCGCCAAATGATTTTTCTATGTTTTTTATTTCGATCATTGCGTTAAAAGTAATTGCGTTAATATGTAATTCATCAAAATAATGGTTACAGATGTCCAAACAAATGCAACAGTACTTGCTTTACCCACCTCTAGCGCTCCGCCTTTCATGTAAAAGCCATGAAAAGAAGGTATTGTGGCCAAAAACATTCCGAAGATGAAGGTTTTTAGAAAAGCATAAAATACATGAAAAGTGATAAAATCTCTCTGTAAACCATCGATAAAATCAGTACTTGCTCCAAAACCACCATATACAGTGGCAACATATCCACCAAGAATTCCTAAAAACATACTGATTCCTACCAAGAAAGGATACAACATTAAAGCAATTATTTTTGGAAAAACCAGATAATTCAATGAGTTTACTCCCATTACTTCGAGTGCGTCAATTTGTTCAGTAACACGCATAGATCCGATACTTGAGGTAATAAATGAGCCCATTTTTCCAGCCATAACGATGGACATAAAGGTAGGGGCAAATTCTAAAATCATGGATTGTCTTGTTGCAAATCCGATGAGGTATTTTGGGATAAATGAATTGGTTAGGTTTAAAGCGGTTTGAATGGCAACAACTCCACCAACAAAGAAAGAAATAAAAGCGACAATTCCTAATGAGTCAATAATCAAGTCATCTACTTCTTTGAAAATAAGACCTTTCATTACGGACCATTTTGTTGGTTTTTTGAAAATCTCTTTCCACATCAAAAAATATTTCCCAATTTGGGAGGTATAGCGAATAAGCATCATTTTTTTAAGTATTCAGTTTACAGTTTGCAGTATTCAGAAAAGAATACAGGTGTGCAAAAATACTGTATTTTGTTGGAATTTTAGATTTTGTTTTTAATTACAGAGGAGTAAAATATTAAAACAATTTCTCTTTCATTTTTTTCAAACGATAATTTCTGATGAAATGGGCTTGTTCTTTGGTAACTAATAAAGGAGTTTTGACTTTTTTAGCTTTCCAGAAACCTTGAATGTAATCAAAGAAAAGAAGCGGTTTCTTTTTCATCATGGCTAATTTAGCGGATGAAATAGTCGTTATAAAAAAACCGTAACCCAAGGTGTAAAACGATTCTCCCTGTTTGTAACGTGCCGCTTTATTGTAATTGGCACCAGTGGGTTTTAGGTGTTTGATGATTAAGGATGCGTCTGTAACTACTTTCCAATTGTAAAATTTTGAGAGTAATTCATCGACAGTGTCCCATCCCATTGCGGGTTTTAAATTGCCTATTTGAAGAAAACATTCCTTTCTATAGGCTTTAAAGGCACCTCGAATGTGATCTTTATCAGTTAAGTTTTCCAGTACCCACTCTCCATTTTTTTCTACATAGGCGAAACCTCCAGCCATACCAACCGTAGGGTCGTTTTTGAAAATGTTTAATATGGTCTCAAAGTAATTGTTTGGAATGATTAAATCGCCGTCTAGTTTTACAATGACATCATAATTATCATCCAAAGTTTCAAACCCTTTGTGAAAAGCTTGAATGACCTTGCTTCCAGGTAAATGAATCGCTTCAGACGTTTTGTTGACTAAAGTAATAAACGGATTGTCTTTGGCGAAAGCCAAAACAATTTCGGCAGTTTTATCCGTAGAATTATCATTGACAACCACTACTTTTTTGGGTAAAACAGTTTGTGACACTAAGGATTGCAAAGTCAAAGCAATAAAAGCTTCTTCGTTATAGGCGGGGATAACTATGTAGTAAGCCCCCCAACCCCCGAAGGGGGAGTTTGTTGAATTTTGTATATTAGGATTGCTCATTATAAATATATTGTTTATCTGTTTATTTTGTTCCCCCTTCGGGGGTTAGGGGGCTCCTTTCAGCATAAACAATATAATACCTCGGGGTAAAAAAACGTAATAATGGACGAAATCCAATTTTTTTAACGGGATGTGTAAATTTCTCTTTAGCAATGATTTTCCAGCCAGTTTTTTCTAATAACCAATCCAATTGCCAATCTTCAAACTCGTGATAATGCCTGTCCCACATATCAGTTTTGCTACGATAGGCAGAAGAAAACCAAAGACGCAAAGGAATTGATATTAGCAATTTATCTGATTTTATTTCTTTTAAAATAGTGTAGGGGTTGAGTAAATGTTCGAAAATTTCAAAAGCGGTTACTACGTCTTGTTTCCCTTGGGAAAAAACACTTTGATTCACGTCTAAATCTTCTCCAGTAGTATTTTTTACCGTATAGCCTTCTTCTTTCATGATTTTAGAAAAGGGATTTTCGACACCTAAATCTAATATGGTTTCCGAGGTTGAGATGTGTTTTCTTAAAAATTCTAAAGTATGTTTGAATCTTTTATTTGGAAATGTTTTTTCGTACATGTTTTTTTATTTTAACTATTGCGTTCGCTTTAGTAAAGGTTTTGAAATAAAGCATACAAAATTTGGCGATGTTATTTTGGTCTTTTTCAAGGTGAAAAATCTTTGAATAGTTTGGCTATTGAAATATTTTTTAACGAAGAAAAAGGGAAAAAGAACGAGATAAATTGTATGAGTTATTTTGAAACATTTACTTAAAGTTTGCAAATATAAAGATTCTGTTTCTTATACCGTTTGTAAATTATAATTTGTCCAGTAATATTTGGGTTTGGTATTAAATCGTATAATTTCTCAGATTGTAAAAAATGATATAAAGTAATTATTTCAAAAAAACTTCAAATATCACTAAAAGTGGGTATTGTGCAGAATAAAAAGTAATCTTAATATTGCACAATTCTATAAAAGCTTAACATATATATAATGTAAATTTTTACAGAATTAACAAAAAACCAATTTTAATCTATTGTTGTTCTAATTTAACTCTATGAAAATAAAATTACTTCTACTGTTACTTTTTTATTCTTGTCTTACCCAATCCCAAGATATCCTTTGGGAAAAATCATACGGAGGACTACATGCCGATTATCTTTTTGATGCACAACCCACGGCCGATTATGGATTTATTTTGGCAGGAAGTTCCCTGTCTGAAAAAACAGGAAATAAAACCGAGAATAATCATGGCGATTTGGATTATTGGGTTTGGAAAATGAATGAGAAAGGCGATCTTGATTGGCAGAAAAGCCTGGGAGGCAGTGGATTTGATTTACTTCAAAGTATCAAAAACACCAAGGATGGCGGTTTTATTTTGGCTGGAACATCAAACAGTAGCCCTGCTTCGACAAGCTCAGCCTCCGAGAAAGGGGGAACAATGGGAGACAAAAAAGAAAATTGCAAAGGCATTACTGATTTTTGGGTCATAAAACTAAATGCCAAAGGAGAAGAACAATGGCAAAAGACAATTGGAGGCAGTGGTCAAGATGAATTGCTGTGTGCTTTTCAAACTAAAGATGGGGGCTATATGCTGGGAGGTTCATCCAGTAGTACAGTAAACAATGACAATTTCAATGGTAATAGCAATTTCAATAGTGATGGGAGTGAAAATAAAGGATTTGACGGGAAACCCGATTTAGCGGGTAAGACCGAAAAATGTAGAGGCAACATGGATTACTGGATTGTAAAGCTGGATAATACTGGGGCTGTACAGTGGCAAAAAACATATGGCGGAGAATATGCAGATGTACTAAGAAGCATGGAACAAACCACAGATGGTGGATACATCATGGGTGGGTATTCTAATTCTTCTCGTTCTGGGGATAAGACAGAAGCTAATAATGGAATTGGCGATTACTGGATTTTGAAAATTGACAATTTGGGCAAAATAGAATGGCAAAAAACATACGGGGGTAATGGAGACAATCAGTTGTATGTGATTCATCAAACCAAAGATGGAGGCTATATAGCAGGAGGAAATTCAAACAGTACAACACCTCTTACTCTTATGGGAGGCAATGTTAGTAGCGGAACCGATTATTGGGTGTTGAAAATGAACGAAAAAGGAGAAGTAGTTTGGAGTAAAACCTACGATTTTGGTAAAGTAGATATTTTGACTTCTATGGTAGAAAATGAAGATCATACATTCCTGATTGGTGGTTACGCACAAAGTGAAAGCGATCAAGGAATTAAAGGAGGTTTGCAATTGAAAGTGAGTGGTGACAAGGAAGGGATTAACGATTATATTGCTTTAAAGATTAGCGATACTGGCGAAGAACTCTGGAAAAAGACTGTAGGTAGCAAAGGAGAAGATATTTTAAGGAAACTCATAGAAACCAGAGATGGAGGTTATTTGCTGGCAGGAACTTCTAATTCTAAATCCTCCCAAGATAAAAACTCAACTATTGGTGGCAATGATTTTTGGGTTGTAAAACTGAAAGACAAACAAAAACCTGAAGAAATAAAAGCCCATATAGAGGCAATCCCAAATCCTGTGAGAACTTTTACCAATATAATAGTTGGTTATGATTTTGAGCAAGGAACGGCATCACTCTACGATATTACGGGACGACAATTACAGCATTTTGAAATAGGTAGCAGAACGGTTCCTATTGATTTAAGCAATTATCCAGAAGGGGTTTATGTGGTAAGTATAAAGACCAATGTGCGTACTGATGGGGTGAAATTGATTAAGGCAAGTAATAAATAAACATACAAAACAGATGAAGCCCCATATAATGACCAAATATTCTTTTTTTTTAATTATTCTAATGCTAAATACATTATTAGCAAAAGCTCAAGACCCTACAAATCCTAGTAAACAATATATCCCGAATATAACTACAGCGTCTCCTCAGGTTGCGGCCATGAGTAAGGTAGGCGAGATACCAATTGATATTTCTACAGGTAGAATAAACTACACAATTCCAATATTTGAAATTCAAGAAGGGAATTTTACTATGCCCATTAATCTGTCGTACAATTATTCTGGATTATTATTTGATGAAACTCCTGGGCACGCAGGTGTAGGTTGGACTTTTAATATTGGAGGTTCAATATTACATACAGTAAACGGATTGGACGACTATCATCACGAACAAGACAAAAAAATAATTGATGATTATTTAAACGTAAAGCCTCCTTATGATAAAAATTCGTCAAATGGAGTAAATCGCATTTCAGAATTACTAAAGAGAATCTCAGATGGATATATTGACGGAGAACCTGATAAGTATTCTATAAATATTGGGAATATAAATAGTAGCTTTTATTTAGATAAAAATGGGAATCCTGTATTTTTAAAAAATGAAAATTATAAAATTACTCGTACGCAAAATGATGGTTTTATATTGGTTGATGACCAAGGGATTAATTATGTGTTTGATTTGATTATTAGTGCTGATAAAGGGCAAGGAGATAATTCATATGGTTATGCTTCGGGGTATTTGGTAACAGAAATTAATTTTCCAAATACTAGTAATAAAATCATATTTCAATATGAAAATGCTAATTTGTTAAATGAAAATTATATTAATGAAACTTTAATAAAAACATTAGATCAATATGGAAACCCTAACTCTTCTGGAAGTTTAGAGACGAACGAAACAACAATAGCTATTAACAATATAAATTTAAAAAAAATAGTATCAGACAAATATTCTATTGAGATAAAGTATAAATATAACCCAATAGAGTCAGGAATTTGTGTTATTAATAGTTTAATTGTCAAGAATAATGAAAATAAGGAAATTAAGAATTTTGTTTTTTCGTATTCTGGTTGGGTAGGTAGAAGAAGTAATCTTCTAAGTGTAAGTTGTAATGGAGCTATTACTAACCAAATGGAATATGATATGGCTGTTAATTATCCAATATTTCAAGATATATATGATTCTTATTTCAAGAAGGATCTTTGGGGTTATTATAATAGTAAAGCTTTGAGAGCAACTAATGCAACAGACCCTTTCTTTAATCCTAGTATAAAGCCAGATTTTGCAAGTGTTAAGATTGGCAGTTTAAAAAAAATAACATATCAAACAAAAGGATATTCATTGATTGATTATGAGCCAAATATGGCCGCTTTTGGAGGAGTACCTTATGGTTTACCTTACCATCCCGATGCAGCCATATATTCTAATTATTCTGCAAGAACAAGTTATTTAAGTGGAGGTACTGACGAAAAAACATTTGTAGTAAATACAGTGCCATGTTATATTGACTTGAATTATAATTTAGTGAATAATACTGTAGATAAAGAACCTTATGAAAGAGAGTCAAGAATATCATTATTTTTAGATGAAAAAGAAGATGATCCAATATTTATAGAAAATAAAAGTTGGTATTGGGACCAGAAATGGTCAGATCCTAAAATGTCTAAAAGTGGAACCAAAAAACAGATTTTAATCAGCAAAGTAGGAACCTATCATTTGAAAGCAACTTCAACATTAGGAATAAATGCTTCAATACAAATAAAAGTAGTAGAGTATCCAGATTTTTTTGATGAGCCTGTTGGAGGTATTAGAGTAAAGCAAGTTCAAAATTGTGATTATAACGGCAAGTGTATAACGACTGTTTACAATTTTACGCAAAACGGGAAAAGTACAGGGTTAATGCTCCAGAAACCAAAATTTTATTCAGGATCATTTACTGATGATAGAAGGGAATGCTTAGGGGGAGTTTATAATAAAAGTGAATTTTATACATTCAATAGTGTTTATCCATTGTCAGAATATAGAGGAAGTCCTGTTTTATACAAAAAAGTAGAGAAATATAATATTTTTGGTTCAAACACTAATGGGAAAACTGTGTCTTCTTATTTAGGGAAAAACGTAGTGACCCCAAACGAAGGACAATTATTGAATATTGGTCTTTTGGACAGTGAAATAGTAAAAGATCAGTCAAACAATGTGCTGTCTAAAAGTAAAAGCAATTATTTACTGGATAAATCACCAGACCCTTCTAAATATGTTTACTCTTTAGAGGCTAAATATATTTTAGAAACAAGATGGCAAAATAGTCCTACTACAGGAGGAGCCTGTGTTTATTCAATCCCAATTCCTTTGAATAGCTTTAGAGAAGGCGGAATGACACACAGGGCGAGAAATTATAAGTTACAGAAAGAAGAAAATAAAAGTTACTTCAAAGGGGATTCAATTGTTCAAACTACGGAGTATAATTATAATTTAAGTTCAGGTTTTCTTAAAAGTCAAAAATCAACCAACTCAAAAAGAGAAACTTTGGAAACTAAATATTTATATGCCCAAGATTATGAAATGGCTAGCGAATCAGTCCGAAATGAATTAATTGCTAAAAATATGATCGGAATACTTTTGGATACACGAAGTTATAATGGAGTAAAGTTGTCAGAACAAAAAACAGAGTACACCAAAACAGCGGACAATCTATTGTTACCCAAGTTTGTATATGCAAAAAAAGGAGTAGGAGATATTGTTAATATTATAGACAAAAAAATAACCTACGATCAATACGATAACAAAGGGAACATCTTGCAATATACACCGGAGAGTGGATCGCCAGTAGCCATAATCTGGGGATATAATCAAACTCAACCAATAGCCAAGATAGAGAATGCAACTTATGCCCAAGCAATTGTACAATACGCTATAGATGAAAATGTTTTTAGAAATAATTTACCCAACGCAATGATAACGACATATACCTACATTCCCTTGGTAGGAATAAAAACCATTACCGATCCCAAAGGGCAAACCACTACTTACGAATACGATGAATTCAACCGTTTGAAATTGGTGAAAGATGCACAGGGGAACATACTGTCTGAAAATCAATATCATTATAAAAACTAATCTAAAATGATAAAAAAAATATTAGTTTGTTTTGCTATAGTTATGATTGTTCCTTTTGGAAATGCACAAACAAAGACGAATAATCAAGCTGAAGCTAGTGCGCCTCCACAAGATGGTATTTACGAATGGTATATTGATAAAGATAGAGACGGGTACGGCGTTTCAAATGAGGAGCCAATTATGAGTCTTAAAAGACCGAAACCGAATTACGTTACTAATAATAATGATTACGATGACACAACTAAAAATATTACAAATATTCCTCCTCAATATTTTTATCAAGATAATGATAATGATACTTTTGGTAATCCAGGAGTAAGTTTGTATTATAGTATAAAACCAGTAGGCTATGTTGCTAATAATGCCGACTGTAATGATGTCGATGCAACATTAAATCCCAATACGGCTTGGTATCGAGATGCTGATTCGGATAGTTATGGAACTAGTGCAATCACAAAATTGCAATGTACTCAACCAGCGGGTTATCTTCGAAATGCGAGTGATTGTAACGATGGAGATGCATCCTTAAATCCCAATACAGTTTGGTATCGTGATGCCGATGGAGATGGCTATGGAACGAGTACACCCACCGCTACAGGCTGTACCCAACCTGCAGGTTATGTACGAAATGCAAGTGATTATAACGATACGACAGCAAATATTACCAATATCGCACCACAAACATTTTATCAAGATGCCGATGGTGATACTTTTGGAAATCCAAATGTTAGCATATACTACAGCGTAAAACCAGCAGGTTATGTAGCTAATAATTCCGATTACAATGACACAACCGTAAATATTACCAATATCGCACCACAAACATTCTATAGAGATGCTGATGGCGATACTTTTGGAAATCCAAGTGTTACCTTGTACTACAGCGTAAAACCAACAGGATATGTAAACAATAGTTCCGATTATAATGACACTACGGTAAATATTACCAATATAGCGCCTCAATATTTTTATCAAGATACCGATGGAGATGCTTTTGGGAACCCATCAGTAAGTTTGTATTATAGTGCAAAACCAACAGGTTATGTTAATAACAATACCGACTGTGATGACGGTAAAGCAGCTGTAAATCCCAATACCAGATGGTATGCCGATATGGATGGGGATGGTTTTGGTGATCCTTCTAGTTTTGTGCAACAATGTGGCAATCCAGATGGGAATTATGTGCTTAACAATACTGATTTATGTCCTAATATACGTGGTACAGGCAACGATTGTGAAAGTATAAAAGCACCATCTCTAGATCAAAACTATATTATAGGTGCTAATTATAAAAAAGCGAGAACAACCGTTTATGTCAATGCATCACCTCTCGAAGCTCAGGTAAACATAACCTATTTTGACGGACTGGGCAGACCCATGCAACAAATTGCTAATCAGCAGTCTGATTCGGGAAAAGATATTATAACACATATTGGCTATGATGATTTTGGGAGACAAACTAAAGATTATTTGCCATTTGCTAGCACAGCAACCAATATGGTATATGATGTAAATGCCGCAGACAATACCGTTAATTTTTATAGAACAGATAAATATGACAACACATCAAATCCCTTTTCAGAGAAAAAATTAGAATCCTCTCCGCTCAATAGAGTGTTAAAACAAGCCGCTCCAGGAACTGATTGGGCTATGAATGCAGGCCACGAAATAAAACTCGATTATCAAACCAATACAGGTACAGAGGTAAAATTATACAAAGCAACTACCACTTGGAATGCCGGATCGGGCTTATATGATATTTCCTTTTCGGATGCAGGAAATTATGAAGCCAATCAATTGTATAAAACCATTACTTACGATGAGAATTCGGCTGCAAGTCCAACAGAATCTTCGGGGTCAACTGTAGAATTTAAAAGCAAAGAAGGGCAGGTTATTTTGAAACGAACGTATGAATCGAAGACAAAACACGATACGTACTACGTTTATGATAGTTACGGAAACCTAACTTATGTTTTGCCTCCAATGTTTACTAATGCGGCAGGACAATTAGACGGTTTGTGCTATCAGTACAAATACGATAATCGCAACCGCCTTGCCGAGAAGAAACTACCGGGCAAGCAATGGGAGTTTATTGTTTATGACAAACTTGACCGTCCGGTGGCTACTGGACCTGCTTTCTCTCCATTCAAAGATGATACCGCTGTGGGTTGGTTGATTACCAAATACGACGCGTTTAGCAGACCCATTTATACGGGTTGGTACAACTACGTTTCTAATTCGTATACTCGAAAATCACTGCAGGACACGCAAAATAGTGCGGCGGTTTTGTTTGAGACCAAACAAACTTCGGGAGCGATAGACGGGATTGCTGCTTTTTATACCAATGACGTTGAACCAAAGAGTATCAAGCTTCTAACGGTCAATTATTATGATAATTACGTATTTCCAAACGTTCCTGCTATTCCCTCAACGATAGAGGGGCAAAATGTTTTGGCAAATACCAAAACGCTTGCCACAGGATCTTGGACAAGAGTTGTAACCACAGCCTCGGCAACTTTGGGAGAAACAGCTGCTATTTTTTATGATGCCAAAGCAAGACCTATTCGCAGTGAAGTGACCAACTATTTGGGCGGCTATACCAATACCGATAGTAAATTGGATGCATTTTCGGGGCAATTGCAATACACCATAAGCAAACACAAACGCACCACTGGGGATGCTGAATTAGTGGTAAAAGAAGTATTTACGTATTCGCCGCAAGACCGCTTGCTTACCCATACCCACCAGATAAACGGCGGGACAATCCAGCTGTTGGCAGCCAATATTTATGATGAATTGGGACAATTGACAAGTAAAAAAGTAGGCGGTAGTAATAGTTTTCCTTTGCAAAAAGTAGATTACACCTATAATATCAGAGGTTGGCTTACGGGGATAAATAACGACCCGACTAATAAATTAGTTTTGAATACTACCGAAAAAGATTTGTTTGGGTTTAAAATCAATTACAACACGGTTGAGAACCAAATGGGCTATACGGGAACACCACTCTACAACGGCAACATATCCGAAACCTATTGGAGAACTGCAAGTGATAATGTGCAAAGAAAATATGGTTATAAATATGACAATTTAAACAGGCTCAGCGAATCCATCTATCAAAAGCCGGGCAATGCCAATCCCGTTCCCAAATCGTACGATGAGAATCTGACTTATGACAAAAACGGTAACATCCTGTCATTGCTTCGGAACGGCGATATAGACGGCGCTTTGCCCGCAAATGTGATTGATAATCTTGCTTATACGTATCCTGCAAACTCGAATCAACTTTCAAAAGTTGCTGATGTGTCCAACAACACCAGCGGTTTTAATGATTTTAACAACACCGGCGACGATTACACATATGATTTAAATGGAAACCTTATCACCGACAAGAATAAAAACATTACGGAGATAGTTTACAATCATTTGAACTTGCCGGTAAAAATAACTTTTGGAACTACGGGAAGTTTTTCGTTTATTTACGATGCAAAAGGTCAGAAGGTACAGAAAACGGTAACAGTAAAAACTCCTGCCAGTACCACAGTAACGGATTATCTAGGTGATTTTCAATATAAAAATTCTGTGTTGCAGTTTTTTTCAACAGCGGAAGGATATGCGGAACCGAATGGAAGTTCTTTTCGATATGTATGGCAATTCAAGGATCATATAGGGAATGTGAGATTGAGTTACAGCGATGCGAATAATGACGGAGTCATTGCCGATTCTGAGATTATTGAGGAGAGCCATTTTTACGGGTTCGGCATGAAACATGTGGGGTATAATTCTGTAATCACTTCCACTAATCCGGCTCAAAAATATAAATACAACGGAAAAGAACTGCAGGACGAGCTAGGGATTAATTGGTATGACTACGGGGCAAGAAATTATGATCCTGCTTTAGGACGTTGGATGAATATTGACCCACTGGCAGAAACATCTAGACGATGGTCGCCATATAATTACTGTATGAATAATCCAGTATTCTTTATCGACCCTGATGGAAAAGAGGTCATAAATGGTTATCAAAAATCCAGAGATGAAGCTTTAAATAAAAAGAATAGTAAACAAAGTGAATTCAATAGCAAATATTCAGGCAGAGATATGAAACGAGGCGATTTTGAATCAAATAAAGAATTTAAACAATACAAATCGGATAAAAGCGGATTGGAATCAGCAGAATCAAAATTTAATGATGTTGACGCAAAATATCAAGAAACGCAAAATACTATTGATGAGTATAAGAGTGTCGACCCTGAAGGCTTTGCAAAAGTAAACAACCTTGAAAATGGATTTACTGGTACTAAAATTGATGTTGTAGTTAAGTTCGGATATGTTTCGCCTAACTCGGGTGGTGCATCAACTACAGGTAATGTAAATATGCAAACCAACGAATTTACGGGAAGCGGTAATATAAATATTACTTATGACGGTAGTATAAAATCTTCACGGGGTACGAGAATAGCCCATGAGTTTGGACATGCATTTGGTATGGCTCAAAATCCTAGGGAAAGCATAATTTCGTTTAATACTGCTATGTATGACTATAAGTATAATAATGGGCCTCAGCCAAGTTGTCAAAATCCTGAAAATAGGAATACCTTATTTGCAAAATCGGCTATGGATTTTCAAGAAAGATTTATTCTATTACAAAAAACTATGAAGCCATGATTAAGAAATTAACTGTATTGCTTTTTTGTTTCATAAGTATAAATAATTTATGTGGACAATCTAAAAATAATATAGAAGACATTTTTAAAATGCAATTGTTTTTAAATAAAAAAAACACAATTTTTAGAAATATGGATTATTCGGTAAGTAAAAATGATTCATTATATAAAAAGTTTAAAGAAGTTTTTAACATTAAAATTGATACTCTAAAAATTAATAATAAACTTTCTGGCGTCTTAGAAAATCAATATCAATTTTTTAAAATAACAGAAAATAACATCGTGTACGATAAAATATTAGTCGGTAAAGAGAGTCGGTATTTATTATTAGAAACAATGATGAATTGTTACTATGTTTTAGCAGTTAATACAAATACTGGTGCAAGCTATCGTCTAAGTGGCTTTGATGCTAATGATTTTTTTGGGTTTTTATCAGACTTTAAAGAGGAATATCTTAATAGTAATTTTATAAAACTTAAAAATTCTACTTTCTTTAAAAATTATAAAGTTGAATATTTAGATTTTAATTGTCTGTATGAAGGTTTAAGTAGGAGGGATTTAGATAGGGAAAAATATGAATGTTTAAGAAGATGCAGTGAGCCATTTAAAATAAATCACAATAGTACAGATTTCTAAATCAGACTGCTCGGATATTTCTTTAACGATAGTGTGGTTTTTTAAACCGTGCTCGCTCCGCAAACGTAATAAAAGTCTCCCGACTTTTTCCGTGAATATTTTTAGAATTATAACTAAAAAAAAACCTCGCAAATTAGCGAGGTTTTTTAGTTATAATGACCTTTAGCGGAGTAAATTAAAACAGTTTCTTGTACAACTTCATAAACAAGTCGGTGTTCAAGATTTATTCTACGAGACCAAGGGCCGGTTAAGCTGTGTTTTAAGGGTTCGGGTTTTCCTGTACCTTCAAAAGGGGTTCTGGCACTTTCTTTAATTAGTTTTTTGAGTTTGGTAAAACACTTGTTTATTTTCTGTTTGCCATTCGTTGTATTGCTCAAAAGCTACAGGAGTAAAGAGATAATCTCGCATAAATTAGAGTTTTACTACAATGTGCTCTCCTTTTTTGTCTTGCTCAATTGATTTTTTGAGGATGTTTTTATTGGCAGGACTAGACATCAGATAAGTAGTTGTGTCCATTTCTTCTTCTACAGTAATCACAATAGGTTTAGATTTAAAATTAGCTTTTATAGCTTCTAAAATATCTGTTGTTAGTTCTTCGCTGACGATAAATGATATGTTGCGTACATAATGTTATTTTAAAGTGACAAAGCACTCGAAAGAGTTTGTTTGAGTCGCTTCTTTTTGGGTCATCCCTTTAGCTTCTCTTATGTCTCTTATTTTTTGCTCCTACATTCTTTGCAAAGTATTTACAACAATACAAATATAGTTAAAATGCATTAAACGGTATTACTACGCTTTTTATATTTGAATCCAAGAAAAGACAAACCCGTAACTCTAAAATTTATTTAGTGTTGCGGGTTTGAAATAGGATAATCTATTATTTTATAAACTACTAATATCGGTATACAAAGGCATTGATATTCATTCCTGCTCCTACCGAAGCAAATATAACGACATCGCCTTTATTGATTTCCTGATCTTGAATTTCTCCTCGAATAAGGAGGTCGTAAAGAGTTGGTACCGTTGCTACACTACTGTTTCCTAGTTCATGTATGCTCATGGGCATAATGTTTTTGGGAGGGGTTTGTCCGTATAATTTGTAAAAACGATGAATGATAGCTTCATCCATTTTTTCGTTGGCTTGATGAATAAGTATTTTTTTGACGTCTTCAATAGCAATACCGCTTTGGTCTAAACAGCTTTTCATGGCTGTGGGAACTTGGCTTAAGGCAAATTCGTAAATTTTACGACCATACATTTTGATGTACTTAGTGTCTGGATTTAACTCCGGATTGTATGATTTTCCGAAGTAAAGGAAATTCGCTTCTTCAGCAGCATAAGTTGCGCTTTCATAGGATAGCATTCCAGTCTCATCGTCAGAGGCTTCTATAACCGAAGCGCCAGCTCCATCAGAATAGATCATGGAGTCTCTGTCGTGGTCATCGACTACGCGAGATAAGGTTTCTCCACCTATGACAAGGCATTTTTTGGCCATGCCTGATTTTATGAAAGCATTGGCTTGCAATACGCCTTCAATCCAACCTGGGCAACCAAAAAGAATGTCGTAAGCGACACATTTTGGGTTTTTTATCTGTAATTTATGTTTGACTCTTGTGGCTAAGCTTGGAATAATATCCGATTGGGTTGTACCAAATTTCACATCGCCAAAATTGTGAGCAAAAATAATATAGTCTAGGGTTTCTGGATCTATACCTGCATTCTCTATTGCTTTTTGAGCAGCAAAAAAAGCCAAGTCTGATGCAGTATACTCGTCCTCGGCATACCTCCTTTTTTCGATACCCGTAATGCCTTTGAATTTATTAATTATGACTTCGTTTGGGTGCGCCAATGGAGAACCATCTTCGTTTAAAAAAACATGTTCGCTAAAGTCGGTGTTGCTTATTTTTTTCTCAGGAATATAACTTCCTATTCCACTTATTTTTATTTTCATTTTGATAAATTCCAGATATATATCGGCTAAATTAATTATAAAAAATGTATAAAAGGTAAAATATTTATTATGCATGCATATAATTGCAGAATATCAAATATATTGTAAAAATATTGAATATTTTTTATTGAATATTATTAAATCATGCGTATTATTTTTAAAATTGTTCTAAATAACAAAGAGAATGTTTTTTGTTAAAAAGTTAATTCTTTGTTTTAAAAGGATAAATGTCATTTGATTTTAAATAAATAGTTTTCATATGTAGATAATATTTATTTTTTATAGGAATATGGTATCGCCAGATCTTCATTGGTGTTTGAGACAGCTTTTGTCATTGCGATTTCATAATTTAAAGTGTGATTTTGTTTGAAATTGCTAAGTTTTTTTTGGAAAATATTTTATGAAAAAATAAATAGGTCGTTTAGCCCTGATGGGAACGGCATCCTTTTTTCCTTAGACCTGACGGGTTTTTGAAACCCGTCAGGTCTAAGGAAAAAAGATACAGTGGACAGCAGGAGGAATCATGATGAAAACCCGAAGACGTCTGCTCCTTATTCTTTTTAGGATTCTAATAATAATGAAAAACCCTTTCGATTTTTGAAATCGAAAGGGTTTTGTGTAATCTGCAATCTAATCCCGATAGCTATCGGGACTGCAATCTAAAATTTCTTAGCTTTCCATGTAAGCCTCGATTGGCGCACAGCTACACACTAGGTTTCTGTCTCCGTAAGCATCATCGGCTCTACGAACGGTAGGCCAGAATTTGTTTTCGGCGATGTAGTCTAGTGGGAAAGCGGCTTGTTCTCTGCTGTATGGGAAATCCCAAGTTTCGGCAGTAAGCATGGCTAATGTATGAGGAGAATTTTTCAAGACATTGTTGCTGTCATCAATAGAAGCAGCTTCGATTTCTTTACGAATGGCAATCATAGCATCACAAAAACGGTCTAATTCTTCAAGGTTTTCACTTTCGGTTGGTTCGATCATCAAGGTTCCTGCCACTGGGAAAGAAACGGTAGGAGCGTGGAAACCATAATCCATTAAACGTTTGGCGATATCAGTAACTTCGATTCCTTTTTGTTTGAAAGGACGACATTCCAAAATCATTTCGTGTGCTGCACGACCCATTTCTCCAGAATATAACGTATCGTAGTGACCGTTTAATTTTTCTTTGATGTAATTGGCGTTCAATATGGCGTGTTCTGTAGATTCTTTCAAACCGTCGGCACCTAGCATAGTGATGTATCCGTAAGAGATTAAACATACTAATGCCGATCCCCAAGGTGCTGCAGAAATACCTGTAATGGCGTTTTCTCCACCTGTTGGGATAACTGGGTTTGATGGTAAGAATGGTACTAAGTGTTTAGCCACACAAATAGGTCCTACACCTGGTCCACCACCACCGTGAGGGATAGCGAATGTTTTGTGAAGGTTCAAGTGACAAACGTCAGCTCCAATGGTTGCTGGGTTGGTCAAACCAACTTGCGCATTCATGTTGGCTCCATCCATGTAAACTTGTCCACCGTTTTCGTGGATTAATTGTGTGATTTCGATAATGGCGCTTTCAAAAACCCCATGAGTCGATGGATAAGTTACCATCAAACACGATAAGTTGTCTTTGTGAAGAATTGCTTTTTCGCGTAAATCATCTACGTCTATATTTCCGTTTTCTAATGTTTTGGTTACGATAACTTTCATACCCGCCATAGCTGCAGAAGCCGGATTGGTTCCGTGAGCCGATGATGGAATTAAAGCAATGTTTCTGTGATGATCTCCACGTGATTGGTGATAAGCACGAATTACCATTAATCCTGCATATTCTCCTTGTGCACCTGAGTTAGGTTGCAAAGTTGTTCCTGCAAAACCAGTAATTACGTTTAATTGTTGTTCTAGTTTAGACAACATTTCTTGGTATCCTTGTGCTTGGTCTAATGGTGCAAAAGGGTGAATGTTGTTCCAAAGTGCGTTGCTTAGTGGCAACATCTCTGAAGCTGCATTCAGTTTCATGGTACAAGAACCCAAAGAAATCATGGAGTGATTCAATGATAAGTCTTTACGCTCCAGCATTTTGATGTAACGCATCATAGCTGATTCCGAGTGGAATTTATTGAAAACATCGTGTTGTAAAAAAGATGATGTTCTTTTTAAATCCTCTGGAAAATGGTTGGCTTCTGATACAGTTTCGATTGTTGTCGCTTGCTTACCATTTGCGGAAGCGAAAATTCCAACGATTTTATTGATATCGGCAATACTTGTAGTTTCATTCAAAGAGATAGAAACTGTATTTTCGTCGATATAATAAAAGTTTACTTCGTTTTGTTCTGCAATTTCTTTTGTTTTTTTCGCATCGGCTTTGATTACGATAGTGTCAAAGAAAGCGGTATTGGTTTGTTGTAAACCTAGTTTTTCTAATTCGTTTGCCAAAGTAGCGGTCAAAGCGTGAACTTTATTTGCGATATATTGCAAACCTTTTGGCCCGTGATATACAGCGTACATTCCGGCCATAACAGATAACAAAACTTGAGCAGTACAGATATTTGAAGTCGCTTTGTCACGTTTGATGTGTTGCTCACGAGTTTGCAAAGCCATACGTAGCGCACGATTCCCGTTAGTATCAACCGTTACCCCGATGATTCTTCCTGGCATTGATCGTTTGTACTCGTCTTTGGTAGCAAAATAAGCAGCGTGTGGACCACCGTAACCCAACGGAATTCCGAAACGTTGTGTCGTTCCAACCACTACTGCAGCTCCCATTTCTCCAGGAGGAGTCAGTTTTGTTAAACTCAAAATATCGGCAGCTACGGCTACTTTTATTTCATTGGCGGCTGCTTTTGCAATAAATGCACTATAGTCATTTACTTGACCATATTTCCCAGGATATTGTAGGATTGCTCCGAAAAAGTCTGTTGAGAAATCAAAGTTTTCGTGGTTACCAACAACCAATTCTATTCCGATTGGAGTAGAGCGTGTTTGCAAAACCGATAACGTTTGTGGTAATATTTCTTCAGAAACGAAGAATTTATTGATGTTGTTTTTCTTTTGATCACGTGATCTTACGTCGAATAACAGTGCCATTGCCTCAGCAGCTGCAGTTGCTTCATCCAATAAAGAAGCATTGGCGATTTCCATTCCGGTAAGTTCAACTACCATCGTTTGGAAATTCAAAATAGCTTCAAGACGACCTTGAGCAATTTCGGCTTGGTAAGGCGTATAAGCGGTGTACCATCCTGGGTTTTCAAAAATATTTCTTTGAATAACCGCTGGAACGATAGCTTGATTGTATCCTAATCCGATGTAAGTTTGAAACATTTTGTTCTTACTTCCCAATTCAGCAATATGATTAGAATACTCATATTCAGTCATGGATGGATCTAAAGCAAGAGGGGCTTTTAGGCGGATATCATCTGGAAGTGTTTCGTACACAAGTTGTTCGATGGAGTCAACTCCTATAGTTTTCAACATGTGTTGTAAGTCGGTTTCTCTAGGACCAATGTGTCTTAAAGCAAAAGAATCTGTTTTCATGTGTAGTTAATGTTTTTTTTAAGTCTAAAGAAAAAGCCTGATTGTTTAAAGATTCATTTATATTTGATTTTAATCAGTACTGTTTAATGTAGAAATAAATGCGTTGTTTTTTTTTATGGCGCAAAATTAAATATTAATCTATTAATAAAGCCCTTTTTTAACTTGATTTTATAGGGATTTTTCAACTAATGGACTGGTTTATTAACAATTGATTAAATTTACTAGATGAAGGGATTGAAAATGATAGTCCAATTTTATATAAACAGCAGTTTACACGTTGGTTTGTCCTGTTATGCTTTGGTTCGAATTACCCAAATATTGTTACAGATTTCGCAACAAAATGCCGTGGGGTATTTTGTTTTTTGGGGTACCATAGTAGGATATAACTTTGTAAAGTATGAAGAGTTGGCAAGAGCCAAGAAACTACAAATGCGAAACCAACTACGATGGATTGCGCTTTTTAGTTTTTTTTCTTTTATAATGACGGGCTATTATTTCTTTCTGTTGGAACTCCTCACTCAAATAATTGCAGTTGTTTTTCTGGGATTGACCTTGCTTTATACACTTCCGTTTTTTCCGAATAGGAATAATGCCCGAAATTGGGCAGGAGTAAAGATTTATATAGTGTCGTTTTGTTGGGTTGGAGCAACCGTGTTTTTGCCTGTACTGAATGCAAGTGTTACTCTTACGGCAAACATTGGAATACTCTCCGTACAACGATTTATCTTAATTTTTGTTTTGATTCTCATTTTTGAAATTATCGATTTACGACATGACAATCCCAATTTAAGAACTGTACCTCAGCAGATAGGAGTGAAGCGAACCAAAATATTGGGCTATGTTTTGTTGGTTGTTTTTTGTGGATTAGAACTTCTCAATATCAATGGCAATATCAATGGCAATATCAATGGCAATGGCAATATTCAATTTTTGATATTGCCATTGATTTTTGCTATTGCTATTGCCTTGGCTTCCGCCAATGAAGAACGCTCGAAATATTACACTTCATTTTGGGTCGAAAGCATTCCTGTTGTTTGGTGGATTTGTCTTTTTTTAGCACATTGATTCAATAGAAGCATTCGGTTTTTTTTTTTCTTTTTTCTTTTTTCTTTTTTTCATTGAAATTGAAATTGTCATTGCTATTGCTATTGCTATTGCTATTGCTATTGCTATTGCTATTGCTATTGCCATTGCCATTGAAATTGCTATTGAAATTGCTATTGAAACTGTCCTTTTGTTTTTTTAAAACATACTAATCAGTGAATACAATCACCAAAATATATAATAATTGGTGAATATAATCACTAAAAAACATAATTATCAGTGAAAATAAAAATATTTCGTTACATTTGTTTAAAATTAATGTAATGATAATAAGGAGTTTAATAGATAGAATAAGAGATAGGTTGAATAAAGGAAAAGCAATCGTTCTTGTTGGCCCGCGTCAAGTGGGAAAAACGACCTTGATAAATACTTTGTTGAAGGATATCTCGTATTTGTTTTTGGATGGTGATGATTCGGTGGTGATGGATACTTTGGCGAATGCCAATACCGAAACGTTGAAGAGTATTATAGGAGATTACAAATATATTTTTATTGATGAGGTACAACGCATTCCGAACATTGGTTTGAAGCTAAAAATTATTGTTGACCAAATAAAAGATGTTCAGGTGATTGTGAGCGGTTCTTCGGTTTTGGATATTCACAATATGACACAGGAACCGCTAACGGGGAGGAAATTTGAGTTTCAAATGTTTCCTGTTTCTTGGAGCGAATTCGAGAATAATGTGGGGTACATCAAAGCACAGCAGCAACTCGAACTGCGGTTGCTTTACGGAATGTATCCTGACGTAATCAATAATTTTGGGAATGAATATGAGATTCTTAAAAATCTGGTATCGAGTTATTTATACAAAGATATTTTATCTCTGACTGGTATTCGGAAATCCGAAGTTTTAGAAAAAATTCTACAGGCTTTGGCGTTGCAAATTGGTAGTGAAGTAAGTTATAACGAAATTGCACAATTGGTTGGAGTCGATAAAAATACAGTCAGTAATTATATTGATTTGCTCGAAAAAAGTTTTGTGGTTTTTAAGTTGAACAGTTTCAGCCGAAACGTTCGAAATGAAATCAAAGCCAACAGGAAAATATATTTTTATGACAATGGCGTTCGGAATATGCTGATTGGGAATTTTAATTTTTTGGAATTCCGTCAAGACAAAGGAGCGCTGTGGGAAAACTTCCTGATTTCGGAACGAATGAAAGTGTTGAGTTACCAAAACAGCATAGCGAAGCCTTTTTTCTGGCGAACTACTCAGCAACAAGAAATCGATTATATTGAAACCGTTGCCGATGAAGTTAACGCTTATGAATTTAAGTGGAAAGCCAAAAAAGCGAAACTGCCTAAAACTTTTTCGGATAATTATCAAGGGGGTTTTACGGTTGTGACTGTGGAGAATTTTAGGGAGTTTTTGAAGATTTAATTTTCTGACAACTCTCTCGAAACCTTCTTCCTCTTCATTTACAAAACAAGGTATAAGTTCAAGGTTGTTATTCGGCTTTAGTGGAGCATTTAGATTTCGAAGTATTTGTCTTGCCACTAGGCTGTTTCGTTGTAATCGATATAGTTTTCTAGTGTCTGGTTCTGTTGTTGTTATGAATTGATATTTTAGGCTTTAAAAATTTATAAAAAACAATATAAAATCAGGTATTTATACGTGGTCGTAATTTGAATTAATTAGCCATATTTGGCTCAATACTATTATAAAAAAAAGGAGATTTTGTAAATTGAGTTATAAATTAATTTTCTTAATAATATTTGTCTATATGAGTTATTAAGCTTTGCTTATTGAAAAGATTAGTAATACACAATAGATAAAAATCGAGGTGACAAGTAGACTCACTTCAATAAATGATACTGATTAGCACAGTAAAAAGCTAGGACGAAATCTGAAAAACATCATGAATAGAAAAAAATCAATTATATGAAAAACGAAGAAATAATTTCTGAAACAGAAGCGGTTTTGGCAACAATTAACCCTGAAGTTGTGCGAATCCGCACCATTAATCCAAAACTTGCCCAAAGTTATGTTGATAATTGGAAAAACGGCCAGTACCAGATTGTACCAGATACTGTTATTCCTTCTTTAGGTCAAATACAGCTAAATTCCTTTAGTTTTTCCATTAATGATTTTGAGCAATTATCAAATTTAACAAAGGAATACAATAAAAAAAATCCTTCTAAAAAAATAGAAGCCGTGAATTGTAGGATTGGTTTAAAACCAGTTCCGAATGTGGAGGGCGCTTTTTTACCTTATATGTTTTTTGAACCACTTATCGGAAATGAACCAGGAAAACGCCTTCCATTTGTGCCTTCTGGAGATGAAAATACCGAAGTACTAGTTAGCGCATGTTATGACGTCTGCTATCCCTGCCCTCCAACATGCCCTCAGAATGTAAATGAATGAGAACAAATTATGCGGGGTTTCTAATTCAATAAATACCTTTTCATGTTTTCAGAAATCAAGATTTTTTTTTTCACCTATGCTCCTTGGATGATTATTTTACCCATCTATTTAACATTTAGAAGTCGTGAAAAACATTCGCTGGAAATAAAAATAATATCCTATTATTTGGTGTTGTCAGTGCTTGCATTGATAACATCATTTTTATGCTGGAAAAAAAGCATTAATAATCTTCCTGTAAATCATGTTTTTACCTTATTCGAGTTTTTAATTTTAGTATGGTTCTATTCAAAATTGCTTGTAGGATTCATTTCAAAAAAAGCATTTATAGTATTAACCCTTTTCTTTACGATTTTCGCACTAATTGACTCGGTCTTTCTTGAAAGTATATTTAGTTTTAATACTTTAGGACGTTCGGTTGAAGCTCTCATCTTTATTTCTCTTTCTTTTTGTTGGTTTATAAAATTGCTTAACAACGAGCAAATTTTAAACTCCTCGGAATCCAAAGGAATAAGTTATATCGTTGGTGGATTTTTTATTTATTTTTCAGGCTCCATTATATTATTTTCCTTTAGTACTTGTATTAATGAAATGACTTATTCATTATCCTTGAATATCTGGACAATACATACCTTTTTATTGGTAATTATGTACCTCATCATGTCGCTTGGTTTAATCAAATGCCAAACTAAATGAATATGTACTATGGGATACTCTTTAGTATGTTATCCTTTGCGATAATAGCGGGAGGGTCGATTTTAGTATTCGTTTTGTATCAGAAACGATTGTTGAAAAAACAAGAAGAATTCTACTTACTAGATGCCAGATATAAAAAAGATTTAATCATAAATACCATACAATCGGCAGAAGTCGAGCGCATGCGCATTGCCAAGGATATACACGATGAAATAGGCAGCATCTTTTCTAGCTTGTCCCTTGCTGTGAATCAAATTAAAAAAGAAGATCATTTGTCAAAAGAACAGGTTCAGATTAGTAAAAGCCTTATACAGACAGGTATCAACAGTATTCGCAGGATCTCACACGCTATTGTACCCTTTGAACTAGAATTATTAGGGCTTCAGCAAACACTTGATAATCATTTCAATTCCATTTCCTCTCTTTCAGGAATAACTATAAATTTCGAAAACGAATACAAGCTGGATTTATTAAACAATGACACTGCCTTAGCCATTTATAGAATCATGCAGGAATTACTTTCCAACTGTATTAAATATGCTCAAGCAAAAAAAATAACTGTTTGGATTAAACATAATAAAGATAAAAAATGCCTCAACATAACCTATCGTGATGATGGAATTGGTCTTGATATGAAAAATAAAAACTTACAAAAAGGGATTGGATTAAAAAACATAGAAAGCAGGATCATTGCTTTAGAAGGAGCTGTAAACTTTAATTCTGAACCCGCTAAAGGTTTTGAATGTGAACTAATGATTCCTCTCAATAAAAACAATATTAAATGATCAATATAGCTATTGCAGAAGATCAGGTATTATTCCGGAAAGGTATAATTTCTCTTTTAACAACATTTAATGATGTAAAAGTTTGTATTGAATCTGGAAATGGAGAAGAACTCTTAGATAAATTATCCATGAGCTCAGAGGTTATAAGTATATGCTTAATTGATCTTAATATGCCTATACTTAATGGCATTGAAACCATGAAACAGGTACGAAAATTGTATCCTTCTATAAAAAACATTATTCTCACCATACACGAAGAAGAAAAATACATACATAAATTAATAGAAGAGGGGGCCAATGCCTATTTGGCCAAAAACACCGAACCTGATGAATTGGAAAAAGCCTTGCATGCTGTTATAAATCAGGACTATTATTTTAATGATGCTAGCATAAAAGCCATGCATAATAATTTGCAGGGCAAAAAAAACAAATTCATACATACGGCAAGCATTGACCTTACCCGCCGAGAAAAAGAAATTTTGCATTTAATTTGCCAAGAATTTACCAGTCAGGAAATTGCGCAAAAATTATTTATAAGTGATAGCACAGTAAATGGTCATCGCAATAATTTATTGCTCAAAATTGGATGTAAAAACACTGCGGGTCTTGTTCTTTTCGCTGTTAAAAATGAGCTTTTTGATTATAGGTTTTCCTCTTAGAAAAATAATTTTTCCTTCCTTGGCCTTCATTTACTGAGGGCAATAATGAATTCTTTAAGGTAACTTGTTTTCTCCAAATACGGCTCCTAATTATTTTAAACCTCTCCCATACAGGAACTATTCTGTCATTAATCAATGGTAGTTTGGGAGGATAAGAGGTCATAGAATGCGAAAAACCAAAATTCATTTAGCTTTTTTGTTTTTTATTGATCAAATGTAATCTTCGATGCCTTCTTTAAAACTAAGAACTTAAAACTTTCTTTGGTCAATTCTATTTTAGAATAAAAAAGCATATAGTAGTTATGCAACTATAACTAAGCGGTTAAATAGTGATTTTTTGACAAATAAGAATTTACAGAACTATTATAAGTTGAGTTTTGTTATGTTTTTTGTTTTATTCTGTTTTTAGAATAAGTCTTATCCTGCTTATTCCTGCTTCGTGTGTAAGAATTCCTGTCTTATGTCATTTTACCAGTTTGTACTCAAATTCACCTATAGTTTTACTATTGAAACCGCCATGAAGAAATTTTCTTCCTATAAAAATGAAGAAGTGGTTCCTGACAACCAAATTTTAAATGTTTTTTCGGAAGAAAAGAAAAGCGTGCAAAATTTATTTTCAAGATTTGTTTCTTATTAATTTTTTAAATGAGATAACCTTCATGTGTTTACAGTATTAGTAAAACTTTAAATATTGGTAAGAAGTAAAAAATTAAAAAAAGAGGAGCAGAACCCATTAAAAAAAGCGAAGGCGGATCTGAAACACTTTATAACTAGAAGGATTTAATTTAAATAAATTTATGAATATAGCGGGGAAAAAGACTTTGTTTCTGATTGGAACAACAATCAAACTTATAATTTAACATCTATTACCATGTTTTTTGGTACTCTAATGTTTCAATTCAAAGGCTTAAAGGTCATCTATAAATTGAATTTTAAAGATAAAGCTAAGTCGGTTTTACAGGTGCAGATTCTTAAAGATCATTGTATACTCTGGTTATACGTACAAAATTTAAGCATTTGGCAGAAAAAGACAAGTGTCTAAAATTTTCTAGTTGAATTGTAATTTGTGGTGTGGCTTTTCTATTTTGAAGAGTCTCTTTTTGAAGAGACTATATGTTTCAAGCATTATGTTTTAAGTACCTAATTCAGAAATGAATTTTCTTTAAACCTTAACTAACCTTATCAATCCAGTAGCAATCTACAGGATTTTTTTTGCTCATTATGAATGTACCAAAATATTGTTAAATCTTTTCTTGGCAAAGTTTCTCATGCATTTAGATTGTGATTGCCAAACGAACTAATAGAAGATTTTACAGATTGGAAAATGAGTAAACAGGAGAATTTTCCTAATACTTCCAGCTCAAAAACGTAAATGGTTTATCCTTCCTTCTCCCAAAAAAGAGTTGAGTTTATTGTCTAAGATTTTTTGACAATCTGCTCATCATTCCTTTTGTGTATTGTATTCCTCCTTTTTAACAAATATTCATAAGTAGTATCGTAAAAAAATGCTTTTAACCAGTACCATACAAAAATAAATAATCATGAAAAAAAAACAAAGAAAAGTACATGATGGCAATCTAATTACCGTCAATAGCATGTTTGTAGAGCAAATTGATGCTATTCTACAGGAAAAAAAACGGACTCTTCATTTGGAGTACCGCAACTAGCGGATGAATTACAAATGAGTATGGCTCAACTGAACCGAAAATTGTCGGCCCAAATTGATTATTCTCCGGCTAAACTTATTTTACATTATAGAATGGAATATGCAAAACAGCTGTTGGATTCTAATTCGCATTCTATAGAAGAGATAGCGAATCAATGCGGATTCAATGGGTTAACTAGTTTCAGTCGTACATTCAAGCAAGAGTTTGGTAGTAGTCCATCAGAATACCGTAAAAAGGCATTAGATGAAACCACTGAACTATGGGATTGGAAAATACCCTTGAGTGAAAATTGCTTTGATCAACTCCTACTACTAAAAGCTAAAAATAGATGGCTAGCCAAATTGTTTACTATTGTCATTGATAATCTCGACAATGAATTGTTTTCTATAGAAGAATTAGCTAGCAAACTATTCATAAGTTCTTCGAATCTAAATCGTAAAGTACAGCATTTGTTTGGGTTTTCTACCGCAAGACTAGTACGTGATTTACGATTACAACACGCAGCCGAATTACTCTCAACACAAAACAAATCTGTTACTGAAGCTGCTTCTCTTGCTGGTTTTTTTGATGTTGCTCACCTTTCACGCTATTTCAAACAAAATTTTGGTTGCTCACCAGGGGAGTATAGAAATGTAAGCGTGTTTTTTTCCTGTATAGATAAATTAAAAGAAGAAGTAATAAGTCAAATTGCTAAGTAGTTGCATGTTTGATACAAAACAAATCAAGTATGCCATGGTAATTTTGACTTATAAAGAAGGAATCGCAGCTGCGGAATAATGTCAGGTAAATAATAAACAGATCATTTATTTTGAAGAAATAAAAGAGAATCGCTTTTTAAATAGAGACAGTCATAGGTGTTACGCAATGTGACATAAGGATAAAAGAAAATATTTAGATTTTACAAGTTTGAAATTAGTTTACTAAACACTTGTTGTGACAAACAATACAGGAAACAAGATGAAAATGTTACCATATAAAAATGACAAAAAAATTAATTAAAAAAATAGATACTATGAAATGTTATATTGTTTTATACTCTCAAGAAGGTTATTTTTTAACTTTTACTAAAAGAGACCTTACTTATTTTTCTCATGATACAAATGAGATATACCCTGATGGACTTTCAATTGAGAATGGTCCAGGTCAATTTGCTTTTCCAGGAGGAGTATTTAATAAGGATGAAGAGCTTTTTAGAGCCTGCTTAAGAAAATTTACAGAAGAATGTGGTAAAGAAATAACTTTTGAGTTTTTTCCTTTGAATCGACTTCAATCGTTATTAACGTTGAGAAATATGATAGTAAACGGAGCTAAATATGAGATTTTATTGAGTTTATTGAACACTGTACCAAACAAGTATCATACTTTATATTTAGAATTTACGACTGATGATTTACGACAAATACAAAATAGTATTGCCAATACAAATATAGCACAGGCAAATCGAGCGAGAATAGGGGTTTACAATAATGTAATTCAAAATTATGATCAGATTTTTAAATACAATCCATTTTGTCCTCTAAATGATGAATTATTCAATCCAGAACTATGGCAAATAAAAAGAGAAATTGATAAAATTAAGTTTTTGTCTAAAAGTCCCATTACAAACGGATATTATGAAATGATTGTATATCTAGCCAACTACATTCTTAATGCAAATACCCCCTATTAAACTTCGAATCGTAATCGTAAAGTTCCGTATTTGTTTGGGTTTTCTACCGCAAGATTAGTACGTGCTTTATGGCTACAACATGCAGCATATCTTTTATGCTATTTTAAACAAATTGTTGGTTGCTCACCTAGATGAGCATAGAAATACAAAGCTGTGTTTTCCTTGAATAGATGGGTTAAAAAGCAACAATGAGTCAAATTGCTAAATAGTTGCCTGTTTCATACAAAACAAACTAACGCTGTCACTGTAATTTTGGCTTATTAGAATTCATCATTTGTACAAATTGATTCTAAAAAAAATCATGGACTGATACTGCAGATTGGGAAATGATTTAAATGTGAGTTTCAAATGAAAAAAAATCCGACAGAAGTACAAGGCATACAATATGCCAAGTTTTATAACAGCTACATTACTGTTGCATTATTTTATTTTGAAATTCAAAAATCTTTAACACAGTGATTATAAATGTTAGCTTTAAAAGGTTAGAAATAGACGTATGGAAAATCATAAATAAGTAGGCATAAAAAGTAATTAACGAAAAAAAATGGTGTATCGCAATTTTTTGCTGGCAATTCTCCAAATAGGACGTTATAGTGAATCTTTATTACCAATTCGGGTGATGTTAGACCACTTAGTGTTAAAGATAAGGTTAAAATAAAGATCGCTAGAGAGTCTAGTGGCTTATAAAAGGTTGTTATAGGTAATAAAGAAAGTCTGTAACAAAGCCTAAATGACAATTAAAAAGATATTTTAAATGTATACATCAATAAGAAATGACACCAATGGTGAACGCAGAGTTTTATTTTCAAACCAAAATGATAATTGGCCTGCGGATGCACAGGCCTGGAAAAGAGCAATAGCGCTCGAAAGAAATCAATCAACAGGATGGGACGAAGACAAAAGATGGTTGCGCTATTACACTGGGCCTACAGCTCACTCTGCAGATATCGACCGAAATGGAGGGACCGGAAATAATGCCATATACAAAATAACTGGAGGGTAAAGGTAAGAGGTGGGTTTAAAGCTTTATTAGTAACGGATAACCATAACAAAATCTAAAGCCCATTAAAACGCTTTTTAGCCTAATCGTTTTAGGCACTTAAGAAAGTCTAATATAAATTTAATATAATTAAAAAACTATGCCACATATAACGATTTTTCCTGGAACCACAGGCAATATAGGTACAAACCAAGTGCCTGGGAATTTACAAATAATAGGAGTTGCAGTTCCTTACACAATAAGTATCGGAGGAAGCCCTGCTGTGGCTCACACAGTTGCTGTCGGTGCCGTTGATAACTATGTAATAAATAATAGAGCCGTGACCATTGTAAATAATTCCGCCCTTGGTATTCCTGCAGGTAATTTAGCAGTAACCTACTGATATAATGATTTTTGAATAAAACCTAAAAATAGACTAAAACAAAGTTTATCCTAATTGTTATAAGTAAAAAATAAACTTTAAAGTGTGAATAAAAACAATATTATAAGGAGAAAGCTTGCTAAATAGATGCCTTTTTCATAAAAAATGAATCGAAAGTCTTAACGTAATTTTAACTTATTAGTATTCCTAATTTGTACAATTAGAATTTTAAAAAAAATTATGAACTGATACTGCAGATTAGAACATGAAAACCAAGAGTAGTTTAAAAAATACAATCTCATTCAACAGTGTACATGGGATTTTTATCTCCAACAAAAAATAGAAGTATAGTTTGATTGATAGGGATTGCATGATAGACTATTCAAGTTGAAATAAAAATGGTAAACCATTTTTAGTGGAGTAGAACCCACTTAAAAAAACAGATTGATTGTCAAACAAGTAAGCATGGTTTAATTATAAAAATAAGAACATGAAAAAAATAAAAAAGAAAGGAGGTCATTATGAGTAGTAGAGATGTAAAAATAACGTATGTCAACAATTCCTTAAACGAGGATATGCCTAGTATTTTCGTTTTTACGCAAAATGAATTGGCATCCTTCAATGCTATTCGTGACGGGGTAGCTTGGAGAGTAATTAAAAATATCGGAAGAAACTCACGGAGTAGTTTTGTTTTCCCATCCCAAACGAGTATTAAAGCCACTTGGGAAGGAGGTGCAAATGAAACCAATCAATTACTTTGTGAAGTAGGAAAACGGTATACTGTGCAAAAAAATGCAACAGGAATTGTGCTACAGCAAGATGGTAATGCGATAAGTCCAATGGATATTGAGTTAATGAATAATATCCAAATGAACAAAGGCATTAGTGCGCTGTTACTTAAAGGAGACAATGTGATTGTAAAAAAAAACATTGTTGCATATGAGCAAAAAGCAACCTTCCAATTGGCTCCTAAAATTTATTGGGGCATTGCCTCCGAAATTCAGGTTTCTCAATCGATATCTTCTGCGGTGTTGGATAGCAACGTGTTTTTTGAACAGGATCTGGCAAACGTAAGTGCTGCAACGGTTTCTTTAAATGGGAATGCGGAGATTGGCTATAACTTTCAAATAGAACACCAAGAATAATGGATAGTTTAGCACTAGGAACAAAGATTTGTTACGTTAATAAATCTGCGAATAAAGACTTGCCGCAGGTATTTATTTTTGCTCAAAATGGGACCTCAAACTTTGATAGTATAGAAGAAGAGGTTGCTTGGAAAGTAATTAAAAATATCGGTAGGGGATCACGAGCTACTTTTTATTATAGTCAAGAATATTGGGTGCAAGCATCTTGGGATAATGACTCCAATAGTACTGCTCAGATTCCGGCCAAGTTAGGGGGTAGGTATCAAGTGATTCAAGACACAACGGGTATTGTGTTGAAGCCAGACGGAGATGCATCAGATGCAAAAACCATTGAAGTGGTAAACGCTATCGAGGTTGCCAATGGAGTGGCGGCTCAGTTTTGTAACAATGATAAGGTGATGTTAGAGAAACGTCAAGTTGGCTATGATCAATCGGCTGTATTTAGACCCTCAAAAAAAATCTATTTTGGATTAGCGTCAGAAATAACGGAAGGGAGTAGTTTGCAATCCGCGGTGATAAGTAGTAGGAAGTTCTTTGAATTGGACCTTACCGGGCTTAGTTATGTGATGATTTCCCTAAATGGGAATGCAGAGAATGGATACCAGTTTCAAATAGAAGGAGGAAGTTAATTCACTTATAAAAATGAACGCCTTCGAATATGAAATATCTGGTATTGCGAACGTAAACCGCATTCTGCCTCCAAAAGGCAACTGGTGTTACCATTTTTTAAAGAATGGTAACATAAGGATTCGTGGAAAACCTTTAGATGCTAATTTTTTTTCTTCAATGAAATTTGAAGAAAAAGTAATAACGAATGGAGGTTATATAGTAAACAATAATAAATTATTAAATAAAAAACAAAATAAAATGAGTGAACCAACAAAAACAGAAACAGCAACAGAGGAGTTGATTAAAATTGAACAAGAAATTGAGACTTTTCTAGAAGTAAACAGTGAAAAAGAATTAGAGAACACCTACTCACAGCTTGATTTAACTTCAAAAAACGCAATTACAGACACAACAACATTTGCAACTCAATTAGAGAGTAGTTTAGGAGGAAAAATAAACAAGGAGATCGAATCAAAGATTAAGCAACTATTGGAAAAGATTAAAAATAATTTAAAATCTGGGAAGGTGTTAAGTGCAGTTTATTCTCCTCCTAGTTGTACTCCAACAGTAACTGGAACTAAAATAACGATAGAGAAGAGTGCTTGCAAGGCTGCAACTTTAGACGTTACCATAGAAGTTATAATTGACGATGTAAAAGTTTTATCTAAAAAAAATTACTCTATTTCAGCGGATTTATTCCCTTCACAAGATGTAATAAATGCGCTATCAGAGTTTTCAGCGGGAAGAGCTTTTCTTAAGGGCTTGACTACCTCTACAGAAACATTTACTCCAGGTCAATAGTTTAACAAAATTAATTAATAACATAAAAACAAATAAATAATGGCAACAGATATTAAAATTACCTACACGAATAAATCGATGAACAAGGATCTTCCAACGGTTTTTGTATTTACTAAAAATGAAACACCAACCTTTGATGTCTTGAAGGAAGGTGTGGCATGGCGTACCATTCCTGATATAGGACGCGGTTCTTCTAGCAGTTTTGTATTCCCAATCGTTACCGAGGTAGGAGCTACATGGCAAGGCGGAATGAATAAGACGCAAATTTTGCCATCAGACATTGGTAAACGTTATACGGTAAGCCAAAATGACACAGGGATTGTTCTTGCGGCAAACGGAAACGCTTCGGATACAAAATCTATTGATGTGAATAACAATGCCAACATCCAAGACGGTGTGAGTGCTTCTTTGTACAAAGACAACAAATTAATGCTTACAAAAAAAATAGTGGGCTACGGTCAAAAAGCCACTTTTGTCCTTAAGCCAAAATTGTATTGGGGTATTGCATCAGAGATTCAAGAAAGTCAGCTAATCAATTCGGCAGTATTGAATACGGATTCCTTTTTTGAGCAAGATTTAGAAGGAGTAACCGAAGTGAATATCTCCTTGAATGGAAACGCAGAAGATGGTTATACTTTCTTAATAGATAGTCAAAAATAATTAATAACATAAAAATAAATAAATAATGGCAACAGATATTAAAATTACCTACACGAATAAATCGATGAACAAGGATCTTCCAACGGTTTTTGTATTTACTAAAAACGAAACACCAACCTTTGATGTCTTGAAGGAAGGTGTGGCATGGCGTACTATTCCTGATATAGGACGCGGTTCTTCTAGCAGTTTTGTATTCCCAATCGTTACCGAGGTAGGAGCTACATGGCAAGGCGGAATGAATAAGACGCAAATTTTACCATCAGACATTGGTAAACGTTATACGGTAAGCCAAAATGACACAGGAATTGTTCTTGCGGCAAACGGAAACGCTTCGGATACAAAATCTATTGATGTAAATAATGAGGCCAACATAGTAGACGGTGTGAGTGCTTCTTTGTACAAAGACAACAAATTAATGCTTACAAAAAATATTGTGGGCTACGGTCAAAAAGCCACTTTTGTTCTTAAACCAAAATTGTATTGGGGTATTGCATCAGAGATTCAAGAAAGTCAGCTAATCAATTCGGCAGTATTGAATACAGATCATTTTTTTGAGCAAGATTTAGAAGGAGTAACCGAAGTGAATATCTCCTTGAATGGAAATGCAGAAGAAGGGTACACCTTCCTGATCGATAGTCAGAAATAAAGTTCATAACTTGTTTATTTAAGTTGTAAAAAGAGAACGTATTCGATTGAGTAGCTACTATCGCCTCTTTAGTAACAAATAGACCTGTCTCTAGAAGATCAATCGTTAAGGATTGTGAACCAGTTTTTAGCTTCAAAAGAAACAAATCCATCACAATTAAAAAGGTGATGGATTTTTTAATGTTTAAAATAACTTAACCAAAGACTAAAAAAATGAAAAATAATTCTCGAAAATTACCAGGAACAGTTCAAAAAGCTACTCCAAACTTAAAAGGTTTTGATACAGACACCGTTGTATCAGCTAGTCAAGCCAATTATTTCAAAAGGATAGGGTATTCTTTTTGTATTAGATACCTCTCTCTTGCTAATGGTCAGCAATCTGGTGACCTCAGTTTCAATGAAGCAAACGATATACTTAAGGAGGGATTAGCTCTAAGTGCAGTCCAGCACGTGGATAGCGCTGGTTGGACGCCTACTAAAAGTCTAGGAACTATCTATGGCAAAAATGCAGCTTCAAATGCCATTTCTGTTGGGTTACCTTTAGGAATGAATCTATGGTGTGATTTAGAAGGTATAGCTACAGGTACATTATCACAAAACGTGATCGATTACTGCAACGCATGGTATAGTGCTGTACAAAAAGGAGGTTATATCCCTGGGATATATGTTGGGGCAAACAGTATTCTTAGTGGTAGCCAATTGTATGAAGATCTTGAATTTCAGCATTATTGGAAATCGTCAAGCAGTGTTCCTGCAATTTCAAATCGGGGGTATCAATTAGTACAATCGCTAGAAAATAAAAATAGTGATAATTTGAGAATTGACACTGACACTACTCAAAATGATGAGTTGGGAGATTCGATGGTATGGCTGATGATTTAGCCCAGATTCTATATGAAAAATTAGCTGTAGCTGAATTTTTAGACAAAACCAAAAACCTACATTTATTTTTTTAATCGAAAGATAAAAGAATTAGTTTAAGAGTTTTATATTTTTTTGTATTCCATGAACTTCGTTTCCTTCTTTAAAAGTATTCGGATAAAGAAGAGGCTGCATATACTTTTTAGACAGTCTTTTAAGCTTTATGTAGCGAATAGTAAATCACCTAATTTAAAACCATGAAGCGGTAAGGATTCAAGTATTACTCTTCATTTGTTTCAATAATTTCTATTGTTTTCAGTCAACTGTTTTTAAAACCAGATAAAAATAACTGGTTTTAAAAACAGTTGTTTTTGTTTAAAAATGAATTACCCGGCAGTTGTTTCTTTGGTATGTTAAAAAGTTGGATGCAACTTACTAAACAGTGGAGCAGAACCCACTTAAATAAACGAACTGTTTCGCACAGTAAAAAGCGAAGGCGTAATCTGAAAAGCCTTATGAGTAGGAGAAACAATTAAATTATAGAAATTATGGCAATTGTAGAAAATATCACAAATCTTATATTTACTCCTGGAGGATCTTATCTCGAAACGAGTAAGTCGGTTAATGTTACGATTAATGCCTTTTGTGCGAAAAGAGATGGCTCTATTGCAAATTCGGCTCCTTTATCTTATACAACTGAGCAGGCTCAATCATTTCCTGATATTGCAAATGATAACGGAAACCTTGTTTCCCAAGTTGTCTCTCCTGGAACCTTGGTAAACGAAATGGGTATTGCAGTTCCAGCGGGTAGCTATCAGAAAACAAGCAGCGAAATTGTTATTACGTTAAGTGCTTTGTGTCAGAAAATTAATGGGACTTGGGTAAATTCAACATTAACCTATAGCGCTAGTGAAGCCCAGAATTATCCGCTAGGTATCGTTAACAATGACGGAAATCTTTCTTTTTCAATGTCATCTATTGTAGGTGCTACAACCATAAATATTGCGTTTCAGGCTACAGGCTGTCAAACGTATTTGAATAATGTAACAGGTTTAATTATCGGTAATATGGTAGCTCCATGTGGGGGTGGATTTTGGTATAATGTTTCTTCTGCCACTTGGACATGGAATAATGATGGGACAAATGTCAATGCATTTGGATTAATGGGGAACTATCAATTCTCTGGAGAAGAAGAAACCGCATACGGTATGATAGTTATTGATCCTACTCAACTTGCTCCTGGAACCTATGATGTCTTGGTTACACTTTCTACTGCCCAAATTGGACCAGGGAACAATATTTTAATGTTTCAAGGGGCTACGGTTAATGGAAAACCTAGTGCGACAGTATTTCCTTGTACTTATCCTGGACAGTCAAGCGCTGAATTCTATACGTGTTAATCTATGCTGAGATCTTTTCTTCGGGCAGGATAAACTAATTTAAAAATAAATGGATTGCTAAAATGCCTTTAGCAATCCATTTATTTATACCAACCCCGCTCTCTTCAATAAAGCATCTGGTTTTGGTCTCTGTGCTCTAAGATGTTTGTACAAAATCATAGGATGTTCGGTTTCTCCTTTTGAACGCACATTTCCTTTGCAATTTTTAATCGTTACTTTGTTAAAAACACCATTCTCTTGAAAAGTCAAAAACAATTTGAACCGGAGCTTCTATTTTTGTGGTTAAGTTTATGGTTGTCATTTTTTTAATAAATTTTGGAATGCTTTTTCTAAAGTGTCAAATTCAAACTCAAAACCGTTTTCTTCAAGTCTTCGGGGAATAACATTCCTGCTTTTTAGGACCAGTTCGGGTTGTGTTCTAATGAAAAAGGCACCAATTTCTAATAAGAGTTTATGAATTGGAATGCCAAATGAAAGACCAATTTCTTTTTGTAGCTTTTTCATAAAGTCATTATTGCTAATAGGTTTTGGAGAAACTATATTTACAACACCAATCAACTCTTTTTGGATAATAAATTCAATGGATCGAGCAAAGTCTTTCTCGTGTATCCAACTTATGAATTGATTTCCTTGCCCTTGCTTTCCTCCGAAACCTATTTTTGCTAAGGTTTTTATAGGAACAAATGCTCCTCCATTTTTACCCAAAACAATTGATGTTCGTAAAGTGGTTTTCAAAGTATTTGGAGTTTCTGTTTCAAAGAAAGCTTTCTCCCAAGACTTTGCAATATTCATAGAAAAGTCATCTCCAATTTCTCCATCAGTTTCATCCATTTGTTTGTCTTCAGAATGTCTGTAAATGGTAGAAGTTGATGAGTTTAGCCAATGTTTGGGTGGTTTTTTGCAATTTAAAACCGCTTGATTCAATATTGTGGTACTATCAATTCTGGAGGAGTAAATTTCTTTTTTGTTTGCTGTTGTATAGCGGCAATCTACAGATTTACCTGCAAGATTGATTAATACTGTGGCATTTTCCAATTCGTTTTCCCAACCTGAAAAGGTTTTGGCGTCCCAATTTATATACTTTATAGTGTCTACAGTTTTAGATTTTCCTCTAGTAAGAATTACAATTTCTTTAAATTTATCTTTGAAGTGATGAAGTAGAACTTGACCCAAGAATCCTGTTCCTGCTGAGATGATTAATTTTTGCATTAGTATAAATTTAAAATAAATAATAAGGCAATAATTCTATAAATGATCCAAGTGATTGATAAGTAGAACGGCAATTCTAAAATTTTAATTCTTCTTGAATGTTCGATTAACATTAGTAAAACGGTTATGCCAAACCAAGTTAAAGTAATTGATTCTGGGATATTAAAAATTGAATTTACAATCAGAATTGGAATAAGCAATAAAGAACCTGTCAATGAAACGGTCATTAAGTTTCCGATGTAATTTAGAATTATTTTCGGATCAAATTTCATCAAAAATAAGCCCTGAAAAACTATTTGTCCCGTTGCAAGAATTAATTCTCTAATAATTGTAGATTTTGGTAAAAGTCTAATTAGATTTGAAAAATTATATAAAACCAATATGGTAATTAGGGTTGCAAATCCAATAAAAATCAATCGGTATTTATAACTAAAATCAGGAACACATTGCAACTTAACTTCGTTCTTGATTTTGCTCGGAATGATTACTTTTCTATTGTATGAAATGAAAGAATAGCCTTTTTTTAGTACAAATTTTATTGGTTTTATATTCCCAACTTTCTCCATCCAAGGAAAGGAATACCCAATGATTTTTAGTAAACTATCAATTCCGTAAATCACGCTTTTATTTTTGTTGTCAATCAGTGCAATTTCGTTTGAAGCACGCTTTACATTTATAAATTGTTGTTCTTCATCGCTTAATTGACAATAAGGTTTCTTTCCGTTTTTGTCCAACATTCCAGCGGCTATAAAGCCAGAAGTATAAACCCGACAAAGAGGACAATCTTCATCGTATAATAGGGTTTGGTTTTCAAGTGTTTTCATATGTAGATAATATTGTTTTTGTTGGAATATGGTATCGCCAGATCTTCATCGGTGTTTGTGACAGCTTTTGTCATGGCGATTTCATTTTATAGTTTTTTTGTTTTCAACCGTGATTTTTGAACCTAATGCCAAGAATGCTGAAATTGGTTTTGCGTCTTGAAGAATTGCAAATGCATCGCCATAATTATTCTTAAAATCCACATCAGTTTTATAGTCAATTACGTTTAATTGTAGCCAACGAGGATGCGTAACTTCGTATTCAAAAGTGGTGTTTTCGTCATATTTGGTATAGCCAAAATAATGTTCTGTTATGAATTCGGCTTCTGAGTTTAATTCAATTTCTGTTTGATTCGGTTTTGTTTCTAATTGAATAGAATTCCACTTATTGTCATTTTTCCATTGGTAAACAAATGTTGTTGAGGTATCATTTTTAGTGATAGAATGTTTCATTTTATTGGTTTGATAATGTTCCTTGTACAAGGAGTTTGCAATAAAAGTAATCGCTGCTTTAGGAACGATTTCTCTAATGAAAACAACACCACACTTCCATTCTCCGTTTTCAAAGCGTTTGACATAAAACCTAAGATTTACTTCTTCAAAGTTGATGTGAAAGGGGATTTTCATGCCCAATACTTTAGTGTTGTTAAACATAAAACCGACTAAGCTTACATAACATTTGTTATCCCAATAATCAATTTCGGTTCCGTTTGGGAGGTATTCTTCTAGTATTTTAGCATCGATTTCGTAGTTGATTAAGGCTAGATTGTTCCAATTTGCGGTTAAGAAGCTCATAGTTTTATTTTTTACATTTTGAACTTTCAGAAAAAAATGAAAGTTTTAATTAAATTTTTTTATTCTTATTTATTTCGTTCTTTGTTATTTGATTTTATTGGTCTCATTGAATAGTTTTTAATCGTTTTATTTTTCATTTGTTTAAAACTATTTCATTATTTTTAAAACCAATCTACCCAGCCAGTTTTCGTTGAATTCCGTCATTTTATCCAGCATATTATCAGCTTTCAAAACAAAATCGTACAATTTGGTCGTTTGATTTACAAAATGTTTTTCTTCGATAGTGTCGTTAACAGTTATGGTCGAGACTTCTTTTAGGATTTTAAGAGCAGGTTTGATTTCACGTTTGCTTCTTTCTCTGGCAATTTTGGAGGCTAATTCGTCTAAATCTTTTTCGGCTGTAAAAAATTCTCTTCGTTCGCCAGCTTTGTATTCTTTATATACAATTCCCCAATCCATCAACGCTCGTAAATTCATACTGGCATTTCCTCGGGAGATTTGCAATTCTTCCATAACATCTTCCATAGAAACAGCTTCGGCAGAAACCATTAACAAAGCGTGAATTTGTGCCATGGTTTTGTTAATGCCCCATTGCGAGCCTAATGCGCCCCAAGTTTGTACAAACTTATTTTTTGCTTCTTTGTGATTCATTTTTGTTGTTTTTTTAATGGTCAAATGTAATTTGAATAAAAATACTCATTAGCATAGTACAAATGTAAATAAAAGTTTTTAAAGTTTCAAAAATAAATGAAAGTTTGTTTTTAAAATGAAACCCGAAATATTTCTACTTCGGACTCTATAGGTTACAAGTATTTTGTAATTTAGGATTTCTTTCGAAATAAACCTTTTTTTAGGGAAAAAGATTAAAAGGTACTAAGCTTATTGCTTTCTTAGAATAATCGAAAAACCACTATCAAAAAACGATTCGGATTTACTACTTAGTTTGAAATCAAAAGTGTATTTTCCGTCTTTTGGCGCAATGAACTCTTTGTTTTTTAATTCGAATTGAAAATTTTCTTTGTGAATTAAGGTATCTTTATCATCAAAATTCTTTTCAACAACATCTTCTTCGCTTGCTTCTGAATTGATGATATGCTCCGATATAGGGAACAAACTATCAAACTCAATTTGTTTGTCATTTTCTTCGATTAGGTATTTAATTTTAAAATTGGGTACTGCGTTTGGAATATTGCATTTTGTCCAAATGGCTATTTTTTCGCCTTTTTTAAGTTCAATTTCATTTGAGGATGTAATGTTCTGATCACTCAATGGTATTTCTGCTAAATCTTCACCCAAGGATTGACATCCAAAAATAAGTATAGGAAGGATAAGCAGTATGCTTTTAATTGTAATTTTCATATTTTAATTTTTTTAAGACGGAATACCTAAAGTTTTATTTTTCGAGTAATAGTTGAACATTTTTATATAAAAGTCTTTTGTAAATTGCGAAACATCTTTAGATATGATATAAAAATTTTTGCCTTGGTACTCAATATGGCAAATTAATTTAGCACTCTCGGTTTCATATTCTGCACTGCTAATTTTTACAACATCAACATTTTCTATTTGATTTAAAGTGTATTTGTTGTTTGTTTCATAGTCAAAAAAAGTACTTTCAAAATTTTCATGAATAGCATCGGGCAAATTAAAGTTGATTACGTTTTTAGACTTAATTGCATCCAAAAAATTAAGATACGTTTCATTCATAGCCAGATTTACTCTATATAAATTGGCGCTAGAGTTTGGAATGCTAACATTTTCATTACAGTTTAAAAAAGCTTTTATTTCTTTATTGATGTTACTATAAGGTTTTGTTATAAAGTTTATTTCTGCGGTTGAGGTATTAGCAACATATTGTTCCCAGGAATTAAAGGGGGTGTTTTTATACTCTTTTTTAAATATATTTTTTCCATTTTTCAGCATGTGTATAGCTAAATTCAGTCTTTCTTTTGGTGTTAAATCTTCTCCATAACCAGTTATTTCGGCTTGATAAACCAAATAGCTTTTTAAAACTGAATCATATCCGAAACAAATTACTTGAATTTCTTCGCCATAAATAATGCTATTGGCATCTTCGTAATAAATAGGCTCTTGCTGGGAATCATTCGTTTTTAAATCTTTTTTGATGTCCTCAACTGTTAATAAATTAGGGTTGCTTTCTTTTATAATTGACACTTCTTCTTTTGCTAAATGTGTATATCCGGTTAATGCTGACTCTAGCTCGACCACTATTGTTTTTTCCTTTGCAACGCAATTTAATTTACCATATTTTAAGTCTATTTGGCCTTTGTTATATTCGGTGGTGTTTGCTTGATAGTAGTCTGGAATCGAAATACTGTATTTATTAGGCTCGGAGTAGTTTGCCAAATTAACTTTCAAATTCAATATGGTATGAACTTCAAGTTTTGTGATGGTATTTTTTTCTTCGATTGGCATTACAGTTTCTTCATTTGAATATCTTTTGCAGCTAGATATTGAGTAAGTTAAAATTAATAAAAAAAGAAATTTCGGGTATATAGTTATATTGATTTTCATAGTTCTGATTTTGCGTTTAATTAAATTTTTCAATGTTTACTATCAGTTTTTCTTGGTTTTTACTGCTCGAATAAGCAACATAAAAGCACTTATGCAAAACATAATAAATAACATAATAAACAAGGAAAATAGCAAAGCTGGATAGCCATAGAAATGATAGTATTTTGTCTTTGAAGAAAAATAGATAGCCTTCAGTAAAATCAAAAAAGGCTTTTATCTTTTCAAAATATAAAAATAGGACTAATGCAAAAGGAACAATTTTTGTCGAAATCTTGAAACGAGCCACTAAAAATTGAGCCAAAATACAAATAGGAATTTTTATTAAATCATTGGTCTCTTTGACCTCCTTTTGAAAATAATCATAAACCAAAAAAGCAGTTATGAGTAAGCAGTAAATAGTTAAATGAAGGTTTTTGTTCTTCTTTAAATTATCAAAATATTGTAAGGTATAGCCTGTTTTTTTTGATAATAACAAGACCAAAAACGGTATTGTGTTTATAAGAGGAGCAAGAGTTAATGTATTTAAAATTCCGAAATACTTTTTTAGGGAATATCCTCGAAACTGAATTAAATTACCCAAAAATCGGCCTGAGTAGAATAATAAAAAATAACTTGACACCAATTTGCTTATCTCTGAAAAGTTAAACTCTTGAGAATAAACTGAAATCGTAAATATAGATTGCCCTAAATTTAATAAGGTTAGAAATAAAATCGAAAAACTGATAATAAATCCCCAGTTAAAGAAGCTTTTGTCAATAAATTGCTCTTCGATAGGTTTAATTAAGCTTTTAATTTCGCCAAATCTATTGGTTATGTAGAAAAAACCAATCACTATAAATAAAATTTTGAATGTATTGATAAACTCGATTATTGTTACCAAAATATCCTGAATGTAAGGCTCGCTAAAGTTTAAAAAAGTAAAATATTGAAATATATCATCTACCTCGACATCAATAACATTAATTAGAACCAATGAAATTAAAAATGCGAAAAACCAATTTGTTTTTTTTGAAGAATGAGCGTTTTCTAATTTGAAATATTGTTTTACAAAATAAAGAAAAGGCAACATAAAAGTAATAAATTGTACTAATTTGTAGATGTAATCACTTTTGTACCAAATGTATTTATAAAGAATTGATGTAAAGTGATAATCTAATAAAAACGAAATGTCATTCCTGAAAAAACACGGAATGCTCAAGGCTTGCAAAATCATCCCAACTTGTATTTTTTTGTTTTTGTAAAAATACCAAGCAATAATCAAAGAATTAAAGAACCAAAATAGTGTGCGAAAAAGCTGTTTGAAAAAAGGTGTGTTTGGAGTAAACATATCGATAAAATACAGAATCATACTGATGGAAAAAAGTACAACTCCGAAAATCCAAATTTTGTTGATTACCTTATTTTGAGTTTCACTAAAATGTGCTTTCATAGCTGGATAAATTAAATGTGAGGCTTTTATTATTTTTGCAAAAGTATCGTATTTAAAATTATTACAAAGTAAAATGTAATATTTCTTACTTTTTTTATGATTTGAAACTTTGTCTATATTTGTTATAGAGTATAAAAAAATTATTTCGGCTTCTGGTTGCATCAAGGATCAATTCGAAATCGAATATATTCTCTAAACTAAACATATTAAAAACTACCATACTCGGCAATATTTCTAGAAAAACAAATAGATTTAGCCCAATTCTATAACCAAAAATAAATTGGTAAGTCCTGTAATTAAAAACACTCATTGTTTTTTATTCTTTTTTGCTTGTGACTCTTTTTTTTGTTTATAAGTCTCTCTTGTACATTGTTTTATCTCTTTCGTGACAACTATTTTCGTGACAGTCTCATTTTTTAAGTAAGAGCTCAAAATGGGATGTAGTTTTACTTTGGAAAGGCAATGAAATAGAGAAGATAAATTGGCTACTCTACATTAGTATTCTCAATAATAATTTTCTTTTTAGATCTAAAAAAATGGAGTCCAGAAACCATTTCAAAAACGGGGAGGAAACTGAAAAGCCTTAAGAGTAAGAAAAACTATCAAATTATTGAAATTATGCAAAATCAAACCGAAACAAATCATGTAGAAATGGTGGGAGGATGGTCTCCTTATCGTAACCTAACAACAGAAGATAAACTTGTATTCGACGAAGCTTTTAAAGGTTTTGTTGGAGTAAAATATTCTCCAACAGCAGTTTCGACTCAAGTCGTAGCTGGAACTAATTACCGTTTTAAATGTACTGCTCAAGTTCCACCTTCTGAGGTTATTTGGGAGGCTATAGTTGAAATTTTCAGACCGTTAGTTGGTACTCCATACATAACAGGCATAGTAAGGATTTAAAAAGTGAAAACCAAGAGTATAGTTTTATATCTATTTTTATAAGTGCATATTCTTGAATATCAGTTTGTAATAAAAAGCAGCTTTTGATGAGTTGCTTTTTCTTTTCATTGATTGCTCTCAATCTATCTAATAATTTTAATACCAATTTAAAAGTGAAAAAATCATTCCAAAAAATAACAATCACTACCGCAGTAATTGTTATAAGCTTATTTTTTGCCTGCAAGAAAAATGAAGTTGCAGCCTCTAGCTATTTGCCTCAAGATGTAAAAGAATCTTGTACTATCTCTCCAACAGAGTTTGATTCTTGGTTTGCAACGGGCAAAGTATCCGAGAATGGTTTGGTAAAACCAGCCAGTAGTGTAGATTTTCCGCACAATAATAATTGTGATTTCTATAAATGGTCTGAGCAAATGTTCCTTTGGATAACCTCTCCTTCCTCGGGCGAGTATGGCAGTGGAGGCACTGTCATGGAATCGCCAGAATTTTATACAGTTACGCCAGAAAATAACGGGCAACGAGAATTGATTTCGCACAAAAAAGGGGAACTTCTTAATATGTCGAGCCATATTACCCAAAATGGACCAAATCGATTGCCTATTATTTTTGATAAAAAGGGGCAAATGTACGAGGTAGAAACTCTTGCCGAGGAGACAACAGAGAAAATGTTAGTATTGAATAGTACTGGCCAAAAAACTGAGTTTGATCACCTAAAGGCCAATGCTTCTGGAGGAATTTCGTTTTTTGACAAAAGAGGCAATGAAATAAGAAAAGTTAAACCCATTTTTAAAAGAAAATACAAGACCAAATTTATTCTGCAAGAATTTAAGCTGGGCAAAAAATCAGTCTTTTTAGATTCAAATGGGGACATTATAGATACCGAAACTGGGCAAGCCACTGGAGATGCACTCATGACTGTAAACGGTTCTTTGGTTTATTATATTTCGATGGTAAACGATGTGTATGCTTATTTCCTTACGGGAGCAAAAGACGGAAAACTTAATGGAAGTCAATTTCCAACAGATTCAATAGGACGAAATGCTATTATTGCTTATGCTAAAGCACAGGGTAAAACACTAAAAAACCCTGATGCCTTAGCCATTGAACTCAAAATGTCGTGGGTTGAAGCGTCATCTATCAAAGACTTGTCTAACTATATTACTATTGATGCGAGAATTCCAACTTATGATACAATAAATCCAAAAAAATGGACTCCGAATGGCGAAAGAATAGCAAAATTAGCACTTATAGGGGTGCATGTGGTAGGCAGTGTTGCGGGGCATCCAGAAATGATTTGGGCTACTTTTGAACATCTAAAAAACGCACCAAATGCTTCTTATACTTACGTTAATAAAGAAAACAAAATTGATACAGTACAACAAGATGGGGGCAATGATTGGTTGTTGAATAATGATGCAAAGGATACTGTTGTTAATGTCTCGCATATAAAGGATAAATCAGGAAATCTTGTCAGCGTTTATTACGATAATGATACAAAGGATACTCTGAGATTTACCGTAAGTCCTAGCAATACACTTAGAACCAAGCCTTGGGGTGTTGCGCCAACTGGAGTGCCAAATCAAAGAAACAAAAATGCCGCGGAATCGAACAGCGAAATTATTTCTATAAACAATAGTGTGATTAATAAGCTCTTGGGCAATGATGTTCGCAAGAATTATATACTAATAGGTGCTACTTGGACTGAAGGCGGATTTGGACCAAGCGGAGCGTCTTACTCTGCTCAGAATACTACCAAAGGTGTCGCCATTGGTACAAGTCAACTTGCGAACAGTACTATGGAAACCTATTTTCAACACGGAAAAGATTTTTACACAAATGGTTCTTGTTTTTATTGTCATTCAGGAAATAATGGGCTGGCTCCAAGTGATTTGAGTCATATTTATGAAAAATTAAATCCGCTAGTTTTTAAAACTAAATAATCAAAGAAGCGATCAATTTAATACTTAAATAAATTATAGAAACAATTCTAGAAGCACTTGCAGATGGTTACAAAACCAAAGTGATACAAGTGTCTCAAATTAATAAAGCTCCAATTCGAGGGTCTTTCTTAATCTCTGCCTATGCAGAAATATACGAAAAAGTGCAATATAGGTACCGAAGCGGTTTTGAGCCGTTGGAATTCTAAATATTGTGCCAATTGCCAAACGCATATAGAAGTTAAAGCCCATTTTGAACTGCCCGTAAAGGAAGAGCAATTAGAAAATGGGATATTAAAATCGAATATCCATGATTCTATACAAATTAAAATTTTAGGCCGTGATGGATTGCTGAAAAGTAATCGTAAGAGACCAGTAAACTATCGTTTTGATGTTTTGTAAAACAATAAGCATGAGCATTTAAAAAATATCGGAGAAATACGCTCCGATATTTTTTTTTTTGAATTTAAAGGAAAAGCATAGATGTATAGCTATAAGCATGGTTTTGATGAGATAGTTTATTTTCGAAAAACCCAGCTTTCTATGTAGATTATTCAATAAAAAAATAAAAGGAAATTCATTTTTGAGTGAACCTCTACAGTATTGTTTTTTCAAGCGGTTATCAGTTGTTTTCGTGCATTATTTTACTTCCTTCATGACAACTATTTTTAGTTCAGTTACATTTTTTACTTTAGAATATAAAAGAGCACGTAGTTTTACGTGTTGTAGAAAATGAAATCGAGTAAAATTAGATTTCAATTATTGTTCGTAAAGATGTTTTTTAGAACAAAAAAAGCAAAGACAGAAGCCACTTTGTTACGAGACTGGAATTCGAATAGCTATAAACAAAGTAGAAAACAGGTAAATTTCCATTATTATGACTAGAAAAATAGAAATAACAGTGTACAATCATACAGAGCATATTATGTATGTAAAAAAGAAAGGTCTGACTTATGGACAATGGCTCGTAGAACCTTTTTCTATTGGTTCTGGGGATTCTAGACAATTCTCAGCCGAAAAAGAAATTGGAGATCGTCAAGGTACTGAGGGATTTGTTTTGTATGAATGCGAAAAAAGATCTTTTGCAATTATGTTTGAGAAACCTTATGGCAAAGGAGATTCGTTTATAAAAGTTACTGATATAGAAGGATTGTTGATAGAAGTTAACGAAATTATAAAATACACTGAAGTAACTTCTGGTTCAGTAGAGCTGGTAGAAGTATTGCAAGAACAGGAGGCGTAATTTGATATAAAAAAACCGAAGTATTACTACCTCGGTTTAAATCTGAATTTATAAAGCTATAGCAACCCCGCTCTTTTCAATAAAGCGTCTGGTTTTGGTTCTTGTCCTCTAAAACGTTTGTACAAAATCATAGGATGTTCCGTTCCTCCTTTTGAAAGTACATTTTCTTTGAATTTTTCGGCGATTTCTTTGTTAAAAATACCATTTTCTTGAAAATAATCAAAAGCATCGGCATCCAATACTTCAGCCCATTTGTAACTGTAATATCCAGAAGAATATCCCCCTTGAAAAATATGTGAAAAGGCAGTACTCATAGCATTTTCGGCTACATCTGGATACAATTGGGTAGCAGCAAATTGTTCGGTTTCGAACGCTTTTAAGTCGGTAATACTGGTTGGGTCTTGTCCGTGCCAAGCCATATCCAACAATCCAAAACTCAATTGACGCATCGTTGCCAAACCTTCTTGAAAACTCGCGCTCTCTTTTATTTTTTGCACATATTCTTGCGGAATCACTTCCCCAGTTTTGTAATGGTGCGCAAACAAAGCCAAAGCCTCAGGTTCATAGCACCAGTTTTCCATAATCTGACTTGGCAATTCTACAAAATCCCAATAAACTGATGTTCCCGAAAGATTCGGATATACTGTATTGGCCAACATGCCGTGCAAACCGTGACCAAATTCGTGAAACAAGGTTGTCACTTCATTAAAAGTCAAAAGAGATGGTTTGGTCTCGGTAGGTTTTGTAAAGTTGCAAACATTCGAAATGTGTGGTCTTTCGTTCTTGCCGTCTTTGATGTATTGCGATTTGAAAGAAGTCATCCAAGCACCGTTTCGTTTCCCTTTTCTCGGAAAAAAATCGGCGTAGAAAACAGCAACCAATTCGTTGTTTTCGGCTCTTACCTCATAAGTTGTTACTTCTTCATGGTATTTATCAATGTCGAAAATCTCGGTAAATGTCAATCCGTATAATTTTTGAGCAATGGTAAAAGCGCCATTCAATACTTTTTCTAATTGAAAATAGGGTTTCAGTTTCTCATCATCCAAATTGAACAATTGCTGTTTCAATTTTTCTGAATAATAAGCGCCATCCCATTTTTCAAGCTGTTCGATACCGTCTAAGGCAGCGGCGAAAGCCGATAATTGATCAAATTCTTTTTGCGCTGCAGGTTTGGCCTTGGCCAATAAATCAGTAGAGAACGATAATACTTTCTCAGGACTTTCGGCCATACGTTCTTCAAGGACAAAATGAGCATGAGTTTTATATCCCAAAAGATTAGCTCTCTCGAAACGTAGTTTGGCAATTTTTAAAACAATTTCCTGATTGTCAAATTCGTTATTCTGGAAACATCTGGCACCAAAAGCAATAGCCATTTTTTTACGCAATTCGCGATTGTCAGCATACGTAACAAACGGAATATAACTAGGATGGTCTAAAGTAAAAATCCAACCTTCCTTTTCTTGGGCTTTCGCCAAAGAACGAGCGGCTTCGATAGTTCCTTCTGGTAAACCCGCTAAATCTTTTTCGTCGGTAAGTAGCAATTCGAAAGCATTGGTTTCGGCCAAAACATTTTCGCCAAATTGCAAGCTCAATTTTGATAATTCTTTGTCAATTTCTCTTAATTGGTTTTTCTTGTCTTCGTTCAAGTTAGCACCGTTTCTAGAAAAACTCTTGTATTGTTTGTCAAGAAGGGTGGTTTGTTCGGGATTTAAGTTCAAGGAATCTCTTTGGTCGTAAACCGTTTTTACTTTGGCAAATAAGGCGGCATTCAAACGAACATCATTCCCAAATTCAGATAATAAAGGAGAAACGTCTTGAGCTATTTTTTGCATTTCGTCACTCGTTTCAGCCGAGTTTAAATTGAAGAAAATACTCGAAATTCGGTCTAAAGTATCTCCGCTAAAAGATAAGGTTTCAATTGTATTTTCAAAAGTAGGATTTTCCGCGTTGTTTGAAATAGCGTCAATTTCGGCTTTAGCCAAAGTAATCGCCTCTTGAAATGCAGGCAGGTAATTTTCGTTTTTTATTTTAGAAAATGGCGCAGTATCTAGCTTGGTGCCAAATTTTTGAAGTAGTATATTCATGATTATAGGCTCTATTTTGTTTCAAACAATTGGTTATTATGGCTTTGTGTTTTTATGTTTTGAAAATAAAAACAAGAAAAATTTGTTAAAGTTTTCAAACGCTATGTATTTAATCGGCTATTTGTGTACTTTTGTCGAGTAGTTAATTCCCAGATGAATTAATACAGTCGAAAATATAAACTCTTTTTGTCCCAAATAAAAAGAAGAGAATATTGATAATCCTAAATTTCCCCAAGTTTAGAGTTTAACAATATCAAAAAAAGCTCCTAGTCATAGGAGCTTTTTTTATTTATTCAAGTTTTCCGAAGATTTATAAACCGCTTCTTTCAGTCCTTCTTTATAGGATATGATTTTATCCAAAACATTTTTGTCGGAACTACCAATAATTTGAGCGGCAAGAATTCCGGCATTTTTTGCTCCGTTTAAAGCGACAGTTGCTACAGGAACTCCACCCGGCATTTGCAAAATTGATAGTACACTATCCCAACCATCAATAGAATTGCTTGATTTTACGGGAACACCAATCACCGGTAACGGAGACATTGAAGCTACCATTCCAGGTAAATGTGCAGCACCTCCAGCTCCGGCAATAATCACCGAAATGCCACGAGTATGGGCATTTTTACTGAAATCGAATAATTTCTCTGGGGTTCTGTGTGCCGATACAATGTCGACTTCTACAGCTATATCAAATCCTTTTAAAATGTCTATGGCATCTTGCATTACAGGCATGTCTGAAATGCTTCCCATGATTATGGCTACTTTGCTCATTGTTTTTTTAATTTATTTTGGTTCTGGGATCATTTCCCAAATGTTTATTTTGAATTCTTCTTGAATTGCTCTTAGGTACTTTATAGAATCTATTTCGGAGTTTATTTTTTCTTGAAAATAATCTTCACTAGGAATGTCTTTTTCTTTGATTCGATCTTTCCTTCTTTCGATATATTTCTTTCTGTTTTTTACAAAAATTTCATCGTTAAGATTCAGCAAATCTATTAGGTTTTTAGTGGCAATATCTTCTGGATTGTAGAAAAAATATCCTTCAGAATAAATTAATCTTTGTTCGAAATCGTCTTCAGTTGGATGTAATATAGGTTCAATCCAATTGGTTCTTTTTAAGTTGTTCGGTTTGTGTTTTACCATAAACCAATTTTGATAAGAATCAGTATCTAAATATTTTAGATTCGGATTGAAATGTTCAATATCTACAGCATCATTTATACCAATGTATTCTTCGGTGTAAGCACAGAAGTTTTTTTGTTCTTTTAATAGTATGGCGCTTAATTTTTTATTTGCTCCTTTTTTGTAGCTAATTTTTTTTTGGATTACTTCGGAATCGGAGGTTTTAATTATTCTCTTCATACTTTAAAAGTTATACTCCTCCCCAATTTTTTCTAGTTTTTCGGCATATTCTTTTTTGATTTTTTCATCTTTCTCAAAAAATATTTTTTGCTTCAATTCTAAATATTCATTGTACTTTGCTTGACCAAATTTATTGATGTAATTGATGCCAAAATCGTTATAAAGCATATCATTTGGGTCATCGCCAATTGGAGAACTTCCTCTTCGCACGGCTACTTTTCCTTCTTCATCAAAATATAAAATAAACCTTTCGTCTGGTTCAAAAGATGCTGCAATAAATGGTGAATGAGTTGCAACTATAAACTGCGCCTCAGGAGCAAGATTTTGATAATGATCCATTAAGTCCATTTGCATGTCAGGATATAATGAACGTTCGGGTTCGTCAATCAAAATGATGGAATCTTTTGTGTCTAATTTGAATAATGGTAGGAATGATAATAACAACCCTTTTGTTCCTGTACTTGTATTTTGGATTGGGATAATCCCATTTGTTTTTTTATTTTTTATTGGGATTGGATATTCAGTATTAACTATATCTACCTCTAAATACAGTTTTTCTAAAAGAGGATTGAATTTTTTGGCGAATAATTCTACTTTGTTTGGGTTTTCTTTTTGCCATTTTTGAATTTCAGAACCTAAACTTGATAAATCAACAGAGCCATCTTTAATGTGAATTAATTCAGATATTTTTTGCGTAAAATTTTTACGGTATTCCAAAATTTCACTCAGAAGAAATAGCCAAATTTCAGGATTAACATCATCGTTAAAAAGGACATTTCTATTATTAAAATTGTTGTCTAAAATATTTTCAAGGTTGACCTCGTTTTTTTTTCGATATATTTCAATTAAATCAATTGGGTTTTTTGTAAAAACATCTATGTTATTGTCAGAAATTAAATTGGCTTTGAAGTAAAAAACATTTTCTTTTTCTTTTAATGGAGGTAGTTGTTCAGTCTCAAAGTTAGAAAGTTTTTCTTTTTTTTGAAATTCATAAAATACGGGTTCAATATTCGTTTTTCCTATTGTGAAAGTACGATTTATAGTGTCGGATATAAAATTGATTATTCCAGATAAAATATTATCAGGGTTGTTATAGTTTGGTATTTTATTTTCTGTTATCTCTTCAAATCTAACTGCATTTTGCAATCTACAAGATTCTTGATAAATCAACTCCAACAAACCAGTCTTCCCACTTGCACTTTGTCCAATAAAGCATATTTTATCCAATGGCTGACCTTTAAATTCACCACTTTGATACGTAAAGTCAAAAGTTAGATTTTCTAAATGTCTATATTGGTCTATGTGTAATTTTGAAATTTTCATTTATTGAATTTTTACAAATTTAGCTAAAATCTTCGATTATGCGGTTGATAAGAAATCTAACCAGAATTATAGTTTTTTTGAATCCTCATCCAAATCATTGACAAGAGTATCGATAGCTTCAAATTCTTTTAAGACTTCCATTGAACTCTCTCTTACTAAAATGCTTTCGTGTTTTAGTTTTTCCTTTAATTCTTGATTAGTTTTTCTTTTCATAAGATTTACTTGCTAACATTCGGCTATTGTAAACTTGAAAACTGCGACTGAATACTGACCACTAATTACTGACCACTAATCACTCGTATCGTATTCTTCACATCCTCGGCAATTCTTCTCGCTTCGTTTATGTCTTCGTTTACAATTGTTACATGTCCCATTTTTCTAAAAGGGCGTGTTTGTTTTTTACCGTAAATATGCGGTGTCACTCCACTCCAGCCTAATATTTTTTCTATGTTTTCGTAAATGACATCTCCAGAAAAGCCTTCTGCTCCCGAGAGATTGACCATAATTCCAGCTACTTTACTCTCTGTGTTACCCAAAGGCAAATCAAGAATCGCACGCAAATGGTTTTCAAATTGTGAAGTGTAACTGGCTTCAATAGAATAATGTCCTGAATTGTGCGGGCGAGGAGCCACTTCGTTTACCAAGATTTCATCATCTTCGGTCTGGAACATTTCAACTGCCAATAGACCAACGTGATTGAATTGCTGTGAAACATTCAAGGCAATAGCTCTTGCTTTTTCGGCTACTTTATCGTCAATTCGAGCAGGACAAATTACGTATTCCACTTGATTGGCTTCTGGATGAAATTCCATTTCAACCACTGGATATGTTTTTATTTCTCCCTGCGGATTGCGACAAACAATTACAGCCAATTCATTTTTGAAAGGCACCATCGTTTCTGCAATACATTCTACATTGGGTAAATTTTCTAAATCAGCCGTTTGACGGATCACTTTTACGCCGTTTCCGTCATAGCCAAATTCGGTACATTTCCAAACAAAAGGAAGTTGAATATTAGAATCTACCAGATCAACCACTAAATCTTTTAATGATGCATAACGCTTAAAAGGAGCTGTTGGGATATTGTTTTTTATATAAAATTCTTTCTGAATGCCTTTGTTCTGAATTAATTTCAGTGTTTTTGGAGAAGGATATACTTTTAGACCTTCGTTTTCCAATTTTTCCAGAGCTTCCAGATTAACCAATTCAATTTCAAAAGTCAAAACATCTACTTGTTTTCCAAAATTGTAAACCGTTTCAAAATCCATCAAGTCGCCTTGAAAAAAGTGATTACAAGCGATTTTGCATGGCGCTTCGTCACTAGGATCGAGTACATAGGTTTGAATGTCAAATTTTCGGGTATCAAACAATAGCATTTTACCTAATTGGCCACCACCGAGTATGCCTAATTTGAAATGGGATGAAAAATAGTTCATTGTGATTGTGTTTACTTTGTCTGTTCGGCAAATTGCCTTGAGTATGCAAAGATACTTTTTCCTAATCGAATAGGAAAATGCTATTTTATTTTCTTCAAAACTTCTCTAGCCACTGCTTTATAGGCAGAGCTATGGTTGGGGTAATCTTTGGTGATTATAGTTTTCAATTCGGGATGTATCCAATCGTAATGTTGTCCCAAAATGTACAAAGTACGCATCGCATAAGCTTTAGAAGCTACTTTGGTATCGTTAATCAACCAGTCAAAATTGGATTCTATGATTTCGTCTAGATGCTTTGGCGAAAGCTGTATTTCTTTTTTCTTATAATGGGAAAGTATCAAAAGCTGACAAACCTTGGCCACAGGTCGAATGGCGCTTTCGTCTTTTTGATTTTTAATGTGGGAACAGAAAAAATCCAAATGATCTTGTAGCCATTCCAATTTTTGGTAACATACAAATTCTAAAATCCAACAGGCTTTAGGTGCATTTTTGTCTAAAACTTGAAAACACAGTCGAACCAACTCGGGGAAAAGTTCTGGATTGTGAAGTACTTCATCAGCATATTTTTGTCTGTTGACTCTATATCCCGTTACATATTCTAATTTTTTTTGGAATTCGGTAACCATCATCGGTATTTTTGCTTTAAAAGTACAAATCAATTATCAATAGTCAAAAGTGAAATCCCTATCTTTGCAGAATATTTTAAAACGATATACTGTGATACAACTACACGATAAACAATTTGTTCCGTTTATTTCTGCTACTGAAATTGATTTTGCCATCAAAAAAATGGTTGCGCAAATAGAAGATGATTTTTTTGACGAAACACCAATTTTTATTGGAGTCTTAAATGGTGCTTTTATGGTGGTTTCCGATTTTTTAAAACTGTATAAGAAACCTTGTGAAGTTTCTTTTGTCAAATTAGCGTCTTACGAAGGGACATCTTCCACAGAATCGGTAAAGCAATTGATTGGGTTAAACCAAGATTTAACAGGACGTAGTGTGATTGTTATTGAGGATATTATCGATACAGGAAACACTTTGGAAGAATTGAAAAATTTGTTCAAACAACAAAATGTAAAACATTTTAAAATTGCAACACTTTTCTTCAAACCAGAAGCGTACAAAAAAGATTTGAAGATTGATTATGTTGGAATTAGAATTCCAAATAAATTCATAGTAGGTTTTGGATTGGACTACGATGGTCTAGGCAGAAACTTACCCGAAGTATATCAATTAAAGGAATAAAAAAACAAGAATAAAAAATAGTAAAAACCACATATAAAAAAGGAATGATCAATATAGTTTTGTTTGGAAAACCAGGAGCAGGAAAAGGAACTCAAGCTGAGTTTTTAAAAGAAAAATACAAATTAACACACATTTCAACTGGGGATGTTTTTCGTTATAATTTAAAAAATGACACTCCATTAGGTAAAGAAGCAAGAGTATATATGGATGCTGGAGATTTAGTTCCAGATGAGTTGACTACAAAAATGCTTATCGATGAGGTAAACAAACATCCAGATACAAACGGAATTTTATTCGACGGATATCCAAGAACCATCAGTCAAGCCGAGGCATTGGATGCATTTTTGCCAACGATTGGTTCAAGTGTAGCTGCAACAGTAGCGCTAGAAGCTGATGATAATGTTTTGGTAGAAAGATTATTGGAAAGAGGAAAAACCAGCGGAAGAGTTGACGATCAAGACGAAGATAAAATCAGAAATCGTTACCAAGAATACAACGAAAAAACAGCTCCATTGATGGGGTACTATAAAGCTCAAAATAAGTTTCACGCTGTAAACGGTATTGGATCTATTCAAGAAATTACAGAAAGACTTACGGCAGTTATAGATAATTTGTAACTTTATAGTGTTCCTATACTCAACTTGATTAAATTTTTTGATTATGGATTTAACAGTTAAAATTGGATATGATGAAATATTAGGTTTGGTTAAACAATTGCCTGCAAGTAAAATCAAACAATTGCAAGTGGTTATCAATCAGGATTTTATTTCTAAAAAAGCAAAGCAAGAAATTTCGGCTTTTCAAGAATTTTTATTGAAAGGACCTGTCATGTCTGACAAAGAGTTGGAACAATTTAATGAAAATAGAAAGGCATTTAGTCAATGGAGAGCGAAGAGTTAATTTGTTTAGATACTTCTGTACTAATTGATTACTTTAGAAAAAAAGACAAAAGCAAATCTTTTTTCTTTGAGTTGACAAAAAAGTATAATTTATTCGCAGTTTCTGTAATAACAGAATACGAAATCTTAATAGGAAGCAAACCAGAAACTGATGAATTTTGGGTTGCTTTTTTTGATAGAATAACAGTTTTGCCTTTTGATAAAGAAGCCAATAAAACGGCTGTTGAAATTTTTAAACAATTAAAAAAAGACAATAAACTTATTGAAATTCCTGATATTTTAATTGGAGCAACAGCCCAGACGAATAATTTAAAGTTGGCGACTCTGAATAAAAAACATTTTGAAAGGATAAAAAGCTTAGAAATAATAGTAAAAATTTAAAAACAACCATTGGAAATACTCATAATATTTTTTCTAATACTCTTAAATGGGGTTTTCTCTATGTCGGAAATCGCATTGATTTCGGCAAGGAAAAATAGATTGGAAACCGCCGCAAAAAAAGGAAATAAAAGTGCGCAAATAGCTTTAGATCTGGCCAATTCGCCAAATAAATTCCTTTCGACGGTACAAATAGGAATAACCCTTATTGGGATACTTACCGGTATCTACAGTGGCGATAGAATCACCAAAGATGTGGAGACTTTTGTCCAGGGTTTCGAAATATTAAAACCTTTCGCGCATTCAGTCGCCGTTGGAATAGTAGTTGTGATATTGACATTTTTTTCTTTGGTATTAGGAGAATTGTTGCCTAAAAGAATTGGGTTGAACCATCCAGAAGCGATTGCAAAAGCCGTGGCGTTACCCATGAAAATTGTTTCGATAATTACGGCTCCGTTTATATGGATGCTGACCCATTCGACCGATTTTTTATTGGATGTCCTGAAAATAAAACCTACCGCAGATGGTAAAGTAACCGAGGAGGAAATTAAAGCCATTATCAAAGAAGGAACTGAAGGCGGAGAAGTACAAGAAATAGAACAAGATATAGTAGAGCGAGTTTTTCATATCGGAGATCGAAAAATCAATTCGTTGATGACCCATAGAAAATCGGTTATGTTTTTGCCTTTGCATGCAGATAAAAATAAAGTGAAGGAATTTATGCTCAAAGAATTGCATTCTATTTATCCAGTTTATGGAGAAAATTATGATGATATTCTTGGGGTGGTAAACTTGAAAAATATATTTGCCCATTTTGAAAACGACAGTTTCAATTTGGCCGATATTATGACCGAGGCTCCTTTTATGATGGAACAAACCACCGCCTATAAAGCACTGGAAGAGTTCAAAAAAACAGGGATTCATTATGCTTTTGTTTCAGATGAATACGGGATTTTTCAAGGAATTATCACTTTAAATGATATTCTTGAAGCACTTGTAGGGAATGCATCTGATTTTTATAAAGATGATTTTCAATTAGTCGAAAGAGAAGACGGAACTTGGTTGGTAGACGGACATTATTCGCTACACGATTTTCTAACCTATTTTGAGTTGGATGAATTAATAAATGATTATGAAGTAACCACGGTAAGCGGATTAATCATGACCGAATTATCTCGTATCCCAAGACAAGGGGAGAAGTTGATTTGGCATAAATTTGAGTTAGAGGTCATCGATATGGATGGCGTGAAGATTGATAAAGTAATGGTTAAATCATTGCAAAAATAGAAATAGTTTTCAGTCACAGTTTTCAGTCGCAGTTTGCACTGAAAACTGTGACTGTGACTGAATACTTAGAAAAATGACAGAAGGGAATTTTGTAGATTACGTAAAAATTTATGTTTCTTCAGGAAAAGGAGGAAAGGGATCTACGCATTTGCATAGAGAAAAGTTTATTGAAAAAGGAGGTCCAGACGGTGGTGATGGTGGACGTGGTGGACATGTTTATCTAGTGGGGAACAAAGGGCTTTGGACTTTATTTCACTTAAAATTTGCACGCCATATCAAAGCAGGACACGGTGGTGATGGAGGAGGAGATCGTAGTACTGGTGCTGATGGAGATGATAAATTCATCGAAGTTCCACTGGGGACTGTGGTTAAAGATAAAGAAACAGGAGAAATTCTTTTTGAAATTACCGAAGATGGTGAGAAACAAATTCTTTCCCGTGGAGGAAAAGGAGGGTTAGGAAACTGGCACTTTAGAAGCTCAACCAATCAAACACCTAGATATTCACAACCAGGTTTACCAGGTGTAGAAATGGATGTAATTTTGGAACTTAAAGTATTGGCAGATGTAGGTTTGGTAGGTTTTCCTAATGCAGGAAAATCAACACTATTGTCTGTTTTGACTTCTGCAAAACCAAAAATCGCCGATTATCCGTTTACGACTTTAAAACCAAATCTTGGAATTGTAGCCTACAGAGATTTTCAATCTTTTGTAATTGCAGATATTCCTGGAATCATAGAAGGTGCAGCCGAAGGAAAAGGATTAGGACACTATTTCTTGCGTCATATCGAACGTAATTCGACTTTATTATTCTTGGTTCCTGTAGATACGCCGGATATCAAAGCAGAGTATGATATTTTGGTAAATGAGTTGACAAAATACAATCCAGAAATGCTGGATAAAGAACGTTTGTTGGTGATTTCAAAATGCGATATGCTGGATGATGAATTGAAAGCAGAATTGAAAACCGAATTAGACGTTGCTTTCAAAGACGTTCCTTATATGTTTATCTCATCGGTTGCCCAACAAGGTTTGACTGAATTGAAAGATAAATTATGGAAAATGTTGAATGACTAAAAATTTATATTTTTTATAACAAAAAGGTGTTCTAGCAATAGAGCACCTTTTTTTGTTTTTGGACAATTCTTAAATTTTGGTTAATAAAGATATGTTTAATTATGTTTATAGCCGTAATGCTTTAGTAAAGTTGTCAAAATGATTATATTCGTGCCATTAAAAAAATATTCAAAAATATGAAAAAAGTAATTTTATTTTTAACCATGTGTCTAATGGCTTTTCCTGTGAGAGCCGATGAAGGAATGTGGTTTTTAATGTTTATAGAAAGATTGAACCATAGGGATATGGAAAAAATGGGCTTGCAATTGACAGCCGAAGAGATTTACAGTATCAATCACCATAGCTTGAAGGATGCCGTAGTGCAATTCAATGGAGGTTGTACAGCCGAAATCGTTTCAAAAGAAGGTTTGGTACTAACCAATCACCACTGTGGATATGATGCGATTGCAGAACTTTCTACAGAAGAACAAAACTATTTAAAAAACGGTTTCTGGGCCAAAGACCGAAGTGCTGAATTGAAACCAAAATCATTATATGTGCGTTTCTTCGTTCGTATGGATGATGTTTCTAAAAGGATTTTATCAAAAGTAAATGATAAAATGACCGAAGCAGAGCGCAATAAAGCGATTCAGCAAGAAATGGCTTTGATTGAAAAAGAAAACAATGAAGGTGGAAAATACACCGTATCCGTTCGTCCTTTCTTTCAAGGAAATGAATATTACTATTTTGTTTACCAAGATTACAAAGACGTTCGTTTAGTAGGAACACCTACAGAAAGTCTTGGGAAATTTGGTGGAGATACCGATAACTGGGAATGGCCTCGTCATACTGCAGATTTCTCTATGTTTAGAGTGTATGCAGATAAAGACGGAAACCCGGCTGAATATTCTAAAGACAATGTGCCTTTACAACCGAAACACCATTTGCCAATTAGTATAAAAGGGGTAAAAGAAAATGATTTTGCAATGATTCTGGGATATCCAGGAAGAACAAACCGTTGGATGCCTTCTGGTGGAATAGCACAAAATGTTGGGTATGGGTATCCGTCATGGGTTGAAGGTGCCAAAACCGGAATGGATAACATGAAGAAGTACATGAGCAAAGATGAAGCCGTAAATTTGAAATACGCTTCTAAATACGCTTCTACTGCCAATTACTGGAAAAACCGTCAAGGGATGATTGATGCATTGACTAAAGCGCAAACCGCTAGTGCAAAGTCAAAAGAAGAAGCTAAATTTAATTCTTGGGCCAATAAAGCAGAGAATAAAGCAAAATACGGAAATGTGATTGCTACCATAAATGACTATTATGCAAAAACAAATTTAAAATCGCGTCATGACAATTACCTTTCTCAATTAGCGAGAACGACTTCTTATGGAGCTGGTCCTTCGGTATTAGGGAACGCGTTGATTGCGTATTATAAAGAGAATGAAGCGAAAAGAACTGAAATGCTTCCTAAATTAAATGCTTTAGTCGAAAATTATTATGGAGAGTTTTATGCTCCTTTAGAAAAAGATGTTTTGACAGCACAATTGAATTTGTATGCTGCCAAAGCATCAGAATATGGTTTGGCTCCAGTTATAGCTACAATGAAAGCAGCCAATAACGGTAATTTTGCTGCCGATGTCGATAAAGCAATTGCAGCCAGTATTTTTGCAACAAAAGAATCGGTTGAGGCTTTTATGAAAGATCCAAAAGCAGAATCAATTGCGACCGATCCTTTGTATGTAATCTCAAATGATTTGATGACTAAGATCAGAGCTAAATCGCCTGAGCAATTAAAATCTGATGATGATTTCGCTATCGCTTACCGCAAATTGGTGGAAGGTTTAAGAGAATCAAAATTGAATACCATTCAGTATCCAGATGCCAATTCTACTTTGCGTTTAACGTACGGAAAAGTACGCGCTTTGCCAGCGGACAAACGTAATGATGCCAAAATCAATAATTATACAACTATGACAGGAATGGTCAAAAAGTATAAAGCAGGAGATGCCGAGTTTGATTTACCAGCTCGTTTGTTGGAATTAAACAAAGCGCAAGATTTTGGAGAATATGCCGATAAAGCAGGGTATATGCCAGTGAATTTCTTAACCGATAATGATATTACTGGTGGGAATTCAGGTTCTCCAGTATTGAATGGAAAAGGAGAATTAATCGGTGTGGCTTTTGATGGTAATATCGAAGCTATGGCGGGTGATGTTATTTTTGACAAAAAACTACAACGTACGATCAATCTTGATATTCGCTATGTACTTTGGATTATTGATAAATATGCTGGAGCGCATAACATTATTGAAGAAATGACCATCATCAAATAGGTAGAGACGCAATGCATTGCGTCTCTACTGCATTGCGTTTTTTTTAGACAAAAAAAGCCGTCTCATTTTCGTTAGTGAGACGGTTTTTTTATTTTGGATAAATAACTTTAAGGTTTTGCTACGAATGATGAAGTGAAAGTTTTTCGCCACGAATTTCACTAATTCGCACTAATTCCTTTAAATTATAAAAGAAAAATTCGTGTGAAATTCGTGAAATTCGTGGCTCATTTTTTTAAAACGTTTTATGAAACCTAGTTATGTAGTAGAACCAAATTTAATAATGGGTTCTATATTTTATTTATCATTATAAGTGTCAAATAAAAATTGCAAGGTTTCTGGGATATTATTGGCCTGTATCTTTGGGTATTTTATAGGAGAATCGAGCCAGTTTTCTATTATTAGATCAAAATCATCGCCAATATCATAAAGAACCGGGACGCCCATTTTTTTGAGAGCCGCCGCATTGCATTCTTGCTCATAATGCTTCCGAATAGGAATAGAGAGTATTTTTTTTCTTAAATATAATGCTTCTGCTGGGGTTTCAAATCCTCCTCCAGTGATGATGCCTTCACAGTTTGTGAGACTTTTGTTGAAGTATTCTTGGTTGACAGGGTAATACGTGACGTTTTTTATGGTGTGTTTGGTTTGTATGCCATTCAAAAACCAATGAAAAGATAAATTAGGTAGTTTGTTGAAGGCTCGCTCTAAACAATCCTGTTGAAAAGAGGGTAGATAAACCGTGATATGCCCTTTGTTTTTCGGTTCGGCATTTGCGATTTCATCTTTGATAATGGGAGGATAAATAAAATCATCGTATTTGTCAAAATGCAAGCCGATGTTTTTTGGAGAAGGAGCATAATGTTTGAGAATCATTTCGCCCATAAGATTCTTTTTCTCGGGTCTTGGAGTTTTAGGAGATATAAAACTAGCTTGATGTCCAAATTGTATCGAATGTACTTTTTGCAATTTGCATGCCAAAGACGTAATCGAATCAAAATCATTGATGACCACATCGTAGTTTTTCAGCGGTAAGGAATTGGCGTCTTTATAGATTTGTTTGGGTTTAATGTTTTTGGCAATATCCCAATAATTCAAACCGCCACATTTACTGTAATGCAAGCTACAGCCTTCGCTTTTGAATTTTATAGGCAAATTGACATCTAGACTGGCATTGTTGCCACTCATGAAGAAATCAACTTCACCAAATTTTTGCAGATAAGGATATAGTTGTACGGCTCTGCTGATGTGTCCGTTACCCGTTGCCTGAATGGCGTAAAATATTTTCATTACTGATTGTTTTGGTTTTTTAAGAGAGGATTTTGTTGACAATGTCGTTCACTATTTTTTCCTCATGGGAGTCAGCGTCTTTGTAGTGGTCTGCTTTGTAATGATAAAGACTCCATTTTTGTTTTTTATATTCTAATGCTGTAAGATTTTCGATCCAGTCGCCACTGTTCAGGTACATTACTTTCCCGTGTTCGTTTTCTATTTCCTTCATTTGGGGTTTATGAATGTGCCCGCAAACTACATAACTGTATTTTTTTTGGATGGCGATTTCGGCAGCAGTAGTTTCAAAATTCGAGATAAAGGAAACTGCTTTCTTGACACTGTCTTTAATCATTTTAGAGTAGCTTCTTTTTTCTTTGCCTAAAATTTCCAAAAACCAATTGATCAAACTGTTAATCAAAATCAATAAATCGTATCCTTTTCCGCCTAGTTTGGCGAGGATTTTGGCATACCCTTGAGTCGAAGAGTCGAATACATCTCCATGAAAAATCCACGTTTTTTTGCCGTCTAAATCCAGAATAAGTTTATCGACCAATTCAAAATTACCTAATATAAAGTCAGAGTATTTACGTAACGCTTCGTCATGATTTCCGGTAATGTATATGACTCTAGTACCAAGGTTGGACATTTTTATAATTTGTCGCAATACATTCATGTGAGCAGCGGGGAAATAACTTTTGGTAAAACTCCACATGTCGATAATGTCTCCATTTAAAACCAATGTTTGTGGATTTATTGATTTTAAATACTGCAACAATTCTTTGGCATGGCATCCGTATGTGCCAAGGTGGATGTCACTTATAACCACCAGCGGAATTTTTCTTTTCCTTTTCATAATTAGTTTTTACGAAAGTAAGACGGCTATGTTATGTCAATGTGTTTTTAGTATTATTTGTATATAAAAAATAGGACTGTCAGTTTGTGGTAAGATAGTATCCGTAATATTATTGTCATTTCGATGAAAGAGGTTGAAAGTTCTTTTTGTATATTTGACTTCGGTGTAAACCGAAATTTAAGTAATAAAAGTCTCCGTATTTTGCAAGTTTTGAAAAATCCGAAAATAAGGCTTAATTTAATTTTAAATCACTAGTAAATAGTATATTACATTTAGTTTTATTGCGGCACTCTGCCATAGCTAAACATATATTTTATTAGCCCTAACGATCTAATCCCTAATTTATGGCATCACTTACCAATACCAGAATAGAATCCGTTGACTTACTAAAAGGTTTGATGATGGTTATAATGGCACTCGACCATGTGAGGGATTATTTTCATTATTCGGCTTTCTTTTTTGACCCAACAGACCCCATTCAAAGTAATTTACCCCTCTTTTTTACACGATGGATAACCCATTTTTGTGCGCCTACGTTTAGTTTTTTGGCAGGGCTGTCCGCATTTATGGCTGGCAAAAGGAAAACCCGGAATGAGTTATCTGGTTTTTTATTAAAACGGGGGCTTTGGTTGGTTTTTATAGAGTTGACCATTGTAGGCTTTGCGTGGTTTTTTGATGTTCAGTTCAGGACCTTTGGCTTGCTTGTGATATGGTCATTAGGAATTAGTATGATAGTTTTGGCAGTTTTGATTTATTTGCCAAGAACCTATATTCTAATTTTTAGCTTGTTGCTTATTTGCTGTCATAACCTGTTTGACAACGTTCATTTTTCTGGAAATGTATTGTGGGCTGTTATTCATGAACAAACTTTTTATGCATTGTCTGACCACACCCAATTGCTGATTGGATACCCACTTGTTCCATGGATTGGAGTAATGGCATTAGGATATTGTTTTGGTGCATTGTATGATAAATCTTTTGACAGTGCCAAACGACAGAAAATATTCAACAGTATTGGTGGAATTGCTATTGCAATTTTTATTCTATTACGATTGACAAATCTGTATGGTGACCCAAAGGAATTTAAACATTATGATACTTTGTCCCAAGATCTAATTTCTTTTTTTAATCCAAGTAAGTATCCGCCGTCACTTTTGTATGTATTGATGACTTTGGGTGCGGCTTTCCTATTTCTGGCGAACACTGAAAAGCTCAAAGGAAAGATTGTAGATTTCTTCTCTACTTTCGGAAGAGTTCCTTTTTTTTACTACATCCTGCATCTTTACTTAATTCACATATTGGCAATGATTTTTGCCCAACTGTCTGGTTTTGGTTGGCAAAAACTGATTCTCTCCACATGGATAGGATTTGAACCCAATATGAAAGGCTATGGCTATAGTCTTTGGGTGGTTTATGCGATTTGGATTGGAATTATTTTGATGCTTTATCCATTCTGTGAAAAGTTTGATGAGTATAAACAAGCGAATAAGGAAAAATGGTGGTTGAGTTATTTGTAAAAACAATTCACAACTAGTTTTCCTTCTGATAGAAAATAATTTTTGTTAATCAATAGATGAATAGTATGAATCCTAAAGTTGATTTTTATTTTAGTAAATCCGAAAAATGGCAGTCAGCACTGGAGCAATTGAGAAGGATTGTTCTGGATTGTCAGTTGACCGAAGAATTAAAATGGGGTTGTCCTTGCTACACGTTTCAGGGAAACAACATTGTTTTGATACATGAGTTTAAAGAATATTGTGCGCTTTTGTTTTTCAAAGGAGCCTTGTTAAATGATGCCAATGACATTCTAATCCAACAAACGAAGAATGTGCAGGCGGCAAGACAGATTCGGTTTACCAATGTTCAGGAAATAGTGGAGAAAGAAGCCATTTTGAAAGCCTATATTTATGAAGCTATTGAAGTGGAAAAAGCTGGCTTGGAAGTGCAATTCAAAAAAACGGATGAATTCATCATCGCATCCGCATTTCAAAAGAAATTAGACGAATTTCCCGGCTTGAAAAGCGCTTTCGAAGCCTTGACACCAGGACGGCAGAAAGCCTATTTACTGCATTTTTCGGCGCCCAAACAATCCAAAACTCAGGAGTCAAGGGTTGAGAAATACATGCCGCAAATTCTCAGCGGTAAGGGGTTGAATGATTAGCAAAGAGGAGAAAATAAAGGCATCAAATTAAATCCATCAAGAAAAGTATGTCTGAAATATTCAAGAACCATTTAGCAAAATTTATCGAAATAAACGAAGAAGAGCTTTCTGGTATTTTACTCTTTTTTCAGATTAAAAAGGTCAAGAAAAAAGAAAATTTGCTTGTAGAAGGACAGATTTGCAAATCGCATTATTTTGTGCTGAATGGTTGTTTGCGAAAGTTTTTCATCAATGGAAAAGGCATGGAACAAACCACCGAATTTGCAATAGAAAATTGGTGGATGACGGATAATTTTGCCTACGAGAGAGGCTTGTCAACAGAATTTTGCATTCAGGCGGTAGAGAATTCAGAAATTTTAAGCATTGACCGTGATGCACAAGAAAGGTTGCTGATAGAATTCCCAAAAATGGAACGCTATTTTAGATTCATCTATCAACGCGCTTACGCAGCCACACAAATGCGGATAAAATACCTGTATGACTTTTCGAAAGAAGAGTTCTACGATCATCTGTGCAAGGGGCATCCTGAATTTGTGCAAAGGATTCCACAGTATTTAATTGCTTCTTTTTTAGGTTTTACCCCAGAATATTTAAGCGAAATCAGGAATAAAAAGCGTTCTTAAACTGGTTTAAGTTTTTTTTATTATCTATTTCGGAAATTTGTCCTGTTAATTTAAAACAAACAAAAAATGGAAAAGAGAATAAACATCAACGAGATAGAACCTCAAGCTTATAAAGCCATGTATGCTTTGGAAGGTTATTTGGCAACAAGCCAATTGTCAAAAACACACAAGGAATTAATAAAAATTAGAGCTTCCCAAATCAATGGTTGTGCATTTTGTATCGATATGCACACCAAAGATGCGCTAAAATATGGCGAAACCACCCAACGTATTTTTTTGCTGAATGCTTGGCGTGAAACCAATTTATTTACGGAGGAAGAAAAAGTGATTTTGGCCATTACCGAAGAAATTACATTGATCCATAATCACGGTTTATCTGCCGAAACGTATAAAAAAGCAGAAGAGTTTTTTGATAAAAATACAATCGCCCAGATTATAATGGCAATTGTAACCATAAATGCTTGGAACAGAATTGCAGTAAGCACACAGTTGGAGCCGGCGAAATAAAAGGTTATTGTCAACAGCAAGAATAGAAAAGCGCAAGAGTCAGGAACTTTTGCGCTTTTTTTATGATAATTTACGACAAAAGCCGATGTTGCGTAAAGTTTCTAGCTGCAAGATTGATTTTGATAGCACTCCTTTTTTTAAGTTAAAAGACAGCTATTCTTTTATAAATTCTTTATTTTTGGAGGATGAAACTACTGGCAAGCGTCTTTTTGTTATTTCCAATACTATTATGTTCCCAATCTTTTGAAAAAGGGGAAAAATTATTTGTTGAAAAGAAATTTAATCAGGCACAACCTTTGTTAGAAAGTTTCTTAAAAAGCAATCCAAACCATCTTAAAACAATAGAATATTTAGGGGATATTGCGGGCTATGATAAATTATGGGACAAGTCCATAAGCTATTATAAAAAACTGAAAACATTAAAACCCAAAGAAGCCAATTATTATTATAAATATGGAGGGGCTTTGGGAATGAAAACTTCGGAAGTCAGTAAATTTAAAGCGTTAAGTCTGATTGGTGAAGTGAGGTCTTCGTTTGAAAAAGCGATTGTATTAAACCCAAAACACATCGAAGCACGATGGGCACTAATTGAATTGTACTTACAGCTGCCGGGGATTGTTGGGGGGAGTGAATCCAAAGCTATCAAATATTCGACTGAGCTAAGAGATATTTCTCCAGTTGACGGCTATTTATCTCGGGGCCGTATCGAGGAATATTTTAATAGATACTTGGATGCTGAGGAGCAATATAAAAGAGCTGTTTTAATAGGCGGTTCCAAGATTTGTTATCAAAAATTGGCCGATTTGTATAAAAATAAAATGAAGCAACCCGATAAAGCCATTGCCGTTTGGGAAGAGTATAAGAATAAGAAACGATAGATCGGTTATTAGATAAAAGCAATATAAAGTATACTAAATGAAAACACATTTCATTGCCATAGGCGGGAGCGCAATGCACAACCTAGCATTGGCATTACACAACAAAGGATATCAAGTTACGGGAAGTGACGACGCAATTTTTGAACCTTCAAAATCACGATTGGAGAAAAAAGGAATTTTACCGGCTGAGTTGGGTTGGTTCCCAGAGAAAATTACTACCGATATTGAAGCCGTAATTCTAGGAATGCATGCCAAAGCAGATAATCCAGAACTCTTGAAAGCTCAGGAATTAGGACTTAAAATTTATTCATACCCAGAGTTTTTATACGAGCAGTCCAAAAACAAAACACGTGTAGTTATTGGAGGATCTCACGGGAAAACAACGATCACTTCCATGATTTTGCACGTGATGCATTACCATAATATAGAAGTCGATTATATGGTTGGAGCCCAACTGGAAGGATTTGATACGATGGTACATCTTACCGAAGAGAATGATTTTATCGTTCTGGAAGGCGATGAGTATTTGTCTTCGCCAATAGACAGAAGACCTAAATTTCATTTGTACCAACCAAATATTGCCTTGATTTCTGGGATTGCTTGGGATCACATTAATGTTTTTCCAACCTATGATTTTTATGTAGAGCAGTTTGAAATTTTTATTGATAAAATTACAAACGGGGGAATTTTGGTTTACAATGAAGATGATTCCGAAGTGAAACGTGTTGCCGAGGCGGCTACTAATCCTATTCGTAAATTAGCGTATCATACCCCAAAATATATAGTAAATGACGGTGTAACATTGTTGGAAACTCCAGAAGGTGCCATGCCTATTGAAGTGTTTGGCGCACACAATCTGAATAATTTGGCTGGAGCCAAATGGATTTGCCAAAATATGGGGGTCGATGAAGCCGATTTCTATGAAGCGATTGCCAGTTTCAAAGGCGCATCCAAACGTTTGGAGAAAATTGCCGAAAGCAAAACCAAAGTTGCTTACAAAGATTTTGCCCATTCGCCTAGTAAAGTGGCTGCGACTACCAAAGCCGTAAAAGAGCAATACCCAACTCGTACAGTAGTGGCTTGCTTAGAGTTGCACACCTACAGCAGTTTGAATGCCGAGTTTTTGAAAGAGTATGAAGGAGCGCTAGAATATGCAGATGTTGCGGTGGTTTTCTATTCGCCAGATGCGGTAAAAATCAAACAATTGGAAGAAGTGACGTATGAGCAAATTGCCAAAGCTTTTAATAGAGAAGATTTAATTATTTATACCAATCCAAAAGATTTTAAAGATTATTTATTTAATCTTAATCTAGAGAATTCAGCTTTGTTATTGATGAGTTCTGGAAATTACGGAGGATTAAATTTTGATGAGGTAAAAGGATTGATTTTGTAAAAAAAATTGGCGACAAAGTTTGTCATTCCGTAGGAATCTCAAATGAGTTCGATATAGGTTTCTACGGAATGACAAGTTTGCTTGATGAAAACTTTATTGTAATCACAAAGTTTGTCATTCCGTAGGAATCTTTTTTTTTAAATAATTTTAACTTACTATTTCATGATTGAATATACAGAAGGAATTTATACTTTTTATGTTTATATTCTAACCAATAAAAACAGAACAGTTTTATACACGGGTGTTACCAATGATTTGAAGTTAAGATTGCAACAACATGAAAGTAAATTAAATCCAAATAGTTTTACGGCTAAATACAATTCACATTTTTTAATTTATTATGAAAAATTTGGTTGGATTCAACTGGCAATCGAAAGAGAAATTAAAAACCTTTCCAGAGAAAAGAAAATGAATTTAATAAAAGAAACGAATCCTAATTTAGATTTTTGGAATTATCATTTTCAATAATAGATTCCTACGGAATGACAAGATTGTGTGATGAAAGGGTTTATTATAGTCACAAAGTTTGTCATTCCGTAGGAATCTCAAACGAGTTCAATATTGGTTTCTACCGAATGACAAGATTGCGGATAAATGATGGCTGTCATTTTCCATATTTAAAATGTCCAACAATTTTGTAACTAAACAAGCAATCTTGTAAAACCTGCCCGTGTCCCACATTGTGCACAATAAGATTTCGTTCTCCATCATACGATTTTTTGTTGGTAATGATCCCTATGTGTGGTAACTTACCATTAATCATCCAAGTTACTATTTCTCCAGTTTTATACTCTTTTGCATTTTCTGAAACGGGTAATTTTATTCCTTTTCTTTCAAATAAAATTTCTAGATTTGGTACTCTTCGGTGGTCAATATTAGTGTCTGTTTTCGTCATTCCCCATTTTTTTAAATTTGGATATTGCGAAAAATTTGCTTTCATATCTTCATGAACCTCTTTTTGTAAATCTATTCCAAGTTTTCGATAGGCTCGAATAATTACATCGGTACAAACACCTTTGTTTTTTGGAATATCGCCGTTTGGATATTTTATAGAAAAATAAGACGGATCGTAACTTATTGTTGGATCTACAATAGAGATTGCAGCCACTGCGAGCTTTTCTTCAAAAGTTTTAACCACTACGATAGTATTGGTTGCCAGTATTTTGCTTTTTTCCTTTTCGTTACAGGAAAAAAATGAAATTGCGATTAACAAAATTGATATTGATTTCATCTTTTTTGTTTTAAATTTAAACATTATCAAAATAGAATCGAATTTTATTGAAAGATTTTTCTTTTTTTTTAATACTTTAGCTAAACTAAGATTATAGATATATGGACTCAAAAATAAAAGTTGTAAAAACAACCAGCGAAAACCCTGATTTTATCGCATTAATAACCGCATTAGACAAGAGCTTATGGGAAAGTTACCCTGAATTGAAATCCAATTATTGGGGGAATAATATCCTTGAATTGAATCCTAATGTTGTCGTTATTTATCTGGGCGAAAAACCAGTTGCCTGTGGTTGTTTCAAGAAATACGACCAAAATACGATGGAGATAAAACGGATGTTTGTTTCCCCAGAAGCTCGTGGATTGGGTTTGGCCAAAAAAATATTAGAGGAATTAGAACTTTGGGCGCAGGAATTAGGTTTTTCAGTTTCGGCATTAGAAACCTTGTACAAACAGAAAGAAGCGATTGGCTTGTATCAAAAAGTAGGGTATGCTATTGTAGATAATTACGGACCTTATGTGGGGCAGGAGAATAGCATTTGCATGAAAAAAGAAATAGGCAGAATATAAGTAAGAAAGGTTGTTTAAAATGGTATAAATTTAAATCTTTGTGAAATTATGATTTTAGACGATTCTAATTCCCCTTTTAGGGAGCAGGGGGCTTTCCCTATTACCAATTGGTCTGAAGACGACAAGCCACGCGAAAAATTAATGCTCAAAGGCAAAAGTGTTTTGAGTGATGCCGAATTGATTGCGATACTCATTGGTTCTGGAAGTCGGAACGAATCGGCAGTAGATTTGAGTAAGCGGATTTTGGCTAGTGTCGATAACAATTTGAATGCTTTGGGTAAATTGTCTATTGCGCAACTGATGAATTTTAAAGGAATAGGAGAAGCCAAAGCCATATCGATTATTGCAGCCATGGAATTGGGGAGACGAAGACGAAGGGAAGATGTAATCGAGTTGACAAAAATAACGTCCAGTAAAGCGGTTTTCGATGTCATGCAACCCATAATAGGGGAGTTGCCTCATGAAGAATTTTGGGTTTTGTTTTTGAACAATTCCAATAAAATACTTTTCAAAACACAATTGAGCAAAGGCGGGATGACTGGAACGGTAGTCGATGTCCGAATTATTTTTAAAATTGCTTTTGAACAAAATGCTACGAGTATCATTCTGACGCACAATCATCCCTCGGGTAAATTACTAGCCAGTGATGCCGATATTCAAATCACAAAAAAGATTAAAACCGCAGGTCAACACTTGGATATTTCGGTTTTAGACCATATAATCATAACAGAAAATGGGCATTATAGCTTTGTTGATGAAGGAATATTTTGAAAAGCTTGCCAAACAGAGACATTTGTCTTATATTTACAGTCAAATGTCTTTTTTATGGAAGCTGTAAAAATTAAATCAGGAATAGCTATTGATAAAGCCGTTAGAGTTTTGGTCAATAGAGTAGAGCAGGATAGAGGCTATAAATTGCTAAACAAGAATATTACGTATGATGAGTTTCTAAAAAATAGGATGTTAATCGTGCATGCTATTCGAGAAGGAATTCCGTATGATTTTTTCGATCTAATAAAGGAAAAAACGCCTTTTAACGAAGAGGATTGGGCATCTTTTTTAGGGATTTCTACCAAATCTCTTCAAAGAAATAAAGCCAAAGAAGATTTTATTTTTAAACCCCTACAATCCGAAAAAATATTCGAATTGGCCGAAGTAACTTCCCTAGGAAATGCCGTTTTTGATACCGAAGCACAATTTTATTTGTGGTTAAACACCCCTTCATTTGCACTTGGAAATCTACAGCCTTTAGAATTACTCAAAGATTCTTATGGAAAAGAAATGGTGGTGAATGAGTTGAATAAAATAGATCAAGGGATTTTTGTTTAGTAAAGGTTTTGAAATAAAGCGTACAAAATTTGGCGAAGTTATTTTGGTCTTTTTCAAGGCAAAAAATCTTTAAAATAGCTGGGCTATTGAAATATTTTTTAACGAAGAAAAAGGGCAAAAGAACGAGAAAAATTGTGTGATTTATTTTAAAACATTTACTTTATGGAAGTCTTTCGATTAGCTCGCAAAAAATACCCCATTGAGTTGTCGGGAAAAGGAGCCACGATTTCAGGAACACGTTGGAATTCAAAAGGAACTGAGATTATTTATTGCGCCCAAAATAGAGCTTTGGCAATGGCCGAAGTTTTGGTTCATCTTTCGTTGGCAACATTGCCCAGTGATTTTGTGATGTTAACAATTGATATTCCGGAGGATGTTTTTGTTGAGGTATTAAATCCTAAGAAACTAAATATAGATTGGAATGTTTTTCCTTGTACCTTTGAAACACCTCTTTTGGGGGATGATTTTATAAAAAGAAATGATGCCTGTATTTTAAAAGTGCCTTCTGCGGTCGTAAAGGGAGACTATAATCTTTTGATTAATCCGTATCATGTTGATTTTTATAAAATTAAAATAACAGAACAGAACGATTTTCCTTTCGATAAACGAATTTTTAAATAATACCATTCATGTTTTCTACTAAAATAACCGATATATTCTTTGACTTAGACCATACGCTTTGGGATTTTGATGTCAATTCGGAGTTGGCTTTTGAGATTATTCTAAAGAAAGAGCATCCAACAATAGAAATTGCCGATTTTATAGAAAAGTATGCTCCCATCAATCAAGCCTGTTGGAAATTATACCAATACGATAAAATCACGCATGCCGAATTAAGGTACAACCGTCTTAAACACACTTTTGACGCATTAGAATATTTTGTTTCTGATGGACAAATAGAAAGTATCGCCCATGATTATATTCAGCTTTTACCCGAAAATAATCGTTTGTTTGACGGCACAATCGAAGTGCTGGAGTATCTAGAAAAAAAGTATAATTTGCACATCATTACCAATGGTTTTGCCGAGGTACAACACAAAAAAATCAACAATTCGAATATTGGCAGTTTTTTCAAAACGATAACCAATTCGGAGATGGCAGGAGTAAAAAAACCCAATCCTGTTATTTTTGAATATGCTCTCAATTTGGCACAAGCCAATAAAGAAAACAGCGTCATGATAGGAGATTGCCTCGAAGCCGATGTACAAGGAGCACTTAATGCAGGATTGGATGCGATTTTTTTTAATGACAAGAAAATACCAGTAAAACAAAATATCAAACAAGTAAATTATTTATTAGAACTAAAAAAATATCTTTAAATTATGAAGTTTAAATTTCTATTCCTATTAGTATTCGTTTCAAGCTATAGTTTTTCTCAATCTATAAATGATTATGTAGCAGTTATTGTTCCTGTAAAATACGAATTTTTAAAAAGCGAAAATCAGTATCGACTCAATACGCTAACGAAATTCAATTTAAAAAAATCTGGTTTTGAAGCCTTTTATGCCAATGAAATCATGCCGAAAGAATACAATGACAGATGTAGTCTTTTGTATGTAGATGTTAATGAAGATAACGGTTTTATGATAACCAAACTGTATGTCACTTTCAAAGATTGTTATGGTACTGTTATTTATAAATCAGAAGTAGGAAAAAGTAGAGAGAAAGAATTTGATGTGGCTTATGTAGAGGCTTTAAATAATGCCTTTATCTCGATTTATGCTTTGCATTATAAGTACAGTGGTGCTGTAACAAACAGTCAAAAAACAGCAATTACGCCAGTTGCTCTGCCAGCTGTGGTAGCAACTACCGTTGCAGTAAATTTGCCGAGTAGTACAGAAACTAATGAAATGAATGTATTATTTGCTCAACCCATCAAGAACGGGTTTCAGCTAGTAGACAATACTCCAAAAGTAATAATGAAAGTATATAAAACCACAAATCCAGCAATTTATTTGGCAACAAAAGAAACTGTACAAGGAGTTTTAATCTCCAAAGACAGCCAATGGTTTTTTGAATATTACGAAAAAGAAACTTTAATGTCAGAGAAAATAGCAGTGAAGTTTTAGACAAAGGCAATAGCAAAGTCAATTGCAATCTAAAATCTTCAATATTCAAAAATCTGCAATCTAAAATCTAAAATCTCAATACCCGTATTTGTCTTTCCAACGATTTTTCAAGAATTCACGCGTTGTGTTTTCTCTAGAATTAGTGCCGGGAACATAAATAGGGGTATTGCTTAGTGTTTCTGGTAAAAATTCTTGCTCCGCAAAATTGTTGGCATAGTCATGGGAGTATTTGTATTCCTCGCCATATCCCAATTCCTTCATTAGTTTAGTAGGAGCATTGCGCAAATGGATCGGTACGGGTAAATCACCAGTTTGTTTGACTAATTGTTGAGCGGTGCCAATTGCCAAATAGGAAGCATTGCTTTTGGGAGAAGTGGCAAGGTAAATAGCGCACTGACTCAAGATAATTCGGCTTTCGGGATAACCAATGGTCGTTACCGCTTGAAATACATTATTCGCCATAATAAAAGCCGTTGGATTGGCATTCCCGATATCTTCACTGGACAAAATCAACATTCTTCGGGCAATAAATTTCACGTCTTCGCCACCTTCAATCATTCGAGCCAACCAATAAACGGCACCATTGGGATCACTCCCTCGAATCGACTTTATAAAAGCCGAAACAATGTCATAATGTTGTTCGCCACTTTTGTCATACAAAACCGTATTTTGCTGTACCAATTCAAAAACTCGGTCATTAGTGATGAAAATTTCGTCTTCAGCGGAAGCGTTTACGACCAATTCAAAAATATTTAATAGTTTGCGTCCATCGCCTCCAGAAAGTCGTAATAGCGCCTCTGTTTCATGTAGTTGAATTTTTTTGGAAGCCAAAAAAGTATCCGTTTTCATGGCTCGATGCAATAAATGTTCCAAATCCGCCTTAGTAAAGGCATTTAGTACATATACTTGACAACGAGACAATAAAGCGGGAATGACTTCAAAACTCGGATTTTCGGTTGTAGCACCTATAAGTGTAATCCATCCTTTTTCTACCGCAGCCAATAAAGAGTCTTGTTGTGATTTGCTAAAACGATGAATCTCATCAATAAACAAGATAGGATTTTTGGCAGTAAATAAACCGCCGCTCTGTTTCGCTTTTTCAATTACATCCCGAATATCTTTCACCCCCGAATTAATGGCGCTCAATATATAGAAAGGACGTTTCGACTCTTGGGCAATAATTTGTGCCAAAGTCGTTTTACCTGTTCCGGGAGGTCCCCATAAAATTAACGATGGAATAATTCCTTTTGCAATTTGTTGTGTTAACGAACCGTTTGGTCCCACCAAATGGGATTGGCTGATATAGTCTTCGAGTTTTTGCGGACGTATGCGTTCTGCTAGTGGTGCTTCCATGGGGTAAAATTACACATTTTTGAGTTTTTATAACTATATTTTTCAGAAGCTATTCCAGCTGTACATTACAAGTCCTCGCTGCCCCAACTATTTTTCTAACCCTAAAAGGAGCTTCCTTTGGTCGCTCTTTTAGGGCAAGAAAAATTAGTTGTTTCAGCTGTGGGCTTTTTATTTCCATCTGGGCTAGGGCATTCGTTTTCATAAGAGAATAGTTTATATGACAAAATAGCACTAAATTGCTTTTGGATACATTTTTGATTTGTTTTAAGAATCTATCTTGATAATGGTCAAGTCTAAAATAATTTAAGTAGTCTAACGATCTAAGTGGTCTAAAAAAAATGGAAGAAAATCATTTTAAGTTCACCAATGCAGTAGTAGGAGTACCGCTTTTTTTTGTGTTATTTCTATGGTTTGTGTATTGGTTAGAAATTCGTTTTGGCTTTGATTTTGTTGAAAATGGAATTATGCCAAGAACTTTTACGGGATTGCAAGGTGTTATTTTTAGCCCCTTTATTCATTCTAATTTGGAGCATCTCTATAATAATTCAATACCATTGCTGGTACTTTTAGCAGCGTTGTTGTTTTTTTACAGGAAGGAAGCCTTGGGAATAATAGTGTACGGAATCTTACTTTCGGGAATTATAACTTGGCTCATCGGAAGAGCGAATTATCATATAGGAGCCAGTAGTTTAATCTATGTATTGGTTTCTTTTATTTTTTTTAAAGGAATCCAAACCCAGTATTATCGATTGGTTGCATTGTCTCTCACGGTGGTCGTTCTTTATGGTGGAATGGTTTGGTATGTTTTTCCAAAAATAGATGAAACCATTTCTTGGGAAGGTCATTTGTCCGGATTGATTGCAGGCTTAGCACTTACTTTTTGTTATAAAAAATCAGAATTCAAAAAAACAATAAAATACGATTGGGAACGCCCGGATTACGATCCGCTGGAAGATAAATTCATGCAACGTTTTGACGAAAATGGCAATTTTGTCAATTTACCAGAACCTGAGGTAGAAGAGGAAATTCAAATAGAAAAACATTCTTTTTTTAGTTCTCATTCTAATGTTGTTTATGAATATATTGATAAAAAATCATCCGATACTATCAAAAGTGATGTTGATAGGGCGGAAGATAATGAAGAATAGTAGTATAGCTTTATTCAGATTCTCAGTTATATTTTTTTTAAAAATAAACGAAATGACGGAAAACCCGGTTTTCTAAATAAAAAAACCACCGTAAAGTACGGTGGTTTAAAAATTGTTGTTTTTCAGGATAATATTTTACTTACCCATAATGTATCCAAAGTTTTTTTTGTAGTCCCTTTGATATTCTCAAAGAGGGGTAACGCTAATTTGTTTACTAATTCAAAAGGGCTCAATGGATTTCCTTATATAGTGTTATTTCCTTACTTTACTTATTTGAATGTACAGGTAAGTGAATAATACTAGTTTTTATCCCAAAACAATTTTGTAGTCATTAAGTCTCCACCAATTGCAGTTGAAGCAGCTTGGTAGTTTGTGCCGTTTAATGTTTTTTGAAGGTGTGAGTAGATATTTCTAACAGGTACTTTTCCTTTTGATTCTGCAACAGCATCCTTAGGTGCAACTAGTATAGGGAAATCAAGACGTCTGTATTCTGTCCACGCTTCAAATCCTCTATTGTAATAAGCAATATATAATTGGTAAGCAATTCTTTCTTTATTATTGCTTCCTGTAGCAGTTGCAAATTTAACATCGGTTCTTGCTAAATAGGTGTTAATATTGGTTTGATTTACTCCCCAATACTGCATGCTAGCTGTAATTCCTTTGTTGTATAAAGCTTCACTAGTTTCTCCGACATTATAACCTCTATTTGCTGCATCGGCTAGTAAGAAACATGTTTCTGAATAATCAAAAAGTACTCCTGGAAATGACTGATCGGCAAGCTTAAGACTTAGGTGAGATACGCTATTATAAGTGCTACCTAATGCATAAGGAGCTCCAATATATTTCCCTCCTATTTTTGAATTTGAATCAAAATACTCATCCATTCTTGGATCTGATTTTGATTTTAACTCTTCTACGAAATAGGAAGTAGGACAGTATTGCGTTTCTAATGCTATAGAATTGTAAATTGGATTTCGCTCATTTTCAGTGTTGTAATATTTAAAAAGTGCGTTTTCAGAATTGCTCGAAATTAATACAGAAGCATATGCGCTCTCAATCATTGATTTTGCTTTTGCATTGTCAACATCAGATAAGTGTAATCCCATTTTTAACTTGATGCAATTCGCGAGTTTTTTCCAACTTCCTACGTTTCCTTTATATATTAAATCAGCATTTCCAAAACTAGTTTTAGTAACGTCTAGATTATTAATTGCAAGGTCAAGACGAGAAGCAAGGTCTAAGTAAATTGTTTTTGCATCATCAAATTTTGGAGTTGGTTTATTTGTATAATCTAACGCATCATTATAAGGAATGTTTCCAAAAATATCTACTAATGTTTGATATACATTAATGGTTTGAATCTCTATAATAGCAATTTTATTTTTTTTAATTGCTATTTCAGAAGGACTTATTGCTTTTACTTCTTCAATTAATGATTTGCTATTCTTTAAATCTATTAAAACATCTTTATAAAGAGATTGCTCTATTGAATTTCCTATTTTCCTTTTATCCTGATCGTAATTATCTTCATCATAATATGCGACATTCGTCGATTGTTGCGCGTATTTTCTGAAATTATTTAAATTTGGATCCATAGTAGTCAAAAAATCCGAATATCTTCTTTGTGCACTTGTCATTAGTGCTTCTGGAATTGGTTTTGAAAAAGCTTTAGAATCAGTATTATCGACTACGTCACAAGAACTAAGAAGCATCATGAATGAGCCTATTAGGATGGTTGTTTTTATTGTTTTCATTTAGTTTGTTTTAAAATTGAACTTTTACATTGAAACTGATGTCTCTTGTAGTTGGCATAGCTCCTACTTGAACCCCTTGTAAATTCCCTGAAGATAATCCAGCTTCGGGATCTGCATATGGAAGGTTTTTGTCAATAATCCATAAGTTACTTCCATTTAATGTAAATACCATTTCATTCATAAATGTTTTGGATAAAATAGATGAAGGTAATTTATAACTTAATGATACTTCTCTTAATTTTATAAACGAAGCATCATATATAAAAGCTTCTTGTGGAAAACTTCCACCTGTATTATAACTTACAGATGTTCTTTTTGTATTTGGAGTAACTCCGTCTGCTAGCACTCCTTCTAATAATTGACCTCCAGATAAAGGGCTTCCTGCAATTACTGGATTACGTTTTGGATTTCCAAGTTCGTTATTCCCAACTGTGTTTTCGTAAATTCCTGTTTGTAGTCCGTATTGTTGGTCTAAAGAAAACACATCGCCTCCTTTTTTCATATCGATTAAGAAGCTAAAAGAGAAATTTTTGTAATTTAAGATGTTGTTAATTCCACCAATCCAATCTGGATTTATATCTCCAATTACAACTCCAGCTTCTTTTACATATCTTCCATTAGTACCAACAACACGTTGTCCGTTTAGCATTTTGTATCCTGAACCTACAAGTTGACCAACAGGTTGACCAACCGCTGCAATTATAGAAACGCCTTGAATTGAACCTAAAGTAATCGTTTTTTGTTCTCCTAAATCAATAACTTCATTTTTGTTATTTGACCAGTTAACTCTCGCTTCCCAAGAGAAGTCTTTTGTTTTAACAGGAATTATGTTTGCTGAAACTTCAAAACCTGAATTTTCAATATTACCAGCATTGATTATTGCATTACTATAACCAGTACCAACTGGTACTTCGGTTGTTAATATTTGATTAGTTGAATTTGTTTTGTAGTAAGATACATCAAGACCTAATCTTTTATCTAGAAACATTAATTCTATACCTGCTTCATAACCTTTCGTTAATTCACTCTGAAGCTCAGAGTTTTTTCTTGTGTTTTCTGTCGAGAATATAGGATTTCCTCCAAAGTTATTTCCTTTTGGATAGGTTGAAGTTGTTTGGGCAAAACTTGTGTCACCCCCTGTTTCAGCATAATTCAATCTTAATTTACCAAAAGACAACCAATCAGCATTTATACTTTTACTAAAAATGTAAGTACCTGTAATAGAAGGATATGTGTATGTGTTGTATGCTAGTGGTAAAGTGCTTGATTGATCGACTCTATAAGTTCCTTCAAGGTATAAAGTTTCATCATAGTTGAAAGAAACGTTTGCATAAACGCTATTTGTGCCTATGTTTTCATCAGTTTCTTCTGGAAAAGAAATAGCTTCTATAGAGTTTTTTAAGTTGTATATTTTAGGAACTACTAATCCGCCATTGGTTGCAGCAAAAATAGAGTTAGAATTTGTTCTTCTTGCATTTCCTCCAATTAAGCCTGTGAAATTTATTTTGTCTGTAATTTTAGATTTAAAATTCAACATTAAATCTAAATTGAACTCATTAAAAGTTTTATTGTATCTAGAGTATTTACCTAAACTATTTGAAGTTCTTTTTGATCCTACGGCCACTCTCTCTTCTTGTAATTGACTATATGTGTCGATAGATGCTCTTCCGGAAACCCCAAACCAATTGTTGATTTCTGTGTTTATTGAGAAATTACCCAAGAAGCGATCTCTATTTATAGTGTTATAATTTTCATAGCGTTGAAAATAAGGATTGTCATGAAATTGTGGCGCTAAACTAGTTGGGTCTAATGGATTCCATGATATATTTCTACCACTCTCTAAGTAAGCATTTTCTAAATCATTAAAATCCATACTTGTAGATGTCCATTGTCTAAAACTACTTATTAAACCGTTTCCACCATCTCCATATCCTGTTTCGTTAAGACCTTTACCTCTGTTTTTCATGTAATTTGCACTTGCAGATACTGTAGTTTTAGGACTTATTTTATAAGAAGCAGAAAAATTTAAGTTGTCTTTCTTGTAGCTGCTATTTGGTAAAATACCTTCGTCTTGATTGTAACTTGTATATCCAAATCTAAATGTACCATTGTCATTTCCTGAAGCTATTGCTACACTATTGGTGTAGGTTATACTCGGTTTGTAAAAACTATTTTGGTCATTGTTTACAGCTGACCATGGAGTAGCTTTACCATAAGTTGATAATTCTGGGTAAAATGAATTCCAATTGTATACTAATTGTCCATCAAATTTTGGCCCCCAAGAAGCATCCTCTGTTGCAGCATATGGAAGTATCCCTTGACCTAAATTGGTTGTGCCTCCAAATGAACCGTAACCACTTCCGTATTCTTTTTGGTATTTTGGTAAGGTACTATAATCAATAAGACCTTGTGTAACACCACTATTGATGGTGATTCCCAATCCTGTTGATTTTTTACCTTTTTTAGTTGTAACTATTATTACACCTGATGAAGCTCTTGAACCGTATAATGCTGATGCTGCGGCTCCTTTCAATACGTTTATAGTTTCTATATCCTCGGGATTGATGTCTGATGCAGCATTCCCATAATCATAGCCTCCATCACTGCCGCCTCTTACTTGATCTCTAGTGTTCGTATTATCATTGTTCATCGGAACTCCGTCAACTACCCAAAGAGCTTGATTGTTTCCGCTAAGTGAGGTTGTTCCACGAATGACAACGTTAGTTGAACCACCAATGTTGCCATTTCTTCTAATTTCAACACCTGAAACTTTACCAGATAAAGAATTTGCAACGTTTCCAGTATTTACTTTGGTTAAATCCTCGCCTTTTACTTGTTGTGTAGCATATCCGAGAGATTTCTTTTCTCGCTTAATGCCTAAAGCGGTAACTACAACTGACTGAAGTTCTGTAGAGTTATTAGACATTTTTACGTTTACTTTAGTAGAACTAGCTGTGATTTCCTTTGTAGTTAGTCCAATATAACTAAAGATTAAGACTGAACTTGGTGTTGCTTTGATCGAATAGGTTCCGTCAAAATCAGTTTGCACTCCTGTTTTTGATCCTTTTAGTAATACACTTACCCCTGGAAGCGGGATTCCTGCATTGTCAGAAACAATTCCAGAAACGTTTCTCTCTTGTGCAAATGTTAATTGCGCCACTAGTACTAAAAGTAGTACCGAGATCTTGTTTAAATTTAATTTCATTATTAATAGATTTTAATTAGTTCGCACAAAAATCTTATTAATTCTATTTTAATAATGATACTATTTTACTGCTATATGTGATTATATTATCATGTGCTTTTTGTTATTTATGATGTAAAAATAGGCTTTAAATGCAATCAACTAGTTATCAGCGAGTTGCTGTTTTTGTTTTTGTTGATTTTAATTTTTTTGCAGCGATTTTTTTATTATTAAATATTTCTTTTTTTTATTTATAGTATTAAATTATCATTTTGTGATAGTATCTATTTGTGTTGCTTTTTTTAAACTATATTTTATTTTAATTTTTGCTGCTTTTTCGTCTAATATTCAATGGTGTTGTTTTAGTAAGGTGCCGCTAAAATGAGTTATTGTTTAAATAATTTATTAATTATTAGATAATATTGTGGTATTAGTTTTAAATAATTGTATTTTATGTTTTTGTAGTTGCCCAAATAAACAATGGTAATAAACGAATCTTTTTGGCTTTCGGTTTTAAAAATAAGCGAATCTAGCAAAGTGCATCTAGACTTCGGTAAGAAGTATAATTTGAAAAAGACAATTTTTTTAGTAAGAAAAATATAGTTATATTAATTAAAAACGAACATGGTATATATTTTGGGACAGTTGAGTTGCAATGTCGATTCAGATACAATGTAAAGGTTTTGTACAAAAAAAAATGAATCAAAACCGGAGTCTTGATTCATTTGTGTTTTTATCTAAATTCTATATTCGGAAATCTAATCCTAAAGATTTTCAGGACTGCAATCTAGAATCTAAATTCTGCTCACGAAAGCTTTCGGGACTAAAATTGCTAACTTCTCTGTCTTACCGCTTCGTATAAAAAAGCACCACAAGCAACAGAAACATTTAATGACCCTATTGATCCAAACATAGGAAGTTTTGCTTTTTCATCTACAATTTTAAGCACTGATGGATTCACTCCTCTGTCTTCAGATCCCATGATAATAGCCACGGGTTCGTTCAACAAAATGTCATAAATATTTTGATCCGTTTTTTCGGTTGCGGCAACGGTTTTGATACCACTGGCTTGCAAAAGAAAAATAGCGTCTTTAATGTGTTCTACTTTACAAATCGGAATATTAAATACCGCACCAGCTGATGTTTTTACGGTGTCTCCATTTACAGGAGCCGAGCCCGCTTTTTGAACTATGATTCCATTCACACCCGTACATTCAGCAGTTCTGATGATAGCACCAAAATTACGCGCATCTGAGATTTGATCCAAAATTAAAAACAAAGGTTTTTTACCGTTTTCAATTACTGTTTCTATCAAGGTTTCTAAATCATAAAATGAAATAGGAGAGACTGTTGCTACAGCACCTTGATGATTATTGGGAGTCAATCGGTTTAGTTTTTCTACTGGAACATAAGAGAAATTGATGTTACCACGCTTCATCACTTTCATCAAGTCTTTCATTAGTTCGCTGCTTGCTTCCTTCTGAATGTAGACTTTATCTACTGTTGCGCCCGCTTGTATGGCTTCAATTATTGCTCTGATTCCAAATATTTGATGTTCTTTTTCCATGGTGCAAATATATAAAAAAAAACCATCCCAGATTAGGATGGTTTTAGAGTGATTTATTAGATAATTAGAATTTATCCCAAAATAATTTGGTTTCTACTTTATCAGAACCAATAGCACTACTTGCAGCAGTGTAATTTGTTTTGTTTAAAGTTTGCTCAACTATTGGATAAGCAAGGCGAACAGGTATTCCAGATACTGCATCTGCGGGGGCGATTAATTTTGGAAAATCAAGTCTTCTCCAGGAAGTCCATCCTTCAAATCCATTATTGTATAATGCCACCCAACTTTGCGTTCCTATTTTTTCTTTCCAAGTACCCGATGCAGTTGTGTATGCTATATCAGTTTGGGCTAGGTAAGCTGTTGCTTGAGTTGCTGTTCCTCCCCAATTTATAATTGAGGCTGTAATAGCAGCATTGTAATGAGCTTCTGCTGTTGCAGGGGATTCAATCAAAGATCTTTCTGCTGCTTCTGCTAATAAAAATTCAGTTTCAGAATAATCCAAAATAGTACCTGGGTATTCCGGTTTTTGTATTGTAGGGGTAATATGTGTTAGATTAGGAAATGAATTAGCAGCGCCATATATACCTCCAATATATTCAACACCTGGTGTTGCCGGATTGTCTTTGTTGTTGTCAAAATATTTTGATCGTCGAGGGTCCATATTGGTGTTCATATAGTCGACTAAAGTATTCGCTGGCACGAAATCAGAACGTCCACTTGCTACTAAATCGATGTAAAGGGGGTTTGTGTTTGGTGAAGCAGACAAGTATGCTATTGAAGCATTGTCATCATTTGATGTAAAAACAAATGGAGCAGCGGTTGAAACTGTTGCTTTAGCAAGTGCAGTTTCACTTGGAATGTCAGAAATTACAATTCCCATTCTTAATTTTAAAGTATTTGCAAATTTTATCCATTTATTTACATCTCCTTTATATATCCTATCGTTTTCACCAAAGCTTTTTCCAGCAATGCTTAGTTTACCTATAGCATTATTAAGTCTACTTATTAAATCTTTATATATAGTAAGTCCATCATCATATTTTGGAGTTTTATATTTTAGATTTAAGGCTTCTTTATAAGGGATGTTTCCAAATGTCTCAACTAATACCGCATAAGTGTAAACATTTAAAACTTCAATTATTGCAAGTTTATTTGTTTTATCTATTGGGTTTGCTGTTACATCGACAGCTTCATTGTTTATATTTATTGTACTTTGATCTAAATCTTTTAACACATCTTTGTAGAGAAATTGCCAATGCTGTTCTGGAATAGTTCTTGTCGTTATGTCGTAATTACTTTCGTCTGTGTATACAGTTTCTGTCCAATGTTGATTTATTAGTCTAAATATATTATTGTTAACATTGGTGTTTACCATTTGGTCTACAAGACTTTTTTCGGCACTTGTAAAAAGAGCTTCACCGGGAACATTACTGGGGTCTTTGGTGTTTACATTTAGGTTTTCTAAATCATTTGAGCATGCAATTAAGGATGCTGCGGTAATGATATATATAAGTGTTTTTTTCATGTTTTCTAGTGTTAAAATTGAACTTTTACATTGAAACTAATATCTCTTGTAGAAGGTAATGAGCCTGTTGAATAACCTTGTAAATTTCCAGACCCTAGTCCTGATTCAGGATCAGCGTCAGGTAGATTTTTATCAATTATCCAAAGATTTGTACCAATTATACTAAATGTAATTCCATTTATGAAAGTGTTTTTCAACATATTTTCAGTTAATAAATAAGAAATAGAGGCTTGTCTTAATTTTACATAACTAGCATCGTATACAAATGCTTCATCAGGTAAGCCTCTTCTGTATCCTTGTGCGCCAAAACGATCAGCTCTAATTCTTGTCGCATTTGGTGTTCCATCATCATTTACTCCTGGATTAATGAATCCTCCGCCATTTGCAATTGTATTTCTTACTGGATTACCTAAGTCATTTATAAAAGCAGTATCATCTGGTAAGCCTGTTGCTAGACCATAATAACGGTCTAGAGAGAATATTTCACCGCCGTGTTGCATATCAATTAAAAATTCAAATGAAATGTTTTTGTAAGTGAATTTATTGTTTAATCCACCTGTCCATTTTGGATTTGCATTACCAATAACATTATCAGAATTTGATGTTTTTACATATTGACCATTCGCTTTGTCTACAACTCTTTGTCCGTTTTTATAGGTGTATTGAGTTCCGTAAATCACACCATAGGGTTGTCCAACCGCCGCATTTATAGTTACTCCACCTTGAAATGAACCTAATTGTAAATTGTCTATTCCATCCAAAAGTGTTACAACTTGATTTTGATTTTTAGCCCAGTTTAAGTTTACGTCCCAGCTGAAGTTTGAACTTTTAATTGGAGTTCCATTTAATGAAACTTCTATTCCTTTGTTTTCTATTTCTCCTGCATTTATTAATTCATATAAATATCCTGTTGAAGAAGTTAATTTTAACGGGATTATTTGATCAATAGAATTTGATTTGTAATAAGACAAATCAAGTCCCAATCTTTTTTTAAACATTGAAAGTTCTATTCCAACTTCATAACTTTTAGTCTTTTCAGGTTTAAGATTTGGATTATTTTTCGTGTCTTTATTAGACGCAGATGATGCTCCAAAAGCGGTATTAACATTATAAGTATCTAGAATTTTATCAAATCCTGGACTGTTTCCTACTTCGGCATAATTAAGTCTGAATTTTCCAAATGATAACCAGTCCGTTTTTAAGAATTCAGAAAACACAAAACTAGAGGAAACGGAAGGGTAGTAATAAGAACTGTTTTTTTCAGGAAGTGTAGAAGAGTGATCTCTTCTTAAAGTTCCTTCTAAGAATAAAAAGTTATCATAACCCAATGATGCACTCCCATAAATTCCGTCTACACCAATTGCTTCGTCTCTCTCCAAAGGTGCCAATGCTGGGTTTTTTGTATTCTGTAAAGAATATAATTTAGCAATATTTAAACCTCCATTTGTAGAAGCCCAAATTGAATTGAAATAACTTCTTCGAATGTTTGTTCCAACTACTCCTTTTATATTAAGTTTTTCTGTAATGTCTTTGTTGTAATTTAACATGAAATCATAGTTGAATTCACTATAAGAAATGTTTTTTCTCGAATAACCTGAACCAGCTGGACTTCTCTTGAGACTTCCATCTCCATCTGTTCCAATTCCGAAATTGGCAGGTACACTTCCAATTGCACGTCTTTCTTCTTGTAAATCTCCATAGGTGTCTACAGAGGCTCTGCCAAATGCGTCTAGCCAACTATTTATTTTATAGTTCAAAGATGCATTACCGATAAATCGAATTCTTTGGTCTGATTCATAGTTTTCATAACGTTGAAAATAGGGGTTGTCCCAAAATATTGGCTTTGGATTGGTATAAGAATTAGGATTCCAAGTGACATTACGCCCAGTAGTTTCATAGGCGTTTTTAAGCGCTTCAAGATCAACGTTAGTTTGCCACCATTGTCTAAAGTTACCTGCAATGTTGTCATTGTAACCTGTGCTGTTTCTTCCTATTGTATTTGTTTTTGAAAAATTACCATATCCAGCTAACGTTAGTTTTTCATTTATCAATACCGAAGAGTTTAATGTAAAGGTATTCCTCTTTAATGAACTATTTGGCAAAAGACCAGATTGATTTAGATTGGCAGCTCCAATTCTTAAGAAACCGTTTTCAAAACCTTTATCTATAGAGATTGAATTCGTTAATGTAGATGGAGTTTCAAAAAAGGTTATTGGTCCATTACTGGCATTTACCCATGGCGTAGCTTTTTTGTAATTTGGTGATTCCGGATAGAAGGCATCCCATTGGTAAACCATTAAATTGGGGTCAAATGCTTGTCCATAGGAAGCATCTTCTGTCAACGGTGTTACATTGTCTAGAGTGCCATCTCCATTTATGTCGATATGGTCTAAGTAAGAATCTTCATCAGGTCCATAATAAGGGCCATATCCAGCACCGTATTGATTTTGGTATTTTATAAAAGTACTTTTGTCAATTGATCCTGCTGTAAACCCTGAATTTAGTGTGATTGAATACCCTTTACTTTTTTTATTTCCTTTTTTTGTGGTAATAACAACTACGCCATTTGCAGCTCTTGATCCATACAAAGCACTCGCGGCAGATCCTTTAAGTACATTTATAGATTCAATATCCTCAGGATTGATATCGGATGCTGCATTACCATAATCATATCCGGATCCTGATTGCTCTTGATCTCTTGAGTTTGAGTTGTAGTTGCTAACAGGTACACCATCAATAACGAATAAAGCTTGGTTGTTTCCAGTCAATGATGAATTACCACGAATCACTACATTTGTTGATCCTCCAAAGTTAGTTGTTCTTTTAATTTGAACTCCTGAAACTTTTCCGGAAATTGCATTCACAAAGTTGTCGCCCTTTACGGCAGATAGACTTTCTCCTTTGACCTCTTGTGTTGCATAACCTAGAGATTTTTTGTCTCTTTTAATACCTAATGACGTTACAACTACACTTTCTAATTGTGTGACATCACTTGATAAACTCGCATTTACTGTTGTTGAGCTTGCAGTTTTCTCTGTTGTCCTCATTCCGATAAAGCTAAATACCAACACGTCGCTTGGTAAAGCTTTTATGGAATATCTTCCATCAAAATCTGATTGCGTTCCATTTTTTGTTCCTTTTACTAATATGCTCACACCTGGTAAAGGGATTCCGGCATTATCGGAAACAATTCCTGAAACAGATCTTTCCTGCGCAAAGGTTAGTTGCGCGACTAGTGCTAGAAATAGCACTAAAAATCCATTGAATTTTAGTTTCATTTTTGTATAATTTTGAATTAGTTGACTCAAAAATAGTGTTAATTTTATAATAAATTTAACTTTTCATCATAAATTTGTTTTTAATTTTTAATTCAAACTTTAAGAATAGTTTTTTTTATGGTTTTTTACGCTGCTGTTGTCTAGTGTTTTGTGTCTTGATGATTTGGTTTTGTTAACTAAAGCATGAAGAAGTAGGTAATTGTGTAATTTTGAATTTACTAATAATTTAGGATTTTTATTAGTTTTTTAATATTCTGAATTTATTGGGTGTTAGTGTTAGATTTTTAGTGACATATAAGAGCTTGTCAAAATCCTCTAGCTTAGAAAAACTACGGATTATGTTGTGTTATTGTTATGTTTTGGAAGTCAATTAGGGGTAATTATAAATTTAACCACATCTCCAAATGAAAGTCCTCTTAAGTGGTTTTAACCCAGAATCCTCATTAGGCTTCGTAGCGAAGTCTAATGAGGATTCTGGGTTAAAGTAATGCGGTGTTAAATGAGGGCGTTAAAAAAGTATCTCTTTTTAGTAATTAGACATTTTAAAGCGATTAAGGAAAATTCGAATCTTACTTAAGTAATTCATTTTCAGAATAAAGAAAAGAGTAGAAAGTCTTATTTCTGTACTCTTTTAATGAAATCTGATCCTTTAAGGTTTTTTTTAATGCCCTCCTGTACAGGTAGCCTCATTTTTAATACTAGCTTAATTGTATTTAATACATTATTATTTTAAAGACAATTACATCCTACAATGGAAAGGAATTTGCATTACAGAAAGAGGTTTCCGAAATTTTGGAAGTAGATTTTTATTATGCAAAACCTTATTGCAGATGGGAAAGGGGTTCAGATGAAAATATGAACGGGTTAATTAAGCAATATTTTTCCAAAGGAATGAGCTTCGAAAACATAACAGACAAACAAGTACAAAATGTAAAAGACAAAGTAAACAACAGACCTTGGAAAAGGTTTGGATATAAAACTCCAAACGAAGTTTTTAGTTATTATTTAAATAATAATGGTCATGTTGCATTTATGACTTGAATCCGCTCTATGATAGGGTTTTGCGAAATAATAATCAATTTCTAATATTTCAGATACCTTTTGATGTTGTGCGAATTCCTTTCCGTTGTCGGATGTAATTGTCTTTAAAAATGGCGTCCAATCTTGGAGTGCATCTATTATTGCCTGATTTACTTCTGTCGCTTCTTTTGATTTCAATATTCGTATTTTTGCTACTCCTGTTGCCCTGTCGTTGATTGTCAACAAAGCTCCTTTGTGCCCAGCTCCAATCATTAGGTCTATTTCTAAATCACCAATTGTCTTTCTGTCTTCTACGCTTTTGGGTCTTTGGTCTATATCTATTCGACCTATTATCTGACCTCGCTTATCTTTTGATGCACCTCTTTTTCTATAAACCTTCCCTTGAGAACGTAACGAAAGATGTAAATCACCTCCTTGTTTTTTATCTTTCCAAATGTATTGATAAATTCGTTCATGAGATACACAATTGAGTCCTTGCTCTTTTGCTCTTCCCACTATTTGCTCTGGGCTATATTCTTGTCTAATCCAATGCTCAACAAAATCTTTAACTTCAGAGGTAAATCGG
>NZ_VJZS01000009.1 GCF_007097385.1 Flavobacterium sp. ZT3R18
CCCATCCCGAACAGAGTAGTTAAGCCCGCCTGCGCAGATGGTACTGCAGTTATGTGGGAGAGTATGTCGTCGCCTTTTTTTTTAAAAAACCCCGTTTCTTACGAAACGGGGTTTTTTTGTTTACAAAATACCGTAGTTTCTGTGGGAGTAGAACTCTATGTTTCTAAACTCCTCTGAATTGAGATCTAAAAGCTTTTATTTTGACATTGAAGATTCGGCAGATGCATTTGTACTTCTATTATCAAAATAGTTTAAGATTGACTGATAATAAAAACATCTAATGACACAATAATTAGAGAAACAAAAAATCTCATTCCGATTATAGCGAAATGAGATTTATTTACAACAATAGGTTTGTTTAGGTTTTGTTTTAAAAAGACATTAGTTGCTATCCATGATAGACTCTTGAAGCTACAATTTTATTCTCTTTAACCACAAGAACTTCTGCTACAAGCATGTCTTCTTCTCCATCAACAGTTCGTATGTATTCCATAAAAACGCGATCTGCATTTGCCGTAAGAGAAGTTACTTTGTAATGTAATGATGGTATGCGATCAAAGGCATCTTGCCACCAATCTCGCAACGCTTGTTTACCTGTTACTAATCCTTTAGTTTCAGGTTTGTGAATTTTTAATTTTGGACTGAAATGTTCAGCCTCATCGTCATAAAGTGAGAGTAGCTGTTCTAAATTATGATTATTAAACGCATCAAACCATTTAAAGGCAATTGATTGTAATTTTTCTGGCGTCATTCTGTTTGATTTTAAATGGTATTAAATTAAAAATCCCTTAACATTTTGAAGTGAAAGGGATTTAATATGCTTTTCTAAAGAACTATTATACGTTCTTCAGATTGATGATTTCTTGTTCTGTCAGCAATCTCCAATTTCCTCTCGGTAAATTCTTTTTGGTTAAACCTGCAAAAGCAACACGGTCGATTCTCAAAACATCATAACTAAAATTCTCAAAAATAGAGCGAACTACTTTTACATTTGCAGATCTTAATTGGATTCCAATTTCGCTTTTCGCCTCTCCATCAATATAACTTACATCTTCAACATAAACGCGGTGTCCATCAAGTACAAGACCTTTGTTTATTTTCTCTAGATCTTCAAATTTTAAATTTTTATCTAAAGAAACTTGGTAGATTTTTGAAGATTTTTGACTTGGCAAAGTGAATTTACGGATCATATCGGTATCGTTCGTAAACAACAAAAGACCCGTTGTATTCTTATCCATTCTTCCTATTGGTCCAATTTTCGAATTAGTAGAACCCTTAACCAATTCTAATACATTGCGGTATTCTTGACCTTCATCAAGAGCAGTTGTAAAGTTTTTAGGCTTGTTTAATAAGATATATACTTTTTTCTCAGGGGTTAAAACAGCTCCATCAAAATTGACTACATCTCCTGGCTTTACCATATATCCCATTTCTGTAACAGGAATTCCGTTTACTTTCACAGTCCCTGATTGGATATAAATATCGGCATCACGACGTGAACAAGCTCCAGAATTTGAGATATACTTGTTCAAACGAATTTCGTCTTTTACTTTAGGTCTTTTCGGTGCTTGATTCGGTTTTTTCTCTACTTTATCAGTAGTATCGGCAACTTTAACAATTGTTTTTACTTTTTTTGGACCTTGTGCCCTTTTTTGCATCGCAGGTTTTGGCTTATTTGAACTAGGTCTTGAGCTGTTTGCTCTTGGTCCACTTCCTCTATTATTGCCTTCCTTATTATTCATATGTTGATTTTTATTATTTTTTATAGGTCATATGTAATTCGCAAATAATAATTGGTGTTTACGACCAATTTACAACCATGCTCATTTCATAATATTCTATAATTTGTGCAAAGATACTATTTATATCATTGGGAAACGATTTTTAACAATTAGAATAAGCTAACTACTTCGTTAATTGGGTTTTAATTTGAATAAGAAACGATTTAAATGCCAAAGAAACTTTAAATTGTCATCAATATTTTTTTACCATGCCATAAAACGCTTGGATTGATTAATACAATGCAAAATACGCCCGAAACAATAAGGAATTTCAAAACGTTGTGCAGTAATATATATTGTTCTTTAGTGTTCCATTTCCACAGGTACAGTAAGAATAAAATTAAAACAATAAAACAGCTGTAGAAATAAATGTCCATATAACCAACATCATAAACATTTATCAAAAAATAAACGGGTACAATAGTCATAAGGGTCAATCCGGTAATTATTTTTTTGGAAACTTCCTCTCCATAAATAATTGGAATGGTTTTATAGTCATTTGCCAAATCTCCTTTTAAATTTTCTAAATCCTTTATCATTTCCCGAATCAAGATTAATAGGAACAAGAAAGAGGCATGGGAAAGAATCACGGAAAGTTTAGTACTATTGTTTTCGATTTCATACAATGGCATTTTCAAATAAAAATACAACAAAATTCCAAAAAAAGGAAGAACAGCCAAAAAAGCGGCCATTAAATTCCCAATTAAAGTGTATTTTTTGATTTTATGAGAATAAAACCAGATCAAGAAAATATAAACCGAAAAGAATAAAACAGCTCTAAAAGAAACAAAAAAAGCGATTAAGGCCACGAAAAAATTAAGACTGAAATAGACTCTCAACTTGGTTTTTTGACTTACCAAACGATCCAATTGTGATTTATTGGGACGATTGATTAAATCTTTTTTGCTGTCATAAAAGCTGTTGATGATGTATCCTGAGGCAATTGTCAAACTCGAAGCCAATACAATGATAAAAAGCTGAAAGTCTAATAGTATCGACAAAGCCCTTCTTTCTGGAGCCAATATAAAAATGGCAGACAAATATTGGGCTAAAGCAATAATGGGTATATTATAGCCTCTAACTACAGAAAATAAACTGATCATTTTTAATACAAATAGTTTATTCTGCCTGCTTAACATGGAGTAGGTTTAGAGTTTATAGGTAGTGTCCGTAAATTAATCGGAAGAATTAAAATTGGTAAACGACTTCTAATTTAAAGTCTTTCAATGATGCTTTTGCTCGTTCTAAATCTTCGGTAAATCCTAGAATATAGCCACCACCGCCAGAACCACATAATTTTAAATAATAGTCATTTGAATCTATTCCTGCTTGCCAAATTCCATGAAATTGTTCTGGAATCATCGGTTTGAAATTATTCAGCACCACTTTAGATAATTTTTTGGTGTTTTCAAATAATGATTTCATATCGCCACCCAAGAAATTCTCTACACAAGCATCTGTATATTTTACAAATTGATTTTTCAACATCGCACGAAATCCTTTGTCTTTCAAGTTTTCCATGAAAATATTAACCATAGGAGCCGTTTCTCCCACAATTCCTGAGTCTAATAAAAATACCGCTCCTTTACCGTCAAAACTTTGGGTAGGAATTCCGGTAGCCTCAATGTTGTCTTTTGAATTAATTAAAAGGGGAATGCTCAAATAGCTATTTAATGGGTCAAGACCTGAACTTTTTCCGTGAAAAAAGCTCTCCATTTGAGAAAAAATAGTCTTTAGAGTCAATAATTTTTCACGCGTTAAGTTCTCTAAAACGGTAATTTTATTTTGGGCGTATTTATCATAAATAGCGGCTACTAATGCGCCACTACTACCTACTCCATATCCTTGCGGAATACTGGAATCAAAATACATTCCCGATTGAACATCGTTGTTTAAAGTCTCTAAATCAAAAGTTACTAAATCAGGCTGTTCCTTTTGCAATTGCTCTAAATGGATTACAAAACGCTTCAAATGACCATTTGATTGTGTCGCTTCTTGCGAAGGATTTGTATCTTTCTTTAGCGCACCATTGTAAAAATTATAAGGAATTGATAAGCCCTTAGAGTCACGAATAATTCCGTATTCTCCAAAGAGTAATATTTTTGAGTAAAATAAAGGTCCTTTCATTTATTGTATTTTAAATTATCAATTTGGGGTTGGTAATTATTATTGTTATTTTCAAAAATCGACTACATCTCCGCGATTTTCATTTTGTATTCCTATGTTAATTTCTTCTTGCTGTTCGGGTGTTAATTCCTCCCAAAGCTCATTTTTTTCCTCTTCAAAAATGGCTTTGATTTTTTTTAGAAGCAAAACATCTTTGGTTTTTACTATCTTTTTAATTAATTCTAATTTTTCCGCATTCAAATCCATAATTGCATTAATTAAGAATTAAAGATACGAAAAAAAGAATCAATTCAACAAAGCGCCATTTCCAATTTCATCGCAAAGATACTGACCATTTTGGCAATAGTCAACTAATTCGGCTTTAATAAATTGCAACACTTTTTCTTTGACCGCATTGGGATATAAAACATGCACATTTGCTCCAGCATCCAAGGTAAAACAAACCGGAATTTTGGTTTCATTTCTGAATTTCCAAATCGCATTAATGATTTGCAGCGTGTTGGGTTTCATTAAAATAAAATACGGCATAGAAGCCATCATCATAGCATGCAAAGTCAAGGCTTCACTTTCTACAATTTTGATAAACTCTTCGAGATTACCATTTTCGAAAATTGGAATCAGTTTGTCTAAATTTTCATGCGCTTGAGCAAATCGCCTTTCGGCAAAAGGGTGGTCGTGCATTAAATCATGACCTACAGTACTTGAAACTTGTTTTTCGCCTTTGTCAACCAGCAAAATTGTGTCTTGAAAATTTTTGAAAGTATCATGTATTGCATACGGATATTCAACCCCATATAAATCAGAACTTCCTTTTATATTCGCTTGATTTCCCCAAACTACTACTTGTCCTTTTACACTTCTGCAAGCACTTCCAGAACCCAGTCGCGCCAGAAAAGAAGCTTTGTTATAGAAATAATCTTCGGACATTGTTGGATTTAAAGCTTTTTCCAAACTCATGAAATTCATTGCCAATGCTGCCATTCCCGATGCCGATGAAGCAATTCCGGAACTGTGCGGAAACGTATTTTGAGTGTCAATCGTAAAATGATAGTCTTTCAGAAAAGGCAAGTATATTGCAACCCGTTCTAAGAATTTCTGGATTTTTGGTTTGAAATCTTCTTTAGATTTTCCTTCAAATAACAAATCAAAAGAGAAATTACCATCGTTTATTTTTTTTGCAAAAGCCAAAGTGGTCATCGTTTTACAATTATTCAACGTAAAACTAACCGATGGATTAGCAGGAATCTGATTCTCTTTTTTACCCCAATATTTTACCAAAGCAATGTTACTGGGTGCACTCCAAGAAAAACTGCCTTGGTCTATTGAGTGACTATATTTTGATGGGATAAAATCGTTGGCTTCAAACATGAAAATTAATTTTTTGCAAAGATACTTTTTTTGATGAAATCGTTTATTCCTTTATTTGCATTCCTTAGAAAGTTTTTAAGTATTTTTGATCCCTCTAAAAAAAACAAAATGAATAAGATTACTCGAATATTATCAATTGTTGTTACTTGTCTTGTTGTTGGTTATTTCTCGGGAATTATTACCCGTTCTGCTATTACAACCTGGTATCCTACTTTGAATAAACCCAGTTTTAATCCACCCAATTGGATTTTTGCCCCCGTTTGGAGTATGCTTTATATCATGATAGGAATTGCCGCAGGACTGGTTTGGGACAGAATAGATTTTGAAAAAGAAATCGTAAAAAAAGCGTTGTTGATTTTTGCTGTTCAACTAGCTTTAAATGCTTTGTGGTCGTATTTGTTTTTTGGATTGAAAAATCCAATGTTGGCCGGTCTGGAAATAGTCATCTTGTGGTTGATGATTTATGAAACGTATATTCAATTTGCCAAAATCAACAAAATTTCGGGTTATTTGTTCATTCCTTATTTGCTTTGGGTAAGTTTTGCCACAGTTTTGAATGGGAGTATTTGGTGGCTGAATAGGTAGTTTCATGTCACAGTATTCAGTCGCAGTTTTCAGTACACTGGGAACTGAAAACTGCGACTGAATACTGTATCCTAAACTGCATTCGCCACAATAAACCCACTTGTCCAAGCATTTTGAAAATTAAATCCTCCTGTAATTGCATCAATATTTACAATTTCCCCAGCAAAATATAGGTTCTCATGCAGTTTACTTTCCATGGTTTTGAAGTTGATTTCCTTTAAATCGATTCCGCCAGCAGTCACAAATTCTTCTTTAAAAGTGCTTTTTCCATTGACTTGAAAAGTTCCGTTTGTCAATTGATTGGCCAAATTTTGTAACTGAATTTTAGAAAGATCCGCCCATTTGGTCTCAGCTTCAATATTCGATGCTAAAACCAAACTTTCCCACAGGCGATTCGGAAAATCGAAAGGTGATTTTTTCGAAACAGCTTTTTTGGCGTGTTCCTGTTTTAATGTTTTTAAAATTTTCTCTGCGTCTTCGGTTTCAACATCGTTCAGCCAATTCACAAAAATGGTAAACTGATAGTTTTTATCGAATAAAGTTCTTGCTCCCCAAGCGGATAATTTTAAAATGGAGGGACCGCTCATTCCCCAATGGGTAATTAACAATGGCCCTGTTGAAGTCAATTTGGTGTCTTTGATTTTTACGGTAACTTGAGCCGCTACACCCGGTAATTCTTTTATTCTGGAATCCTTTATATTAAAGGTAAATAACGACGGAACTGGACTTACAATCGCATGACCTTGTTGTTGAAGCATTTCCCAAATTTTCGGATTACTTCCTGTGGCAAGAACCAATTTTTCTGCAATATAGTTTTCGCTTTGCGTTTCGACTTTCCAAAAATTGTCCTTTTTAAAAATCGATTGAACACTCTGCCCTGTGAGAACAGCAATTCCGAGCTTTTGAGTAGCTTTCAAAAAACAATCAATGATGGTTTGAGAGGAATTCGAGACAGGAAACATTCTTCCGTCGTCTTCAATTTTGAGTTCAACGCCATGTTTCTCGAACCATTCAATGGTATCGCCTGAACAAAATTGATGAAACGGACCCCGCAATTCTTTTTCGCCACGAGGGTAAAATTTCACCAACTCATTGGGTTCAAAACAAGCGTGGGTTACATTACAACGTCCTCCTCCAGAAACACGAACTTTTCCCAGTACTTCTGATCCTCTTTCTAGAATGGCAACCTTAATTTTTGGGTTCTTCTCTACAATATTGATGGCTGTGAAAAAACCTGCAGCACCTCCCCCAACAATTAGTATGTCAAAATTTTGATTCATGATTTAGTATGGAAATTGAAACTGTGTTCGATTGATTTTGTTATTTGATGATTTAATTTAAAGATAAAAGTATCAAATAATTTAGAATGCAAAGGTAAGCATTCGTTTTTGAAAGAATGTAAGTTCAAACCTCTTTAAATCCTTAGTCATTTCAAATTAGCTTAATAAACCTTGTACTTTATTTTCATCAAACTATAGCCAACGGTTTCAACCGTTGGAGACAATACAGGAATTAAAAAAAGCTCAGCAATACGTTACCCACGGTTAAAACCGCGGGCTATAGTCTAAACGTTGATAAAGCCATATTCCAATCGCATTAAATTATTGGGAATTACTGATTGTATTAAATACGTTCTAGAAAATCGGTGATTATTCCATCGATTTTGAATGATTTCATTTTTTGTATATCGTCCTTATTATTTACTGTCCAAGGAAAAACCAGAATTCCTTTTTCTTGAATTTTAGCTGTATATTCATTAGTCAATAATTGAAAGGCGGGATGTAAGGCCTCGGCTTTTATAAATCGGGCAAAAGAAATAGCCAGATCCATATCGGTTTCTGTTAAAACTCCAATTCGAATATCCTCGCTTAAAAATCGAACTTGTTGCAAGGCATTCCAGTCAAAACTGGACACTAGAAAGTGATCGTAATTCCAATTCTTGTCTGAAATGTAATGCTCTATTAATTGAACCACTTGCTCTGCCGTATCTTGATTTTTCAATTCTATATTGATAAAACACCGCTTATTGACCAATTCAAAAACTTCTTCCAATGTTGGAATTTCATATTGGATATTGATCCGAAAAGATTTTAATTCTTGTAAGAGGAGTTGGTTCACAGTACCTTTTCCATTGGTTGTTCGGTCTATGGTTTCATCATGAATAACGATCAAATGACCGTCTAAACTTAAATGTACATCCAGTTCAATTCCGTCTGCACCCATTTCTATCGCTTTTTGAAAAGAAACCAAGGTGTTTTCGGGTTCGTACCCATTGGCTCCGCGATGTCCTATTTTGAGAATTTTATTCATAATAATTGTAAAATGTAAACATAAACCCAAATTATGGAATAGACAACTATAACAACTAAATCATTCTGAAAAACCCTGAAGGGGTGAAATGATTATAGAAATTTTATGACATTGCGGATAAACCCCGAAGGGGTGATATTTTTATATTTATGTAATTTTACGGAGGTTTTATTAAATTTAAAAGGTTAAATAATAATCACACCCCTTCGGGGTTGTGAATAATGGAATTATTTATTTCTATAATCATTGTACCCCTTCGGGGTTCGGATGAATTATAATTTATCTTGAGATTGTGTTTTAATACGGAATTAATAACATAAAAAAACGCCTTCATTGCTAAAGGCGTTCTAATTCAAAACTAATTCAATAACTAACTATTTTTTTAATTCTAATAATACAATACCAAATTCAGTATCAATCCTTGCTTTTCCATTCAAAACAGTACCTAATTTACCGGAATACCCATCTCTCAGTTTTGCACCTTCTTTAAATGTAGATCCTACAGGGATTTCTTTTTTTCCTTTGGCTAAATCCAATCCGATTACGACTGTATCTGTATAATTCCCTTTAGTAAAAGTTCTAGAACACACATAAGGTTTAGCAGAAACTGCTACATTCACACCAGCTCCTACCGATGGGTGATTGGCTCTAAATTGCCCCAATTTTCGCCAATGCGAAAGTACTTGTTGGGTTGCTTTATTTGTTGTTATGGCATCCCAATTCATAAACGAACGTAATGTTGCATCACCTTGAGTTCCTTCAACCACTAATGATCGTGCCGATTCATCTCCATAATAGATTTGGGAAATGCCAGGTGTCAATAGTAATTTTGTTGCGCTTTCTATGCTTTTTGTGCGATTGCCATCAAAAGGAGAACCATCATCATGGGAAGACAAATAATTCAAAACACTATATCCTTTCAATTGATTGTTGAGTAGATCCGAATATTTTTGGAACATAAAAGAATACTCTTTTTGGGCATCACTTTTAAATTCAAAATTGATCATAGCTGTAAAACCATTCTCATAATAGTTTACTTTTTTGTCTCCAAAATCAAATAGCTGTCCTCCGCTAATATTGTAATTGTAGACTTCTGCAATAGTGTAAAATGGATTATTGTCCAATACTTTAGTTGGATTGTTTTTCTTCCAATCGGCGAAGGAATAATCACATTGTGTTTTAAAATCGGCCCAAACTCCTTCATCGGTATGTTTTACGGTATCGGCTCTATAACCATCAATTCCAAATTCAGTAATATAATCTGTCAACCATTTAATAATATAATATTTTGGAGTTCTTGGATAACCCGTTCTTTTAAAAAAAACGTCCAATGAAGCGACCTCTTTGTCATATCTTCCTTCGGCTTTCCATTTTTCGATTAAAAAAGGAGGGAGGCTTACGGCTGTAGTGCTTTCCGTTTTTACATCTGGTAAATTAGCCACTAATGTACAAGCGGTTGTATTCTCAAAATTGCTGTATTGACATTTAGGCTCTGTTCGAACCCAACCTTCTGGCCAAACGGTATCGACTTCAGTAACTGGGCCAGTATGATTAATTACGGCATCCAGCATAATACGAATTCCTTTGGCGTGGGCTTTTTTAACCAATTCGGACAAATCTTTCTTGGTTCCGAAGTTAGGGTCTAAAGCAGTCCAATCTCTCGCCCAATAGCCATGAAATCCATAGCTCATTCCTGTTCCTTCATCCACACCATCGTGAATTTGTTCGACAACGGGCGTAAACCAAATCACATTGACACCTAATTTTGTAAAATAACCTTCGTCTAGTTTTTGAATAATTCCTTTGATGTCCCCACCTTCAAAACCACGAAGTTTTTCGGTTTTTTTGTTTCTGTTGAAATTGAGATCATTTGATTTATCTCCATTATAAAAACGGTCTGTCATCAAAAAATATAAATTGGCACCTTCCCAAACGAAGGGTGTTTTTTCGGTTTTTGATTTTGAATTTACAGTTCTTTCTTTTTTTGCTTGTGCAAAAGTAATTGAAGTAATCAGCAGTAGCAAAAAGGACAGTGTTGTGATTTTTTTTATCATACGAAGTTTATATTTGTTTTTTAATGGAATATGGTATCGCCATTCTTCATCTTTATTTGTGAATATAGAATCATGGCGATTTCATTTTACAATTGAATTTTAATTTCTTTATCCATTCCTTTTTCTATTACAACAGGAATTTCTAAAGTGTTAGTATTGGTTTTGAAATCGACATTCACTCCGTTTACAGTAATTTTAATTGGTTTTTTGTCCATGTTATGAACTATCAAATTAATTTTCTTATTGATGCTGGTAAACGATTTTCCAACAATGGTACTCACTTTGAGGGTAATCAATTTAGCCGCTGTATTGTTAGTGAAATTCAGTATTTCGTAGGCTCCTTTTTCATAAGCGTTAGATGTCAAACCATCGTCATTATATAGTTTGCCAAAACTATTTGTTGTTTTTTCGTCATAATAAAAATGCAAATCAAAATCGGCCAGCGAATATTTGGTTGTGTTTTGAATGGTTTTTATCATGGGTATAAAAGCGCCTCCGCGAACAAAAACCGGAATATTATCGGCTGAAACTGTAACCGTTTCAGTTAAACCGGCTTCGTGTTTTTCGCCAGTATAGAAATCATACCAGTTGCTGCTTTTGGGAAAATAAATAGAAGTACTTGTAAGAGCAGCTTTTGTAATTGGAGTAACCAAAAAATCATTTCCCCATAAATAAGAATCACAGGAATTCAATAACTTTTCGTTTTCAGGTTCTTCAAAAAATAAGGGACGCATGAGAGGCAAACCTTTGTTATTGTTTTCAAAAGCCAAGGTGTAGTTATACGGTAGCATTTGGTAACGCAATTCGATTTGTTTTTTGGCTTTGGCCTTAGTTACAATATCTTTATAAACAGGTTCCGAAGCTACATCTTCTTGTGCATGCGGGCGATACACGGGTTGAAAAACACCATATTGCAGCCAACGAATATACAATTCATTATCAAAATAATCCCCAGCAAATCCCCCTAAATCAGAGTGCATATAGGCCATTCCCTGCATTCCCATTTGCAATGCAATTTCAGGTTGTGATTGCAATCCGCCCCAAGATCTGCTTACGTCGCCAGACCAAGGAATCATGCCATAATTTTGAGAACCGGAATATCCAGCTCGCATTAAAATAAAAGGGCGCACATTGGGGAAATCATTTGCATATCCATCACGGATTATTTTTGCCCAAGTGTGTCCGTAAATATTATGCACTTCATCGGCAGAACCCTGAGCGGTAAAAGCCGCAGACGGGAAAACTTCAGGTTCTCCCAAGTCGCCCCACCAACCACCAACTCCCTGATTGATTAAATCTTTGTAGATATTCCAAAACCAAGTTTTTCCTTCGGGTTTAAATACATCTACCAATCCGGTATTCCCAAAATAGAAATCGTATTTGAACGGATTTCCCGCTTTATCAGTAGCCAATACTTTTTTGTCCACTGCTTCTTGCCATTTGCTTGAAGTCGTTAGAATAAAAGGTTCTGTTATCAAAACCGTTTTTACTCCTTTGTTGTTTAAATCGGTTATCATTTTCTTTGGATCAGAGAAATTGTCTTTGTCCCAATCTAAATTCCCCATCGTGCCTTGAACGGTTTTTCCAAACCAATACAAATCAAGGATTATGGCGTCTACCGGTATTTCATCTTTGATGTATTTGTCTATGGTTTTCGTCACTTCGTCTTGAGTATGATATCCAAAACGGCTGGAAAAATTCCCTAATGCCCAACGAGGAACAAGAGGTTGTTTTCCTGTCAATGTGGTATAATTTGAAATTAAATCCGTCCAAGAATCTCCTGCAATTACCTGATATGTTTTTCTTCCAGAAATGGTTTCATAAACTAGAGTATTGTCTTTTTTACTGTCTAAATCCAAATATCCGATGGCTCCATTATCAAAATGTACCGCATATATTTTGGATGACAGTACCAGCGGAATAGAGAAATTCATTTTTTTGGAATAGATTTGGTACCCATAATCCGCTTGATTGTACAATTGTAAACGATTCCCACGACGGTTCATGCCTAACGCACGGGCTCCGGCACCATAAAGTGCTTCGTTTGAATCTAAATTGAAGTCTAATGTTTCTTCCGAAAAAGTATTTAAATTTTGGTTGTCAGGAACCGCCTTTGTCTCTTTATTGGAAGAATATTTCTTTGTGGCGGTTTCTTCTTTATCCTTTTTGGTGTACCCGTTTTTTTCAGAAAGTAAAGGTTTGTTTTTATATGAATAACTGATTTTAAACGGAGCTTTTTGAATGGAAACCGTAATTCCATTAGTTGTACACTCAATAGAATTTTGGGTTTGTTTTACTTTGAAAGTCACTTTTTCAGGAGTTAAAACTACAGCATGAGAATTTGGATTCGACTTTTCTCCTGTTGGCAAAAAAGTAGTTTCGATTATTTTATCCGAATACGGTTTTATAAAATACTGCCCATCAGAAGTTTTTATTTCTAATGTGTTTTTGACTAATTTATAGCTTTCGAATTTCCTGTTTGCGTTTTGAGCCAAGGAAATACTGGAAACTAATAGGAATAGAATTATTTTTTTCATTATTATTTTAATTTTTGAACCATATAAGTAATATAAGTTCATTTAAGGCCGTTTATTTAAATTATATTTAAGCGAATGATTTTTCCGACTTTTTTTCATTTTCCAAATCTCGCTCAATACATATTCTTATATAATGTTGTTTTCTTAAGAATCTGACACAGCAGAATCGACACAGTTTGTCATTTCGACCAACGGGAGAAATCACATTTCGTGAGTCTCCCTTGTGATTCCTCCTTCGTCGGAATGACAAAGTCTCCTTAAGGAAACAGCATGATTCTTATATTTTTCTTATATCCCTTATATGGTTTAAATTTATTTTTTATTTCAATTCTAAAATCAGAACAGATTTTCCTTCGATTGTAATATCACTTTTCAAATCAATAGATTTTCCAGAAAGCACATCGATTCCTGTTTTATAATTTAAAATGCTTTCTTGAAAACGACTTGTTTTGAAAGTTTGTGTTTCTTTATTGTTATTGATGACCACCATAACCGATTTCGAATCAGTATATCTAAAGTAAACATAAACATTCTTCTCTGGAATGTAATGTTTCATTTTTCCAAAATGCACAGCATCATTGGTTTTTCTCCAATTGAATAATTGAGACGAAAAATCAAAAAACTGTTGTTGCTCAGGCGTTCTTCCGGTTTTGGTGAAAGCATCATTTTTGTCGCCAGCCCAACCTCCGGGGAAATCTTGACGAATGGCTGCATCTCCATCTTTATCTTTATTCCCGGACATTCCAATCTCGGATCCATAATAGATTTGAGGAATTCCTCGAACTGTAGCCAATAAAGTCATTGCCATTTTATATTTTGAAAAATCATTTTTGTAAATTTCATTGAAACGATTCGTGTCATGATTTTCTACAAAAGTCATAATGCTATTGATGTTGGGATATAAAAAATCGTTGGTAAAATTATTGTAAACATTTACCATTCCTGCATTCCAAGTATTATCATCTTCATTGAATACTTTTGCCAATGTTTCCATTAATGTAAAATCCATAACAGATGGCAAATACGAGTTGTAGTTTTCTATAGCTGCAATTTTACTGTCTTTTTGCCAATACGCCATTTGAGCTTGCTCGTGCATCCAAACTTCGCCTACAATATTAAAATTAGGATATTCATCCGTAATTGCTTTCGTCCATTTAGCAATTCCTTTTTTATCGCAATAGGAATAGGTGTCTACACGGAAACCATCCAAATTGGCATATTCAATCCACCAAATAGCATTTTGAGTAATGTAATTTAAAAGCAATGGATTGGATTGATTCAAATCGGGCATCGATTTTACAAACCAACCGTCCATGCACATTTTGGCGTCAATTTGAGAAGCGTTGGTGTCAAATTGAGTGGACATTTTATAATTGGTTTGGGCATAGCCCGGAAATTGATGCAACCATTCATATGTTGGCAAATCCTTCATCATCCAATGTTCAGCTCCCCAATGGTTGGTTACATAATCCATGATGAGTTTCATGTCGCGTTTATGCAATTCTGCCGATAATTGAACATACTCTTCATTTGTCCCAAATCGAGGGTCAATTTTATAAACATCGGATTGTCCGTAGGTGTGATACGAATAGGTTTTGTCATTATCCTCGCAAAGAGGCGTTGGCCAAAGTGCTGTTGCTCCTAATTCTTTTATATAATCCAAATGTTGAATCATTCCTGCAATATCGCCCCCATGTCTTCCTCCTGGAAGTGCTCTATTCCCTTTTTCAAAAACAGATTTATCGCTGTCATTTTTGGGATTCCCATTGGCAAAACGATCCGACATAACCAAATAAATTAAATCGGATGCATCATAACTTTTTCTGGAAGCCGAATTTTCTCTTCTTTGTTTTAAACTATATTTTTTGGTAAATACGACTTTTTTATTTTTAGAAAATGAAAAAATAAAATCTTGTGTCGTTGTATTTTTGGTGTCAATTGTTACGAAAAGGTAATTGGGATTTTCGGTTTTTTGAACTTCTTTTATGACAATAGCATTTGATGCCGTTACTTCATTTTGTGCAATATTTTTGCCATAAAACATAATTTGCAGTTCTGGATTATGCATTCCGGCATACCAAAAAGGTGGCTCAACTCTGTCTATTTGTGCAAAAATTGAAGTGGAGATGAAAAAGAAAAGAAAGATTATTTTTTTCATGTTTTAAACAATTAAAGATGTTTTTAAAGTCTAAACCGTATTTTTTTTAAACCATTAAGACATTAAGAAAATTAAGTTTAGTCTTAATGAATCTTAATGCCTTAATGGTTTTTTTTATTAAATTTTAAACCGCAACCAAATTATTTGGCTTCACTAAAATAGCAGTTTCATTTACAAAAACGGTAAGTTCTTTCGAACCTTCGAGAGTAAGTGTGGTTTCTTTGTGATTGATTTCGATTTTCAAAATTTGATTTCTGAAATTAATTTTAAACGAATACCCTTCCCATTCTTTAGGGATTTTTGGAGAGAAATGAAGCGTGTCTCCTTTGACTCTCATTCCGCCAAATCCTTCAACAATACTCATCCAAGTTCCCGCCATTGATGTGATATGACAACCTTCTTCCACTTCTTTGTTATAATCATCAAGATCCAAACGGGAAGTTCTCAAATAGAATGCATAAGCCATATCCATTTTATCCAATTTAGCCGCTTGAATAGAATGCACACAAGGAGAAAGTGAACTTTCATGTACCGTAAATGATTCGTAAAAATTGAAATTGCGTTCCAATTCTTCTTTAGAAAAATGATCTTCAAAGAAATAGAAACACTGCAATACGTCAGCTTGTTTGATGTATGGAGAACGCAATACACGATCCCAAGACCATTTTTGGTTGATCGGTCTTTGAGCGCGATCCAAATCTTTTACAGGGACTAAATCTTTGTCTAAAAAGCCATCTTGCTGCAAGTAAATGCCCATTTCTTCCGATTTTGGGAAATACATATTACCCGCCACTTTATTCCATTCCTGCAATTCGGTTTCAGATAGTTTTACCTTTTCCATAATACGTTTATGGTCTGCTGGATATTCTAGAGAAACTTTTTGAATTTGCTCGTAGGCATAATCAATACACCATTTGGCGATGTAATTGGTATAGAAATTATTGTTGATGTTGTTTTCATATTCGTTTGGTCCAGTCACTCCCAAAATCATATACTGATTTTTGTTTTTGGAGAAAGAAGCTCTTTGGTGCCAAAAACGAGCAATTCCAATTAATACTTCCAATCCTTTTTCTGGTATGTAACTGTAGTCTCCTGTAAAACGATAATAGTTGAAAATAGCAAAAGCAATGGCACCGTTTCTGTGAATTTCTTCGTGGGTTATTTCCCATTCGTTATGACATTCCTCTCCATTCATGGTAACCATTGGGTATAAAGCCGCTCCGTTTTTAAAACCTAAGTTTTTCTTGGCATTTTCTATTGCTTTATCCAATTGATTGTAGCGATACGTCAATAAATTACGGGCAACTTGCTGGTCTTTTGTAGCCATATAAAACGGAATACAGTAAGCCTCAGTATCCCAATAGGTAGATCCTCCGTATTTTTCTCCGGTAAATCCTTTTGGTCCAATATTCAAACGGGAATCTTTTCCTAAATAGGTTTGGTTTAACTGAAAAATATTAAAACGAATTCCTTGTTGTGCTTTTACATCCCCGTCAATAGTGATGTCTGACATTTCCCAAATTTTTGCCCAAGCATCGATTTGCTCTTGTAGCAATTGGTCATATCCTTTTGCTAAAGCGACTTGAATTACATTTTCGGCTGCAGCTATAGTGTCTTCATGGTTTAATGAAACGGTATAACCACCTATTTTTTGAATGCCCGTTTTATCGCCTTTGGCAACAATGACATCGTAATAAAATAGAATTTTATCGGTACTCGTATCAACAGACGTTGGAGAAAGGTTTTGTTTTTCGCCATTCGTCCAAATCGTGTTTTGCATAAAGGTCGTTACCTTGAAATGCGTTTTAAAAGTTTGAGCCGTTACAAAAGCTTCATTTCTGTATTTTTTAACATTAAGAGGCTTCCAGAATTTTTCATCCCAGTTTGCATCTTCATTGGTTACACCAGCATCAATATACGGTTTGTAGATTATTTTTGCGTCTTTGTTTAAAGGGGTGATTTCATAATTAATTACACCAACTTCATCTAAATCTATAGATAGAAAACGACGGATATTGGCTGAAATTTCAGTTCCGTTTTGCAAAGTGGCGGTAAAGGAACGGTTGTACCAACCTTCTTTCATATTCAACTCTCGACGGAAATCTTTAACTTCCGTACACGTATTCAAATCGAAATCTTCTCCGTTAATTTCGATGTTGATTCCAATCCAATTTGGGGCATTCAATACCTTGGCAAAATATTCTGGGTATCCATTTTTCCACCAACCTACTTTGGTTTTGTCTGGATAATAAATTCCGGCGATGTAACTTCCCTGAAAAGTTTCTCCCGTATAATTTTCTTCAAAATTGGCTCTTTGACCCATAGCACCATTCCCAATGCTAAAAAGGCTTTCAGATGATTTTACACTCTCTCTATCAAATCCTTCTTCGATGATAGACCAATTGTCTGGTTTTATATAGTCTTGATTCATTGTCTATTTAAGTTTAAGGCGTAAGGTTTGAAGTTCATGAATAAAACAACTCTATTGCTTCATTCCTCCTTAACCTTATCTTTTTGTTAATTTATTATCTATTTATAAGTGACTCCAAGAAACTGGTGTCAATGGCTGTGAAATCTTTAAAAATGTGTTGTGCCTCATGCAAGGTTGTTTCTTCTCCAATACCAATACTGATCATATGTGCTGTGTTTGCTGCTTGAACTCCTGCAACCGAATCTTCAAAAACGATTGAATCATCATTGGCAACATTCAATAATCGTGCGGCATGTAAAAACACTTCTGGATCTGGTTTTGCATTGACAACATCATTACCGTCTACAATAGCATCAAAATAATGTAAAGTTCCAGTTTTCTCTAGTATAGGTCGAGCATTTTTACTGGCAGATCCTAAAGCTATGAGTTGGTTGTTTTTCTTCAAAAAACGTAATGTATCCATAACGCCCGGCAGAATTTCACTTTCATTCATATCGACTAAATATGAAAGGTAATCTTCATTTTTTTGAATTAACCATTTGTTTTTGTCCTCTTGAGATGCTTCAACTTTTCCTAATTCTAGAATAATATCTAAGGAACGAACGCGACTCACGCCCTTCAATAATTCATTATGTTCTAATGTGAAATCAATTTCTAGCTCATTGGCAATTTTTTTCCAAGCTAAAAAATGATATTTCGCAGTATCTACAATCACACCATCTAAATCGAAAATAAATCCTTTACTCTTTTTCATTTTAATTTTGCTAATTTATTTGGTTCTACCATGGAATTGTGTGGTAAAAATTTTTCGCCACGAATTTCACGAATTGACACAAATTCATAAAGAATAAAAATTAATTAACGCGAATTTTATTACGTTTTTTGTAAATTTGTGTAATTTAAGAGTCTAAAAATTCGTGTTCATTCGTGAAATTCGTGGCTGCTTTTTTTTGTTTCTAAAGGCGTTTTCCCTGCTAGATACGTGGTAGAACCGTTTATTTAATTGTTGTTGTACTTTCTTTTACAAAAAACACTGCTGAACCTGCTATTAACATCGATACTCCGGCAATTACAATAATTGCCATAGGATTCCCTCCAAAAAGCATGATCAAAGTACTACCTAAAAGTCCAGCGGCAATTTGCGGTATTGTTATCGTTGCGTTAAATAATCCCATGTAAACTCCCATTTTATCGGCTGGTAATGATCCGGATAACATGGCATAAGGCATAGCCAAAATAGCTGCCCAAGCAAGACCAACTCCCGAAATGGATAACAATAACATGTTTTTATCTTCTACGATGAACATAGAAATCAAGCCTAAGCCTCCCAATACAAGAGAGAAACTGTAGGTTTTTTTTCTTCCAATCGCTTTTGCAATAGAAGGGATCAATAAGGAGAACAAGGCTGCTACTCCGCTATAGAAAGCAAATAGTACTCCTGTCCAATCTCCGGCTTCGTTAAATCCTATTGATTTTGCATCTAAAGCAGCGGGGCCCCAAACTTGATTAGCGATAGCTCTAGTGGTGTAAACCCACATCAGGAACAAAGCAAACCAAGAGAAAAACTGAACAATTCCTAATTGCCAAAAGATGGTTGGTGCATTACCAATTAGTTTAAAAATGCTTGTTTTTTCCTTTTTATCTGGAGCGTCAAGGTCTATTTTATTATATTCAGCGTGTTCTTTTGGGGCATATTCTTTGGTTTTAAATACCGTCCAAAGAACAGAGCCTAATAAAATGATTCCACCAATATAAAACGACCAGATTACGGATTCGGCGACTTTCTCTCCAGCTGCCGGAACATTAGACATTCCAATTTTTACTAGGATCCAAGGCAATAATGAACCAAAAACAGCACCAAAATTGATTAATGCACTTTGCAGTGAATACCCCAAATTGCGTTGTTCGTCATTGACCATATCTCCCACAAGAGCCCTAAAAGGTTGCATGGTAACATTAAAGGAAGTATCCATTAACAATAACATTACTGCGCCAAAAAGTAGGGGCGGTAGCACATAAGCAAAGTATTCTGCGTTTGGCATGAAAAACATGGCTAATGCAGATACAACCGCACCAAAAAATATAAATGGAATACGACGTCCTAATTTTGTCCAGGTTTTATCACTCGATAGACCGATGATGGGTTGCACAACCAATCCTGCCAAAGGTGCCGCGAGCCAGAAATAACCAATGCTGTGAACATCGGCTCCTAAAGCTTCTAGAATTCTACTTGTATTTCCATTCTGCAAAGAATATCCAATTTGAACTCCTAAGAATCCAAAACTTAAATTCCAAATTTGCCAAAAACTTAATTTCGGTTTTTCCATTATTAATTATTTTATGTGTTTGTATTGGATAAACGCAATGCCTATCAACTAGTTCCTGATTGTATCAATCGAAATTGATTTTCAAAAAAATAAAGCAACTGTTTTTGAATTAAAACATGCAATTCAGTTTTTAAATTCTAAATCAAGGTCGTTTCCTCAAGAATTTAATCGCCTCGAGTCAAAACAAACCTTAAGGAAACAATATTGAATTCTAAACGCTGTAAAATAAATTTTAATATTGATAGGAAGAATAGCTGAAGGCTTTATTGATTAAGGAAGAAATCCTTTAAACAATAAACAACTAAACAGTATAAAAATCCATTAAATCGCTCTCTTGATTTATGAATTTTCATCTTTTGATTTCATCGTATAGTGTTGAACTTTTACGATTAAATTATCGTTTAAAAAAAACTTATCTTATTTTTCGAAGTAAAAGAAAAGCTGCAAACGTGGAGTAAATGTATAAATTTATTTTTGTATTTAATTCAAAAAAAATAAATAAAAGGCGATTTTTTTAACTACAAGGTTGTAGTAATGAATAAAATATCTTTTTTTGTCCGCAAAATATTTCAGATTTAATAATTTTTAAGTGATTAGTGAGTAGCTGTAAGTGATTAGTTTTGGGCTTTAATTTAGAATCAAAACTAATTACAAAATAGATCTGTCAAGAGTATTTTGCAAAACATTCCTCTTTTTGGAATTGCTAATAATGAGTTGCTAGATTCAATAAAAAAACGGATAGTTTATTCAGCCTATCCGTTTTGATTTATACTTATGTCCGTCCTGAAATAGCGATACACCGCTAATTACTACGGGCTATTCACTATTCACTAAATTAAGGTTAACTAGTAGATTCTCTTTCTATAAGGTAGGTTTCAATTATTTCGGTTACATAAGTTTCTTCCTCGTCATCCTCTTCAGATTCTAGTCGGTCTATAATAATTTGCGCCGCTCGATTCCCCATTTTTATACCACTTTGACTAACCGTTGTGATGGTCGGTGTCGAATATTTCGATATTATTCCGTCTGTAAAAGCAATTACTGCCAAGTCTTTAGGCACATTCAAGCCCATTTTGTTTGCCGTTTTAATACAGGTTACGGCAAAAAGTTCATTTACGGCAAAAACGGCATCAATTGCTTTGTCTTCGAGTAATTTTGCAATTATTATTTCGCAAGTATCGACATCTTCAATCCTAATAATTAATTCGTCATCAAAAGGCAATTCGTTGTCCAGCAAAGCTTTGATGTAGCCGTCCGTTCTCAATTTGCCCACACTTAGATAATCTGCAGTAGTCAACAGGGCTATTTTTTTTCGGCCTTTATCTATTAAACTCTGTACAGCTTCATAGGCGGCGAGTTTGTCATCGATTATCACTTTGTCGCAAATTACCTCATTGGCAACCCTGTCAAACATGACTACCGGCATTCCTTGATTAATGACTTCTATAATATGATGAAAATCGCCCTTAAACTGTGTTTCTTTAGACAAAGACATAATAAAACCATCGATACTACCATTGGCCAAAAGTTCCATGTTTAGTACTTCCTTGTCAAATGAATCGTCAGAGAGGCAAATCACTACGTTGTATCCATTTTCATTGGCTACTTGTTCTATACCATTAATTACAGTAGAAAAAAAATGGTGTACAATTTCGGGAATAATAATGCCAATTGTTTTGGTTCTTCGGTTTTTAAGGCTTAATGCTATGTTGTTGGGTTTGTAATGGTAAAAGTTTGCAAATGCCTGTACTCTTAATCTTGTCTCTTCTCCAATTTCTGGACTGTTCCTCAATGATTTTGAAACGGTTGATATTGAAACGTCTAGTTCTTTTGCAATTTGTTTTAGTGTAATTTTTCTCTTCATAGTGGCATTGCTTGATTCAATATATTCAATTCGTAATAAAGGTAAAATATTTTTTCATTTATAGTAATTTTTCGCATAAAATTAAAAATAAAACACAAACTTTTCAACACTACCACGTTTTCGTAAGTCAGTTTGGAAAGTGTCATGTTTTTGATGTTAATAAATAGTTAGTTTTGATTATTCGAAGTAAAGTAAACTTAAACCAAACTTAACCAAAAACAATTAAATTAAACAAAAACAAAGTATGAAAACAATTTATAGAAAGTTGTTATTTTTAGTACTCCTACTTCCTTTTTGTGCCATAGCACAGAATAAAGTAGACGGAATTGTCCTTGATAATGTATCAGGACAGCCTATCCCGGGAGTAAATGTAAAAATAGAAGGGAGTTCTACAGGAACTTCAACAGGTTTTGATGGAAAATTTCAATTGACCAATGTAAAGCCAACAGATATGCTAAACATATCTTATATGGGATACGTAACCAAAAAAATTACCGTTGGATCTCAAAACGCTATAACGATTAAACTTGAAGAAGACTCAAGCCAATTAAAAGAGGTTGTAGTTCAAGTAGGTTATGGTAGTGTTAAGAAAAAAGATGCTACAGGAGCAGTAACCGTATTGGGAGGAAAAGATTTCAATAAGGGGTTAAATGTCACTTCAGAAAATTTAATTACGGGTAGAGTTGCTGGTGTAAGCATAACCGGAGGAGGTGCCCCTGGAGCAAAATCAGATATTAGAATTCGTGGTGGATCTTCATTGAATGCCTCTAATGAACCATTAATAGTCGTTGATGGATTACCATTGAGTGGGACAAAAAAAGACGATCAATCTAGTGTTCTTTCTACAATAGATCCAAATGATATTGAGACTTTTACAATTCTAAAAGATGCATCTGCATCTGCAATTTATGGATCTAGAGCTGCCAACGGAGTTATTGTAATTACTACTAAAAAAGGTGCAAAAGGCGGTGTGAAAGTGGCGTTTAATTCTCAAACTGGTGTAAGTACAATTGCTAAAAAAATAAATGTGTTAAGTGCCGATGAATTTCGTACACTAGTAAATGCTAATGGATCTGCTGCTCAAAAAGCAAAATTGGGCACAGCAAATACGGATTGGCAAAACGAAATCTTTAGCGATGTAATCACTAGTAATAATAATATATCAATTAGTGGTTCTTTGTTTGACAAATTACCTACTAGACTTTCTGTTGGTAATACGAACACTCCGGGTATTTTGAAAAACACTAGCTTCGAAAGAACAACTACTTCATTGTCTTTGAATCCTGTGCTTTTAGATAATCACTTAAAAATTGACCTTAGCGGAAATTTATCGTTTGTTAAAAATCAATTTCAAGATGAAGGTAGTGTAATTTCAAGTGCTATAGTATTTGATCCTACACAATCTGTGTATCAAGCAGGTTCTCGCTATGGCGGTTATTTTGAATGGTTGGAAGCCAATGGCGATGTCAATCTTCTTGCTTTAAAAAATCCAGTTGCTCGTATCAATCAAAACAACAGAAGATCTACTTCTACAAGAAAATGGGGTAACGCTAGAATTGATTATAAAATGCATTTCTTAGAAGAATTGAGAGCAGTTGCTGAACTAGGAATTGATAGATCTGATAACAATGGTTATGATGAAACCAGTACCAATAGTGTAAGTGGTTATCAACCTAATACATTTTCATCTGGGAAATGGGTAAATCTAGGAAATTCTAGACATTATACAGACTCTCGTCAGAACAAAAACTTAAATGCATATTTAAACTATGCTAAAGAATTTGACAAATTTAAAGTGGATTTAACGGGAGGTTATAACTACCAGTTATTTCAAAGAGTAGGATATTCCACCGGGGAAGTTATACAGCCAAATCCAGCTGAAGATGTAACTACAGATCCAGATATTAATTTACAGTCTTATTTTGGACGTGCAAATGTCGGATATGACAGCAGGTATTTACTTACCTTGAGTTATAGAAGAGACGGTACTTCTCGTTTCTCTGAGGAAAACAGATGGGGTAATTTTGCAAGTGCTGCTTTTGCTTGGAATATAGCCGAAGAATCTTTCTTGAAAGACAATAAAACCATTTCGGCATTAAAATTAAGAGCTGGATACGGTACTACTGGTCAACAAGACATCACTGCTTCTTATGATTATTTAAGAAGAGTTACATTAGGAACTGTAAAATCTAATTATGTTTTCGGGAGTACCGCTTATCAAGTTGCTAAAACGGAAGGATATAATGCAGATATTAAATGGGAAACTGCAACAGAGTTTAACGTAGGATTAGATTTTGGTTTTCTAGATAATAGAATCAATGGAACTATTAATTATTTTAACAAAAAAGCTTCTGATCTTTTGGCAGATATCGCTTATCCTGATGGTGCCAATTTGAGAAACTCTGGTTTTTCTAACATTGGAAGTGTTACAACCGATGGTATTGAATTCAACGTTAATGTTGACGTTCTTAAAAAAGACAATTTAAACTGGAATGTTGGTTTTAATATGGCTTACCTTAATCAAGAGATTACTGATTTGGGAGAAACAGTTCCTGGTTTTCAAGGATACATGACTGGTGACAATATTGCTGGAGGTAGTAATAATAAAATCAAAATCAATTCGGTTGGTTTCAATCCATCTTCTTTTTATGTATATGAGCAATTGTATGACGCTAACAAAAAACCAATACAAGGTGCGTATGTAGATAGAGATGGTGATGGTAAAATTACTGCTAGTGATAAGTACAGATTTCACAAACCAAATGCTGATTATACTTTTGGATTGTTTAGTACTTTCAATTACAAAAAATTCGATTTTGCTATGAGCTGGAGAGCTAGTTTAGGGAATTTTGTTTTTGATAATATTAGCTCAGATAAAGGATATTTACAAGCAGCTCTAAGAAGAGATACTGATTTAGCGAACATTACACCTGATTATTACGAAACTGGTTTCACTTTTGAAGATAATGGAACAACACGATACGCATCAGATTATTTTGTAAAAGATGCTTCTTTTATTAAATTAGATAATGTGTCTGTGGGATATACAATGGACAAATCGGTTCTGAAATTGGTGGCCTTACATTTCTCATTAGGGGTACAAAATGCACTTGTTTTTAGTAAATACAATGGTATAGATCCTGAAAGTTTTTCGGGTGTTGACGGATCAGTTTACCCAAGAGCTAGAACATACATGTTTGGTGTAAATGCTAATTTCTAATCATAATTTTAAAAATAGTAAAATGAAAATATCATTTAAAAAAATAGGTTATTTATTCCTAGTGATTTTAGGAATGAATATGGTTTTTACTTCTTGTACAAATGACTTGAATGTAACACCAAAAGACGATGATGAGTTTCTTGCAGAAGAATTTTATAAAAATCCAGATTCATACAAACAAGTTTTAGCAAAATTATATGCTGGATTGTATGTAGGCGGAAATGACGGAGATGATAAAGGAGATATCTCTGGAATTGGTGGGGATTTCAGTAGTTATTTAAGACTTCTTTTTGTGTGCCAGGAATTTACTACTGACGAAGCTGTTATTGCTTGGGCAGATGGTACGTTGCCAACCATGAATACACAGACTTGGGGTCCTGTTAATGAGTTTTTATACGGTACGTATTCAAGATCGTTTTATCAAATAAGTCTTGCCAATGAGTTTTTAAGAGAAACTACAGAGGAAAAACTGACAGCAAGAGGTGTCGATGCTACTTTGAAAACAGAAATAGCAGCTTTTAGAGCAGAAGCACGTTTCTTGAGAGCATTTGATTATGTGCAATTAATGGATCTATTCGGTAATGTACCTATTACTACAGAAGCTGATCCAGTAGGGATTTACAATCCAGTTCAAAAATCGAGAGCCGAAGTTTTTGCTTTTGTCGAAAAAGAATTAAAAGACTTAGACTCTAGTTTAAAAGCTTCAAGAGGAAATGAATATGGTAGAGTAGATAAAACGGCTGCTAAGTTTTTGTTAGCAAAAATTTATCTTAATGCCAAAGTGTACACTGGAACTGCAAAAAACACGGAGTGTATCACAGCTTGTAAAGAGGTAATAGCTTCAGGTTATTCTTTTGCAAATGTTCCTTATTTTAATTTATTCTCTGCTGATAATAATGTAAATGGTGCTCAAAATGAAGTTATTTTTCCAGTTGTAAGTGACGGAAAATTTATTAGAGCTACAGGAGCTGGAATGAGTTTTATCATGCACGCTTCTATAGGGGGATCTATGAATGCAAGTGATAGAGGTATGGATGGTGGATGGCAGGGAATCAGAACAAGAAAAGAATTTGTTCAATCCTTCCCAGACGAAAACGGAATTGGAGATAAGAGAGGTAGCTTTTATAAAGATGGGCAGTCTATTGATATAAATAACATCGGAAAATTTACTGATGGCTACTCGGTTACAAAATTCATCAATAAGAAAGCCGATGGTAGTGCTGCTCAAAGAAACGATATTCCTGACACTGATTTTCCAATGTTTAGAATGGCCGATGTATATTTGATGTATGCTGAAGGAGTACTAAGAGGAGGTGCAGGTGGAGATATTTCTACGGCTGTGAGTTATGTTAATCAATTAAGAACAAGAGCAGCTGCGACGGCAATTACTGCTACAGACTTAACGCTTGATTTTATTCTTGCCGAAAGAGGTAGAGAATTGTTTTGGGAATGTCACCGAAGAACTGATTTAGTTCGTTTTGACAAATTTACAGGTTCTGGAAAATTATGGCAATGGAAAGGTGGCGTTAAAAACGGTACTGGTACAGATTCATACAGAAACCTTATGCCAATTCCTGCAACAGCTATTCAAGCAAACCCAACTTTAAAACAAAATCCTGGATACTAACCAAATTTAAAAATTATAAAAATGAAAAATCTAAATAAAATTTTAATCGCTTTTATAAGCGTACTTGCTATATCTTGCTCAGGTGACGATGTTGAAAACAGACCTGTAATCGTTGCTGGAACTGCTCCAGTATTATTGTCTCCAAAATCAGATTTTATTATTGTTCTTGATAAAACAAAAGAGGCTGATTTAGCCACTTCAGTGGTTTGGGAAAAAGCAACTTATGCGGGAGATGCAACAGTAATAAATTATACTGTCGAAATTGCAAAAGCTGGAACTAGTTTTGCAAAACCTTCAGTTGCTGGGACTTCAACTAGTACTTTCAAAAACTTTACAGTGGCTGAGTTAAATTCAGCTGTTTTAGATGCAGGTTTTAAGCCTTTTGTTGAGAACAGTATTGATATTAGAGTGAAATCTACTATTGGTGGAGTAGGAAGCACACCACAAATTTCGAACTTTTACACTATAAAAGTAACTCCTTATCCAGCTTGGCCTAACTGGGGTATTATTGGTAGTGCAACTGCCGCTACAACAGGTGGTGATGGCTGGGGAAAAGATGCGAATTTAGATTATGATTTAACAACCAAAAAATACTCCATTACAATGGATTTAATCGGTGGTAAAGAATTCAAATTTAGACTTGACGATGCCTGGGCTGTAAATTATGGTGATGATGGTAATAATTTGTCATTAGATGCGGGTGGTGCAAATATTCCAGTTGCAGTATCTGGAAATTATACAATCGTAGTAGATTTCACAGCGAAAACTTACACGATTCAGAAAAATTAGTTTTATTTTTTATTAGTTATAAAGGACTGTCTTAATTGACAGTCCTTTTTTATATCATTTATTTTTTAAGGCTGTAAAGTTAATAGAAAACTTAATAATTTTAATACTATGAAAAAACTTATACTTTTATTATTATTCTTCATATCGTTGGGCAGTGTAGCTCAACAGGTAACCATTTCGCCGCCAGTGTTTAATGTTACAGATCAAATCACTATAACCGTTTCGTTTGCATCCTCAACATGCAACTCGATGGGGGCTTCTCCTATAAAAGTTTATATGCATTCCGGTATTGGGAATGATGCCAATGCATTTGGGTTTGCAGTGGTTGGAAATTGGGGAGCCGACGACGGTGTTGGATTAATGACGAATAATGGAAACGGAACCTGGAGCAAAACCATTACACCCAGTACCTACTTTGGATTGAATGCAACGCAACAATCTACAGCTACCAAGCTTGGAATGGTATTTCGTGATCCTTCTGGGAATAAAACATTGAAACTAGCTCCTCTATGTAATGATTTTATTTTTAATGTAGGTGCTTTTCAAGTAACAATGACTTCACCTGCACAAAACAGCACGACTATTTTAGCGTCGGGAGGAAGTCTTTCTATTGCTGCAACCAATACCAATGGAGTTGCAGATTACCATCTGAAATCGAACGGGTCAGAAATCAATATGAGTATGGGTGCCACTAGTTATTCTTTCAACCACACCAACATTATAGACAATCAAAACTATGAATTGGTAGTGACTCAAGGGGCAACTACGGTAACCAAAAAATTCACTGTAGTTATAAACCCAAACACTATTTCAGCAGCAATGCCTGTTGGAATGACCGATGGAATTAATTACAATACAAGCGATGCTACCAAAGCAACTTTGGTACTAGACGCCCCGCTAAAAGATTTTACTTATGTAGCTGGAAGTTTTAATAACTGGCAGCCTAGTTCTTCTTATGCCATGAAAAAAGACCCTACAAGCGGTAAATTTTGGCTAGAATTAATCGGATTGGTTTCTGGAACAAATTATACCTATCAATATTGGGTAGGAGATGCAACGCCATTAGCAAATTCACCAGCGCTTGTAAAAACTGCCGATCCGTATTCGACACTAGTATTGTCTCCTTATGACGACCCCGGTATTCCTGCTACCACATATCCCAATATACCGGTTTATCCTGCAGGTCAAGAAAGAGAAGTTACCGTTTTGCAAACAGGTCAAACTCCATATCCTTGGAGTACTGCTACAACCAATTTTGTAAAACCTGAAAAAGATAAGTTAGTAGTCTATGAAGTATTGGTTAGGGATTTTGATGCTAATAGAAATTATCAAAACTTAATTGACCGAATAGGTTATTTCAAAAACTTAAAAATAAATGCAATTGAATTAATGCCTGTAATGGAGTTTGAAGGCAATGAAAGCTGGGGTTATAATACCTCCTTTCACATGGCATTGGATAAATTTTACGGGCCTGCTACCAAATTAAAAGAACTGATCGACTTGTGTCATCAAAACGGGATTGCCGTAATTCTTGATGTAGCTTTGAATCATGCTTTTGGTAGAAACCCCATGGTACGCATGTGGATGAATGATCCTGATGGAGATGGATTTGGTTCGCCTACCTCAGAAAATCCATATTTCAATACGGTTGCCAAGCACAGTTATAGCGTAGGGGAAGATTTTAATCATGCTGTGGCTTTAACTAAAAACTATGTAAAAAGAGTTATTAAGCAATGGGTTGAAGAATATAAAATTGATGGATTCCGTTGGGATTTAACCAAAGGTTTTACGCAAAATTGTACTTCAGGAGACGATGCTTGTACCAATGCATATCAAGCTGATAGAGTTGCTGTTTTGAAAGAATATGCCGATTATTCATGGTCTTTAGATCCAACTCATTACACTATTTTCGAACATTTGGGAACCAATAATGAGGAACAGCAATGGGCCAATTATAGAATTACAGAAACGCCTAGTAAAGGAGTGATGATGTGGGGGAAAATGACTGATAATTACAATCAATTATCGATGGGGTATGCCGGAAACATATCAGAAATGACGAGCCAAAGCCGTGGATTTACAACCAATAGATTAATGGGGTACGCCGAAAGTCATGACGAAGAACGTTTGATGTATAAAAATTTACAATTCGGAAATACAACTAATGCGGCTCACAATGTAAAAAATCTAAATGTTGCCTTGTCCAGAATGTCAGCAATAGGAGCTGTTTCGTTATTGGTTCCAGGACCAAAAATGATATGGCATTTTGGAGAACTAGGATGGGAGTCTTCTATTTATACGTGTAATAATGGTGTTATAAACGATAATTCGTCAACTATTGCAGGAGATTGTAAATTAGATACCAAACCGCAGCCGCAATGGGTTCAAAGCTGGCTTAGTAATGATTCCCGAAATAAAATTTATTATGATTGGGCAAGAATGATTGGTCTAAAAACTACCGAAGCCGTTTTTTCGGGTACCGCGACTATGACTAATGTATCCAATTTAACACCAAATATCAAAATCACGAACAGTGCTTTGGCCGATACAGAACTTAAAAATGTTCTTATTATTGCCAATTTTGATGTAACCGCTAAAGATGTGGCAACAGGTTTCCAAAACACAGGATCTTGGTACAATTTAATGAACAACGCACTTTATAATGTGTCAGATGTCAATGCAACCATCAATTTGCAACCAGGGGAGTATAGAATTTACGGAAATAAAGCCAGTATATTAGGAACTACTGATTTTGAAGTTTTAAAGAATATTTATCTTTATCCAAATCCTGCTGCGAATTATTTTACATTAAATACAGATGCATCTAAAGTTCAAATTTTTTCGATTACAGGACAATTAGTCAAATCGTTCAATAAAAATCAAACAATAGATCATCATTACAATATTAGTGATTTAAATAATGGGATGTATCTTGTAAGAGTGTATAATGATGAAAACCAGGTAAAAGTGATGAAGTTTGTTAAACAATAAATAGATCTTATTAAGGATTTTGCATTCAAAAGAATCCTTCAAGAGCCATCAAAATTTATTTTTTGGTGGCTTTTTTGTTCCTCCACAGCTTTTAGGATTGATCCAAAATTTCGGCTTTTTGGAGATATATTCAAAACAAAAAACCCAAACATTGCTGTTTGGGTTTCGTGGTACCTCCAGGGATCGAACCAGGGACACATGGATTTTCAGTCCATTGCTCTACCATCTGAGCTAAGGTACCGTGCTTGTTGCGGGTGCAAATATAAGATGTTTTTTTAATTAAACAATACGTTTTAAAAAAAAAATCTATTTGTATCTTCGTGTTTTTAAATATTAGAATATGACTTTAACCATCGATGTTGGGAATACTAGAATTAAAGGTGCTGTTTTTGAGGAAGATAAAGCCTTAGAATGTTGTGTTTTTTCGAAAGACGAAATTCAAAAAAATATTGTAATTATTTTAAAAAAATATCCAAAAATCACGCATTTGGTGGTTGCCTCAGTCGGAAATGTAGAAAAACAATTGTTTTTAGACTTTGAGAAGGAGCTTCAAGTGTGGTTTGTTTCGCATGATGACGCTTTTCCGTTTGTAAATAGGTATGCTACTCCAAAAACGTTAGGTATTGATAGAATGGTGTTGGCTGCTGGGGCAACATTGCAGTTCCGAGGTCAAAACCGTTTAATTATAGACGCCGGGACTTGTGTTACTTACGATTTTGTAGACCAGAACGATGTGTATCTTGGCGGGGCAATTTCTCCTGGTTTGCGTTTGCGGTACGAGGCCTTGCATCAGTACACCGAAAAACTGCCGTTGCTGTCAGTGTCGGATCCCAATCATTTTATAGGAAAATCTACGGCAGAGTCAATTCATTCAGGAGTAGTAAACGGATTGGTCCATGAGATTAATGGTTTTGTCGATGAATATAGCGCTCAGTATTCAAATTTTATAATAATTTTAACGGGTGGAGACACAGAATTTTTGGCTAAACGATTAAAAAATACCATATTTGCCAATTCAAATTTCCTTTTAGAGAGTTTGAACCAAATTTTTCAATATAAAATCAAAAATGATTAAACAAATTATTGTCACTGCCTGTTTCTTTCTAACGCTTGCTTCTTTTGCTCAAAGCGGATCTGCTTCTCCTTATTCTTATTTTGGTATTGGAGAATCTAGGTTTAAAGGAAATCTCGAAAATCGTTCTATGTCGGGAGTTGCTATTGAGCAAGATAGTATTCACATAAATATATTGAATCCTGCGAGTTTTGCAGCAATTAGGTTGACCACTTTTACAATGGGTGGTGGGTACACTAGTACTAAAATGAAATCGGACAAAGGAGACGCAAAAGCGCAAAGAACAACGCTGGATTATCTGGCAGTTGCCTTGCCATTGGGTAAAATGGGTGTCGGTTTCGGATTGCTTCCGTATTCTTCTGTAGGATATAAGATTGAATCTTTAAGTTCTGATCCTAATGGCAATAATAATAGATTAACAGGATCTGGCGGTTTAAATAAAGCTTTTTTTGCTTTAGGATATACTATTATTCCTAATTTGGTTGTGGGAGCAGATATTCAATATAATTTTGGAAGAATAAAAAATAGTAATTTAGAATTCATTACTGCTATTCCTATTGGTACACAAGAAGAGAATAAAGCTGATTTGAGTGGGTTTAGTACGAATTTTGGGGTAATGTACCAAGGTAAGATTAATAAAAAATTAAATTATTACGGTAGTGCCACGTATATGCCAGGGAGTACTTTGGCTTCTAATAACACCAGAACTATTTCAACGGTACAATATGACGCGAATTTCAATCTAGGGATTGTGGATGTTGTTGACGCAGAATTGATTAGAAAAGACATAAAAATACCAGAAAAGATAACATTTGGAGCTGGTATTGGTCAATCAAGAAAATGGTTGGTAGGAACCCAAATTGTATATCAAAATATTGGTGGATCTGGAAACGGTGTTAATGATTCCAAGAATGTAACTTATGAAAATTACTCTAATTATAGTTTAGGAGGGTATTATATTCCTAATTACAATATGTTCTCTAAATACTATCAAAAAATCACGTACCGTGCAGGTTTGAAGTATGGTAAAACAGGAACAATTATTAATTCAAAATCAATTGACGAGACGGGTATTACACTAGGTTTTGGATTGCCGTCTGTTACTGGAGGATCTTTGTCTAATTTTAATATCGGATTAGAATATGGAAAAAGAGGAACAACCTCAAATGGGTTGATTCAAGAAAATTATGGTAGCATAAGTTTGAGTTTTTCTTTAAACGACAAATGGTTTAGACAGTCAAAATTTAATTAAAAAATAATTGGTTTAAATTTAATACATGACCTTTCATAAAAGATTTTTTTCGGTTCTACTCTCAATAGCTTTGGCTGTTGGTTTGTCTGTGGGGTGCGAAAGCAATTTTAAAGAAGTGCGACAAAATGATTACTCGGAGTTTGTTCCAAGTGGCGATGCTGATAATGTAAATTTAAAATATACAGACTCAGGTATGATTAAATCAATCTTGATTAGTCCAAAAATGTTAGATTATGCCAATGTAGATTTTGCTTTTACAGAATTTCCAAAAGGGATTGATGTAACTCTTTATGACAATAAAGGCAAAAAAACGTTTATTAAGTCGAATTATGCGGTTTCTTATAAAGCAACCAGTATTATAGATTTGCAAGGAAAAGTCAAAATCACATCTGAGGATGGACAAATGCTAGAAACCGAACAATTGTATTTTGACCAAAAAAACCAATGGTTTTATACCGAGAAAAAGTTTAAATTGACGGATGCCAAGGGGAGTTCTACAGGTCAAGGAATTGATTTTAGCAAAGATTTTAAAGTCGTAAACTCTCAAAGAATAGAAGGGGAAATCGAATCCTCTGAATAATATTGTTAGCCCTTAGTCCCGATTGCTATCGGGAGTGAACAGTAATTAGCTATCACTATGGTCAAATTTTTTTTAGTTTCATACGTTTCGCTTAAAGTTTTTAGACTAATTAGAATTCAATCAGATTTTAAGCTAATCACTATAAGCTAATTGCCAATCACTAATATTTAAATAAAACAATAACATGAATTTCTTAAAATACACCTCTTACCTTTACTTGGCTTTTGGAATCTATTTTTTGTATGAAGGATATACAAAATGGAGTTCCGGTACCGAAACTCCATTTTTGAGTTTTGTTATTGCGGGACTTGCTATTTTTATGTTTTTCTTCAGAAGAAAATTTGCCAAGAAATTTGATGACCGAAATAAACAATCCTAGGTAATGGAAGTTAGTATTATAATATTGTGTTTAATACTATGTGCTTTTTTTTCAGGAATGGAGATTGCATTTATATCTTCGAATAAAATTTATCTCGAGTTAGAAAAAAAACAGGATACTTTTCTTTCTAGAACGCTCACAAAACTTACCGAGAAACCCTCGAAATTTATTGCAGCAATGCTTATTGGCAACAATATAGCACTTGTGGTTTACGGTTTTTTTATGGGCGAGTTGCTTATGAATTGGCTGATGCTCTTTAAGTTGCATTTTTCTGATTTCGCAAGTCTTTTAATTCAAACGGTGCTGTCAACATTTATTGTTTTGATAACAGCCGAGTTTTTGCCTAAAGTTTTCTTTCAAATTTATGCCAATTCACTGATTAAGTTTTTTGCAATTCCTGCTTATTTCTTTTATGAAGTGTTTTATTTCATTTCTACTTTTTTAATATGGATTTCAGATTTTGTATTAAAAAGGTTCTTTAAAACCGAAGGAGATCAAGTGCAACTTTATTTTAGTAAAGTGGAGTTAGGGAACTACATTGCAGAACAAATGAGTACTGTAGAAGATCATGAAGAAGTAGATTCCGAAATACAAATATTTAGGAATGCTTTAGATTTTTCGGGTGTTAAGGCCAGAGATGTTATGACTCCAAGAACCGAAATTGCGGCAGTAGATGTAACAGACACTTTAGACAATCTCAAAGAATTGTTTATAGAAACGGGGTACTCCAAAATGGTGATTTATAAAAATTCATTAGACGATATCATTGGGTATGTGCATTCATTCGATTTGTTTAAAAAGCCAGTGAGTATAAAAGAAATAGTAATTCCTGTAGAGTTTATTCCTGAAGCTATTTATGTAAAAGACGCTATGAATTTGTTGACCAAAAAACGAAAAAGTGTCGCAGTAGTCTTAGATGAATACGGAGGAACTTCTGGAATATTGACTATAGAAGATATTGTAGAAGAGCTTTTTGGCGAAATAGAAGACGAGCATGATTTAGACGAAGAATTGATAGAGAAAGAGTTGGATGATGCTACCTTTTTGTTCTCTGCCCGTTTTGATGTTGAATATCTTAACCAAACCTATAAATTGGCTATTCCAGAAAGTGAGTCTTATGGAACACTTGGAGGGTTTATTGTTGATTTTACGAAGGAAATTCCTCAAAAAGGAGATGTAATTACCATCGAGAATTACCATTTTGTCATTGAAGAAGCCACAAATAAGAAGATTGAATTAGTTAAAATGACTATCAAAGACTGATATTATTTTTTTAATTTAAAAAAAAACAAAAAAAAAACAGTAGTTCTATAATTATTAATTAGATAATTGTATTTTCGCAAACAAAATTTTAAAATAAACAATAATAAACAATGGCAGTTTTATCAAAAATCAGACAACATTCGGCTATAATGATTGGAGTTATTGCTCTAGCATTATTTTCATTTATAATACAAGATCTTTTTACGAAAGGAAATTTTGGTAAAAGCTCAAAAGATGTTGGTAGCATCAATGGGAAAGATATCGCATTTGAGGATTTTAGAATAAAAGTAAGCAATGTTGAGAAAAGTGGACAAGGGGTTACTTCGACTGAAGCGTCAAAAAGAGTATGGGATCAAGAAGTGACCGTAGCTTTACTTTCTGCTGAATTTGATAAATTAGGTTTAAGAGTAGGAGAGAAACACATATTAGACATTCTTAAAGCAGATCAAAATATTGGAAAAAACCCAATGTTCTTGAATGCAGCAGGTATGTTCGATGTTGCTAAATTCAAAGAATACTTCAAATCAAATCCAGAACAAGCTCAATATTTAAAAGATAGAGAAAAAGATGCTGAATTGAATGCTAAATTTCAAATCTATAATACTTTAGTTAAATCAGGTATTTATACAACTGAAAGTGAAGGAAAGTTCAATTATGAAATGGCTTCTAATAAAGTAAATTTTGCTTATGTTGCTGGTTTATATTCAACAATAAAAGATAGTGATGTAAAAGTTACTGATGCTGAAATTGTTGATTTCATGAAATTGAGTCCAAAAAAATTCAAGTCAGAAGAAACTCGTAATGTAGAATATGTTTTAATTGAAGATAAAGCTTCGGTTGCAGATGAGAATGAAATCAAATCTAAAATCAACGGATTGTTATCTGGAAGCGTTGTTTACAATCAGGCAACGGGTAAAAACGATACTTTGGCTGGTTTTAGAACAACATCAAACGTGATTGATTTTGTAAATTCAAACTCAGATGTTCCTTATGATTCAACTTATGTTGCCAAAAAAGATTTACCAGCTGTAGATGCAGATCAATTGTTCAACTTAGCTCCTGGAGCGGTTTACGGACCTTATGTTTACGGAAAATACTATTGTATTTCAAAATCATTAGGAAAAAAATCAGGTGTGAATGCAAAAGCAAGTCACATCCTTATCAGCTACGAAGGAACTCAAGTTCCTAATAAGAAAGAAAAAAGAACAAAAGAAGAAGCTAAAGCAAAAGCAGAAGCTATTTTGGCTCAAGTAAATGCAAACCCAGATAGTTTCTTGATGTTGGCTTTTACCAATTCTGACGATTCATCTGCTCAACAAGGTGGAGATTTAGGGTATTTTGGTCCAAACCAAATGGTAAAACCTTTTAACGATTTCGTTTTTAATAATGGAATAGGAAAAGTTGGTTTAGTTGAAACTCCTTTCGGTTTTCATATCATCAAAATCACGGACAAACAAGACGGAATTCGTCTGGCAACTGTAGCTCAAAAAATTGAAGCTTCAGAAGCTACTTCTGATAAAGCATTTACTCAAGCGACTAAATTTGAAATGGATGCTGCTGATAAAGATTTCAATAAATTGGCTAAAGAAATGAAGCTTACGGTAACACCTGGAGTTTCTGTTAAAGGAATGGATGAAAATTTTGGTCCTCTAGGAAATCAAAGAGCTATTGTAAGATGGGCGTTTGAGAAAGATAGTAAAGAAGGTGCAGTAAAAAGATTTGAAGTTGCCAATCTCGGACACGTAATTGCAAAAGTTAAAACAATTGATAATTCTGGTTTAATTCCTGTTGACCAAGCAAGACCGTACGTAGAGTCAATTCTTAAAAACAAGAAAAAAGCCGAATTGCTAAAAGCTAAAATGAACGGAAGCTCATTAGAAGCTATTGCAAAAGCTACAGGTTCAGCAGTGCAACAAGCTACTAATGTTACTTTAGAAAACCCAGTATTAACAGGTGGTGTTGGTCAAGAGCCAAAAGTGGTAGGAAATGCATTTGCATTGGCTGCTAATAAACTATCTGCTCCAATTGAAGGTGTAACTGGAGTTTATGTGGTTAAAAACATAAGTGCAGTAAAAGCTCCAGCTCTGAAAAGCTATGCTGATCAAGTAGCAAGATTAAAAGGGCAAAGCGCATCTGATGTAAACAGAGTATTGCCAGCTTTAAAAGAAGATGCTGATATCAAAGACAACAGAAAAGATTTTAATTACTAAGCAGTAATTATTCAAATATCAAAAACCCGATACTTCTTAAATTGAAAGTATCGGGTTTTTTGTTTGATATGGATTTTGGGTTTAACAGGGGATTTTGGAAATAGAATTTCTTTTGAATTTGATGAAACAAAGTTCTATCTTTGTTATAAATAGTAAATGTTATGGATTTTTATTTAACAAAATTAGAGTTGATAGAGATGCTTTTGAGAACAAAAAAAGAAACAGTATTAAAGAAAATACAAGCAAACTTGAAAGCGACAGAGACGACGTTGTTGCTCTTGATAACGATGTATATGTGATGTTGGATAATAGAAGAGAAAGACATTTGAAAGGAGAAAGTAAATCCTATTCTTGGAAAGAAGTCAAGAAAAACATAGATCAGCATAGGGGTCAATATATAAAAAATAATTTCCTGAAAAGTTTTTAAAAACGACTTAAAATCATTTTACTGTAAGGAATAACCGTTTCATACCCTTTCGAAATAAAATAAGAACTGGGATTGTCTTTTGAAATTACCAATACAAAATCTCCTCCCCAAGCGCCAAGACTTTTAATCGTACCATTGAAATCAGGAAACAAAGATTCTTTAACTGTTTTTGTTTCAAGAATAGAGCTCAGTTCTGTTTCGTGATTTTCTAAGGCTTCTGCAAACGTATTGATGTTGTTCGTCTTCAAAACGATTTCAGTGAGTTGATTTATAACTTCTTTATGCGTTTCTAAATTGTTTTTTTTCTCATTATAAGCTGCAATAGCATTTTTGCTGCTTTGTTTTTGATTGAGATAGACAAAATATAGATTTTCTGTAAAAGTCGGTTTGAAAATTACTTTTTCAACGATAGGCTTTCCATGTTCTAGATGATACACAATAGGACAGTCGTTTTGTGCACAGGCAATATCGTAGCCGCTGCCTCCAAAACTGTTTTTAAGCAGTATAAAAGCGTCTATTTCGAACCATTGGGCTATATTGTTTATTAAGGTAGAAGAAGTTCCCAGCCCCCATTTTTTAGGGAAAGATAAATGAGTAGTGATACTGTAACCTTCTGAGTTTAGTATTAAATTAGGATTTAATAAATAGGCTTCCCTTAAAATGGTAATTAGTGTATTTGCTACCGATTCATTTTCGAAAGTAGTTACTGTAGTTATTGCCAAAAACGGAATTGTTCCTTCAAACCAAATACTTTCATCAGCATCATAACTGGTCCATTTTAATTCTTGATTAGCTCCATTTTCTACAATCAGGTTTTGTCCAAACTTTGTGGGTAACGCCAATGCTTTTGCGCCATCAAGAACTAGATATTCTCCTGTTATTAATAGTTTGCCGTTACTGTAAAATGTTTTTTTCATTTTTTTTGAGGTTAACCCAGTCAGGATTTAAAACCCTGACTGGGTTCGGGGTTCGCTTTTAACTTAAACGGGGTTTTCTTAATTTCTCAATATAATCAACAACGGCACTGTGGGAAACGACGTGGTTTTTGAAATGTTTTTTTATCAAAAGACGTTCCTCATCATTGGCTTCAAACTGGTTTAGGATATTATTCAAGTGCATTTTCATGTGTCCGTCCTGAATTCCTGTTGTGGTCAAGGAGCGTAAAGCAGCAAAGTTTTGAGCCAATCCCGCTACTGCAACAACTTGCATTAACTCTTTGGCTGACGGTTTTTCAAGCATTTCTAATGACAATTTTACCAAAGGATGAAGGGACGTTAATCCGCCAACAGTTCCTAAAGCCAACGGAATCTCCAGCCAGAAACTGAAAATTCCATTTTCTATTTTGGCATGAGATAAACTAGAATAATGTCCGTTTCTAGAGGCATAGGCATGTATTCCTGCTTCTACGGCTCTAAAGTCGTTTCCTGTAGCTAGCACAACAGCATCAATTCCGTTCATGATACCTTTATTGTGGGTTACAGCTCGAAAAGGTTCTACCTCGGCAATTTGAACGGCTTGAACAAATTTTTCGGCAAAATCTAGAGGGTTTAAAATGTGTTTTTCGGCTAATTCTTCGATAGGGCAAGAAACTTCGGCTCGAACAATGCAATTAGGGACATAATTAGAAAGGATGCTCATGACAACCTGTATGTTTTTTTCTTCTTCCGAAAACAGCTCATATTCTTGCGATTCCTCTTTTAAGGTTTTGGCAAATTGCTCTAAACAAGAGTTGATAAAATTGGCTCCCATGCTATCTTTAGTTTCAAAAGTAGCATGAAGTTGATAGTAGTTTGGCAGTAAGTTCGTTTTGTCTTTTAGAATAATATCCAAAATTCCACCACCTCGTTTTTGCATGTTTTTGGTAATGCTTTCTGTAGATTCGAACAATTTTGATTTTAATTGGGCGAAAAACAAATACAATTTAGACTCTTCCCCTTTATATATAAAATGAACCTGTCCTATTTTTTCGGTATTAAGAACCGTGGTTTTAAAACCTCCACGAGTGGACCAAAACTTAGCAGCTTTTGCGGCAGCGGCCACTACCGAACTTTCTTCGATAGCCATTGGGATGGTGCGGTACTTGCCGTTAATCAAAAAATTTGGGGCAACACCTAGTGGGATATAAAAATTGGTTATGGTGTTTTCTATGAACTCATCGTGGAGTTTTTGAATTTTATCATCCGTATTCCAATAGTTTTTAAGCAGTGAGATGGCCTCACTTGGAGTTGAGAAATAGTGATTGGCAATCCAGTTTATTTTTTCTTCTTTGGATAATTTTGAAAATCCAGCAACAGCGTTGTTCATATATGAAATATTAAGCTTAACAAAAGCAAATATACACATTCCGTTTTAGTGTGTTTTTTTTAATTGATTTGTATTTTGAAGTTTCGTTATTCTGTTTTCACGAGCGATTGGAACGTTTAATAGTTCGGAAAGTACTTAATTTGTAGATTATTTACGAAGCTAAATCTGCATAAAATTAAAATCAGTTTTCTTTTTTTATTTTGATAAAGTTATTTAAGTGAATGATAAAATATTATTTCGCAATATTTAACAGTGAGAAAGTGTTATATGTGTAATTTTTTCACTAAAATTGCGCCTTTTATCATTTAATCCATATTATGAATTCTAATAAGCTTACTGCGGTACTTTTGTTTTTGTGTTTTACGGTTTTTGGACAACAAAAAATAACAGTTGATGAAATTTTTACGGGTTCATTTCGTGCCAAAGGAATGGATGAATTATTGTCAATGAAGAAGACCAATCAATACACTGTGTTGAATTCTGACAGGGCAACGAAGAGTATGCAAATCGATCTGTATGACTTTGCAACACTAAAAAAAGTGTCAAACCTAATTGATACTAAAAATTATAAAGAACTAGCAGACGGAATTGATAGTTACACCTTTGACGCTTCCGAAAAGCAGCTATTAATTGCTTGTAATACTAATCAAATCTTCCGTCACTCTTTTACAGCCGATTATTTTTTATATGACATTGCTGGAAAAACATTAACGAAGCTTTTTGATTTTCAGGTGCAAGAACCGACTTTTTCTCCTGATGGAACTAAAATCGCTTATGCTAAAGAAAACAACTTATATGCGTATGATGTTGCTTCGAAAAAATCGACTGCAATTACTACTGACGGGAAAAAGAATGCTATCATTAACGGAATTACAGACTGGGTTTACGAAGAAGAATTTGCCTTTGTCCGGGCTTTTGATTGGAGTAAAGACAGTAAAAAATTAGCGTATATTCGTTTTGATGAAGGCGAAGTTCCAGAATTTTCAATGTCGATTTTTCAAAAAAGTTTATATCCAACAATTGAAACATTCAAATACCCAAAAGCAGGAGAGAAAAATGCAGTAGTTTCATTACATATATATGATGCTCCAAGTAACACTACTAAAAAAGTTGATTTAGGAAACTATAACGATTTTTATATCGCAAGGTTACAATGGACAAACGATAATAATGTGTTGTCGGCACAGGTTTTAAATCGCCACCAAGACAATCTAGATTTGTTATTTATTGATGGAACAACAACTACCACAAAAGTGATCTTGAACGAAAAAGACAAAGCCTATGTTGATGTTACCGATAATTTGACATTCTTACAAGACAACAGCTTTATCTGGACAAGCGAAAAAGACGGTTTCAATCATATTTATGTATATGATAAAACGGGAAAGCTTAAAAATCAAGTTACAAAAGGAAACTGGGAAGTTACTTCATACTACGGTTTCGACGAAAAAACAAAAACTATTTTTTATCAATCTACAGAAAATGGTTCTATCAATCGCGATGTTTACAAAATTGCTCTTGACGGAAAAAACAAAGTACGTTTGTCTAAAAACGTAGGTGGAAATGCGGCAACCTTTAGCCCTAATTTTCAATATTACATTAATACATTCTCAAGCGCTTCTCAGCCGACCATTTATACTTTAAATGAATCAAAAGCAGGGAAAGAAATTCAAGTTATAGAAAATAATCAAGATCTTGCTGCAAAATTGAAAGGATATAATTTGCCTTCTAAAGAGTTTTTTGTTTTGAAAACAGAAAAAGGGAACGAGCTAAATGCATGGATCATGAAGCCAAAGGATTTTGATGCATCCAAAAAATATCCTGTTTTTATGGTTCAATATTCAGGACCAGGTTCACAACAAGTAGTAAATCAATGGGGTAGCTCTAATGAGTATTGGTTTATGATGTTGGCACAACAAGGTTATATTGTTATTGATGTTGACGGTCGTGGAACGGGATTCAAAGGTGCCGATTTCAAAAAGGTAACCCAATTGCAATTAGGGAAATATGAAGTCGAAGACCAAATTGATGCTGCCAAAGTAATAGGGAACTATCCTTATGTAGATAAATCAAGAATAGGAATTTGGGGCTGGTCTTTTGGAGGCTTTATGGCTTCCAACTGTATTTTTCAGGGAGCCGATGTCTTTAAAATGGCAATCGCTGTGGCACCAGTAACCAACTGGCGTTTTTATGATAGCATATACACAGAAAGATACATGCAAACACCACAAGAAAATGCAAGTGGATACGATCAAAATTCCCCAATAAATCATGTGAATAAACTAAAAGGGAAGTTCTTGTTGATTCACGGTTCTGCGGATGATAATGTGCATGTTCAAAACTCTATGCAAATGATGGAAGCATTAATTCAATCAAATAAACAATTTGACTCCCAGATATATCCAGACAAAGATCATGGTATTTATGGAGGGAAAACTAGAATTCAATTGTACAACAAAATGACTAATTTTATCAAAGAGAATTTATAATCCAAATCAAAACCCAAAACCCAAAACCAAAAAAAATGAAAGAAACTCAAGTTAAAACAGCACATCCAAAAGGACTTTGGGTGTTATTTGGAACCGAAATGTGGGAACGTTTCAACTTCTACGGAATGCGAACTTTATTGGTTCTTTTTCTTGTAAATTCTTTAATGATGAAAGAAGAAGATGCTTCTTTAATTTATGGAGGTTTTCTTGGTCTTTGTTATTTGACTCCGATGCTTGGAGGTTTTATTTCGGATCGTTTTTTTGGAAATAGAAATTGCATCATGCTTGGTGGATTAATGATGGCTATTGGGCAATTATTGTTGTTTACCAGTGCTAGTGTTTTTGGCGAAAATGTAGGTTTAGCGACCACGATTATGTATTGTGGATTGGGAGTTATCATTTTTGGAAACGGATTTTTCAAACCAAATATCTCTAGTATGGTGGGTAGCTTGTATCCAAAACAAGAAAAAAGTAAATTGGATACAGCCTTTACAATTTTCTATATGGGAATAAATCTAGGGGCTTTTTTAGGTCAATTTATTTGTCCATTAATTGGGGATGTTAAAAGCTCAGGTGGGGTTAGAGATATTCACGCTTTCAAATGGGGATTTCTTGCCGCTGCAATAGCAATGCTTATCGGAACTTTGGTGTTTTACTTCTTGAAGAACAAATATGTTGTTACTCCGGAAGGTAAGCCACTTGGAGGATTGCCGTCTACAAATGATGCTTCGCATTATGAAGAAGGAGAAGCGCAAAGTGCTGTTTTTTCATCAAAAGCTTTAATACTTTCAGTAGTTGCTTTTATTGGGATGTTTTTATTATTTCATTTTTCTGTAGATGGAGAGAATGTAGTAAAAACAATTATTTATCCTATTATTTATGCTAGTGGTATAACCTTAGCGGGTTTAATTTTATCTGACACCTCTTTAACAAAAGTAGAGAGAGATCGTATTCTAGTAATTTATATTATTTCTTTCTTTATTATCTTCTTCTGGGCCGCTTTTGAACAAGCGGGGTCTTCCTTGACCTTTATTGCAGATTATCAAACAGACAGGACTTTTATGTTTGGTTGGCAAATGCCTGCCTCAATGGTGCAAATATTTAACGGATTATTTGTGGTTGCTTTAGCAGTGCCATTCAGTTTGCTTTGGGACAAGTTAAGAGCTAAGGATAAAGAACCTATTTCTCCAGTAAAATTGGCCTTTGGTTTATTGTTGATAGCTGTAAGTTTCTTCATGATTGCGACTCAAGTAAAAGATCTTGGAACTTCCGGGTTGTTAGCTATCAAATGGTTAATTCTATTGTATTTGTTGAATACTTGTGCAGAGTTGTGTTTGTCTCCAATTGGTTTGTCATTAGTTGGTAAATTATCTCCAAAACGTTTCTCTTCTTTATTATATGGAGTGTTTTTCTTGTCTAATGCATCAGGTTATGCACTGGCGGGAACTTTGGGTTCTATTTTGCCAGCAACAGGAGATAAGTTCAATAAAGCGAAAGAACTAGGAATAGATTTACAAGCTGTTCTAGATAAAAAAGTTGTGCCTACAGCAGAACAATTGCAATTATTGGATAAAAATCAAATTATGGATCATAACCCAATTTTTGGAGGTTTTGAAATCCATAATTTATTCGAATTTTTCATGGTGTTTGTTGTCTTGACAGGTGTCGCTGCAATTGTTTTGTTTGCATTGACTCCATTTTTGAAAAAAATGATGCACGGTGTTCGATAGTTTAATAAAATAAAAATATACTTAAAGCATCATCATTTTGATTCAATCAAAATGATGATGCTTTTTATTTACATACTTATAAAAAAATAAAATTAAAAATGGAACAAAAATTAAGTTTAGAACAAATTCAGAATTTTGAAGGTAAATACCCAAAACAGCTATGGTATTTGTTTATAGTAGAAATGTGGGAACGTTTTTGCTTTTATGGAATGCGGGGTGTTCTAACTTTTTTTATGGTCGATCAACTTTTGTTAAAAGATGAGGCCGCTAATTTGCAATACGGAGCCATTCAGGCTTTTGTTTATGCTTTTACTTTTATTGGAGGTATTTTTGCCGACAAAATTTTAGGTTTTAGAAAATCTCTGTTTTTTGGGGGTATCGTTATGATTTTAGGAAATCTATTGATTGCTTTCTCTCCTCAAACCCTTTTTTATTATGGGATTGCCTTTTCTATAATTGGAACAGGTTTCTTTAAGCCTAATATTTCTTCAATGGTTGGAGAACTTTATCATGCCGATGACCATAGAAGGGATGCGGGATACGGAATGTTTTATGCAGGTATAAATATTGGAGGTCTTTTAGGAGGTGCTTTGTGTATTTATTTGGGTAAATATTATTCGTGGTCTTGGTGTTTTCTTTCTGCCGCGATCGTTATGATTTTGGGCTTAGTTACTTTTTTATTGACTAAAAAACATTTAGGGCCTATTGGGGATTCGCCTTTATTGAATTTGTCTGCTAATAAAAGAAAATTTAGGGAGATTGCTGTTTATGCAGGTTCGTTGTTAAGTATTCCATTTATTTTTATAATGGTTAAGAATACCGATTTTACCGATTATTTTATGTGTACAATTGGGGTGATTGCAGTGCTGTATTTTGCTTTTGAAGTGTATAATTTGGGAGATAATAAATTGCGTAAAAAGTTACTTGCAGCTTTTGTTTTTATCTTTTTCTATTTTGTTTTTAATTCCATTTACGAACAAAGCGGGGGGTCATTATCTCTTTTTGCTAAAGACAATTTGAGTCATAGTCTTTTGTTTTTCAACATTGATCCAAATGTTGTTAACAATAGTTCGAATTCTTTATTTGTTATTATTTTTAGTCCAATTTTAGGGCTGCTTTGGTTGTGGCTTGCCAAAAAGAAATTAGAGCCTAATACAATTGTTAAATTTGGTATTGGTTTCTTATTCCTTGGAGCCTCTTTCTATTTGTTCTACTACACGCGCTTTTTTGCTAATGTCGAAGGAATTACATCATTGAATATTTTTACTTTTGCTTATTTAGTAACCACCATTGGTGAGCTTTGTTTGGGGCCTATTGGAATGTCTATTATCACTAAATTGTCTCCTAAAAGGCTTTTTGGAATGATGATGGGATTGTGGTTTTTGGCTTCAGCTTTTGGTCAATTTGCAGCAGGTAAATTGGGTGCCGAAATGGCTAAGGCAAACACTGGAACAACTTTAGTATCAAAATTGCAATCATATACTGAAGGGTATTACCAATTAGCAATATATTCTCTTATAGCGGGAGCGGTTTTAATTCTAATGGTGCCAATAATGAAAAAATTAATGCACGAAGTAAGATAGCCAACGCATTTTGGTATTATTTTTGTTTAAATTTGTGAAGCAGAAATCGATTAGAGAATAGGAAAAAGAAAGGTTTTTAACTTTTCCAGATTCTATTTTACTTTAAAAAATTAAAAAATAAACAAATGAAGAAAGTATTTTTGATAACATTGTTCTTAATTGGAGGACTTGCGATACAAGCTCAAGAGTTAAAGTGGTACACCAATGTAAAAGAAGCCATCAAAGTTTCGAATAAAAAGAAAAAACCGTTAATGTTATTCTTTACGGGAAGTGATTGGTGTGGGTGGTGTATTCGTTTGCAAAATGAAGTGCTCAAAACACCCGAATTTAACAAATGGGCCCAAGAAAGTGTTATTCTTGTTGAATTGGATTTTCCTAGAAGAACTGCCCAATCAGATGAGATTAAAAAACAAAATGACGAGTTGCAACAAGCTTTTGGAGTACAAGGTTTTCCAACTGTTTATTTTGCAAATGCAACTGTTAACAAAGAGGGGAAAGTTAATTTTGAAGGATTAGGGAGTACCGGTTATGTTGCAGGTGGACCAACAGCTTGGTTAGCCGTGGCGGATCCTTTTGTTAAAAATTCTGCTTTGAAAGGAAAATCCAAAAAATCTAAAAAAGATTAAATTAAATTCGTTTAATTGATTGTATAGAATCCCTTTTCACTTGTTGAGTGAAAAGGGATTTTTTGTTGGGTACACGTCTGCTTCCAACGTTTTTGAATGGTTTTAAAATTCGATCCATCGGCAACTATAATTTTGGGTTTTATACTTTGTAATACTCGGTCTAGATTGACTCTTGTTGATTGTGTGAGTAGTAAAACATCGGGTTGTATGGTTTTTGGATAAACCATAGAACTGTCAAGGATCAGTATTTTATTTCCTTTAAAATAAATGATATTTTGTAATTGCCTTTTATGTTTTAATGTGCAAAAATTTCCTGAAAGATAGGAGGAAATAAGATTGTTCTTTTGGTATGTTTTCAAAAGGCTGTCATTGGCATACAAAGTGGTGTTGAAGCCATTTCGTTCCAGTAGTAAAGTATTCTTTTTGGTATTAAAAACAACAAATTCTTCTTGATTTTGTACATCCCATTTTGTTTTTATACTCGAAATTTGCAGTGCTACAATTGTAATTAATACGAATGCCAGACTTTTAAAATTTGGTTTTTTAAACCAAATTACCATTGCAATTAGTACGAGGTATCCCGTTATTAGGAGTGAAGTATTTAGCGAAATGTCTTTGATGACGAAGGATTCGAATGAGGCAATTGTGTTTATGATTTTATCCAAATAAAAGATGCTTATTTCTAAAGCTTTGGCCGGATAAAAAGGAACCCAATTGAATGCCGCTAAAACCATGACCAAAACGCCTAGACTCATTATGAAACCCAGAAGCGGAATCACAATCAAGTTGGTCACAAAGAACAATCCGGGAAATTGATGAAAGTAATAGATGCTTAAGGGTAAAGTTCCGATTTGTGCAGCAAAAGAAACCGTTAGTAGATCCCAAATGTATTTTTGGACTTTGTTCTTTGGTATCCAAAGCTTTGCCAAAAGCGGCTGTAGCCAGATTATAAAGAACAAGGCGATATAACTCAGTTGAAACCCAACATCGAACAAGAAGGAAGGTTGAAACAGTAAAATAAGTAAAATGGAAACGAGTAAAGTATGATAAATATTGACACTTCTTCTTAAAAACAGTCCAATAGCAACAAAGGAAAACATCGTAACGGAACGCAACACTGATGGTGCTAAACCCGCAAGTATTCCAAAAAGCGACAAAGAGAACAATGTTACAATTAGTTTAACGAAAGAACCTCGTTTAGAATTGGGTAACGGTTTTAGAATAAAAGTTACAAACAGCAATATAAAACCAATATGCAATCCCGAAACCGATAAGATATGAACGGCACCAGCGTATTGATAATCCCGAATTATATCTGGCGAAATATCTTGCTGTTGCCCCAAAATTAGTGCTACGGCTACGTTTAGCTCTGCTACATGAAAATTGCTTTTATTTAAATTCTCAATAATTCGTGTTCTTAATTTGGAGGCATAATACCAAATATCCTTTTCGATTTCAGTACTTATCTTTATTTCATTCGGCTCGGCATAGAGTTGAGCGTAAATTTGTTTGTTGTCTAAGTATTTTTGGTAATCAAATTGGTTTGGATTTTTTTGAACAGTGTTTTTGTAGAGTAATCCATCTATTTTTAAGCGATTACCAATTTTAAAAGTATGGTTTAAGCTGTCTCTTCGGATGTTGAGGAGTATTCTTCCTGTAGCGTTTTCTTGGTCTATTGTATGGAGTAGGGCAATGTAGCGTTCGTTAAAATTGGACCCTTTTAGTTTTTCTCTTAAGGTTACGGTAAAAGTGTGGCTTTTCTCAAAGATGGTTGCATGATGTGTGTAATTGTTCTGTTGGTAGGAATCGGTGTGGATGATTTGTGTAGTGGCTCCGATGGAAAAGGCAAGTAGTGATGTTGCTATTCCAAAAAGGGCTAAGGATTTTGTGTTTGTTTTGCTTGAATAATAGGTTCCGATAAAAAGGAGCGTAGTCCCGATAGCTATCGGGATAGCAAGAAAAATGAATGTTGTCGAAGGAATTGGTTTTAGGAAATAGGCGAGTAGTATACCCAAAATAAAGGCGATTGTAATTCTTGCTAATGGGAATTGTAGTACTTTCATATTACCAAAGTACAAATATTTTGTAAGAAATAATGCTTTTTTTAGCTATGATTTTTATGGGAGTCTTTAATTATTAGGATTTTGTGAATTTGCATAGAAAAATTGGCACGTAGATCTAGAAGATTTACGCAGATTTTAAAACTAACGATATCGTAACTATTTAGATTATTGCTTATTTTGAATTGCCTCCAGCTTTAGCTGGAGGTATAATGAATGAATGTCAAATTGGCTTTAGCCAAAAAGCATGCTGTTTTGGCTGAAGCCATCATATAACATGCCAATTTTATTCCCCCAGCTAAAGCTGGAGGCAATTGATGTATTGAAAACAGATGTTTGAATTACTTTATAGTATCAACAATTAATTGTGCTGTTTTTTTACTGGCACCTATTCCGCCTAGTTTTTCTTCTAGTAAATCGTAGTTTTCGAGAAGTGTTTTACGATAGTTGGGCTCTAGAATTTTGGTCAATTCTTCCCGAATGCGTTTGGTGGAGCAGTCGTCTTGAATTAATTCGGTTACTACTTCTCTGTCCATGATTAGGTTGACGAGCGAAATGTATTTTAGCGTAATAATGCGTTTGGCGATTTGGTATGATGCCCAACTGCCTTTGTAGCAAACCACTTCGGGAACTTTAAAAAGTGCGGTTTCTAGTGTTGCTGTGCCTGAGGTAACCAATGCAGCGGTGGAATTACGCAATAAAGCATAGGTTTTATTCGAGATGAATTTTATGTTTTCGCTAGAAATGAAAGGCTTATAAAATGAAAATTCCTGACTTGGCGCACCCGCAATTACAAATTGATAATCGGGGAAATCGGTAACAACGCTTAACATCACGGACAGCATTTTGCTGATTTCTTGTTGTCGGCTTCCCGGTAAAATGGCAATGATTGGCTTTTCGGACAATCGGTTTTCGGTTCTAAAAGTATTGGCGTCAATACCGGATTGATTGTGAATGGCATCAATTAATGGATGGCCTACAAATTCAACAGGGAACTGATGTTTGACTTCGTAGAAATCTTTTTCGAAGGGTAAAATCACGTACATTTTGTCTATGTCGTGTTTTATGGCAGTGATTCTGTTTTCTTTCCAAGCCCAAATTTGAGGAGAAATATAGTAATGGTTTTTATATCCGGATTGTTTGGCCCATTTGGCGATTCGCATATTAAAACCTGGATAATCGATATAAATGATGACGTCTGGATTGAATTGCGTAATGTCGTTTTTACAAATCTTAATGTTGTTTAAAATGGTTTTCAGATTGAAAATCACTTCAATAAAACCCATAAATGCCAATTCACGATAGTGTTTTACTAGAGTACCACCTACATTTTGCATCAAATCACCACCCCAAAAACGGATGTCAGCATTTGGATCTTTTTCATAGAGTGCTTTCATTAAATTGGATCCATGTAAATCGCCTGAAGCTTCTCCTGCAATAATGTAATATTTCATTTTTTTTGAATTAAAAGTAGTAAAAACAACTCAATGGGAGCTGATTTAGGTTTGTTTTCAGATCTACAAATATAGTATTTATTCTTTTTTAAAGAAACAAAGTGATAATAGTCAGTAGAATAACTGCCAAAACGACACCTCTTGCCATGAGCTCTTTATTCATTTTTAGTAAAATGCCAAAAGCAATTAAATCAAGTATGGAACCTAGAGTGACTATTTTTCCGAGGTGACCTTGGTATTTCATTAATTGCAGTCCAGCGATAAAATCCGAGTGAACTGCAAAGGTAATGTAGAGGAACATTCCCAAGATAGAAGCCAAGATTCCGATGGTGAATCCGATGAGTAAGTCTATTTTATTCATTTCCAATCTCTATTGGTTAAGTTTTGGATGGCATGATGCGCCGTCAGATCAAATTGCACAGGAACTATAGAAACATATCCGTTTGCAAGCGCCCATTCGTCGGTATCTTCGCCTTTGTCTTGATTGACAAATTCCCCAGTAAGCCAGTAATAATCTTTGCCTTGTGGGGTTTTTCGTTTGTCGAATTTTTCCATCCAAATGGCATTCGCTTGACGGCAAATTTTGATTCCTTTGATTTCTTTTTCTTTTAATTTGGGAAAATTCACATTCAAAATCACCCCTTCTGGGAGTTTCTTGTTCAGAACCTCTAATGTGATATTTTTGATATAGGATTTAATTTGCTCAAAGTCGGCATCCCAATCATAATCTAATAAAGAAAAACCAATAGCTTGAATGCCTTCGATTCCTGCTTCTACAGCGGCACTCATGGTTCCGGAATAGATAACATTTATAGAAGAGTTGGATCCGTGATTGATGCCAGAAACGCAAAGATCTGGCTTTCGTTTCAGAATTTCATGCACCGCTATTTTTACACAATCTACAGGTGTCCCGGAGCAGCTGTATTCTATAATTGAATCAGTTTCTTTTGAAATTTTATTGAGATGTAGTGTGTTATTAATGGTGATGGCATGTCCCATTGCGCTTTGTGGTTTGTCTGGAGCTACGACAATTACCTCTCCTATCTCTGACATAACAGTAATTAAAGCTCTTATTCCCGGTGCTGAAACGCCATCGTCATTCGTTATTAGTATTAAAGGTCTTTCAATTTTCATTGGTGTTGTATTTAAAAAAAAGAATTGTTGATAAAATTTGACTTCTTGAACAAATGTAGTAACACAAAATCTTATATTGCGAACAAATAAAATATATTTTTCAAGCTGATTTATTCAAGTTGGGAATTCTATTTTATATCTTTAACAAAAAATTATGTAGCAATCTAGAGGGCTGGCATGGTTTTTAATGTAACTTTAGATAAAAAATTGATGAATCCTATTATTAGATTTATGAAAAGAAATTATAAAATACTCATAGCAGTGGTATGTCTTTCGGCTACCTTATTTGCATTTACGATTAACTCAAAAAAAGAAGTAGATCCGGATAGAGATAAGTTACTTTTGGAGCTTTTGACTTTTGTAATAGAAAAAGGACACTACAATCCTGCCGCGATAGATGATGTTTTTTCAAAAGGGGTTTATAAAGATTATATTGTTGCCTTGGATCCTTCCAAACGTTTTTTCTTGCAGTCGGATATTAATGAGTTTTCTAAATTCGAAACAGAAATAGACGATCAGTTAATCAACAAAGATTTGACTTTCTTTAATCTTACCTACGATCGTTTAATGCTACGTATGGAAGAAAGCAAAAAAATATTCAAAGAGGTTTTGAGCAAACCTTTTGACTATACTGTTGATGAGGAATTTAATGTAGATTATGATAAAGCGCCTTATTCAAAAAATACAACCGAGCTTAAGGAAAAATGGAGAAAACAAATAAAGTTATCTACCCTTTCTTCTTTTACAGACAAACAAAAAATCGAAGAAGATAAAAAAGGGAAAGACCCTAAATATGTTGTGAAGTCTTATGCGGATCTTGAGAAAGAAACACGAGATAGTTCATTGAATTCTTTAAATGAGTCTTTTGGATTTATGAATGAATTGAAAAGAGATGATTGGTTTACCTTGTACATCAATTCTATTATGTCTCGTTTTGATCCTCATACTTCTTATTTTGCACCAGAAGAAAAAGAGCGTTTCGATGTCAGTATGAGCGGAAAACTAGAAGGTATTGGAGCTCGTTTGCAAAAGAAAAACGATTATACGGAGATTTCTGAACTGATTTCTGGAGGTCCGGCTTGGAGAGGAAAGCAATTGGAAGCAGGAGATTTAGTGATGAAAGTTGCCCAAGGTAATGGAGTTCCGGTAGATGTTGTTGGAATGCGTCTGGATGATGTTGTTAAAAAAATTAAAGGGCCAAAAGGTTCTGAAGTTCGTCTTACCGTTAAAAAAGTAGATGGTACGATTCAAGTTATTTCTATCATTAGAGATATTGTAGAGATTGAAGAAACGTATGCTAAATCTAGTGTTGTTGATAAAAACGGACTTAAATACGGTGTTATCTATTTGCCTAAATTTTATATTGATTTTGAAAATAAAGACGGTAGAGATGCAGGTAAGGATATCGCTCTTGAAGTGGATCGATTGAAGAAAGCTGGAGTAAAAGGAATTGTATTGGATGTTCGTGATGATGGCGGTGGATCATTGTCTACTGTTGTTGATATAGCAGGTTTGTTTATTGAGCAAGGACCTATTGTACAAATCAAATCTGCGGGTAAGAAAAAAGAAATTTTATACGATACCGATAAAAAAATTGAGTGGGACGGACCTTTGGTTATAATGGTTAATGAGTTCTCAGCATCGGCTTCAGAGATTTTGGCAGCCGCCATTCAAGATTATAAAAGAGGAATCATCATTGGAAGTAAACAAACTTATGGTAAAGGAACTGTGCAAAATGTAATCGATTTGAATCAATTTGTACGCAACAGTTCTGCAGGTGATCTTGGAGCATTGAAAACAACCACCCAGAAGTTTTACAGAATAAACGGAGGATCAACTCAATTAGAAGGAGTGAGCAGTGATGTTGTTATGCCAGATCGATATGCTTATTTAAAAATGGGAGAGCGTGATGAAGAGAATGCTATGCCATGGGATAAAATTGATCCGGCACCTTATGCCGTTTGGAAGGATTATGCAAAATTTGATCAAGCGATAGCGAATAGTAAAAATAGAATTGAGAAAAACATTCAATTTCAATTGATTGAAGAAAATGCAAAATGGATTGACAGCCGAAGTGGAGAAAATATATATAGCTTAAATATTGATAAATTTATAGTTGCACAAAACGAAGTTGAAAATTTAGCTAAAAAGTATAAGCCAATAGTAGATTACAAAAATAATTTAAAATTTACTTCGTTGCCTTATGAATTAGATGGTATAGCTAAAGATCCTGCTCTAAAAGAAAAGAGAGAAAGATGGCATGAAAGTTTGTCTAAAGATATTTATGTTGAAGAAGCCTTGAATGTGTTAGATGATTTGCAAATAAAAGCAATTGTAAAAAACAGTATGGTCAGTGAAATTAAAAAAGGTAAATTAGTTAAATCGTAATAATTCTTTATGATTTTAAAATAGTTATTAGGAACGCTTCAATATATTTGGATATTTGAAGCGTTTTTTTTATTGTGTATCGATGTGAAAAGAGCGAAGTGAAAAGTTAATAAATCTTTGGAGTACTACGTGTTCGATAAGTTGGTTTTCGGCAATTGATTTGTTCTTTTTTTCTTGGAATAAATGTATATCTTTAACAAAATATTGTCTGGTAGTCTGTGGATTTGAGACAGTTTTTAATGTAATTTTGAAAAATATTAAACGAGTTTTGTTGTTAGTGTTAAGTAGTCGTTTTGGTTTCTTCCCGAAGTTTCCGGATGCAAAAAAGTGATGAAGAACGGCGAACCATGTTCTATTAAAAACAAATATTATTTACGAATGAAAAGAAATTATAAAATACTCATAACTGTGGTATGCCTTTCGGTTACCTTGTGTGGCTTTACTATTAATTCTGAAAAATCGGTTGACCCGGATAGAGATAAATTGCTATTGGAGTTACTGACTTTTGTTATCGAAAAAGGACATTATAATCCGGCGACTATTAATGATAATTTTTCTAAAGGCGTTTACAAAGACTATATAGTAGCTTTGGATCCTTCTAAGCGTTTTTTCTTGCAATCTGACATCAATGAGTTTTCTAAATTCGAATTGGAGTTGGACGATCAATTAACCAATAAGGATTTGACTTTCTTTAATCTAACTTACGATCGTTTGATACTTCGTATGGAAGAAAGCAAAAAAATATTCAAAGAGGTCTTAAGTACTCCTTTTGATTATAAAATTGAAGAAGATTTTAATGTAGATTATGATAAAGCTCCGTTTGCCAAAAACAGCACCGAGTTGAAAGATAAATGGAGAAAGCAAATAAAGTTATCTACGCTTTCGTCTTTTACAGACAAACAAAAATTAGAAGAAGATAAAAAAAGAAAAGATTCAACGTATGTTGTAAAATCAGAAACTGTCTTAGAAAAAGAAACAAGAGATAGTTCCTTAAAATCATTGAATGAGTCTTTTGGATTTATGTATGAATTAAAAAGAGACGATTGGTTTACATTATATATCAATTCTATAATGTCACAATTTGACCCGCATACTTCTTACTTTGCTCCGGAAGATAAAGAGCGTTTTGATACGAGTATGAGTGGTAAATTTGAAGGGATAGGCGCTCAATTACAAAAGAAAAACGATTACATCGAAATTTCAGAACTTATTTCTGGAGGACCAGCTTGGAGGGGGAAACAATTAGAGAAAGGGGACTTATTGATGAAAGTAGCCCAATCTAATGGTGTTCCTGTAGATGTGATAGGAATGCGCTTGTCTGAAGTTGTAAAAAAAATAAAAGGTCCCAAAGGTTCTGAAGTTCGTCTTACTGTAAAAAAAGCTGACGGAACTATGCAAGTTATCCCTATCATAAGAGATGTTGTAGAGATCGAAGAAACGTATGCGAAATCTAGCATTGTCGAAAAAAACGGTTTGAAATATGGGGTTATTTATTTGCCTAAATTTTATCTTGATTTCGAAAACAAAGACGGAAGAGATGCCGGTAAGGATATTGCTTTAGAAGTGGATCGTTTAAAAAAATATGGGGTTAATGGTATTGTTTTAGACGTTCGAGATGATGGAGGAGGATCTTTGACTACCGTTGTTGATATTGCGGGGTTATTTATTGAAAAAGGACCTATTGTTCAAGTTAAATCGGTTGGGAAGAAACAAAATATTTTGTATGATACCAATGAAAAAATAGAATGGGACGGACCATTAGTTATTATGGTAAATGAATTTTCAGCTTCGGCTTCGGAGATCTTGGCAGCTGCTATTCAGGATTATAAAAGAGGTATCATCATAGGGAGCAAACAAACGTATGGTAAAGGGACTGTTCAAAAAGTAATTGACCTGAATCAATATGTGCGTAATAATACAGTAGGCGACTTAGGGGCTTTAAAAACAACTATTCAAAAATTTTATAGAATAAATGGAGGCTCTACGCAATTAGAAGGCGTAAGCAGCGATGTAGTAATGCCAGATCGCTATGCTTATCTAAAAATGGGAGAACGTGATCAAGAGCATGCAATGCCATGGGATAAAATTGAGCCAGCACCTTATGTCGTTTGGAATAATACTTCAAAATTTGATCAAGCGATTATCAATAGTAAACAGAGAATTGAAAAAAACATTCAATTTCAATTAATCGAAGAAAATGCTAAATGGATTGATAGCCGAAGTACTCAAAATAATTATAGCTTGCAGATAGATAAATTTAAAGTAGCGCAAAATCAGATTGAAGAAGCAGCTAAAAAGTTTAAGCCAATTGCTAATTATAAAAATAATTTGAAATTTACTTCAATGCCTTATGAATTAGAAGGAATAAGCAAAGATCCAATTTTAAAAGAAAAGAGAGAAAGATGGCATGAAAATTTATCCAAAGACATTTATGTTGAAGAAGCTTTGAATGTTTTGGATGATTTGCAACCTAAATCCATTGTAAAAGCGAGCATTGCTACAGATAAAAAGAGGAGGTTAGTTAAATCATAACGGTTGTTTTAAGACAAAATAAAATCAGAAAAGTGTTTCAAATTATTGAAACACTTTTTTTGTTGTTATTGAAAAGGATGATTACATTACGTTGGTACCAATGAAAAATGGTTGTATTGATTGTCTTGTGGGAAGATACGATCTAAAATAAATTAGAAATAGTAAAGAATGGGTTTTTAATTAATATGTCTATCCGTTAAGTAGACCATGATTGATTTTTCTTGACACAGATTTCACAAATTTTTACAAATTAATCTGTGGGAATTTGTGAAATCTGTGTCAAATAAATACATTCAAGTTTTTGCATTTATTTAATAATTCGTGTAATAATCTAATTGGTATTAGTTGCGGACAGTCATATTAATTAAAAACCCATTGTTTACCATTCATTTACTTTATTGGCATCCATTTTTATGAAAATAAATAACAAAATCGTAAATCCCCAAAGTCCAGAACCTCCATAAGAAAAGAACGGCAAGGGTACTCCAATAGTTGGAAAAATACCGATAACCATAGCGATATTTACAAAGAAGTGGGTAAACAATATTCCAGCAACACAATATCCGTAAACTCTACTAAATTTTGTTTTTTGTCTTTCGGCAAGATAAATGATACGAAGAAACAAACCTGCAAATAATCCAATTACTACTAAGGAACCAACAAATCCCCATTCTTCGCCAACTGTGGTAAAAATATAATCGGTATGCTGCTCGGGTACAAATCCACCCTTTGTTTGGGTGCCTTCCAGAAATCCTTTGCCGAGCCATCCTCCAGACCCAATTGCAATTTCGGATTGATTGGTGTTGTATCCAATTCCTTTCATATCAACTGATTTTCCGAGTAAAATATTAAAACGATCGCGGTGGTGTTGCTTGAAAACATGTGTGAAAACATAGTTTACAGACAATACAAAACCAGATATTACAGCAAAAAGAATGCCGCTTAATACTACATTTCTATCGGCAAGTCTCGATTTAAAATGGATTAGAATTAGGATAACTAATGCTATTAAAATAACATATTGTGGCTCTAAAATGAGTGTTAATACAAAAAGTAAAATTGTAATAAATCCTGTCCAAACGTACCAGGAAGGTAATCCTTCGCGATAGAGTACAATTATAAAAATGCTATAAATTAAGGCGCTTCCGGGATCCGGTTGAGGCAAAATAAGCATAACAGGTAAAAAAACTACTGCTAATGCCTGTATTTGTCGGTTGACATCTTTTAAATTAATTTGGGTGTCGCTCAAGTATTTTGCTAGTGCCAGTGCTGTAGCTGCTTTGGCAAATTCTGATGGTTGTAGTGTAAAACTTCCAAAACCATACCAACAACGTTGTCCCGCTATCGTTTTACCAAAAATAAATAAGCCCGCTAAGGATAATAAAGAAATTCCGTATAGTATAGTTGCGTATTTTTCATAAAACTTACCATCAATGTATAATAAAATAAATATTAATGGAATTGATAATGCAATAAAAATGGCTTGTTTCTCATACGTGCCTTCGGTAGAGGACAATGACGAAGAATAGATGTTTAACCAACCTAAAAGCACAAGTGCAATATAGATAATGATACATATCCAATCAATATTGTTTGATAAACTTTGATTTTTCATTTCAAATGAATGTATTATGTTTTGGCTTTGATTGAATCTATCTTTATTATAGGTGCTTTTGTTTTGCTTTTTAAAATAGAATCTTTAGTTCTCAATTCTTTTTTAATCTCTTCGGAAAGACCTCCAAGTTTTGCGTAGCGACCTTGTAGGCTAATATTTAACACTCTAGTTTCCAAATCGGTTCTTGAAATTTTCTTTCTAAGGTATTTTTCAATCATTAAACTGGCAATAGGTCCTGCAATAGTGGAGCCGAAACCCCCGTTTTCTACCAAAATAGCTATGGCTATTTTCGGATTGTCTTTTGGGGCAAAAGCAACAAAAATAGAGTGATCTTGTAGTTTTGTTCTTAGCCCGTCGATTTTAGCAAAATTTTCTGCGGTTCCTGTTTTTCCACAAATGTCAATTCCTTCAACTCTTAGGGCGTAGGCAGTTCCCTTGTTGTATACATCAAATAATCCGCTAATCATTGGGGGGAAATATTTTTTGTCAATAGTGGTTACGTGTTTTGTAGTGAATTTTGTGTCAATTTTTTCTCCTTTAATCTTTTTAATGATATGAGGAGTGTAATAATACCCTTGATTAGCAACAGCCGACATCATATTGGCCAATTGAATTGGGGTCATCAATACTTCTCCTTGACCAATGGCATTAGAGATGATTGTTGTACCTCTCCAACCTCCATTAGGGTATATTTTTTTGTAGGTTTTAGAAGTGGGGATGTTTCCCTTTTTTCCAGTAGGTAAATCATAACCCATAAACTGACCTAATCCAAAACTTTTGACATGATTGCTCCATACATCTACAGCATAGGCAGGTTTTTTGTATTTGGCAATGGTTCTCAGATATACATTTGAGAAATAGGCATTGCAAGATTTGTAGATTCCTACGTGAAGATCTCGGACACCTCCACCGCAATGACATCTCTGAAATCTCCCTCTAGCATAAGCAAAACCATGATTACACATAAAAGTGGTTTCTTCTTCAACTACTTCTTCTTGAAGACCTACTAAACCTGTTAAGATTTTAAATGGAGATCCAGGAGGATATTCGGCTAGTAAACCTCTGTCATAAAGTGGTTTTGCAATAGAATCACGATAAAGTTTTGTGTAATTTTTGGAACGTTGTCGTCCCACTAAAATCCCTGGATCATAGGAAGGAGCGGTAACAAGTGCCAGTATTTCGCCCGTTTTAGGTTCAATAGCAACTATTCCACCTCTTTTGTTAATCATTAATTCTTCGCCGTATTTTTGTAATGCGGCATCAATAGTTAAGTTAATATCTTCACCTTGTACGGCAATAGTATCATATTTACCTTCTTTGAATGAACCTATCTCTCTATTGAATTTGTCTTTTTGAAAATATTTAACGCCTTTTACACCGCGCAAAATTTCTTCATAGCTTTCTTCGACTCCTTGCTTACCTATTAAATCGCCACTTTTATAATAGGAATTTTTGGCTATTAATTTTTCGTTAGCTTGTGTTATAAATCCAAAAATATTGGCTCCGTAATTTACTTCGTAATCACGCAAGGAACGTTTTTGAAAATAAAAACCTTCAAATTTTCTTATTTTTTCTTGAAATGCAGCAAATTCAGTTTTATTCAATTGCGCTAAAAAAACAGATGGCAATCTAGGGCTATAGACTTTTGCTTTTTCTATTTTTTTTATAAAATCGTCCTTGGTAATGTTTAAAAGTTGACAAAATTCAAGTGTATCTGTGTTTTTAAGCTCTTTAGGAATTACCATGATATCGTATGAGGGCTGATTTGCCACCAGTAGAACGCCATTTCTATCATAGATGTACCCTCTTTCTGGATAATCATATTTTATTTTTATGGCATTGTTGTCAGATTTTAATTTAAAAGAATCATCTACAATTTGTAAATAAAAAACACGAATTAATAACAAAGAAGCACCTATAATTATTAAAGCTGGCAACAAGATTTTTCTCATCGTTTATTTGGCTTTATAAGATAAATTAATATGATGCAAGAGATTATGGTAAAAACAGTACTCAATAACGTTCTAATTAGTACGTCTAAAAAGAAAGTTATTTGAAAAGATTCTAATAGAAACAGCGTAGAATTATGTGTTATAACAGCCAGTAAAATAAAAGTAAATCGTTCGGGAGTTAAAACATCATTTAGTTTTACGGTTTGATATTCATAGCTAAGACCAAAAGAAAATTTAAAAAAGTAAGGTCTAATATAAGCAAGTAGGACACATGCTGTCGCATGAACACCACCAGAATTGCAAAATAAATCCATTATTAATCCGAGGAAAAAGCTGGATAGTAAAAGTCCGGATCTATTTCCGTTTACAGGATAAAGGATTATAAAAAGAATATAGGGAAATGCAGTTACATAGCCCCAAAAATCCATGTTATTAAAAACAAGTATTTGAACTGCCAGTAAGAGTACAAATCGAAAAATATTGCCTAATACGATGCTATTCATCTTTTCCTAGTTTTTCTAGATTTTTAATTTCTTCATTGTCTTTACTTTTGATAATGTATACATAACCCAAATTGGTCATGTCATTGAATAATTTTACATTAATCGTGTAATAGTGGGTTTTTTCTTCGATGAAAATTTTGTCAATAGTGCCAATTCCTATGTTCTCAGGAAAGATTACAGATTGTCCGCCTGTGACAATGGTATCCCCCTTTTTTATGGCAGCCAATCTAGGAACGTCTATTAATTGAACAAAACCAGTGCTTTTTCCATCCCAAATTAATGACCCAAAATGATCTGAATTTTTAATTTTCGCATTAATTTGTGATTTTACATTCAATATACTCACTACAGTAGAATAGTTTCCAGAAACATTATCGGTTATGCCAACAATTCCTAAACTATTAATGACTCCCATATCGGGTTTAACCCCTGATTTTGCACCTGAATTCAGTGTTAAGAAGTTATCATATACATTATAAGAGTTATGAATTACCCTAGAAACAATGATGTCTTTTGGTAAAACACCTTTTAGACTGTCTAAGTTGGGTGCTTTAAGGGTGTCTTGAGATTTAAAGAGCAGACTTTTTAAATTAGCGTTTTCTAAAGCAAGTTCTTCGTTTTGTTTTTTCAAGTGAAGGTATTCTTCCATAGAATTAATTCGTTCGTACACGCCTCCACTAAGGAAATTGGCAGAGCTAATAACTTTGCTTTTATGAAAAGAATGGGATTGAATAGTAAGAGATAACGAAATACCCAAAAGCAGCAAAAACAGTAACCTATTACTGTTTTTTATAATAAATGAAAATATTTGCTGCATTGTGTAAAATTAAAAATTTTTAAAAATCAAAATTTAAAAATCCCAGACACCAAATTGTTTTAGAACAAGTTGGTGTTTGGATTTTTTTTGGGTATTATTTTATAAGGATATTTTTAAATTTTGCAATATTTTTAAGTGCCATTCCAGTTCCTCGAACTACAGCTCTTAAAGGATCTTCTGCAATGTAAACAGGTAAATCTGTTTTTTGCGAAATTCGTTTATCTAGTCCCCTTAACATAGAACCACCACCTGCTAAGTAAATACCAGTGTTGTAAATATCGGCAGCTAATTCAGGAGGAGTTTGTGATAATGTTTCCATTACTGCATCTTCAATTCGTTGGATTGATTTGTCTAATGCTTTTGCAATTTCTCTATAAGATACTTCAACCTGTTTAGGTTTACCGGTCAATAGATCTCTTCCTTGAACAGACATATCTTCTGGTGGTGTTTCTAAATCTTCGATAGCGGCACCAATTTGTATTTTTATTTTTTCAGCAGTACTTTCTCCAACAAAAAGATTGTGTTGAGTACGCATATAATATACAATGTCATTTGTGAATACATCTCCTGCAATTTTAACGGATTTGTCACAAACAATACCACCTAATGCAATAACTGCAATTTCTGTAGTTCCTCCACCTATATCAACAATCATGTTTCCTTTTGGTTGCATAATATCGATACCGATACCAATAGCAGCAGCCATAGGCTCGTGAATCAAATAAACTTCTTTACCATTAACTCTTTCGCACGATTCTTTAACGGCTCTCATCTCCACTTCTGTAATTCCAGAAGGGATACAAACTACCATTCTAAGGGCTGGTGTGAACATTCTTTTTTTCAATGCCGGTATGCTTTTAATAAACATACTGATCATTTTTTCTGAAGCATCAAAATCGGCAATTACACCATCTTTCAAAGGCCTTATCGTTTTTATGTTTTCATGCGTCTTCCCTTGCATCATATTGGCTTCCTTACCAACTGCAATAATTTTGCCTGATATTCTATCACGCGCAACGATTGACGGACTGTCAATTACGACTTTGTCATTGTGAATGATTAAAGTGTTTGCTGTACCAAGGTCTATCGCAATATCCTCGGTCATGAAATCAAAAAAGCCCATATGCCTTATTGGGGTTAAAAAGTTATAAATAAATTACGCACAAAGTTAAACAAATTAATGTTTAAAATGACGTGTACCTGTAAATACCATTGCAAGATTATTTTCATTACAATAATTTATGCTCAATTCGTCTTTTATTGAACCTCCTGGCTGAATTACTGCTGTTATTCCAGCTTTTTTAGCAATTTCAACACAATCAGGAAAAGGGAAAAAGGCATCGCTTGCCATTGAAGCACCTTCTAAGCTAAAACCAAATACTTTTGCTTTTTCGATGGCTTGTAATAGTGCATCAACTCTTGAAGTTTGTCCTGTACCAGATGAAATTAATGTTCCGTTTTTTGCAAATACAATAGTGTTTGATTTAGTGTTTTTACAAACTTTCGAAGCAAAAATCAAATCGTTAATCTCTTGCTCAGTAGGGGCTGTTGCTGTAACGGTTTTTAAGTCGGCTTTAGTATCAGTGATGTTGTTTCTTTCTTGAATCAACAATCCATTCAGACACGTTCTTACTTGTTTTTGAGGCAGTTCGACTTCGTTTTGAATTAAAATAATTCTGTTTTTCTTTTCTTGTAAGAGCGCAATTGCTTCCGCATCATAAGATGGAGCGATTACTACTTCGCAAAATAATTTGTTGATTTCAGTTGCGGTTGCAACATCTATTGTCGTGTTTGCAATTAATACTCCTCCAAAAGCCGAAGTAGGATCACATGCCAAAGCTACATTGTAAGCTTCACTAATAGTATCTCTTGTTGCTAATCCGCAAGCATTGTTGTGCTTTAGAATAGCAAATGTTGGTCCGTCAGTTTTGAATTCATTAATTAAATTCACTGCCGCATCTACATCTAATAAGTTGTTGTATGATAATTCTTTACCGTGAACTTTGGTAAACATAGCGTCAAAATCTCCAAAGAAAAATCCTTTTTGGTGTGGGTTTTCTCCATATCTCAATACTTGACCATTTTCTATACTCGCTTTATAGATGGTTTCATCCGTATTAAAATAGTTAAAAATGGCTCCGTCGTAATGAGAAGAAACATGAAAAGCTTTGGTGGCTAATAATTTTCTGTCTGCAAGAGTAGTAGCTCCATTTTGAGTGGTAATCATGTCAAGAAGTGTGCTATATTGGTCAACAGAAGCAACGATTACAGTGTCCTTGAAGTTTTTTGCGGCAGCACGAATTAATGAAATACCACCAATATCAATTTTTTCGATAATATCGTCTTCACTTGCTCCAGAAGCAACTGTTTTTTCAAAGGGATATAAATCAACAATTACCAAATCAATCTGCGGAATGTTGTATTCCTGCATTTGTTGTACATCACTTTCGTTGTCTTGACGATTTAAGATTCCTCCAAATACCTTTGGATGTAACGTTTTTACTCTACCACCTAAAATAGAAGGGTAAGTTGTAACATCTTCAACAGGGATTACAGGAATTCCTAAATTTTTAATGAATTCCTCAGTACCACCTGTAGAATAAAAAACTACATTTTGGTCATGCAATTTTCTTACAATTGGTTCTAGGCCTTCTTTTGAAAAGACTGAAATTAATGCGGATTGGATTGTTTTTGTTGTGTTCATCGAGTAGTTATGATTATAAAGTGCAAAAATAGTTTTTTTTGATAATATAATTCAATAAAAATATGTAACAATGTCTTAAAATTACATACCAATCGTTAAATATGTTTTTTGTAGTTATCAGCTATTAGTCCCGATAGCTATCGGGAGTGAAAAGTGATTAGTCTTTGGGGATACTAAAAAAATAAGAATTCATCATTAAAGCCATTTGGTTTGTTTTTTACACATATTTAGAATGTATTTATGCTAGAATCTAAGCTAATCACTAATGACTATTCACTAATCACCGAACAGTTATTGTTTTCTTAGGTTATTGCGATAAATATCTTGAAATTTACAATAACACAAATTAAAATGAAATGCTAGTTTATCTAAGATTATTAAAGGAGAGTTTTGGTTTTGCGATGAATGCGTTGCGAAGTAATAAATTGAGGACGTTGCTTTCTTTATTGGGTGTTACTATTGGGATATTTTCGATTATCGCGGTGCTTTCAGCGGTAGATTCTTTGAATAGGAAAATAACTAAAGATATTGGTAGTCTCGATAATAGTACCGTTTTCTTTTTTAAATATTGTTTCGGGCCTTCGGATGTTCCCGATTGGAAAATAGATCAGTTTCCTAATGTCACTTATGATGAGTATAAATTACTTAAAAACAGCTTGACCGATGTTGAGAGCGTTTGTTTTCAGTTTTATGCGGGGAGAGAAACAATCAAGCATGAATTAAAATCGATAAGTTCTATTGTTGTAATTCCTTGTACTTATGAAATGTATGATATTGAAAAGTTTGATTTTGAGGAAGGACGTTTTTTTAGCGAAAAAGAATCTAATTCGGGGGATAATACAGTTGTGATTGGGCATGATATCTCAGCTGCTTTATTTGAAGGGACTTCTCCTATTGATAAATATATTCGATTGTATGGGCAGCGATTTAAGGTTATTGGAGTGCTGAAAAAAGTAGGGGATAGGTTGATAAGTTTTGGTTCAAACCCAGACACAACAATTTACCCTACGGTTAATAAAATAAGAAGTCTGTTTGGAGATAATACAAAGTCATTTACTCCAATAGTGATTATAAAGCCTGCTAAAGGAGTTGATGTAGAAAGTTTGAAAGCTCAAATTGCCTATAGAATTAGGAATTTTAGAGGAATAAAATCGGGTCAGGCAGATAATTTTTTTATCAATTTGCTAAAAGGAGCTACAGATATGATTGACGAGACTATAGGACTTATGAACGTAATGGGTTGGGTAATTGCGGGATTTTCGCTTTTAGTTGGCGGTTTTGGGATCGCCAATATCATGTTTGTTTCTGTAAAAGAACGTACCAATTTAATTGGGATTCAAAAATCATTGGGAGCCAAAAATCGCTTTATATTGTTTCAGTTTTTATTCGAAGCCGTAATACTTTCGGTACTTGGAGGTATAATTGGATTGTTTATGGTTTGGGGAATCGCTTTGATTTTGACCAATGCCTTAGACTTTGAATTTGTTTTGTCGCTAGGAAATATTCTTTTAGGAACAGGCTTAGCAGCTGTAATTGGTCTTGTTTCTGGAATTCTCCCTGCCATTGCAGCGTCCAAATTAGACCCCGTAGAAGCCATTAGAACGGGAATGTAAAAAGGTTTGACTATTTGCTATGATGTTCCCCAAATTGCGTTTTGAAAAAAGTATAATCTATTTGACTAAGAAATAATTGCTTTTACGGCAAATTTAATGAATTAAATCTACATGAATTGATATGTATTTTTCGCATCGATTTAGCAATTAGCAGCACCTTAAACGATGATTAACAGACAAACTAAAAGCAACACAGACTTTTTTATTAATTCTTGAAATTCACTAAAAAAATGGCAACTAAATATTTGATTTTAATACTCACTTTTGCACTAAATATTTCGATAATGGCATAGAATAAAACAGAAAAAGAGATAATCAAGAAAATAGAGTTAGACAATTTTTCTAACCAAATTGCACTTGAAATGGGCTTGAAAATTATTGCCTTGGCAAAAAGTCGCAATCAACATATTGCAGTTGAAATATGTAGGCTAAACCATATCGTTTTTATTTATTTTGACGACAGTCTTCCTGTTGATAAACATAATTGGCTTAGACGAAAAGCGAATGTAGCAAAACAATTTGAGGAAAGTTCTTTAAGTGTCAAAAACGACCTGAAAGAGGGCAATATGACATTAGAAAAAACATTTGGACTTGACGAGAAAGACTTTCTTGCAAAAGGTGGCTCAATACCAATTTTCATAAAGAGTGCAGGAATGATAGCGACAATAACTGTATCAGGACTACACGATGAAGAAGACCATAATATAATCATTGAAGCACTTCAAGGGAAATATTTTTAGACAAACCAAAAAAAAATCCCGATTGCTCGGGATTTTCATTTATCTAATAGTATTGTTTTGAATCAAATCGATGTATAAGTTAATCTTATTTTTCAATTCTTTTCTGGCGGTTATAAAATCTAAGAAACCATGTTCCAGAAGAAATTCGGCAGTTTGAAAACCTTCCGGTAAATCTTTTCCGGTAGTGTCTCTAACGACTCTTGGTCCTGCAAATCCGATTAAGGCACCGGGCTCAGAAATATTGATATCTCCTAACATGGCGTAAGATGCAGTAGTTCCCCCAGTTGTTGGGTCAGTACAAAGCGATATGTAAGGTAATTTTGCTTCGGCAAGTTGAGCTAATTTTACAGATGTTTTTGCTAATTGCATTAAAGAATAAGCAGCTTCCATCATTCTGGCTCCACCCGATTTTGAAATCATTACAAAAGGCAGTCTGTTTTTGATAGCATGATCAATTCCTCTGGCAATTTTTTCTCCAACAACCGCTCCCATAGATCCACCGATAAAGGCAAAATCCATACAGCAAATCACTAATTCTTTGCCTTTTGATTTTCCAACACCAGTACGGACAGCATCTTTGAGTTGCGTTTTTTCCATTACCTCTTTCAATCGGTCTGCATATTTTTTTGTATCAACAAAATGCAAAGGATCTTTAGAAGTCATGTTTTTGTCTAATTCAACAAATTCATTGTTGTCAAATAAAATATCAAAATAGGCTGCGCTTCCAATTCTAACATGGAAACCATCTTCGGGGCTTACAAATAAATTACGAGCCAACTCATCAGCATCAATAATTTTACCGGTAGGAGATTTGTACCAAAGACCTTTTGGGATGTCCATTTTGTCTTCGGTAGCCGTAGTAATTCCTTTTTCTTTTCTTTTAAACCAAGCCATTTTTATTATTTTAGATCTAAGATTTTAGATTTTAGATTTCCTCGTGAAATCTAAAATCTAAAATCTAAAATTATAGTGTATTCACGTTATTTAAGTCAGTAAAAGCTTGCTCAAGTCTCGCATTGAAAGTTGATTCTCCTTCACGCAACCATTTTCTTGGGTCGTAATATTTTTTGTTTGGTGCTTCTGCTCCTTCTGGATTTCCAATTTGAGTTTTAAGGTACTCAACATTGTTAATCATAAAATCACGGATACCTTCCGTAAAAGCAAATTGCAAGTCAGTATCGATGTTCATTTTTACAACACCATAACTAATTCCTTCTCTAATTTCTTCTAGTGTAGAACCAGATCCACCGTGGAAAACAAAATCAACAGGGTTTGGTCCAGTTTTGAATTTTTCTTGAACGTAATCTTGAGAATTTTTTAAGATTTTTGGAGTTAATTTTACGTTTCCTGGTTTGTAAACTCCGTGAACATTTCCAAAGGCAGCAGCAATTGTAAATTTTGGGCTTATTTTAGATAATTCTTCGTAAGCATAGGCTACTTCGTCAGGTTGAGTGTATAATTTTGAGCTATCAACATCAGAGTTGTCTACACCGTCTTCTTCTCCACCAGTGATTCCAAGTTCGATTTCTAGCGTCATTCCCATTTTGCTCATTCTTTCTAAATATCCTTTGCAGATTTCGATATTTTCTTCGATTGGCTCTTCAGATAAATCAATCATGTGCGAAGAGAATAATGGTTTTCCGGTTGCTGCAAAATGTACTTCTGAAGCATCTAATAATCCGTCAATCCAAGGTAATAATTTTTTAGCACAATGGTCAGTGTGCAAAATAACGGTTGCTCCGTATGCTTCTGCCAAGGTATGAATGTGTTTTGCACCAGCAATACCACCGGCAATAGCGGCTTTCTCACCAGCATTAGAAAGTCCTTTTCCGGCATTAAATTGTGCGCCACCATTTGAAAACTGAATGATAACTGGTGCATTTAGTTTTGCAGCAGTTTCAAGTACTCCATTAATAGTGTCTGATCCTATAACATTTACAGCTGGAAGGGCAAAGCCTTTCTCTTTTGCATAATTAAAAATTTCTTGTACTTGATCGCCTGTAGCAACTCCTGGTTTAATGTTGTGTGCCATTGTAAATTCTTTTAGTTTTTTAGTTTTTAGATTATAATTTGCAAAAATAAGAATTAATTAGCATTTAGAAAGGGTAATTGATACCAAAATTAAAAACAGAGTTGGCAAAATTATATTGAGTGAACCATCTATCTCCCATTTCCAAGGCGGGATTGTAGGTTTTAAGCCCAATATCTACTCTAACTACAAAAAAACCAAAATCATATCGTAAGCCAAAACCTGTACCTAAGGCTATTTTGCTTAAATCTTTTATGCTATTGAATTGAGCAGGTTCAAAAGTGGTTTCATCAAATACATTCCAAATATTACCTGCGTCAGCAAATAAAGCACCATTAAATTTACCTCCAATTAAGAATCGATATTCCCCACTGATTGCGATTTTTAAATTGGCTTCGTTAAAGTTGTTTGTAGATGGACTGCTTCCAGGTCCTAAACGATACGGTTGCCATGCTCTATTGTCATTAGATCCTCCTGCATAATAGCTTTTAGTAAATGGAATGAAATTTGAATTCCCATAAGGGATTGCAATTCCAAAAAAAGTTCTCATGGCAAAAACTTTACCTTTGTCAATATCCCAATATTTGACAAAGTCAAATTCGGTCTTTAAATATTCCGCATATTCCAAATTGAAAATTTCATAGTTTCCGTTTGAGTTTTTAGGCAAATTACCAATGCTTGAAATGGCAGATAACAGTGTTCCTGCCGACTCAATTTTTGTTCTAAACATATAAAAATTATTGTCTTGCAAGTCCTTTTTGGTTGTTTTTGTAAAGACAATATTGGTAGCCATGATAAAATCATTATCGGTTAGCCTGATTCTTTGTTGTTCAATACTGCTTACATCTTTGTACTCTTGATCATTTGGTTTTAAAGATGTTTTATCTGACAGTACAGCATTTGTGAAACCAGTTGTCCCACTTTCTATAATTAAATCACCGGTTTTTGTATCAAAATAAGTAGGGTCTGTAACTACGCTAGGGTCTTTTGCTATTTTATTTAACGCATCATACGAAGATCCATATACGTTATAGTAGTTTTCAGGATTAAGATTGTTTACAAACTGAATATTAAAAAGATCGAAACGGGTTGTGTTGTTTTTTTTAGGGGTCCAGCTATACGAATAAACACCACTAAAGTTTTCTTTGTCTAAACCGATATTGGTTTGCTTAGAAAAACCAACACTCATTATAGTAGAGGGGATCATACTCTTGGGGATGATTTTTTCGGTTTTAAACGGAAATAAAATTCGCGGAAAGTTAAGTTTTGCATCCGCACCGTATTCTGATACGTTAAAAAAACTATCCCCCGGATCTGCAATGTCATTAGATGCACCAATATTTCCTCGTGCAGATAGTTCTAATGTTTCGGCTCCATTAAAAACATTTCTAACGGTTTCTGTAATACTTGCGGCAATACCAAAATCTTCAATATTAGAATGGGTTAGATCTAAAGTATAGCCAAAGCTAAATTTTTTGCGGGGAGTTAAATAGATTTTGGCAATCAAAGACTGAGAGGTACTGTCTCTTTTGTCTACTTCATATTGAATAGTGGGATAATTAAAAATTTTAAGATTGTTTAAATATCGAGTAGATAAAACAGTTTTGTTGTCAGCGAAGAGTCCTCCTTTTACAATAAAAACAGCATCGGTTATGGCATGTGGGGTATATTTTATTTTTTCAAAGCCATATAAATTCATGTTGTTATAAGTGAGACTGTCTTTAATTTTAGAATTGTGATTCGTGCTTTTATAGTCTGTGTAAATGTTGATGTCGCTAATTTTGTATATCTTAAATGGTTCTGTCTTTGTAGAATCATTTTCTTGATACAAATAATTACCAATGCTTAAATTGATGTTGGCTTTGTCTTTTTTATTGATAGTGTCAATGTCAAAAGTTACATAATTGGGTTGAAAACGATACGCACCATTATTTCTAAAAAGGGTGCTTATTCGATCTTTTTCATTTTCAAAATCTTCCGTTTTGTATTGATTTCCTGCGATAATTAATGATTTCTTTGTTTTGTAAAGAGAATCTAATACCGGTGTTAAAATGGTAGTTGTTATGGTATCTAAGAAAAAGGGATTTCCAGTTGTGACGTCATACTTCATCTTAGCTTTTTTGGGGCTTAGGGAGTCTAGCTTGTATGTGGCTTTAACATTAAAGTAGCCGTTATTAAAATAATGACTTTTAAGGCGAAGTAATGATTTTTTAGATTTTAAGGTGTCTGCAATAACTGGTGCTTCTCCCGTTTCTTTCAAAAAGGTGTGTATCCCGTGATACCAAAAGGATTTACGTAGTCTTGCTATTTGTTTCTCAGAAAGCCATTTTACTTCTCGGTTGTATTTTTTTTCTTTGTTGTGATATTTCAGATTGAATGTCGAATCTGGATTAGGGTTGGCTAAATTGTATAGATTCAACAACATCCGGTATCCTACTATGGAACTGTTGGGTTGTTGGTACAATTGATCGTATATGTTTTGATTCTTTATTGATTTGTTATTTTGAACAATTTCATTTTTTACAAGAAGTTGTTTTCTGGCTGGAACTCTCTTTTCTGAATTACAAGCTATAATTAGTATTGAAATTAGAATAAATGCTACTATTTTTGTAAAATTCTTTTTCTTCTGAAAAAGTCTGGATTGCCCAAGGTTATTATCTCGACAATTATCAAGACTCTTTTTTATAATATAGGAGGAATTTTTTTGGGGCATGTGGGGTTCAATTGTTATGAAATATTTAATTCAAAAGTACATTTTTTTATGCTTAGTAAAAACCAAATAAAGCTTATCTCGAGTTTGCAACAAAAAAAACATCGTTTTGCCAATCAGTTGTTTTTTGCCGAGGGCGTAAAAGTAATTCAAGAATTAGTAAAATCAAATTTTGAATTAGAACATCTCTATACAACAATGCCAGATTTTGATGAAATACCAGTTGGCAAGAAAACAATTATTTCCGAAGGCGAGTTGAATAAAATTAGTGCATTGGCTACTCCTAATACTTGTTTGGCAGTATTTAGAATTCCTTTAGAGAAAAAAATACTTGATTCTGGATTGATAGTTGCACTTGATTCTATTAGAGATCCAGGGAATTTGGGTACTATTTTAAGATTATGTGATTGGTTTGGAGTTAAACAGTTGTTGTGCTCCAAAGAAACTGTTGATATTTTTAATCCAAAAGTGGTTCAGGCTACGATGGGATCTATCGCTAGGGTAAATGTAAATTATATCGATTTGAATGCTTTTATATCCAAAACCAAGCTGCCGGTTTTTGGAACGTTTATGGATGGGGATACTATTTATAAAACAGATTTGCCGCAAGATGGAATCATAATAATGGGTAATGAAGCCAACGGAATTTCAGCTGAGTTGGAGGATTTAGTTCAAAAAAGACTAGCCATTCCGCGTTTTGGCGATCTTCAAGAAACCGAAAGCTTAAATGTGGCTACTGCAACGGCAATTATTTTAAGTGAATTTAGTAGGCGGAATTAAGTCCGGAAACACTTAAATATAATTTTAGTGGAAAGTAAAATTAATCAAAACGGCTCTTGATTTCATAGACTCAATATTGCCAGTCCAAGGACTGTTTGGATCTTTGTCGCGGATTAATTCGTCTCCGATTCCAAAAGAGCCTCTTATGGAAGGAGAAAATATAAAATATTCAGAAAATATGTCAATTCCAAAGCCCAATTCGTAATTGGTAGTCCACGATTTTACTCTAAAGCGCTGTTCAAGATTGTCATCTAAAGATTTGGCGTTACCGGAAAGGTTTAGATTTGCAGATACACCTCCCAATAAATAAGGGCGAATGTTTCCAGTTCTAAGCGATGAAAATTTTAATAATAAAGGAAAATTGATATAGGTGCTGTTTATATCTCTTATGGCGTCGTTTTTGGAAGCGAAATTGGGGTAATGCAAAACTCTGGTGGCATAGTATAGACCGGGTTCAAAACGTAAGTTTATATACTCCTGTAGTCTTAAATCGGTAACTAGTCCCACATTAAAGCCCATTGAGTTGTCTGCTTGAATATCTGGACCAACTGTTTTATAATCAATTTTGAAATTATAAGAGTTGAAACCTAAGAAAAAACCAAAATAAACTTTTTGTTTTTGCCAATTTTCTAAATTTATTATAGGATCCTTGCTGAAAATCCCTTTTGAATTTTGAGCGTTTCCATGCAATGACAAAACTATAAAAACGAGTGCAATTATTTTTTTCATATTATACGCTGAATGTTTTCAGTATTATTTTTTGGAGGCTGAATAAATGGTGGCGACACCAAATGTTTGAGGCATAGCAATAACATCTATAAACCCCGTTTTTCGCAAAATATTGTTTAAAGCCTCGCCATAAGGAAAAGAAGCTGCGGATTCTGACAAATAACCATAAGCAACATCGTCTTTTGAAAACAATTTTCCAATGATTGGTAATATATTGTTACTGTAGAATTTATAGCCTTGTTTGTATGGTGTTTTGTCTGGGACAGAGGTTTCTAAAATAACGAAAATCCCCCCTGGCTTTAGGACTCTTAAAATTTCAGACAGCCCTTTTTCTAGGTGCTCAAAATTCCTTACCCCAAAGGCAACGGTTATAGCATCAAAAAAATGATCTTCGAAAGGTATGTTTTCAGAATCAGCCAAAACCATTTCTATTGTTTTTGATAAATCTTTCTCGATAATTTTTTTCTTTCCAACCTCAAGCATTCCTGCAGAAATGTCTAATCCTATGATTTTCTTAGCCTTTGTTTTCGCCATCAAAATTGCTAAATCTCCAGTGCCAGTAGCAATGTCCAAAATGTTTTCTGGATTGGTTTTGGCTACCAATTGCAATACTTTTTTTCTCCACTTAACATCTATTCCAAACGAAATAACACGGTTTAGATTGTCATAGTTTCCAGAGATTTTGTCAAACATTGATGCAACTTGCTCTTTTTTGCTAAGGTTTGAATTTTTGTAGGGTGTAATTTCTTTTGACATTTTTTTTATTTCCACAAATATAATACAAACTAGAGAAACCGCCATAAAGAAATTTTCCTCCTATAAAAATGAAAAAGCGGTTCCTGACAACCAAATTTTAAATACTTTTTAGGAAGAAACAATAAAGGCGTTTTTTTTGTATTTGAATGAAAGTTTGTAAGGACGTATGTGACTATAATAGGTTTGAATAGTTTTGTCGTGAATTTTCGATTTCTAGAAGAAAAAAAACGGACAGTAATTTGCATTTTTTTCAAAATCGTCTCAAAAAAATATATTGGCTTACTTCTATGAAAGCTGTTAACCCTTGCTATTGCTGAGATCTTTGATGATTTTCGTGTGTAAATTAGACTTTTTTTAGCAAAATAAAAAAAATGAAAAAAAAATGAAATATCACTAAAAGTGGGTATTGTGGTTACTGTTTTTATTACTGATGTTTGTATCATAAAATTTTAATATTTATTGAATGATTAAGAGGGAAGTAATGACCCAAATCAAATGGATGTTTCTTGCGCTATGTATCTCATTTGTTCTTGTAGTTTTTTTTGAAGGTACTGTTAGTCATGGCAGTATTGTTTTGAAAGCGCAAAACACGTTCTTAGGATTAAATTTGTTTTTGGAAATTTTAATTTTCTTTGCCTTTAGTACCTTTGTGGTATTTGGTACTAAAGGTTTTTTTGAGTTGTACTCTCAAAAAACATCAAATAGCATTGTCTTCGTTTCTGGAGTAATAATGATATTTGTGATTTGTATATTATGTTATCAAATTTTATTACAAGAGTAGGTCATCCCTCAAAATCATTTAAAAAAAAACATCCCAATTAGGGATGTTTTTTTTTATCTATTTTTTTATGTAGGTCTGATAAGTGTACCTATAAAGATGTTTGTCATCTATAGGGTTAAATTCGGTTTGAATCTCTAGCCAATCATCAGGGTTTATTTCCGGAAAAAAAGCATCAGCCTCAAAGCTATGGTGTACTCTAGTGATTTCTAGCTTATCTGCATAAGGAAGTCCTAAATTGTATATTTCTCCTCCACCAATAATAAATGAAGTTTCATTTTCTGGGCAAATAGCAATTGCTTTTTCTATGCTGTCTACCACAATACAGCCTTCTAACGGGTAGTTTTCTTGTCTTGTGATTACGACATGAGTTCTATTGGGAAGTGGCTTAGGAAAGCTTTCAAATGTCTTTCTTCCCATTATAATATGATGTCCTGTCGTTAATGATTTAAATCGCTTAAAATCATTAGGGAGATGCCAGACTAATTCATTGTTTTTTCCAAGGGCATTGTTTTCTGCAACAGCAGCAATCATAATTATCATACTATTGGGGTTATTTCGAATTATTTTCTTCAACTTTAGATTGTAATTGGGCTATTTTCTTTTGCTGTAAAGCTACAAGTCGGTCAATTTGATCTCTTTCCCAATATTTGTTCATGAAACGATCCGTGATGAATACCTTTATAAAATGTAATGTAAAAACGAAGAGCCATACAATAATTATCCATGTTGACCAATTTGTATCAATCCCAATATCGAAAAACCGATGAGCGGTAAATAGAAATATGCTAATCAAAGTAAAGAAAACAAAATGGTAATAGAGTCTTTTCTTTTGTCTTAGGCGTCTTCTGGCATATTCGTATTGCTCGTGTAATTCTTTTTCCATGGTATAAATTTTGTTTATAAAGATAAAATATATTTTCTAAAGTGACTGTTCTCGTTATTGAATATTTAATGAGAAATCGTTTTCTTAATTTTAAATCAAATTTTTCCCGAGCTATTTTCTTAAAAAAGTAAAAAAGAATACTGTTTTTTGTTATTACATCAAATCGTCATGGGTCAGATTGAAATGTCAAATTATTTTATTTACTTTGGTATAATCTTAAAAACTAAATAGTTATGTCTATAAAGAAACAATTTGTAAAAACAAAACCAGTTTGCAAAGTTACTTTTTCAATTGAAGCTAAAACGGCTAGTGAAGCTTCGGTTGTTGGGGATTTTAATAACTGGAGTTTAGAAGAGGGCGCTTTAAGTAAACTAAAAAATGGCACTTTTAAAGCGACTTTTGATTTAAATAAAGATGCTATTTATGAATTTAAGTATGTCGTAGACGGTGTGTTTGTAAATGAGCCAGAAGCCGATTCATTCAGGTGGAATGATTATGCAGGTGCAGAGAATAGTGTGTTAGCAATATAGTTCAAATAAAAAAATCCGCTTTCGTATAAAGCGGATTTTTTTATAAAACGAGAATTGTGTTTTTTATTTAGACAGCCACATTTCCTTTAATGAGGGCATGTGGTTCGTATCCTTCTAAAGTAAAGTCATCGAAATCAAAATCGAAGATATTTTTTATGGCAGGATTCAAAATCATTTTCGGCAATGGTTTTGGTTCGCGTGTGAGTTGTAATTCGAGTTGCTCAAAATGGTTGTTGTATATGTGTGCGTCACCAAAGGTGTGGATGAATTCACCAACCTCAAGGTCGCAAACTTGTGCAATCATCATGGTTAATAAGGCATAGGAAGCAATGTTAAAGGGTACACCCAAAAATATGTCAGCACTTCGTTGGTACAATTGGCAGGATAGTTTTCCTTTAGTTTCTCCTTTGGTTTCGTCTGGGGAGGCTACATAAAACTGAAAAAAGGCGTGGCAAGGAGGCAAGGCCGCTTTGTTATTGGCAACATTCTCCTCAAATGACTTAGTGGTATCAGGAAGAACCGATGGGTTCCATGCTGAAACGAGCATTCTTCGGCTGTTTGGATTTGTTTTTAATTCGGTAATAAGCTCGGAAATTTGGTCGATCTCTTCGCTGTTCCAATTACGCCATTGGTGACCGTAAACAGGGCCTAAATCGCCATTGCTATCCGCCCAGGCATCCCAAATTTTAACGCCGTTTTCTTGTAGGTATTTGATGTTTGTATCCCCTTTTAGAAACCAAAGCAATTCGTAAATTATAGATTTAAGATGTAGCTTTTTAGTAGTTACCATCGGGAAACCTTCGCTCAAATCAAATCGCATTTGGTGTCCAAATACACTTTTTGTTCCAGTTCCGGTACGATCTCCTTTTTGACAACCGTTTTGCATAACGTGTTGTACTAAATCTAGGTATTGTTTCATTCTAGGGTTATGATTTGTAGTTTCTTGTTGTGATCTTTGTGCAGACACGATTCATCGCATGCAGACGCGATGAATCGCGTCTCTACCAATTATCGTTTAGAAATTTCGTCCCGAATCTTTGCTGCTTTTTCATAATCTTCATGTTCAACAGCTTGTTGCAATAATTCATTTAATTCCTGCAAACTGTGTTTAGAATAGGTGTTGCCAGATTCGGCACTTTCTGAAGTATGACCAAAAGTTTCGGGATTAGAAAGAATATCGTCTATTTCTTGCGAAGCGGCATCGGTTTCAAGAGGATTTGCTTTTAAATAAATTCCAGCTTTGTCCAAAATGTTTTTATAAGTAAACATAGGAGCATTAAATCGAATGGCTAATGCAATGGCGTCCGAAGTTCTGGCGTCAATAATTTCCTCGATTTTGTCTCTTTCGCATATAATGCTAGAATAAAAGACACCGTCTACTAGTTTGTGTATGATAATCTGTTTGACAACAATGTCAAATCGCTCAGCAAAATTTTTGAACAAATCATGAGTCAAGGGACGCGGAGGTTTGATTTCTTTCTCTAAAGCAATAGCAATAGATTGGGCTTCAAAAGCGCCGATAACTATAGGTAATTTTCTTTCGCCATCAACCTCGTTCAAAATCAATGCATACGCACCGTTTTGGGTTTGACTGTATGAAATTCCTTTAATGGATAATTTTACTAAGCTCATGTTGGTATAATAGAAAGTACAAAGTACCTTATTAATAGTGTCGTTTTTTTATATTAAAATAAAGTGCAATTTTAATCAAAATTTATTGAACAAAAAAGCTACCTAAAGCAAAGATACGATTATCTTGTTTTTAGGCAGCTATAATTATAAGAGAAATTAAATTTGCGGGTATTTAGCCCTTAGTCCCGATAGCTATCGGGAGTGAAGAGTGATTAGCCTTTGTGCATACTAAAATAAAGTATCTATCATTAAAGGTATTTTTGTTTAATTTTTTCGCAAAAATTTCTAATATATTTATGTTAGAATCTACGTTTCCAAGCTAATCACTAATGGCTTTTCGCTAATCACTGAAAAGTTACTCAAACCTTAAGACTGTTGCTCTTTGAAAGCTTTGAATTTTGCGATTAATTGAGGTACAATTTCAAAAGCATCACCAACAACTCCATAATCAGCAACCTTAAAGAAAGGAGCTTCTGGGTCACTATTGATAACCACTTTTACTTTAGAAGAGTTGATTCCTGCAATATGTTGGATAGCACCAGAGATCCCTATGGCAATGTATAAATTGGTTGCTACTGGTTTTCCGGTTTGTCCTACGTGTTCTGCATGAGGTCTCCATCCTATATCAGATACAGGTTTAGAACAAGCAGTTGCAGCTCCAAGAACTCCAGCTAATTCTTCAATCATTCCCCAGTTTTCAGGTCCTTTTAGACCGCGTCCTGCAGAAACTACAATATCAGCATCGGCAATAGAAACTTTTCCGGTTACTTTTTCAACAGAAACTACTTTTACACCAAAATCAGCATCTCCGATGGTTGGATTGAAATCTTCTTCGGTTGCTGCTGATGCATTTTCGAAAATCCCATAAGAGTTTTTGGCTAGAGCCAAAACTTTAACATCAGTATTGATTTCTGTAATATTGAACGCTTTATTTGAAAATGCATTTCTTTTTACTTGAAAAGGAGAAGTGCTTACCGGTAATCCCACCACGTTTGAAGCAAAACCAGCTTCTAGCGCTACTGCAACTAATGAAGACAAGTAAATACTATCTGTAGTAGAAGATAGCAAAACTACTTTAGCACCTTCTTTTTGTGCCGCTTGTTTGATTACATCTGCATAGGCTTTGGCAGTAAAACCAGCTAATTTGTCATTGGCTACTTTTAAAACTTTGTCTACTCCGTATTTCGATAATTCCGAAACATCTCCAGCATTTACAGTCACAGCAGTAACGGTAGTGCCTAATGATTCAGCTACTTTTTTTGCATAAGAAGCTAGTTCTAATGCTACTTTTTTAAATTTTCCTTCTGCAGATTCTGCATATATTAATATTGACATGATTTTTTTGTTTAAAAGTTTAAAAGTTTAAGGTTTAAAGTTTTGCAACTGAAAACTGCGACTAAAAACTGATTACTAGATTACTTTCGCTTCGTTGTGTAATAAATTAATTAATTCATCCAAGTTATCAGCTGAAACCAATTTAACCGCTGATTTTGGAGCTGGTTTTACAAATTTCACCGCTTTGGTGTTTACAGCAGTGTCAACTGGTTCAAGGATTGTTAATGCTTTTGTTCTAGCAGTCATGATTCCTCTCATGTTCGGAATACGTAAATCCTTTTCTTCAACAAGTCCTTTTTGACCCCCAATAATAACAGGCAGTGTAGTGCTTACAGTTTCTTTACCACCGTCGATTTCACGTACAGCAGTTACATTTGCTCCGTCAACGGTGATGTTGGTGCAAGAGTTTAAAAAGTTATATCCTAAAATACCAGCGATCATTCCAGGAACCATTCCACCATTATAATCTAATGATTCTTTTCCCGCAATTACAACATCATAACCACCATTTTTGATTACTTCGGCCAATTGTTTGGCTACAAAAAATCCATCAGTAGGGTTGGCGTTGATACGAATGGCTTCGTTTGCACCTATGGCCAATGCTTTTCTTAAAGTTGGTTCAGTGTCTGGTCCACCAACATTTACTACAGTAACTGTAGCTCCTTGTTGTTCTTGGAACCAAATGGCACGAGTTAAACCAAATTCGTCATTTGGATTAATTACATATTGAACCCCATTGGTGTCAAACTCAGAGTCTCCGTTAATGAAGTTGATTTTTGAAGTAGTATCAGGGACGTGGCTGATGCAAACTAATATTTTCATAATTTATATTTTATAATTCGTAATTTCTTTGACAAATTTAAAATAATAAATCGAATAAAATACTATGCGTGCATAACATTTTATTTGACTATTACGATTTCGTAATTTATTGTAGGAGTTGATATGTTTTAATCAAAATTATTATAAAGAATTGAGCTGTTTTTGTGAATTATGTGATAGTTGATTTGGTTGGGGTTTTGTTTTTTCATTCTAGAAGGGCTGTGTTTTGTCGAATTACATCGATTTCGTAGTCCAGATGTAGTGAATAGCTGGAATAGCTCCTAAAAACCATAAGTGTAACGAGGTGTTATTTTAAAGTGATTTATGCATTTAAGTGATTTAAAATAATTATTTTTGCGATTCTAAAAATTACACACAGACTATATAAATATGAGAACGATACAATTTAGAGAGGCCATTTGCGAAGCGATGAGCGAAGAAATGCGTCGCGATGAGTCCATATACTTAATGGGTGAAGAGGTAGCAGAATACAATGGTGCGTACAAAGCATCAAAAGGAATGCTTGCCGAATTTGGGGAGAAAAGAGTAATTGATACGCCAATCGCAGAACTTGGTTTTACTGGAATTGCAGTAGGATCGGCAATGAATGGTTGTCGCCCGATAGTAGAATACATGACTTTCAACTTTTGTTTGGTTGGAATTGATCAAATTATAAACAATGCTGCCAAAATGCGTCAAATGACCGGTGGGCAGTTTAATGTGCCAATCGTTTTTCGCGGGCCTACTGCTTCGGCAGGACAATTGGGAGCGACACACTCTCAGGCTATCGAGAACTGGTTTGCCAATACTCCAGGACTCAAAGTGGTGGTTCCGTCTAATGTTTATGATGCCAAAGGTTTGTTGAAATCGGCTATTCGTGACAATGACCCAGTTATTTTCATGGAATCTGAACAAATGTATGGTGACAAAGGCGAAGTGCCAGATGGTGAATATACGATTCCTATTGGAGTTGCCGCTATCAAACGTGAAGGGACAGATGTAACTATCGTTTCTTTCGGAAAAATCATCAAAGAAGCCTATATCGCTGCCGATGAATTGATCAAGGAAGGGATTTCATGTGAAATTATCGACTTGAGAACCGTTCGTCCTATGGATAAAGATGCGATTTTAACTTCAGTTAGAAAAACAAACCGATTGGTAATTCTTGAAGAGGCTTGGCCGTTTGCAAGTGTATCTTCGGAGATTGCTTATTTGGTTCAAGAACAAGCTTTTGACTTCCTTGATGCGCCAATTCAACGTATTACCACTGCCGATACTCCGGCGCCCTATTCTCCAGTATTGTTGAAAGAATGGTTGCCAAATGCTGCCGATGTTGTGAAAGCAGTAAAGAAAGTAATGTATAAAAAATAGATTTAAATAAAATTTTAACATTCCGTTAGTTAACTTTCGGATCATCTAAATTTCTAAATAACTATATTTGAAACTTCATCAGAATAAACCTGATGAAGTTTTTTTTTTTGAAGAATATGAAAAAAATAATTTTGGTTTCTTTGCTTTTCTTACTTACGCTGGCAAATACTCTTTTTGCCCAAACAAAAGTGAGTGGCATTGTTGTTGACAAATCCAAGCAGCCTATTCCATTCGCCAATGTAGTTTTCAAAAATTCCAGTACAGGGACTGTGACTAATGAAGATGGGCGTTTTTATATGGAATCTCCAAACACCTATAAAACATTAGTGGTAACCTCGATTGGTTTTTCTGAAAAGGAAATTACCCTTGCCAAATCGGTCAATTATAATTTTACGGTTGAATTGGGCGAGCAGGAAAGTTTGAAAGAAGTTGTTATTTATACGGGTAAAACGTCTAAAAAGAACAACCCTGCACTCGATATCCTAAGAAAAATTTGGGAGAAAAAGCGCAAAAATGGGTTGTATATGTTTAACCAATACCAAATGGAGAAGTATGAAAAAGTAGAGTTCGACTTGAATTCTATTGACAGTGCGTTTATGAAAAAGAAGATTTTCAAGGGCATGGAGTTTATATTCAATCAAGTTGACACTTCAAAAATTACCGGAAAAACGTATTTGCCCATCTTTATAAACGAAGCATTGATTGATATTTATGGTGACAATAAATTGAAGAAGGTCAAAGAGATAACAAAAGCCAATAAAACGTCCGGATTTGAAGGGAATCAGCAAATTTTGTCTTTTATAAAGGATTTGTATTCGGATTATAACATCTACAATAATTACATTGCTTTATTTGATAAAAGTTTTACGAGTCCGCTTTCTAAAACAGGAATTGATGTTTATAATTATGTATTAAGAGATAGTGCTTACATTGATAAAAAATGGTGTTATAATATTGTTTTTTATCCAAGGCGAAAAAACGAACTGACTTTCAAAGGTGATTTTTGGGTAAATGACACCACATTTGCCATCAAAAAAATCAACATGGCCGTTACCAAAAGTGCCAATATCAACTGGGTAAAGGATATTTATGTAGAACAAGAATTTGATGTTTTAAACGATTCTGTTTTTCTGTTGACCAAGGATTATTTGATGTCTGATTTTGCTTTAAATAAAAAAGAAAAATCTAGCGGAATTTACGGTAAGCGAACTACGTATTATCAAAATCACAAATTCAATATCGAAAAGCCGGTGAAGTTTTACAAAGACGAAGTAAATTTTGTCGATAATGAAGTGTACAAAAAGAGTGAGGAGTTTTGGGATGAAAATCGTTTCGAAAAATTAAGCAAAGACGAACGAGGAGTTTATAAAATGCTGGATACGCTGCAAACGGTTAAGGCGTTTAAGCAGATCACCAGCTTGGTAACATTGCTTGCGAGCGGCTATATAAACTACGATAAATTCGATTTTGGACCTATTTTCTCCACCTTTGGATACAATGAAGTCGAAGGCTTTAGGACGCAATTAGGTGGACGTACGTATTTTGGTCCCAATGATACTTGGCGCGTACAAGCTTTTACGGCTTATGGTTTTAAAGATCAAAAGTTCAAGTACGGTTTTGCCGGAAAATGGATGATTGAAAAGAAAAACCGAATTATTATTTCCGGAGGAAACAGGCGTGACATTGAGCAATTGGGAGCCAGTCTAACCACTACCAATGACATTTTGGCTAGAAACTTTGGCTCTACGGCTTTTTTCACCACAGGATCCAATGGGAAATTAACTAATATAGGATTGACCAATGTTTACGTTGCAATAGAACCCATTAAAAACCTAACGTTTCAAACGGGAGTGAGCTATAAAACACTAGAGTCGGCCTCGCCCGTTTTTAGTTTAGATTATTATACCACTTTGCCAACGGCAGACAACCCCGCTGGAGTTGTAAAAAGCACCACCACCCAATCGGAGTTCAATATTCAAGCCGAGTTCACTCCCAATCGAAGAACCATTGCTTATGGAGTAGAGAGAGGTATTGCTAATAGTCCTTATACGAAGCTTTTTGTTAATTTCAGTCAAGGGTACAAAGGAATTATCAATAGTGACTTTGATTATAAAAGAATCGAATTGTATTATAAACAACCCATTATTATCGGTCCACTCGGACGCACCAATTTGATTCTGGAACTGGGGAAAACTTTCGGAACTGTTCCTTTAGGATTAATGAGTGTAGTGCCGGGTAACCAGACTTTTTTCACCATCGAGAATACTTTTAGCAATCTTAATTATTATGAATTTGTTACCGATCAATATGCGACGTTCCAATGGAATCACGATTTTAACGGAAGGTTGTTTGCCAGAGTTCCTTTTATGCGAAAGCTCAATTGGAGAGAATTCGTAGGGGTAAAAGCCGCTTATGGAACTGTTTCGGATGCCAATAGAGCTTTAAATGCTTCGGGCTTAATTTATACAGCTCCGGAAAATGTATATTGGGAATACAATGCCGGAATTGGAAATATCTTCAAAGTATTCCGTTTGGATTTTGCTTGGAGAGGCAGTTATCTCGATACGCCAAATACGAATAGATTTACAGTAAAAGGGTCGTTTGGATTCTATTTTTAAGAGCTATCGCGATAGCTATCGGGACAGCGATTTTTTTTAAAAGTCTTTCCATTTCACACGAGTGAAGCGAACTGGCGAAGCAATCTGGACTAAAAAATCAAACTATGCAACAAGCTATCGATTATCTTTTTCAAAAAGATTCCATATTCAAAAAAATTATAGATACTTACGGATTACCAACCATTCCCAAAAGGCCGCAAGGATTTGAGACTTTGGTGTTGTTGATTTTAGAACAACAAGTGTCAATAGATTCCGCAAAGGCCACTTTTTTAAAGATAAAAGCAGAGCATGTTACTTTTCAACCAGAATTACTGATTTTGGTTCCTGATGAAGAGTATAGAACCTTTGGCGTAAGCCGGCAAAAAACGACTTATATAAAAGCACTAGCATCCGCTATTCTGAATGAGGAGATAGATTTGGACAGTTTGCCGCAAAAATCCGCTCAACAAGTACGGGAAGAACTCATAAAGATTAAAGGAATTGGCAACTGGACAATAGATATTTATTTGATGTTTTGTTTGCAAGAACCCGATTTGCTGCCCCTAGGCGATATTGCAGTAGTCAATACCATAAAGGAACTACTCGATATTCAGGAAAAACAGCAAATGGAAGTCCATACCTTAGATTGGAGCCCTTATCGATCTTACGCTACTTTTTTGCTATGGCATTATTATCTTAAAAAACGAAAAAGAACAATAGTGTATTAAGAAAGGAGTAATTAGCAAATAGTAATTAGTGATTGGCTGTTGGGACTGTAAATGCTAGAACTCTTTTTTTTTAAACTTTTGACTAATTTTTTGTGATTATTTTGTCTGTAATGATGTATTGGGCTAGGAGTTAAAGCTAATAACCATTTACTATTCAATAATCACTGGATTATATTGCCTTTTTTTATTGTAAAAAAGTATTGTTTGATTACTTTTGCATTCGTAAATAAATTAAGAAAATATAAAAGAATAATGACAGCAGATAAATTAAAAACTTTTGATGTTTTAATCGAAATACCAAGAGGAAGCAGAAATAAATACGAGTACGATTTTGAAATAAAAAGAATGCGATTTGATAGAATGTTGTTCTCTTCTATGATGTACCCAGCTGATTATGGTTTCATTCCAGAAACATTAGCATTAGACGGAGATCCATTAGATGTTTTGGTATTGGTAAACGAGCCAACTTTTCCAGGATGCGTTATGGAAGTAAAGCCAATTGGTGTTTTCCACATGGCTGATGATAAAGGACCAGATGAAAAAGTAATTTGTGTACCGGTTTCTGATCCAATTTGGAATTCATTGAATGATTTGTCAGATATGAATCCACATTTATTAAAAGAAATCGAGCATTTCTTCCAAGTATATAAAGATCTTGAAAACAAAACCGTAGATGTTGGTGGTTGGGGAGATGTAAATGAAGCGTATGCCATTATAAAAGAATGTACAGAGCGTTTTGATCAAATTGAGAATAAACCAGAAGGATTGTTTAGTATTAAATAATTTTTCGCACTTTAATTTTATAAAAAAGCAATGCTCTTCAAAGAGTGTTGCTTTTTTTGTTTAAATTGCTATCGTTTAAGATTTTATATTAACCAATCAAAAAGTAAATTTATGAATTCAATTATGATTTATGTGCCAATTTTTATGGCATTAGTAGGGCTTATTTTTATGGCTATCAAACGATCTTGGGTTTTGAAACAAGATGCAGGAGATGGTAAAATGAAGGAGATATCAGATCACATATATGAAGGAGCTTTGGCATTCTTAAAAGCAGAATATAGATTACTGGCCATATTTGTAGTAATCGCAAGTGTTGTTTTGGCGGGGGTTACTTTCATTCCTGGCGTTAAAACAAATATATTAATAGTGGTTGCGTTTGTGTTCGGGGCATTTTTCTCTGCTTTGGCAGGAAATATGGGGATGAGAATTGCAACCAAAACAAACGTGAGAACAACCCAGGCTGCTCGTACGAGTTTGCCGCAAGCATTAAAAGTTTCTTTTGGGGGTGGTACAGTTATGGGATTAGGGGTTGCCGGTTTAGCCGTTTTGGGTTTGACAACTTTCTTTATCATTTTCTTTAATGTCTTTATGGGAGGGCAATGGACTTCTACAGAAGATATGACGATTGTTTTAGAGACTTTGGCTGGTTTCTCTCTTGGTGCTGAATCGATTGCTTTGTTTGCGCGTGTGGGTGGTGGAATTTACACCAAAGCTGCCGATGTTGGTGCGGATTTAGTGGGTAAAGTAGAAGCGGGAATTCCAGAAGATGATCCTCGTAATCCTGCTACAATTGCAGATAATGTGGGTGATAATGTGGGTGACGTTGCCGGTATGGGAGCCGATTTATTTGGTTCGTATGTGGCGACCGTTTTGGCTACGATGGTTCTTGGGAATTATGTGATTAAGGATATGGGTGGTAATATTGGGGAAGCCTTTGGTGGTATTGGGCCCATTTTATTGCCAATGTCAATTGCCGGTGTTGGAATTGTAATTTCTATTATTGGGACGTTGGTAGTTAAAATTAAAGACAATAATGCCAAGGAAGCACAGGTTCAAAGAGCATTGAATATTGGGAACTGGATTTCTATAGGATTAGTTGCCGTAGCCTGTTATTTTCTTGTAAATTGGATGTTGCCAGCTACCATGAAAATGAATTTCTACGGAGAGGGATTAAAAGAAATTTCATCTATGCGTGTTTTTTATGCGACAGTAGTTGGATTAGTGGTAGGATGGGTAATTTCATCGGTTACTGAATATTATACGGGATTGGGCAAGAAACCGGTTTTGGCAATTGTTCAAAAATCAAGTACAGGAGCAGGAACAAATGTAATTGCAGGTTTGGCAACGGGAATGATTTCTACTTTTCCAACTGTATTATTATTTGCGGCTGCGATTTGGTCTTCTTATGCTTTTGCAGGATTTTATGGAGTGGCATTGGCGGCTTCAGCAATGATGGCAACTACAGCGATGCAATTGGCAATCGATGCTTTTGGACCTATATCAGACAATGCAGGAGGTATTGCCGAAATGAGTGAATTACCTAAAGAAGTGCGTACCAGAACTGACATTTTGGATTCAGTTGGAAATACAACAGCGGCTACCGGTAAAGGTTTTGCGATTGCTTCGGCGGCTTTAACATCTTTAGCTTTATTTGCCGCTTATGTGACTTTTACAGGAATTGACGGAATTAATATTTTCAAAGCACCGGTATTGGCAATGCTATTCGTTGGAGGAATGATACCGGTTGTATTCTCTGCTTTAGCGATGAATTCAGTGGGGAAAGCTGCGATGGATATGGTATATGAAGTACGTCGTCAGTTCAAGGAAATTCCGGGAATTATGGAAGGAACCGGAAAACCGGAATATGCAAAATGTGTTGATATTTCGACCAAAGCTGCTTTACGCGAAATGATGTTACCGGGAGTTTTAACGATTGGTTTCCCAATTGCAATTGTGCTTCTTGGTAAATTGGTCTACGGAGATAACAATCAAATGATTGCCGAAATGCTTGGTGGATACATGGCTGGAGTTACTGTTTCTGGAGTGCTTTGGGCTATTTTCCAAAACAACGCTGGTGGTGCTTGGGACAATGCCAAAAAATCATTTGAAGCAGGGGTTATGATTAATGGTGAAATGACCTATAAAGGTTCTGATGCACACAAAGCTGCAGTAACTGGTGATACTATTGGAGATCCATTCAAAGATACTTCTGGTCCGTCGATGAACATCTTGATTAAATTGACTTGTTTGATCGGATTGGTGATGGCTCCGATTTTAGGAAGCGGAAGCAGTACCATTGACGTAAAAGATTCTTGTCCTGAAAAGAAAGAAATCTGGATGAAAGAATGCCACAAGGGCGATGGAGCAATGATGATGGGTAAATGCGATAGGTCTAAATGTGCTACAATGACCAAAGAGGAGTGTGCTAAAATGTGCGACAGTCTTAAATGTTCTCCTGAGCAAAAAGAAATGTGTATGTCTCATTATGATAAAAACGGAAAATTTGTCGCTCACAAAGGGAGAGCCTGTTGTGCTAAAAAGTCAATGTCTATGAGTAATGAAGTTAGAATCGAAAAAACAAATGTTAACGGGAAAGTAAGTGCTACCATTACAACAACAGTAAATGGTAATGTTATTGTTAAGCAATTTCAAGGAACAGATGCTGAGGTGCAAGCCCATATTGATGCTGTGGAATAAGAAAAGCATGGTCTTTGACTAAAGATTTTATACTGAAAACACCTCATAACGAAAATTCGTAATGAGGTGTTTTTTTTAAATAAGTTTAAAAAACTATTGTTCCAAAGCATATTCTTTAATCAAAGTTGAGGCTGGAATATGAAGTGTTTCCGTTAAAACTCTAATTTGCTTTATTGTCAAAGCTCTTTTACGTTTGAAAATTTCGGTAACTCTGGAACGACTGTTCAAAATAACACCTAAGTCGGCATTAGTAAGTCCATTTTGTTCCATCATGAATTTAATTGCTTCAATTGGATCAGGTTCAGGAATAGGATAATGTATTTGTTCATACTTTTCTATAAGTGTAACTAAAATATCTAATTCATCTCCTTCATGGGTATTTGGCTTAGCATCAAAAAGAATGTTTACCCTTTCTAAAGCTAAATCGTAATCTCTTTCTGTTTTTATAGGATTTATTTCCATTTTTTATAAGTTTTTAATGTCTTTCAAATTGTCATATTCGGGGTGGGTTCCTATAAACAAAATGTAGACAATTTGTGTTGCATAATTAATTTTCACTATTAATCGATAATGATTGCCACAAATATTAAGTACAACTTTATTATTTCCGACAAAATCTGCAGAGCCAAAAATAGATTTTATGGCATTTGAATTGTCAAACGTATTTTTGTCAAAAACCTGATACCAAGCCAGTAATTGCTGTTTTGAGTTGGGGTATTGTTCCCAGAAATTTTGCAAGGCTCTTTTGGCAATTATTCTCATAGGTAATTTTGATAGTCAAAGATAGTATAAAATTCCCTATTTGGGAAAAATAGTTTTATCAGTCTCAGATATAGTTTGCAATTATATGCTTCAGTGTATTTTGCTTTAGCTTCTAAAAACATCTTAAACAAAAAAGCGTCTCACAATTCAAAACAGTGTGGCGTTTTTTTGTAATACTATTTTTATATCTTTGATTTTTGTAATTAAATTTAGCTTATTGTCTAAACTTAAAGGGTATAAGGAGAGCGCTAAAGAAAACCTCTCTGTTACAAGATTTGATTTTGAGTGATTATTTAGAAAAAACAAACCAAAAGAATTTAATATTTTCAAACTATTATAATGAGCAATTTTAAAATTTCTTTCCCAAATTATTTTTTTATAATTACACTCTTTTTTTTAATAATAAGCCCGTCAAATGCCCAGAAATCAAGAGTTGAGTTGCTTCAATTAATTCAGCAAAAGGATTTGTCTTTAGATAAAAAAGGAGACTACTTATGTGAACTTAGTACGTACTATAAAAAGATTGATACCATAAAAGCCTACGCTTATGCCAATCAAGCTTTGAAAATTGCAGAGCAATTAAATTTAAAAGCAAAACAGGCAATAGCGTATGAATCAATATCGGATGTTGCTCGTTTTCTGGACAATATTCCTAAACAAATAAAGTTTGCTGACTCCAGTTTTTTATTGGCAACCCAGTCTAATAATGAGGAGGCAATGGCTTATGCAAATTATGCGATTGCCTATAAATATGAAACAATTGGGGATCAAGAAAAATATATTTATTACATGCTTAAATCCTTGTCCTATTTTGAAAAGCATAAAATAAGATACGACAAATTAGTAAACGGATATGAAAACCTAGGGTCTGTATTTAGTGGTAAAAACGACATTAAAGTTTATGAAAAATACACCAAAAAGGCATTGCAATTAAGTTATGAAAGTAAAAATCAAATTATCATTGCCAATGCATTGACTAGTTGGGCACTTTTTTTGGTAAGTAGTGCAGAGCACAAAACCCCGGTGGATTTAAAGCTATTGCATAGTGCGGAAATAGATTTTTTAAAAGCCATAAAAATATTCGAAACGGATAAAGATAAAGGAAATGCAAATTTGTCATACGGTAGAACGTGTTTAAATCTTACGTTTCTTTATTTGTATCATTTCTTTGATACCCAAAAATCTAAAACAGTAGAATACTTAAAAAAAACGGAAGAAGTTTGCTTGAAATTGAATAACCCAATGCAACTGATGGTTATGTATGGACAACAAGCACAATTTTACACCAACATGAATGATATTTCAAATATTGAAAAAGTATTGAAAAAAATAGAGGTGTACATCAATAAAAATAAAAACCTAAATCCAAAATACTTTGGTTTATTGTACAAAAACTATATGGATTTAGCAGAGCTGAAAAACGATTTTCCTGCTTACCGAAAATATTTTAAACTATACGATAAAGCCGTCGAAGCAATGGTTGACAAAGAAAATAAGGCAAAAGAGTACAATGCTTCTATCCGTTTTGAAACTGAGAAAAAATCACAAGAAATTAAACTGTTAACGGAGAATTTAGAATTCAAAAAGAAAATAAATTATTTGTACGTGATACTTTTAGTTTTGGGTTTCTTTTCGCTAATGTTTATGTTTAGATCGTATCATTTTAGACAAAGATCATTTATTAAAACGAATTTATTACTTCAAAAAGCAACCGATGAAGCCAACCTGTTATCAAAAATAAAAGAAGAAGAAGCCATGATTGCCATGTTAGAATCTGAATTATCAGAGAAAAAACTCCAAATTGCCATACAGGAAAAAAAGATAAACGAGCAACAAACAATTAAATTGCAAAAAGAATTAATGACAAATAATTTGCAGTTAGAAAAGAAGAATGAAGTGTTAAAAGACATTCAAAACAAATTGCATTTTATTAAATCTGAAAAATCCTCAGAGATCAAAACCATTTCTAAAACAATCGATAAAAGTATGGAGATTGATGAAGAATTTGAATTACTTAAAACAAGTCTTGAAAATGCAAATCCCATATTTTTCTCTACGCTACAAGAAAAAGCATCTGGCACACTGACCAAGTTAGATTTTAAATATTGTGGGTATATAAAATTGGGAATGAGCACCAAGGAGATTGCCAATCATATGAACATAGAAACTCAAAGTATGCGAATGGCTCGGTACAGAATTAAGCAAAAGTTAAATCTAGATAGAGAAGTAGATTTGGATGCTTATATTGAAACAGTCCAGTAAAATTAGGGTATGACGAGTTTTTTTGAAGAAATATTTTGTTTTCTTGTAGATACAAAATAGATGCCTTTTTTCTTCTTGTAGATGCTTAGTATATACAAGAATTGAACGTTTTTGAGACTACATACCTAGTTTTGCCTAAAATTTAAAACTATAAATTATGGACAAGAAAACGCTTTCAATTATTTCGTACATTACAATTATCGGATGGATTATTGCTTATGTTAGCTACAACAAATTAGCCGTCAAAGATTCTTTAACGAAGTTTCATTTGAAACAATCATTGGGGATCGCAATTTTAGGAATTGCAATTTCTATTGCATTAACAATAATAGGAATGGTAGTACCTAGTTTGGCAAGTATTTTAAGCTTAGCAAATCTTGGGGTTGTAGTTTTATGGATTTTAGGAATTATAAATGCCAATAACGAACAAGAAATTCCAGTTCCTGTAGTTGGTGGTTTATTTACAGATAAATTTGATTTTATTAAGTAAAAATTAATAGACCAGTATGAAAACGTTACGTTTTTGTACTGGTTTTTGTACGATAACGGCAAGTTGTAGTTTTTCACAAATAGTTTTTGGGACTGAAAACGAGCTGAATAATTTGTTTTCTTGCAATTCAAATGTTAATTTATGGTTATTTCAAATACCAATTTTATACAGTTTACCCTATTCATTTGTAAAAAAGGCTTAGTCTCTTTTTTACTGTGTTTTTCTCTCTTGACTTTTGGACAAAAAGTTCAAACAGGCATTTATGAATTGGATTATAATACAGAGGCTAATTATTTGCATCAATTTATTCCAATGAATAGTGAGCAAGGTCAAGATCAAAATATAAAGTATGTCTATAATCAAAAATATTCGTCATTATTTGATGAAAATTATGGTATTAAATATGCTGTTGTTATAAAAAAGGAAGATCCAAATAATAAAGAAAATTATTCTTTGGAAATGGTTTTACTGAACAAAAAAATTATTGATGGTTATGGCGTTTCATACAATGATACAATTATTAGAAAGTACTTTAAACTGGATCTAAGTATTGGTTTGAAAAATAATTATTGGTTCGAATCTACCCAAAACGGAGAAGGTTTTCTGAGTTATTACGATGCAGAGGAGTATAATAATTCACAAAATTTAGCCTATAAATTTGATGACCATAATTTTTATAAAAAGGACAATTCTTTTTTTCTAAAAGGCAGATATTTTAAACACGAAATAGATTCTGTAAAAGTAGATTCTTCGAGTTATGTTTCTAATGTTCCTTACGGGAGTTATTATTCTAAAATGACGAATTATGTGTTGGTAAAGCAGCCCATAATAACTTTTAAAATAAGAGATTCTAAATTCTACAAAGATATTTTGCCCTTGCAAACGGATGGTGTGAAATTTTACACTTCCGTGAATGATAGAGATACCAAAGACTTTCGGGTCTTGAATGCGGGAGACTTTATTGCAGTTACTAATGAAACGGACGAATGGTATTATGGGGAATGGATTTCGGTGGATGGAGAAGTAACTGCGGGCAAAATATTTATTGAAGATTTGTCAAAAAGCGAATCAATAACTAAAAAAGTAAACGGATTAACGTTAAAAATAAAATACATATTGCACAACAAGGAGGATTGGGGTGATGCCGGCGAAATAGTTGGAATAAAAATTCAGAACAAAGATAAGCTCCTACAGGTTATAAAAAAGCCCGGTTTAATCAATGATACAGAAAACGTACTTTATACCCAAGATGTTAATTTTGATGGGTATCAAGACTTAGTTGTCTATGCACAAAGTAGTGGATCTGGACCAAATAACACTGATAATTATTATGTTTTTAACCCAAAAACCCAAAAGTTTATTTTTAACGACGCACTTTCAAACTTATCACAACCTCAAATAGATTTCAAATCAAAAACGGTTTATGCAGCTTGGCGTGGAGGTGCAGCAACTCATGGTGCCGAAAAATACAAATGGATTAAAGGGAAATTGATACTGGTAGAATATTATGAAACCAATTATCTAGATGAGGTAAATGTAGTAGAAACGCATACTTTTCTAAAAAAAGGAAAAATGGTTGGCAAAACAAGAAAGGTAAAAGAAAGTCAACTTAAGCCTCCTTTTTAAATGATAAAAAACACAAATAAAACGGTTTTTTTAATGGTTCTTGTTTTATTATTTATAAGTTGTACTAGCAATTATAAAATAGAAGGGGATAGGGTTTATTATCAATTTTACTGCATCTCCTTTGCGGAGCATGATGGGGGAAGAATTAACAAAACTGCTCTTAAAAACGTAGATGCTTCGAGCTTTAAATCATTAGATAATAGCTACGGTTCAGACAAAAGTAATGTGTATTATTATGAGAAAAAGATAATTGATGCCAATCCCCAATCATTTGAAATTATTTTATTTGAAGATGCAAATGACTCTAATAGTTTTGCATACTCAAAAGACGAAAATTATGTGTTTAGGTACGGAATAAAAATCAATGGAGCGAATCCAAAAACATTTAAAGTACTGAATCAAATACCATATTCAAGAGATGATACCGATTATTTTTTTGAAGGAAAACCTTTGAATGTTAACGATGTGAATAGTTTGAGAATAATTACTGAATCTCGTATTGATTTTCTTTCTATAGATAATAAAAGTTATTATCTCGAAGACAAAAAGTATCCTCTTGCAGATTACAAAAGTTTTAAATATTTGAGTAGTGGTTATTTTAAAGACAATGTAAACGTATATTTTTTAGATTCAATTGTCAAAGGGGCTGATCCAAAAACTTTTGAAGCTAGTGGAGCCACTGGACAAGACAAAAATTACTATTATAAAGGTTTTGAAAAACATAAACAAAAATAGAAAGTAAAAATAGTTTTAAATAGAGCAATAATAAGAAAAAAGGAGCAATGAAAAAATTAATTACAGTTGTCATTTCAATAATTTCAACATCGTTTTTTGCACAAAATACAAAAATAGAAGCAGGAGTTTATAAAGCCAAAAGTAATCAAGAAGATATTAGTTTGGTTATAGAAGCGAATAATACTTTTCATGTTTCAGTAATTTCTGGTGATATTGAAAACATTAACGATTCAATAGTAAATTTGAATTCTAGAACTAATTTTTCCAATTTCAAAGTTACTTTTTTGTATAATAAAATAGAAAATGAAGATGCAATAAATGTGATTTATAAAAAAGAATATGAAAGTAATGAAACCATTTATATTGGAACCCAAAACCAAAATGAAGAACCATTATTTAATAGCATTGATGAAATTGGAGGAAATACGATTGCAATAGCTAATGACCAAGCAGAAAATGTAATTTTCGAAATAAAAAGAACGGATTTTTTAATTTTAGCATCAGAGGAAGACTTTCCAAAAACGCAACTATCTAAATTTAAAATACCAGAAAATGCTTCGGCCATTCTTATTTCTTTTGAGAGAAAAAGGAACAATGTTATTAATCTTAAAGCACTTTATAATCCAAAAAAGAAATCATTAATTGTTTCTGAAAAAGGAAGAGATCCTTTGGTTTTTTATTTGAATGATAAAAATGAGGAGCTAAAAAGCAACCTAGAAAAAGCTATAAAGGTAGAAGTTCAAGAAAATTGGACTTATCTTGGAAAGAAAGATAGGAAAACAGTAGATGATGAAATTGAAGCAAGAAACTTAAATAAAGATATTGCAGCAACACCTGCCGAGGATGAAATGGAGGAGAAGAAACAATTTGAATTCCATCATGTTCGAAACAACTCATTTAAAGCAGCAATAGCCAACATCGCAAAAAGTCCAAAAAAATTCTTAGTTGTTAATTTTGATCTCAAGAGCAAAAATCTAAAATCTGAATTTGACTCTTTCATTGCAATCTCAGAAAAGGCTGTTTACGACAATATGGATTCTGGAGATAATGATGAAAACTCAAAATTCGAATATTATCTGGCTTCTGAGAAGGATAAAAAAATGTTGTCAAATAACAAAATAAAATCGGAAAAAGAGATTTTAGTTTACAACTCCGCAGGGGATTTAGTATATCATACTCCGGGGAGTTTGAATGACAAATCTACATTGTTTATTGATTCCTATAACTATGGTTATAAAGAGCTTACTATTGCGAATGATGCCTTACTTTTTGATAAAGTGATGTTGGATAATAAGTCTACTAATGAGCAATTGTTGAAGGTTTTGGCAGAAGATCATAAGTTTAAATTCAAAAATAAAAATTTAAACGATTCATTAAATACTCCAGAAATTCTAGATACCTATGCTGATGATATAATTAAAGACAAACAAAACCTATATACATTAGCTACAACTTACAAAGTTGCAGCAACCAAATGCGGAAAAATAGTGGGCGATTATAAAAAAAGTAACAAATACAATGAAGATTTTTTAATAGTTGCGAGTCAGGAATTAATTAATAACGGGTTTTCAAAAACAATTTTTAATCAAGAAGGATATACTTCTAAAGAAATTGATTTTGAATTGCTAGATTATATTTTTACTAATTTTTCAATCATTCAAGAACATGAAAAAAGCAAACCAGTAAAGGATTATGACGAAAGCTTTGATGCGGTTTATACACCAAGTATATCAGTGGTACTAGACAATTATTTCAGGGAAGCATCAAAGGCAGTTTATAATCCAGATCAAAAAAGTGTGGAGAAAAAAATGCGTGTCTATTACAAAAAATATTTGACACTTTCTGGATTTAGCAGTGCGCCCACACAAGACTATTTGCAAGGTTTAGAAAAAGAACTTGAAACCATAGAAAATCAAAAGGACTATTTTTCGACCTACCAACAGTACTTTAATACTATAGTGAGCGGTAATGTTAGTCTTATCGAAAAACTTGATAAGTACTTTACAGCCAGTGAAGCAAGTGTTTCTAGTTGGTTAGATTTTAAATTAGAATTTTCAAACAATGCAAATAATGCGGCATGGAATGTTGCACTGAAATCGAATGATCAAAACCTAATGCTAGAAGCCATAAAATGGTCAGAAACTAGTTTGCAAATAGCTCCAGAAAATCACTATTACTATGATACTTTGGCAAGATTGTATTATAAAAACGGACAGAGAGAAAAGGCAGTATCAACACAACAAAAGGCAGTGACTTTTGGGGAAGGTTCTGAGAATATTGAGGAGTACAAGGACGTTTTTGAGAAAATGAAAAACGGGACTTTTCAATAGAACGCTCTAATTCTTTCTAGGAGCTGATAAGGGGATCAAAATAAGTAATATTTTCTTAAGTAATGATAATTTTCAAGGATTTCAATTTTAAGTTGCATATAATTGACCATTTTATTGGTGCGGGTATTTTTGATAAGGAGCTGAACGAACTCCAAAGAAAGTATTGGGACAACAACAATGATTTCTCATACGAACCCATTCCAGAAATTAAAAGATTTTTTGAGGAATTGGAGATTACCAATGAAATGCTGTCTGCAATAACTAGTTTTTGCCCAGACGGCGGAGACAATATTTACGGAATAATTATTGCAAATTGGGTTGGAGAAGATGAAATATTCGACATTCAATCATTAGAAGATGTTGCGGTTTTGCCTAATCTTTTTGAGTTTTCTCCCGTTGCTCTTGTTGTCGAGAATATAGATTTGAGTCCGCTTTTGGGATGCATGAATCTAAAAAAAATGTCCTTTCTGGATTTCACGATGGATCGAGCATTGCCGTTTTTGCAAAAAGGAGTTGTGGTGAATAACTATTTTGGATCCGAGTTTGTTACAATGAACTTGGTGAAATTATCAGCTGTAGCTCCTTTGTTTCCAGAAGATTGTTGGGTTACTGTGAGAAATAAAGTAAATAAAGGAGAACTGGATAACGAAACAATTTTGCACGTTAGAGGCAATTGGAATTCGGGTACAATTGATTTAGACAACGTTTTTAATCAAGACGGGGATAGATCTTCAAACCAATATGTTTTTGCCATTTTGGTAGAAGGTAATTTACGTGCGAATAATATTTTTAATAGAGACACTGATGGTGGAACAGGATTGTTGGTAATAGGTAACTTGAGTGTTGACAACATGGTCGTGGGTGGACAAGAAATTTATGTTACCAAGAAGTTAACTGTAAAAGAGTGTTTTTGGGGAGAATACAATCATGGCAGTCTTGTGATTAAAAAAAAAACCAAAGCCAAAGTTTTCGTCGCTACCAATGAATATGGATGTAATTTGAAGAAGGTTTCATCAACCATTTTTTTGTCGGATTCTGACACGAAAGAAGATACAATCGAATACGATATAAAAAGTATCAAAAACGTTTTTAAATCTAAAGTCATTAATGCCAATGAAGCATCGGAGGAGGAAGTTTTTTCATGGGAAAACTTTCTGGATAGAGATGAAATGATTGAACTGCTAAAAAAAGAAGAGTCTATAATTAATGATGTAATCGAAGCTGTTTCAATTGTCAACCTAAGAGAGGAAGCATTAAAGGAGGTTGAAACAATTTTTAAAAACAAAACATTTTCAAATCAAACGGAGTTCGAGAATCAATGGCGAAATTTTGATAAAATAATTGAGTTTTCGGTACAACAAAAAGAAACCGATAGTTTTGAATGGGGGCAATATGAAGGGTACATTGTCAAGAAAAGTTCAAAAAACAAAATGACATTTATTAGCGTTGATTTCCCAGAAGGTTTTAGTTTTTTTATACAAAAAAAAGAAACGGAACCTTTGGGGTTTTTAGAAAAATTGAAGCTAAAAAGCAGTACGTTTTACCTTTTTGCAATGTATAGAAATCATCCAGATGCAAGTTATGAATATGTTTATGAAAACATAAACCAAACGCCAATCGAGATTATAGAGCGATTGCAGGTTTTTTGGAACGAATTATTAGAAAGAGCCGAAAAAGCAATCCATTTTTTTAATCTATTTAAGGATACCGTTCGATTAAAAAACATTCAAGAGTATTTGAAGTATCCTGTGATTCAGCATAAATACAATGATTATTGGGACAATGACAAACATGGTTTTTGGGGTGGGAAATACTTTTTTAAATTCAACAGAGAAAGGCAGCGACAAGAATCTGGGGTAGTTGCAATAGGTAAAGAAAGAAAATCAAGCGATGAGTTTGACATCCGAGTTTATTATGTCAAACTCAATAAAGCGGCAAACCCATCTGCATTGAGTTTGTATTATTGTTCGAGTCAGTCGGGATTTGCAACCGATAGATTTAGTGAGTTTAGTAAAATAGTTCCCTTTTTGGATTGGGAAAAATATTTTGAATTTTTGCAATGGTACCCAAAATTAGATAAGTATTTGAATATCGAAAACAACGATTTCCTGGAAGAGGAAGAGAATTTAAAAGGATCAATTGCAATTAGAGAAGGCTACGCAAAGCAAGAATTTACCAAACCGCTAGAGAACGTACAGTTTTGCGGCATCAATTTTAAGATAGTTACTCGCCAAGAAGCCGAAATGTGGATAGGGAATTTGACGGATTTTGGCAGAAATCCTATCTACGATGTTCATCACATGAATTCGCTAGATTATGATTTGGAGAGTCGCCTAGAAGGATTTTTTCTATTGGCAGAAAACCAATGCCAAACAGATGTTTTTGAGATGGACGTGACTATAGAAGGTGTAGAGAATCTCATTATTCTTGGTTTTATTTTTATGGAAAACATAAGCATTACCAAATGTCTTATGGCTTATGATGATGATTTTTCGCCTCCTTTTATTGCACTCAAAAATCTAACGGTTACTAATGCTTATTTCTGTGGAGACAAGCATTACATCGGAGGAGACTTAGTATGCGATATTGTTTATGGTTTTTATAACCACGGAGAACTAATTGTAAAAGGAAATACAACAGCCGCAGTAATAATGGCAGCAGATTGCAAAATGTATTTAGGAGGAATTGCTGCTGTAAATGCTATTATAGACCCAGATAAAAAGAATGTTTATTATGAAGTATTGATTGAAAATGAAGATGGAAGTACCGAAAAAAGAATGGCAAATCAAATGCCTACCCACAATTATGAGGATCTCTTTTTGGATAATTTTATTTATTTGGATGGGGATTATGGGTATAAAATAAATGATGAAACATTTTTTGATTCTTTTAGAAAAGCCGAATCATTATTTGATGTTCCAAAATTTATAAATTGTTTTGGGGATTTTCAAACAACTCTTCCAGATAGAGTAAAAGCATTATTTGAAACAGAATCATTAAATAACTTGGCAGTTGGCATGACTCATTACGAGGATTATTTTTCGGATACTCGCTATTATTGCTACACTAAAGGAGATGATTTTTTACAAGTAGGATTTTGGAATACCGATTACCATTATATGATGCATATCAATCTGTTTTTAGATGGCAGTTCGCAATTTGTCACAAACTATTATGAAACAGATGATAGCACGCTGAAATTTTTGATCACTACAAATTTAAATGAAAACACATTGAACACGTTTGCTGTTCGAAAAATGTTTTGTGACGCAGAAAAAATAATGTTAGATAAGTTTTGATTATGAAAAAGACCTTTTACTAGCGGTATTGTTTTTTTCTGTTGCAAGTTGTATGTCGCAAACAGCCCTACCCAGCAAAGAAGAAGTTGAAAAAAATAATCACAAAGAGGATTCTATACGTAAAATTAATTTTGCTTGGATAGATTTGAAAGAAAATGTATTAAGACAATTTTTATCGTACATCAATATTACATTAAAGCCTAATGAAGAATGCGGTTCTACATTTGATTTTGAAGGAGATTTGACAAATGACGGAAAAGACGACGAGATCATTTATTATGAAATTGTTTCAAAAAGGACAAGTGAAATTTTGAAATGGAAAATGTGCTTATTTGTAAATGAAAAAGGAATAATGAAGCAATATCCAGATTTTGAACCCAATTATCCCTTTTCTGTAGGTGGGATTGAAAATAATAGTGTTCTAATAGCAAAATTGAAATTTATAGAAAATGACGAGCCTCGTCTGCGAACAGTTGAAACGCGAACAGGATTAAAATTAAATGAAAAGAAAGAGTTTATTGAAGTTAAATAATAGAGATGACATGAAAAAAATAATTTTATTTATAAAAAAATCATTTTTAATAGTACTGATAATTTCTTGTTTATCAAGTTGCAAAGACATGAAACAAGATGCGGTAAAAGAACGTACCAATTTGATTGCCAAATCGGATAAAGTGTTAATCTCAGGAAAAGACAAAAAAAAACCATTGCCTATTCCAAGAGGTAAAACCGAAAAAAAAACAATACAAGAATTAAAGAAAGAAGCCGAAAAATTGTTTGAAAACACTATTGACGAAAAATTGAGAGGAGTAAACGAAGTACTTGAAAACTCAGAAACTTATATAGGAGACCTTACAAGAGATGGTCTGCAAGATGTGATTATCTGGTATGTTACCTATCCTGAGGATTCTCCATTTTCGCCTGTTACGGAGCGAATGCGATTGTATGTAAATGAAAAGAATTCATTAAAACAATATTCGGATTTTGCTCCGCAATATATGTTTTCTGTAAAAAGCATTAGCAATAATGTAATTAATATCATGAAATACGATTATGAGGATACTGATGAACCTAGAAATCCGAGTATTTCAATTCCCGAAAAAATAATACTGTCAAAAAAAAATAATTTTTTAGAAGTAAATTAAAATGAAAAATAGCCATAGAATTTATAAAAGTATACTTTTAGCATTATTAATTGTGATTGTATTTGCAAATTGTAAAGGAAATAAAAGCGACATAATCGCAGATAAAACAAGTTTGATTTCTAAATCAAAAGTTGACAAAATACCGCAACGCAAATCTAATTCAGAAGCCAACAATAGGCAGGGCTTTGATTTTTTGGAGACCATTCAATCCAAAAATGTGCCATTAAAGGACGCTACTAATTTTGATTATTATTTTAAAAAAAACAAATTGACAGAGTCTCAAATAAAACAACTGTCATTAGGTAAAATAATTCAAAACAAAGATGTTGTAAATGTATACTTGAATTACAGGCTCAAATTGTCATCGAGTTTTAAAACCCTTGTGATAAGCTGTGAAATTGGAGATTCAGAGTTAATGACTATCTTAATTAATTATGACGAACATTATAATTTAATAGATTCAAAGGAAATTGCTTATGATGAAATTGCCGAAAGTATTCTTAGAATTGAAAGTGACATTTTAAAGAACAAAATAATTTGTATAGCATCAGATTATTCAAATGAAGAGCCAGTAAAGATCCAGACCGTTTATACTATTTTGGAAAACGGAAAAATAATAAACTAACTAAAAAAAATGAAAAAAGTAATTGTAATCGGTCTAGTAATCATTGCCGTTTTTTACATCTTGAAACAAATGGTGTATAAACCTTATATTTCTCAAAAAGAGATGAATGGTAAAGAACATAAACTGCGATTAGGAAGTTTTATTTTTATCAGACAGCTTGGATCTAATAATGAAGAAGAATATTTAGTTTATAAAGTAATTCACATCAATGGAGATTATGTTAGACTTTCTGAAATAAAACAAGTACCTCAAGAGAATGTTAGGTTAGAGTCTGATTTTAATACTTATGAAAAACTGAAACTAAGTAATAAAAGTTTTACGATTACAGGAATTCTTCATGATGACTTATATCAAGGGATTGGTAACTCATTCGCAATACCAAATCATTTATTAAAGAAAAATCCCAATTCAAAAAAAACAAGTTATTATTATGAAGACATCCCCGAGCAGGAAAAAAACAAACCATTTACAACCAATGCCGGAGATTTTGACTTGATTTTTAGACCAGTTTATTCAAAAGAACAAATCATTGATAATGGGGTGCTTATGCCGTGGATTTTGGATGCGAAACGAAACAATGAGCCCTTATTGTATGAAGATATATCCCAAGAAATAGAATTGATTCTCAATTAGTATGAAGTAAAAAAAATCTTTAATCCCTTTGGATTCTCAATTACATTATAAAAATTTATGAAAACGAAACTTTTTTTTACCCTATTGCTGTTTATAACCACATCAATTTTTAGCGGCTATGCTCAAACCAGTAAACAACTCTCTAGAAACGAAATTAAAGAGTTGAATTTCGTTTCCACCAAAGAAAAAAAACTGATTTATAAAGCTTTTGAATGTCAGGATAAAAGTGGTGTTTTTGATGTGATTTTAAACGAAGATCAAAAAGAAATTCATGATAAAGACACTTTAAATTCAAGTATAAAAGCCATTTGTTTTCAAAAAAGCAATGGAATAGTCATTGAGCAATGGAAAGTGATAGACTTTCTAGAAAATCGAGAAGAGTCTAATATTTGGTTTTGGACAAAATATTCTCAATTTTCAGATATTGATGGCGACGGACTTATTGAACCCATAATTGTTTATGGGACAAGAGATTTAGATAAAGAGTTTCAACGGATAAAAATCATCACTATTTACAAAGGTAAAAAGTATGTAATTCGGGCAACAGAATGTATTTTTGACGATTGTAGAACCTTCAAAAAAGACGCTTCTTTTACTGATTTGCCCAAATCTATCAGACTTCGGATCGATGTGTTACTTAAAAAAATGCGAAAAGAACAGGATTTGATTCTAAGTAATGGCTAATAACTGTATGCTCAAAAGGCAAAATTAATCAAAAGCTTCGAGTATTATTACGACACCTTTTTTTGTTTTGGTGTTGATTTTTTTTAAAGTCGTGTTTTCTAGAGTCGAAGAAAAACTCAATTCATCGTCGTTACCATGAATGGAAGTCTCTTCATCACCAGATGCTTTTGATAAGTCCAAATAATCAGGAGTTTTGATAAGCAAATAGGCTTCTTCTAATGAGATATTAGGGATGAAATAATGTATGTGAGAGTCGTAATCACTACCTGTTTGTTGAATTGAAGCGCCGTTTTTGTATAAATAAAAATAGGAATAGGCGTTGTCTTTTTTGGGGTTTGGTTTTGACGTTTTCGATTTAATCAACTTAAATTCTTTATCAAAACAGGACTTATCTAGTTTAAAACCAGGCTTTATTTTTGATAAATAACCATCAAAAACATATCCGATTTGTCCATCTTTGGTTTTAATTTTCACCCAAAAACCTGAAATACTAAATCCAGGAAAGTTATCACCCTCTGATTCCTCTTTTAGTTTTGGCTCAATTTCTACAAATTCAAAGCTGCTTTTTTTCAAATGATCGTCAATAACAGTACATTGAGTTTCAAATGGCAATGAGGCAATTATTTCACATTTATTGTTTGAACCAGTATATAAATCTAAACCAGAACGATTCCAATTGTATAATTTATCCCCTTTTTTATACAGACCAATACTATAAATAGGGTGAATTGAAAAACAAAATAAGGCTAAAATTAATGTTTTCATACAAAAGTAATTTTATAATGATTAGAAGGCATTCCGCTTGCGGCCAATGCTAAAAACCAAATATAAGCACCAAAAATAGTCAGAATTAAAGTGGTTGAAAAATTAATTAAATATGATTTCTATTGGTTTAACCTGTTATGCAACCCTTCATGGCATTGCATAATTGAATAAAAAGTATATATAACAGCAAAGCCCAAAAGATTAGAATTATTGTAAGACTTATTAAATAGGAATAACCCAAATATTTATTCTTTTTTATAAAATAATAACAAGTAAAGACAATTAAATACAACAAATGAATGCAAATAAGTACTACGGAGATAGTTCTTAATAATTGAGGTATATGGAGTGTGTCTTCATAAATAAATGATATGTAAATAAAAAAAACAATGATGAAAAAAGATATAATACTTGATTTAATAATTTTTGATTTCGATTTAAAAAGCATTTTTTTATTAATATATTTATACTGTAAAAAAAATCTAAAACAACCCATTCAACTCAGCATCAATTCGATTGATGATATTTCCTAAGTCTTCTGGATTATCCACAAAATTGATATTGTCTACATCAATAATCATTATTTTTCCTTTTTTATAGGTATGAACCCAAGCCTCGTAACGTTCATTGAGTCGGCTTAAATAGTCAATAGAGATGGTGTTTTCATATTCTCGTCCACGCTTGTGAATTTGCCCCACCAAGTTGGGAATAGAACTTCTCAAGTAAATCAATAGATCAGGTGGTTTTACTAAAGATTCCATCAATTCAAAAAGAGAGGAATAGTTTTCAAAATCACGATTGGTCATCAATCCCATAGCATAAAGATTGGGAGCGAAAATATGGGCATCTTCATAAATGGTACGGTCTTGAATAATTTTTTTTCCGCTTTCACGAATCTGCATGATTTGACGAAAACGGCTATTCAAGAAATAAATCTGTAAATTAAAAGACCAACGTTCCATTTGATGGTAAAAATCATCAAGATAAGGGTTGTCAACGACTTCTTCATAATGAGGCTCCCATTTGAAATGTTTGGCTAATAAACGGGTTAGTGTTGTTTTTCCAGAGCCTATGTTTCCTGCTATTGCTATGTGCATTACGGTATTGCGATTTTATAATTTATAGTTGTATAAGAATGTAAAAATAGATAAAATTTAGTTTTACTAATAGAATTTAACGAAGCATTTTTCAAAATAGTATTTTCATTATTTTTTAATAAAATCATATTGCTAGGTATTGACTTTGTGGCTTATAAATGGAATGTTTTTTAAATGGGCAATAAAGCCATTTGTAGTTGCCGAATAGCTTTATGCATAATAAAACTAATATTTTCAGGAAAAGGTTTTTATTTCCCTCAGAACTAAAACTCAATCCTGGTAAATTATGTTTTTTGAATAAACTTTTAATCCGTTAAGAAATAGTTTTATTTTGTTAAGTTTGGATTATCTAATTTAAAACTCATGAAAAATAAAATATTTCTTGTTTGTTCTCTGTTGATTGTTAATGGGAGTGTCAGTTTGGCGCAGGTAATCAAAAAACCTTTAGTTGGAGCAATTACTACAGAGGATCTTAAAACCGATTTGTATCAAATGGCTGGAGACCATTTTAATGGTAGAGAAGCTGGAACATTGGATGAATTAAAAGTATCGATGTGGCTGGCTAAAAAAGCAGAAGCTGCGGGGATGGTTCCTGCTGGAGAGGATGGCACCTTTTTTCAGTTTTTCGATCTATACAGACATCAAATAACCTCAAATACAAGCTTTAAGATTGGTCAAAAATCGTATGATTTATGGAAAGAGGTTTTGGTTGCTGAAACAACGAATATAAAAGTAGATGCTCCATTGATCTATCTTGGTAAAGCGACAAAGGAGCAAATTGAAACAACTGATATTAAAGGCAAAGCTGTTGTTATACTAGCCTCTCAAGAAGGGATTTCAAATGAAATTTCTCTTTTTGACAGGCGTTATCCTGGTTTAGTAAGAACCAAATACTACGATTTATTAGTTAAGTATGGAGCAGCAGCTCTTATTATTGTTGCTGATTCTGATGCAGAAAAAAGCTGGTCACAAGTAGAACCTCAAATGACACGAGGTATATATGGAATTGAAGGTCTTCGAGATAAAATTGGGGTTACAATGCCTGTTTTTTGGTTGCACAATGATCAGTTGGAGTTTTTAAAAAACACTAAAGAAACGTTGTCGGCTCAAGTGTTTTCGGAAAGCTATAAATACCCATCGGTTAATGTTGTTGGGAAAATTGAAGGGACAGATCCTAAACTCAAGAATGAATATGTGTTGTTTAGCGGACATCATGACCATGATGGAGTTAGACAAAAATACGGGCAAGATTCTATTTATAATGGAGCAGATGATAATGCAAGTACTTGTGTAGCGATGCTGGCTATTGCTAGAGTTTTTAAAAAGCAACCAGGCAAAAGAAGTGCTTTATTTGTATTTCATGGTTCGGAAGAGCGAGGTCTATTAGGGTCAAGATGGTATTCGGCACACCCAACAGTGCCCGAGTCAGCTATAGTGGCAGTGTTAAATGGGGATATGATAGGGAGAAACGATATAAACCAAGCCGCTTTATTAGGCTCGAGTTCTCCTCATGAAAATTCGTCAGATTTAGTTAATATCGCTAAGAAAGCCAATGAAGAAGGTCCTAAGTTTGATTTGGATAAACTTTGGGATAAACCAGAACACCCAGAATATTTCTTCTTTCGTTCAGACCATCTGCCCTATGCTAGAAAAGGAATTCCTTCGGTTTTCTTTACTAGTGTTTTACATAGTCAGTATCATACTCCTATGGACGAATCAGAGAATATCGATTTCCTTAAGTTGCATAAAATGACAGAGTGGATTTATCGAACAGGTTGGATATTATCGAATGATCCAATCCGTCCAAAGATATTACCCAACGTCAAATTTGAGCGATAGAAATTCCAGATATAAAAAAAAACCAACTCATTGAGCTGGTTTTTTTATATATTTAAAAGTTTGGAAATGTTACAATCCAAAAGCAGTTTTTACTTGATCTACAAAATCTAATTTCTCCCAAGTAAATAAATCAACTGTTACCGTTTTAGTTAAACCACCAGGAGCAGAGAACGTTTTTGTTACTGTTTCTGGAGTACGTCCCATGTGACCGTAAGCCGCAGTTTCGCTATAGATTGGGTTTCTTAATTTCAAACGTTGTTCGATGAAGTAAGGACGCATATCAAAGATAGCTTCTACTTTTTTAGCAATTTCACCATTAGTCAAATTCACTTTTGAAGTCCCGTAAGTATCGATAAAAATCCCCATTGGTTTAGCTACTCCAATAGCGTATGAAACCTGTACTAAAATCTCATCAGCAACACCTGCTGCAACAAGGTTTTTAGCGATATGACGTGTAGCGTAAGCCGCACTTCTATCTACTTTACTTGGATCTTTTCCTGAGAAAGCACCACCACCGTGAGCTCCTTTTCCACCGTAAGTATCTACAATGATTTTTCTTCCTGTCAATCCAGTATCTCCGTGTGGTCCTCCAATTACGAATTTTCCAGTTGGGTTAATGTGGTATTGAATTTTGTCATTGAATAAATGAGCGTGAGCAGGATTTTTTGCAATGATTCTTGGAATTAATATCTCAACGATGTCTTTTTTGATTTTGGCAAGCATAGTTGTCTCTTCATCAAAATCGTCGTGTTGAGTAGAAATTACGATAGCCTCAATACGTGTTGGCTTGTTGTCGTCGCTATATTCTAAAGTAACTTGAGATTTTGCATCAGGACGTAAATAAGTGATTTCGTTATTTTCACGTCTTAGAATAGCTAATTCTTGCAATAATTTATGAGATAAATCAAGTGCCAAAGGCATATAATTTTCAGTTTCATTTGTAGCGTAACCAAACATCATTCCTTGGTCTCCAGCACCTTGCTCTTCTTTGCTGGCTCTGTCAACTCCTTGATTAATATCGGCAGATTGTTCGTGAATGGCTGAAAGAATACCACAAGAATTGGCTTCAAACATGTATTCACTTTTAGTATATCCAATTTTGCGAATCACTTCACGAGCAATTTGTTGTACATCTAAGTAGGTATTCGACTTTACTTCCCCCGCCAAAATTACTTGACCAGTAGTAACCAAAGTTTCACAAGCTACTTTTGAGTCAGCATCAAATGCTAAAAAGTTATCAATTAATGCATCCGAAATTTGATCTGCAACTTTGTCTGGGTGTCCCTCACTTACAGATTCTGACGTAAATAAATAAGCCATAATAATTATAAATTTAAAAATTAGTCGAGAAAAAACAATTGCTGTAAAAGGGCTAAAGGAGAGTTTCTGCTTTAGCATTTTTTCTACTGAAAATTTTTCAGCATCCATAATGAATTCGTTTCATTATGAAGAGGTTGCAATCAGTTCAAATTTTTCCTCTGGTATTCGGGTGCAAATGTATGAAACCATTTTGAATTGCAAATTGTTCTTAACTTTTTTTTGATAGAAAAAATCGGATGTAGCTATAGTATAATATGTTACAGAATTAAATAAATGTTATTTTCTTGTTATTTTAATATTTTACATTTGGAATTTCGGAAAAAAGTTTGCAATTTTGCTACAACAAAAAAACAAAGATGCAATTTAATGTATGTAATATGTCTAAAGCCATTCAGGATAAATCCTGCAGGGGCGGTATAGCTTAATTTTAAATTAAAAAAATATAGCAAAAACCTCCCAATAAACCTGGGAGGTTTTTTTTTAGGTCATTTTTAAATCATTATTTTCAAGAATTAGAACAATATAATATGAAGCAACTCGACACAATTAAGGTTACCATTTGCAAAGCAAAATCGAAGACGATGATGATGTGTATTTATGCCATGATGTGTGTGTGTATCTGCTGATTCCAAAAAGTATAAGTTATAGTACAACTTAAAACCCTTTTGGATACGTATCTAAAAGGGTTTTTTGTTTTTCGGTCGAGAAGCGTATTGATAAACAGAGAAAAAAAATAAAAGAAAAATAGAAACTGAGAAAGTTTCGGTTTTTAATAAAATATATAAACTTAATAAAGTAGAAATTATGAGTTCAAAAAATTTCGCAGCCAATGCATTGCACGCTGAACAAGATGTAGCCAAACACGCAGCCAATTTATTTGGTTCTGCCAAAGATTTGATTCGACTCGCTGCTAGATGGGAAGATCTGGAGGATTTTAAAGTCTGTTGTTTGTCAAGAGTTTTTATCGAATTAAAAGCATAAAAGCACAATTGAATTTTTAGGAGACTAAACTCATTGTGTTAGAAACAAAAAAAATAAAATGCTGTAAAGCATTAGAATTATAAGCCATAAATAAATATTAATTACAAAAATAAAGTGCCATGAAAATCATAACATATATCACAAGAAAAGTAGAGTTACTAAAAAAAGCAATTTTGAAAACAATAAAAGTAGAGCCGTTTAACCCTAAAAAAGAGTTGGATCACCCAAGATTTGAAGTGGATGAAAACTTTGATTTGAAAGCTAAAAAAGGAAAGAATTCTTTATTGTTTCACATGTACTCTAAAGAAAACGGAACTCTTTTTATCTGAAGATGAGTCTTAAAAACCAGAAATGGTAAGTATAAAGTTCTTTGCCACGAATTGTACGAATAAAAACGCGAAACATTCTTTTGAATAGAAATAGATTCGTGAGAATTAGTGTTATTCGTGGCAAATTTTTAATTTTATGAGAAACCGTTGTTTCAATAATGAAAAAGAATTATTTAGCTCTTAGTGATTAGCTAAGAGTAATTAGCCAAATGTGCTAGAAAAAATAGAAATCGATCACTAAAATTTTTTTCAGTTGATTTTTTTTGTAAAAAAATAACGCATTCATCTTATAGGTTCTGATTCTAAGCTAATCGCTAATTACTGAATAGTTAGGATGAATTGAATAATAATTTGGTTGTTTCATAAAATAGTAGTTAATTTGCACCATTAAGTAAATGTTTCAAAATAAACCATACAATTTGTCTCGTTCTTTTGCCCTTTTTCTTCGTTAAAAAATATTTCAATAGCCCAGCTATTCAAAGATTTTTTGCCTTAAAAAAGAACAAAATAACTTCGTCAAATTTTGCATGCTTTATTTCAAAACCTTTACTAAGTTCAGAAACGTATTGAAATGTTATAAAGAAAGGCAGAGGGATTAGACCCAATGAAGCCTTAGCAACCCTTCGATTTATCGAAGAAGGTGCTGCATTCTACCACGCCAAACGTGGGAAGATAACACAAAGAATTCATCTAGTTTTTTCTAGCTTTCTTCATAATATTTCCAGGTACAAATCAAAAATTCATTAAAGATTTGAAATTGGAAAATAAACCAACCACACTTACCATACAAAATTTCACTACCGAAAGTGGTGCTTTTTATGTAACCATCAATTTGAGTTATCATCTTTTTGGCCCAGCCTTACATGCAGCACCTATTGTTTTGGTCAATCACGCTTTAACAGGGAACTCTCAAGTTGTGGGTTTAAAGGGATGGTGGAATGTACTTATTGGTGAAAACAGAACAATAGACACTAATAAATACACCATACTTGCTTTTAACGTACCCGGAAATGGCTTTGATGATACCGTTATCGAAAACTATCAAGATTTTACAGCCAGAGATGTTGCCAGACTTTTTGTAGATGGGCTCAAAGCGCTTCAAATTAATCAATTGTTTGCTATTATTGGTGGTTCTGTAGGTGGCGGAATTGCTTGGGAAATTGCAGCATTAGAACCTAAAATAACCCAACATTTAATTCCTATTGCAACCGACTGGAAATCCACAGATTGGCTAATCGCCAATTGCTTTTTGCAAGAACAAATTCTAAACAATTCGGCTAAGCCAATAGAAGACGCTCGAATTCACGCGATGCTGTGTTATAGAACGCCAGAATCTTTTAAAGCAAAATTTGATCGAACAATCAACGAAGAATTAGCCGTTTTTAATATAGAGAGTTGGCTGAGTCATCACGGAGAAAAACTGCAAGAACGTTTTCAGCTTTCGGCGTATAAGCTGATGAATCAATTGCTGAGAACGATAGATATTGCCAGAGATAGAGAATCTTTTCTTGCCGTAGCGTCTCAAATAGAAGCGGATATTCATATTATTGGAATCAATTCGGATTTGTTTTTTACGGTAAAGGAAAATAAAGAAACTTACGAGGAATTGAAAAAACACAAAGCCAATGTCACGTTTCAAGAGATTGACTCCATTCACGGACACGATGCTTTCTTGATTGAATACAAACAATTGGACAATTTGCTTAAAGGGGTTTTTCTTTAAGAAATAAAAGGTTCTCGTTATACGAAAAGGTTCTTGGTCACCGCGTGAGGGATAGACGGAAGCTACCGAAGTAGCCCAGATAGCCCGACAGCATTAGGGAAAGGGGCCGAATAAGCGCAAAGAGAAGTTGGCCCCTTTTCCTAATGGTGGCACGCCCAAAGGATGATTGTTATTTGCTAATTTATAGTTAACGGGTTTTCCTGCAAGGTCTTTTTTTTTGACCTTGTAGGTATTTGAATCGAACAAGAATACCTACAAGGTTTAAAAAAAACCTTGCTGGAGAATAAGGATAGAAAAATTGGTTGAAACGAGAGTGTCGACTTTAAAAAATAAGAAAATGAAGATATTAAAATTTGGAGGAAAGTCTTTGTCAAATGGAGACGGAATCAATAAAGTGGTGGCAATTATTGCCGGAAAAGTAGATAAAGGAGAACAGATTGCGGTGGTAGTTTCGGCCCGTGGGAATGCTACGGATGAATTAGAAAACATATTGGCTTTGGCTTCCCAAAACGGGGATTATAAACCGCTTTTTGAGGAATTTAAAAGCTACCAGCAAGATGTTTACAGTGATGTGGATTTGTCTGAAGAGTTCAATAAATTGGATAAACTTTTTGAGGGAGTGAGTTTGATTGGGGATTATAGCATTAAAATTAAAGATGAGGTTCTGTCTAAAGGAGAGTTGCTTTCGGCCAAATTACTGACAGCTATTTTGATAAAAAATGGGATAAACGCCCGATTTGCCGATACTAGAGAGTTGATTAAAACCGATTCTAAATTTGGTGATGCGCAACCGGTAGAGCAACTTTCCAAGAAAAATGTGGTGGCCTATTTTAAACAAAATAACGGGACAACGGTAAACATCGTCACGGGTTTTATTGGTTCAAACAGTAAAAACGACACCACAACTTTGGGTAGAAATGGCAGTAATTATACGGCCTCGCTTATTGCGAATTATCTGGATGCCGAAGAGCTTCAAAATTATACCCACGTTGACGGAATTTACACAGCGAATCCTGATTTGGTTTTGGATGCCAAGAAAATAGATCATTTGTCGTTTAACGAAGCGAATGAGTTGGCCAATTTTGGAGCAACAATTCTTCATGCTAAGACCATTATTCCTTTGTTGGAAAAAAATATTCCGCTTCGTATTTTGAATACGTTCAATCACGAAAATCAAGGAACGTTAATTACTGCTAAAGCGGATAAGGAAGGAATAAAAACGCTTTCGGTTCTGGAAAATGTGGCTTTGGTAAATCTGGAAGGTAGAGGATTGCTGGGAAAAACGGGTGTTGATGCCCGTATTTTTAAAGTGATGGGAGACAACGAAATTAGCGTTAGTATCATCTCTCAAGGATCTTCCGAAAGAGGAATTGGACTTGTGGTCGATGCTGATAAAGCGACACGCGCGATGATTGAATTGGAGAAAGAATTTGAAAATGATTTTTACTCGAAGGATGTCAATAAAATTACGGTTACCGATAATGTTTCGGTGATTTCGATTATTGGACAAGATTTAAGCACGTTTCATAAGCCCTACACGGCTTTGATCAAAAATAAAATTGTTCCTATCCTTTTCAACAACACGGTTACGGGTAAAAACGTGAGTTTGGTAGTCAAGAAATCGGAGTTGCACAAAGCGTTGAACGTGATTCACGGGGAGATTTTTGGAGTTTCGAAGAAAATAAACATTGCGATTTTTGGTCATGGACTGGTAGGAGGAACGTTGATTAATCAGATTTTAGAATCGGCTGCTGCCATCGAAAAACGTAAAGGGATCAAACTGAATGTTTTTGCAATTGCCAATTCTAAAAATGTACTTTTGAATAAAGACGGTGTTTCGCCAAATTGGAGAAATGAAATCCAAACCAACGGAACTTCCTATACTATTGATGATGTTATTGCTTTTGCAAATGAGCATCACTTGGAGAATTTGATTGCCATTGACAACTCGGCATCTGCTGTTTTTGTTGAGAATTACATCAAATTGGCGGAGAATAGTTTCGACTTAATTTCGTCTAATAAAGTGGCGAATACCTTGAGTTATGCGTTTTACAAACAGTTGCGTAAAGTATTAGAAGACAATCAAAAAACATATCTTTACGAAACGAATGTGGGTGCCGGTTTGCCATTGATTGATACGATAAAATTATTGCACCTTTCTGGTGAGAATATCACTAAGATAAAAGGAGTTTTCTCGGGAACTTTGAGTTATTTATTCAATAATTTCTCTGCAAAAGACGCTCCGTTTAGTGAAATATTAAAAGAAGCCATCGACAACGGTTACACAGAACCAGACCCAAGAGAAGACCTTTGCGGAAATGACGTAGGTAGAAAATTATTGATTTTGGCGAGAGAATTGGACTTGCAAAATGAATTTGAAGAAATTTCGATTCAGAACTTGATTCCGGAACATTTGCGTGAAGGAGATGTGTCGGATTTCTTGAATAAATTAACGGAGTTTGATCCTATTTATGCTAAAATAAAAGCAGATCAACAACCGAATCATGTATTGCGATACATTGGAGAATTATCGGGGGATTTACAAAACGACAAAGGAAATCTGGAAGTGAAACTGGTTTCGGTGCCAAAGGACACTGCTTTGGGTGGATTGAAAGGATCGGATTCGTTCTTCGAAATTTACACGGAATCTTACGGAGACCGACCTATCGTGATTCAAGGAGCAGGAGCAGGATCGGCGGTTACGGCAAGAGGGGTTTTTGGAGATATTTTGAGATTATCGGATAAAGGATGATAATTTTAGTCCCGATAGCTATCGGTTGCAGATTTTAGAGTTTTAGATTGAAGAATAGAAATATCCGTTGAATGTGCGTTAGAAAAATAGCACTATCAGCATTAAAAAAATAGTTATGGTTGAAGTTTTTAATGGGTCGTATTTTGAGGCAATGAATGTTAGAAATTTACTGGAAGGAAAAGAAATTTCAGTTTTTACCCAAAATGAATATATGTCAAATATTGAACCTTGGGTTGTTGCTTCGGGAGGTTTAAATCCTGTAAAACTTCGAGTTCATGAATTGGATTTAGATGCATCAAAAATAATAGTTGAGGATTATTTAAATGGCAATAATAATTTAGATACTGGGGATAAATAAAAAAATCCGTTGAATCCGCGTTTGAAAATCCGCGTCATCAGCGTTCAAAAAAGATAACAATGAAAATAACACTTAACAGAGTAAACGACAACTTTCACTTTGAATTAAAGAAGAAGGCTGGAATTCAATAATTTAAATAAAAAGAAATGATACCATTAAACGAACTGATAGTTTTTATTTTAGCGGCTTTTTTACTTGTAATTACTCCTGGCCCAAATATGATTTACCTGATTTCCAGATCAATTACACAAGGGAAAAAAGCAGGTGTAATTTCACTATTAGGTATCGTTTTTGGTTTTTTCTTTCATATCATTTTGGTTTCTTTCGGAATGACGGCACTTTTATTTGCTGTTCCTTTTGCCTATAATATTCTCAAAATTTCAGGGGTTTTATATCTTTTGTATTTGGCTTTTCAGGCAATTAAGCCTAATGGTAAAAATATTTTTGAGGCAAACAATAATATGGCTATTGATAAGCCCCGCAAATTATTTAGTATTGGTTTTTTAACCAGTGTGCTCAATCCTAAAATTGCAGTATTTTATTTGTCATTTTTCCCGCAATTTATAAAGCCAGAATACGGATCGATTATGACACAAAGTCTGCAACTGGGGATTTCTCAAGTAATGGTAAGTTTTACAGTCAATTTTATAATTGTGTTGACAGCATCTAGAATTTCACTGTTTTTTGCTAAAAAACCAACTTGGTTAAAAGTTCAAAAATGGTTTATGGCAGGGGTTTTAACTTCAATGGCGATTAAAATGGCATTTGCAAAAGCAAAATAATATAAAGTAATTGATAATTAGAAAACATGAAAATAACACTTAACAGAGTAAACGACAACTTTCACTTTGAATTAAAAAACGAAAGAGGTCATATCGTAAATGTAGATAGCCGTCCTGAATTTGGAGGGAATGATATGGGAGCAAGTCCAATGGAATTGGTATTAATGGGCGTTGCAGGTTGCAGCGCGATTGATATGATTTCGATTCTAAAGAAACAACGTCAGGAAATTACTTCATTCAAAGCTGAGGTAGAAGGCGAACGCGTACAAGTAGGAGAGGCAAAACCATTCAAAGATATTCACGTTGTGTTTTATTTGGAAGGAGCAATCAATGAAGAAAAAGCGGCTAGAGCGGCACAACTTTCTTTTGAGAAATACTGTTCGGTTTCAAAAACATTGGAACCAACCGCAACGATACATTATAAAGTAGTTTTGAATAATAAATCATTATAGTTTAATTAAAGAGATTGGTTTTGAATATTCCAACGACTTTAAACCTTAAACTTTAAACAAAAAAATAGAATGAACGAACAAGAATTTGGTTTTGAAACCCAAGCCATACGTAACCAATTAGAAAGAACCCAATATTTGGAGCATTCAGTGCCCTTGTACTTAACGTCTAGTTTTGTATTTGAAGATGCTGAAGATATGCGTGCTTCTTTTGCAGAAGAGAAAGACCGAAATATTTATAGCCGATACAGCAATCCAAACACCAACGAATTTGTAGATAAAGTTTGTAAAATGGAAGGTGCTGAGGCCGGTTTTGCATTTGCATCTGGAATGGCAGCGGTGTATTCTACTTTTGCAGCCTTGTTGAAATCTGGAGATCATATTGTTTCTGCCAGTAGTGTTTTTGGAGCAACTCATTCCTTGTTTGTAAACTATTTCCCAAAGTGGAATATCGAAACATCGTATTTTGACCTTACTAAACCAGAAACAATCGAGAGTTTTATCAAGCCAAATACGAAGATTCTTTTTGCTGAATCGCCTACGAACCCTGCAGTTGATATTATAGATTTGGAACTGTTAGGAGCTATTGCCAAAAAGCACAATTTGATTTTGATTATCGACAACTGTTTTGCCACTCCGTACATTCAACAACCGATAAAATGGGGAGCGCATTTGGTAGTGCATTCGGCGACTAAATTAATGGATGGCCAAGGAAGAGTTTTAGGTGGAGTCACAGTTGGAAGTGCTGATTTGATAAAAGACATTTACCTTTTTTCTCGACTTACAGGACCTTCATTATCGCCTTTTAATGCTTGGGTATTGTCTAAAAGTTTAGAGACATTAGCTATTCGTGTTGACAGACATTGTGAAAATGCAATGAAAGTAGCTGAGTTTTTAGAAAGTCATCCTAATGTAAATACCGTTAAGTATCCTTTCCTGAAATCGCATCCGCAATACGAAATTGCCAAAAAGCAAATGAAATTAGGTGGTAACATCGTTGCCTTTGAAATTAAAGGTGGAATTGAAGCAGGAAGAGCATTTTTGGATAAAATAAAATTGTGTTCGTTGTCGCCAAATTTAGGAGATACGAGAACAATTGTTACACATCCAGCCTCTACAACCCACAGCAAATTGTCTGTTGAAGAACGTTTTGCCGTGAGTATTACTGATGGTTTGGTACGTGTTTCAGTTGGATTAGAAACTGTTGCAGATGTTATTGCTGATTTGGAGCAGGCGCTTTTGTAAAGGATTTAGAATTATTGCTTGCTGATTTCGGCGGTTGAGCGTAGTCGAAACCAACGATTTTAGACTGCGGATTTGTATAGCATTCAAAAAGAGTTAATCATCATTCGCTTTTTTTGAGTCAAAAAATATATTTTTGTTATAATTAAGAAAGAATATGCAGGGAGTAATTCTCAAAAAAAACTAGAAAATGAAAACAATTGGTCTTATTGGAGGGATGTCCTGGGAAAGTTCTGCGGTTTATTACAAGATATTAAATCAAAAAGTAAATGAAAGTTTAGGAGGAGTTCATTCTTGTAAATGTATAATGATTTCTGTCGATTTTGATGAAATTGCAAAATTGCAGCACGAAGGAAATTGGGATAAGCTTGGTGAAATAATGATTGATTCAGCGAAAAAATTAGAAAAAGCAGGAGCAGATTTCATTGTTTTATGTACAAATACGATGCATAAATTATCGGAAAGAATAGAAGAAAATGTTAATATCCCTTTATTACATATTGCAGATGTAACAGCAGAAGTTATTAAAGAAAGTAAAATAAACAAAGTGGGATTATTGGGAACGAAATTCACAATGGAACAAGAATTCATTAAAGATAGATTAATAAACAAACATTCAATTGAAACTATAATACCGAATGAACAGCAAAGAAATGCTATTCACAATATTATTTATAATGAATTAGTAAAAGGGATAATTAATGAAGAGTCTAGAAAAGTTTATTTAGAAATAATTAATGATTTGAAAGGTAAAGGAGCAGAAGGAATAGTTTTGGGTTGTACTGAAATTATGCTGCTTGTGAATAAACATAATACCGAAAGTATTATGTTTGACACTACAGAAATTCACGCTTTGAAAGCAATAGAATTTGCTATTCAATAAATTAACTACAGCAATAGTATTTTTTTTAAATTTCTGTTTTTGGATTTCTTTTAAACTTTGTTTTTGCTATTTCTTAAAGATTTTAAAATTATAGCTATAGCCCACGGTTTAAACCGTGGGCTTTGTGTTTATAGTCATATTGTTTGAGAAATATACTATTTCGATTTGAATTTGATTAAATTTGTATTCTAAAACGGCTAGAAATGAGTACTGTTGTTACCAATATAAATCAACTTGACCCCAAAGGGAATTATACCTATGCGGATTATTTACTTTGGCAGTTTTCGGAACGTGTAGAATTAATAAAAGGTAAAATTTTTAAAATGAGTCCAGCTCCAAGTAGGACTCATCAAGATATTTCTTGGGCATTGGCGAGACAAATTGACAAAGTTTTTCATAAAACTTCTTGCAGAATGTATGCAGCTCCATTTGATGTTCGGCTTGTAAATTACAAAAACAGCACTCTTGATAGTCAAATTATCTCGGTTATTCAGCCCGATTTATGTGTAATTTGTGATCTCGACAAATTAGATGAAAAAGGATGCTTGGGTTCTCCAGATTTGATTGTCGAAATTCTATCTCCAGGAAATTCTAATAAAGAAATGGATCTGAAATTTGATTTATATCAAGAAAATGGAGTGAAAGAATATTGGATAGTCAATCCGATGCAGAAAACTATTTTTATTTATGTCCTTGAAAACAATAAATACATTGGTTTAAAACCACTTACCGAAAGCAATACATTAGAAAGTGTTGTTTTTCCAAAATTAAAATTTAGGGTAAAGCAAATTTTTGGGGTGTAATGATTTTTTTTAAGATAGCCTTTTTTTGTATAACAATAGCCCACGGTTTAAGCCGTGGGTTTTGTATTTATAGTGGTGATGTTATTGTTGATTTACCACAAAATAAATAAGTTTTTGATTTGTTAAAATTGTAAATTTGGTTTTTAGGCATCGTAAATCATATGAAACCAAGATTAATCATTTTATCGGATTTGTGGGGAAAAGAAAAATCGGATTGGGTTTCAAATTATGTTTCTTTATTGAAAGATAAGTTTGAAATTCAATATCACGATTGTTGCGAATTGGGAGCCATTGACAAAACTAATTATACCGAAGAAAATCTCCACAGTCAATTTGTTAATGGCGGAATTGAAACAGCTGTTGTGCATCTTTTGAAAGCAGAAAAGAATCAAATTGATATTCTAGCCTTCAGTATTGGTGGAACAATTGCTTGGAAAGCCGCTTTGAAAGGGATGAATGTTAGAAGTCTCTTTGCCGTTTCCTCAACAAGATTGCGATATGAGAATGAAATTCCTAATGGAACAATAAAACTCTATTATGGAGAAAATGACAGCAATAAACCAGATGTTAATTGGTTTGCAAAACATTCCATTGATTTTGAAATTATAAAAAACAAAGAACACGATTTTTATACAGAAAAAGATTTTGCTACTTCAATTTGCGAGGAAATTTTAAAATAGTTTCATACAATTTGCTGATAAAAGGATAAAGTTTGTAGTTTCGTAATCAGATAAAAATCAAAAATCTATCCCGATTGCTATCGGGATTAATCCACAATCAAAAATCACAATGCTTTCAAAGAAAACAAAATACGGAATAAAAGCACTAACTTTTTTGGCACGCCAAGAAGATAATTCTCCCGTACAAATTGCCGAAATTGCTAAAAGTGAACATATTTCGGTTAAATTTTTGGAAAGTATTTTATTGCTCTTGCGTCATTCTGGTTTTCTTGGAGCCAAAAAAGGAAAAGGCGGAGGCTATTATTTGATAAAAGACCCAAAGGACATTAATATGGCCAATGTGTACCGAATTCTTGAAGGACCAATCGCTTTGTTACCTTGTGCAAGCCATAATTTCTATGAAAAATGTGATGATTGTACAGACGAAGCGACTTGTGCGGTTCGCAAGTTAATGATGGAAGTTCGAGACAATACCCTCAAAATTCTCGAAAATAACACCCTGGCAGACATCGCATTCTAAGTAAAGGTTTATTTTGAAACACATTTAATGAACCAATGTCGTTTCCTTAAGCAGATAATAACGGTTTTTGAAATAGTTGAAGTCTCATAAGCAAGCGGAATCCAATCCCGAAGGGATGAAAAGATTATAGATTAATGTAAATACCAACAAAAATCCCGAAGGGATGAAATTATATTTGGCGTTTAGTATTGAAGATGTCACCCCTTTGGGGTTTTAGAGCATTTTATTTCTTCTTTTCTATAATCGTAGCATCCCTTCGGGATTAAAAAAATCAGGCAGGCCTTAAGGAAACGGCATTGTTTACTGAACTGTTAATTTATCAAAAAAAATTTTGTAGTTAGTAAAAAAGTCTTATTTTTGCACTTTAATCTAGTAAACCGATAGGGTAATAGATTTGAATAAAAAAAATCAAATCCGCTTTTCTCCCTCTCCTTTGGAGAGGGTTGGGGTGAGGAAAACACAAACAAAAAATGAGCGCAGCAATAGTAAATACTTTATTAGAAAAAACAGCAAATTTCTCGATCGAAGAGACTTTGGCTTTTTTGGCTAATGAATACAAAGACAAAGTGGTTTTTTCGACTTCTTTTGGACAGGAAGACCAAGTAATTACGGCTTTAATTGCTAAAAACGATTTGCCAATTACCATTTTTACATTGGATACGGGCAGATTGTTTCAAGAAACGTATGATGTTTTTCATAAGACTTTGAAAAAGTATAAAAAACAAATCGAAGTTTATTTTCCGGAAGCTGCAGCAGTAGAAAATTTATTGAAACAAAAAGGACCAAACAGCTTTTACGAATCGGTGGAGAATAGAAAAGAATGTTGTTTTATTCGTAAAGTAGCGCCATTAACCAAAGCTTTAAAAGGAAACGAAATTTGGATCACTGGTTTACGTGCCGAGCAATCGGAAAACAGAAATGATTTGGCTGCCTTTGAATACGATGCTCATTTTAATATCATAAAATTCAATCCATTGTTGAAATGGAGTTTAGCAGACGTTCAAAAATATATTGATGATAATAATGTGCCACAAAACGCTTTGCACAAAAAAGGGTTTGTAAGCATAGGTTGTGCGCCTTGTACGAGAGCCATTGCCGAAGGAGAAGACATCAGAGCAGGAAGATGGTCGTGGGAATCCAGTCATAAAGAATGTGGTTTACATCAGAAGTAGAGGTTAGAAGACGGAAGTTAGAAAATAGAGAATAGAATAAAGAGGATAGAAAAAATAATAATAGTTAAGAGATTTTAGTTGAGGTCACAACAACAGCCTTAAACTTTAAACCTTAAACTTTTAAACTAATAAAGATGAGTTCAATATTAAAAACAAATGCTTTAGAAAGCGAAGCAATTTACATATTCAGAGAAGTAATTTCTCAATTTGACAAACCCGTTTTGCTTTTTTCTGGCGGTAAAGATTCAATCACATTGGTTCGTTTGGCGCAAAAAGCATTTTTCCCAGCAAAAATTCCTTTTCCATTGTTACACGTGGATACGGGACACAATTTTCCGGAGACGATTGCCTTTAGAGACAAATTAGTAGCTGAATTGGGATTGGAATTAATCGTTCGTAATGTACAAGATGCTATTGATGAAGGGAAAGTAGTAGAAGAGTCTGGAAAATACTCTAGCAGAAACAGTTTGCAGACTACTACATTATTGGACGCTATCGAAGAATTCAAATTTGACGCTTGTATTGGTGGTGCGCGTAGAGACGAAGAAAAAGCAAGAGCCAAAGAACGTATTTTTTCTGTTCGTGATGATTTTGGTCAGTGGGATGAAAAAAACCAACGTCCAGAATTGTTTGATTTATTGAACGGAAAAATTGAAAATGGTCAAAACGTACGTGTTTTTCCAATTTCAAATTGGACAGAATTAGATGTTTGGAGTTATATAGAACAAGAACAAATCGAAATTCCATCGATTTATTTTTCACACAAACGTAAAGTATTCATAAGAGATGGTATGATTTGGTCACATTCTCCATTTGTGTACCAAGAAGAAGATGAAGAAATTGAAGAAAGAATTGTTCGTTTTAGAACCGTTGGAGATATGAGTTGTACGGCTGCGGTTGATTCGTATGCAGCAACTATTCAAGAGGTTGTTGGAGAAATTCGTTCTTCGACTATTTCTGAAAGAGGAGCCAGAATCGATGACAAACGTTCTGAGGCTGCTATGGAAAAAAGAAAACAACAAGGTTATTTCTAGAATTGTAAGTTTTAGAAATTTATAGAGTAAGTATAAAAACATAAGAAGTTTATAAGTGAAGTTTTCAAAACGTGAAACCTTAAACTTTTAAACTTTAAACAAAAAATAAGGATGGAAGTTTTAAAAATAGCAACAGCAGGAAGTGTAGATGACGGAAAAAGTACTTTAATCGGGAGATTATTATACGATACAAAATCATTGACTACAGATAAGATTGAAGCAATAGAAAAAAGCAGCAAGCAAAAAGGATACGATTATCTAGATTTTTCTTTGGCTACAGATGGTTTGGTTGCCGAGAGAGAACAAGGAATTACGATAGACGTAGCACATATTTATTTTTCTACAGCCAAAAAAAGTTACATCATTGCCGATACTCCGGGTCACGTAGAATATACCCGTAACATGGTTACAGGAGCTTCGACTTCGCAAGTATCTATCATTTTGATTGATGCCCGTAAAGGAGTAATTGAGCAAACGTACCGTCACTTTTTCATCAATAATTTATTGAGAGTAAAAGATGTGATTGTTGCGGTAAACAAAATGGATTTGGTTGATTATTCAGAAGAAGTATACAACAAAATTAAAGCCGATTTTCAGGCATTAAATGCAAAAAGTGCCTACAAAGAACAAAACGTAAGTTACATTCCGTTAAGTGCTTTAACAGGAGACAATGTAGTGGAAACATTAGGAAAAATGCCTTGGTATTCTGGGCAAACTATCCTGCAACACTTAGAAGCTTTAGAGCCAAAAGACATTTACGATAATGGACAAGCTCGTTTCCCAGTGCAAACAGTAATCAGACCAAAAACGGAAGAATATCACGATTTTAGAGGATATGCCGGAAAATTATACGGTAACAATATCAAAGTAGGGGATGCTGTAACGGTTCTTCCTTCTTTAACAGAATCTACAGTGACGAACATTCACTTTTTCGACAAACAGTTTGATGAAGCTACGGCAGGTTCTTCAATTACGATCGAATTAGAAAATGACATCAATGTGACCAGAGGAGATATGATTGTAAAATCGAGTGAGCTTCCTAGAATTGAAAAAGACATCACAACAACGATTTGTTGGATGGACAGTAAAAAATTAGTGGCAGGTGCAAAATATTTTGTACAACACAACAGTAATAGAGTTTTGGCCAAAATTGACAGTGTAAAAAACGTAATCGCAACCGATTATTCTGGAACAACTCCAGCGACTCAATTAGCCATTAATGAAATTGGAGAAGTAACCATCAAATTGAGCAAAGCCATTTATTTTGATGCTTACAATGATAACAAATCTAACGGAGCTTTCATCTTAATTGATGCAGCAACCAACACTACAGCAGGAGTTGGGTTTATTAAATAGCCTTTAGCTATTGGCTTTTAGCCTTTAGCAAAAAAAACTGAGTAATCACAAATCAGCTAATAGCCAAAAGCTAATAGCTAAAAGCTTAAGAAAAATGCAAAGTTTTAGAACCGAAATAGAAGACCCGATTGTCCAAAAAGAGATTATCGATTTAGAGAAAAAGATTCATTCATTCCGTAGCGGACAAATTGACGATGAGCGTTTTCGTAGTCTTCGTTTGGCACGTGGTATTTATGGTCAACGTCAGGAAGGTGTGCAAATGATTCGTATTAAATTGCCTTACGGAAAAGTGACTAGCGAGCAATTGAAAAGAATTACCGACGTATCTGATAAATATTCTACAGGACGTTTGCACATCACAACCCGTCAGGATATTCAAATTCACTATGTGAGTTTAGATAGAACGCCTGAACTTTGGTCAGAATTAGCCAAAGACGATATCACTTTGAGAGAAGCTTGCGGAAACACAGTGCGTAATATTACAGGAAGCGAATTAGCAGGTGTAGATGTAGACGAGCCTTTTGATGTATCGCCTTATGCACACGCTTTGTTTCAGTTTTTCTTGAGAAATCCGGTGTGTCAGGAAATGGGACGTAAATTCAAAATGTCATTTTCTTCTTCAGATAAAGATACGGCGTTGAGTTATTTACACGATTTAGGATTTATTCCAAAAGTGGTAAATGGCGAAAGAGGTTTCAAAGTAATGCTTGGTGGCGGATTAGGATCTCAACCGAGTCACGCTGAATTGCTATCGGAGTTTATTCCGGTAAACCAAATTATCCCAACAACCGAAGGGGTTTTAAGAATCTTTGACCGTTATGGCGAAAGAGCCAAACGTTTGAAAGCACGTATGAAATTCTTAATCAAAGATTTGGGTAGAGACGAGTTTTTGCGATTGGTTGAGGAAGAGAAAAAAGCCTTGTCTTACCAAACGGTAGAAATCGACACTGCCGCTTTTGAAGGGGCAATTACTGAACCTTTATTAGCAGTACCATCGGTAACAATTGATGATGTTGCAGCTTTTGAAGCTTGGAAGAAATCGAATGTGATTCCACAAAAACAAGCAGGATATGTTGCTATTGGTATTAAAGTTCTTTTAGGAGATTTTTATACGGACAAAGCAAGATTATTAGCCGATTTGATTAAAAATTATGGTGCTAATGAATTGCGTTTTTCATTAAGACAAAATATCGTTTTACGTAATATTAAAGAAGAAAATCTAGCGTTCTTTTACCAAGAATTAGCCAAATTGGATTTTGTTGCTTTAGGTTATGATACTATCGGGGATATCACGGCTTGTCCGGGTACAGATACTTGTAATTTAGGAATCGCAAGTAGTACAGGTATTGCGGATGAATTAGAAAGAGTATTAAAAACAGAATATCCACAATACAGCAATAATCAAGAAATCACGATTAAAATCAGTGGTTGTATGAATGCTTGTGGACAACACAATATGGCTGAAATAGGTTTTCAAGGAATGTCTATTAATGCTGGAAAACTGGTAGCTCCAGCACTTCAAGTATTGTTAGGTGGAGGGAATTTAGGAAATGGCGAAGGTCGTTTTTCGGATAAAGTAATCAAAATTCCAAGTCGTAGAGGACCAGATGCTTTGCGTTACATCTTAAATGATTTTGATGCGAATGGTAACGGATTATCTTTCTTAAATTATTACGATGCCAAAGGAGAGAAATACTTCTATGAGTTCTTGAAACCATTAGCCGATGTAACTAATTTGACCGAAGCTGATTTTGTAGATTGGGGAAATGCCGATAACTACGTAAAAGCAGTTGGAGTTGGAGAATGTGCGGGTGTTGTAATTGACTTAGTGGCGACTTTAATTTTTGAAGCCAAAGACAAATTAACGTTTGCTCAAGAAGCTTTTGAAGATAAAAAATGGGCTGATGCTATTTATTTAGCATACGCAGGTTTTGTAAATGGAGCCAAAGCATTATTATTGGCCGAAAACCAAAAAACGAATCACCATGCTGGAATTATCGATTTGTTTGATACCGTTTTCATCGAAAGCAAAAAAATTGAGTTGGATTCCCCTTTCAAAGATTTGGTGTATCAAATCAGAGCGAATGAGCCTTCAGAAGCGTTTGCACAAAAATACATTCAAGATGCAATAACTTTCTTCGGAAAAATAGAAGCATATAGAGCCAAAGATTTAGCTGATGCATAAAAAAATGATAGAACCCAAAGTAACTTTAGTAGGCGCAGGCCCTGGCGATCCAGACTTGCTTACGCTGAAAGGTGTTAAAGCACTTGCTGAAGCGAATGTGGTTTTGTATGATGCCTTGGCCAATGAGGAAATAATGAATCACGCCCCTCAAGATGCCATAAAAATATTTGTGGGGAAAAGAATCGGAAGTCATGAATATTCGCAAGATCAAATCAATCAGTTGATTGTCGATAATGCGCTTACGTATGGACATGTGGTTCGGTTAAAAGGAGGAGATCCATTTATTTTTGGAAGAGGAAGTGAAGAAATAGAGTACGTAGAAAGTTTTGGAATCCCTACATTTGTAGTACCCGGAATTTCATCGGCCATTGCAGTTCCCGCTTATCAAGGAATTTCATTGACCAAAAGAGGAACTTCCGAAAGTTTTTGGGTAATCACAGGGACCACTTCCGACAGGAATTTGTCTAATGATATCGCTCTCGCAGCACAATCGTCGGCAACTGTTGTAATTTTGATGGGAATGAGTAAACTATCACAAATTGTTACTTTATTTCAAAAAGAATCCAAAGGAGAAACTCCCATTGCGATTATTCAGAATGGAACAACACCAAACGAAAAAATAGGTGTGGGAACAATTGATACGATCCAAGGAGTAGTTGCCGAAAACAAATTGAGTTCGCCAGCAATTATTGTAATTGGGGAAGTGGTCAAAGAAAGCAATAAATTAAAAGGATTTTACGAAGAGTTTGTATCGAAAGAAATCATTTCATAAAGCAATAAAACGCCATAAGAGCGATAATTAATTGTAGCTTTGATAGCTCGGGAAGATTTTAATTAAGAAAATAAAGGAACAACAATGGAAAGAAACGAATTATATCCCATTTTTTTAAAACTGCATAACATCAATGTACTTATTGTAGGTGGTGGAAATGTAGGCTTAGAAAAGTTGTCGTTCATGTTGAAATCCAGTCCCAACGCCAATGTTGAGGTAGTGGCGCCAAAGTTCTTACCCGAATTGGAAGCATTAGTCGAAAAACATCCTTCGGTAAAATTGACCCAAGCGAAGTTCAAGAAAAAAATGCTGAAGAAGCGCAGTATGGTTATTGCCTGTACCGATGATTTGAAAGTAAACAAACGGGTTTATGATTTGTCTCGAAAAAGATATCTCATTTGCAATATTGCCGACACACCCGATTTATGTGATTATTATTTGGGCGGAATTGTAACCAAAGGAAACGTGAAAATAGCAATTTCGACTAACGGAAAATCGCCAACAACAGCCAAAAGATTGCGTGAGTTTTTTGAAGAAGTAATTCCGGAGGACATCCATGAAATGGTTGGGAGTTTGAATGAATACCGAAAGACTTTAAAAGGGAATTTCGAAGAAAAAGTCCAAAAGATGAATGAAATTACAGAGGGATTAAAGAAGTAAGCAGATTTCAGAAGGCAGAAATTAGAATAAAGAGAATAGAATAAAGAGAATTGTACGAATGGAAACTTTTCCTTCGGAGAAGAGAAAAAACAGTAAGTGATAATTATCATTTTAACTAACAAAATTCATTCGTTCATTTGCATACGAATTTTAGCATAATTAATAAAGAATAAAAAAATGGTTAAAACAGACATACTTATAATAGGAGCAGGACCAACAGGTTTATTTGCAGTTTTTGAAGCGGGATTATTAAAATTAAAATGTCATATTCTAGATGCTTTACCACAACCGGGAGGACAATTATCTGAGCTGTATCCAAAGAAGCCTATCTATGATATTCCTGGGTTCCCAGAAGTATTAGCAGGAGATTTGGTCGATAATTTAATGGAGCAAATCAAGCAATTCGAACCAGGTTTTACCCTTGGCGAACGTGCAGAAACTATAGAGAAACAAGAAGACGGAAGCTTTATTGTAACGTCTAATAAAGGAAAGAAATTCCACGCTTCTGTTGTTGCAATTGCTGGAGGTTTAGGAAGTTTTGAACCAAGAAAACCTTTAATTGAAGACATCGAGTTTTACGAAGATAAAGGAGTGAAATACTTTATCAAAAACCCAGAAAAATTCAGAGACAAAAGAGTTGTGATTTCTGGAGGTGGAGATTCAGCTTTAGACTGGAGTATTTTCTTGTCGAACATTGCTTCTGAGGTAACTTTGATTCATCGTAGAAACGAGTTTAGAGGAGCATTAGATTCTGTAGAAAAAGTACAAGAATTAAAAAATTCAGGTAAAATCAAAATGATTACTCCAGGTGAAGTAATAGGTTTAAATGGAGCGGAGCATTTAGAATCTGTAGATGTTGAAGAAGATGGTGCACACCAAAACATCAAATGCGATTATTTTATTCCACTTTTTGGTCTAACACCAAAATTAGGTCCTATTGCACACTGGGGATTAGAAATCGAAAAAAATGCCATCAAAGTAAACAATGCATTAGATTATCAAACCAATATTCCAGGTATTTTCGCCATTGGAGACGTAAACACTTATCCTGGAAAATTAAAATTGATTCTTTGCGGATTCCACGAAGCCACTTTAATGTGTCAAGCGGCCTACCAAATCATCAATCCAGGTAAAAAATATGTAATGAAATACACCACCGTTTCTGGTGTTGACGGATTCGACGGAACCCGTAAAGAAGCTCCAAAAGCAGTGGTGAAAGCTATTGTGTAATTATTTAAGATTGTAGATTAACGATTTTTGATTTAAGATTTCTGTAGCAACGTGAAATCTGAAATCAAAAATCGTTAATCATCATTCAAAAATCATAAAATTCTAGCGCCAATACTTGCAAGTGTTGGTGTTATGTCTTTACTTTGTACTGTTCCTATTTTTATTGAAAGTTATCACGAAAGGCGGAGGGAAAAGACCCGATGAAACCTTAGCAACCCTTTACTTTTTTAAAGAAGGTGCTACATTCTACCACGTATAGCGCGGATAGATAACACAAGAATACATCCCCGTATTCCTCAAACCTTTTCCTGACAACATATCGATATTTTTTTAGAGCGAATGATTGGTGCTTTTTTGTCAATGAAATTCCTGCTGTTCGCTATATCTTTTTTTTCACACCTGACGGGTTTTTAAAACCCGTCAGGTGTGAAAAAAAAGGATGCCGTTTCCATCAGGGCTAAAGAGTAAATAATTGTGATTTTTTGGTTTTAAAAGCAAAAAAGAAGTAAATAAAAAATAAAATGTCAAAAGATTTAAAAGACAGTATTGGTGTTCCCCCTTCGGGGGCTAGGGGGCTGATTACAGAAGAAATAAAAAAGAGAATACTCGTGCTCGATGGAGCAATGGGAACCATGTTGCAACGTTATAATTTCTCCGAAGAAGATTTTCGTGGCGAACAATTCAAGGATTTTCCACATCCGCTTAAAGGGAATAATGATTTATTGTCCCTGACGCAACCTCAAGCCATCAAAGACGTTCACGCAGCTTATTTTGAGGCAGGAGCTGATATAGTAGAAACCAATACGTTCTCAGGAACCACCATCGGAATGGCGGATTATCATCTGGAAGAATACGTTTATGAATTGAACTACGAATCGGCAAAAATTGCCCGTGAAGTAGCCGATGAATTCACTGCCAAAAACCCAAACCAACCCCGTTTTGTTGCCGGTTCGATAGGCCCAACAAACCGTACAGCCAGTATGTCGCCAGACGTGAACGATCCAGGATACAGAGCTGTAACTTTTGATGATTTGCGCATTGCTTACAAACAACAAGTTGAAGCCTTAATGGATGGTGGTTGCGATTTACTTTTGGTAGAAACTATTTTCGATACCCTAAATGCCAAAGCAGCACTTTTTGCCATCGAAGAAGTCAAAGAAGAACGCAATCTTGATATTCCAATCATGGTTTCTGGAACAATCACTGATGCTTCGGGAAGAACACTTTCTGGACAAACGGTAGAAGCCTTTTTGGTTTCGGTTTCGCATATTCCGCTGTTAAGTGTAGGATTCAATTGTGCACTTGGTGCCGATTTGTTGAAACCGTATTTGCAGACCCTATCACAAAACACTTCTTTCAACGTGTCGGCGCATCCCAATGCAGGATTGCCTAACGCCTTTGGAGAATACGATGAAACCCCAGAACAAATGCAAGCCTTCATCAAAGAATATTTAGACGATAATTTAATAAACATCATAGGCGGTTGTTGCGGAACAACCCCAGAACATATCAAGTTGATCGCAGACATAGCAAAGGATTATAAGCCACGTGTGTCAACAGCGACGATGTAGTTCGTAGAGACGCGATTTATCGCGTCTAACACAAAGTAATCGCAACGATAACGCGGATTTGCATTCCGTGTCCACAAAGGAGAGTAATGAAAAGGCATACGGATGTTTCTTTCGAGAAAATTTATTAGAGATAAAGTTAATGGATAAAATCAAGGGAGAAGGTTGTGAGAAGTTTAAAATTTTTCCGCTTCACGAAGTGTTTTATATTGAATGTGTAATATCTGCGGCTGAATCAGCTATTAGAAGTTGGGAAGAATTAAATAAAATAATTTCTAATTCAGAATTGTTAGTTGGCAACGGATTAAAAACAATTGATTTATCTGAAAATATTATTAATCAAGCGGGGATAATTTCAAAATATTTTTATCCGCCAAGTAACAAAGGAATCCATAAATTTAGAAGTGAAAAACTTCGAGAAAGTTATGATATAGATAATTTTAATCTTTTGGAAGAAAGAGGATTTAGGAATCATATTGAACATTTTGATGAAAGACTTGATAAGTTTTTGAAGGACTGTGGTGCGGGAGTAATTATTCCTAAAAGACTTTTTAAAACATCAGAAGAAATAGATTCTATTATAAATGTATTTAAAGCCTATGTAATTAATGACTTTAAACTTATTTCATTAAGTCAAGAAATCGAATTAAAACCATTAGTTGAAGAGATTTATAGGGTATATAATTTAAGTATAGACTTTATAGAAAACAGAGGTCGATTACCCCGCTAGCGCAAGCGTCCCGCTTGTGCCCACAAACTAAGGCAGGTAAAAAAAGAAGAATAGAATTGGGTACGAGCGTGACGTTCGCCCCGCTAGCGCAATGTTATTAAGTTAAGGAAATCCAGCGGATTTCAATGTTTATAGAAATAATTCAATTACCGACGTTCCTACGACCCCGCTGGGGTCGAACGCACACGCTACATTTTTTCTATAAACATTTGACCTCTCTGAGGTCAATATAATCCTTAACTTAATGACATTGCGCGCTAGCGAAGCCCGCAAAGAGAATCAAATAAAAGGTTTTGGATAAAAACAAAATTTAATTTATTGCACAATGCCCGCGTGAGGGATAGCAGTGAAAAGCCCACAGACCAATGGAGTGATAACGGAATTGGTCGAGGACTTGTAACGAATAGCCCGACCCCTGTGGTCACGCCCAAATAGAATTGAAATAAAATATAGCTACAGTTTTTATTAAACCGTAGACAGAACAATAAAAACTCAGAACCTAAGCCGCTTAGGAACTGAGTAACTCAAAACAAAAAAATGGCACACAATAAACATAGAAGAAACCTAGTATTATCGGGATTAGAGCCTTTAATCATTACGCCAAACAGCGTATTTGTGAATATTGGGGAACGAACGAATGTAACGGGTTCTAGAAAATTCCTTCGGTTAATCAAGGAAGAAAAATACGAAGAAGCATTAAGCATTGCCAAAGAGCAAGTAGAAGGCGGCGCGCAAATCATCGATATTAATATGGATGAAGGGATGCTGGATGGCGAATATGCGATGACTAAATTCCTAAATTTAATCGCTGCTGAGCCAGATATTTCGAGAGTGCCAATCATGATTGACAGCTCGAAATGGAATATCATCGAGGCTGGTCTGAAAGTTGTTCAGGGAAAATGTGTTGTAAATTCGATTTCGTTAAAAGAAGGGGAAGAACAATTTATTCATCATGCCAAATTGATTAAACGCTATGGTGCCGCGGCAATTATTATGGCTTTCGATGAGGTAGGGCAAGCAGATAATTACGACCGTAGAGTTGAAATTTGTCAACGTTCGTATGATATTTTGGTCAATAAAGTTGGTTTTCCGCCGCAAGATATTATTTTCGATTTGAATATATTCCCCGTAGCTACCGGTATGGAGGAACACCGCTTGAATGCTTTAGATTTCTTTAGAGGGACCAAATGGGTTCGCGAAAATTTGCCACATGCACACATAAGTGGTGGGGTGAGTAATGTTTCGTTTTCGTTTAGAGGTAATGACACGGTTCGGGAAGCGATGCACTCGGTTTTCTTGTACCACGCCATTAAAAACGGAATGACAATGGGAATTGTAAACCCAGAGATGTTGTCGATTTACGATGAAATTCCAAAAGATTTGTTGGAATACGTGGAGGATGTAATTCTGGACAGACGAGATGATGCTACAGAACGTTTATTGGATTTTGCCGAAAATGTAAAAGGAGATGTTAAGAATACTGAAAAAGCGGTTCAAGAATGGCGTTCGGGAACAGTTCAAGAAAGAATAACACACTCTTTGGTAAAAGGGGTTGATGCGTTTATAGAAATTGATGTTGAAGAAGCTAGATTGGCAGCCACAAAACCGATTGAAGTTATCGAAATCAACTTGATGACGGGAATGAATGTCGTTGGAGATTTGTTTGGTTCGGGGAAAATGTTTTTGCCACAGGTGGTAAAATCGGCTCGTGTAATGAAAAAAGCAGTGGCGTATTTATTGCCTTATATCGAAGCCAGCAAACAAGCGGGAGACAAACAAGGGAATGGAAAAATCCTGATGGCAACCGTAAAAGGGGATGTACACGATATTGGTAAAAATATTGTTTCGGTGGTATTGGCGTGTAATAATTATGAGATAGTAGATTTGGGCGTTATGGTGCCTCCCGAAAAAATTATTGCAGCGGCTATCGAACACAACGTAGATATTATTGGATTGAGCGGATTAATCACACCGTCACTGGACGAAATGGTGTATCTCGCCAAGGAATTAGATAAAAGAGGACTTAAAATTCCAGTAATGATTGGTGGTGCAACGACTTCACGTGCGCATACAGCCGTGAAAATTGCGCCTCAATATAGGGAAACTGTGATTCACGTTAACGATGCTTCGAGAGCGGTAACGGTGGCTGGAAGTTTACTGAACAAGGATAAAAAAATATACGCCAGCGATATTCGAGCCGAATATGATGCGTTTAGAGAAACGTTTTTGAACCGTTCGCGCGACAAGAATTTCTTGACGATTGAGCAAGCTCGTAAAAATAAATTGCAGTTGGATTGGAGACATTTCGAGCCTGTAAAGCCAAAAGTTATCGGAGCACAAACTATCGAAGTAGATTTGGATGTTTTGGTTCCGTATATTGACTGGACTCCGTTTTTTAGAACCTGGGAATTGTTCGGGAAATATCCAGCGATTTTGACGGATGAAGTGGTGGGAGAACAAGCGACTTCGGTTTTTGCAGATGCACAAGCGATGTTAGCTGTTATTTTGAAAGAAAAGAAACTAACCGCCAAAGGAATTTACGGAATTTTCCCTGCCAATCAAGTCAACGATGATGATATCGAATTAAGCGATGAAAACGGAAAAGTATTGGAGAAATTCTTGACGTTGCGTCAGCAATCGCAAAAAACGAAAGGAGCTCCAAACATTGCCTTGTCAGACTTTATTGCTCCAAAAGAGAGCGGGAAAGTCGATTATATGGGAGCGTTTTGTGTAACAACTGGTTTTGGTGTTGATGAATGGGCTGCAGAATTCGAAAAGGATTTAGACGATTACAATTCGATTATGGTAAAAGCTTTGGCAGACCGATTCGCAGAAGCATTCGCCGAATACCTTCACGAAAAAGTGCGTAAAGAAATTTGGGGTTATGCCTCAGATGAAAACTTAACTACCGAAGCGATGATAGAAGAGGTTTACAAAGGAATTCGTCCAGCACCGGGTTATCCGGCTTGTCCAGACCATTTAGAAAAACCAACGATTTGGAAATTACTAAATGTAGAAAAAGAAATTGGAGTGACTTTGACCGAAAGTATGGCGATGTGGCCAGCTTCTTCAGTTTCAGGTTATTATTTTGGAAATCCCGAGAGCAAGTATTTTGGACTCGGAAAAATAAAAGAAGACCAAGTTATTGATTACGCCAAACGAAGAAGTATTTCGACCGATAAAGCCATGAAATGGTTGAATCCGAATATTGCAGATTAAATAATAGTTTAAAGTTGAAATTTGTTTAAAGTTTAAAGTTTAAAGTCGTTCGAGAGAATCTTAAACCTTAAACCTTAAACTTCAAACTAAAGAAAATGAAAGTAACACAACATATAGAAAATGCCAAAGGAGAAACGTTATTCTCTTTCGAAATTATTCCGCCACAAAAGGGAAAAAGCATTCAGGAGTTATACGACAATATCGATCCGTTGATGGAGTTCAAACCGCCATTTATAGATGTAACCACTTCTCGCGAGGAGTATATTTATATTGATAAAGGCAACGGATTATTAGATAAAAAACTAACCAGAATGCGTCCGGGAACGTTGGGTATTTGTGCGTCCATAAAACATAAATACAATGTAGATACCGTGCCACACTTGCTTTGCGGAGGTTTTACCAAAGAGGAAACAGAATACATGTTGGTCGATTGTCATTATCTTGGAATCAATAATGTGATGGCACTTCGTGGCGATGCGATGAAGGACGAACAGTCTTTTGTTCCGAAAATGGGAGGAAATAATTTTGCAGTCGATTTGGTTAGTCAAATCAATCAATTGAATTGCGGAAAGTATTTACACGATGTAATGGATGTTGATAATCAAGCCGATTTTTGCATTGGTGTTGCAGGTTATCCAGAGAAACATTTAGAATCTCCTTCTTTGATTTCGGACTTAAAAAGACTGAAAGAAAAAGTCGATGCCGGTGCTGATTATGTCGTAACCCAAATGTTTTTTGACAATGCCAAATACTTTGAGTTTGTTGCCAAAGCCAGAGAAATGGGAATCACAGTGCCTATTATTCCAGGCATTAAACCTATAGCGATACAAAGACATTTGCAAATATTGCCCCAAATTTTCCGTATCGATTTACCAGAAGATTTGATTCATGCAGTGGATAAATGCAAAACCAATGCCGACATCAGGCAAGTAGGAATCGAATGGGCCATCCAACAATCGATAGAGTTGAAAGCAGCAGGAGTTCCTGTTTTGCATTATTATTCTATGGGAAAGTCAGAAAATATCAGACAAATAGCCAGTAAGGTTTTCTAGTTGAGACGTTGCACTGCAACGTCTCAACATTGGATTGATTATCACGAAACGGTGCACCGCAACGTCTCTAAGTACAATGTTTATAATAAAATCGATGAAGTTTTGACCTAACAGGTTTTAAAAACCTGTTAGGTCTTCTAATTTTAACCAAACAAACCAAATGAACCCAACCCTTCAACAAGATTTAAACGATATTGAAAACATCCTTGAACAAGTAAAACAACAAGGAATAGATTTTCTGAATTCTATTGATGTCGTTCCCACTTCAACCCAAAATACAATAACTGCCAATCGAAATCTGAACGATTCTGGTTTGGGAGCATTGACTGCTTTGGAAGAATTCAACCAACGTTTGGCGCCCTTGATGGTTTCGCAAGCGGGACCAAGATATTGGGGTTTTGTTACAGGAGGAGCGACACCAGCTGCTATTGTTGGCGATTGGTTAACGACGATTTACGACCCAAATGCACAATCCACAAAAGCGCAAGGAGGTGTTTCGGCTTTGATAGAAATAGAAACCATTAATTTATTGTTGCAATTGTTTGACTTACCAAAATCATTCTTGGGCGGATTTGTAACGGGTGCTACTATGTCAAATTTTACCTGTTTGGCGGTGGCTAGACAATGGTTTGGGAAACAATTGGGGCAAGATTTTGCCAAAAACGGAATTTCAGCACCGATACATATTCTTACCGCTACACCACATTCGTCCTCTGTAAAATGCTTGGCGATGTTAGGGATTGGAAGTCAGAATTTCACCAAAATAAAAACAACCGAAGGAAATCGGGAGGCCATTGATATAGCCGATTTGGAACAAAATATGCAGCATTTAAACGGTCAGCCATTTATTTTAATCTCAAGCGCAGGAACAGTCAATACAGCCGATTTTGATGATTTCAATGCGATAAATAAACTGAAAGAAAAGTATAGTTTTTGGTGGCATATTGATGCGGCTTTTGGAGGTTTTGCAGCTTGTTCGCCAATGTACAAACATTTGATAAACGGTTGGGAAAACGCAGACAGTATTACCGTCGATTGCCATAAATGGCTGAATGTTCCGTACGAAAGTGCTTTTTATCTGGTAAAGGAAGAACATATAAACCTTCAAGTAGAAACGTTTCAAAACTCGAATGCTCCGTATTTGGGAGATCCATTGGAGAATTTCAGTTACCTAAATTTCTTGCCCGAGAATTCCAGACGTTTAAAAGCGTTGCCGGTTTGGTTTTCGCTATTGGCGTACGGGAAACAAGGATTTCAAGATATTGTAGAAAATAGCGTTGCTATGGCATTGCAATTTGATGCCTTCATTGCCCAAAACGAAAACTTCGAATTATTGGCGCCAACTCGCCTCAATAACGTTTGTTTTACTTTGGCGGGAGACCACAATCAAGAAAAAGTAAATTTATTTTTGAAGCATCTCAACGATAAAGGAAAAGTGTTTATGACGCCAACAGTATATCAAAATCGCAAAGGAATCAGAGCTTCGTTTGTCAATTGGAGAACGAATGAAAATGATATTAAAATTGCGATAGCCGAAATGAAAGCGAGTATTTTGGAGTTGGGGATAAAGTAGTTTTTTTTCTAAAGTTTTAGGATAATAAGAAACTCGTTCCATTTTTGGAGCGAGTTTTTTTATTTGTAAATTCTCCAAGATATTGTTTATAATGACATAGTTTGCGTATTTTTTTGTGATTTTTTAAAAACCATGATGTTATTAATGTGTTAATTTAGTATTAACATTGAGTAATTTAGAATCATAATGTTTTCGATCTAAAGGCATACTTTTATTTCGTCGATAAAATGTGTTTTTTATCGATTAATATGTCAATGTTTGCTATGAAAAAATTATATATTCTACTCTTTTTTTTAACCTACTCGATTTTTGCCCAAGTCGATCCGAATTCTATTTCTCCGGTTCCAGTAGGCTGTAAACCTTCAATTGTATCGCCTCCATTACCCATGCCTGCTAGATCAAATAAGCAAGGCAAAATGAAAGCAGTAGGTGTAGCTGGAGCCCTTGCTGCAGCTGCAGTTCCAATTCCTACAACGTATATTGGTAGTGTCGAGAGCTTATATAGTGTTTTTGTAAATTGGTCAGACGGAGGTTTTGATGGTTTTTCAATAGGTACGGGTTCTGTACCAAAAGGTCCTAATTCTCAAAATATAAAATGGGGCCAAGGATTAAATACCAGTGATAAATCTACAGGGGGGTATAGTTTCGAAGAGTTGAAATTGTCTTCAGCGGCTTTAGGATCAGTATTAACTGTAGGACAAGATTTTTATTTCCATCTTTATAATGGAGGGGTAGATACGGTAGTTGGGCCATTAAATTTTACTTTTCAACCCTTTGGGGCTGCTGGTAATATTGTGTCTGTGAATATTCAAACTAATTTTGGTACCAATGGGAAAAGTGGGTTTACAGCTAGTGAAGTAACTAATATGAAAGACTTTTACGATAAAGTAATACCGATCATAGCTCAAGTATATGGACCTTCTTCCCATGCCTATACGGTGGATGTCGTCAATGATGGGAATTCGGCCGGAACAAATACATTTTGGAATGGACCTAATAGGATTACTACTCAGTATACTGCGGATGCTTCAGGGAAAATGACACAGCCACGTCTGATGGTTCACGAATTGATTCATGCTTGGCGTGATAATGTATGTCTGACTACTAATAAATTATGGCATACTGAATCTACTTTGGCTGGTTTTGAAGAATCGATGGCGGATTGCGTTGCCGCAATTGTAATGGATAAATTTATAGAGGCCTACCCAGGTTATTATTCTGGGAGTTCAACGGGCTTAAGTCGACATTGGAGTAATGAACCAGGATATCCTTTTGACTGGGATTACGACTTTCAGAATACCTCACAATTAACCAATACCAATTTTTGGGCAAGTAATATTGGCATGGGGGCACATTGGGAACGTTATGGTATGGGTTCTGCGGCAATGTATAAGATGTATATTGAGGATAATAATTTCTTTAAAAATTTTAACGAAGAGTATTATAGAAGGTTTACATCAAATAATGATTTAACAACCTCACGGGCATTAATGGTGGATATTTGTAAAACCGTGATTAAGGAAGTAGAAGGGAAACCTACTGAGACATGGGTGAACAATCAGCGTATTTTGGATTGTAAAGTAACACCAGGTAAGAAAGTGCATATGCTTACTTTTCAAGGAGCTGGTGGATCACAATATATGAGCCATGATAATAGGATACATTTGTATGAGACGCAAAATAATACTTATGGAGATGAATGGACTTGGGATAGGGGTTCTGGTGCTTCTTTCCAAAGATGGTATCATCAACTGAACAATCTACCCGGTAAAATTGATATAGTAAAATATTCTACCGGAGGAATAACGGCAACTCAAACTTTCAGAAACAATGATGGGGGCTATGCAGGGCCATTTCAAGGAGGTTGTTCGCAACCTAATATTAATGGGCCTGGGCCTTGTTTTCCAGGTGGAATAGATGGTCATTCTTTAATCACCACTTCTGCTGATCCTGCTATAACTGGCGGTGTCATTAATAGCGCGGACTATTATAAGAGTTGGAATCTTGCTCCAGACAGATTCGTTTGGAAATTGCAGAAAAACGGCTTGTATGTATATAATATAGAATTTCAAGTTGGGGCTGAAACCGTTAAAGGGAAATATTATCGTTTGCATGGTAATGGCCTTATAGATAAAAAGGGTGTTTATGCAGGTGTTCGTAATAACTTAGATGTAGCGAATGTAAAGGGTAAAATGTATATAGAGCAGAAAAATTTCACTACTCCAATTGACGGAGAAGAACCAGCTATACCTATAGATAATGGAGCGCTAGTAGATTCTCGTAAATGGGCTTCGGTTCTTGAAACCCAACCTCAATTTCAAGGAGGAAGAACGGATACCCGTTATAGTAATCCAGGGAAATTACATTGCATATATGTAGATGAAGATTGTAATAAACCACAAAAAATAGGTTTTAGGAATATTGGATATGGCTCAAATTTATACGGTATTCAGATGTTGTTACTTAATGTAGATGAATTTGATGAGATTAAATACAAAGCAACAATGCCAGATCAAGTTTGTGAAGGATATGATGTTGATTTTAGTGTAACTTATGATGCTGGCAAAGATTTACTTCCTGTTTTGAAAAGGTATCTTGACACCGATTCCCGTATTACTTATAAATGGATAAATCCGTCAGGATTTGTTGTTTCAACAGATAAAATTTATACGCTTACAAATGCTAAACCTACTGATTCAGGTGAATATACTTTGGAGATTATTTCTTATGAATGTCCAATTACTTCTATAAAGAAAATACTAACGGTGACAAGAAATGTAGTACTTGCGCCTACAGTCATTAGCCCTATTCCTGTTTGTGCTGGTACTACTCTAAATCTAGATGTAAATGGTACTTTGCCTCCAGGGACTACTTATGTTTGGACAGGGCCAAATGGTTTTACAAGTACAGCAAAGAACCCATCTATTGATAATGCACAGGCTATAAATGCAGGCCTTTATACAGTAACATGTAATGTTAAAAATTGTGATGGAGTTACTGATATTACTGTTCCGAAAAATATTCAAGTAGATGTAAACGAGATGCCTGTAGCGACATTGAGTTCAATTAGCCCAATTTGTCTTGGTTCTCCTGCCGATTTTATCATAGAAGGAACGCCAGGAAATAAAGTGAGTTATACGGGATTTGCCACAAGTAGTACTCCTCAGACTATAGGAACAGATGGGAAGCTTCATGTTATAGTCTCGAACTATATTGATAATCCAACCTTGAATCTAACAAATGTGAGTGATGATAAATGTAGTAATGATGTAACAGTTACTAATACGGTGATTGTACGTAATACACCTTATGTGAACTCGAGTTCAAATAGTCCGATCTGTTCAGGAAGTGATGCTATTTTTAAGCTAACAGGAACAATAGGAAACAAGATAACGTATAATACAGGAGGCACACCGACCACTGTAACAATTGACGCTACTGGTAAAGTTGATATTATTATACCAGGAGTTACGGCAGATGTAACCTTAAATTTAACGAATCTGGATGATGGTGTTTGTAGTAGTCCCTTATTATTTTCGAATGAGGTAAAAGTAAGTCCAAAAACTGTTATTACATGTGGAACTTCTACAATAACCTCGGTAACATTCAATTGGACTCCTGTTTTGGGAGCTACAGGTTATTTGGTTGAATATGAAGTAAATGGCGGATTTCGTGTGAATGTAGGTGCTGTAGGGAATGTGTCAACTTATACGTTAGGATCGTTGAATGATTCAGATAATGTAGAAGTTTTCATTACTCCTACAGGGCCTTCTGGTACTTGTTTTTCGGTTGAGAGTTTTACTTGTAAAGCAGATTCGTCAACTCCTTGTACAAATCCAGCGACTCCTACAATTAAAATTACTCCGGCTACTTGTTCGGCAGATGGTATTTCTAAGATTGATAATTATGATCCTGCCAATACCTATATTTTTAATCCACCATTTTCAAGTCCTACAATTGATCCTGCAACAGGTATCATAAATGGAATGGTTCTTGGGACTCAATATGCTATAACTGCTAAAAGTAGAACTTGTGCTTCTGCTCAAAGTGAATGGTTTCGTAATCCATTGAAGTCGGGAAGTATAGAAGATCCAATAATTACACCAACAACGCCTACTTGTTCTGCTGCGGGAACCTCTACCATTGGTAATTATAATGCTGCCAATATCTATACTTTTGTCCCAGCTGGTCCAACAGTAGACACGGCAGGATTGGTAAGCGGAATGACAGTTGGAACACCATATGCGGTAACCTCAGGTAACGGAGGTTGTACGTCTGTACCTGTAGCGTTGAGCAATGCAGCTATGTTGGTAAGTCCAAACGCAGGAACCAACGGTACATTGACAATTTGTTCAGGAACGACTCCGACCAATGCAGAATTATTTGCTAAGTTGGGCGGAACTCCAGATGCGACAGGTACTTGGTCAAATATTGGAAATGTCTATACCTATACAGTAAATGCAACTGCTCCATGTACTTTGGCAGCAACCGCTACAGTAACAGTAACAACGCAAGCCGCTCCAAATGCTGGGACAAATGGTACATTAACAATTTGTTCAGGAACGACTCCGACCAATGCAGAATTATTTGCTAAGTTGGGCGGAACNNCAAATGCTGGGACAAATGGTACATTAACAATTTGTTCAGGAACGACTCCGACCAATGCAGAATTATTTGCTAAGTTGGGCGGAACTCCAAATGCGACAGGTACTTGGTCAAAAATTGGAAATGTCTATACCTATACAGTAAATGCAATTGCACCATGTACTTTGGCAGCAAGAGCTACAATAACAGTAACAACGCAAGCCGCTCCAAATGCCGGAACCAATGGGACATTGACAATTTGTTCCGGAACGACTCCAACCAATGCGTTATTATTTGCTAAGTTGGGTGGTACTCCAGATACTGGTGGTACATGGAATAAGAGCGGAGCAAAAGACTATATTTATACAGTTTTACCAACTGGAGTTTGTGCCGTACCAGCTACTGCCAAAGTAATGGTAACAGAGATTAATCCTATTTCAGAGGCTGGAATTGCCAAAGAAATTACTTGTAAATCTTCTTCAGTGAGTTTAAATGGAGTAGGTTCTAGTACAGTAGGTTCTACCTATTTATGGACAGGTGGCACAATTGTTAGTGGAGGCACTACATTGACGCCAATTGTAAGTGCTGTCGGGACTTATACTTTAACGGTTACTAATATAGCTTTTGGATGTAAACAATCAGATACTGTTGACGTTACTAATAAAGCGGATATACCTATTGCTAATGCAGGTGTTGCCAATGAAATAACATGTACTTCTTCAACAGTAAAATTAGACGGGACAGGATCTACAACTGGGAAGGACATGGCCTATACATGGACAGGAGGCAAAATAGTAATGGGAGCAAATACATTGACTCCTACAGTATCAACTATTGGGATGTACACTTTGAAAGTTGAAAACACAGCAACTGGTTGTAGCTCAATTGATACTGTTCAAGTTATTCAAAACATTGAAACGCCAGATTTTTCTATAACAGATTTAGGGTCAAATCAATTTAGGATTCTTCCTTCAGGAGGTACAGGGCCATATGAATACAGCCTTAATCATGCAAATGAATATACTATTAATCCAGATATTAAGATTTATGCTTCTGGAAAGTACACTATTTATGTCAAAGATTCAAATGGATGCTATACTTCACAAAGTAAATATTTAGATTATTTAGGAATTGAATTCCCTAAATTTTTCTCTCCCGAAGGAGATGGTACAAATGATCATTGGTATCCAACAAGAATTGAGGACTATCCAAATCTTGAAGTGTCTATTTATGATAGGTACCAACGTTTGATAGCCAGGTTCAAAGGAAATAATGAATTGGGTTGGGATGGTACTTATCAAGGAAAACCTTTGCCTTCGGGAGATTATTGGTATGTTATTAAAACAAACAATGGTAATGATAAGAGAGAATTGGTAGGAGGAATGACTTTATTTAGATAAATTAAGAAAATGAAAAAGAAAATAATAACATTGTTTTTTATAATTCTTGCCCCTGCCATGTATGGACAAGAGTTTAAAATGGCAGCAACAAGTCAATATCTTGCAGATAATCCATTTGTGATTTCGGCTGCTTTTGCTGGTATTGGTGAATTTTATGAATTGCGTTTCACGGGAGAAACACAATGGCTTGGGGTAAAAGATGCTCCACAAACACAATCGGTATCATTTGATGCTCGAATTGCAGATCGTTCTGGTGTAGGACTCGTACTATTTAATGATAAGAATCGAAATACGTCTCAAAAAGGAGGGCAAGTCAGTTATGCCCATCATCTTACTTTATCAGAGTATAATAATCAATTTTTGTCATTTGGCTTATCCTATAAATTTACTAATTTCAATATTGATATCTCTAATATTAATTCTTCGGATCCTACCGTGCAAAGTTATAATGAGATTAACTCTAATTTTGATTTAAGCTTTTTATATCGCTTAGAAAGCTTCTTTTTTGCTTTTAATGCAGTAAATATATTAGATAGAAAGATTAAGTCAACAATAAGTGGCGAACCGACTAATATCAGAAATTATTATTTGTATTCTGGATTTGTTGTGAAAAGCAGGTTTACCTCTTTAGAATTCGAACCATCTGTTTTTTATCAGATTTATGAAAGTGATGGACGTTCAAGTGCCGATCTTAATTTTAAGATCCGAAAAATGAGTGGGAAAAATTATATTTGGGCTGGCTTGAGTTTAAGAATGTTAGCAGATCAGAATTTTGAGCCTAATTCAATTGCGCCATTGTTTGGCTTAAAACAAAATAAATTTTTTGTGGCTTATTCATTTAATGCTAGTTTAAATGAGCTTCAAAATTATAATGCGGGGACTCATATGTTAACTCTTGGATATGACTTTGACGGAAGAGAGAGTTCTTGTAAATGTGTGAATTAGAGTTTTAAATTGGTTTTAAGTATATTAGTTTTTTTGAAAACGAGCTCGTTTAATGCCTTGTTAAACGGGCTTGTTTTTTATGATGAACTGCGACTGAAAACCGCCAACTACTTCGTAATCTCCCTAAATACCGCTTCCAAATTTTTATTCTTCTGGTTGAGTTGTAAAGTTTTTAAACCATTATCATAAGCAAAATCAAATACGGTTGGGCGCATGTCTTTGTCTGAAACAAAAGTCAATTCCCAAGAGTTTTCGTGAGTATTTTTGAACGATTTTAGATGTGGAATTTGAGCAATCAGTTCAGCTTCTGTTTTTAAATCAAATTCGACTTCGATTACTTGCTCCTTATTGGCAGAGATTAAAGTGTCTAGTTTTTTATCGGTAACTATTTGTCCTTTGTCAATTATAATTACTCGATCGCAAATCGCTTCTACTTCTTGCATAATGTGTGTTGATAGAAAAATGGTTTTGTCTTTCCCTACGTTTCTAATCACATTCCTAATTTCGACCAATTGATTGGGATCCAATCCGGTTGTGGGTTCGTCTAGAATCAAAACATCGGGATTGTGCAACAAAGCATTGGCTAATCCCACACGTTGGCGATACCCTTTAGACAATTGTCCTATTTTTTTATGACTTTCGGTGGATAAACCCGTCAGCTGAATCACTTCTTCGATTCTGGATTTTTCGACTTTATAGACATCAGCATTAAAAGCCAAATATTCTCTCACGTACAAATCCAAATACAACGGATTGTGCTCTGGCAAATATCCAATAGAAAGCTGTACCGATTTTTCCTGAGTGTTTACATCAAAGCCATTGACAAGCGCAACACCCGTATCAGCACGAAGGTAAGTCGTCAAAATTTTCATCAAAGTAGATTTTCCGGCACCATTAGGACCCAAAAAACCAACAATCTCTCCTTTTTGAACAGAAAATGAAATGTTGTCCAGTGCCTTTTGAGCACCGTAAGATTTCGAAATGTTTTTTACTTCTATTGACATGACTTTCTTTTTGCCACAAAAGTAAATAGAAAAGATTGTTTTATGACAAGACTGACATGTTAATTTAAATTAGGCAACAAGTTAACAGTTAAAGATATGTGATTATTCCGATAAAAAAAGTACTAAAAACAGAGGTAATGGCATAGTTATTGAAAATGGCATAGTATTAATTTAAAAAAAATATCAAAATGAAAAAAGCAATCATTATTGCAGCATTGGCTTTCGTAAGTCTTGCAAACGCTCAAAAAGGTTCTGTTTTAGTAGCAGGAAATATTGGGTACGCTTCACAAAACACGGGAGATTTAAAAGCTAATTATTTCGAGTTTGCTCCTAAAGTAGGTTACCAATTTTCTGACAATATGACCGTTGGTATTGAAACTGCTGTTGGAAGCTCAAAGAATTCAGATAGAGTTGGAAATGTTATTGTTGAACATAAAGAAAATGATTTTAGATTAGGCGCTTTCTTACGTTATTCTCAACCTCTTGCTGGAGTATTTTCTATATTTGGTGATTTAGGAGTTGGAATGCAATCTGCTAAATCGTCTAATAACATTCCGTTTTCGAAAGAAATAAAAGGTGATGGTTTTTATATCGGTTTAGTTCCTGCAGTAGGAGTAGATTTGAAAAAAGGATTTTGTCTTAACTTTTCAATAGGTGGACTGGGGTATGATTCATTAAAGAATGATGGAGCATCAGATGCTACAAATACTTTTGCTTTCACTTTTGGAAAACAGGCAAGTGTTGGGATTTCTAAAAATTTCTAGTACTTAATTGTATTTGGTTGTAAAAAAAGCACTCGTTTTCGAGTGCTTTTTTTATTTAATAGTATTTTTGAACTTTTAGATTTATATATTTACAATAAACTAAATCAATATGGGAAATAATAAATCAAGCAGTTTCTTAAAAAATTACAGCAGTATTCTATTACTCCTTGGCGGAATATTCGCTGGCAGTATCTTAGGTTTAGTTTTCGGAAATGGTGTAGAAGTTATAAAACCATTAGGCGATATATTTCTGAATTTACTTTTTACAGCCATCATTCCGCTGGTGTTTTTTACTATTTCCTCCTCCATTGCCAATTTACAAAAAACCGAAAAACTCGGAAAGCTTTTCGGAATAGTTTTAGGAGTATTTTTAACAACCGTAATTATTTCGGCGATTATAATGATTATTGGTGTTTTGATTTTTCCAATTCATCAAGGCATAGTAATCTCAAAAGTCGCATTAGAAACCATTAAAGAAAGCAGCACCGGTTCTCAAATCACACAACTGCTAACGGTTAACGATTTCTACGAGATATTGTCCCGAAAAAATATGCTGGCGCTCATACTGTTTTCCTTTCTAATTGGTTTTTCAACTTTACGCGCAGGCGAAAAAGGAAAAGATTTTGCGAGGTTCCTTAACTCGGGTAATGAAGTAATGAAGCAATTACTGCACCTCATAATGAAAACGGCCCCAATTGGTCTAGGTGCTTATTTTGCTTATCAAGTCGGTATCTTTGGACCGCAATTATTCGGCGCTTATGCCAAGCCATTGGCACTGTATTACGCGGTTTGTAGTTTTTACTTCATTTTCTTTTTCAGTTTGTATGCTTTTTTCGCTGGAGGAAATCAAGGGCTCAAAATATTTTGGAAAAACAACATCACCCCCGCATTAACTGCCGTAGGAACCTGCAGCAGTATCGCTACCATCCCCGCCAATCTCGAAGCAGCAGAGCAAATGAACATTCCAAGTCACATACGCAATCTGGTAATTCCGCTCGGAGCGCCCTTGCACAAAGACGGTTCGAGCATGTCGTCGATTGTCAAAATCGCGGTTATTTTCGCCTTATTCGGCAAGGATTTCACGGATCCCTATACTTTATTAACCGCAATCGGCATCACCATAATCGTATCCGTGGTCGAAGGAGGAATCCCAAACGGCGGTTATATAGGAGAGATCCTCGCCATCACAGTCTATGGTTTCCCAATGGAGCAAGCCCTTCCAGCCGCCATGATTATAGGAACTTTGGTAGATCCAATCGCAACCTTGTTAAATGCCAATGGCGATTTGGTCTCTGCCATGGTAGTCACCAGAATCTCCGAAGGCAAGAAATGGATCTCACAAAGTATTACCTAAATAAAAATCATTTGGGCGTGCCCCCGTTGAGCAAAGGGGCTTAAGTATAGTACCGCATATTCGCCCCTTCGCTCAACGGGGTCGGGCTATCCGCGCTACTTCGGTAGCTAGCTTTTATCCCTCACGCACGCACAACAGCTTTAGATTAACCCTGAAATGAACCGTTTTTCATCAACATTCAAAAGGAAAGGGTTCAAAAAACAGTGTTTTTCACTAAAAAGGAGGTTCTCTATCGGTTTTGCTGTTCTGAAATCAATAATTTTAGTACTCCGAAATGTCTTATTTTTATGGAATTAGGAGTCAAAATCGCTTTTAACAAAGAAATCTTTTTTTGTTACATAAAAAGATTTCTTTTTTTTGGTTGAGTTGAAATAAGTCATACATTTGCATTAAATAATTGAACAACAAACAATACAATGACAACTAACCGTTTTTATTTTAGCAACTCTTTTTATTTCTTCTTTAGGAAGTAAGGGATTGTGCTATGGTTATTTGAAAAATAAAAAACAAATAAAACTAATATACAATCCTGATGAAAATCAGGATTTTTTTTTGATATAAAATTAAGCAAACATGTCAGTACAAACACAAAATCCTACAGAAGCTACAGCTTCTTCTTTGGAGTCCCAATGTTTATCGGGAGGGGTGAGGATTGCAATACAAGGAATTAAAGGATCTTTCCACCATCAAGTGGCTCAAGACTATTTTTATCAAAATGTTGAGGTAGATGAATGTCTGTCTTTTGAGGAATTGGTAGCTAGTTTGATGACTGGGAAATCAGATCAAGCGGTAATGGCTATAGAAAACTCTATAGCGGGTCCGATCATTCCAAATTACGCATTGATTGACAAAAATAATTTGCACATTATAGGAGAACATTATTTAGACATTCACCAAAATTTAATGGCACTCAAAGGTCAAAAGATAGAAGATATTCTAGAAGTGCATTCTCATCCGATGGCTTTATTGCAATGTATGGAGTTCTTGAAAAAATATCCAAACATAAAATTGGTTGAAGACAAGGATACTGCCGAAACCGCCAGAAGAATCCACGAAAAGCAACTAAAAGGAATTGCAGCCATTGCCAGCAAAACAGCATCGGAATTGTATGATTTAGAGATTTTGGCTCCAGAAATTCAAACGATAAACAATAACATGACTCGTTTTGTAATTATCAAAAAGGAAAAAGAATTTACAGATGAAAACGAAATCAATAGAGCTTCCATCAAATTCGAATTGGATCACAAACGAGGGAGTTTGGCAGCGGTACTGAATGTAATGAGTGATTGTAAATTGAATTTAACCAAAATACAATCGTTGCCAAAAATAGAAACCCCTTGGAAATATTCTTTTTTCGTAGATGTTACTTTCGAGAAATATGAAGATTACGCCAAGGCCAAAGCACTGTTGACTATAATGGCCGAGTATTTTAAAGTATTGGGCGAATATAAAAACACGAGACCCTAAAAAGGGAAAATAACAAAAGATAAATTACAAGTAGGAATACTAAAATAAATTGCCATGATTAAAACAGCAAAACGTCTTGATATAATTGAAGAATACTATTTCTCAACCAAGTTGAGAGAAGTACGACAATTGGCCTCAGAGGGAAAACCAATCATCAATATGGGAATTGGAAGTCCGGATTTAAAACCATCAAAGGCGGTTATAGATGCCGTAGTTTTGGCAATGCATGACGAAAACGCTCATCAATACCAAAGTTATCAAGGATTGCCTGAGCTTAGAAAAGGAATGGCTGATTTCTATCAAAATAATTATGGAGTTGCCTTAGATTCCAATACTGAAATTTTACCTTTAATTGGTTCCAAGGAAGGGATTATGCATATTTCTATGGCTTTCCTGAATGAAGGAGATCACGTTTTGATTCCAAATCCGGGTTATCCAACCTACACTTCGGTAACGAATCTAGTTGGAGCTGTACCGGTTTATTATGATCTGAAAGAAAAGAATAACTGGGAACCTGATTTTGACGCTTTAGAAAAGTTAGATTTATCAAAAGTAAAAATCATGTGGATAGGCTATCCTCACATGCCAACAGGAGCAAGAGGAAGTTTGGAATTGTTTGAAAAATTAGTGGCTTTCGCCAAAAAGCACCACATATTATTAATCAATGACAATCCGTATAGTTTTGTTTTGAATGATAAACCGATGAGTTTGTTGCAAATAGAAGGAGCCAAAGATGTCGCTATAGAATTGAATTCTTTGAGTAAAACGTTTAACATGGCAGGTTGGAGAGTAGGAATGATTTTGGCAAATGCTACTTTGATTGATGCGGTTCTTAAGGTCAAAAGCAACATGGATAGCGGAATGTTTTACGGAATCCAAAAAGGAGCAGTTGAAGCCCTAAAAAGTGATAAATCTTGGTTTGAATCAATGAATGCCATTTATAAAAAACGTCGTGTGCTTACAGAGCAATTGGCTGAAAAGTTAGGTTGTGAAGTGTATACAGCCGGTGTTGGATTATTTGTTTGGGCCAAACTGCCAGCAGGAGTAGCCTCTGCCGAGGATTTTATCGATAAAATATTATACGAAAAACATATTTTTATAACTCCAGGTACCATTTTTGGAAGCAATGGAGAAGGATATATAAGATTTGCACTTTGTGTAAAAGAAGAAAAAGTACAAGAAGCGATAGATAGATTTGCATAACGCGTACAGACGCGATTTATCGCGTCTAACTAACTGCTTGAATTTATACGAAAAATTGAAATTGATATTGCAATTGACATTGTAATTGATATTGATTTTTGCAATTGACATTGACATTGAAATTGAATAAAATGAATATATACGTAATAGGAATTGGATTAATTGGAGGCTCAATAGCATTAGACGCTAAAGCATTATATCCTGAAGCAAGGATTTTTGGAATTGACAGCAGCGAAAATCATTTGCAGGAAGCAATAGCACTTGGAGTTGTTGATGAAGCGGCGGTTTTTGAAGATATAGCCAATGCGGATTTTGTGATCGTTTCGGTTCCTGTTGATACTGCAATTGCGCTTTTACCAAAAGTACTGGATCTAGTTCCAAATAGTGCCATTGTTTTTGATGTAGGTTCTACTAAAGTGCCTATTTGTGAAGCGGTTGCGAATCATCCAAAAAGGAGAAATTTTATAGCAACGCATCCCATAGCAGGTACAGAGTTTTCGGGACCATCGGCGGCGATAAAAGGATTGTTTAATGGGAAAACGAATATCATTTGCGAAGTAGAAAAAACGACTTTCAAATTACAAGAAAAAGCATTGTGGCTTTTTAAAGCAATTGGAATGAGAATTCGCTACATGGATCCGAAATCGCATGATAAACATATTGCTTATGTGTCGCATTTGTCACACATTAGTTCTTTTATGCTGGGGAAAACGGTAATCAATAAAGAAAAAGACGAACAGGATATTTTTGATATGGCGGGTTCTGGTTTTGAAAGTACCGTTCGTTTGGCCAAAAGTTCTCCAGCGATGTGGACGCCTATTTTTAAACAAAACAAAAAGCAGGTAGTCAAAACATTGGAAGAATATATAGCTAATTTATCTAAGTTTAAAGAGCTTTTAGAAAACGATGATTACGACGCTATTTACAACGAAATGCAAAGTGTCAATAAAATAAAAGAGATCTTAAACGGAATGAAAAAGTAGTCAATTGCAATAAAATCAATTGCAATTTCAAAAAATGAACAACACATAATAAAATAATAATTAATAACAATCATCCATTTACGGCTCCCTCCACTTCGGGGAGGGCTGGGGTGGGGAAAACTAAAAAAGATGGAAAATAAGAAAGAATTGAGAAATTGGTTGAATGAATTCAATTTGACCCACCCATTCGTAATTGCGGGGCCTTGTAGTGCAGAAACAGAAGAACAAGTTTTGAAAATTGCTCACGAATTGAAAGACTCAGACGTTAGCGTTTTTAGAGCTGGAATCTGGAAACCAAGAACGCGTCCAGGAGGATTTGAAGGTGTTGGAGAAATAGGTTTGAAATGGTTGAAAAAAGCCAAAGAACAAACAGGATTGCTAATGGGTACTGAGGTTGCAAATGCAGCTCACGTAAAATTGGCTTTGGAATATGATATTGATGTATTATGGATTGGAGCCAGAACAACGGTAAACCCTTTTGCGATGCAAGAAATTGCGGATGCATTAGTAGGAACTAAAAAAATAGTTTTGGTAAAAAACCCTGTAAACCCGGATTTATCTTTGTGGTTGGGTGGTGTAGAGCGTTTGTATAATGCAGGTATAGAAAAATTGGGAGTGATTCACAGAGGGTTTTCGACTTACGAAAAAACGAAATACAGAAACATTCCAGAATGGCAAATTGCGATCGAATTGCAAAATAAATTCCCTGATTTGCCTTTGATTATTGATCCATCACACATTACAGGAGATCGTAATATGATACTTGAGGTAACTCAACAAGCATTAGATCTAAATTACGATGGTATGATTATCGAAACGCATATAGATCCAGACAATGCTTGGAGTGACGCAGCCCAACAAGTGACGCCAGACGCTTTGAAACAAATTTTTATTGATTTGAGAGTAAGAAAACAGAACGACGTGTCTGATGAATTTACTCAAAAAATGTCAAAATTAAGAGCTAATATTGATGTTCTAGATGCTACTTTATTAGAATTGTTAGGAAAACGTATGAAAGTGGCTGAAGAAATTGGTAAAGTAAAAAAAGACGCAAACGTTGCGGTATTACAAAACAATCGTTGGAACGAAATTCTAGGAAAAATGATTTTGGATGGAGAGAAAAAAGGACTTACAGAAGAGTTTGTTCTTAAAATGTTCAAAGCCATTCATCAAGAAAGTATTGGACACCAAGAAAAAATCTTGAATGCATAGAACGATTTAAGTCCCGATAGCTATCGGGAGAGGATTAACGATTTGTGATTTTAGATTTCGGGAGTCAATGTCGTTTTCTTAAGGGTTTTTTTTGTCATTTCGACCAACGGGAGAAATCGCACTAGAAACTCACATTAGCTACTCACACCCGCTATTCATACTCATTACTCGTATTGAGTGAGTCTCTAGTGTGATTTCTCCTATCGTCGAAATGACAAACCAGATACTTTTATTCTTAAGGAAACGACATTGTTTCGGGAGTCGTAAATTTGACTTTTTTAGTTGTTTTAAAGTCTTCTAAAAATCATAAATCTAAAATCGTTAATCTAAAATCTAAAATCCCAAGGCTTTATGTTTTGGGATTTTTTGTTTATTTTAGAGTCCTCTAAAATCAGAAATCTAAAATCATTTTTCTTTGCAGAATCTTAGATTTTAAATCATAAATCTAAAATCGTTAATCTAAAATCAAAAATCCCAAGGCTTTATGTTTTGGGATTTTTTGTTTATTCTAGAGTCCTCTAAAATCAGAAATCTAAAATCGTTAATCTTCAATCAAAAATCCTTCAAAAATCCTCTATCTTTGCAAAGTCTTAGGTTTTAAATCAGAAATCTAAAATCGTTAATCTTCAATCAAAAATCCTCTATGACAGGACTCGTTTACAAATCTACAGGAAGTTGGTACACCGTAAAATCCGAACAAGGAGATTTTATAGAATGCCGTATGAAAGGGAAATTCCGAATCAAGGGAATTAAAAGCACCAATCCTATTGCGGTTGGCGATGTGGTAGATTATGAACTAGAAGAAACCTCGGATGTCGTTACAGGAACAATCCATAAAATTCACGACAGGAAAAATTATATAGTTCGTAAGGCGGTAAATTTATCGCATCAAATGCATATTATTGCTTCTAATATTGATCGCGTTTTTTTGTTGGTAACCATAAATAATCCGCCGACCACATTCAATTTTATCGATCGTTTTTTGGTAACTGCCGAAGCCTATGGGATTGAAGCTGTTTTGGTGTTTAATAAAATAGACACTTTAGACGAAGCCACGCTCGATGAACAATTGTACATGCAACATGTGTATCAGCAAATAGGATATAAATGCCTGAGAGTTTCTTCAACCGAAATGAAGGGTGTCGAAGAATTGCAAGAAATGATGGTGGGTAAAGTGAGTATGTTTTCTGGACATTCAGGTGTGGGGAAATCGACTTTGGTAAATGCGATGGAACCTTCTTTGCATTTAAAAACCAAGACGATATCTGTGGCAAGCAAACAAGGACAACACACCACCACTTTTGCAGAGATGTATGATTTGTCTTTTGGTGCCAAAATTATAGATACCCCCGGAATCAAAGGTTTTGGAATGGTAGATATGGATCCGTCAGAAATAAGTGGTTATTTTCCAGAATTTTTCAAATTAAAAGATCAATGTAAGTTCAATAATTGTTTGCATAAAGAAGAACCCCATTGTGCCATAAAAGCTGCTTTGGGGAGAGATGAGATTTCATGGACACGCTATAACAGTTATCTTAAAATATTAGAAGGAGACGATGAACATTACCGTACCGATGTTTATAATGAGGATCGAATCATTAGTGATAAAACTAGAGAATAGCCCCCTAACCCCCGAAGGGGGAACTCTAATAGTGGTGTTTAAATTTGTTGTGATTTATGGTTTTCTTAATTTTTCTGAAATATGATTGAATTTTTTTATTTACGTTGTAATTCCCCCTTTTCGGAGGCAGAGCTTGTCGTAGCAGGGGTTAGGGGGCTATGAAAGTTGTTCTCCAAAGAGTTTCTCAAGCCTCCGTCACCATAGATGCTAAAATAGTAGCCAATATTCAAAAAGGATTACTGGTTTTAGTGGGCATGGAAGATGCCGATACCCAAGATGACATCGACTGGTTGGTGGGTAAAATTACCAAAATCCGTATTTTTGATGATGAAAATCACGTCATGAATTTGTCTATTCAAGACATTGATGGCGATATTATTGTGGTAAGTCAATTTACACTGCACGCTTCTACAAAAAAAGGAAATCGTCCTTCTTATATAAAAGCCTCAAAGCCGGAAATTGCTATTCCGCTCTATGAAAATTTTGTAAAACAGTTGGAAAAGGAATTGGGTAAAAAAGTACAAACCGGTATTTTTGGCGCCGATATGAAAGTGTTGTTGCTTAATGATGGTCCAGTTACCATACAAATGGATAGCAAAAATAAAGAGTAAATTAGGTTTTATTTAGACGAAATTTTCTTATATTTCGGCACTAAATATTTTTTATGTCCTACAAGTTTGTTTCCGCTATTTCTATTGCTTTTTTGTTTACTACAACATTCCTTTTTGCTCAAAAAAGTGATTACAGTTCCCTAACTATTTCCGATAGCCTCAAAGAAAATGCTAATGCAATTGTTCGTTTGAATCAAATTGATATTGTTATTGCGTCTCAGCGTAGTATGAATGTTAAGATTAAGCGTGTTGTTACTGTTTTGAATGAAAAGGGCTTTGAAGCTGTTGAAGCCTATGAAAATTATGACAAGTCCAGTCCAGTAAAAAGTATATTGGCAACGGTTTACGATTCTTTTGGAAAAGAAATAAAAAAAATAAAAAGGGGTAATTTTAGAGATCGAAGTGCTGTAAGTGGTAACACACTTTTCTCTGAAAGTCGTTATATTTACTTAGATTATACCCCAATTCAATATCCATTTACAGTTGTTTTTGAAAGCGAAACAGAAACGTCAAACACTGCTTTTATCCCACAATGGATGCCTTTGAATGATTATTTTGTAAGTGTAGAAAAAAGTATTCTCAATGTAAGTTATCCTTCAAACCTTGGATTTAAATACAAAGAATTCAATTTTTCGAATTTTAATATAAAACACACACAGGAAACATCAACTCAACTTTCTTTTGTAGCAACAAAAATGTTGGCTCAAAAAGAAGAAACGTCTAGTCCTTCGATTAGTTATCTTTTTCCAAGAGTAATGATGGGATTAGAATTGTTTCATTTGGAAGGTGTGGATGGAACTGCTAAAACTTGGATAGAATTTGGAAAATGGTACAGTGAAAAAATTCTAGAGGGAACTACCGATTTGTCGGAAGAAACTAAAGTAAAAATGAAATCTCTAGTAGGCTCCGAAACCGACCCGATAAAGAAAGCCCAAATAATTTATAAATACGTTCAGGAAAAATCAAGATATGTCAATATTAGTATTGGTATTGGTGGTTGGAAACCAATGTTAGCCAGTGATGTTGATCGTTTGGGATATGGAGATTGCAAGGCTTTGAGTAACTATACAAAAGCACTTCTTAGCGCAGTAGATGTACCGTCTTATAATACTGTTTTATATGGTAATTCAAAAAAACGTGATATTGAAACCAATTTTGTTTCGATGCAAGGGAATCACATGATACTGGCCATACCCAATAAGGATAAATATGTTTTTTTAGAATGCACCAGTCAAGTAGATCCTTTTGGTTATCAAGGAACTTTTACCGACGACAGGGATGTTTTGGTAATAAAACCGGAAGGAGGAGAGATTGTAAGAACCAAAATTTATGAAGATGCAGATAACACCCAAATAAGCAAAGGAACTTATTCCATTGCTGAAAATGGGGATTTGTTAGGAAAAATAGGTATTGTTTCTGAGGGTTCACAATACAATCAAAAATTCAATAACGAAAAACTTGCTCCAACAGAAAGGGAGGCTTTTTATAAAGACTATTGGAGTACTATTAATAATTTGAAAATTAATAAAATCAATTTCAAAAATGATAGAGATAAAATAAGTTTTACAGAAAATGCCGAAATAAGTGCTGTAAATTATGGAAACGTATCAGCCAATAAAATGATGTTTACCGTAAATGCCTTTAATCCATTAACTCAAAGTATAAAACGAATTCGAAACCGAAAAAAGCCTTTTGAAATACAACGCGGTTCTGTTGATATTGATGAAATAGAAATCGCTTTGCCAGCTAATTTCTCAATCGAATTTCTTCCGGGGAATGTTGAAATTAATGGAAAATTCGGGGAATATAAAGCAGAGATTGTAAAAAAAGATAATAATATCATTTATAAACGGAAGTTTTTCTTGAAAAAAGGTTTGTACACCAATAAAGAATACGATGATTTTCGCCTTTTTATGGAGCAAATTTCTAGAAACGACAATGCCAAAATAATTTTAACCAAAAGCTAACCAAAAATGAAAACCCAAAACCTAATCCTTTTTTTATTTTTAGTCCTATTTTTTTCTAATGCAAATGCACAAGAATTTAAATTAGGGAAAGTCTCCATTGCCGAATTGGAACAAAAAACACACCCCAAAGATACGGCTGCCGTTGCTGCAATTTTGTTTAAAAAAGGAGCTACAAATTTTGAGTACTCACAGACAGAAGGTTTTGATGTTGTTACAGAAGTAACCATGCGTATTAAAATTTATAAAAAAGAAGGATATGATTGGGCAAACCAAGTAGTAAACTTTAGATCAAACTCCGATTATAAAGAAAAAGTTTCGTTTTCTGACGCTGTGACCTATAATTTGGTTGCCGGTAAGATAGAAAAAACAAAACTAAAGAACGAAGGTGTCTTTGAAGAAAAAATTGACAGATACTGGAGTAAGAAGAAAATCAGTATGCCAAATGTTAAAGAAGGTTCTGTATTAGAATACAAGTATACACTAAGAACAAAAAACATTGGTATGCTGAGAGATTTTTATTTTCAAACCGATATTCCTATAGATTATTCTGAATATAAGACGTATGTGCCAGAGTACTTTGTTTATAATATTAAAATGAAAGGATTTGTAAATCCGAAAATCAATGTTGAAAAAAATCAAAAAACATATCAAATTACTAGTAAAGAAAGAAGTGAAGTGGGTCCTGCTGTTACTAGTTACTCAACAGATAAATTAGAATATCAAGAAACAAGAACAACGTATACTACCTCGAATATGCCAGCCATGAAGGATGAGGTATTTGTGAATAATATTGATAATTATACATCTAGTTTATCGCAAGAACTGTCGATGACGCAGTATCCAAATAAACCTCAAACGCCGTATTCTACAGACTGGAATTCAGTAGTAAAAACCATTTATGACTATGATGATTTTGGACCAGAACTCAATAAAACGGGTTATTTTGAAGACGATTTAAAAGCGGTTATTGTTGGTTTAACAAAAGAAGATGAAATTATTTTAGCCGTTTTAAATTATGTGAGATCTACCGTAAAATGGAATGAATATTATGGTTATTCCTGTAATGATGGAGTTAAAAAAGCTTACAAAGACAAAACGGGTAATGTCGCCGAAATTAATTTAATGCTTACCGCCATGTTACGTACTGCGGGATTAAAAGCAAACCCCGTATTAGTGAGCACACGTGCTAATGGTATTTCCATTTTTCCTAATCGAGGAGCCTTTAATTATGTGATAGCAGCAGTAGAAACTACAGGAGGCACGATACTCTTGGATGCAACAAGCAAATTTTCAACTCCAAATGTATTGCCATTTAGAGATTTAAATTGGATGGGAAGACTGATTAGAAAAGATGGGACATCAGAGGATGTTGATTTAATGCCTAAAAAAGCTGCTAGTGATAATATAACTATGAATTATACTATAGATGCAACAGGTAAAGTTACAGGTAAATTGAGAAGGCAAAGAACGGATCATAATGCGATGAGTTTTAGATCGGAGGTTGAAAACACAAAAGAGGAAGAGTACTTAGAGAAATTGGAAAACGAACACGAAAAAATTGAAATAGCCGACTATTCCAGAACAAATGAGAAGGATGTTCAATTGCCAATTACTGAAACGTGTTCTTTTACAGGGAGCAATCTATGTGAGTTAATAGGAGAAAAAATGTACATCAATCCATTGTTGTTTTTTACCAAAGAGCATAATCCTTTCAAGCAAGAGATTAGAGAATATCCTGTGGATTTTGGGTTTCCTTTCTCAGATAAATACATTGTCAATATAGATATTCCAGAGGGATATGTTGTGGAGACACTTCCAAAATCAGCTCAACTGAATATGGAAGATAATTTAGGAAGTTTTAAATTCATGTCCATTGCAGCTGGAAATAAAATACAGTTATCGGTTTCTCATCAAATAAACACGCCGATTGTTTCTTCGGATTATTATCCGATGCTAAAAGAATACTATCAAGGGATGATTGCTAAGGAAACTGAAAAAATCGTATTGAAGAAAGTGTACAAATAACCTTGTCAGGGTTCAAAACCCTGACAAGGTTATTTGTAAAACCATAAAAAATGGAAATATAAAGAACCAATCCTCCACGGCAATTATTACCATATCTACAATAGGGGAAATAACGGCATAGATATATTTTTGGAAAACGAAAATTATTATCATTTTTTGCGTTTGTATGCAAAATACATTGAACCTGTAGCCGAAACTTTTGCTTGGTGTTTGTTGAAAAACCATTTTCATATTTTAGTGCGGATAAAAGAAAAGTCAGAAATAAATAATGGGGAACTGAGTTACTCAACAACCGAAAAACCAAAAGTAATCGATCCGTCAAGACAGTTTTCTCATTTGTTTAATGCATATACTCAGGCTATAAATAAGCGGTACAATAGAACAGGAAGTTTGTTTGAAACCACTTTTGAAAGGAAGTTGGTTACTTCCGAAACGTATTTTCAAAAATTGATTTACTATATACATAATAATCCAGTTCATCATGGTTTTGTAAATCAAATGAGTTTGTATCCTTGGTCGTCTTATGAAACGGTAATTTCAAGTAAACCAACAAAACTAAAAAGAGAGGAAGTAATTGAAATATTTGGGGATATTAATAATTTCATTCAATATCACGAAGAACAGCAAAATTTAAATGAAATTAATAATTTTGTCATTGAATAATCAATTTCCGCTTTTTTGTTCATTTAACCCTGTCAGGGTTCTAAACCCTGACAGGTGGGGTGTAAAATATAGGCAAAATATATAAAATAAGTTCGGTCTTTTTTTTTAACTTTATCGACTAAAATGT